>NZ_SBIM01000013.1:0-1814417 GCF_004348885.1 Bacillus sp. CBEL-1 | reverse complement strand
GTGTGGACGGGATAAGTGCTGAAAGCATCTAAGCATGAAGCCCCCCTCAAGATGAGATTTCCCATAGCGCAAGCTAGTAAGATCCCTGAAAGATGATCAGGTTGATAGGTCAGAGGTGGAAGCACGGTGACGTGTGTAGCTGACTGATACTAATCGATCGAGGACTTAACCAAATGATAGTACACGAAGTACTCAGCAAATATGTTATCTAGTTTTGAAAGAATAAAAACTCAAAAAAAGTCTTGATTTCTTTCGAAAATGTTGTATAATATAATATGTCTGGTGGCGATAGCAGAGAGGTCACACCCGTTCCCATGCCGAACACGGAAGTTAAGTTCTCTAGCGCCGATGGTAGTTGGGACTTTGTCCCTGTGAGAGTAGGACGTTGCCAGGCTGTTATATAATGGAGGATTAGCTCAGCTGGGAGAGCACCTGCCTTACAAGCAGGGGGTCGGCGGTTCGATCCCGTCATCCTCCACCATGAATATGTTGCCGGTGTAGCTCAACTGGTAGAGCAACTGACTTGTAATCAGTAGGTTGGGGGTTCAAGTCCTCTTGCCGGCACCACTTTCGAGCCATTAGCTCAGTTGGTAGAGCATCTGACTTTTAATCAGAGGGTCGAAGGTTCGAGTCCTTCATGGCTCACCATTTTAAATACACACACATGCGGGTGTGGCGGAATTGGCAGACGCGCTAGACTTAGGATCTAGTGTCTTTACGACGTGGGGGTTCAAGTCCCTTCACCCGCACCATTTAATTTCATAATGCGCGGAAGTAGTTCAGTGGTAGAACACCACCTTGCCAAGGTGGGGGTCGCGAGTTCGAACCTCGTCTTCCGCTCCACAAATAAGTCCTGCCGGGGTGGTGGAATTGGCAGACACACAGGACTTAAAATCCTGCGGTAGGTGACTACCGTGCCGGTTCAAGTCCGGCCCTCGGCACCATTTTAATAAGCGCCCGTAGCTCAATTGGATAGAGCGTTTGACTACGGATCAAAAGGTTAGGGGTTCGACTCCTCTCGGGCGCGCCATAAACGGGAAGTAGCTCAGCTTGGTAGAGCACTTGGTTTGGGACCAAGGGGTCGCAGGTTCGAATCCTGTCTTCCCGACCATTTATGGGGCCTTAGCTCAGCTGGGAGAGCGCCTGCCTTGCACGCAGGAGGTCAGCGGTTCGATCCCGCTAGGCTCCACCAACTTAATACATTTCTGATAATATGGCGGTGTAGCTCAGCTGGCTAGAGCGTACGGTTCATACCCGTGAGGTCGGGGGTTCGATCCCCTCCGCCGCTACCATATATAATATACGGAGGAATACCCAAGTCCGGCTGAAGGGATCGGTCTTGAAAACCGACAGGGGTGTTAAAGCCCGCGGGGGTTCGAATCCCTCTTCCTCCGCCATTATATTATTATCAAATTATCGCGGGGTGGAGCAGTCTGGTAGCTCGTCGGGCTCATAACCCGAAGGTCGCAGGTTCAAATCCTGTCCCCGCAACCAAAGTGGTCCCGTGGTGTAGCGGTTAACATGCCTGCCTGTCACGCAGGAGATCGCGGGTTCGATTCCCGTCGGGACCGCCATTATAAAAAGGCTCGGTAGCTCAGTTGGTAGAGCAAAGGACTGAAAATCCTTGTGTCGGCGGTTCGATTCCGTCCCGAGCCACCATCTATATGGCGATTGTGGCGAAGTGGTTAACGCATCGGATTGTGGTTCCGACATTCGTGGGTTCGATTCCCATCAGTCGCCCCATATAATTAAGCGGGTGTAGTTTAATGGTAAAACCTCAGCCTTCCAAGCTGATGTCGTGAGTTCGATTCTCATCACCCGCTCCATAATGGGCCTATAGCTCAGCTGGTTAGAGCGCACGCCTGATAAGCGTGAGGTCGGTGGTTCGAGTCCACTTAGGCCCACCATTTATTATTCCACAGTAGCTCAGTGGTAGAGCAATCGGCTGTTAACCGATCGGTCGTAGGTTCGAGTCCTACCTGTGGAGCCATTATATTGGGGAAGTACTCAAGAGGCTGAAGAGGCGCCCCTGCTAAGGGTGTAGGTCGCGTAAGCGGCGCGAGGGTTCAAATCCCTCCTTCTCCGCCAGTCGATTTTAATACTGGCCCGTTGGTCAAGTGGTTAAGACACCGCCCTTTCACGGCGGTAACACGGGTTCGAATCCCGTACGGGTCATATCTGAGAAGGTTTGCATTTATGCAAACCTTTTTTATTTGTTTGAAAATCATCTAGTAAATAGATGGTTTTTTTATTTTCATAAAAATATTCAGAAAAGAAGGAAAAAATAGATGCTTTATGGAATGTAAATTAGATAATAGAAATGAAAGAAGAAAGGTTTATTTACTAGGTTAGTCGTTAGAAAAGAGGGTATAGTAAATAATGGAAATAAAAAAAGAGGAGTTTATTTACTAGGTTAATTGTTATCAAGGAGGGGTATTTTTGAATTCGATTGTTCAACCTACTGATTTTGACATCCATCTTTATCATGAAGGAAATTTGTTTCATAGTTATAAGCTCTTTGGGGCACATAAGTTAACACTAAACGGCATAGAGGGAGTACGATTTTCTGTTTGGGCTCCTAATGCTTCTGCGGTAAGCATTGTGGGTGATTTTAATGAATGGGACGGTTTAAATCATCCGTTAGAGAGATTAAACTCTCAAGGGATATGGACAATATTTATCCCAAATCTTGAAGAGAATATGATTTATAAATACGAAATTACAACTCATAATGGAACCAAAATATTAAAAGCGGATCCATATGCTTTTCATAGCGAAGTAAGGCCTAACACTGCTTCTAAAATTTATTCTTTAGAAGGATACAAGTGGGGTGATCAGTATTGGAAGCGTAAAAAGAAGCAACACGCTGTTTATGAAAAGCCTATGTGCATTTATGAGCTACACGCGGGTTCGTGGAAGATTCACGAAGATGGTGAACTATATACGTACCGTGAACTAGCTGAAGAATTAATTCCTTATGTACTAGAACAAGGTTTTACCCATATCGAACTATTACCGCTCGTTGAGCATCCGCTCGATAAATCGTGGGGATACCAAGGGACTGGCTATTTTTCTGCAACAAGTCGATACGGTTCACCACACGACTTAATGTATTTTATTGATCAATGTCATCAAAGCAGCATAGGCGTTCTTTTAGATTGGGTTCCCGGCCATTTTTGTAAAGATGCGCATGGGTTATATATGTTTGATGGTTCACCCACGTATGAATACAAGAACGAATTAGACCGTGAAAACTATACATGGGGCACGGCTAATTTTGATTTAGGTAAGCCAGAAGTGCAAAGTTTCTTAATATCGAATGCATTGTTTTGGCTAGAGTATTTTCACGTTGATGGCTTTAGGGTCGATGCTGTTGCCAATATGTTGTATTGGCCGAATTCGCATGAATTGGTTGAAAATCAATATGCTGTTCAATTCTTAAGAAAGCTCAATGAAGCGGTTTTTGCCTATGATTCAACTATTTTAATGATGGCTGAAGATTCAACAGATTGGCCACTAGTTACAGCTCCTACATATGATGGTGGGCTAGGTTTTAATTACAAATGGAATATGGGCTGGATGAACGATGTCTTAACCTATATGGAAGCAGACACTCATCAAAGAGCGAACCTTCATGAAAAGATGACTTTCTCTTTAATGTATGCCTTTAATGAAAATTTCATTTTACCATTCTCTCATGATGAAGTCGTTCATGGGAAAAAATCAATGTTAAATAAAATGCCTGGAGACTATTGGCGAAAATTTGCTCAGCTGCGATTATTATACGGCTATTTTATTGCTCATCCGGGCAAGAAACTACTATTTATGGGTGGAGAATTTGGTCAATTCGATGAGTGGAAAGACGCAAGTGATTTAGATTGGCAGCTATATGACTTTGACATGCACCAAAATTTAAATAGTTATTTTAAAGAGTTACTTAAAATTTATAAAAGAAGTAAGCCACTTTATGAATTAGATCATAAAGAAGAAGGTTTCTCTTGGATTGATGTGAATAATCGAGATCAAAAAATCTTTTCGTTTATTCGAACATCAACAAATAGTCAGGATAAGCTTGTAGTGGTATGTAACTTCTCAGATGTTCCATATCATGCATATAAAGTAGGTGTTCCTCTAAACACAGAATATGTTGAGGTCATCAATAGTGATCATGTTGATTTTGGAGGTTCTGGAGTTGTTAACTCAAAACCTTTAAAAGTAGTTGAGGAAGGGTTTCACGGTCTACCGTTTCATATTGAAATGGATGTACCACCCTTTGGGATTAGCATCATGAGAACAAAGAAAAAACGGGGGGAGAGAAAAAAAAATGTTAAAAAAGAAGTGCGTAGCGATGTTATTGGCAGGAGGAAAAGGTAGTCGATTAAGTTCACTTACAAAAAATTTAGCAAAGCCAGCTGTCCCATTTGGTGGAAAATATCGAATTATTGATTTTGCATTAAGCAATTGCTCCAACTCTGGGATTGAAACAGTTGGAATCTTAACACAGTACCAGCCTTTACTTTTACATTCTTATATTGGTATTGGAAGCGCTTGGGACTTGGATAGGAGAGACGGAGGCGTTACGGTATTACCTCCTTATTCAGAGTCATCAGGGGTAAAGTGGTACAAAGGAACTGCTAGTGCAATTTATGAAAACTTAAACTACCTATGTCAGTATGAACCTGAGTATGTGTTAATTTTATCCGGAGACCATATTTACAAAATGAATTATGAAAGTATGCTAGATTACCATATTGAAAAAGAGGCAGATGTATCTATCTCAGTGATTGAAGTTCCTTGGGATGAAGCAAGTAGATTTGGAATCTTAAATACAAACGAAGCTTTAGAAGTTGAGGAATTCGATGAAAAGCCACAGCATCCAAAGAATAATCTAGCTTCTATGGGTATTTATATTTTTAAATGGAATATTCTTAAAGAATATCTAGAAATGGATGCACGTAATCCTTATTCTAGTCATGACTTTGGGAAAGATGTCATTCCTCTATTGTTAGAAGAGAAGAAGCGCTTAATAGCATATCCATTTACAGGGTATTGGAAAGATGTTGGTACAGTTAAAAGCTTGTGGGAAGCGAATATGGACTTATTAGACGAAAGTGATGAGCTCAATTTATTTGATTCTTCATGGAAAGTATATTCAGTAAATCCTAGTCAACCTCCTCAGTATATTGCTCCAACAGCATGCGTAGTGGAATCGTTAGTAAATGAGGGCTGCGTTGTTGAAGGTAGTATTGAACGCTCTGTGTTGTTTCCAGGAGTACAAATTGGCAGCGGTTCAGAGGTCAAACGAAGCGTTGTGATGCCATCGGCTAAAGTGGGAGTAAACGTATATATTGAAAATGCTATTATTCCGTCAGATGTAATCATTCCAGATGGAACTATTATTAAGCCAACACAGGGAAAAGAAGAAGTCATTTTAGTGACTAATGAACTTTTAGAATCAATTTCATAATGCATTTAATTAACAGAGAGGATGAACTACATTGAATAATCAAATGCTAGGCATTATTGATGCTTGCACAACTATGAGCTCTTTACAACCATTAACTTTTTATCGTTCAATTGCGGCTGTTCCATTTGCAGGACGCTACCGCTTAATTGATTTTATGCTGTCGAATATGGTGAATTCTGGCGTCCAAAGCGTGGCTATATTTCCAAAGGACCGCTATCGTGCTCTTACTGATCATATTGGTTCAGGAAAAGAGTGGGATCTAGACCGAAAAAGAGATGGACTATTCATCTTTCCACCTGTAAAAAACGATTTAAAATTAGAAGACCCATCGCTAATTGCTCAATTCCGCTATCATATTGATTATTTCCTTCGAAGTAAACAAGATTACGTTATTATTGCAAATAGCTATACCATTTGTACCATTGATTTCAGTCAAGTATTAAAGCGTCATGTAGCTCAAGGTGCAGTTGTAACGTCAGTAGTGAGTGGTAATACTCCTCTAAACATATACATTATTAATAAAAAAACGTTACTCGATATCCTACAAAATGAAACCCAAGATTTTGATACGATTACAGAGCTTGTGCACTATCTTTCAGAGTCATCCAAAGTGATTACGTATGAGCATAATGGATACCTTTCTCAAGTGGATTCGCTAGAAGCATATTATAAAGCTAGTATGGATATTTTATCTCCAGACACGTGGAAGCAGCTATTTCTAAGAACTCGTCCAGTTTATACAAAAACAAAAGATGAACCTCCAACGCGCTATGCAAAAACAGCTGTAGTGAAAAATTCAATGATTGCTAACGGATGTGTTATTGAAGGGCATGTTGAAAACAGTATTATTTTCCGAGGTGTAAAGATAGGAAAAGGCGCAGTTGTTAAAAATAGTATTGTGATGCAAAAAGGAGCTATTCTTGAAAATAGCGTATTAAACTATGTTGTTTTAGATAAAGATGTAAAAATAGGTAGTCATGAAGAGTTGAATGGTGAACCTAATCTACCAAGAGTATTAGCAAAAGGAACAGTTCAAGGAGCGTTGATGAATTCGTGAATGTATTATTTGCAGTGTCAGAATGTGTACCGTTTATTAAAACAGGAGGATTAGCGGATGTAGCTGGTGCTTTGCCTAAGGAATTGAAGCAGCTGGGCACCAACGTATCTGTAATTATGCCCAAGTATAGCTTAATTCCTGAACAGTACAGTGAGCAGATGACTTTAGAAAAAGTCATCTATGTACAAGTTGGATGGAGAAGACAATATTGTGGGATTTATACGCTAGAAATGAATGGTACTCAGTACATTTTTATTGATAATGAATACTATTTTAAAAGAGATAGTCTGTACGGTCATTATGATGATGCAGAACGCTTTGCCTTTTTCTCTAAAGCAGTACTAGAAGCTATTCCAACTTTAGTAAATGAGCCGGATATCATTCATTGTCATGACTGGCATACAGCCATGATTCCTTTTTTATTAAGAGCGCAATATAATATGTATGACCATATTGAAACGGTATTCACTATTCATAACCTACAGTTTCAGGGGGTCTTTCCAAAGCAAAATTTATATGAGCTACTAAACTTAAATGATTATCACTTTACGTCTAATCAATTAGAGTTTTATGGCAATTTAAATTTTATGAAAGGCGGTCTTGTCTCTGCGGATAAAATTACAACAGTGAGCCCAACTTATCGAAATGAAATTCAAATGCCTTATTATGGTGAAAAGTTAGATGGATTGCTAAGACAAAGAGACCAGGATTTGATAGGGATTGTAAATGGTATTGATGATCAGGCTTATAATCCAGAAGTGGATGAGTTAATTGCATTTAACTATTCAGCACAAGATTTAGCAGGTAAGAATAAGAATAAAGAAGATTTACAAGCATACCTTGGATTAGATGTGAAAAATAATGTCCCACTTGTATCAATGGTAACGCGGTTAACAAAACAAAAAGGGTTAGATCTTGTAAAGCATGTTTTTCATGAAATAACTCGTTTAGGTGCGCAAGTTGTTATACTCGGGACAGGTGAAGAAGAATTTGAATCATTTTTCAAAGACATGGAATCTCAGTATCCCAATCAGGTAAAAGCAATCATTGGTTTCAATGAAGCCCTAGCCCATAAAGTGTATGCGGGATCAGATTTATTTTTAATGCCTTCAAAGTTTGAGCCATGCGGATTAGGTCAATTGATTGCGTTGCGCTACGGTGCAATCCCAATCGTCAGGGAAACAGGTGGGCTAAATGATACGGTCCTTTCGTATAATGAGTCTACTCACGAAGGAAATGGATTTACTTTTGCAAATTATAACGCTCACGATATGCTTTACACAATTGAAAGGGCAATTTCCTTTTACAATGATAAGGACGTATGGGAGAAATTAATGCGAGATGCTATGAGTCAAGATTATAGCTGGGCGCAGTCGGCATTTAAATATAATCAACTATATGCGAACTTAACATCTATTTCATCTTGAAAGGGTGATAAGCTTGTTCTCTAATAAAGAAAGCTTTCAAAAAGTATTTTTAAAAAAGTTAGAAATGACTTATGGGAAAAGCTTCAAAGAATCGACGGTACAAGATCAATACCATACGTTAGGAAATATGGTCAGAGAGTATATTAGTAGTGATTGGATTGCTACTAATGAGGCTCAGAGGTCAAATCATTCAAAACAAGTGTATTATCTCTCGATTGAATTTTTATTAGGCAGGCTATTAGGACAAAATTTACTTAACCTTGGAATAAAAGAAGTAGTTGAAGAAGGGTTAAAAGATTTAAATATTTCACTAGAAGAGATTGAGGAAATTGAGGCAGATGCTGGGTTAGGAAATGGTGGGTTAGGCCGTTTAGCTGCTTGTTTTTTAGATTCTTTAGCTTCTTTAAATTTACCAGGGCATGGATGTGGAATTCGATATAAACATGGGTTATTCGATCAGAAAATTGTGGATGGTTTTCAAGTAGAATTGCCTGAACAGTGGCTTCGTCACGGTAACTCTTGGGAAGTGAGAAAAGTTGATCAATCGATTGAAGTAAACTTCTGGGGAGAAGTTGAATATTACAATGATAATGGCAAACTAGCATTTCGACATATTAATGGAGAGTCTATTTTAGCTGTGCCGTATGACATTCCGGTAGTAGGCTATGATACGACTACGGTGAATACGCTTCGACTTTGGAACGCAGAACCTGCTTCATTTCCAGTACATAAAGACGTAATGCAGTATAAGAGAGAAACAGAAGCAGTATCCGAATTTTTGTATCCAGATGACACCCATGAAGATGGTAAAATTTTAAGATTGAAGCAGCAATATTTTCTCGTATCCGCTAGTTTGCAAAGTATTATTCGTTCCCATCGTATTGTGTACGGGACGCTTGCCAATCTACATGAAAAGGTAGCGATTCATATCAATGACACCCATCCTGTATTAGCTATTCCAGAATTGATGCGCATTCTCTTGGATGAGGAAAATCTTAGTTGGGATGATGCGTGGCATATTACTACACAGACCATTTCATACACCAACCATACGACGTTATCTGAAGCTTTAGAAAAATGGCCAATTCACTTGTTTAAACCGCTTCTCCCTCGTATTTATATGATTGTGGAAGAAATTAATCAGCGCTTTTGTGAAGAGTTGTGGAAAAAATATCCTTACCAATGGAAAAGAATTGAGGATATGGCCATTATCGCGCATGATATGGTGAAGATGGCTCATTTAGCGATTGTAGGAAGTCATAAAGTAAACGGCGTGGCAAAAATACACACCGACATTTTAAAAAAGCGAGAAATGAAAAACTTCTTTGATTTCTATCCACAGAAGTTTATTAATAAAACAAACGGTATTACTCATAGACGATGGCTGTTAAAGGCGAATCCAGAATTATCAATGCTTCTCAATGAAACTATCGGTGATGACTGGGTGAAAAATCCTTACGCATTAAAACAGTTGGAGCCTTATGCTCAAGATAACAATTTTAAAGACCAATTAAAACAAGTAAAGCAACAGCGGAAAGATATTTTAAGCGAAGTTATCAAAAAGCAAACTGGTATTGAAATAAATCCAGAGTCAATCTTTGATGTGCAAGTGAAAAGGTTACATGCTTATAAGCGACAGTTGCTAAATGTACTTCATATTATGTATCTATACAATCGTTTAAAAGAAGACTCTAACTTTAAAATTATACCTAGAACTTTTATCTTTGGAGCAAAGGCTTCGCCAGGATATTACTATGCTAAGAAGGTTATTAAGTTAATTAACTCAGTGGCTGATGTAGTAAACAGTGATCCAATCACATCGCCGTTTTTAAAAGTTGTTTTCCTTGAAAACTACCGCGTTTCTTTGGCTGAAGATGTTTTTACAGCAGCCGATGTTAGCGAACAAATCTCAACTGCCAGTAAAGAAGCATCAGGCACTGGGAATATGAAATTCATGATGAACGGTGCTTTAACTATTGGAACAATGGATGGAGCAAACGTAGAGATTGCGGAAGCTGTTGGAGAAAACAATATGTTTATCTTTGGTTTATCATCTGAGGAAGTTTTACACTATCAACAAAACGGTGGGTATCGCTCATTTGATTATTATCATCATGATCAGCGAATAAAAAAAGTGTTAGAACAGCTTATAAACGGCTTTTTTAAGAATACTTACGATTTATTTGAACCAATTTACGATTCGTTGTTAATGCAAAATGATGAGTACTACGTACTGAGAGACTTCGCTTCCTATGTTCAAGCACAAGAAAAAGTAAATCAAGCATACTGTGACAAAGAGAAATGGTTTGAAATGAGCGCGTTAAATATTGCTCAATCAGGTTATTTCTCTAGCGATCGCACAATATCAGAGTATGCAAAAGAGATTTGGGAAATTAATTCATCAAAACAAATATTGTCATATTAAAAAAGGAGCCTCTAGGCTCCTTTTTTATCTATTATCACTAAAGAAATTATCGGAATTTCTTTATACATATATTTTTATACAGAATAACAGCCGTATTACGCTACTCCTGGTATTCTGTATAATGCTCTTTTTCATGAGATGGTAGGTCACCAAAAGTTGTCATAATACCTTCTTCATCTAAGGTCTGCTCATATTCTTCATGCTGTTTGGACGGGTATACAACAATTTCTTTTCCATATAAATCAGTACCTACGAAGTTCTCATAGTCTTCTACATATCCAACGTTTTCATCATGTTCAATGTATGTGTCGTTATAAGAAGAGATATCTCCTTCGAAGTCAGATGGTGATTCAGACGTTCCATATCTTTCGACGTCTTGCCAAGAATCTTCCGCGTCATATTCAGTTGCTCCGGAAGTATCCAAATCGTATTGTCCAAATGGATGACGAAGGTTTAATTCTTCGACGGGTCGTTGTCGTGATGTTTCTTGCGACGGACTATGCTCTTTACAGTACAAGGTGGTAGGAACTGCTTGGAGACGTTCAAAGCTAATATCTTTTCCACAAGTTTTACATTTTCCATATGAGCTTTTTTCCATAGCATTTAAAGCAGCCTTAATTTCCTTTAGCTCTTCGCGTGTATGTTCATATAATGCAATATCTTTTTCACGTTCGTAAATTTCACTGGCCATATCTCCAGGGTGATTATCATAACTTGATAATTCTCCGGTTGAATCATGTAAACTTTGGGATCTTAACCCAAAATCATTATTGTCTTTTAACTGATGCATTAGGCTTTCTTGTTCAGTTAATAATGCTTCCCTTAATTGATTTAGTTGCTTATTGGAAATCATAAGACTTCTCTCCCTTTTCCCTTGAATTACTCAATTCCACATTATTATGTGTTAAATGATTTAAAAAAATTAAGTTCTATCGTGTTTCACATGTGAAATGATTGGTATTTATGATGAAATGTGTAACGACTTCTTCCCTTAGTTATGGAAAAACTAGTCGATAAATACTTTCATTGCTGAAGGAAAGTAAATATTTTTTTAAGTTATATAATGTAACTTGGAAACAAAGAGCACAAAATCGGTAACTTTTGTTGAGATATGATACAATCTTATCAAGGGAATTCAGTTGTCAAACTAGATTTTTTTACAGCGAAAGTTTATAATAAATTGGTTAAAGACTTACGACATTATAAACGGGGGGACGTAGTGTGATTGCAATAACTGAACAGTTAATACATGATCATTTATCAGAGGCAATTGAATGTGCCAAAAATGAAAGTAACACAAAACTTGTCAGCGTAGTCAAAAAAGTAAGACCTATTGACCCCCTTATTTTTTATGCAAACGGCTATAGACAGTTTTGTAAAGAACGTTTCTTTTGGAGAGATCCGAACCAGCAGTATACGTTCGTTGGGTTAGGAAGAGCTTATACGCTGTCTTCCAAAGAAGGGTCTGAGCGTTTTTTTGATACAGAAAAACAATGGAAGCGCTTTAAAAGAGATATTTTGTATACAAATGACGTAGAGTTTCCAAATGGTACAGGTCCTCTGCTTTTTGGAGGGTTCTCATTTGATCCTTATCAAAAAAGGGACAACCATTGGAACGATTTTTCCAATAGTAAATTTGTAATTCCCTCTGTTCTTTATACAGAGACGGAAGGGAATGGATATCTAAGTATAAACATTAAAGTAAGTGGTGAAGACAATATACAAGCTCATCTTAAGCATATTGAAGAGCTTGAAGGATTGTTAGGAAACCAAGAATATGACGGTAGTAGCTATTCATCGCCTTTACTATTAACAAAAGAAGAAATTGATGTGCAAAGGTTTAAAAAAAATGTTCAAAATGCTACTTCGTTAATCCAACAAGGAAAAATTGAGAAAGTGGTACTAGCTCGACAGTTAAAAGCAACATTTACCGAAGCAATTTCGACAGAGTACGTTATTCAGCGTTTGTTGAGAGAACAACCTACAAGCTATACCTTCATTTTTGAGAATGAAAATCAACATTTTGTTGGGGCGTCTCCAGAGCGTTTGGTGCAAAAAGAGGGAGACTATGTTTTTTCGACTTGTTTAGCGGGTTCTATTAAGCGAGGAAAAACAAGAAAAGAAGATGAGCTTTTAGGTAATGAGCTTTTAAATGATCAAAAAAATTTAATTGAACATGATGTGGTTGTTCATATGATAAAAGAAGCAATGGAAGCCTATTGTATGGAAGTAGAAATACCTATGCAACCAACACTGTATAAAACGAAGCATATTCAACATCTCTATACACCTGTTCGAGGCAAAACGAAGAAAGATGTGACATTGTTTTCGCTGTTAAAAGAGCTCCACCCAACACCTGCTTTAGGAGGATATCCACAAAAAGAATCTTTGTCCATTATTCGAAAGTTAGAGCCATTCGACCGAGGATGGTATGCAGCTCCAATTGGTTGGATTGATATTAATGGTAACGGAGAGTTTATTGTTGGAATTCGTTCAGGTGTAATTGAACGACAACAGGCGATGCTGTTTGCAGGTTGTGGAATTGTAGCGGATTCGACTCCTGAGAGTGAATATGAAGAAACAACGATTAAATTTAATCCAATGCTATCAGCTTTAGGGGGTATAGCAAGTGGACCATACTAATCAGCTAACTGCTTACGTAGCAGCTTTTGTAGACGAATTAGCCAAATTAGGTGTGAATCACGTTGTGGTAAGCCCTGGCTCTCGTTCAACACCAATTGCTATGTTAATGTCTGAGCATGAAAAAATAAAAGTTCATTTAAATATTGATGAGCGCTCGGCTGGTTTTTTTGCTTTAGGTATGGCAAAAGCAAAAAATCAGCCTGTTGCGCTTGTTTGTACGTCTGGAACAGCTGCTGCGAACTATTTTCCGGCGGTTGTTGAAGCATATTATTCAAGGGTTCCTCTACTTGTTATTACTGCAGATCGTCCACATGAACTGCGTGAGGTAGGGGCTCCACAAGCAATTAATCAACAATACTTGTTTAGTCACTACGCGAAGTGGTTTGTAGATACTGCTTTACCAGAAGCAACAGAAGAGCCAATTCGTTACATTCGAACTGTGGCTGGAAGAGCTGTCAGCCTGTCAGCTAGTGGTCCAAAAGGACCTGTTCACATTAACATGCCGCTTCGTGAGCCAATTGTTCCAAATCTGTCTTTGGAAAATTTATGGAGCTTACATGAACGTGAAAACTCTTATGTATCGTTTGATGAAGGAAAATCAATGCTTTCTAGCCAAGCTTTTGAGCATATTGGTCAGTTCATAAAAGACGAAACAAAAGGTTTAATCATATGTGGAGACCAGCTAAATAGTGAGGATAAACAGGCTATTGTAGAGTTATCAGATTATCTTCAATTTCCAATTATTGCAGATCCACTCTCCCAGATGAGAAGTGGTAATCACGATAAAGCTCTTATCATCGATACTTATGATTCATTTTTGAAAAAAGAAGGAATTCAATCACTATTGAAGCCAGAAGTTGTCATTCGTTTTGGTGCCATGCCTGTATCAAAGGGGTTAACTTTATTTTTAAAAGCTTATGAACCAAAAGCTGTTTTTGTAGTAGATGAAAGTAACGGATGGCGAGATCCTACACTTCGCTCCACACATATGATTCAGTGCAACGAAGGACTATTTGCTCGTGAATTACCTAAGTATATAGGGAGTAAAAAATCTTCTAATTCATGGAGCGAAAAGTGGATTGAATTAAATAAGCAAGTTAAGGATTCATTAAAAGCCAGCTTACAAGATAAGTGGTTTGAAGGTAGCATTGTAGAGGAACTGTCAAACCTTTTACCAGCTAATTCGGCTTTGTTTATCGGTAACTCAATGCCGATAAGAGATGTAGATTCGTTTTTCTTTGCAACAGATAAAAAGCTTCACTTATTTGCAAATCGAGGTGCCAATGGTATTGATGGTGTAGTTTCATCAGCTTTAGGCGTTAGCACTGAATATGAGCATACTGTACTTTTAATTGGTGACTTATCTTTTTATCATGATTTAAACGGCTTGCTTGCTGCTAAAATGCATAATCTCAATTTAACAGTCGTGCTCATTAACAATGATGGTGGAGGGATTTTTTCATTCCTACCTCAGTCAAAAGAAGAGAAGCATTTTGAGTTTTTATTCGGTACACCAACAGGCTTGCAGTTTGAGCATGCTGCAAATTTATATGCTGGTACATTTAGTAGAGCTTATACAGCAGGTGAATTTCATGATGCACTAAAAGCTTCGTTTAAAGAGGGCGGACTGCATATTGTTGAGGTACCAACAGTTCGTACAGAAAATGTCGAAATGCACCGTGAAATCTGGAATAACGTTTCACAGGTAATAAATTTGTCTAAGTTTGAGGAATAAGAGATGTATTATAAATATGAAGGTGTTTCGTACCATGTTGAAGTGCAAGGGAAGGGAATGCCTCTGTTATTATTGCATGGTTTTACAGGCTCTTCTCAAACTTGGAGTACATTTGCAAAGTCTTGGGCACGTTATTATCAGGTTATTACAATTGACATTATTGGTCACGGGAAAACGGATTCTCCGAAAACAGTTTCTCTATATACAATGGAACAGATGATGAACGTCATTGTAGGGTTGTTTGACCAACTCCATATTGAAAAAGCCGTTGTCCTAGGTTATTCGATGGGAGCACGTCTAGCACTGGCGTTATCCTGTCACTTTCCAGAGCGAGTAAAAGCACTTATTATGGAAAGTGGGTCACCTGGTCTAAAGACAGAGGCAGAAAAAATTGCAAGGCAAGCTGCAGATGAAAAATTAGCTGTGTTTATTAAGAACCAAGGTATTTTTAAGTTTGTTGATTATTGGGAAAACATTCCTATGTTTGAAACTCAAAAACAAATGTCTGTACAGGATCAAGCGCTAGTTCGACAAGAAAGGTTAGCTCAAACAGAACGTGGTTTGGGAAATAGCCTATTAGGTATGGGAACAGGGGCGCAAGAATCTTATTGGGAAAGGTTAAATGATTTGCTTTTTCCAGTCCTTTTAATCACGGGTGAGCAGGATCGGAAATTTTGTGAAATTGCAAAAAAGATGTCTAATCAGCTCAAATTTTGTAGGCATAAAGTTGTTTTAAATGCCGGCCATGCAATTCATGTGGAACAACCAAGAATTTTTGGTAAAATAGTAAGTGAGTTTTTATCAGAACATGAGGAGGAAGAAAGATGACAGTTGAATGGGTATCTCAACGTAATTATGAAGATATTTTGTATGAAACATATAATGGAATTGCAAAAATTACAATTAACCGTCCAGAAGTAAGAAATGCTTTTCGTCCAAAAACGGTAATGGAATTAATTGATGCTTTTGCATATGCGCGTGATGATTCAAGCGTTGGTGTAATTGTGCTAGCAGGTGCTGGAGACAAAGCATTTTGTTCTGGTGGAGACCAAAAAGTACGCGGACATGGTGGTTATGTAGGCGAAGACGAAATTCCTCGCTTAAACGTATTAGACTTACAGCGTTTAATTCGCGTTATTCCAAAGCCAGTTGTTGCAATGGTTTCAGGATACGCAATTGGTGGAGGTCACGTTTTACATATCGTATGTGACTTAACAATTGCAGCGGATAATGCAATTTTTGGCCAAACAGGTCCAAAAGTTGGAAGCTTTGATGCTGGCTATGGTTCAGGCTACTTAGCGCGTATTGTTGGTCATAAAAAAGCGCGTGAAATTTGGTACCTATGCCGTCAATACAACGCACAAGAAGCACTTGAAATGGGACTTGTTAACACTGTTGTACCATTAGAAGAGTTAGAAGCAGAAACAATTAAGTGGTGTGAAGAAATGTTAGAAAAGAGCCCAACAGCTCTACGTTTCTTAAAAGCTGCATTTAATGCTGATACAGATGGATTAGCTGGTATACAGCAATTTGCTGGAGACGCTACGCTTTTATATTACACAACTGATGAAGCAAAAGAGGGTCGTGACGCATTCAAAGAAAAGCGTAACCCAGACTTCAAACAGTTCCCACGTTTCCCATAATGCTCAAAACAGCTTGATGACACTCATCAAGCTGTTTTTTCTATGGAAAGGAGAATAGAAGCATGAATTTTTTACCTAATTGGTTAAGTCAACGAGCAAAAGTCACACCTAACCGAATTGCCATTGATTTAGAATCGGAATCAATTACATTTTTTCAGCTACATAAACGAGTAGTGAAGCGAGCTTTTCAATTAGCGAGCTATGGTATAAAAAAAGGGCATACAGTTGCTATCTATATGAGAAATCGAATAGAGTATATTGAATTGATTCATGCTTTAGCTTACATAGGAGCAAAAGCTCTATTACTCAATACGCGCTTAAAGCAGCAAGAGATTCAATATCAATGTAGTGATGCAAAAGCAAGTTTTCTTGTTGCCGATGAGAGTTATGAAGAAACTATACTAATTTCAGGAACAGAACTAATTCAACTGCAAGAA
This sequence comes from Bacillus sp. CBEL-1, assembly GCF_004348885.1. Lineage (NCBI taxonomy): Bacteria > Bacillati > Bacillota > Bacilli > Caryophanales > Bacillaceae > Bacillus > Bacillus sp. CBEL-1. The sequence continues at coordinate 1,797,583 of NZ_SBIM01000013.1, read as the reverse complement.
CTTACCCAGCGATATGAACAAGAAATTGTGCTTCAATCTCAGTATGACTTAAACGATACATATACAATTATGTATACGTCAGGTACGACAGGTAATCCAAAAGGAGTTATGCAGTCTTATGGGAATCATTGGTGGAGTGCTACTGGATCATCACTAAATCTTGGACTCCAGGCAAATGACTGCTGGCTCGTTGCGGTGCCTTTATTTCACATTAGCGGCTTTTCTATTTTAATGAGAAGTGTTATTTACGGCATGAGAATTGTACTACACTCAAGGTTTGAAGCTATAGAAGCAAACGCTGCTATCGAAACAAAAGGTGTAACCATTATGTCGGTCGTAACATCAATGCTAACCCAGATGTTAAAGGAGCTAGGTGAAAGAAAATATCCGGAATCATTTCGTTGCATGTTAACAGGAGGAGGTCCTGTGCCAAGAGGTCTCTTGGATGACTGTATGGAGAAAGGAATTCCTGTTTACCAAACATATGGGATGACAGAAACTTCTTCTCAGTGTGTAACGTTAGCTCCAGAAGACAGCATCCAAAAACTTGGATCTGCAGGAAAGCCCCTGATGCCTTGCCAGCTTAAAATTGTAAATGCTAGCGGTAAAGAAGTAACGAATGGTCTAGAAGGTGAAATCGTTGTGAAAGGCCCTAACGTAACGCCTGGGTACCTCAATAAGCCAGAAGAAACAGCCAAAGCGATAAAAGATGGTTGGTTATATACAGGAGATATTGGTAAGCTTGATGAAGATGGGTTTTTATACGTACTAGATAGAAGATCAGATTTAATTATTTCAGGTGGAGAAAACATCTATCCAGCGGAAATTGAGAGCACTTTATTAAAGCATCCACTTATTGTGGAAGTCGGTGTTACAGGAGTGCCTGATAAACAGTGGGGACAAGTTCCAGCAGCTTTTTTAGTAGTCACATCGCCAATAAAAAAAGAAGAGTTGCATATACATTGTCAGGCAATGTTAGCTAATTATAAAATACCAAAGTATTATTTTATTGTAGATGAACTGCCAAGGACAGCGTCCAATAAAATTGTTAGACGAAAATTACCTAAACTTATAGAACAGGGGCACCAGCTATGATTCAGATTCATAAAGCAACTATTCATGCTATTGAATTGAACCTGTTATCACCGTTTTCAACTAGTTATGGAACTGTGACAAATCGAGAGCTACTGCTTTTAGAAGTAGAAGATATAAATGGTGAAGTAGGGTGGGGAGAAGTGGTAGCATTTTCGACCCCTTGGTATACAGAAGAAACTATTAAAACGTGCTTTCATATGCTCAATGATTTTTTGCTCCCTGCTTTAATTGGTAAGCGATTAAGCACGCCTTTAGATTTGCAGGAACTATTTAATCCTATTAAGCGAAACCATATGAGTAAAGCAGCGGTAGATTGCGCGGTTTGGGATTTATTTGCTAAGAAGAACAATCAGTCGCTATCTCAAGCTCTTGGGGGCACAAAAGAAGCTGTAGAAGCAGGCGTAGTAGTTGGGCTGGATAATATTCATCGAATGATTCATAGAATAGATCAACATTTGAAAGCTGGATATAAACGTTTTAAAGTGAAGATTAAGCCCGGAACGGATTACGATCTTATTAAGCAAATTAGAAAGCATTATCCCAAACTTCCACTGATGGTAGATGCAAACTCTGCTTACTCCTTAGATGATTTGAAGTTGCTTCAAAAGCTAGACGAGTTTGATCTCATGATGATTGAACAGCCTTTAAATTCTAGTGATATTATTGATCACCGCCATTTGCAAAAGCATCTGCGTACACCCATTTGTTTAGATGAAAGTATTGTGTCTTACGATGATGCTAGAAAAGCAATTGAGTTAGGAAGTTGTCAAGTTATTAATGTAAAAGTTGGACGAGTAGGTGGTTTAACAGAAGCAAAGCGGATTCATGATTTGTGCCAGAAAAGTAATGTGCGACTATGGGTCGGAGGAATGCTTGAATCCGGTATATCAAGAGCTCATAATATTGCACTTGCTTCATTAGAACACTTCACCATCCCTGGGGATATTTCAGCTTCTGCACGTTATTGGAACAAGGATGTCATTCTCCCAGAAGTAGAAGTAAATAACGGGTTAATTCATGTGCCAAAAGAACCTGGTATTGGCTATCAGATTGATAGAGTGTTTTTAAATAAAGTTTCCACCTATCAAAAAATATATGAGTGATATAAATCCACTTTAAAAGTGGATTTTTTTATTGGGATTTCTTTTGAAGAGCCTGCTTTCTTATCGTTTATATAAAAGCTATCTATCAGGTGAAAAAAAGTTTGATTAAATTTCACAAATCAAATAGTATAACCAATCCGAAAAAACATGTTATGATGGAATAGTTTGATGAAAAATGAAGCTGTTTATAATAGCTAGTTGCTAATACATAACAAAACTTTTAAAAATTTCTTTTTTATATGTATGCAAGAAATCTTATTAAATAAAGGCGTAGAAGGGTATGTCAAGTAAGGGAAGGGAAAATGAGCGGAAATTTATTTTGAAAAAGATATTGTAGTTCTGTAAGTTGTCCCTTATAATGTGTTTATAACACAACATCTTGTTTTTAATTAAAACTTCATATACTATATTTTGTGTTTTCCAGTAAAAAAGGTGTCTGATAAAAGACTTAAAAGGGAATTTGGTGCAAATCCAAAACTGTCCCCGCAACTGTGAATGCTGATGAAATAAGGAATAGCCACTGTGAATAACAATCATGGGAAGGCCTTAGAGTAAAGCGAAGCATAAGTCAGGAGACCTGCCTTTTTTATGACGTTTTATCTTCTTCGGGAGGTGAGAGGATAGAGCGAGGATTGAGAAAAGACATTTCGTCTTCTTTTATCTTCGTTCTATTCGCTCACTGCGTCAGGTGAGCGATTTTTTTATGATGGAGAAAAAGGAGGAACTTATTCTTATGATTAATACAACAGATTTAAATAAACTTGAAAAAGTAAATTATGATATGAAATTACTTGGTGAAAAATTTCCACAACTTGATTTTTCATGGTATGAGGAAAAGGTAGTGGAAACAGTTGCTGCGAAAGAGAATATGACGGATGAAAAAATAGCAAACGTGTTTATTTTAGCAGCACTTGAGCGAATTTCCATGGATGAGCCGGATTGGACATATGTAGCAGCTCATATCTACTTACAAGAGCTATATCGCAAAGCTGCAGTTAATAGAAAATACGATCAAGCTGAAAGATACGGATCATTTTACCAACTAATTAAAGAACTTACAGATATCGGGATTTATAATACACAGCTCCTGGATACATACTCTGTGGAGGAAATCAATGAGCTAGGCTTAGCCATTGATTATAAAAAAGATAGCTTATTTACGTATATCGGCCTGTTGACATTAGCTGACCGATACTTAGCAACATCACATGATAAGCGCGTATATGAGCTACCGCAGGAACGCTTTTTAATTATTGCTATGACGCTGATGGCAAATGAAAAGAAAGAAAATCGCTTAGCGTTGGTAAAAGAGTCATACTGGGCACTTTCTAATCTTTACATGACAGTAGCAACACCGACATTAGCAAACGCAGGGAAAAGCTATGGACAGCTATCAAGCTGTTTCATTGATACGGTCGATGATAGTTTACGAGGTATCTATGATAGCAATACGGACTTAGCAACATTGAGTAAAAACGGTGGTGGGATTGGCGTGTATCTGGGTCATATCCGTAGCCGAGGCAGCGATATAAAAGGGTTTAAAGGCGTATCATCAGGAACAATTCCTTGGATGAAACAGCTTAATAACACAGCTGTTAGTGTTGATCAACTAGGCCAACGCCAAGGGGCGATTGCTGTATATTTAGACGTGTGGCACAAGGATATTTTTTCTTTCTTAGATGCACGTTTAAACAATGGAGACGAGCGTCAGCGTACACATGACTTATTTACTGGCGTTTGCCTGCCTGATTTATTTATGGAAGCCGTTGAAAAACGTGAAGACTGGTATTTGTTCGATCCGCATGAAGTTCGTACGGTAATGGGGTATTCACTAGAAGACTTCTATGATGAAGAAGAAGGCAGCGGCTCCTTTAGAAATCGTTATCGTGAATGCATTGAAAATGAAGCTCTATCAAGAGAAAAAGTGCCTGCGATTGAAATTTTTAAACGAATTATGATTTCACAATTAGAAACAGGAACACCATATATGTTCTATCGTGATACAGTAAACCGCGCTAACCAAAACCGTCATGAAGGCATGATTTATTGCAGTAATTTATGTACAGAAATTACGCAAAATCAAAGCATGACAACAGTAGTTGAAGAAGTTACCGAAGACGGAAAAATTGTTATTACAAAACAACCAGGTGACTTTGTAGTTTGTAATTTATCGTCTATTAACTTAGCGCGTGCAGTAACGGAAAATGTGCTTGAACGCCTTGTACCTATTCAAGTTCGCATGTTAGATAACGTAATTGAACTGAATAATCTACCAGTTTTACAGGCAAAACTAACAAACCAGCGCTATCGTGCTATCGGCTTGGGTACGTTTGGGTGGAACCATCTATTAGCTCTACAAAAGATTGCTTGGGAAACAGAAGAAGCGGTTCAATATTGCGATGAGCTGTATGAAAAAATTGCTTACTTAACGATTCAATCAAGCATGGAGCTTGCAGAAGAAAAAGGAGCGTACCCTCTATTTGAAGGGTCTGATTGGGAAACAGGAGCTTATTTTACAACACGTGGTTACAACAGTAGTCAGTGGAATGACCTACAGGCGCTTGTAAAAGAAAAAGGAATTCGAAACGGATATTTAATGGCTGTGGCTCCAAATTCATCTACTTCTATTATTGCTGGATCTACTGCGAGTATTGATCCGATCTTCCGTAAGTTCTATTCAGAAGAGAAGAAAAACTATAAAATTCCGGTTACAGCTCCGGATTTGTCACCGGAAACCAATTGGTATTATAAGTCTGTTTATTTAATTGACCAACATTGGAGCATTAAGCAAAACGCAAAGCGTCAGCGTCATATTGACCAATCTATCTCGTTTAACATTTATGTTCAAAATGATATTCGTGCAAAAGACTTACTAGATTTGCACATGACTGCATGGAAAGAAAAGTTAAAAACAACGTATTATGTTCGCTCTACGTCTAGCGAAGTAATTGATGAGTGTGAAAGCTGCCATAGCTAAGAAAGGAGCCGATTTTGTTGACGAACAGTCTAAAGAAACGTGAGATTATGAATGAAAATGCCCCGAACCGCTCAACGGGAATTATTAATGGTGAAACCTCAAACATTTTAAATTGGGATGATGTCCGATTTTCGTGGGCGTTTCCAAAGTATAAACGCATGTTAGCTAATTTCTGGACGCCGTTTGAAATTAATATGGGACAGGACATCAAGCAGTTTCCACAACTCACAGCGGATGAGCAGGAGAGCTTTTTAAAGATTATTGGTCTGTTGGCTTTATTAGACAGCATTCAGTCAGATTATGCGAGTAAAGTGGCTGATTATGTTACAGATTCTTCAATCAATGCGCTGATGATTATTTTAGCTCAGCAGGAAGTTGTTCATAATCACTCTTATTCATATGTATTATCGAGCTTAGTGCCAAAAGCTAAGCAAGATGAAGTATTTGAATATTGGCGTACGGATGAAAAACTTCGTGCACGCAATGACTTTGTAACAAATGGTTATAAAGCATTTGCCGAAGATGCAACGGTTGAAAACTTTTTAAAGTCCATTGTATATGATGTTATTTTAGAAGGCCTGTTTTTCTATAGTGGCTTTGCATTTTTCTACAACTTGGCACGTAATCAAAAAATGGTTGCCACATCCACAATGATTAATTATATTAACCGTGATGAGCAGCTTCATGTAGGATTATTTGAAAAAATCTTTAAAGAAGTCTTAAGTGAAAATCCTGAACAGCGTACAGCTGAGCTTGAAGAGTTTGTTACTTCAACATTTAGACAAGCTGCTCAGCTTGAAATTGAATGGGCTGAGTCAGTCATCGGTGAGAAGTTTGATGGAATTACAATGAAAGATATTCGTCAATACATCGAGTATATGGCGAATAAACGCTGTAATCAAATGGGCTTTGGGCGCGTAGCGTTTCCTGATGCACCAATTGAGAATCCACTACGTTGGATTGTTGCGTATCAGGAAGTTGACCTTGGTAAGACAGACTTCTTTGAACAAAAATCAAGACAATATACAAAGGCATCAGATGTAAATGGGTTTGATGATTTGTAAAATAAAACAGCTGACTAAAATTCTAAAACAGTTTTAGTCAGCTACCTGTGTCGAAACAAGACCTAGCTCAAGGGCACGAGTGGTAATAAGTAGATCAATTTCAGGTGGAATATTTTCCAGTGTTCCACATTCATGTTGCCATAAATGAGCAAATGATTGAACATAAATAGGGAACGTTTGTTTATTGGCTTTAACAGCTTCCGTTTTAAAAAAATGAACAAGTTGATTTGTATTCATATATTACCTTCACTTTCATTGATATGAAAAAGGACAACCCACGTGGTTGTCCTTTTTTTATTAATTAGTAAGAGAACAAAGTTTGTTTTAGGATAACCAATTTAAATGTCTTCAGGTTTAAATGTTTTACAGTCTGTTTCACGGCTATTAGAAGCCTTTTTACCAGCATGGCTGACTACGTAAATTTCGTCTGCTCCACAGTGGTTGCCTTGTTTCCAATAATGACAGTTATTCACTTCACAAAGAATGTTTTGTGACATGTAATCCCCTCCTTTATACGCGTGATATATGTAGTATGGTCAATTTTCATTATTGTTATAATCGAGAGATTGGAAAATTAATTGAGAATTTTTATCAATTAACAATTGACAAAGAGAATCATTCTCAATTATTCTATGTATATAGCAAACAAGATTAAATCATCGTTAAGATTTTAAATAAACCTAATTTTATCGTACAGGAGGAGAAAGAAATGTCATCAGTTATGGTTGTTGGAGGAGATCGTTTAAAGCATATTACAGATCGGTTAGCAGGCGAAGGATTTAACGAAATTATTCATCTTGATGGAAGAAAGAGTAATATGGTGAAGCGAGAAATCCCAGATCATATTGGTTTTGTACTTGTGATTACAGATTTTATTAACCACAACATGGCGAAGGTGATTAAAGAGAAAGCGAAAAAGCAGCAAAAGCCAATTTATTTTGTTAAGCATTCATGGAGCGCGATTCGCAAAGTGATTGAACAAGTATCATAATAAAAAAACAACATGTGAATTTATAAAGCGTGGTGACAGAATGCAGTTAAAAGTTCAAATTAAAACTTTGGCCGGCCATCATATTGAAGAATTTATTCAATGTCCTTATAAATTTTATCAGAGACAGATAAAAGCTCGTAAACAACGATTGGCTGATTGGCGAGATTTCGTAGGAGTAACCGTTCATAAGGTTGTCAAAGAATATTATCTGAAAGCTCCTTATGAAAGGTCTTCCTATCTAATTTTAAAATTGATTGAAAAGTACTGGTCTGAGCTTTCACCGGACCTTTTTCAATCACAAATTCATTATTATGAAGTATTAGCATCTGTCAGTGATTACTTATTAGCTTTTCTTATGAGTGAGTGGCAAGATGATACGCCATTATTTGTTTATGAGAAATACGGAGTATACGTTCCGGAGTTAGAAACAAATATATCATTGCTAATTGATGCTGCGTATTGGTCAGGCTCCTCTTATGAAGTAACAAAGTTTCTACTTGATGATCAATTAGAAGTAAAAGAAATGATGACAGCTTTTATCGTTGTTTTTACAAAGCATGCATTCAATAGAGTACCAAAAGCTATTCATTTTTACTCGCTGCTAACAGGGCGGAGAGAAACTGTCCATATTGAACCTGAAGATTATTCGCAATCAATTAGAAAGTTAAAAATGATGAAAGATATACTGGAAGAACCAAAGTTCTTTCAAAAAACTGCTTCAATAGAAGAGTGTAGAAACTGTCCACTTCGATTCGAATGCAGCACAGGTTCAGATATTCAAGCTGAGAAATTAACAATGTTGATATAAAAAGGTAGGTTTTTTTAAAAGTGAAAGAAGTATTATTAGCCTATGCAAGTATGTCTGGCAACACAGAAGCAATAGCAGATGTGATTGAAGAAGTATTAATAGAAGAGAAGTTAGCTGTACATCGTCTCGAAGTATTTGACTTAACACCAGAAGATATAAGAAATTTTGATCATATCATTTTAGGATCATATACATGGGGAGATGGTGAGTTACCTGATGAGTTTTTAGATTTCTATGATGAAATGGACGATATTGATTTTTCTCAAAAGAAGGTAGCGGTATTCGGTTCAGGTGATATGTCCTATGATATCTTTTGCGGAGCCGTAGATTTATTGGAAGAGAAAGTGCAGAGTCAAGGTGGCTCATTAATGACGGCGGGGTTAAAAGTAGAACTTGCTCCATATGGAGAAGATGTAGAAAAGTGTAAAGCTTATGCGTGCAGTATTGTTAAAGAGATAAAAAAGAAGTAAAGAACAGGTGAATCGTTCTTTACTTCTTTTTTTAATATGGCTTCTTTCCAACATACTTTCGATTGTCTTTCATAAACAAGCGCCAGAAATAATAGAATCCGGGGAATAAAATAGCAAACCCTACGATATACGTTATAAATAACGAGCGAAAAGCATCAGGATGAGTAAATCCAGTTTCAATTGTTACATTTGGATAAATAACATATGGTAAATGACCTCTTCCATATACATAGCTTGCTAAAAAATATTGAAGAACGATTGCAACAACCGCTAATCTTGGCATTCCTTTTCCCTTTGAGGATGGAAGTAAAAGCGCGCCTCCAGCGACTAAAAATAAAAACAATGAAACAAATAAAATAGGCCTGTATTCCATCATATTATTATAAAGCCAGGTAGCTTCCATACGCAGTGTCACCATAATGAGAATAGCCATAACAAGTGAAATGGGACCTGTGATAAGTGCATCTCTTCTATATACTTCATATGCTTCCATTTCATCTGACGACTTGGAGTAATCAGCTAAAAGTAAAGATGATAGAAATAACGAAGAGCTGACAGCAAATCCTATAAAAGCATATACGTTTGGACTAGTAAATACTTTGATTAAGTTTAGTTTTTCAACTCCATCAATGGTATCGATGTAACCGCCTTGGCTAATTGGTAAAACAGCAATTAAAAATGCTGGAATCAATACGCCTGATATACCAGAAATATAAACAAGAGCCTTTTGATGACGAGCGCCCTTGGTATAATGTGAAAATACAAGGAAACCACTTCTAAGTGCCAAAAGCAATAGAATAATACTTCCTGGAATTAATAGAACCGTTCCAAGCGTAAACGTAGCGCCAGGAAAGAAGCTAAATAAACCAACTACAATTGCAACGATGAATACATTAGTTACTTCCCAAGTTGGAGATAGGTAGCGGTTAGCGATATTTGTAGCATTTGTTTTTTCACGGTTAATATAAATCATTGACCAGAATCCCGCTCCAAAGTCCATTGTTCCCATAACAGCATAAATAAAAATAAATCCCCAAATGACCGTGATGGCAAGTAGTGAATCACCCATATCAATTCCACATCCTTTTAGTTCATATCTGCAAGCTCTTTTTCCAAGGGATTACGCTTGAAGTAATAAATAAGAACAAGTGAAACAGCAACAACGAGTATAGCGTATACAATTAAAAATAGGGCAAATAAAAATTCTAAATTAGCAGAGGTAGTAACGGATTCAGAAGTCTTCATAATTCGATAAATCACCCAAGGCTGTCGACCTGTACATGCAAAAATCCACCCGAATTCTACTGATAGAATAGCCAAAGGACCAGAAATAACGAATGCCCACATTAACCACTTTGGAAAACCACGTTTTTTCATAAACTTATACCAAGCAATTCCTAGAATAGATAGTAAAATAAGCAGCGAGCCGATTCCTACCATACCGTTAAAAAGAGTATGGATGAAAAGAGGAGGCCAATATTCTTCTGGAAAATCATTGAGGCCTGCAACAACCGTATCAAAGCGATCATCTGCTAAAAAGCTTAGTGCCCATGGAATCTCAATGCCCCATTTGACCGTTTGAGTTTCGCGATCTGTAAATCCACCGATAGTAAGCGGTGCGTAGTCAGTTGTTTCAAATAAACCTTCTGCTCCTGCGAGCTTTTCTGGCTGATATTCATAAAGAAGCTGCGCAGATTCATGCCCGTTTAGCGCTGTTAAAAATGAAAATATACCTCCAACAATTAGTCCCATCATTAAAGCTTTTTGGTGGAAGCGATAAAGCCGAGGCTCTTTTCGAGAGCGAAGCATTTTAAATGCAGCGATGGATGCAATGACAAATGCCCCAGTTGCATAAGCAGAAACAGCAACATGTCCAGCTGTTGTAATAAAGCTTGGATTAAAGAAAGCTCCCCATGGGTCAACATCTGTAATTTCACCATTTACAATACGAAAGCCAGCCGGAGTTCCTTCAAAAGCGTGGACGTTTGTAATTAACACAGCTGACGCCACAGCTCCAATGGCTACAAGGATAAGGCTTACAATTCGCATTGTTCGCGAAATTCGATCAGCTGCATACACATAGATAGACAAAAATAGTGCTTCAATAAAAAATGCATAGATTTCAATTTGAAAAGGTAATGACATAACTTTCCCTACAACCTCCATAAAACCAGGCCACAATAAAGCTAACTGTACTCCAGCGATGGTTCCAGTTGGGATAGCAACGCCTAATAAAATCGCGGCACCTTTTGTCCAACGCTTTGCCATTAGCTCATAATCTTTGTCTTTCGTGCGCTGATAGAGAAGTTCTGCTAATAAAATCATTAAGGGAATTCCTACGCCTAGCGTGGCAAAAATAATATGAACTCCCATGGTCATACCAAACATCGAACGAGCAGTTACTAAATGTTCCATTGAAATACAACCTTTCCAATCAAGTATTGATAAGCCTTATTGTCCACTTTTTACCACGATTTATTCATTAATAAATTTTCGAAACAGAACACTTGAAAATAAGAATCATTACGATATAATAGATGTATATCTCATTAAAGGAGAGGATTATAATATGAAACCAAATATTCATCCAGAATACAGAAAAGTAGTGTTTATGGATACCAATAGCGGATTTAAGTTTCTATCAGGTTCTACGATGAATACGTCAGAGACTGTTGAATGGGAAGATGGTCAAACATACCCATTGATTAAAGTAGAGGTAAGTTCTGATACGCACCCTTTTTATACGGGCAGACAGAAATTTGCTGATAAAGGTGGACGTGCAGAGCGCTTCATGCAGAAATATAATATGAAACAAAAATAACTAGCCAGTTGGCTAGTTATTTTTGTTTGTAGTTAGTTTAGAGCTTTTTTTAGCGTTTCAATGTTTTTATCCATAATTGAGAAGTAATCTTCTTTGTTCGCTATATCATCTTTTGTAGCAGACTCCAGGTTGTGAAGGGTAAGAGCTTCTGCACCTACTTCTTTTTGAACAAGCTTAGATACTTTAGGCTCTAAGTTTTGATCGAAAATAAAGTACTTAATGTTATGCTCATTTGCTTCTTTAATAATAGACTGTAGCTGCTTTTGTGATGGCTCATTTGTTGGAGACAAGCCTGCAACGCTAATTTGAGTCAATCCATAACGCTTTTCCCAGTATCCATATGCAGCGTGGGAAACTAAAATTTCTTTATGCTTTCCTTCAGAAATAGTTGTTTCTAGCTTTTGGTCAAGTTCTTCTAGCTGAGCCTTTAAGTCTTCATAATTTTTTTCAAACTCTTCTTTTGAGTCTGGTTTTAGTTCTACTAATTCATTCTTAATGTTTTCAGCTAATTGAATTGATAGTACTGGGTCCAACCAGATATGTGGATCCGTATCTCCATGATCATGGGCGTGCTCATCTTCATGGGCATGCTCGTCTTCATGGGCGTGCTCGTCTTCATGGGCGTGCTCGTCTTCATGGGCATGCTCGTCTTCATGGGCGTGCTCGTCTTCATGAGCATGTTCGTCTTCATGAGCATGCGTGCTTTCAGATAGTTCAATACCTTTAGCTGCTTCCACCATAGTAACATCTTCATTTTTTAATGTATCCTGTGCTTTATCAGCAAAGCCTTCTAATCCAATGCCGGAGTAAATGAAAGCATCACCTTTCGCAATTTCCACCATATCTTTTGTTGTTGGTTCGTAAGAGTGAGCATCTACTCCAGGAGGGAGCACACTTTCAACATTCACTTCCTCTCCACCAATTTTCTTAGTGAAATCTTGCAGTGGAAAAATAGTAGTATAAACCGTTAATTTATCGTCTTTACCGCTTGTTTGTTCATTTGAATTATCAGCACCGCATCCAGCTAAAAATGTTGCTGTCCCTAACGCTAATGCCATAAATGTAGCTTTAACTTTCATATATATAATTCTCCTTTCGATTACTAGTTACGAACAATGACCTATGTCATTATATCGTAATAGTTACGATTTGAAAACTATAAATTTCTGACTGAACTGTGAACTTAGGTAGAGGGTCGCGGAAAGTCGACCAATCTTGCTGCATTTCTAAATCAGTAAGTAAGCAGTGGTCAAGCGTTGAGATGATTTCTTCTTCATTCATTTCTAATCCAATAAAGACTAACTCATTTGTGCGGTCACCAAATGTATCATCCCACTTTTCGAGAAGTTCGGGCTCTTCCTTTAATGTCTGTTGTTTTTCAGCTTCTGAATATGCTGCTACCCATTCGCCTGCACCTTGAATCATAATCGATGTTCCTGCTTGCGAGAGCAGTCCTGCCATATCATTTCGTGAAGCTAACCAGAAAAAGCCTTTTGCTCGGACAATATCAACTGGCCAATTCTCAAGCCATGTCATTAACCGTTCTGGATGAAACGGACGGTTTCGTCTGTAAACAAAAGAAGAAATACCAAACTCTTCTGTTTCTGGAGTGTGGTGATCTGTATTTAACTCCTTAATCCAACCAGCCGCTTGGCTTGCTTTTTCAAAGTCAAATAGGCCAGTATTTAGAATTTCTTTCAGGTCGATCACACTTTTAATTGTTTGAATAATTTTAGCTTCAGGGTTCAGCTTTTTTAATACTAACTCCAGCTCTTTTGCATCTTCTTCAGTCAGTAAGTCGACTTTGTTCAGAAGAATGACATTTGCAAACTCAATTTGGTCAATGAGTAAGTCAACAACTTCACGCGTATCATGTTCATCATTGCCTTCTTTGCGATCCAATAAGCTTTCACCTGATGAAAAATCTTCCCAAAATCGATTGCCATCTACGACTGTAACCATTGTATCCAAAGAACATTTTTTTGTTAAATCAATCCCAAGCTCTTCATCGATATAAGTAAACGTTTGGGCCACGGGGATTGGCTCACTAATTCCAGAAGATTCAATCACGATATAATCAATATTCCCTTTATCAACAAGACGTTCAACTTCTTTCATTAAATCGTCTCGTAGCGTACAGCAAATGCATCCATTTTGCATTTCAACTAATGTTTCTTCAGTACGAGAAAAGCCACCTTGCTTTACTAAGTCGGCATCAATATTTACCTCGCTCATATCATTAACGATGACTGCTACTTTAAGTCCGTCTCTATTTTTTAAAATATAATTCAATAAAGTTGTTTTACCTGAACCTAGGTAACCACTTAATACTGTAACAGGTACTTGTTTCATATTGTTCTTCCTTCCTTTAAATAAGAATAATTACGATTTATGCTGTTACATCATATAAAAATTTTTAGTATAATACAAGAGAAACGATTAAAAAATTTTTAAATAGGAAAGGAAGTAGAAAACATGAATCTATTAAACGAGATCCTAGATTACAATGAGAAGTTTGTGGCAAATAACGAATATCGCAAATATGAGACAAGCAAGTTACCGGATAAAAAGATGGTTATTTTGTCTTGTATGGACACAAGATTAGTGGAATTACTTCCTCAATCAATGAACTTACGTAACGGCGATGTGAAGATTGTAAAAAATGCAGGAGCACTTGTATCTCATCCTTTTGGAAGCGTAATGAGAAGTATTTTAGTAGCTGTATATGCACTTCAAGCAGATGAAGTATATGTAATTGGCCACCATGATTGTGGGGCAGGGAAATTAGAGCCGATTTCATTTTTAGAAGCTGTAAAAGAGCAAGGGATTTCAGAAGAAGTAATTGATACAATTGAAAAGTCAGGAATTGATTTAAAAAGCTGGTTAAAAGGGTTCGATTCGGTTGAAGAAACAGTCCAACATACGACGTCTACAATTCGTAATCATCCTTTATTTGCAAAGCATATTCCTGTACATGGTCTTGTTATTGATCCAGGCACAGGAAAGCTAGACGTTATCGTAGATGGATACGAGTATGTGAAAGAAAAGCAAAATAGCTAATTTTTGTTGACAGGTTCTTTTTCAGGAACAGGATCCATACCTCCTGGATGAAAAGGATGACACTTGGAAATTCGCTTTATCGTTAGCCATCCGCCTTTAAAGGCCCCAAATCGCTTAATCGCTTCAACTCCATAATGAGAGCATGTTGGATAGAAGCGACATGTGGGAGGGGTGAGTGGCGAAATCACTTTTTGGTATACCTTTATAATACTCAGCATGATTTTAGCGAGCACTGATATCACACCTTTCTAAACAGATTCTTTTTTATAAATATATCGAAAGAAAAGCACAGGATGCAAATACCAGGTATATAGTATATTAAATTGATGAAAAAAATCGGAATTAAGTGTATGATAGGTAGTAAGAATAAAAAAGGAGTGATAGCATGCCATCAGTAGAAAGTTTTGAATTAGATCATAACGCTGTAAAAGCCCCTTATGTAAGACATTGTGGTGTACACAAGGTAGGTAGTGACGGCGTTGTTAATAAATTTGATATTCGTTTCTGCCAGCCGAATAAACAAGCAATGAAGCCTGATGTTATTCATACATTAGAGCATTTATTGGCTTTCAACATTCGCACTCACGTAGAGAAATATGACCATTTTGATATTATTGATATTTCTCCGATGGGTTGTCAGACAGGATATTATCTTGTTGTAAGCGGAGAACCGAAAGTAGAAGAAATTATTGATCTTTTAGAAGATACATTAAAAGATGCAATTACAATCACAGAAATTCCAGCTGCCAACGAAAAGCAGTGCGGCCAAGCAAAGCTCCATGATTTAGAAGGAGCAAAACGCTTAATGCAATTCTGGTTAAGTCAAGATAAAGAAGAGTTAGCCAAGGTATTCGGTTAACAAAAAAACTCTAGCTACTTGAGCTAGAGTTTTTTTGTTTAACCATAATGTCAATCCTTAGTGTTAGACCATTTTTATAAACTATTCACAATAAGCTGCGCAGCTTGTCTAGCACCAGAAATATTCCTAGCAATCGGCCCCACTTCTAGCTCAGCTAATGCTCCTGTTACATATAAATTAGGTCCCCATTGCAGGGAGTGAGAAACAATAGGGTAGCCACATTCACTGCAATTTAATTTATGCTCATCAATTAACGGTGTAAGCCACTGCTTTTCAGGTAATGTTTGAACAAAGCCAGTTGCTAAGATGACACGTTTCACTTCGATCGTTAGACCATCTTTAAGGTGAAGCGTATTTTTATCGTAATAATCCACTTCTCCATCTACTATTGATAGATGGCCTTTTTCCGTTAAACGTTTAACTTTTAAAAATAATTCTTGTGGAATCGAGCCTTTGTGACGAGCTTCTTTTATCAATTCACGCCTCTTTCGGTAGCTAGATAAACGTCGAAATGGATGCTGCTTTTTTGGACCTAGCCATGCAGGATCACTATCAAAATCGTGAATGCGAAACGGATGTCTTTTAATAAGGGTAACGTTCCCAGGATAAAGAGAAGATAGCTTAACAGCAGTATGTACGGCCGTTATACCTCCACCAATTACAGCAACGGGACTTTTTACTTCTTCTAAGCTGTGTAAAGCTGGATCGAAAATATGTTGAGCGTTGGGATTTTCTTGTGCCCAATGAGGAATTGCTAGTTGATTTCCAATTCCTACCGATAAAACGAGATTATAACTTGTAAATGCTTGTCCAATTTCGGTTTGGATGGTCCAGAGGTTTCCTGTACGCTCAGCGTGAATAACCTTTCCTTGGTGCCAACACTTATTTAACCTTGTATCTTCTATAACGTGGCGGCAGTGCTCGTTAAACAAATCTAAGGAAGGACGTTTATACCGCCCGTAAAAATTCTTAGTCTCACCTTTGATTTTGTTGAATTCTTGTAGACTAAAAGGCAAGCTATCAATATGATGTACAGAAGGAGAACGTAAATAAGGCATATCAATTAAACCGGTGCAGTGTTTCCAATTTGCTAAGGGCTCCTCATGTGGATCTATAATAGCTAAACGTTCAACTGTGGTCTTTTTTTCTTTTAAAAGAAAGTTGGCAAGGGTAGACCCTTGAATGCCCCCTCCAATAATTATCCAATCGTAAATCAAATATATCCACCTCTTTAAATCGTAATCATTTCGTTTTGTGAAAATGATAATAAAAAAATGGTTCATCGTCAATAGCGGAAGAGTACGAAAAACTTCTAAAAAAATGTTTTAATCAAGGAAAAAGGGGTACTACTATACTAGAGATAATTGAAGTAGAAATCATTAAGGAGTGGGTCTTATGTCTAAAGAATTAACAACAATCGTAAATAAGCAAGTAGCAAACTTTAGCGTGATGTATATCAAGTTACATAATTATCATTGGTATGTAAAAGGCGAACAGTTCTTTACATTGCACGAAAAGTTTGAAGAACTTTATACAGAGACAGCAACAGTAATTGATGACTTAGCAGAGCGTTTATTAGCTTTAGGTGGTAGCCCGGTTGCTACAATGAAAGAAATTTTAGAAATGAGCGCAATTGAAGAAGCTCACGGAAACGAAACAGCAAAAGATATGGTATCAGAATTAGTAAAAGACTTCACTACGCTCACAACAGAGTTAAAGCAAGGTATGGACGTAGCCGGCGAAGTCGATGATGAGACAACAGGAGATATGCTTCTTGCTATTCATCAAAGTCTAGAAAAGCATATGTGGATGCTAAACTCTTTCTTAGGAAAGTAAAAACTTGCGAGCTTCTCGCAAGTTTTTTTATTTCGTAAAAGTGTACAAACGATAGCATGTATGAAGAACACTTCTCACTATTTTTCATATGATAGTATGTACTACTATGTAAATAGTTGAGAGGATGAAAAGTGAATATGTACAAACTATCCTTGTTATCTGTGTCTAGTTTAGGTTCATTTATCTTTTTCTTAGTCGGAGAATGGAATTATTTATTGATGGCTCTTGTAGCATTGGTAGCCGTTGATTATGTGACTGGAACAGTTGCAGCATTTATTGATAAAAGTTTATCTAGTAAGGTAGGCTTTCGTGGCATTGCCAAAAAGGTCTTTATTTTTGCTCTTGTGATGATGGCAAACTTTATGGACCAAGTATTTTGGCCGGACAATCATTTTATCAGAGATGTAACGATATTATTCTATATTTTAAATGAAATGATTTCTATTACAGAGAATGCTGGCCGAGTAGGTCTTCCTGTGCCTACCGTTATTAAGGAGGCGATTGAAAAATTAAAAAATCAAATTAAATGATTAGTATAAAAGGAAACCATTATACAAATAAGAAAGGTAAGTCAGTATAAAGGAGCTGAATATCTTTCAATGAAAAAAACGTATTATGTATCCCTCGGTTCAGGTGAGATTTCTCAAGTAAGTACAGCATCGGAATGGAACTTTAAAATAAGTGCGACAGATTTGGAAGTAGAACAACTGCGAGAGCGTTTAGATCAACGTTATTCAGATGATTGGCAAGGTTTTTTTCGAGCACATATTCCTTATCTAGAGTATCATCATGATCGTCAAAATGATGCTTATGATGATATGAATACTCAGTTATATCAAATGTTGTATGAACTCGGAGATGAAGAGGCAAAGGCTCATATTCGTACGATGGGAATTCTACCTTCCTGAAAATAATAAAATTGTAAAACTAGTGCTTCAATTTGTGATTATTAAGGGCTTTTACTGAGAATATTGATAGAAAATCGGTTACTTCTATTCGAAAAGCTAAGAGATAGTACTTAAATGTGTGATAAAATAAGGGAAAAAAATCAAATGGAGTTTGAGTAGACGATGTACACATTTAAGGACGCATACCATAATCAAGTTTTTTTATCATTTGAACGCAGTCCGTTTTCCAAAACTCCTCGTCACGTTTGGGTTGTTTGTCGATACAAAGGGCAATGGTTGCTTACTAATCATTCTAAGCGGGGATTGGAGTTTCCGGGCGGTAAGTTGGAGTTGGAGGAAACTCCAGAGGAAGCGGCAGTTCGAGAAGTATTTGAAGAAACAGGTGGAGAGGTAGAGAACCTCTCGTATATTGGTCAGTATAAAGTAGTTAGTAAAGGAAAAACAATTATAAAAAATATTTATTTTGCAAATGTCTCAAATCTAGTTCCAAAAGATGATTATATGGAAACAAAAGGCCCAGTCATTATTCAAGAAATTCCAGAACAAGGAATTCAAAAAAATACGAAATACAGTTTTATTATGAAAGATAATGTTTTACAGTACGTGATGAAGCATGTAAAGCGTACATTTTTATAAGAAACAAAGAGCCCTGTTATGCATGACAACAGGGCTTTATTAGTATCAATGGCGTGTTAGTCGTTTCTCTAAATAGGAAATCCCTTGGTACATTCCAGTTGCAAATACAGCAATAAGCAACAAGCTTAAAATAACGAGAGTAAAATTGAACACTTGGAAACCATAAATGATCATATATCCAAGCCCTTTAGATGACACAAGAAACTCTCCAACAATTACACCTACCCATGATAAACCAACATTCACTTTAAAAGTTGAAATAATTGCTGGCATTGTAGAAGGTAATATCGCTTGTTTAAAACAATCATGCTTAGTAGCACCAAAGCTTTGTAGTAATTTCACATAGTTTGGGTCCACTTCCTTAAAAGCTGTGTAGACAACAATAGCAGTGATGATAACGGAAATGATTGCGCCCATTGTTAAAATGGAAAAGAAACCAGGTCCAATGGCTACAATCAAAATCGGTCCTAGAGCTACCTTTGGCATAGCATTTAAGATAACTAAATAGGGATCCAAAATCTTTGCTAAACGATTGGAGTACCATAGCAAAGTTGCTAAAATGATACCACACAGCGTTCCGATAATAAATCCAAGCACAGTTTCAAACAAGGTAAAACCAATGTGTTCTAATAATGAACCGTCTCCTATTTTCTCAATAAATAAATTCCATACTCGGAGTGGAGAACTGAAAATAAGAGGATCAATCCATTTGAATGAAGAAGCTAGTTGCCATATTCCGAAAAAAGATAAGAAAATAAATAATTGAACTAAACGAATGATTCGCTTTTCGCTATTTACTGCGGCTTTGTATTGTTGGTGTAAAACATCAGGATTGTGAGGCTGATTCAAGTTGATCTAACTCCTTCCAAATCTCCATGAACAAGTCGTTATACACAGAGTGTTGTCTAGCTTCAAAAGGAGACAGTGTCTGAAGAATTGGTGGTACAGTAAAAATTCGAGCAATTCTTCCTGGGTTGGCTGAAAATAAAACGATTCGATTACTCATCGCAATGGCTTCTCCAATATCATGCGTAACAAGTACCGCCGTTTTTTCATAGGTCATGAGCGTTTTTGATACAAGCTCTTCTAACTTTAACTTTGTTTGAAAATCAAGAGCTGAAAATGGTTCATCTAAAAGTAGAATGCTCGGATTCGTAGCGAGTGTTCTCACAAGTGCTACACGTTGACGCATTCCTCCAGATAATTGATGTGGAAAAAAATCAGAAACGCCTTTTAATCCCATTTCTTCTAGAAGCATTAATGCTCGCTGCTCATGCTCTTTTGTGAGATTACGCTGAATTGTTAGTCCAAGAAGTATATTGTCTTTTATCGTCTTCCAAGGAAACAGGTAATCTTGTTGAAGCATATAACCAACTTCTGCAGTAGGCTCTTGAACAAGTTTGTTTTTAATGTTCACTTCACCTGAAGTTGGTTTAATTAACCCAGCCAAGATAGAAAGAAGTGTCGTTTTTCCACATCCGCTAGGCCCTAGAAAAGAAACAAATTCTCCTTCTTTAATTGACAGGTTGATGTTTTCTAAAGCTGTGGTGGCTGATTTGATTGTGACATATACGTGGTGGACGTTTGTAATTTGCAGGCCTGACATGGTTACTGCTCCATGACATCAGTTGCAATTTTGGTGTTGACTAATGTTTTATGCTCAATACGTTTAGGGAGTTCACCAGCTTCATCCATAATACGCTGAAGGTTTTCCCATTCTTCTTTATCTAACACTGGATTGGTAGCAAATGAATTTTGGGCTTTATATCTCTCAACAACGATTTCAATTGTATCGGTTGATGTGTCTTCAAAATAAGGAGCAATTGCTTCAGCAACTTCTTTTGCACTATGCGTATTAACCCACTGCTGTGCATTATAGATGGCTCTTGTGAATTTTTCAGCTGTTTCTGGATTGTCTTGCAAAAAGCTGTTTTTTGACATGAACGTGGTATAAGGAACTTTTCCTGATTCTTCACCAAAAGAAGCTACGATGTAGCCTTTTCCTTCTTTTTCGAAAATGCTAGCCGTTGGCTCAAATAACTGGACATAGTCGCCAGTTCCGGATGCAAAGGCACTTGAAACGTTAGCGAAATCAATGTTTTGAATAAGTGTTAAATCGTTTTTAGGATCAATATTATGTTCCTTTAAGACGTACTCTCCAACCATTTGTGGCATGCCGCCCTTACGCTGTCCTAGGAATGTTTTTCCTTTTAACTGGTCCCATGAAAAGTTATCAACTTTTTCACGTGCTACTAGAAACGTCCCATCCGTTTGCGTGAGTTGCGCAAAGTTAATAATGGGATCATCAGAACCTTGTGCAGCTACATAGATTGAGGTTTCTGAGCCAACTAATGCAACATCTATGCCATCTGATAAAAGAGAAGTCATTGTTTTGTCTCCGCCCCACGTAGTTTTTAATTCTACATTTAATCCTTCTTTTTCAAAAAAACCTTTTGATATAGCTACATATTGGGGAGCATAAAAGATGGATCTTGTTACCTCTCCTACGCGTACAGTTTCAATTGAACCTTGTTTACCACAGCCAATTAAAGTGAAAGTTAAAATAAAAACAGTAATGATGGACAGCAGCCATTTTAGTTTTCGCATGGTATTTCCTCCTAACGTTAAAATAAGGTTGTAAATCAATTATGATGAAACATATTTATAGGCCAATACATGGAATAGGACTGATAGCGTGACTTTTTCTACAATAATGTATGATAATGGATAAAATAGTGTGAATGCCTGGTTAAAAACGATTGAATGATAAGGAGGATTTTTATGAAGGACGGAACTATTATTAGTCAATATCCTTTCCCATCTCCCAATCCACGCATTTCTTTGTCAATCGTGACGTATATGTGTCAAGGTTTAAAGATTAAGGGGATGTTAGCGGAGCCAAAAGAAGAAGGTACCTATGATGGTTTTTTATATTTAAGAGGAGGTATAAAGAATATAGGCACTGTGAGGCCAGGGAGGCTAATCCAATTCGCATCTCAAGGGTTCATTGTTATGGCTCCATTTTATCGAGGGAATCAGGGAGGAGAAGGTAACGAAGATTTTGGTGGAGATGATCGGTATGATGCTTTTGCTGCCTATGACTTGCTTGTCAGTCACCCTCGAGTTCATCAAAATCGAATTCATGTATTTGGTTTTTCACGAGGAGGCGTAATGGCTTTATTTACTGCCATTGAAAAAAGTGCAGCATGTTCACTTGTTTTATGGGGAGGCGTAACGGATATGGTTCTTACCTATGAAGAGCGAACAGATTTAAGACGTATGATGAAAAGGGTTATTGGTGGAACACCTTCAAAATATCCAGACAGGTATGAATGGCGTTCACCGCTAGCTCACGCACATAATCTGAATGTACCGGTATTGTTAATACATGGAAAAGAAGATGCAAACGTTTCAATTGAGCATGCATATCAATTAGAGAAAATGTTGAAGGAACATAGAAAGCCTGTAGAAAGCTGGTACTTTGATGAATTTCCTCATGCATTTCCTCCTAAGCAAAATCGAGAGACAGTCAAGAATTTAACTGAATGGATGAAAACAAAATAAAAGATATGCCAGCATAGAAAAACCATTGTACAATAGAGGAAAAGAAAGGGAGGTAAGAAGAATGGGAATGCCACTAGAATTAAATACGATGATTGTTACAAAAGGAAATGAGAAGCGAGTAGTAGATAATGTATTTCAAATTGAAAAGAAAGGCTACCGCTTATATCCTCTTGAGGTTCCGCTTAGTATTCATAAAACAAAGAATGGTGAACGCGTCGGTACGGGCGTTATTAAAAAGCTTGAGTTAGAGCAAAATAAAACCGTTGTTACATATGAGCTAATAAAGTTACACTCTACAAATTAAAAAAAGCCGGAATTAATTCCGGCTTTTCGTTATTTTGAAATGATAGGACCACCCATTTGTGAAATTTCTGGAGCTACGTTTGCAAAGCGCTCAAAGTTTTTTGTAAACTTTTGTGCTAGCTGGCGAGCTTTTTCCTCATATAAGTTTGCATTCTTCCATGCCTTTACTGGTTGAAGTACTTCATCAGGAACACCAGGAACATGTGCAGGAATTTCAAGTCCGAAGATTGGGTCTTGAACCGTATCTACGCTAATAAGTTCGCCTTCTAGCGCTGCTTGAACCATCGCACGTGTATAAACAAGCTTCATTCGCTCTCCAACTCCGTATTCTCCGCCGGTCCATCCCGTATTCACCAAATAAACATTTACATTATGCTCATCAATTTTCTTACCTAACATTTCAGCATAAGCTGTAGGTGGAAGAGGCAAGAATGGCTCACCAAAACAAGTAGAGAACGTCGCTTGTGGCGCAGTAATTCCACGTTCTGTTCCGGCAAGTTTACTTGTATAGCCACTTAAGAAATGATACATTGCTTGTTCTTTTGTTAGTTTACTAATTGGAGGTAAAACCCCAAATGCATCTGCCGTTAAGAAAACAATTGCCGTAGGGTGTCCTGCAACACTTGGTAAGATTGTGTTATCAATTGCTTGAATTGGGTAAGCAGCACGAGTGTTTTCTGTTAAACTATTATCATTGTAATCTGCAACTCTAGTATTTGAGTTAATCACTACATTTTCTAAAACTGTCCCAAATCGAATGGCATTAAAAATCTGAGGCTCTTTTTCTTTTGATAGCTGTATACATTTAGCATAGCAACCACCTTCAATGTTAAATACGCCTGTACTAGACCAACCATGCTCATCGTCACCAATTAGCCTTCTTGTAGCATCAGCTGATAGCGTTGTTTTGCCGGTGCCAGATAGTCCGAAGAATAGCGCAACATCGCCTTCCTTACCAACGTTAGCCGAGCAGTGCATAGGAAGTATATCTTTTTGAGGAAGTAAAAAATTCATCACAGAGAAAATAGATTTTTTCATTTCACCTGCATATTCTGTTCCACCAATTAAAACAACTCTTCGCTCAAATGAAATAATAATAAATGTTTCAGAATTTGTCCCATCAATGTCTGGAACAGCTTTAAAAGTAGGAGCAGATACAATTGAGAATGATTCAGCATCATTTTTTAGCTTTGTGTCTTCTGGACGAATAAATAATTGATGAGCAAATAAATTATGCCATGCGTATTCATTTACCACTTGGATTGGAAGCTGATATTTATCATCGGCGCCGGCATATCCATTAAATACAAATAGTTCATTTTGTTCCTTTAAATGTTCTAATACTTTTTTATAAAGTGCGTCAAATCGTTCAGATGAAAAAGGTTGATTAACATCTCCCCATTCAACAGTATGAGAGGTTAAGGAATCGCTTACAATGAATTTATCGTGTGGGGAACGCCCCGTATATTTTCCTGTTTCAACTTGAATAGCACCCGTAGAAGTCAATACGCCTTCTTGTCGCTCTAAAATCTTTTCGACTAATTGAGAAACAGATAGTTGGTGATTCACTTTTTCAGATTCCAGGAGATTGGCTAATTCAATAGACATATTAACAGTACTCATGTGCACTACCTTCCTTTTTTTAAAATGATGTTTAAATGTACAATTAGTATAACACATTACTTTAAATAGTCTATACTATTCGGGTAAAAATGTTCAAATGTTGCGAAAAGTTTTTTGTTTTAGAGAACACAAATCGTTTTTATGAAATGGTCTTATTAATTGAAGATTTATGTAAATAATAGGAAAGGTAAATGCAACCTTTGCATGATTTTCACAGGAATGTTATTGACATAATAGAGCATTTTCCTGTATGATATGTCCTTGAACGGATACTCTCTTATCCCGAGCTGGTGGAGGGACAGGCCCTATGAAACCCAGCAACCATCACCCATTTCAATAGAGGTGATAAGGTGCTAACCTGATGCAAGGGAATAAACCTTGATCGATAAGAGTGAAAGGCTTATGCAGAACTTGATACCTTTCCTCGATACAAGGAAAGGTTTTTTATATTGAAAAAATGTAAATGGAACACAATAAGGGAATGAGTACCGTATCACAATGTATCGTATTTAAAGGAGGAAAACTGATGTCAACACAACGTCGTCTGTTTACGTCAGAATCTGTTACAGAGGGACATCCAGATAAAATTTGTGACCAAATTTCTGACTCAATTCTTGATGCTATTTTAGCTGAGGATCCAAATGCTCGTGTTGCTTGTGAAACAAGCGTAACAACTGGTTTAGTATTAGTAAGTGGTGAAATCACAACATCTACTTATGTAGATATTCAAAAAACAGTACGCGACACAATTAAAGAAATTGGTTATACGCGTGCAAAATATGGTTTTGATGCGGATACTTGTGGAGTAATCACAGCAATCGGTGAGCAATCTCCAGATATCGCTGCTGGTGTAGACCAAGCGTTAGAAGCTCGTGAAGGTTCAATGTCTGATGAAGAAATTGAAGCAATTGGAGCTGGTGACCAAGGTTTAATGTTTGGTTACGCTTGTAATGAAACAAAAGAATTAATGCCGTTACCAATTTCTTTAGCTCATAAGTTAGCACGTCGCTTAACAGAAGTGCGTAAAGAAGAAATCTTACCTTACCTTCGTCCGGATGGTAAAACGCAAGTAACGGTTGAATATGATGAGAATAATCAACCAGTTCGTGTTGATACAATTGTTATCTCTACTCAACATCATCCAGAAGTAACGTTAGAGCAAATTCAACGTAACTTAAAAGAATATGTAATTAATCCGGTTGTTCCACAAGAATTAATCGATGAGAACACGAAGTACTTCATTAACCCAACAGGACGTTTTGTAATTGGTGGTCCTCAAGGTGATGCAGGCTTAACGGGTCGTAAAATTATCGTTGATACTTACGGTGGATACGCTCGTCACGGCGGTGGCGCATTCTCTGGTAAAGATGCAACAAAAGTTGACCGCTCAGCAGCATATGCAGCACGCTACGTTGCGAAAAACATTGTAGCTGCAGGATTAGCTGATCGTTGTGAGGTTCAACTTGCATATGCAATTGGTGTAGCACAACCAGTTTCAATCTCTATTGATACATTTGGAACAGGTAAAGTAACGGAAGAAGTACTAGTTGAAGTAGTACGAAACAACTTTGATCTTCGTCCAGCTGGTATCATTAAAATGCTTGATTTAAGACGCCCAATTTATAAGCAAACAGCAGCATATGGTCACTTTGGCCGTACTGATGTTGAGCTTCCTTGGGAGTTCACTGATAAAGCAGAAACTTTAAAAGCAGAAGCTTTAGCAAAATAATGAAAAGTCGCTGCCTCAAAAGAGGCAGCGACTTTTTTATTTCACAAATTCTAACCCATGGGTGGATTTAGTCGCGACTGATTCATAGCGAAGCAGTAATTGGTCAAATACAGAATCCCACGATTGCGTAAGAGCATAACGACGAGCAGCATCTCCAAACCTTAAGCGAAGCTGGGGAGATTCTAATAAAGTGCAGATGGATTCAATAAACTCTTCAAGTGAATTAGGGGTACAGAGGTAGCCATTTTTCTTATTGCTAACAATATGTTTTACCCCTCCTGCATTAGCAGCAATAACGGGTGTCCCACAGGATAATGCTTCTAATACAACATTACCAAAGGTTTCCGTTTCAGAAGGGAATATGAATAAATCAGAAGCTGCGTATAGTTTAGCTAAATGCTCATGTTCTAAGAAGCCAATGAACGTAATGGAATCACCTGCTTCTTGCTCTAGTGCTTCTTTGCTAGGTCCATCTCCAACGATAAGCCATTGTACTTGGTGACGTAGATGATTAGGAAGTAAACGTGATAGTTTCAAGAAAAATGCTACGTTTTTTTCAGGAGATAAACGTCCAACGTATGTTAAAATATAAGGTCTTTTTATATTATATTTTATGCGGATATCAAATTTATCATAGTAGGGATGAAATAAATGATGATCGACTCCTCGAGACCAGATAGATACATCTTTAAAGCCTTGATTTAAGAGCTGCTTTTTTGTTTCAAGAGAAGGAACAAAGATTTCTTCAAACGGTTCATAAAACCATTTCATGTATCTCCACAGAAGAGGAGATAAGTGTCCCAACTTGTAGCTTGGAAGGTAATGCTCAAAATCAGTGTGATGAGAACCGACTAAAGGAATGCTAAGTTTTTTAGCCACGTGAATACCACTCAGACCCATTGAAAAAGGGGTAGCAACATGCATAATAGTAGGATTGAACTCTCTTATCTTCTTTTTTATTTTTACAATATTCGGTAAAGCAAACCGACATTGTGGATAAAGAAAAAATGGTATACTTAATGAATGATTAATGGGTAATGGACTAAATGTGCGAGATGATGATTCAGGTGCAAAAATCTCATAGTCAATTCGTTGACGAGATAAGTAATAAGTAAAGCGCTCTAATGTCTTTGCGACTCCGTTAATTTCAGGAGAAAACGTATCTGATATCAATGCAATCCTCATCCTACCACCTCCACTTTGATTTAGTAGAATAACTGTAGACCAATAATTCCAGAAAATACACCTAACAGCATGCCCACAAATACGTCAGTAGGATAGTGAAGCCCTAAATAAATCCGCGACACGCCTACTAAAAAAGCAAGTGGGAATAAAAAGAAAATTGAAATAGGTACAGCAATCATAATGGGTGCTAGAAATGAAAAAATAGCTGTTGTATGCCCGGATGGAAATGAGTGATCTTGTAAGGGATTATCCAATACTTTTGTTTCTTTTAATTGAAGGTAAGGGCGTTTTCTTGGATAAATTTTCTTTGTAATCGCTACAGGAATGTGGCTGATTGCTAGAGATAAAGCGCATGCGTAAGAAAGTGATAAAGATGCGCGATCAATGAATAACATCAGGAGTAGAGCCAGGCTAATCATTGAAGTTGCCCCACCGATATGGGTAATCGTGCGAAAAAAAGTGTTAAGGGGCTTGAAATCGAAATATTTATTTACGACTTGAAACAAGTGACACTCCCAATCATAAACTTGACGAATTAGTTTTGTTCGCATATAGCAACCTCCTTTAAGCCCATTATGTTCATAGATAAAGTCATTGGTGACGATGAAACGTTAAAAAAGTATATGTTTTCGTTTTTTAACGAATGTGTAGTCGCTATATTATATTGTAAGGAATGTTTGTAGAGCCAGTGCTAATCTTATGTAAAGAATGTGTGGATTTATTTAGTGCATACTAAGTAAGGTCGCTGTACAAAAAACAAGCAGTGGAGTTGACCACTGCTTGTTTCATTACTTGTTAATCGGATTAAGTGATTTATAATATTGTCCTTTTTCAACATACTGCGTGCGAATTCTGTTCATATCTTTTATATCTTCATCCGTTAATTCACGGACAACTTTAGCAGGGCGGCCTAGTGCAAGTGTATGAGGAGGGATTTTTTTTCCGGGTGATACCAAGCTACCAGCTCCGATAAATGCACCTTCTCCAACTTCTGCTCCATCCAAGATAATCGACCCCATTCCAATCAGTGCGTTTTTGCGGATGAGTGCGCTATGTAAAATAACTTGATGACCGACTGTTACGTCATCTTCAATGATGAGCGGCAAATTAGGGCTTTGGTGAAGGGTAGATTGTTCTTGGATATTAACACGCTTTCCAATAATAGTTGGTGACACATCACCACGAATAACAGTATTAAACCAAATGCTACTTTCATCGCCAATCGTTACATCCCCTGTAATTGTTACGTAATCAGCGATATAGCAAGTGGGTGAAATAGATGGCGTTTTTCCTTTATAAGGATAAATCATGCGTTCATCTCCTTTATTAGTTGAAAAAAGAGTAATAATCTTCTAATGTAAGTGTACATAGTTTTTTTTTACAGGTAAATAGCAAATGAAAGGGAGTAACTCTAATGCGTAAGTGGGAAACAGAAAATCCAAAAGGTGTGGTAGTCATTGTTCACGGCGCAGCTGAGCATCAAGGACGGTACCGCTGGCTAGTCGAAATGTGGCGTTCAGTCGGTATGAACGTTGTGATGGGTGACCTTCCTGGACAAGGTCTAACAACAAGAAGAAGAGGACACATCTTATCATTTGACGAGTACGTACATGAAATTGAGAATTGGGTAAAAGAAGCACAAGCTTATGATTTACCTATTTTTCTATTAGGACATAGCATGGGTGGGCTTGCTGTTATTCGAACACTTCAGTTGAAGAACTTACCAATATGGGGAGCAATCTTATCATCACCATGTCTAGGTCTAAAAGAACAAGTTCCAGCTTATTTAGACGTCTTGTCTAAAGGGTTAAATAAAGTAATGCCAACGAAATTATTTGACTTAGGCTTGACTGTAGAAAAAGCAACAAGAAATCCAGAAGTAAGAGACGAAGACCAGAATGATTCATTGTATGTGACAAAAGTTTCGGTTCGGTGGTATCGCGAACTTGTAGAAGCGATTAATATGGCGTTTCGTGATATTGAAAAAATGCCTGATGTTCCACTTCTTGTTATGCAAGCTGGAGAAGATAAAATTATTGAAAAATTAATTGTAAAGCAGTGGTTTGACGAAGTAGATTTAAGCGAAAAAATCTATAAAGAATGGCCTCAGCTTTATCATGAAATCTTTAATGAACCTGAACGAGATTATGTTTTCACATATGCAAATAGCTTTGTTAACCTTCATATTTAATAAAGCTTGAAACAACGGAGGTGGGGAACCTGTGAAGATACCGTCTCATCCCTTGTCTTTAATGGGGAAAATTTATCGAGGCATCATGCCAACTGTACATGAAGAATTGAAGCAGTGGCGTTTAAAAGCAGAGAAAATACCAAATATAGAGCTTAGAACGCAGGCTTTAGATAGCATTAATACCAAAACCTTTCACTGTGAAGGAGGAGGTATACTAGCAATTTTGGCAAAAGACCAAATGGAGGCCTGCATTCGATTTATCGTTGCGTATCAGACCATTAGCGACTATTTAGACAATTTGTGTGATCGCAGCAATTCGCTCGATCCAAAAGATTTTGCTGCGCTCCATGAGTCCATGCCAGATGCTTTAACACCTGGTGCACCATTAAAGGACTATTACCGCTATCGAGATGATAAAGATGACGGCGGATATCTTAATGAGCTGGTTCTTACATGTCAACAGACGTTGGCTAAAGCAGTGAACTATGCTATCGTAGCACCTTATTTAATTGAGCTAGCTACGTACTACTGTGACTTACAGATACATAAACATGTACGAATAGAAGAACGTGTACCTAGGCTCGAGAAATGGTTTTCAGAGCATAAGGAAGCATTACCACAGATGTCATGGTATGAATTTTCTGCATGTTCAGGGTCGACACTTGGAATCTTTTGTTTAGCTGCTTATAGTTTTACAAAAGGTTTTACATTGCAACATGCAGAGCAAGTACGTAATGGATACTTTCCTTATATTCAAGGGTTGCATATCTTGTTAGACTATTTAATTGATCAAGAGGAAGATGTGGTAGGAGGAGATTTAAACTTTTGCTTTTATTATCCTCATCATCAAGATATGATGAATCGATTTCTACACTTTGTTACAAAGTCTGGTGAGCATGCTAAAAACTTACCAGATGCTCATTTTCATCGCTTTATTTATCAAGGTTTACTAGGTGTTTATTTATCAGATCAAAAAGTTCGAAGCCAAAAGGAAGTAGCTCGAAATGCTAAAAGGCTTATAAAAGCAGGCGGGTCTTTGAGTTATTTTTTCTATGTTAACGGTCGATTATATCGAATGTTAAAAAGATAAGCTTTTGCCATCTGGCAAAAGCTTATCTTTTTTCAATTGCCACAATAAATGGCGGGTTATTTTGCTGGTTGATGAATTGATAGCGTAAAACGTGAACGAGCTGTTGATCAAGATTCGACACATAATGTAGTACATCATCACGCTCTAGCTGTCCTTGTTCATGCCCATGATAAATAACAAGTACAATCAGTCCCTCAGGTGCCAATAGTTCAATAAGCTGTTCAATGGCTTGGATAGTAGACGTCGAGAGAGTAACAATCTCTTTATTTCCACCAGGTAGGTAACCGAGGTTGAAGATTGCTCCTGTTAGCTTACCATGTAGATAAGGTGGAATATGTTTTTTTAAATGACTATGGCTATCTTTTATAAGTGTAACTTGTTGTTCAATACCTTGTTTAACCAATCGTTCAAATGTATTTTGAATGGCTTCATCTTGGATATCAAATCCGTATACATGTCCATTTGCGCCCACTAATTTCGCTAAGAATGACGTATCGTGACCGTTTCCAACAGTCGCATCAATGACTGTATCGCCTTCGTTAACAGCACTTGTTAATAGTGTACGGGCAAAGGGGAGAATGCGTTCAATTTTCATAATGTTGAAACACCCTTTGAAAAGAATTTTCCTTGATAGCTACTTCGACGTTTGAGCTCTTGGTCAATTGTGTTCAATACATTCCATTTATCCACGCTCCACATTGGTCCAATCATTAAATCGATTGGGCCATCTCCTGTAATGCGATGAACAATCATTTCTGGTGGTAGAATCTCAAGCTGATCGCAAACAAGGCTGATATAATCATCAAATGATAAAAATTCGAGCAGACCTTTTTCGTACTGCTTCACCATTGGTGTGCCTTTTAATAAATGCAGAAGGTGGATTTTAATACCTTGGACATCCATTTGTGCTACTTCCTTTACAGTTTCCATCATCATATCTTGAGTTTCAAGAGGAAGGCCGTTAATAATATGAGTGCAAACGCGAATGCCATGCTTTCGCAGTTTGTTCACACCCTCTAAGTAACACGCATGGTCGTGTGCGCGATTAATTAATGCAGAAGTACTTTCATGGATTGTTTGAAGCCCTAGTTCTACCCATAAATACGTACGTTCGTTAAGTTCTGCTAAATACTCAACTACGTCATCTGGTAAGCAATCTGGGCGGGTAGCAATCGATAATCCGACAACTCCTGGTAATGCTAAAACTTCTTCATATTTTTGACGTAGTTCTTCTACTGGTGCATGTGTGTTTGTAAATGCTTGAAAGTAAGCGATGTACTTTCCGTCTTTCCACTTGTGATGCATCTTTTCTTTTATCTTGTTAAATTGTGTAGTTAAGCTTTCAGCTCGGTTTCCAGCAAAATCTCCAGATCCCGCAGCGCTACAGAAAGTACAGCCGCCGTGTGCGACACTTCCGTCTCGATTTGGACAGTCAAATCCTCCGTCTAACGCCACTTTAAATACTTTATGACCAAAATGCTGCCTTAAATGGTAATTCCATGTGTGATAACGTTTATCTTCCGCTTTATATGGAAATGGGTTCACTTGACTCAAGTTAATACCCTCCTTTATCTATCTACGGTACGTGCCCTAAATACAACATCAAATTGTATCAGAAAAAAAGGAAAGTTCCAAAGGCAATTTGAAATTCTATATTTTACAAATGATTTTTTCTAGAGATATGTCGTAAATTTGCCCAAAGATGAGCAAAATACATCTGAAACTAAAGAGTGTGGAGGGAGATACCCATGGCAACACGTCAATCAGTAGATAAGCTTCTTCAACAATGTGAAGATGCGCTCCAATATGCGCAAAGTCAATTGTCTGAAGGAATGAAACAGGAACATTACAACGATACAGAATATACAAAGGCACAGCTTGGTCTTGAAAATGCCTATAAAGAACTTGAAGAGCTTGCTCATAGCGCAAATGATCAACAACGTGAACAGCTTTATCGTATGCGCCTTCAAATTCAGCAGATCCAAAATCGAATGATTTTAACTGAACATTAAGGGGGAAACAGTGATGGCTACTCGTTCAAACCAGAATAATCCGGAACAAAAAACAAAAAATGGAATCAACAATAACGATATTGAAGCAGGTAAAGATTTTGATCCTGTAAAAGAATTAAAAGCTCGTAATAGCAAGCGTGCACAGCCTGATAAATCGAAAACAAAGTAAGGTAAAAAGAGCGCGAAAGCATTTGCTTTCGCGCTCTTTTTCAATAGAAAGTTAATTGAAAACATTTTTAATTGACTTTCTATATGCTAACTCATTGCGAAATGCAGTAGAAAGGACTAGAATGTACGTTGGCTTTAAAAGTTCTCAACAATTGAAAGGAGAAATAGATATGCCAAAGTCATTATGGTTTTTAATCATTGGAATGTTAGTGAATGTTACAGGCGCTTCGTTTTTATGGCCTTTAAACACAATTTATATACATGATCATCTTGGTAAATCATTATCGGTAGCAGGCTTTGTTTTAATGCTAAATGCTGGTGCTAGCGTAATCGGTAATCTTATTGGAGGTACTTTATTTGATAAAATAGGTGGATACAAATCCATTTTGTCCGGTATTATTATTACTTTGATAGCATTAGTCGGGTTAGTTTTTTTTCACGATTGGCCTACATACGTGGTACTGCTTGTGATCGTTGGTTTCGGATCTGGAATTGTATTTCCATCTATGTACGCAATGGCCGGGACAGTTTGGCCAGAAGGGGGACGTAAATCTTTTAATGCTATTTATGTAGCTCAAAATGCCGGGGTAGCCATTGGTGCAGCTCTTGGCGGAATTGTAGCTTCTTATTCATTCACCTATATCTTTTTAGCAAACACGTTACTGTACGTAGTTTTTTTATTGATTGCATTTTTTACGTACAAGAACATTTCAGTTACAGGTTCAGCTCAAACGAATGTATTGCAAGAGGCTAAAGGAATTAAAAATCACTATAAGCTGATTGCTCTATTAACGTTATGTGTGGGCTATTTGCTTTGCTGGATGGCATATGTACAGTGGCAAACAACAATTGCTACCCATACATTAGAGCTTAACATCCCACTCTCTCAATACAGCATGCTTTGGACAATAAACGGCATTTTAATCGTTGCAGGACAACCGTTTATTGTACCAGTTGTACAAAAGTTTGCAAAAACGTTAAAAGTACAAATTATGATCGGGACGGCAATCTTTATTGCATCTTTTGTCATTGTTCTACAGGCCACGACTTTTGTAGACTTTTTAGTTGCAATGGTTGTCTTAACAATTGGAGAAATGTTTGTTTGGCCAGCAGTACCTGCGGTAGCAAACGAATTGGCGCCAAAAGGTAGAGAAGGATTCTACCAAGGTATTGTAAACAGTACGGCTACAGGAGGAAGAATGATTGGTCCTGTTTTCGGTGGGATGATGGTAGATCATTTTGATGTTTCTATACTTGTGTATAGCTTAATTGTTTTTCTGTCCTTAACATTTTTCACAACATGGTTTTATGATGTGAGAATTAGAGAAAAGTCTACAAAACGTTATCAAGTAACGGTTTCAAAATAAATAAAAATCTACAAAGCGGTGCTATATAGCATCGTTTTTTTGTTCTATAAAACCTGGTATGTCTCAATGGTTTGTCTAATAAGATAGTAGAAGTCAACAGAGAGGAGGTTATTCTTCACTTAATTGTAAACGCTTTCTAAAATAAAAGGGGGAAGAAAACGTGCTTAGTATGATCGGATTAATTGGTGGTTTAGTCTTACTTATTGTGCTTACGATGAGAGGGATGAACCTATTAATTGCAGGACCTTTAAGTGCTTTGCTAGTAGCTTTAACCAGTGGAATGCCTCTGTTTCCACAGCTTGTTAAAGAAGGTGAAATAAACTTTGTTGGTAACTATATGTCCGGATTTACAGGTTTCGTGACATCTTGGTATCTAATGTTCTTACTTGGAGCAATCTTTGGAAAAGTGATGGAAGACAGTGGTGCAGCTGATAGTGTTTCAAAATGGATTGTAGAAAAGCTCGGTATGAAAAGGGCTGTATTAGCCATTGTTTTAGCCTGTGCTGTATTAACTTATGGAGGAGTCAGCTTGTTTGTCGTAGCTTTTTCTGTGTATCCTATGGCTGTAAGTTTGTTTAAGCAAGCTAACCTTCCACGACGTTTTATTCCAGCTGCTCTTGCTTTTGGTTCTGTTACGTTTACAATGACTTCAGCTGGGTCACCTGAAATTCAAAACTGGATTCCAATTGATTATTTGAATACATCACCTTATGCAGGTTGGGAAGTAAGTTTAATTGTGGCTGTATTAATGGCAGTGTTTGGCTATTGGTGGTTGAAGAAAATTATTACAAAAGCAGTGCAAAACGGTGAGTACTTTGTTGAGAGAGAGGCGGACCCAAGAACGGAGGAAGGAAGAGAGTTACCTCATCCATTGCTTAGCTTAATTCCTTTAGTTGTCGTTCTTGTTTGTTCATTTGTATTCCATAATTCATTGATGCAATCAGCTCTTATCATTGCTTTATTAAGTGGGATTATCGCTACGTATGTATTAAACCGTCGTTACTTTAAAGACTTCTGGGGAGCGCTATCTGAAGGGACGCTGGGTGCTTTGATTGCAATTGGAAATACGGCAGCTGTTGTTGGATTTGGCGGAGTAGCCAAAGCAGCTCCTGCTTTTAATGTCGCTGTTGAGGCAATGACTAGTATTCCGGGCAGTCCATTAATTGGAGGCGCCATTGCAGTAAGCGTTATTGCAGGAATGACCGGATCAGCATCCGGTGGCCAAGCGATTGCTTTACCGCTATTAGCACCACATTATATGGATGCCGGTGTTAATCCTGAAGCACTTCATCGGGTTGTGGCCATTTCATCTGGGGTATTGGACTCACTTCCTCATAATGGATATGTTGTAACAACAATTAACGCCATTTGCGGTGAAACGCATAAGGATGCCTATGGATCCGTTGCAGCTATGACTGTCGTTGTTCCCCTCGTAGGGTTAGTGGTAGCTATTGCTCTCTTTACATTTGGAGTAGGTATTTAAAGAGTAAGAGGTTCAGCACATGGACATTTTAGCTGTTTATGTGCTGAATGTTTGGATATTTCTTAAAAAAGTGGGCATTATGTATGTTTTTAAGAGATTTGTTTATAAATAAGAAGAGAAACTTTGATAAAATGGTGTGAACAACTTGCAGTTTAATCACATATTATTTACAATACAAGGTAGTTACTATATGAAAAGCATTGAGAAGGAATAGTAGTGGGCGATACGAGCAAAGAGAGTTGACGGTTGGTGGGAGTCAACAAACGACCGTTCATGAACTCACCTTTGAGCTGTAAATGTGAACAAAGTAGCATTTATCGTCATCCGCGTTAAGGAAAATGAGTGAGTACATACATAATTTGTGCTAATGTGGGTGGTACCGCGGGAAGTTTATTCAACCTCTCGTCCCTTTCTTAAGGGATGAGGGGTTTTTTATAGTTCTAACACCATTGTCTTAAAATAGAAGGAGGAGTATTCATGGCCTTTAACCATAAGCAAATTGAGAAGAAGTGGCAACAGGTTTGGGAAGAAAATCATACATTTAAAACGACTGAAGATAAAGGAAAGCGTAAATTTTATGCGCTAGATATGTTTCCATATCCATCTGGAGCTGGCCTACATGTAGGGCATCCAGAAGGGTATACAGCAACAGATATTTTATCTCGTATGAAGCGTATGCAAGGATATAACGTACTTCATCCAATGGGATGGGATGCATTTGGGTTACCAGCAGAGCAGTATGCGTTAGATACAGGAAATGACCCAGCGCAATTCACAGAGCAAAATATTAACAACTTCCGTCGCCAAATCAAATCTCTAGGTTTCTCATATGACTGGGAGCGTGAAATCAATACAACAGATCCAAGCTACTATAAGTGGACGCAGTGGATTTTCTTAAAGTTATACGAAAAGGGATTAGCGTATATTGATGAGGTTGCGGTAAACTGGTGTCCAGCTCTTGGGACGGTATTAGCGAACGAAGAAGTTATTGATGGTAAAAGTGAGCGTGGGGGTCACCCAGTAGAACGACGTCCAATGAAGCAGTGGATGTTAAAAATTACTGCTTATGCAGATCGATTACTGGAAGATTTGGAAGAATTAGATTGGCCAGAGAGCATTAAAGAAATGCAGCGTAATTGGATTGGTCGTTCTGAAGGGGCACATGTTCACTTCACAATTGATGGACATGATGAAACGTTTACCGTGTTTACTACGCGCCCAGATACTCTTTTTGGCGCGACGTATGCCGTATTAGCACCAGAGCATCCATTTGTGGATAAAATTACAACAGCTGAGCAAAAAGCAGCAGTAGGTGCCTATATTGAGAAGATTAAAAGTAAAAGTGACTTAGAACGTACAGATTTAGCAAAAGATAAAACAGGTGTATTTACAGGAGCTTATGCGGTTAACCCAGTAAATGGCGAAAAAATGCCAATCTGGATTGCAGATTACGTATTAATGAGCTACGGAACAGGTGCGATTATGGCAGTTCCAGCTCACGATGAGCGTGACTATGAGTTTGCTGTTAAGTTTGAGCTTCCAATTAAGGAAGTTGTAGCGGGAGGAGACGTTTCGAAAGAAGCGTACACAGGAGATGGCGAGCACGTTAACTCTGACTTCTTAAACGGTTTAAATAAAGAAGAAGCAATTGAAAATATGATTGCTTGGTTAGAAACAAACAAAAAAGGTGAAAAACAAGTTACGTACCGATTACGCGACTGGTTATTTAGCCGTCAGCGTTATTGGGGAGAACCAATTCCAGTAATTCATTGGGAAGACGGTACAACAACACCTGTTCCAGAAAGCGAGCTGCCACTAGTACTTCCAAAAACAACGGAAATTAAGCCTTCGGGTACAGGGGAATCACCATTAGCAAACATTGATGAATTTGTAAACGTAGTAGACCCAGAAACAGGTAAAAAAGGCCGTCGTGAAACAAATACAATGCCACAATGGGCTGGAAGCTGCTGGTACTACTTACGCTACATTGATCCAAAAAATGAAGATGCATTGGCTGATGCAGAAAAATTAAAAGAATGGTTACCGGTTGATATTTACATCGGTGGTGCAGAGCATGCCGTTCTTCACTTATTATATGCTCGCTTCTGGCACAAGTTTTTATATGATATTGGAGTAGTACCGACAAAAGAGCCGTTCCAAAAGTTATTTAACCAAGGAATGATTCTTGGTGAGAACAATGAAAAAATGAGTAAATCAAAAGGTAACGTTGTGAACCCGGATGAGATTGTTGAAAGTCATGGTGCAGATACACTTCGTCTATATGAAATGTTCATGGGACCTTTAGATGCTTCCATTGCTTGGTCAACAAAAGGTTTAGATGGAGCAAGACGCTTCATCGATCGCGTATGGCGTTTGTTAATGGATGACAACGGTGAACTAAGTGATAAAGTGAAAGAAAGCGATGATAAAACATTAGAGCGCGTATACCACCAAACGGTGAAAAAGGTAACGGAAGATTATGAAGGGCTTCGTTTTAATACAGCTATTTCACAATTAATGGTGTTTATCAACGATGCATATAAAGTTGATGTTCTTCCAAAACAATACGTGGAAGGCATTGTGAAGTTACTTGCACCAATTTGTCCACACGTTACAGAAGAGCTGTGGAATAAACTTGGTCATGAAGAAACAATCTCATATGAGGCTTGGCCTGCTTTTGATGAAGCAAAATTAGTAGATGATGAAGTTGAAATTGTTGTTCAAGTGAACGGTAAAGTACGTGCAAAGCTAAACGTTCCAGCCGAAGCATCACGCGAACAGCTTCAAGATATCGCAATGGCAAATGAAAACGTGCAAGAGCAAATCGAAGGCAAGACTGTCAGAAAAGTGATTGCTGTGCCAGGTAAATTAGTAAACATTGTAGCAAACTAAGAACTAATAATAGAGGTCTGAGGCAAGAGCCTCAGGCTTTTTTTATGTAAGTAGAATTTCATTTATCACTTTTGTTACAATAATAGCAGAGGCACGAATACATAATGAGAGGGTTGAAAAAGATGGAACAAGTAAAAGAAATTACAACAGAAGAGCTAAAGAAGCGTTTGGAACAAAATGAAGAACTTGAGCTAGTAGACGTTCGCGAAGATGAAGAAGTAGAAGAAGGTATTATTCCAGGGGCAAGACATATTCGCATGAATGATATTCCTTCACATATTGATGCTTTTGATAAAGAAAAAGAATATATCTTTATCTGTCGCTCAGGTCGCCGTAGTGAGAACGTATGTTATTACTTACAAGAGCAAGGATACAAAGTGCGCAACATGGTTGGCGGTATGCTTGAATGGGAAGGCGAGATAACTAAAAAGTAAATGAACCAAGCCGAGGCACAATCGTTTCAGCGAATGAGATACTCGAACTATCGAAAGGTAATGACTTTTGATAGCTTGGGTATCTTTTTGTCATTCTCAAAACCAGCTGGAAAATTAGTGGAAGAAACGCAACTTCTGTGGAAACTGAAGGAAAGGCTGATACCTTATAATCCGATGGAGTAAAATGGTTATTTGAATTTTAATATTTTAGTGGAGGTATCATTTATCTTCTAGCAAGAATTAGTTGGATTTGTTCCACACTCTTTTTAATTCAACGTATAAATTTTATAAGAATGTCTATAGTGATTGATACATATGTTAATAGAAATGTCCAAGCAGTGATAATCATGGGATGAAAGTGGTGTCGCGGTGTGGTTCAAGTAAAAGTATTTGATAAAGAGCATGAAAAAGATCTAGAAGTAGCTCTAAATCGCTTTTTGAAAAAATTTGATGATGACGATATTGTAGACATTAAGTATCAGGTCACAGTAGATGTGGATCGAGATGAACAGGTATACTGTTTTTCAGCAATGGTCATATATAAAGCCTAGCGCATTAATGCGCTAGGCTTTTGGCATACTCTCCTGCATTTGTTCCAGCAAGCCTTCCTGTTACTAAAGCTGACGTAATGTTATAGCCGCCTGTATAGCCATGAATATCTAAAATTTCGCCGCAAAAGTAAAGGCCATTCATGAATTTTGAAGACATTTCTTTTGGGTGAACTTCCTTTACGGATACGCCTCCACCCGTTACAAATGCTTTTTCAAGAGATAACGTTCCATTTACAGAAAACGTAAATCGTTTCATCAGACCGACAAATTCACGAAGGCGATCATGCGAAATTTGTCCTGCAAGCTCTTGCTCTTCAATATGAGAAGCTTGAAACAAAAAT
Organism: Bacillus sp. CBEL-1; assembly: GCF_004348885.1. NCBI lineage: Bacteria > Bacillati > Bacillota > Bacilli > Caryophanales > Bacillaceae > Bacillus > Bacillus sp. CBEL-1. Next base: position 1,758,022 of record NZ_SBIM01000013.1, on the reverse strand, counting down.
AGTAAATAGCGCTCAGGCACAAATCCTTTTAACACATTTTTGATTGCTTTTTTGGGCTCTTCTTTTAAAAGTGAAACAACTTTTTGAAAGAGGTTTTCTTCGTTTATATCTGGAAATGAGTCAATCATCATTTCAACAGTCGTTGTCTTTTGCTTTTTAAGCTCTTTGACAACATATTGACTGCAGCGTAATACGGCAGGTCCAGAAATTCCAAAGTGCGTAAAAATCATATCCATTCGATGCGTAATGACTGGCTTCCCTTTTTTATTTAAAACGCTTAACCCGACGCTACGTAATGATAAACCTTGCAATGCTTTTTCTCGAATAAATGCTTCGTTTGAAGTGACGGGAACTTCGGTTGGGTAAAGTTCTGTAATGGTATGCCCGGCTGCTTCTGCCCAAGCGTATCCATCACCTGTAGAACCTGTATGAGGAACAGATTTTCCTCCAACAGCTAAAATAACTGCCTTGGTGTGGATTACTTCACCTGTCTCTAACTGAACTGCTTTTACTGCATTGTTCTCATATACAACTTTTCGTACAGGCGTGTTTGTGCGTACATGAACGTTTAAACGCTTTAGCTCACCAATCAGTGCATCAACGACTGATTGTGCCTTATTTGATACGGGAAACATGCGTCCGTGATCTTCTTCCTTTAAAGCAATTCCAAGGTTTTCAAAAAACGAGATAATATCTTCGTTATTAAAAATTGAAAATGCACTATATAAGAAGCGTCCGTTTCCTGGAATGTGCTTAATAATTTCATCAATTGGAAGTCGGTTCGTGACGTTACAACGTCCACCACCCGAAATAGCTAGCTTCCGGCCTAGCTTTGTTCCTTTGTCTACTAATAGTACCTTTGCGCCTTTTTCACCAGCTGCAATCGATGCCATCAAACCAGAAGGTCCTCCTCCGATTACGATTACATCATAAATCATATCTTCACCAACCTGTCTATTTTATAAAATTTGAGTTTGTTCACTGACAAATGAACAAACTTTGGATAAAATGGGCTATAGTCTTGTTTTTTTTCTAGCTGCTAGCAGCAGTTAACATTAAAGCATGTCTGAAATAAAACTGCAACTTGATTCCTTTTTATTTTATCACTATTATCAAAGTGTAACATTACGTATCGGAGGCAAGCTTATGTCTGATTCAAAGCTATTACGAGGAACATTTGTGTTAACGTTAGGAACATATATTTCTCGTATACTAGGAATGATTTATATTTTTCCATTTGCAACGCTCGTTGGAGCTGTAGGTGGCGCCTTATTTGGTTATGGGTATAACCAATATGCTATTTATCTAAGTATTGCAACGGCAGGAATGCCGATGGCTGTTTCAAAATTCGTATCTAAATACAATGCAATGGGTGATTATTATACGAGTAGGAGAATGTATCGTGCAGGCCTTAAGCTCATGCTTGTCACAGGGATTTTATCTTTTCTCTTACTTTATTCTTTATCTCCTTTTATTGCGAATTTAACACTGGGAGGAGCAGATTTAGATAATTCGTTAGAAGACGTTGTCATGGTTATGCGTATGGTGAGCGTGGCGCTTCTTGTCGTACCTATTATGAGTTTAATGCGTGGATTTTTCCAAGGACACCAGTCTATGGGACCAACTGCTGTTTCACAAGTTATTGAACAGTTTGTCCGCGTTGTCTTTTTACTCGCTTCTACGTACATCGTGTTAAAAGTTGTCGGAGGCAGTCTAGCCTTAGCGGTTGGATTTGCAACGATGGGGGCATTTGTAGGTGCGCTCGGTGGATTAGCTGTCTTGTTATGGTATTGGAAAAAACGAAAGCCTCATTTAGATAAGATGGTACAAGAGCAAAAAGTTACGCCAACGCGTATTTCAACGGTTTCTATTTTTAAAGAGTTGTTTACGTATTCTATTCCGTATGTGTTTGTTGGACTTGCAATTCCGCTTTACCAGTATGTTGATCAATTTACATTTAACCGTGCAATGGTAGCTGCTGGCCAAAAAGAAATTGCGGAGACGATGAATGGGATTGTGCAGTCTTATGTACCAAAGCTAGTAATGATTCCTGTTTCATTAGCTACTGCTTTTGGATTAACGCTGGTTCCAACAATTACACGATCGTTTGTGAATCAAGATTACACGGCTCTTCAAAAGCAGATTGACCAGACGTATCAAACGATTATGTTCTTAGTATTACCAGCATCAGTTGGTTTGATGGCTTTAGCAGGTCCAGCCTATGGAACATTCTTTGGTATAGAAGACGTTAAAGCTGGCGGAACAGTCCTATTAGCTTACGCACCAGTGGCGTTATTATTTTCATTTTTCACTGTGAATGCCGCGATTTTACAAGGTGTGAATAAACAAAAATATGCGGTAATCAGTTTAGCATTTGGTCTAATTGTGAAAATTATTTGTAACGTACCATTTATTTATCTATTTCACGAGTTAGGTTCTATTTTAGCAACGGCTCTTGGCTATCTTGTATCTATTGCATATACATTTTATCTCATTAAAAAGTATGCGAATTATGATTACCAAGCATTTATCAAACGTACAGTATTAATCTTTATCTTCGTTGCTATTATGGGATTAAGCGTTAAAGTACTTTCCTTTATTTTAGGTTTCTTCCTAATGTACGATCAAAGCCGTATTGCAGCTGTAGTAATTACCTTTATTGGAGCAGGTGTTGGAGGGGGTATATACGGTGTAGCTACGTATCGTTCGACATTATTAGAGCGAGTAATGGGAAAACGAATTATAAACATAATTGAACGAAAAATTTTACGCCGTCGTCCAGAGAACGGTTAAGAATAGAGTGACTCATTCAATGGGTCACTTTCTTTTCGAATATAAATAGAGGGGGATTTTATGAGATTAGATAAGCTATTAGCTAATATGGGTTATGGCAGTCGAAAAGAAGTAAAAGGGTTATTAAAAACAGGAGCAGTAAAAGTAAATGGTAAAGCGATTAAAGATGCTAAGCTACATGTGGACCCAGAAGCTGAAGAAGTGTCCGTTCACGGAGAGATTATTGAATACAAAGAATTTATTTATTTAATGATGAACAAACCGCAAGGAGTAATTTCTGCTACAGAAGATCATCAACATGAGACAGTTGTTGATTTATTAGAAATTGACGACGCTATTTATGACCCATTCCCAGTGGGAAGACTAGATAAAGATACGGAAGGATTACTGTTATTAACAAATGATGGACAGCTTGCTCACCAGCTGCTTTCACCGAAAAAGCATGTTCCTAAAACGTATTTTGCGATTATTAATATGGAAGTGACAGAGGAAGACGTGGAGGCATTCAGAAAAGGAGTTACACTAGATGATGGATACGTTACGAAACCCGCAGAGCTAACAATCTTAAGAAGCGGTGAATCATCTGAAATTGAGCTAACCATTGTGGAAGGGAAATTTCATCAGGTAAAGCGTATGTTTGAATCGAGAGGTAAAAAAGTAACATACTTAAAACGAATTTCAATGGGTTCGTTGCCGTTAGATGAAGAGTTGGAATTAGGTGAATATCGAGAGTTAACGGAAGATGAGCTAAATTTATTAAGGGGAAAAAAGGAATAAGAGGCGAAAGAAAAAGGAACCTGTACATAAATTGGTTCCTTTTTGTTCACTCTACGCAAGTGAAACAATTCACGTTTAAATGCACCGAAATAAAGTCGGACATTCAAAGATACTCAACACACATGGTGAAAAGTATGAGGAATCTTTATCTCTGTATATAAATACTTACCTTTGAAACTTACTAGGATGAAATCTTGACCTTCTTCTCTGTCGTCGTCCATGTACCACGACTTGGACTATGAACTAAATCATTGTATGCTAAGACATTTAAATCACGCTGAATAGTTCTAGGAGTGATACCAAACTCATCAACAAGCTCTTGAGTAGTAACAGTTCCCTTTTTACTAATGAACATGTAAACGGATTTGATACGCGTTAGCATTCGATTAGTTGAAGGTTTCAAAAAACCACTTCCTTATTCGTTTTTCGTAAGGCACAACTTCTTTATAACTTTGAGATGTCAAGCACTATTTAAGTCCTCAGTTACATTGTACACAAAAAACCATAAAAAATAAAAGGGTAAAGCTTAATTTAATAATTAATTTACAAAAATTGATATAAATGAGATAAATATGTACTTTTTTGGCAGGTCTCCTTTCTTAAGCTATACATTATTTATTTAATGTATGCAAAATATAACCAAATAGACCTATTCAAGCATAAATTTAGAGAAAAGGTTACAACCCTTTACCCTTTTTGCAGCTAATTAAACACCTTAGATGCTTTTTAAAAAAAGGTGTGATAAAGTGGAAAATAGTACAAATTGAATACTTCTGAAATGGTGGAGGATAAATATGGAAGCTATCAATTGGATGGAAGAAGTCAAAAAAAGAGAACGCGATATCTTGGAAGAAACGAAACGTTTTTTACAAATTAAAAGTGTTCTCGATGAATCTATAAAAGAAGATGAGCCGTTTGGAGAAGGAGTAGCTAAAGCTCTTCATTTTTTATTGGATAAAGGACATGCTGATGGTTTTGTAACTAAGAACGTAGATGGATATGCAGGACATATTGAATTAGGAGAAGGAAAAGAATTAATAGGAGTTTTATGTCACGTTGACGTCGTACCTGAAGGTGATGGTTGGTCTGTTGATCCATACGGTGGCGAAATTAAGGACGGGAAAATTTTTGCCCGTGGAGCCATTGATGATAAGGGACCAACAATGGCTGCTTATTACGCTATGAAAATTGTGAAAGAGTTGAAGTTGCCGCTCTCAAAACGCGTACGTATGATTATTGGAACGGATGAAGAAAGCGATTGGAGATGTGTAGATCACTACTTTAAACATGAAGAAATGCCAACGATGGGTTTTGCTCCAGACGCTGACTTTCCTATTATTTACGCAGAAAAAGGAATTACCGATGTGGAGTTACACCAACAACCAATTCAAGGTACAGATGGAGAGTATGTATTAATGTCACTTGAATCTGGTCGTCGCTATAATATGGTGCCTGATCATGCAAAAGCAGTTCTTGCTGTGAAAGAAGAAGTAGACTTGAAAAAAGCGTATGAGAACTTCTTAAATAAACATGGCGTAAAAGGTACAGTTGAATTCAACAACAGCCGATATACGCTTACTTTAGAAGGGGTATCGGCACATGGAAGTGTTCCTCAAAAAGGAAAAAATGCAGGGCTGTTGTTAGTAAGTTTTCTACATGAATTAGCATTAAATGAACAAGCAAGACAGTTTGTTACATATGTGAATCAATATTTTGTAGATGATACAATTGGTAACAAAATCGGTTTGCATGTTCGAGATGATGTAACAGGTGACTTGACCGTAAACGTTGGTATTTTATTTTACACTGATGAGAAAGCCGGGCAAATTGGCTTAAACATTCGTTATCCAGTTGCCGCTAATATTGACAGTATTATTTCTACACTCAAGAAACAAAGTGAGACCTATCAAATCACTGTTAAGCATTTTTCTGATTCAAAACCCCATCATGTAGATAAAAACCATGAGCTTATTAAAACGTTACAGCAAGTGTATCAAGACCAGACAGGAGAAGAACCAACGCTTATTTCTATCGGTGGAGGTACATATGCACGAGCATTAGAAGCGGGAGTAGCATTTGGCCCACTCTTCCCTGGAAGAGAAGAAGTGGCCCATGAAAAAGATGAATATATGGTGGTCGAAGATTTAATGAAAGCAACAGCCATTTATGCACAAGCTATTTATGAATTAGCTAAGTAAACCAAAAAGACGCTCAAAAGCATGAGCGTCTTTTTCTAACTTATTATGAATCAAAAGAGAATAAATCACTTGATAAGTAGCGTTCGCCTGTATCGCAGGCAATGCACACAACGACTTGGTCAGGGCTTAGTTTTTTAGCTACCTCGATAGCAGCATAGCAAGCTGCACCAGAGGATGGACCAACTAAAATTCCTTCTTCAGCTGCCAGTCTACGCGTAATATCATACGCTTCTTCATCTTTAATCTTTAAAATTTCATCATATACATCCACATTTAAGGTATCAGGTATAAAGCCGGGGCTTGTTCCTACAAGCTTATGCTTTCCTGGTTTTCCACCTGATAACACGGGAGAGCCAGCAGGTTCCACTACATGAACGCTCATGTTCGGATAGCGTTCTTTTAACGCTTCACCAGTTCCTGTTATTGTACCGCCAGTACCTGCTGTAGCAACAAATGCAGCTAATTCTTTATTTAAATCATCCATTGCTTCGACAATTTCTTTTGCCGTGGTGTGGCGGTGCGCGTCTGGGTTAGCTGCGTTTTTAAATTGCATCGGCATAAAAGCATTTGGAATTTCTTTTGTTAATTCTTCTGCTTTACGAATAGCCCCTGGCATTTTTTCGTCTCCTGGTGTTAGCACAACTTCAGCCCCGTAAGCTTTTAATAAGTTGATACGTTCTTGTGTCATAGTATCTGGCATAACTAGAATTGAACGATAACCTCTTGCTGCAGCATTCATAGCTAATCCAATTCCAGTATTGCCACTAGTTGGCTCAATTATAGTTGAATTTGACTTTAAAAGGCCTGCCTCTTCAGCTTTAACAATCATATTAAAGGCAGCGCGATCTTTTACGCTCCTGCTGGGATTGAAGAATTCAAGCTTTAAATAAACGGATGCACCGTCAGCTGGCTGAAGGCGATTCAATTTGACAAGGGGCGTATCCCCAATTAAATCTGCCATGTTGTTAACAACTTTCATTATAACCATCCTTTGCATCGATAGAATTAATAATCTTTTTTAACTTAGTATAGACAACAATAGTGTAAAGCTACACTTTCACAGTCAGAAAAAGACGTGTTTTTTCTATCATAACATAATCTATCGCCTTAGTAGGATAAAAGGGTTTAAGCATCCTGTTTCACTAAAAAGCTTTAATTACTAGTGGTATCTTTGTTTTAATATTAGTAAAATTGAACCATAAAAACAATCTGGCAGCTTTTAGCGAGGAGAATGATTTGATATGGCGCAACTTATTAAGATACAAGACTATCTTTCACGCTATGAGAGAGATTTGTATCATTATTCATCTCAATTTACACGTGTGAAACAACATAATTGGGATAGAGCAAAGGAATATTTTTATAATGGAAAAGAAGCGGATATAGCTGAGTTAGAAGAATCACTGACTCCAGAACAATCGCTTTTTCAAAAGGTAAAGTTCTTCTTTAAAAAAGATGAACTAGTTGAAATAGATAAACAATACATGGAGGTAGCAATAGAAAAAGAAGAAGGAGAAGAAAGCTTTGATGCTGAAAATCTCACTACGTTCGTGACAGACCCTAAAAACCTACAAGATTTAAAAGTGTTGTTTTTAGAAAACGTTTTTCAAATGCAAATGAGGTGGGCGACATCAACTTTATTTGAGCTTTCAAATGCAGATAAGCGATATTTTTATGATGAAAAGCTTCAATATTTTTTGAAAAGTTTTCCTGATACGTTTCTACTTATGTATAAGCCTGTGTTTTTAGTGAAAAAAGCCCCTGTTGAAGCAGAGGTTATTTTAATTACGCCTACAGAAACTATCTGCATTGCAATGGTTGAAGGAAAAAATGGCTCTGTGTTTCAGTATTCAAAAGAAAATTTTTGGACAGAGTTAATAGGGAAAGACAAAAAGAAAGTGTTAAATCCTGTGCTTGGATTAAATAGAACGGTGCAACTCGTAAAAAGCCTTTACCAATCGCATAACATTGATCGACCTATTCGAAAAGTATTGCTGAGTCGTAATGGATTCTTTGACTCTCCTAAAGAACCTTATCAAATTGATTTTATTGATAAGAGGAATTATGAAGAATGGTTCTATAGTTTAAGGCGTTTATCAGCACCTTTAAAATTTAATCAGCTTCAAGCAGCTGAGGCACTTTTAAAACATAGTCAAAGCATTTATTTTGATCGAAGTGAGAATGAATCATTTTGATGTGAAATTTAGTATTTATCTAATAGAAAATGCTTTCATTTCTCCAATTTGAACATATAATGCTCATAATAAGTTATGTAGGAGGAGAACAGATGGCTTATGATGATCAAAAATTTGAAGCATATTTAGATAAGATGGATATGGTTACCGTTCTTGTTCCTAAATCTTACTACAATGGAGAAGTGAATTCGCTTTGCTTAATGAGAGGTGACCAATCTCTTTCTTTAACGTTAAAGGATAAAAAAGTCTTACATGAAGCTATAAAATATGAATACTATTGTCCAATGAAAGTAGAGATTGGTGAAGAGTATCGAGTGGTAGAAGAACGTGGTGCGAAAGCAGACTTAAAGATAGGAGCCGTCATCCGGACTCCTGAATTCGATGATGCTTTCTTTTATAATGAATCAGATTTGGGGGTGAGTTTTACTACCCAACATATCCAGGTAAAAGTATGGGCACCAACTGCTACGGATGTAAAAGTAAAGCTTATCAATCCTGAAACTTTAAACAAAGAATATATTAGCATGACTCGCCTGACAAAAGGAGTTTGGACTGCGGCCTGTGGACTTGAAAAAGAAGGGTATTACTACACATTTGAGGTAACGGTCAACGGCGTTACGAGAGAAGCTGTTGACCCTTATGCAATAGCAGCATCAGTAAATAGTAAATATGGTGTGCTGGTGAATTTAAAAAAAACGAAGCAGTCACCGGTGCAAAAGGCTCCGCTTCCAAACCCTACCGATGCTATTATTTATGAAGTGCACATTCGTGATTTTACCATTCATCCCTCCAGTAACGTGTCCAGTAAAGGAACATATGCAGGATTTACTAGAGCGTCAACAGAAAGCGGTGTATCAACAGGCTTAGCTTACTTGAAGGAACTTGGTATTACACATGTGGAACTTTTACCAGTTAATGATTTCGATGGTGTAGATGAATTGAATCCTTTTGATGCTTACAATTGGGGCTATAACCCACTCCTATTCAATGTCCCGGAAGGTAGTTATTCTTTGAATCCGACCAATCCAGTAGCCCGTATTCTAGAACTAAAGGAGCTTATTCAAATCGTTCATGAGAATGACTTGCGTGTTATACTTGATGTCGTCTATAACCATGTGTATATAAGAGAAGAATCTTCATTTGAAAAGATTGTTCCAGGATATTTCTTCCGCCATGATGAATTTGGAATGCCTTCTAACGGAACTGGTGTAGGAAACGACTTTGCTTCTGAGCGTAAGATGGCACGCAAATTTATCGTGGATTCGGTTTTGTTTTGGGTGAAAGAATATGATGTGGATGGCTTTCGATTTGATTTAATGGGAATTTTAGATATTGAAACGATGAATACGATTCGACAAAAGCTGTTTGAATATGATTCATCGATTTTACTATTCGGTGAAGGTTGGGATTTAAATACCCCTTTATCCTCAGAGGAGAAAGCAACCATTTATAATTCTGATAAGGTACCAAACATTGGTTTTTTTAATGATCGTTTTCGAGATTTTATTAAGGGAAGTACTTTTAACATCTATGATAAAGGTTTTATTTGTGGTAACACTCATCGAATAGACGAAGTAAAGCAAGTAGTAGCTGGCAGTGTTTCTTATCAAAAAGGAGAAAAGTATTTATTTACCCAGCCTACCTCCTCAATAAATTATGTAGAATCACACGATAATCATACTTTGTGGGATAAATTGAGTAAGTGTAATTCCCATGAAGAGAAGCGAATCTTGCAAAAGAGGCAAAAGCTTGCAAGTGCAATGGTGTTATTAGCTCAGGGAATTCCTTTTCTACATGCAGGACAAGAGTTTTACCGAACAAAAAAAGGCGTTGAAAATAGCTATCGTTCACCAGATAGCATTAATCAATTTGATTGGGAACAGCGAAAGATTTATAAAGAGGATATCAAATGGCTACAAGCAGTGATTCAGCTAAGAAAAGCACACGGCGCGTTTCGTTTTCATACAACTGAGCGCATTAGGAAGCATATGAAGTTCTTAGAATCACTACCAGAAGTTGTTGCATATTCTCTTGTTAATGTAGAAGAGTACGGACCATGGAAAGATATTATTGTCGCGTTTAACCAAGACACATCGACTCGTTATATTAACTTGCCACCGGGAAATTGGCATGTTGTAATTGATGGAGAAAATGCTTATAAGTATCCATTTACAAAAGTCCTTTCAGGTAAAACAGCCGTTCCTGCAGTTGGAGTTTTAGCATTATTTAAAACATAAGTGCTATTCTGCTACTTGACGAGAAAAGCGGGAAGAGGATAAAATTTATGAAGGATAGCTATTGGTATATGTCCGCAATAGCTGTCTTTTTTATTTAATAAAACAAATACACGTTGTTGATGATATAAATAGAAGTAAACATAACTTTAAATTTTTAATGAAATGTGTGTGTTGAAATTGAAGGTGAATTGGTTGGAACATATATTAGGAAGCGAATGGGAAGTGACTCCTGCTGGCGGTGCAACTGGAGATGCTTATTTCGCAAGGTTTCAAGACCGAAAGCTATTTCTGAAGCGTAATTCATCTCCTTTCCTAGCTGTTTTATCAGCAGAAGGCATTGTTCCAAAACTAGTTTGGACAAAACGAATGGAAAATGGAGATGTAATTACAGCTCAACACTGGTTAGATGGTCGAGAGTTGAAGCCTCAAGATATGAACTCGGATAGCGTAACAGAGTTGCTGAGTAAAATTCATCACTCTAAAGAGCTATTGGATATGTTAAAAAGATTAGGGAAAGAGTCATTATTACCACAAGACGTTCTACTCGATATTCGAGCGAATGTAGATGTAGACTTGCAAAAAGAACTGATTGTTGAGCAAGGAATTATGTATTTAGAACGAGAAGTGGATTTTGTTCAACCAGAGGAATATGTGGTTTGTCATTGCGATGTCAATCATAACAATTGGTTACTAGGCGAAAATGAACAGCTATATTTAATTGATTGGGACGGAGCGATGATTGCTGATCCAGCCATTGACTTAGGCCTCTTATTGTATTGGTATATCGATCCAGCAGAATGGAAGAGCTGGTTAGAAAAGTATGGTATTACTTTAACTGATAACTTACAAAAGCGAATGAAGTGGTATGTGGTGAGTCAGAGCATTTTATTTGTACAATGGCACCGTACAAAGCAAGAAGTACCAGAAATGAACTACTGGCTTAACTACTTAAAAGTATTGCTTGAAAATGAGCAGCTAAGCCAGTAAGTTTAATTAAGATAGACTAGATAGTTCTTCAACCCATTGAGATAGATTTTGTTTGTTTGTCTCAATGTGTTGGTCAAGATGTGCCGCGCTTTTTGCAGTTTGTGTATACTCGCAAATATTTTGAAGCGTACGATACACTTGTTCATTAGCAGTTCCATTTGCTAGCATTGCTTGAGCCAAACGTTCAACTTGTTCGCATTCTGAGACTGTTCCACAGCAGTCTGTTTGGTGATTTGATAAGATGTCCTTTAAGATAGCCATTTGATGCTGAGCGTTTAAAGGCATAGTGCATCATCCTTTCTCGTATGATGCTTTTATTTTTTTCTTTATAAATACAATTATTCATACGAATGTCGGTTGTACAAAATAACCGACATTTTCCGTGTGGTTCAATTTTGATAATTTTTGATAATATAGATGAGGTGTGGAGTATGAGACTAAGAAATAAACCTTGGGCAAAAGAAAAATTGGCGCAGTATCCACAATATGCTGTGGGAAACCCTGCAGAACATAAGGGAAAGTGGAACGAAGTATTTGAAAACAATAATCCAATTCATATTGAAGTAGGAACTGGAAAAGGTCAATTTCTACTTGGAATGGCTAAGCAAAATCCAAATATTAACTATATTGGTATTGAGTTATACGAGAGTGTAATTGTGAGTGCTTTAGATCGTATAATTGAAGCAGAAGTACCGAACTTCAAGCTGCTAAGTGTTGATGCAAAAGACTTAACCGAATACTTTGCTAAAGGTGATGTTGAACGAGTGTACCTAAACTTTTCAGATCCTTGGCCAAAAGTTCGTCATGCTAAAAGACGCTTAACGTACAAAACATTTTTAAATATCTATGAGCAAATTTTAATTGATGGTGGAGAAATACACTTTAAAACAGATAATCAAGGGTTATTTGAATACTCTTTAATGAGCTTTTCTGAATATGGTTTGTTATTAAAGTACGTAAGTTTAGATTTACATGCGAGTGAATTTGAAGGAAATATTATGACTGAGTATGAAGAGAAGTTTTCTCAAAAAGGAAGTCGAATCTATCGTTCAGAAGTTAAATACATGAACGAAAAGTAATATCCACAGGGACCTTTCAACTAATGAAAGGTCCTTTTTATTTAAAAAAGACTATAAAAACGCAAATAGGCAGTGATACAATAAATAGGAATATATGGGAGGTGTGAAAAATGGAAACGTTAACAATAGGGGATGTAAGAGTTACTTGGTTAAACGGTGGAGACAATCATCTTGATGGAGGCGCTATGTTTGGTGTTGTACCAAAAGAGCTTTGGTCTAAAAAATACCCTCCTGCCTATGATAACCGTATTCCGATGAGAACTGATCCACTTTTAGTTCAAATTGGTAAAGAAGTTGTCTTAATTGATGCAGGTATAGGAAATGGAATGATTGAAGGTAAGCAAAAAAAACATTTTGGTATTACGGAAGAATCTCATGTAGAAACGGATTTAATGAAACTAGGGTTAACACGACATGATGTCACCAAAGTAGCGATGACGCATATGCACTTTGATCACGTATCGGGACTAACAACGAAAAGTCAAGGTGCATTGGAGTCTACGTTTCCAAAAGCAGTTATTTACGTAAGCGAAGTTGAATGGAACGAAATGCAAAACCCTAATATACGTTCAAAAAATACGTATTGGAAGCAGAATTGGGAAGCTATTGAATCTCAAGTTGTACCGTTTCATGATTCTATTCAATTGCTCCCGGAATTTACGATGCACCACACAGGTGGGCATAGCGATGGACATTCTGTCGTTGTCATTAGTAGCCAAGGTGAGCAGCTTGTGCATATGGGAGATTTACTGCCAACTCATGCTCATCACAATGTTTTGTGGGTTATGGCCTATGACGATTTTCCAATGACATCTATTTCACAAAAAGAAAAATGGCTTCAATACGCATACAATCAAAATGCATGGCTTAGTTTTTACCATGATGCTTATTACCGAGCAATTAAGTGGGATACTAAAGGTGATATCATAAATGCAGTGAAATTTAATCAATCTTTACTAAGTCAATAATGTTACCGCTACTTTTATCAATGAAAAATTCATATTGTTCACGACTGCCGTCTACAGAGCGAGTAATACCGCCAGAGTAACCTTCAAAAGCGAGACCATACCTATTTATAACCTTGGTCGTCGTCTGAATCCAAGAGCCGTTAATAGGACCATTTTGTTTAAATGCCTGTTTTGCAATGTGCAGTGCTTCCATGGATGAAAGAGACGACTTTTTCTTTTGGTAGAGATAAGCGCTTGCAAAACCAACAGCAATGCCTGTTATGAGCTGGGTATACTTCATAATAATCACCTTCTTTTTTTAATAAAAACAAAAGCTCTTACTATAGTCCATTATACAAAAACATACTTTGATTGTTAAGCAATCCAGGTGTTTAAGGAAGAAGAATGGAAAGTATTTTGACTTTTCGCTACAATAAAGGGTAATGACATACATAAAGGAGACGAAAGATGAATTCAGAAACTTTATCATTATTTAAAACGCTAACAGAACTTCCGGGTGCTCCAGGGCATGAGCATGCAGTAAGGGCTTTTATGAAATCACAAATGGAGCCTTTAACTGATGAAATTATTCAGGATGGACTTGGGAGTATTTTTGGGGTAAAAAAAAGCAATGCCTCAGGTCCAAAAGTAATGGTAGCTGGGCATATGGACGAAGTTGGATTTATGGTAACCGGAGTGACGGATAAAGGAATGTTACGCTTTCAAACATTAGGCGGATGGTGGAGTCAGGTACTCTTGGCTCAGCGCGTCGAGGTTGTTACAAGAACGAGAAAGGTTACAGGCGTTATTGCATCGATTCCGCCACATCTGTTAGAAGATGCGCAGCGTAATAAGCCAATGGCTATTAAAAATATGATGATTGATGTCGGCGCCGATTCTAAGCAAGAGGTTGCTGATATGGGGATTCGTCCTGGAGATCAGATTGTGCCCATTTGTCCATTTACACCAATGGCTAATGAGAAAAAAATCTTAGCAAAAGCATGGGATAATCGATATGGTTGTGGATTAGCGATTGAATTATTAAAAGAAGTAAAAGATGAAAAGTTGCCAAATATTCTATACGCTGGAGCAACTGTGCAAGAAGAAGTAGGTTTACGAGGTGCTCAATCTGCTGCAAATATGATTAAGCCTGATGTTTTTTATGCGCTAGATGCAAGCCCAGCAAATGATATGTCAGGGGATAAGAATGCATTTGGGCAGCTTGGAAAAGGTGTACTGCTTCGCATTTTTGACCGGACGATGGTAACGCATCGAGGTATTCGAGAGTTTATTTTAGATACGGCTGAGACCAATCATATTCCATATCAGTATTTTGTTTCACCAGGTGGCACTGATGCAGGGCGTGTTCATACATCTAATAGTGGAGTTCCATCTGCTGTAATTGGTATTTGCTCAAGATACATTCATACACATGCTTCTATGATTCATGTAGATGATTATGCAGCTGCGAAAGAACTATTAGTGAAGTTAGTGCGTGCAACGGACGAAACAACAGTAGCTACTCTTAAAGAGCAAGTTTAATCTTAGAACAGTCGCTTGTAAAAAGCGATTGTTTTTTGTGTTAATTAAACAATAAGCAAAGGAGAGATAAAATGAATATTGCAATTGGAACGAAAAATCCAACTAAAATAAATGCTGTTAAGAATGTATTTGGACAAGAAATGACCTACCATTTGTTTGAGGTGCCTTCAGGTGTATCTAGCCAACCGTTTTCCGATGAAGAAACCATTCAAGGAGCCATTAACCGTTCAGAGAGAGCATGTAAAGATGAGATGGATTTAGGGATAGGATTAGAAGGTGGCGTAACAGAAACAGATTATGGGTTGTTTTTGTGCAATTGGGGAGCTTTAAGTAGTCCTTCTCTCAAAAAGCCAATTATTGCTGGTGGTGCAAGGATTTTATTACCTCACGAAATTGCAACAATGTTAAAGAAAGAAAAAATTGAGTTAGCGGAAGCTATGGAGCGCTTTACGCATAAAAAAAATGTGCGTTCAAATGAAGGGGCAATCGGTATCTTCACATCGGAAATGCTCACAAGAACAACGATGTTTGAACACGTTGTTCGCATGCTGTATGGTCAATATCAGTTTCATCAAAAACAATAAATAGGATATACTAACACCTTATAATAATGAAACGCTCTACATACTTAGAAGTAAGATACTTGCACCATCTTGTTGACTATGGTTTCATATGAATGACTGTACAATTAAAATAATGATAAATAAGATGTCTTTTTTGGGAAGCAACAAGGCATACAATATAAAGGAGGAAGTAACAATGAAAAAAATGGAGAGTATTGAACAATATAATGAGGTCATTAAAGAAGGAAAACATATTATGATGTTCTCAGCAGACTGGTGTCCAGACTGTCGTGTCATTGAACCAATTTTACCTGAAGTGGAACAGAAATATAGTGACTATACGTTTCACTATGTAGATCGCGATCAGTTTATTGATTTGTGCATTGAACTCAATATCTTTGGTATTCCAAGTTTTGTAGGATACCACAACGGTGAAGAGAGCGGACGTTTTGTAAGTAAAGATCGTAAAACGCAGGAAGAGATTGAACAATTTATCGAAAGTTTAAAAGGATAAGCTACCGCTGGGCCTGTTGTTTTAACAAGAGGCCTAATTTTAAGCTTTTTTGGTGAAAAGGAGGGATTTCTTAGTGAAGATGACGAGTATTAAAATGAAAAAATTAATTCAAGATCGTTTGAAAGATGAAAATTTACGTTTTCAATTCGATCAAAAAAACGATACGCTACGAATTGAGCATTCTGAAACGAAAAAAGGATTAACTGTTTCACTACCAGGACTCATTGCGAAGTGGGAAGAAAAAAAGGACGCAGCAGTAGATGAAATGATATATTATATAAGAGAAGCTGTGCGCGTAATGAATGATGAACAACAATTAAACCCAAAAGAAAAGAAGATTCTTCCAGTTATTCGATCTACTTCTTTTCCAACGAAAACAAACGAAGATGTTCCGCTCGTATATGATGATCATACGGCAGAAACAAGAGTTTATTATGCCTTAGATTTGGGTAATACGTATCGATTAATAGATGAAAAGCTCCTTGAAAAAGAAAAGCTTGAGGTAACATCTATTAGGGAAATGGCAAGATTTAATCTTCGGTCATTGCCGATTACATATAAAAAAGATACGGTTGCGGGCAACGATTTTTATTTTGTTAATGCTAATGACGGGTATGATGCGAGCCGCATTTTAAATGAATCTTTCTTACAAGAGTTTCAAGATAAAGTAAAAGGAACGCTCACAATTGCTGTGCCTCATCAAGATGTTTTGATTTTAGCAGATGTTCAAAATGAAACGGGCTATGATATATTAGCACAGATGAATATGAGCTTTTTTGCTAGTGGAAGAGTACCCATTACAGCACTCTCTTTCTTGTATGAAAACGGGCATTTAGAGCCAATTTTCATTTTAGGAAAAAATCGTAGTAAAGGACGGAGTTAAGGAATGAATATTTTTTACAACAAAGAAGGTATCGGTGATACGCTAATCGTATCTCTTCAAGACATCGAACTGTCAAACCGAACGTTTGAAACAAAAAAGAACGTCACGCGCATCTTTGATGAAAAATCAAATGTTACTGCTGGCTATAATATTTTCGAAGCATCGACTGTTTTATCTTTCTCAGGGCGTGGGCCGATTAAGTTAACAGAAGAGCTAATAGCGGAAGTAAACCGCGTTATTCGAGAAAGTGGATTTTCTGAATCGATTGAAGTAGACTTATCTCCAAAATTTGTTGTGGGCTATGTTCAGGAAAAAGAAAAGCATCCAAACGCTGATAAATTGAATATTTGTAAAGTGGATGTTGGCACAGAAACGTTACAAATTGTGTGTGGTGCTCCAAACGTTGAGGCAGGACAAAAAGTTGTAGTGGCAAAAGTGGGCGCTGTTATGCCAAGTGGTCTTGTTATTAAAGATGCAGAACTTCGTGGCGTACCTTCTTCTGGTATGATCTGTTCTGCAAAAGAATTAGCTTTGCCAAATGCTCCTCAAGAAAAAGGGATTTTAGTGTTGGAAGAAAGCGCAAAAGTAGGAGAAGAGTTCTCAGCTTAATTCTATATAATACAAAAGTCGGATGTTGCTTTACACCTATGTTTCAAAGGATTACAGTTTGTGAAAAGCAATTGTCAATAGTTTTATAAATTTGATAAAATTAAAAGCCACTAGTAGTTCTAGTGGCTTTTTTGCATATTTCATAAGATATCGGGTAACTAGTTAATAGATTTTATAGGAACCCTATTGGATACATGGTAAAATGAATGAGAGTGTATAAAAATTGAAAATTTTACAAGAAGCATACAGTTTTTTATAAATAGAAATACGACTGTTAAGGAAGAAAGAGTGATAAAAATGGGTTTTATGCGAAAAATGATGGATTATCTATTAGGTTATGAAGTGAAAGAAATTATAGTAGATGAAGAAGGTCGAAAAACAGAGATTCCATTAAATGAGCCTAAGAAAGAGACAGAAATGAAGCAAAGGCCAGTTCAAGAAACGGTCAATGAAAAAGCAGCTACTCCAAAGAAGCAAACACCAGCCCGTTTACCAAGACAAGAAAAAGGGACAACCCATCAAGACTTAGAGGCAAAAGTAGCTTATCACTATCCAAAAGGTCAATTTCGCTTTCCACTTATAGATGACAATCAATTTAGTCGTTCAGATGATTCACTAAGTCATGAAGTCCGTCGAAGAGAAAGACCTGCTGAAGAGGTGAAAAATGAACGAGAGTTTGTACGGAAAAGTCGTCAGATGAATCGAGAAGAACCGGCTCCTTTTCAACGTCCAGAATATGTGAAGCCAGTACAAGAGAAAAAAGTATCAGTTGCTTCTAAGCCGACTTCGCAAGTGAAGAAGCCGTTTCGTCCAACTGAAATCCCGTCACCTGTATACGGATTTAACAAGCGTCCAGCTAATCATCAACTTTCTCAACAGCATTCAGAAGTGGTCGAATTTGAGCTTTCGAGCTCAGCTGGAATAAAGCCGACCCCTACGTATGAATCTCTGCGAAAAGAAATTCGTAACGAAAGGACGTACGTAGAACCTCTAGTGCGCAAAGAACAGCAAGAGGAGAGTAAGGAAGTAGAAAACGTAGACTCGTTTAGCGAACAGGTAAAAGATGTTTATGTCGAACCTCAAACAGTCCCGTCTTTACATATTGAAGAACGGCCACTAGAAGAAGTAGAGAAACCATCAATTCAGTTTGAGGGACATGGAAATATTGAAAGCATAGCGCCTGAAGTAGTAGAGAAGTCAGAATCTATAGAAGAAGATGTTCCACAGCAAGAAGCGCCTATTGTAGATGAGTTTGAAGAGGTAAAAGAGTCTCAGCCTGCAATTGAAGAAGAGCCACAAGCATATGCAGATGACCCGGAAGACACTAATCGAAAACCGGAAAAGTCAAGTGCGAGCTCATCAAATGGAGGCCGCAGGTTAGTTCCTTTTAATGTCATGATGTTAAAAAAGGACCGTGAAAAAGTCGCTCAATCTTCGTCTGTAGAGCGTTTGAAAACGCAGGAGAAGCAAGAGGAGCGTGAAGAAGAACCAACTCCTAGCCTACTTAAAGAAGCAACACCATTAGCGGATTCTCAAGCGGAATTGCTGTATCAATTCCCTTCTATGTCAATGTTAAATGCACCATTAATTGAAATGGAAGAGGATCATGATTGGGTACAAGAGCAAAGTGACCTGCTTGATATGACGCTAAACAATTTCAACGTTCGTGCCAAGGTAGTAAATGTGACGAAAGGTCCAACCGTTACACGCTTTGAAGTTCAACCAGAGCCGGGCGTTAAAGTAAATAAGATAACGAATTTAACAGATGATATTAAGCTGAGTTTAGCAGCAAGAGATATTCGGATTGAGGCGCCAATACCAGGTAAAAATACAATTGGCATTGAAGTGCCCAACCAACAAAGTAAGCCGGTTTTGCTTAGCGAAATAGTAAACGACCCAGCTTTCACCCAAAATAAGTCACCTTTAACGGTAGCATTGGGTTTAGATATCTCAGGTTCTCCAGTAGTCACGGATTTAAATAAAATGCCACATGGTTTAATTGCAGGGGCCACTGGTTCAGGAAAAAGCGTATGCATTAACACAATTATTGTGAGTTTGCTCTATAAAGCAGCTCCACATGAGGTCAAATTGATGCTTATTGATCCAAAGATGGTTGAGTTAGCGCCTTATAATGGTATTCCGCACTTAGTAAGTCCTGTTATTACAGACGCCAAAGCTGCCACAACAGCTTTAAAGTGGGCTGTAGAAGAAATGGAACGTCGCTATGAGCTGTTTGCGCATACCGGTGTGCGTGATATTACACGCTATAATGAAAAAGTAGAAGAGCATAGCGAGAAAAGCGGTAAGCTTCCATATCTCGTCATTATTATTGATGAGCTTGCAGATTTAATGATGGTATCACCTGGTGAAGTTGAAGAAGCAATTTGTCGTATAGCTCAAAAAGCGAGAGCATGCGGTATTCATTTGCTGCTAGCGACACAAAGACCTTCTGTTGATGTTATCACAGGTCTTATTAAAGCGAATGTCCCAACCCGCGTAGCCTTTTCGGTCTCTTCTCAAGTTGATTCTCGCACGATCATTGATACAGGTGGAGCGGAGAAACTACTTGGTAAAGGAGATATGCTGTTATTAGAAAACGGTTCGTCTAAAACGGTTCGAGTTCAAGGGAATTTTGTATCAGATGAAGAAATTGATCGCGTCGTCGATCATGTAAAATCGCAAATGAAGCCAACTTATTTATTTGATCAGCAAGAACTGTTAAAAAAACAGCAGACGTTTTCAACACAGGAAGATGATGAATTATTCTATGAGGCGTGTGAATTTGCTCTAAACCAGGACGGTGCCTCAGCATCAAGCTTACAACGCCGATTCCGTATCGGTTATAATCGCGCTGCAAGATTAATTGATATGATGGAGCAGCAAGGGATTATCTCCGAAGCGAAAGGTAGTAAGCCAAGAGATGTGTTAATTACGGAAGATGAGCTGCATGAACTTGAAAATAAAACAGCCAGCTACTAAAGTAAAGACCTGGCTTGCTACGGCTATTTTAGCAGGGTAGCTTAGCCCAGGTCTTTATGTGTGTAATGAGGTTAGGTTATTTTGGAAGTGTGAGAACCGAGATAAAGGTTTGTCAGATTACAAAAAATGATTTAGTATATGTAAGGGTAACATTTCGTTGTTTTTTCCAGTTTAATTTGGAAAGTATAATTATTAATGAGGACGTCAGCTCACAAGCGATATGCTAAGGCTCCTCGATAATGAGTGTGAGAAGCAATGGCGAATAACCATCAAGACATTATTGATTTAATTGAAATTCGGAAAGAAAAACAATCCCAAGCGGATGAGGCCATTCAATCCTTTTATAATGAGTACCTTTTGTTTGTTATGAGGTATACAAACATTCGAGAAAAAGTGAGAGCAGCTCACCTTTTTCGTGAACGTACAGGACTTTCACAAAAGCAAATGCAGCTAAGCGACAAAGAGCATTTATTTCAACAGTGGCTTGCATTTGATTATGTTACAATTCAAGGCCGAACGTTGTTGCAGCAGTTTATAAGTGAAAAAACAGCTACACGAAACGAAACATTTTTAATTCAAAGTGCGTTGTTTTTAACAAGTGTATTAGAGCCGATTGTTGTATCAAAAGTATGTGAGTCTTTTTACGTAAAAGGATATAGTCCATTGACAAACAAGCAGGTTATCATCAAAGATGTAAAAGGAAGGTTTAAAAACACAGATGTTGAGAAAGTATTATGGGTTCGGAAAATAAAGTCACTCGGTTATGACGTGTTAGTAGGCTCTTACTTTATACAAGCAGAAGCTAGTTTGGAGAAGCTACATCAATCACTGAACCAAGAAGAAAAGCTCAATTGGAGACAATTTTTAAAAAGATATGCGGTTACCTATTTGACGGAGGCCAGAGTCTTTCAGAAATAGCCAAAAGTCAAGGCTTTCAAAGCTTGTTGAGCAATTTTCAGAAGTGATATAATATGCAGCTGTTATCATTCTATACGAACAAATGCGAAGAATGACATGTTTGTAAGAGCAATTATTGATAACCGTCATATACTGTCTTACAGATAGACGAATGTTGGAGGTTCTTTATATGACAGTTTACCATTTTGTAGGTATTAAAGGAACAGGGATGAGTGCGTTAGCACAAATCTTAAATGATACGGGCTTTCAAGTTCAAGGTTCGGATATTGAAAAAGAAATCTTTACACAGAAAGCATTAGAAGAGCAGGGGATTCCTGTTCTACCTTTTAATAAAGAAAACATTAAAGAAGGCATGGTTGTAATTGCTGGAAATGCGTTTCCTGATACGCATGAGGAAATTGCAGAAGCCATGGAGCGCGACATACCTGTTGTTCGCTATCACCGTTTTTTAGGTGACTATATGAATCAGTTTACAAGTATTGCTGTTACAGGTGCTCACGGTAAAACATCCACTACTGGTATGCTAGCACATGTTATTCAAGGCGCTGAGCCAACTTCATATTTAATTGGAGATGGCACAGGGAAGGGCGTAAAAGATAGCAAATATTTTGCATTTGAGGCATGTGAATATCGTCGTCACTTCTTATCCTATACGCCAGATTATGCAATCATGACAAACATCGATTTTGATCACCCAGATTATTTTGCAAACATCGAAGACGTATTCAGTGCGTTTCAAGAGATGGGTTTGCAAGTGAAAAAAGGTATTATTGCCTGTGGTGATGACGAGCATCTTCAGCAAATACAAGCAAAAGTACCAGTCTTGTATTATGGATTAGGTGAAGAAAACGATTTTCAAGCTCGCAATATCGTGAAAAGTACGACTGGAACAGCATTTGATGTATTTGTACGTAATACATTCTTTGCATCATTTGAAATTCCTGGATACGGAGACCATAATATTTTAAATGCTCTATCAGTAATTGCTCTATGTCATTATGAAGACATCCCTGTAGCTGTGTTACAAGAGCGATTTAAGACTTATCAAGGCGTAAAGCGTCGTTTTAGTGAAAAGAGTGTTGGAAAGCAAGTATTAATTGATGATTACGCGCATCACCCAACGGAGATTAACGCAACAATTTCAGCAGCTCGTCAAAAGTATCCAAATCGAGAAGTAGTTGCTGTATTCCAACCTCATACATTTACAAGAACACAAACGTTCTTAGAAGACTTTGCTACAAGTTTACAACATGCTGATAAAGTATACTTATGCGATATCTTCGGCTCAGCTCGTGAACAGCAAGGCAAGCTTTCAATTGAAGATCTGCGCAGTAAAATCAGCGGAGCAGAGCTTATTAATGAACAAACAATTGAAACGTTAAAAGGTCATAATGAAGCAGTTCTTGTATTTATGGGAGCTGGGGATATTCAAAAATTTGAAGAGTTATACCAAAAAACGGTTTCATAATAAAAAAAGCTCAGATTATTAATCTGAGCTTTTTTAGTGCTTGGATAATTGATTATTTCAAATTATCTGGATTTAATCCTTTTAATTCTTCTAATACGAAAAGACCGTCTTTACGTATCAATACATCGTCAAAGTAAATTTCTCCACCGCCATATTCAGGACGTTGAATCATAACCATATCCCAATGAATATTTGATTTGTTACCATTGTATGCATCTTCATAGCATTCTCCTGGGGTAAAGTGAAAGCTACCATCAATTTTCTCATCAAATAAAATATCTTGCATTGGGTGTTGAATATATGGGTTTACACCAATTGCAAATTCTCCAACAAAGCGAGCACCCTCATCTGTATTGAAAATTTCATTGATACGCTCTGTATCGTTAGCCGTTGCATCAACAATTTTTCCATTTTCAAACGTTAGCGTTACGTTTTCAAACGTAAATCCTTGATATGGTGAAGGTGTATTATAAGCAATGGTTCCATTTACTGAATCACGGACAGGTGCTGTGTAGACTTCTCCATCCGGAATGTTCATTTCGCCAGCACATTTTACAGCAGGAATATCTTTAATAGAGAATGTTAAGTCTGTTCCTTTTCCAGTTAAACGAACCTTGTCCGTACGATTCATTAAATCAACAAGCGCATCCATCGCTTTACTCATTTTGCTGTAGTCTAAGTTACATACATCAAAGTAAAAATCTTCAAATGCTTCTGTGCTCATTTTAGCCAATTGAGCCATTGCATCATTTGGATAGCGTAGTACAACCCATTTTGTTTTTGGAACACGGATATCACGGTGGACTTTTTTACCGATTGTATTTCCATGAATACGCATTTTGTCTCCTGGTACATCGGATTGTTCAAAGATATTAGAACCTGAACGTAATCCAATATAAGCGTCCATTTGCTTCATCACGTTTGCTTCAAAATCAGCCATCATGCTATATTGCTCTTCTTGTGCACCTTGAAGGAGAGCACGGTCTACCGTATGGTCTTTTAATAAAACAAATGGATATCCACCTGCAGCATATGCTTCGTTTACAAGGGCAGTTACAAGTTCACGTTGCAAGCCAAAGTTTTCAATTAAAACTTTTTCACCTTTTTGAAGACGAATGGAATAATTAATTAAGTTATGCGCCAAAGTTTGAATTCTAGGATCTTTCATATGTATTCCTCCTTTAAAATAAGCGACAACTGTCACTTTCTTATTGTAACCGATTATTTATTTTTTGTTGATGAATATGGAATGTTTTAGTTATACTTTCCAAAGGATAAGGCAATAAATAATAAAAGTTTAAGAAAATGAGGAAGATAGTGTATGATAAGGATAAACACTTCCAATTTTTGATCCTATGTTTAAGTTATTTTGAAATTGGGAACGTATTTGTATCAACAATTATGAACGAGGAGGGGATTAAATATGATTCTTATTTTATATTTAAGCGCTGCAGTAGTCGCTATTGCGATTTTTTATCTTGTTGTTTCAGTATCAAAGACGCTTCGTTCTGTACAACAAACTCTTACTTCTGTGGCAGGAACGCTCGACGGTTTGGAAAAACAAATGACAGGTATTACAACGGAAACAACTGCACTCTTACATAAAACTAATTTATTGGCAGAAGATATTCAACGAAAATCGGAAGCTTTAAATACCGTAGTGGATTCGGTGAAAGGTGTTGGAGACTCGATTCATGATTTAAATAAATCTTTAAAGAACGTGTCTACTAGCGTCTCGCAAAAGGTAGAAGAAAACAAAGAGACTGTTGCACAAGTTGTTCAATGGAGCAATGTAGCAATGGATGTGTGGGAACGATTGAAAGCGAGAAGAAAGCCTGTACAACAATCTACTGTTGATTCCACTGCTGCTGAGTTAGTTGAACCATCAAAAAAACGCTCAAGATCTTATTCTTAAAAGTATACTGGAGGAGAAAGCAATGGCAAATAATCAATCAACAAATAAAGACTTTTTATTAGGAACGATTATTGGAGGAGTAGTAGGAGCAGCGACTGCTTTATTGTTAGCTCCGAAAGCAGGTAAAGAACTAAGAGCGGATTTAAATGAACAAGCTGCTTATGTTCGTTTAAAAACGGAGCAAGTAAAAAATAGCGCTGTTGAAAAAGGACAAGAATTTGCTCAAACTGCGAAAGTAAAAACAGCAGATTTGTCGCATACTATCTCCGAGCAATCATCACAAGTGGTAGATAAAGTGAAAAATTTTAGAAAAGCTGATCAGCATGAAGACAATTTACCACCAACAAGCCTCGAGGTACTTGCTGATGAAGTAGAGTCTCAAAGTGATGAAGACTTTCATCAAAAGCTAACGGAAGCCCAAGAAGCGTTAGATGAAGTAGAAAGCAATATCAATCGCCCTTAAATTTGCTAGTAAGCGTTCATCTACTTGAACGCTTTTTTTTATGACTATCCCATATGTTAATTTATTGTGAATGAGTAATTTGGAAGGTAAAATAAAGAAAAAACTTAAAAGGATGATGAAAATGAAGAAAATTACAAGCGTAGAAGAGTTTAATGAAGTAGTCAACGAAAATGAATCTTTTCTATTTTTAAAGCATAGTACAACCTGTCCAATTAGCGGCGCAGGTTATGAAGCATTCTCGAACTATGTAAACAACCAAAACTCAGTGAAAGCATACTATTTACACGTCCAAGACGCACGTCCACTATCAAATTATATTGCTGAGACATATGGTGTTAAACACGAATCACCACAAGCTCTTTTCTTTGAGAATAATAAAGTAAGTTGGGACATTTCACACTGGAAGATTACCGAAGAAGAACTAAGTAAAAGAGTAAGTAAATAAAAGGTAAAGAAAGCTTGCGTGCTGAAAGATTGCGCAGGCTTTTGCTTTATTGTGCTTCAGGTGAATTTCGTATAAAATGAATGTAACTTAGTCGTCTCCTCTATCTATATCCTCCTAGATCAACAGATTCTTCAAAGGACTTTTGTGTTTTAGTTATTTTCAGCAGCGAGATAAACACATGAATATTGATAACCGTAAAGGTGAAAGGGTGGAACCAAATGGCGAAACAAGATTTACAGCAACTACGTGCTCAAATTGATGAACTGAACCTACAGCTATTAAAAGTTATTAATGAAAGAGGACTGCTCGTTCAAGAGGTTGGTAAACTAAAAGGAGTGCAGGGAACGAATCGTTTTGACCCCGTCCGTGAAAGAGCAATGCTTGATTTAATTGTTGAGAAAAATGAAGGGCCATTTGAAACATCTACTCTACAGCATATCTTTAAGGAAATTTTTAAAGCGAACCTCGAGCTCCAAGAAGATGATCATAGAAAAGCACTTCTTGTCTCAAGGAAAAAAAATCCAGATAATACAATTGTCACGGTAAAAGGAGAAGCAATTGGCAATGGTAGTCAGCGGTTTATTGCAGGCCCTTGTGCAGTTGAAAGCTATGAGCAAGTTGCTGCGGTGGCAAAAGCAGTAAAGCAGCAAGGAATTAAGCTTCTTCGCGGTGGTGCTTATAAGCCTAGAACGTCACCGTATGATTTTCAAGGGTTAGGTTTAGAAGGGCTGAAGATTTTAAAGCAAGTTGCTGATGAATACGATTTAGCGGTGATCAGTGAAATCGTGACCCCTGGTGATATTGAAACAGCACTTGAGTATGTAGACGTTATCCAAATTGGTGCACGAAACATGCAAAACTTTGAATTACTAAAAGCAGCAGGAAGTGTGAATAAGCCTGTATTATTAAAAAGAGGTTTAGCTGCTACAATTGATGAATTTATTAATGCTGCTGAATACATTATGTCAAAAGGAAACGGTCAAATTATCTTATGTGAACGTGGAATTCGAACATATGAGCGAGCAACTCGCAATACGTTAGATATTTCGGCTGTTCCAATCTTGAAAAAAGAAACGCATTTACCAGTTCTTGTCGATGTTACGCACTCCACGGGACGAAGAGATTTATTGCTTCCAACTGCTAAAGCAGCGCTTGCAATTGGAGCTGATGGAGTCATGGCAGAAGTTCATCCAGACCCAGCTGTTGCATTATCAGATTCTGCCCAGCAGATGAATATTCCTCAATTTAATGAATTTATGAATAAGTTAAAGCCGCTTTGTAACTGAAATGTATAAATGAGAAGCCTGAAACTCATGTTTCAGGCTTCTTGTATGAAAAACTGTACTGTTATAAGTAGAAAAAAGCAATAATGTTGCATCTTTACAATAAGTTTGCTAAAAATAGGAAAGGATAAAAAGACAGAATCATTTTTTGAAAATCTGGTGAAATTTGTCGGAAAAAGGCGCTAAAGGCGTTGCGGTTCAGCACATAGTGTCGTATAGTAGTTACAGATATTCGCTATAATTCTGTCAATTATTTTTTATTCAAGCCCCTGTATGTACGTGTATATACATAAGAACTTTTGATGATTTATGAATAGACGTTATATAGAATGGGTATTTAATGGGTATATAAAAATCATGAATGAAAATCTTACAACTATTTCGTTATATGCAAGAAGGATTTATATACGTAATTACAAGTTATCATTTTAGGACAAAATAAGTGAACAAGTAATAAAAAAGGAGCGTGTCGTTATGAACGTAACAATTTATGATGTAGCAAGAGAAGCGAGTGTATCAATGGCAACGGTTTCGCGCGTTGTGAACGGAAACCCTAACGTGAAGCCTTCGACAAGAAAAAAAGTATTGGAAACAATTGAACGTTTAGGCTATCGTCCTAACGCAGTAGCAAGAGGGTTAGCAAGTAAAAAGACAACAACAGTAGGGGTTATTATCCCAGATATCTCAAGTATCTTTTATGCAGAACTTGCACGTGGTATTGAAGATATTGCTACAATGTACAAATATAATATTATTCTAAGTAACTCCGATCAAAATCAAGATAAAGAACTTCACCTATTAAATACAATGCTAGGTAAACAAGTAGACGGAATTATTTTCATGAGTGGTAATTTAACTGAAGAGCATGTAGAAGAGTTAAAAAAGTCACCGGTTCCGATTGTATTAGCAGCATCTATTGAATCTACAAACCAAATTCCATCTGTCACAATTGATTATGAACAAGCAGCATATGATGCGGTTAAGTCTTTAATTGACAATGGCCACAGTAAAATTGCGTTCTTAGCAGGTACTCTAGAAGAACCAATTAATCATGCCAAAAAATTAAAAGGCTATGAAAGAGCATTAACAGATCATCAAATTGATGTTCAAGATTCCTATATTGTGGAAGGCGATTACACGTACGATTCAGGTATTGAAGCAGTTGAAAAGCTATTCGAAGAAAGTGAAAAACCGACAGCTATTTTTGTAGCTACTGATGAAATGGCTCTAGGTGTTATTCATGGTGCACAAGATCGTGGATATAACGTGCCAAATGACCTTGAGGTTATTGGATTTGATAATACGCGTTTAGCTACGATGGTACGTCCGCAGCTAACTTCTGTTGTTCAACCAATGTATGATATTGGTGCGGTAGCTATGAGATTATTAACGAAGTATATGAATAAAGAAACTGTTGATAGCAGCATTGTTCAGCTTCCACACCGTATTGAATACAGACAATCAACAAAATAAAAACAAATTTCCATAAGTAGCTAATGAGCTTAGTCATGCAAAAACATATTGAAGTTGCCATTAGTGGGGAGAGAAGGTATGAAGAAATTTGATCTATTAACGCCTATAGGGATACTAATTGGTATCTCTATGGTTGCGTTTGGCGTTATTTCTAGCGGCGGAGTACAAGGTTTTTTAATTTTTATTGATTTCCCGTCCATGCTTATTGTCTTGGGGGGAGTTTTCGGAGCTCTATGCGTAAGCTTTCCAATTAGGCAGCTTCGTAATATGTGGAGAGTTGGTTTACAAGCTTTTCAATCAAAAGAATCAAACGTTGATGAGATGATTGGGAAATTTGTACAGCTATCAGAATTAGCAAGGCGTGAGGGATTATTAGCACTGGAAGCAGAAATGCACAAGGTCCATGATCCATTCGTACGAAAAGGACTTTTATTAGCAATTGATGGCGTAGAACCTGAAATAATTAAAGAAATGTTAGAAGCAGAAATTATTGGAGTTGAGGAACGTCATTCTAGGGGGAGAAATATGTTTGAAAAAGCTGGTGACTATGCTCCAGCTTGGGGAATGGTAGGAACATTAATTGGACTTGTTTTAATGTTAAGGAACTTAAATACTCCTTCTACACTTGGTCCAAATATGGCCATTGCACTTCTGACGACATTATATGGTTCTCTTCTTTCAAATTTATTATTTCAGCCAATTGCAGCCAAGCTAGCAGTAAAAACAGAGCAGGAAGTATTTATGAAAGAAGTAGTAATTGAAGCTGTTGTCGGTTTGCAAAACGGTCAAAACCCTAGATTATTGCAAGAAAAGCTAAAAGCATTTATACCAGCTAAAAAAGTAGGACAATCTCAGCTTAAAGAGAGGACTAGCGTCCGTGAAGCGTAGAAAAAAAGTTCAGCATTCTTCACAGTCAAACAAATGGATGGTGACGTTTGCAGACCTTGTTACATTAATATTGGTGTTCTTTATTTTACTTTTCTCTATGTCTAATATCGATAATATTAAATTTAAACAATTAGTAAACTCTTTGGGCTTATCAGAATCTAATGGGGTAAACGCTTCTATTATTGAATTTGAATCATCGTCGCATCCGCGAGAAAAAAACAATGAAAAAGGCGTTAGTAACAAGTCAGCGGAGCTTGATCGTATTCTTTTACAGGTACAACAATATCTTGAAAAAAATAACCTTCAAGAAGTGATAACGGCGAATCGGGATAAGCGAGGAGTCGTTTTGGTATTACAAGAACAGGTGTTGTTTGAAACAGGAGAGGCAGAGATTTTAAAAAAAGGCTATCCGTTTTTAAATGAGCTAGGTGAGCTTTTTACGACCATACCTAACCAGATTAAAATTGAAGGCTATACCGATAATCGACCGATTAAAACGTACCGTTATCCATCGAACTGGGAGTTATCTACTGCAAGAGCAAGCAGCGTTATTCGCTACTTTACAGCTAATTATGATTTGAAGTCTGAGCAATTTATCGCTATTGGTTACGGGGAAGCAAAGCCTGTTGTTGAAAATACGTCAGAAGCCAATATGCAAAAGAATCGACGCGTTGAGATTATTATTTCTGACCCAACAAATGAATAGTTATTGAGAGTATGGCCTCTTCTCAGATTATGAGAGAAGGCCATGCTTTTTTAGTGAGATGAAGCTTCTTTCTGATGCGAACGAATAGGAAAAAGAGCTCGAGAGACAGTATGAGCATTCTTTTCCTCAATTTCTTGCCGTCTTGGAATCGGGTCATAGATTCCATCTTCATCATCCCACTTTGTACAGATGGGGATGGGAGCTTCCCTCTCCCACTTTTGAACCCAGGTTGCGGGTAAACTTCCCGTAATATCTTGCTTTTCTAACATCTCTAGCCAAATAAAGGACCAAGCGCGTGGAACTACACGCCAAATATCATATCCTCCACCACCTACTCCAATCCACTTCCCGTTGCAGTATTTATGAGCAATCTCATGCGCGATTTTTGGAATTTCCCGATACATTCTAGTTGTGCCGCAAAGATGAGTAAGCGGATCATAGTAATGAGAATCAGCACCGTTTTGAGTTAAGATCACATCTGGCTTGAAGAACGCAGCAATCTCTTCAAGTGATGTTTTATAGGCATGTAACCATGAGTCGTCTTCTGTATAGGCATCAACTGGTATATTAAATGAATATCCGTATCCTTTATTATGGCCACGCTCATTTACATCTCCAGTTCCAGGGAATAGATATCTTCCCGTTTCATGAATGGATAAAGTACATACAGAAGGATCATCGTAAAAAGTCCATTGTACGCCATCACCGTGATGAGCATCTGTATCGACGTATAAAATGCGGGCACTATATTTTTCTTGCATATAGCGAATAGCTACCGCACTATCATTATAAATACAAAAGCCAGATGCTTTTCCTCGAAAGCCGTGGTGAAGTCCACCACCAAGGTTTAGTGCATGGTTAGCCTTTCCTGACATGACTTGATCTACGGCAGTAAGCGTACCACCAACGAGAAATGCACTAGCCTCGTGCATGTTATGAAAGATAGGTGTATCTTCCGTCCCTAATCCATAGCTTTCAGCTTTTGTGTTCGATAAATTTCCTGATCCAGCATCTTTAACAGCTTGTATATAAGCAGGGTCATGAACGAGCGCTAGCTCTTCGTCAGTAGCCATTCTTGGCAAGACAAGTTGTTTTTCTGTTAGCATTCCAGATTCCAGCAACAGTTCATAAGTTAGCTTTACTCGAAGCTGGTTAAAAGGGTGGTGTTGATTAAATTTATAAGTTAATAAATCTTCAGAGTAAATAAAGACGGCATCTTGTTTTTTCATAACGTATTCTCCAGTGGTTTTGGCCAAATAACTTCGTAGCCGTGATCACGTAAATCGTTAAGAATGCTAAGTGGATTAAACGTTTGAACCCTAAAAACGAGTACTTTATATCGATCATCTTTATCAGGGTATACTAGGACGCTTAAGATATTTGTACGGTGTTGACCGAATATAGCTGTCACGTCACTTAAAACACCCGCTTGATTTTTAACTTTCACTTCAATATGTGACCCAGGCTTATGTGAACCAGTTAACTGAATAAAGCTTCGCAATAAGTCTCGTTCAGTAACAACACCGATTAGACGGTTTTCTTGTGTAACAGGTATGCATCCGATTTGGTTTTCATAGAAGACGTTTGCCATATCTTCCACAAAATCAAGGGGATGTGCAGTAATAACATTTTTTTTCATGATGCGATAAATAGGTTCTGATAATTCAGTAGACTGTGAAGATGGATCTAGAATTGATGGGCTAGCATCTCGTATATCACGATCGGAGATAATACCAACAATATGATTTGCATGATTCACAATTGGAATGTGACGAATTTTATATGTATCTAGTAAGTGAAGTGCTTCAGCAATGGTATCAGTCGGTGCTAGAGTAATAACATCTTGAATCATAATTTCTTCAACAAGCATATAAAACGCCTCCTTATCAATACATAAAGCGATTTTGAAAACGTAGGTGGTCAAACGATTGAACGCTATCTAACTTGACTCTTTTTCCTATTCGAGCCATTAAACAGTTGGCAGGATGTGAGCTGATTTCTGGATCATCTGTTGCATACCAGGTTAATCCACCTGTGTTCATCATTTTTTCCATGATTTTACGATATTCCCACACGTTTAAGCCTGTTCCTTTTAAATCCCAATGCCAATAATATTCTGTTGTAATAATAATATAATCTTCCATTGCATCATCCATCATTGAAACCTTCAATAAACTTTTTCCAATAGAGTAGCTTCTAAATGGAGCTGCCACCTCAATGGCACCTAGCTCAATTAAATTATCCATTTTCCCTTCAGACCATCTTTCTAGAGGGTCTGGGTATAAGAAGGTGACATAGCCAACAACGGTATGGTTAATACGTGCAACAATAATTCTACCTTCAGGTAAGTCGGCAATTTCAACTAGAGCTTGCTTTTGCTGTTCAGCGGGTCTAAAGGCCGTTAATTCTTGGTGGAAATCTAGCTGTGCTAATGTTGTAGAGGAAACGGGACCTTCAATGACTAACGTCCCAACAGGAGTTTTAACTTCTTTCATATTGTATGTTTTGATGTGATTCAACAAGGTCACCACCTTTATTCGGTCTTATCTGTATTATACATAAAATCGAGATAAATGAAGCGTTTTCAATAAATTTATCGAGAAAAAAAGGAAATTGGTAGAATTAGTCGAATTATTTTATCGAGAACAGAGCGTTTTTTTGAAGAATATTTTTAAAATTGAGAAAACTATTACTCTGTTATATAATAGGGATGAGAATATTTACATAAGGGGGAGTTTGTGATGAAGGTGGAAGCGCTTCCTGTAATTAACGGTGAGTATAATTTACAGGACTATGATCAAATGTATACAGAATTTGATTGGTCACAGGTGGAAAAAGAATTTTCTTGGCATGAAACAGGTAAACTAAATGCTGCCTATGAAGCAATAGATAGGCACGCAAACTCTACGAGGAAAAATAAAGTAGCGCTTTATTATCGCGATGCGAATCGTAATGAAAAGTATACGTATCGTGAAATGAAAGATTGGTCAAATAAAGCAGCGAATGTTTTAAAACAGGCAGATGTTGAAAAAGGAGACCGCGTTTTTATTTTTATGCCGAGATCTCCTGAACTGTATTTTGCTCTTATAGGTGCTATTAAATTAGGAGCTATTGTTGGTCCATTATTCGAAGCATTTATGGAAGGTGCTGTGAAAGATCGACTTGAAGACAGTGAAGCGAAAGTATTAATTACAACTCCAGAATTACTCCAACGTGTACCCGTCCAGGAATTACCCGCTTTAAAACATGTTCTTCTTGTAGGTGAAGAAGTGGAAGAGCATGGACCATTTTTAGATTTTAATCAGCGTATTGCACAAGCAAGTAAAGAAGTTGAAATTGAATGGGTTGATCGAACTGATGGTATGCTGTTGCACTACACATCAGGTTCAACTGGCAAACCAAAAGGTGTTTTACATGTTCATAATGCGATGCTCCAACACTATCAAACTGCTAAATGGGTGTTGGATTTAAAAGATGAAGATGTATATTGGTGTACGGCTGATCCTGGTTGGGTCACAGGTACATCTTACGGTATTTTTGGTCCATGGCTAACCGGCTCAACAAATGTTATTATTGGTGGACGTTTTAGTCCAGATTCGTGGTATCAGGCTCTTGAAGAGTACGGTATTACCGTGTGGTATAGTGCGCCTACTGCTTTTCGTATGCTGATGGGAGCGGGAGATGAGCTTGTAAAGCGCTATAATCTATCTCAGCTTCGTCATGTTTTAAGTGTAGGTGAACCTTTGAATCCTGAGGTTGTGCGCTGGGGGATGAAGGTATTTCAAAAGCGCATCCATGATACGTGGTGGATGACAGAAACAGGTGCTCAAACAATTTGTAACTACCCGTGCATGAAGATTAAGCCGGGATCGATGGGCAAGCCAATTCCAGGCGTGACAGCAGCTATTGTTGATGATCAGGGCCAAGAACTCCCACCTTATCGAATGGGGAATTTAGCTATTAAAAAAGGCTGGCCTTCTATGATGCATACAATTTGGAATAACCAAGCAAAATATGAATCATATTTTATGCCAGGTGATTGGTACGTATCAGGAGATTCAGCTTATATGGATGAAGATGGTTATTTTTGGTTCCAAGGGCGAATCGATGATGTTATTATGACAGCTGGTGAGCGTGTAGGGCCGTTTGAAGTTGAAAGTAAGCTTGTGGAACATCCAGCAATTGCTGAAGCAGGAGTTATCGGAAAACCAGACCCTGTTCGTGGTGAAATTATTAAAGCATTTATCGCATTAAGAGATGGTCACCAACCTTCGGATGAGTTGATTGAGGAAATCCGTCAGTTCGTGAAAAAAGGGTTGGCTGCTCATGCAGCGCCACGTGAAATTGAATTTAGAGACAAGCTTCCAAAAACAAGAAGCGGTAAGATTATGCGCCGTGTCTTAAAAGCATGGGAGTTAGATCTTCCAACAGGTGATTTATCAACTATGGAAGATTAATTTTAAAAAAACTCAAAGAGATTTCTCTTTGAGTTCTTAGTTTTTAATCACATAGATTGCTACTTGAATTTTAAAATGAAATCATTCATAATAATGCTGTATAGATTTTTTTAATATAAAATGCAGAGATAGGAAAAAGTAGTAGCTGTCTCCCTGTTAAAGAGAGCTGGTGGTCGGTGTAAATCAGCCATAGACAGATATGAAGTACATCCTTGAGCATCTTTTGTGAATATTTTAGTAGCAAAAGACGGGAAGACCGTTACATCGTTTAAGTGGAAAATAACTGTTGTTATTTTCAAATAGGGTGGTACCGCGATATTTTCGTCCCTTCTTTTATAGAAGGGGCGTTTTTGTGTTGTTTTGAAAGATATATTAAAGGAGAGAAATTTAGATGAGCATTTTACAAGATCTTGAATTCCGTGGTCTTATTAATCAACAAACGGATGAAAAAGGGTTAAGTGAGTTATTAAATTTGGAATCAGTTCGCTTATATTGTGGATTTGATCCAACGGCTGATAGTTTACATATTGGCCATTTGTTACCGGTGTTAATTTTACGTCGTTTCCAGCAAGCTGGCCATCAGCCAATTGCACTAGTTGGTGGAGGTACAGGTCTTATTGGAGATCCAAGTGGGAAAAAAGCAGAACGTACGCTAAATGAAAAAGAAACGGTAGCAATGTTTAGTGATCGTATTAAAGGTCAGCTATCTCGCTTCTTAGATTTTGAAAACGGAGATAATCAAGCGGTTATTGCAAACAACTATGACTGGATTGGATCTCTAGATGTTATTACTTTCTTACGTGATATTGGTAAGAACTTTGGCATCAATTACATGATGGCAAAAGATTCAGTTCAATCGCGTATTGAGTCAGGAATTTCTTTCACAGAATTTAGTTACATGATTCTGCAGTCTTATGACTTCTTAAATTTATACAAAACGTATAACTGTAAGCTACAAATTGGGGGAAGTGACCAGTGGGGGAACATTACAGCTGGCCTTGAACTAATTCGTAAATCAGAAGAAGATGCAAAAGCATTTGGTTTAACAGTTCCGCTTGTAACAAAAGCTGACGGTACAAAGTTTGGTAAAACAGAAGGTGGAGCAGTTTGGTTAGACGCTGAAAAGACAAGTCCTTATGAGTTCTATCAGTTCTGGATTAATACCGATGACCGCGATGTTGTAAAATACTTAAAGTATTTTACGTTCTTATCTCATGAAGAGATTACAGCACTTGAAGTATCTGCTAATGAAGCACCTGAAAAACGTGAGGCTCAAAAGGCATTAGCGTCTGAAATGACGGAGCTTGTTCATGGGAAGGCAGCTCTAGAGCAAGCAATTCGTATTTCACAAGCTTTATTTAACGGTAACATTTCTGAGTTAACTGCAGCAGAAATTAAAGAAGGATTTAAAGATGTACCTTCTTACAATCATAGTGGTGAAGAAGTAGGACTTATCGATTTGCTTGTTGAAAGTAAAATTTCTCCGTCTAAACGTCAAGCGCGTGAAGATGTAACAAACGGAGCAATTTATATTAACGGAGAACGTATTCAAGACCTTCAAAAAGTAATGACGGAAGAAGATCGTATTGAAGGGCAGTTCACAGTTATTCGACGCGGTAAGAAAAAATATACGTTGATTCAATATTAATGAAAAAGACGCTCACACTGGAGCGTCTTTTTATTATTAGAAAAAGAACAGAAAATAAGTCTATTGCAGTAAGTAGAATTAAAAAAATTCGATTGAACTGTATCTTAATGGATTTTATTGAAGGGAAATGGTGAGGTTTCATGCTAATTAACAATGACATGGGGGTTACTAATAAATAATAGGGAATTATCGTCCTCTCTACTTACATTATACAACTAATAGTAAGTTATTTATAGACTACACTTTCTAAAATTCCTGTCCTATACTGTTATATACAAATTTAAAAATGAGGTGTATAAGTATGAATGACAAAAGAGATGTAATAGATAAAGGTCCTTTCTTTCATGGCACTAAAGCAGAACTGAAAATTGGAGATCTTTTAGAGCCACAACACTTATCAAATTATCAAGACAAAAAATCTAACTATATATATTTCACAGCCACATTAGATGCGGCTAAATGGGGTGCTGAATTAGCGACATCTAAATCTAAAGAAAGAATTTACATTGTAGAACCATCAGGTGATTTTGAAGATGATCCTAATTTAACCAACAAAAAGTTTCTGGGGAACCCCACACGTTCTTATAGGTCTAAATCGCCTTTAAAAATAATAGCTGAATTAAGTACATGGGAAAGGCATTCCGATGAAGAAATAAATCGTATGCTAACATCTTTACAAAAGTTACGTGAACAAGGAAATGATGTAATAATTGATTAATCTTTAATTGGAATATATTAATACAACCCTGAAGAGAAATTTCAACCTATGTTATCAAAGTAAAAGAAGTCTCTCTTCTCCCAAGCTTCGGTATGAAAAGTTATTCTATATTTTTTCTTCATAAGTATCTTTAACTGCGAGAGTATATCTTCCAAATAGTTCGTAACTCTTAATGAAATAGTAAGTTTCTATCTATAATCGACAGCCTAATATGTGGCTGTCTTTTTTATTGTTGAAAGAATCCTAAAATATTGTAGAAAGGGTAGCTTTAATATTAGATGCCTCAATTACTGTAAGAACAAGTTACTTAATAAATATTTAAGAAATCTCTAAGAGGATGTTTATAATTGCATCCTACTATACAAATATAGCAAAACAAAAGGAGGGCACAAATTGAAGTAAGTAAGTACAAGTAATCGTGTAGGACGAATCACATATTTGGTATTAGCGATAGTTTTTACAATTTGTATTATCATTCAAATGTTCTGGGGTGGTATGGCAACATTTGTGAATCTAGCTAACTGGAAGAATCATGTAGTATTTGTACAGAAATTTGGATTTACGATACCACTCTTAATGCTTGCCTTCGCTTACTTAGGTGCGGTTCCAAAAAAGGCTTATGGGCAAATGTTTGCACTATTTGGATTGACGTTCCTAATGTATTTTACTGCAAATATTTCAAGGATTATTCAGTGGATAGGAGCTACGCACCCTGTTGTGGCAATTCTATTACTTGCTCTATCTATTGTAATTCTGTTTAGCTCTTGGAAACTTGTTAGTAAGAATAAGACTTAGAAAGGATTGTATAAATCGTGAGAGTTTTTATAGCAGTTATTGTTGGAGTATTTGGTGGTTTTATTTTAGGTATAGCTCTTTCTAGTTTCATTGGTGTTGTAGGTATGACGCTTTTTAATGAACCATTTGGAATTAAATATCTTTCCTATTACACATCTTTTGTTTGTGCAATCTTAGTACCAATCATAGATCACAAAACTTTTAAAAAGTAAAAAAGGAGAATTTATTATGTTTTTAGCCTTTAAAGAGATGGCCCAATCAAAAATTAGATACACATTGATAGGGTTAATTATGATTGCGGTTTTATTTCTAGTGTTCTTTATCTCAGGATTAGCAAATGGTCTTGCATATGGGGATGGTGCTGCAATCAAATATTTAAGCGCCGACTATGTTGTAATGAACAAGGAGGCCAATGGTGCGATTATAAAATCGGAATTAACATTAGATGATATAAATACTATTAAAGACCAGATAAGTGAGGACGCTACGCCTCTTTCTATCACGATGATGTCATCTTTAGTTAAAAGTGGAGAGGCACCTGCCGATGTTACGTATTTTTCGGTGAACACAGATAAATATCCGGAAATAGAAGTTATAGAAGGAAAAAATATTAGTGAATTAGATAAAAATGAAATAATTGTCGATGAAAGTTTAAAAACTACCGGTTTTCAAATAAATGATAAAGTGGTAGATAAAGTGACTGGAAAAGAGATGGTGATTGCAGGTTTTTCAAAAAATCAACTTTATTCAAATATTCCTGTCGTTTATACAGATCTTGAGATGGGTTTAAGTTCAATATATCAATCTGAATCCATGTATAATGCGGTACTATATTCAGGTGAAAAAGTTGATATGAAAGAGTACGATACAAGGTCCGTTAACCAAACAGTGAAAGCAATCCCAGGGTATAAAGAAACACAAGGTTCATTAAATATGATAGTCGTCTTCCTATTTATTATTTCAGCGTTTGTTTCAACGGTATTTTTTTATGTCATAACGATACACAAATTAAACCAATTGGGAGTATTGAAAGCTATTGGTGCAACTACTGGTTATATTGCAAAGAGTATTATGATTCAAGTCATTTTATTAACTGTGACAGGTTTAACTTTTAGTAGTCTACTCGTTTACGGTATGACTCAAGTAATTCCAGAAGAAATGCCCTTTAGATTAACTCCAACTTTAATGCTCGGTACTGCTGCATTATTTTTACTATTAAACTTAATTGGTGCTTTATTATCAGTTTATCAAGTTGCTAAAACGGATGCACTTGAAGCTATTGGGAGGGTTGAATAATGAAACAAGATATATTGAAATTAGAGAATATTTCAAAAATATTTGGTGATGGTGATTCGACGGTTACAGTATTAAAGAACATTTCATTCAGTGTAAATCGAGGAGAGTTTATCGCAATTGTAGGTCCATCGGGTTCTGGAAAAAGTACGTTGTTATCTATTATTGGAGCATTATTAACGCCTACTAAGGGAAAGGTTATAGTAGATAATAAAAACATAGAACACTTTAACTCGGCAAAACTAACTTCTGTAAGACGAGACAAGATAGGATTCATATTTCAATCTGCCAATTTAATTCCTTATTTAACTGTAAAAGACCAATTATTATTAGTAACAGATATTGCAAAGAAAGGGAAAAGGGGAAATGTGGAAAAGTCAAAAGAATTAATTGAACATCTAGGTTTAACTCATAGACTTAAACAATATCCCAACAAACTGTCAGGCGGGGAAAAACAAAGAGTTGCCATAGCAAGAGCTTTTATGAATGATCCTGATATTGTTCTAGCTGATGAGCCAACAGCAAGTTTAGACTCTGAACGCGGGAAACAAGTAGTAGAAATGATTTCAAAGGAAGTAAAATTAAGAAATAAAGCAGCCATTATGGTAACTCATGACGAAAGAGTATTACATCATTGTGATCGGGTGTTATATATTGAGGATGGTCAAATATTTGAGCAAGCATAACTATTTATCGGCAAATTAAGCTGCCAAGGGAAACCAGGCAGCTTTTCTCTTTGAAAAAGGAGTTCTTGTTTAGATAATAATCAAAGATAAGGAGAAACTGTAAACTAAGAAGGTGAGCGTATGTCGATTAAAAAGAGATTGATTCTCTCTAATCTTGGAATGATTGTTAT
Organism: Bacillus sp. CBEL-1; assembly: GCF_004348885.1. Lineage (NCBI taxonomy): Bacteria > Bacillati > Bacillota > Bacilli > Caryophanales > Bacillaceae > Bacillus > Bacillus sp. CBEL-1. Next base: position 1,718,393 of record NZ_SBIM01000013.1, on the reverse strand, counting down.
TCCGCTTGGAAGCTTTTTATTAGTAGAAATAATTTTAGGTTACTTAATGTTTGATATGTTTAATGGGGAATTAAAAGGGGAGCAGTTAAAGTTCTTTGTTAGTTTTCGAATAATTGCAATGGTTATCATACTAATAGTAACAAATGGTTTAATGACGTATTATGTTTCAAAAAGCATTCTAAAACCTATTAAGAAGCTTTCACTTGCAGCAAAAGAGATTAGTCAAGGAAATTTAGAGTTCAACATCACATCAGATTCAATGGATGAGATAGGTCAATTATCCAACATATTCGAAGAAATGCGACGAAAGCTAAAAGAAGCAGATATGATTCAATCTCAATTTCAACTGAATCGTCAAGAGCTTATAGCTAGTATTTCTCATGATTTGAAAACACCATTAACCTCTATTAAAGGTTATGTTCAAGGGATACAAGATGGAGTGGCAAATACTCCTGAAAAATTAAATCGATACATGGAAATAATTTATAGGAATACAACAGATATGGATAGCTTAATTGATGAGCTTTTTCTATATTCAAAATTAGACTTACATCAAATTCCTTTTCACTTTGAGGAAGTGGACTTAAAGTTACTGTTTTCTGATTTTATTGATGAATTATCTTTTATGTTAGAAAAAGAGCATGGGAGAGCGATTCTTTCGTATGATTGTGGGGAAATTTATTTGGTAGAAGCAGATCGAGATAAACTATATCGAGTAGTAACAAATATTGTACAAAATAGTTTGAAATACATGGATAAAGAACAAAAGGAAATCACAATTAATCTAACATCTTTTACTGATGAGGTAATTGTTGAAATAAAAGATAATGGTAGTGGGATTAGCAATGAAGATTTACCCTACATATTTGAAAGTTTTTATCGAGCAGACATGTCTAGAAATTCATCAAAAGGTGGAAGTGGTTTAGGGTTATCCATTGCAAAAAAAATTATAGAGGGACATGAAGGAAAGATTTGGTGTAAAAGTACTTCGGGTATAGGTACTAGCATTTATTTTAAATTAAAAAAGGTGAAGTAAAATGAAAAAAGTATTAATTATTGAGGATGAAATGGATATAGCGGAATTACAAAGGGATTATTTGGAAGTAAATGGTTTTGATAGTGATATCGCATCAACAGGTGAGGAAGGACTCCAATTAGCGAATTCAAATAAATATGACCTTATGTTGATAGATGTGATGTTACCAGGAGTAAATGGATTGGAACTATGCAAGGAGTTACGAAAAAAATATGATATTCCTATTTTGATGGTGACAGCTAGAAAGGAAGATATTGACAAGATTAAAGGGTTTGATCGAGGAGCAGATGATTATATTGTCAAACCTTTTAATCCTAATGAGTTAGTTGCAAGAGTGAAAGCACACATATCAAGGTATGATCGTCTAATAAATCGCGAAAAAGAACAAGAAACCTTGCAAATTAGAGGATTGGTTATTCATCGAGACTCACGAAAAGTCATTATAAATAAGGAGGAAAAAATATTTACAGCAAAAGAGTACGATTTATTACTTTTTTTGGCGGAAAATGCAAATAGAGTATTCTCGAAAGAGCATTTATTTGACCGAATATGGGGATATAATTCTATAGGTGATATTACAACAGTTACGGTCCATATTCGAAAAATTAGAGAAAAGATTGAAGAAGATCCATCAAACCCAAAATTTATTGAAACAGTTTGGGGTGTAGGTTATCGCTTTAAAAAAGAATAAAATAAATCTGGTGCTCTATTGAAAAAGAATCTTGCTTTTATGGTTAGTAAAAAAACATTCAGATTCACTGTTGAGAAAGATATATAGGTTTTATCTGCTTGTTTTATTAACGGAATACTATTTGTATAAGATAGAGGAGGAAAAAGGAAAATTATTTCTGTAAGGTACAAGAATACTGTTCAAGTAAATGATATTAGACAATCGGGAGCGATTCATCTGTTGCTAAAATAAATTCTGTATAAGTAAAGGGATGATATTAACAAATATTTAGCCGGAGTCAATTGTTATGAAAATTTCTAGCTACAATTAGTGGACTAGAGTATAACAGTTATAACTATTATATATATTCGTACTCAATAGCGGTTCTGTGGGATAGAGGTATAATCTACCCAGAATCTACATAGACAATGGCTCACTCGACAATTGAAGAGTGGACTTACTATTATGATAATAATAAATTTAGCCACTCTAATAGTAAGCGTCTGTACACGAGTTTTTAATTAGAATTAAAGTTCCTTCAAAACTCCTCTCAAATGGTTGGGAGAATACGCTATTCTACAAAGCCGAAAATAAACAAAAAACCTAGAACCTTGCTGTAACAAGGGTTCTAGGTTTTTTGTATTTCTCTTTAAAGAGAAAATTAATTAACGAGAGTAGAACTCTACGATTAGTGCTTCGTTGATTTCAGGAGATAGTTCAGTACGCTCAGGTAAGCGAGTGAAAGTACCTTCTAATTTTTCAGCATCTACAGTTAAGTAGTCTGGTACGAAGTTTGTAGCTTCTACAGATTCTTTAATAATTGAAAGGTTGCGAGACTTTTCGCGAACACCAATTACTTGACCTGGTTGTACACGGTAAGATGGGATGTCAACACGTTTACCATCAACTAAGATGTGACCGTGGTTAACTAATTGACGAGCTTGACGACGAGTGCGTGCAAGACCCATACGGTATACTAAGTTATCAAGACGAGCTTCTAAAAGAATCATGAAGTTCTCACCGTGCTTACCAGTTAATTTACCAGCAGCAACGAATAAGTTACGGAATTGACGCTCGTTTACGCCGTACATGTGACGTAATTTTTGCTTTTCTTGTAATTGTAAACCGTACTCAGAAATTTTCTTACGTTGTCCTGGACCATGTGGACCTGGAGCGTAAGGGCGTTTTTCTAATTCTTTACCTGTACCACTTAGAGAAAGACCTAAGCGACGAGAAATTTTCCAACTTGGACCTGTATAACGAGCCATGATGACTCCTCCTTGTTTGTGTTTTTATTTTATGCAAAACAAAAACAGACACATTCTAGCGATATGCTCATTTTGTTTTCATGTACCATCGCTCTAGCAGCAGAGAGTTACACGATACACCATCAGCTTATGCTGAGGAACAAAATGAAAAACATAAAGAAGATTGTATAAGCTGCAATATTTTACACAACGAGTATTATATGTTTTCTAATTAGAATTGTCAAGTCCATGTCTTTGAAATGTGATGAGGCATATTCACTATAAAAGAGGGGTTCTTAAGAACCCCTCTTTATTACTTATCACATTGCTTCTAGTAAAGCTTCAACAAACTTCTCTAAATAAGCTTGATCTAGCTCATCGAAACGGCTTTTAATTGGGCTATCAATGTCAAGCACACCAATTAATTTACCGTCTTTTACAATAGGAACAACGATTTCTGATTGAGATGCAGCATCACAGGCGATGTGACCAGGGAACTGATGTACATCAGCAACGAGCTGAGTTTGATGTGTTTCAGCTGCAGTTCCACAAACACCTCGTCCAAATGGAATCCTTACGCATGCCGGTAATCCTTGGAAAGGGCCAAGCACTAGTTGGTTTCCTTCCGTTAGATAAAATCCAACCCAGTTTACATCTTCTAAAAACTGATTTAAAAGTGCTGAAGCATTAGAAAGGTTTGCGATGAAATTATTTTCACCGTCAATTAATGCACGAAGTTGTTTTAAAACGAGCTCGTAATTTTTTTCTCTTGATTCGCTATAGTTTTCGACATGAAACATGTTATTCTCCTCCATTCAACATAAAACGTATAAAAATGTATCAAAGCGCGTCGTTCTGTTCATTACTTTGTCGATAAAAGATTACAGGAACTTAGAAGCTTATCACGAATTATGTAGATAAGCCGATAAAACCCTTTTAAATAATGTAACGATTTCTCTGGGATTTTGCAATGACTTTGATTGCGCATAAGAATACGTAATTTCTGTTTAAATATCACTTGATTGAAAAAAGATGAGGTGGTAAAAATGGCTACTCAAGCTAAAACGAAGGAACGAATTATTGACGCTGCGGTTTCATTATTTAACGCGAAAGGCTTTGATGGAACTTCAGTACGCGAAATTGCTACAAGAGCAAAGGTGAACGTAGCGAATATTTCATATTACTTTGAAGGAAAAGAAGGTCTATTAGAAACCCTTGTTACAACTTACTTTGAAGGCTATATAGCAGCGCTTGAAAATGAATTTGAGCTCAGAGAATATAAAGATGCTAAGGAATGTTTACAAGGGATGGTTGCTGCTGTACTGAATTATCAGCATGAAAACCGTACAATTGCGCGACTTGTTTATCGTGAGATTTCACTAGACACGACGTTCATAAGAGAAGTTATGACAACATACCTGGCAAAAGAGAAGTATTATCTCAAAACTGTTTTAGAAAAAGGAATGGAGAGCAGGGAATTTCGAAAGGTTAACGCTTCATTTATCATTATCCAGTTAAAAGCGCTGCTTTCGATGCCTTACCTCCATCCACAATATTTAACAGAAGTATTATATATCATGCCTCAAGAAACTTACTTTTTAGAACAATACACTGGTGAACTAACCGCTTGGATTCAAACGATGCTATATGAACAGTGTGAATCGAACAAGCAAGTGCACGTGCGTTTAACAAGAAAATAGCGCTTCGTAACCTTGACCGAGGTCCTTCGCACAATGGGCATCTGATCCATAGACAAGAGGGATCTTTTTTTTGCGTGCTAATTCAAGCACATTAGGAGCAGGGTATGCTTCTTGACAAAGAGGTTTAAATAGCCCAGCTGCATTATAATCAAGCTCTAAGTTATTTTCCTGAATGGCTAATAAAATCGTATTGATTTCTTCAGTAAACGGATTAGGACACGGAAATTGCTTTTGGAACTTATGAACGAGCGTCATATGTCCAATTCTCTGTGGCTTAAAAATTCCTAAGTCACAATTTATAGACTTCAACAACGTTTCGTAGTACTTATCATATGTTTTGCTTACACTTCCAAATTTCTGTACAATATGAGCAAATGCTTCGGGGCTATAATCTAAACAAAAGTACTGGCGGTCAAACCTTAAAAAGTGAACAGACAGTATGCTGTCGTCTAAGTGAGGGCCGTATTCATTTAAGAATTGCGCAGTTTTCGTTTCAAATCCATCAATATAATCCACTTCAAGTCCAACATTGATCTTTAAGTCGTTGGCATACTGCTCTTTTATGCGATGGACATCCTTTAAATAACCTTCAAGCTGTGCCATAGACATGCTGCTATCTTGTTGTGGAGTAGGATCAACAAAACTCTCAGGAAGTGGGGCATGCTCTGTAAATGAAATTTCCTGAAATCCTAATTGGATGGCTTGCTCTGCATAAGCTTGTAATGAATCTTTTGAGCCATGTGGACAAAACGGTGTGTGAATATGACGGTCTACCTTCGTCAATTTGCATCATTCCTTTCATTTTCTTTAATTGTAACGTTGCAGTCTAAAACTTCAACTGCACAACTCGAAATTTCAACAATTTTGTCGATAAGTTTAGAAAAGCAAAAGGTTTTTTTTGAAAGAAATGACAAAACGAGATACGGTCGACAAATTACCAATATTTTGTGCAAAAAAATTAAAATTTTTGCTCAAAAGCAAGGCTTTACATGGTATCATAAAAACATTGACGCTTAAACATTTAAAGGATTACAATAACCCTTTTTATAAATAGGAAACTTGTCATGTAGAACGTATTGTAAGGGGGCTTAGTATGGAATTTATTATTGCACTAATCATACTAATTATTGGATTAGTTGTGTACGGAATGTTTTCACGAAAAAAAATCTATCAAGAAATTGACCGGCTTGAATCACGTAAGATGGAGTTAGCAAACATGCCGGTAGCAGAGGAAATTTCAAAAGTAAAAGAACTAAACATGACAGGTCAAACTGAAGAGCTATTTGAACGCTGGCGTGAACAGTGGGATGATATCGTAGCAACTGAGCTTCCAAAAGTTGATAAATTACTTTTTGAGACGGAAGAATGTGCAGATAAATACCGCTTTAAAAAGGCGAAGCAGCTATCTATACATATTAATGAATTGTTAGATAAAACAAAGACTGAAATTGAGAACATATTAACGGAACTACAAAACCTCATTGGTAGTGAACAAGATAATCGTCATGATATTGAAGAGCTTAACCAGTTACACCGCCATGTAAAGAAAAAGTTGCTAGCGCATCGCTATTCATATGGAAAAGCTGAAAAAACGCTTGAAGCAGCAATTGATCATGCAAAGAAGCAGTTTGTTGTTTTTGAAGAAGAAACAGTAAATGGAAACTATTTGCAAGCACGTGAAACGGTTCTACAGCTGAAAATTGATTTAACGGCAATTGATACATGCTTAGAACAAATTCCAAAAGTATTAGTAGAATGTCAAACTACGCTTCCAGCTCAGTTTTCGGAATTGCTTGATGGATTTATTGGGATGACAAGGGATGGATACGTGTTAGATCACCTGCAGGTTGAAGAAACGATTGAATTTTTAAGACATGAAACAGACACGATTATTCAACAAATTGAAGAGCTTTATGTAGAAGAAGCAATGGCAAAGCTAGATAGTGTAAATGAACGTTTAGAACAGTTATATGATGCTTTAGAACACGAAGTGTATTCATATCATAAAATGAATCAGGAATCTCAAACGGTTTCACACTTTTTGAAAATTTTACAAGATAAAAACCGAGAATTGAGAGATGAAACACTGTTCGTACAGCAAAGTTATCATTTTAAAGAGAAAGACTTAGAGCTATATTACAAAATGGACCGCGAATTAAAGCGTTTAACGAACCTTTACTATAATATCACAGATAAAGTAGCGGAACATAACTTAGCTTATAGTGTGATTCAAGAAGAGCTTGAAGATGTGTCGAAGCAACTCAAACAGCTTCAACAGTCGCAAGACTCTTATAGCGATATGTTGCAAGCATTGCGAAAAGATGAGTTGACAGCTAAAGAGCAGATTGAAGAGTTGAAATCTCAGCTCATTGAAGCAAAGAGGTTAATTCAGAAAAGTAATTTACCTGGTGTACCTGAATATTATAAGGTTCAGTTAGAAAAAACGATGCATCTGTTGAAGGACGCAACGTTAAAGCTTCAGGAAAAACCGCTTAACATTCAAGCAGTCCAAACTCTTCTTAGTGAAGCTGTAGAAGCTGTAAAAGAGACGTTTGAAGAAACAGAAGCAATTCTAGAAGAAGCACAGCTTGTTGAAAAAATGATTCAATATGGAAATCGTTACCGTAGTCAGTATGGATCAGTAGCTCAAGCACTACGAGATGCAGAAGAGCTCTTCCGGAAATATGAATACAAAGAGGCTCTGAATGAAGTGGCTAGTGCGATTGAACAGGTCGACCCTGGTGCGGTAGAAAAAATTCAACAGTTTATGGTAACAAATAGATAGAATAAAAAAAACGCCAGCTTAGTTAGCTGGCGTTTTTTATTGGTGATAGGAATTTATGAAGCCTTGCGAGAAGAGGATTCCACATCTTCGATATAACTTCCGCGAATCTTACTAATCATATAGCCGATGATACAAGCAATAAGTGTTGGAATTAACCAACCCATTCCGTCGCTATAAAGTGGAAGGTAGCTTGTAAATAACTTGTCAATGCTTGCAATTTTTAAATTAGCAGCATTTAGTCCATCAAAAAGACTAAAAAACGCACTTGTAATGACTGCTAGTACATATACTTCACGTCCAAATCGTAGTGCTGATGCAGCCAAAGAAAGAACAATTAAGCTAATAGCAATTGGATAGATAAATGTAAGGATTGGCACTGAAATAGAAATTAATTGTGTAAGCCCTACATTTGCAATAATTGCACTAAATATTGTGAGTATTACTACAAAGCCTTTATAGGAAAGCTTTGGGAATATACGATGAAAAAAAGAACTACAAGCAGAAATTAAGCCGATTGATGTAGTTAAACATGCGAATGTAATTGCTAATCCTAAGATAATCGTTCCAAAGCTACCGAATAGTTCCCTAGCAACAGCCGTTAAGATAGCTCCTCCATTGGATTGCATGCCGATAGACTCTACGCTGGATGCGCCAATGTAAGCTAGTGATACATATACTACAATCAATCCAATCGCAGCAATAAAACCTGCTTTAATACAAATAGCCGAAAGTTTCTGACTATTTATAATACCTTTTTCTCGAATACTTGAAATGACAACAATCCCAAACACAAGAGCCGCAATAGCATCCATTGTTAAATAACCATCAACAAACCCTGCTACAAATGAAGCTGATTCGTATCTTGGTTGTGGAAGCTGAAATTCTCCCATTGGTGTCAGTAAACTTTTTAGAACAAGTATAGCTAAGACTGTTAATAATAAAGGTGTTAAAATCTTACCTATGCGATCTACAATTTTTGTTGGATTTAATGATAGAAATAACGTAATACCAAAGAAAATAATGGTATAGATCATTAAAGGTACATTACTAGCTAATGCGCTATCGGACAAGAATGGTGTAACGCCGATTTCAAACGCTACAGTATCTGTCCTTGGAATACCAAAAAAAGGTCCAATTGCTAGATATAAAACAATTGTAAAAAATATTCCGAAAATAGGGTGTACTCGGTTTGCTATTTTTGTGAAATCTCCATTGGTTTTAGACGTGGCGATAATTCCTAGTAACGGTAATCCAACACCCGTTATTAAAAAGCCAATTGTTGCACTCCATGTATTTACCCCTGCTTGTTGTCCTAACGAGGGCGGAAAAATCATATTACCTGCACCAAAAAATAGGGCAAAAAGCATTAAACCAATAGCTAACGTCTCTTTGCGAGTTAGTGCTTCTTTTTTCATAATGCCTCCTATATTCTATAGAAATAGTATAAAGTTTCTGATACATACTATCATATTTCATAAAAAAAATGTCGAAAATTTTAAAAATCTAAATATTCAGTTTAATTATCTGGGCAGTTATATGATATTTAGACTTCTGTTTAGAAAGGTAATTAAGAGTATTATCTGTTTCATTTGGATAAATAAACAACATCATTTAAAAAATAATGAAGGTATGCTATGATAAAAAGTTGTTTCTAAATATTTTTAAAGGGGCGTGCACATTGATTTATTTAGATAATAGTGCTACTACTAAGCCTTATGATGAAGTTATTCAATCTTTTACAAAGGTTGCTACAACATATTATGGAAATCCTTCTTCGCTCCATCAGTTTGGTGTTCAAGCGGAAAATCTTATGACAAAATCAAGAGAGCAAGTAGGACAATTATTACACGTATCACCAAAAGAAATTATTTTTACATCTGGGGGTACGGAGGGAAATAACATGGCAATAAAAGGTGTAGCCATGAAATATAAAAATAGAGGTCGTCATATTATCACAACGGCTATTGAACATGACTCCGTTCATGAACCTTTTAAACAACTACAAGAGCTTGGTTTTGATGTAACATACTTACCTGTTTCTAGAGACGGGTTTGTAAACCCTCATGACCTTAAGAGTGCAATTAGACCTGAAACCATTTTAGTTTCAATCATGCATGTTAATAATGAAATCGGAACAATTCAGCCGATTGAAGAAATCGGGGAAATATTGAAGGAGTATCCAACGGTTTTGTATCATGTAGATCATGTTCAAGGTATTGGAAAAGTTCCTCTTTCGTTGCGAGGTGCTCATATTGATTTATGCACAATATCAGGTCATAAAATTCATGGTTTAAAAGGAACAGGGATTTTATATATAAGCCAAGGGGTTGAACTTTCACCATTGATTAGTGGAGGTTCTCAAGAGTTACAGAAGCGCTCTGGCACTGAAAATGTGCCTGGAGTTGTCTCATTTGCAAAAGCGCTTCGTTTAACTATGGAACATGCATCGAAGAATAGTAATAAAATGAAAAAGATGCAAAGTGACCTGAAAGCTCAATTGGAAAAGCACGAACGTATTATTATGAATACTCCAGTTGAAGGTTCTGCTCCTCACATCTTAAATTTCACTGTAAAAGGAATTAAAGGGGAAGTATTCGTTCATGCTCTAGAGGAAAAAGGTGTTTTTGTATCAACAACATCAGCTTGTTCTTCTAAGCGTCAAAAGCCTAGTAAAACATTATTAGGAATGGGAAAAAGTTACGAAGAAGCCGATCAGTCAATTCGTATTAGCCTGTCTCATGTTAATGATTTTAATGAAATAACGCCAACAGTTAATGCAATCTTCACAGTCATTGAAGAACTAAAAAAAGTAATGGGGTAAAAATAAATGATTTATAACCATATATTAATTCGTTATGGAGAAATCTCCACTAAAGGACAAAACAGAAAAAAATTTGTTGCTCAGCTACGTCAAAATATTGTCCACGCTTTAACCGAATTTTCTAACGTGGATATTAAATACACAAGAGATCGTATGTACATCCACTTGAATGGAGAAAACCATGAGCCGATTGTAGAACGTCTTCAAGAAGTTTTCGGTATTCAAAGCTTTAGCTTAGCTTTAAAAGTAGAAAATGAATTAGAATCGATTCAAGAAGCTGCATTAAAAGCGATGAAAGAGTTTGATGTAGAGAATAGAACATTTAAAGTATCAACACGTCGTGCTTATAAAGAATTTCCGCTTGATACTAGCGAGCTTAACTATGCGGTTGGTAGTCATATTTTGCGAAATACAACAAATTTAAAAGTGGATGTACGTAATCCTGATGTAAATGTAAGAGTAGAAGTTCGTCGTGAAGCCACGTACATTACGTGTTTTGACTATCAAGGAGCTGGAGGGCTTCCTGTAGGGACAAGTGGACGCGCAATGCTTATGCTGTCGGGGGGAATTGATAGCCCGGTTGCAGGTTACCTAGCAATGAAAAGAGGACTAGAAATTGAAGCAGTTCACTTTTATAGCCCACCGTTTACAAGCGAGCGGTCTAAGCAAAAAGTAGTTGATCTTGCTCAAAAGCTTACGAAATATCATTCGAATATTAAGCTTCATATCGTGCCGTTTACAGCTGTTCAGCAAGCTATTCAAAAACAGATTCCAGAAAATTATACGATGACATCTACAAGAAGGATGATGCTTCGTATTACAGATCTATTGCGTACTCAAAGAGAATCCTTAGCAATTGTAACAGGGGACAGTTTAGGACAGGTTGCTAGCCAGACTGTTGAAAGTATGTATGCAATTAATGAAGTAACAAACACGCCAATTTTAAGGCCACTTGTCACAATGGACAAAACGGATATTATTAAGATTGCTCAGCAAATTGATACGCATGAGATTTCAAATCGTCCATATGAAGATTGCTGTACAATTTTTACACCAAGTGCACCAAAAACAAAGCCAAAACGTGAAAAAGTAAATCGATACGAAGAATTTTATGATTTTGATACGCTTATAAAAGAAGCAGTTCAAAATACAGAAACCCTTGAAATAAAGGCGTTAGAGCCACAAAATCTACTTGAAAATGATGCCGATTTATTTTAATAAATAAAAAAGATAAAAATTACCAAAAAAAAAGCGTATGAAGCCATGTGTTTTGACACACTCTATATTCAACAAGCAACGAGGAGGTGAAAACACATGGCAAACACAAACAAATTAGTAGCTCCTGGTTCAGCAGCTGCTATCGACCAAATGAAATACGAAATCGCTTCTGAATTTGGTGTAAACCTTGGACCAGAAGCAACAGCTCGCGCTAACGGTTCTGTTGGTGGCGAAATCACTAAACGTTTAGTTCAAATGGCTGAACAACAACTTGGTGGTAGCTACAAATAAGTCATATTAATTGAATAATGATGGCTAACGAAGAGTGAGGGAAACCTCACTCTTTTCGTTTGGGTGATTTTCTTTTGTCATTTGTGGCAAAGCTTTATACTAAATGTAAAGTGCGTTTGGGAAAGGGAGAGAGAGATGGGAACATTGTTTTATGGTGGAAAAATTTACACAATGGCTCAAGAAGGAGAATGGGTAGAGAGTGTTTTTGTGAAAAATGGAGTAATTGAAGACCTAGGCTTCGAACGTAATGTCAGAAATGCACAACAAAATGATATTCAAAACGAAGTGAACTTAGATGGCAGCGTTATGTATCCCGGCTTTGTTGATAGCCATTTACATCTAATTGGACACGGAGAAAAACTGCTTCGCTTAGACTTGTCCCAAGCGTCTTCTGCCAATGAGGTATTGAAGTTAGTTGAAGAAAAGGTTAAGAAAACCCCATTGGGAGAGTGGATTATCGGAGAAGGATGGGATGAGAACCAGTGGGATGACCCCGAATTACTTCATCATCGAGATTTAGACGTACTGACAGACCAACACCCAATTGTTCTTAAACGTGTTTGTAGACACGGACTGCTTGCAAATGGCAAAGCATTAAAAATAGCGAACATTTCTAAAGGCACGAAATCTCCAGAAGGAGGTGCCATTCACGTTGATGAATTGGGAAGGCCAACAGGTTTTTTAGCAGATCAAGCACAGGAATTGGTAACCAAGCACATTCCAGTTGTATCAGAAGCTTATTTAGAAGAAGCTTTGCAGGTTTCAATTAAAGATTGTGTCCAACATGGGCTTACAGGTGTACATACGGAAGATTTAAATTATTATGGGGGGTTTACCCGGACATACCAAGCATTTAAGAAAGTGATAGAGGATCAAAAAAATTTATTTCGCTGTAACTTACTTGTTCATCATGGGGTTGTAGAGTCAATGGACCAATATGTGAAACAGCAGTCTACTCACTCTGCATTTTTAGAATTTGGTGCGATGAAAATTTTTGCTGATGGTTCACTAGGTAGTCAATCTGCACTGCTTAGCTTTCCATATAAAAGTGATCCATCAACAAACGGGCTAGCTATTCAAAGTCTATCAGAGCTCAAACAGCTTGTTCGAAAGGCGAGAGAGCTTAGCAGGCCTGTAGCTATTCATGCTATCGGTGATTTAGCTTTTGAATACGTATTAGATAGTATTGAGCAATATCCACCTAGTGAAAATGTGCGGGATCGTATTATTCATGCACAAATCTTAAGAAAAGATTTGATTGAAAGAACCAAGCGTTTACCCGTTGTATTAGATATTCAACCGCGCTTTTTAGCAAGTGATTTTCCATGGGTAATTGATAAAATAGGTGAGGAGAAATTGAAATATTGCTACGCCTGGAAAACGCTATTAGATAGCAATATTATGTGTGCAGGAGGCTCAGATGCACCTATAGAGCCAATTAACCCACTATTAGGAATACACGCAGCCGTAACGCGTAAAGTAGGGCCAGGAGACTTACCTGCATATATGCCAAACGAAAAGGTAACGATGTTCCAAGCGATTCAATTGTTTACCTTAGGGAGTGCCCAAGCGACTAGTGAAGAACATATAAAAGGAAAGATTGAAAAGGGATACGTTGGTGACTTTACAGTGTTTAAAAAGGACTTATTTGAAGTAAACGTGGATGAGCTACTTGAAGTTCAAGTTCATTTCACCATTATAAACGGGGAGATTGTCTATAAGTGCTCATAAAAAAAGAGGTGTGCTGTAAAGCACGCCTCTTTAAATAATATTTATAAGAATGTACGCTGTACGCGTTGCCAAAATGAATTATCTTTTAATTTTACAGTTTTGATTTGGCGATCGCTTAGACGCACTTGGATTTGATCCACATGTTTTGTACTGATTGCTTCGTTATCTAAGCCAATAACAGGGTAATGGCTGTTATCGTTTGAGAGCTTTAGTGTTAATGTGTGCTCACTGCTTAAAATAAAAGAAGACCCAAGCGTACGGTAATTGTTATTGTTTAAAGATGCAAGTTCGCTGATTTGCATACACGGTAAAAGCGGATCAACGACGGCACCGTTAACAGATTTATTATAAGCGGTACTTCCTGTTGGTGTTGAAATAACCATACCATCGCCACGGAATGTCTCAAAGTGATTTTCATTAATAAACACGTCCATTGTAAACGTTTTTATTAATGCGGATCGCACAAGACATTCATTTAGCGAATGGAGTGTAGTGCCTTGATCAATAGTTGTTTCTAATACAGGAAAGCGTCTTACCTCAATGTTTTCGGAAGTAATAGCATCGATCATTTTTTCCTTTTCATTAATATGAAAATCACAGTAGAAATTTAGCTGCTCAGATGTTGCTACCCCTGCATATAAGCAGTCATCTCTAAAACCTGTTTGACGGACAGCCTGTAAAAAAGCACCGTCATCTCCAATACTTACGATAATATTTGCATCTTTCGCATGCTCTACTACTGTAAAATCATAATTAACCGCTAACTCTTGTAAAGGTTTTACTGCGGCATTCGTTTCTTTATTTCTAGGATGAAAGAAATAAACATTGCGACGATTTGACATATGTAGTTCCCCCTTGTTTTCCCGTCTTTGATGTAAAAAAATAGTATAAAAGTAAACTTTCTTACAAAAGTTTGTTACAATAATTATATCACTATTAAAACGTAAATTGAAAGATTATTCTTTCAATTTGTACTCAGGATTAATTTAGGAGGGTTTTCATGAATACGAAAAGGTGGGTAGCACTGGCCATCGCAGTGGGTGTATTTATTATTTCAATACTAGTAAACACAGTTTCTGCTTTTCTTTTTGCTAGTGATGAGGAAAGTGGCGTTGCTGGATTCTTTGGTGGAAGTACTAGCGAGCTAACGGAAACGGTAATTGAAGAGGGTACGTCTCTTAATAAGATTGCTGTTTTAGAAGTGAACGGCACGATTCAAGATACCGGAGATAGCACATCAGTGTTTTCGCAAGGGGGCTATAATCACGAGCTGTTTTTAGAGCAACTTGATGCAGCTAAAGATGATGACATGATCAAAGGAATTATCATAAAGGTGAATTCACCAGGTGGCGGAGTAGTAGAAAGTGCTCAAATACATAAGAAAATAGAAGAGATTCAAGCTAATACAAAAAAACCTATTTATATTTCAATGGGTTCAATGGCTGCATCTGGCGGGTATTATATCTCGACATCAGCTGATAAAATTTATGCAACTCCGGATACGCTAACAGGTTCACTAGGTGTTATTATGCAAAGCGTAAACTATGGAGAGCTTGCTGAGCGTCTAGGAGTAAAAGATGTCACGATTAAGAGTGGTGAGCATAAAGACATTATGTCCCCTACAAGAGATATGACAGAGGAAGAGCGTCAAATTATGCAAAAGCTTATTGATAACTCATACAGCGGCTTTGTTGATGTAATCTCGAAAGGGCGTGACTTATCGGAAAGTAAAGTCCGTGAAATTGCTGACGGAAGAATCTATGATGGACGTCAGGCGAAAGAGTTAAAATTAGTTGATGAACTAGGGTTTTTTGAAGACAGTTTAGCAGATATGAAAAAACAATATAAGTTAAAAGATGCTCAGGTTATTGAATACGAATCAGGCTTCGGTTTTCCTTCATGGTTATCTATGAGTATGAACAAAATGATGGGAAGTGATCAGCAGCTATCTTCTATTTTGAAATCATTAGCTGAGCCAAATTCTCCTCGTATGATGTATCTATATCAAGAATAGAGGTGGATGAATAATGGAAAATAACTCATATGATAAAGAACTAGCGGGTGTTGAACATTCATCACCTTTAGAGGATAAGATAGTAAATCCTTCTGTAGTTGAAAATCGCTATGCTGGATTTTGGATGCGCTTTTGGGCATACCTACTTGATATCATTGTAGTAGGAAGTATTAATGGCATTGTTGTAAAGCCAATTTTTAAAGCGTTTGACCTTGCTCAAGTTGATCAATTATTCTCACCTTTTTGGTTCATTACGGCACTGACATTTTACGGTTATTTTATTTTAATGACCAAGTTCTTTGGGCAAACGTTAGGAAAGATGGTGTTCGGCTTAAAGGTAGTCTCATTAAATGGAACTCCGCTTAGCTGGTCAGTCGTTTTGTTCCGAGAAGGGATTGGACGTTATATTTCAAAAACGGTTCTATTTATTGGTTATATCATCGTTGCCTTTTTACCTAAAAAGCAAGGTGCGCATGATTATTTTGCAGAGACTGCGGTAGTGCATGAAATAAAATAATATAGAAGGCCTCTACTCAATGAGTAGGGGCCTTTCTTGTTAGGTTTAACTTCATGATGTATGGGACATAATGGAAGGGGAAAAAGGAGTGAAGAAAGTGATATGGGTGTCATGGGTTATCGCAATACTACTTGTCCTTGTGTTCATAGTGATGGTTACGAAAATTACGGTATATATTGACTTACGACATGCCAAGGATAACGATTATTATCGCGTGACGTTTATGGCGTGGTTTAAGCTCATTCGCTATACATATGAAATACCAGTGGTAAAGGTTCAAAAAGATTCCAAAACCCTGCTTGTCGAAGAAAAAAGCGGAGCGGGAGAAAATACAAATAAAGATAAATGGAAAGACTATTCCGTTGAAGACGGTCTCAATCTTCTGGAAGATGCAAAGCAATTCTTAGAACATGTTGTTGGCTTTCATACTATTTTCCAAAAATTTTTAAATCGGGTAGCAGTGAAAAACCTAAAGTGGCATACGCGAGTAGGTCTGGGTGACGCAGCTCTCAGCGCTATTTTAGTGGGCGTTGTATGGTCTGCAAAAAGTGGTGTTGTTCATCTACTAGACCGCTATATGAGGCTGAAAAATTCTCCTACGATGACAGTAGTGCCAGTCTTTCAACAGATGTGGTCTGAAACCATTTTTCAATGCATAATTTCATTCCGATTAGGCCAAGCTATATTAGTAGGTTTACGTTTAGTTAAGCACTGGCGCAAGATTCCTCGCTTTTATAAGCCTGAAAGCGAAAGTAAGGCGCATTCTGTTAAAACATAAGGAGGTTACTTAAATGGGAGAACATCCAATTAAGAGTCTAATGTCCACAGCAATGGAAAATTTAAAAGAAATGATTGACGTCAATACAATCATTGGAGATCCAGTAGAAACACCGGATGGAAGTGTTATTCTAACGGTATCAAAAGTAGGATTTGGCTTTGCTGCAGGAGGCAGTGAATTTAATGGAGAAGGGCAAAAGTCATCTTCACAACAAGGCGGTCAGTCATCTGATTCAAGCCATCCGTTTGGTGGAGGAAGTGGTGGAGGAGTATCAATCACGCCAATAGCTTTCTTGATTGTCAGCTCAGCTGGAATTAAAATGCTCCATTTAAATGAAAGCACGCACTTATACGAGAAAATACTAGACACGGCCCCTCAAGCAATCGAACGCATGCAGCATATGTTTAGAAAAAATCGTCATGATCATGACCATCACGACCGCCATGATAGTAATGATTCGTTTAATCTATAAACTACAAGCTCTCGTTGTATAATTATAAAAACGAGGGCTTTTTATATGAAGGAAAACGCATTTAATTGCAATCTTTTTATATAGGCGCTAATATGAAGGATGTACATATTTATTTAGGGGAGGAATCATTCGTGACAACAGTTAAGTTTAAAGGTAACGATGTAACATTACTAGGGAATCAAGTAAAGGTAGGAGACAAAGCGCCTAACTTCACGGTTCTTGCAAACGATTTGTCAGAAATAACGTTAGATGACACAAAAGGTTCAGTGCGTCTAATTAGTGTTGTTCCTTCTATTGATACAGGTGTTTGTGATGCACAAACTCGCCGCTTCAATGAAGAAGCATCAAAGCTAGACAATGTGAAAGTATTAACAGTAAGTGTTGATTTACCGTTTGCACAAAAGCGCTGGTGCGGTTCAAATGGTATTGAAAACGTACAAACGTTATCAGATCACCGCGATTTATCTTTTGGTGAAGCATTTGGCGTAACTATTAAAGAACTACGTTTATTAGCTCGTTCTGTGTTTGTGGTAGATTCAAACGACGAAGTAACATATGTTGAATATTTACCAGAAGTTACGGATCACCCAAACTATGAAGCAGCAATTGAAGCAGCAAAAGCAGCTAAGTAATTGAACATGCTTTAGACAAAAAAGGCGGAAAACATTGTTTTTCGCCTTCTTTGTGCGGCATGAACTATTTGTGATAAAATAAAATTCTTTGTTAGAGTTCTATATAAAGCATTGTAATGAAAGATAGATTAGTAAATGGAAGGTTCAAGGAGGAGTAGACGTGAGCGAGTTATCAAAAATGGAGCAGCTGTTTAAGGTTATCGATCAGAGTGCAGTAATTTTACGAAAAGAGCTAGACTGCTTATATCTAGAAGCGGTTGCTGAAACAGGTGAAAACTTATTTCAAGAAGACATCTTACAAGACGAATTAGATGAGGTAACGAAAAAAAGATTACAGAAAGAGTATAGCTCTATAAAACTGAATCAATTTGAGAAAGAGACAATTCGAAAAGCATATCAACTAGCAGTTTTAAAAGGAATGAAAGAAGCTGTTCAACCTAATCACCAAATGACACCAGATGCAGTAGGGTTGTTTATGGGATATGTCATTGGTAAGTTTATGCAAGGTAAAGAAAAATATACGGTGCTAGATCCAGCAGTAGGAGCTGGTAATTTGATTACCACGATTTTAAATATGCATTCACATTCAATTGAACAAGTGTATGGCGTTGATATTGACGATTTATTGCTTCAGTTAACCTATGTAAATGCAAACCTTCAAAAGCACGGTGTAGAGTTATTTCACCAAGATAGTTTACAGCCACTATTTATCGATCCTGTTGACCTTGTGGTTTGTGATTTACCAGTAGGCTATTATCCAAATGATGAAGGTGCTGCTCAATATAAAGTAAAGTCAGAAGAAGGGCATACGTATGCTCATCATTTGTTTATTGAAAAAAGCTTAAACCACGTTAAATCAGGTGGATATGTAGTCACGCTGATTCCAAATAATTTATTTGACTCTGAGCAATCTCATCTTCTGCAGCCATTGCTTAAAGAAGAAGCGATTGTACAAGCAATCATTCAACTTCCGCTATCAATGTTTAAGCAGGAAGAAGCAGCAAAGAGTATTCTGGTTTTACAAAAGAAAGGTGAGGGAGTAACTCCACCAGAGAACGCACTTCTTGTGAATCTACCTAAGTTTAGCAATAAGCAAGGAATGAACGATATTATGAATCAGATGAATGAATGGTTTAAGTTAAATAAATAATTTGTCTTTTTAGAAAATAATGATTTTTTTATGGTGGCGCTTTTAATCGTGCATAGCCCTTGAAATCTATAGTGGTGAATGATTAAATGAATAAGGATAGAATTTGTGTCGAAATGCATAGAATATTGTAGAGAATATCGTTTTGTACTTTTTCGTCAAGTTCATAATGCACGTATATAAAAAGGAGCTGTTTTTAGTATATGTCAAAAATTATCGCAATTAATGCTGGTAGCTCATCTTTAAAGTTCCAGCTGTTTGAAATGCCAAGCGAAGCAGTTTTAACAAAAGGTTTAGTAGAGCGTATCGGCTTAGACGACGCTGTTTTCACTATTTCAGTAAATGGTGAAAAACAAACAGAAGTAAGAGAAATCCCAGATCACTCTGTAGCAGTTCAAATCTTAGTAGATAAGCTTTTATCCCAAGGAATTATTGAGTCATATGATGAGATTACAGGTGTTGGACACCGCGTTGTTCACGGCGGAGAGAAATTTGCTGACTCTGTGTTAATTACAGATGAAACACTAGCTGAAATTGAAGCACTATCAGATTTAGCACCTCTTCATAACCCAGCTAACGTTGTTGGTATTAAAGCATTCCAAGCAATTTTACCAAATATTCCAGCAGTTGCAGTATTTGATACGGCATTCCATCAAACAATGCCTGAAAAATCATTCTTATACAGCTTACCTTATGAGTACTATGAAAACTATGGTGTTCGTAAGTATGGTTTCCACGGTACATCACATAAATATGTATCAGAGCGTGCGGCTGAACTATTAGGTCGTCCAGTTGAGCAACTACGTTTAATTTCTTGTCACTTAGGTAACGGTGCAAGTATCGCGGCAATTGAAGGTGGAAAATCAATTGATACATCAATGGGCTTCACGCCGCTAGCTGGTGTAGCAATGGGAACTCGTTCTGGTAACATCGACCCTGCGTTAATTCCATTCATCATGGAAAAGACAGGAAAAACTGCAGACGAAGTGCTAAATGTGTTGAATAAAGAAAGTGGCTTACTTGGTGTATCTGGTATCTCAAGTGATTTACGTGACTTAATTAAAGCAAGTAGCGAAGGAAACGATCGTGCAGAAACAGCTCTTGAAGTATTTGCTGGTCGTATTCATAAGTACATTGGTTCTTATGCAGCTCGTATGTCTGGTGTAGATGCAATTATCTTTACTGCAGGTATTGGTGAGAACAGTGATGTTGTACGTGCTCGTGTACTTCGTGGTTTAGAATTTATGGGCGTGTATTGGGACCCAGCATTAAATGATGTTCAAGGAGAAGAAGCATTTATTAGCTATCCTCACTCTCCAGTAAAAGTTATTGTCATTCCGACAAACGAAGAAGTAATGATTGCTCGCGACGTAGTTCGTTTAGCAAATATTTAATAGCATAAAAAAAGCTAGCGTCTTTCGCTAGCTTTTTTTGTTTTATGAAAATAGGTGTCTTTCTAAACATTTGTTATAATGGAAACAAATTCTATTACTTAGCTTTAAAGGAGTGAAAGCATGAGCCTAAACAATCGAGAAGAGCAGTTGTTACACGAAATTCAGGAGTGGGAACAAACATTGGATGAATATGATCAAAGTCAGATTGAAATTACATATGATGAATGGCTGCATAAAGCAGTTAGTCTTGTACCTGAGCATATTCTACAAGAATATTTAGCCAAAACAGATGATTTTATGTTTCACTTTACATCCTTTATTCAAAATACAGATATTCAGATACAAGCTGAGAAACAAATTATTAATACAGCGCGCGTATTTCAACCAGATATTACAGATATACCAGAGCTTCAATCACTACAGATTGATCAACTATCTTACATTTGTGATCAACAGCTAGCAAAACAAAGGCTTTATGCATTGGGACAAGGCGCTTTATCCGGTACGGGAAAGACTCTATTAGTAGGTACAGATATTCCAGCTTTGTTATTTATTAATTTACAATCGATTCAAAAAGCAGCAATGAGCTATGGCTATAATATCCATACACCGTTTGAACTTATGATGACGTTAAAGGTATTTCATGCAGCTTTATTGCCGCCCGAATTGCAAAAAGCAGGTTGGCTTGAATTGACAGAGGAAATCCAACATGGCGTAGATCCTTATTTTTATGAAGGTAGAGACCAAGTAGTAACTGAAGCGCTTGTTTATAAAGCTGCTGCTCAGATTGGGAAGAGCCTACTTATAGTCATCTTAAAGCGAAAGGCATATGGTCGTATTCCGTTACTAGGTATGGCAATCGGTGGAGGAATGAACTATAGATTTACAAAGCAAGTAACAGATTATGCGAAGCGATTTTATCAATATCGTCTTTTAATAGAAAAAAGTAAATGACGAGGCCCGGATATAACGCCATAATTTCTTCTCAAAGACGAATTATGGCGTTTGGAAATGAGTGAGGTTGGAGAAAAACATGTTGATTCCATTGAGCTGCAGACATGCGCTTTCCTCTACCTCCTCTACAAATTGCGTGCCTTATTCTTCATTTCACTCTTTTTTAACTTATTATCTCCACCAACAAAAAAAACCGAACGGTTGAGAGTTGAATCTCGACCGTTCGGATAGATCATTAACGGAAACGCTTATGTCTTGACTTTGTTTACAAATGAGTTTTAGCAGATACATCTTGTTCCGTACGATACCAAATCCATAAATCATTAATAATAGAGGCCAACTCAGCAATTTCTTCGTTTAATTTACAAGACTTTTGAAAGTTATCTTCTTCCTCTAGAGCTGCCTGTTTTTTATTAATTTTCCTTTCGATTTCTGCAATCCGATCAGGAATTAAGCCTCTATTTTTTTCCCACTGACTTAAAATCTTGTCTTGCAGTGCTGGAGTATATTCATTCCATGAATGTTCTAAAACAGGAATAGAGATACCCAACCTTTTATTATATAAGAACATATTTTGCATAAATAAACGCCTCACTTGCATCTAAAATCTTTTCACCAATGCTTTTTCCAATTTAAAAATACAAACTTATACTGTTTATGATAAAGGAAGTAATGAGAAAAATCATGCGTTTTATTACTTTATATATGCAATTTTATTTTACAGTTAGAGCATATTTATCTCATAAAATAAGGTTTCAGAAAGATTATTTGTGAATTTATATACTTTTTTATGAATAAGTATTGAAAAAAACTAATAAAGTTGTTAAAGTAATAGTAGATTAAATGAATAAAAATTTATTGAGATGTATTTATATATATTAGGAGGAAATGTTGATGAGTAATCCGAAAATTGTTCTTGCATATTCAGGTGGTTTAGATACTTCAGTTGCTATTAAATGGTTACAGGAAAAAGGTTATGATGTGGTCGCGTGTTGTTTAGATGTTGGTGAAGGAAAAGATTTAAACTTTATTAAAGAAAAAGCTATTACAGTTGGAGCGGTAGCATCACACGTGATTGATGCAAAAGAAGAGTACGCAAATATTTATGCATTAGCAGCTTTGCAAGCTCACACATTATATGAGGGGAAATATCCATTGGTATCTGCGTTATCAAGACCTCTAATTGCAAAGAAGCTTGTTGAAGTAGCTGAGCAAGAAAATGCAGTAGCCGTGGCGCATGGTTGTACAGGAAAAGGAAATGACCAAGTTCGTTTTGAAGTGTCAATTAAAGCCTTAAATCCAGATTTAGAAGTTATTGCTCCAGTACGTGATTGGAAATGGTCTCGTGAAGAAGAAATTGAGTATGCGAAACAGCATAACATTCCAATTCCAGTTAACTTAGACAGCCCGTTTTCAATTGATCAAAACCTATGGGGAAGAAGTAACGAATGTGGTGTTCTTGAGGATCCTTGGGCTGCTCCACCAGAAGAAGCTTACGATTTAACTGCTGCATTAGAAAATACGCCGGATACTCCTGAAACGGTTGAAATTGAATTTGTTCAAGGCGTACCTGTTTCATTAAATGGCCAATCGTATACGTTAGCTCAGCTTATTCTTGAACTGAACGATATTGCTGGAAAGCACGGAGTTGGACGTATCGACCACGTAGAAAATCGTCTAGTTGGAATTAAGTCACGTGAAGTATATGAGTGTCCAGCTGCGATGACTCTTATTAAAGCTCATAAAGAGTTAGAAGATTTAACACTTGTAAAAGAAGTAGCACACTTCAAACCTATTATCGAGAAAAAACTAACAGAAGTTATTTATGAAGGACTTTGGTTCTCACCGTTAACAAATTCATTACTAGCATTCTTAAAAGATACGCAACAATATGTAAACGGGACAGTACGTGTGAAGCTGTTTAAAGGTCATGCGATTGTGGAAGGGCGTAAGTCTCCAAACTCTCTATATAACGAAAAACTTGCTACGTATACAAAAGAAGATGAATTTGACCATAACGCAGCAGTAGGATTTATCTCTTTATGGGGACTTCCAACAAAAGTTAGCAGCATGGTGAATACTAAGAAGGTGACGACAGTATGACCAAATTGTGGGGAGGACGTTTTACGAAACGTCCTGAACAATGGATTGATGAATTTGGAGCATCCATTTCGTTCGATCAACATTTAGTAGAAGAAGATATTGAAGGTAGTTTAGCTCATGTATCTATGTTAGAAAAGTGCAAGATTCTTTCTAGTGAAGAGGCGAATCAAATTAAAGCAGGGTTACAAACCCTGCTTCAAAAAGCAAAAAATAAAGAGCTTACGTTTTCTGCTCAGTACGAAGATATTCATTTGAATCTAGAAAAGCTCTTAATTGATGAAATCGGTCCTGTAGGTGGAAAACTGCATACAGGTAGAAGTCGTAACGATCAAGTTGCAACTGACATGCATCTATATTTAAAGAAACATGTCCAGCAAATCATCCAGCTAACAAAACATTTACAGCATGTATTAGTTGAAAAAGCTGATCAGCATGTTGAAACGATTTTTCCTGGCTACACTCATCTACAAAGAGCGCAGCCTGTATCGTTTGCTCATCACTTGTTAGCATATGTATCAATGTTTAAGCGTGATTTTGAGCGATTTGAAGAATCGTTAAAACGCATTGATATCTCTCCGCTAGGAGCAGGAGCGCTTGCTGGTACAACATTCCCAATTGACCGTTACTATAGCGCTGAGCTGTTGGGCTTTGCAGATATCTATCAAAACAGTATGGATGCAGTAAGTGATCGTGATTTTATTTTAGAATTTTTGAGCAACAGCTCAATTTTGATGATGCACTTATCTCGTTTCTGTGAAGAGTTAATTTTATGGTCGAGTCAAGAATTCCAGTTTATTGAAATGGATGACACGTATGCCACAGGAAGCAGTATTATGCCACAAAAGAAAAACCCTGATATGGCTGAGCTGATTCGTGGGAAAACGGGAAGAGTTTATGGACACCTGTTTAGCTTATTAACAGTGTTGAAAGGTACGCCTTTAACATACAACAAAGATTTACAAGAAGATAAAGAGGGTATGTTTGATACAGTTACAACGATTGAGGGTTGCTTGACAATCTTTGCTGGAATGATTGAAACTATGACTGTTAAAACAGACGTTATGGAATCATCAACCAAAAAAGATTTTTCTAATGCAACAGAATTAGCAGACTACCTCGCTTCAAAAGGGATGCCGTTCCGTCAAGCTCATGAAGTTGTAGGCAAGCTTGTTCTAGAATGCATTCAGCAAGGGATTTATTTAATGGATTTACCATTAGAAAACTACCAAGCCGCAAGCAATTTGTTTGAGGAAGATATCTATCATGTACTTGACCCAAAAACTGCGGTTAACCGCCGTAATAGTGCGGGTGGTACAGGTTTCGACCAGGTAAGACAAGCAATCTTAAAGGTTAAAGAGGATTTAAAACAAGAAATTAATGCATAAAAAATACGCACTTACTGAAGTGCGTATTTTTTATGCATATTTTTTGTAAAAGCATATAGAGTTACAATCCCATCTACGTCGTGCATAACTCCAACAAGTTAGAAGAAAAATAGTGGGGAATAAAACAACATGTTAGCTAAGGAGAGATTAACAATGAAAGAAAAAAAGAAACCTCAGCACGTTTATGAATATGATCATGAAGGAGAAAAAAAAACGTTTCAACAATTAATGGACTCCTACTCAAGTGGTGTAGTAGGAGATGGTCACATGGCTTCAACATTTGAAAATGTTGAAGATAAAAGTGACAACGAACTATATGAATAAAAAGATGGATAAACTATAGGTAAGGCAAAAACTCCCCACTTTATAAGCATAAGGTGGGGAGCTTATTTTACATATCATTCATATGATAAATAAACAATGAATTAAGGAGTGACAATCGTGAAAATAGGTGTTCCAAAAGAAATTAAAAACAATGAGAATCGCGTTGCTATTACACCAGCTGGCGTGACGGCATTTACAAATGCCGGTCATGAGGTATGGGTTGAAAAAAATGCCGGTGAAGGGTCTGGATTTACGAATGAACAGTATGTAGAAGCTGGAGCAACCATTGTTGAAACAGCTCACGATGCGTGGAGTGCAGAAATGGTTATGAAAGTAAAAGAACCATTGCAAGAAGAGTACAATTATTTTCGTGAAGGGTTAATTTTATTTACGTATTTGCACCTTGCTGCTGAAGAAGCATTAACAAAAGCATTGATTGAAAAGAAAGTAGTAGGTATTGCCTATGAAACTGTGCAGCTACCGAATCGTACGCTTCCTCTTTTGACACCAATGAGTGAAGTAGCTGGAAGGATGTCTTCGCAGATTGGCGCACAATTTTTAGAAAAAACAAAAGGTGGCAAAGGAGTGTTACTAAGTGGTGTGCCCGGTGTTCAACGAGGAAAAGTGACAATCATTGGTGGCGGAGTTGCGGGAACAAATGCTGCGAAAATTGCTGTTGGTCTAGGAGCAAATGTAACCATTATTGATTTAAGCGCAGAGCGACTTCGACAACTAGACGACTTATTTGGCAAGGAAATTACAACATTAATGTCAAATCACTATAACATTGCAGAATCTGTGAAGGATTCAGATTTAGTAATTGGAGCAGTATTAATTCCAGGTGCCAAAGCTCCAAAATTAGTTACAACTTCCATGATTAAAACAATGTCTCCTGGCTCAGTTGTCGTAGACATTGCTATTGACCAAGGTGGAATTTTTGAAACAACAGATCGTATTACGACACATGATAACCCAACGTATGAAAAGCACGGTGTTTTACATTATGCGGTAGCTAATATGCCTGGAGCTGTTCCTCGTACTTCAACCATGGCTTTAACGAACGTGACTGTTCCTTATGCACTTCAAATTGCAACCCTAGGATATAAAAAAGCATGTTTGAAAAATCCGCCGTTACTTCAAGGAATTAATACATTAAACGGCTTTGTAACATATGCAGCGGTAGCTGATGCACATGGATTAACATACTCTGATGCTACAACATTGTTAGAGCAAGCATAACCGATTTATAATAAAAAGAACGTACCCTTTCTGTTTAAAGTAGTATAGAAAGGGTATGAACTAGTTAATTAGTGATAATGACAAAGGAGAGGTTATTATGCACATTTCGTATCATGGACATTCGGTTGTGAAAATTGAAACGCAAGGGAAAACGATTTTAATTGACCCATTCATTACTGGGAATGGTCAAACGGATTTAAATGCAGACGATGTACAGGCAGACTATATCTTACTAACCCACGGTCATAATGATCACGTAGGAGATACAGTTGCTATTGCCAAACGAACAAATGCGCAAGTAATTGCTATTGCTGAACTCGCTACATATTTAGGTTGGAAAGGTTTAAACGTTCATCCAATGAGCATTGGCGGAGCTTATACGTTTGAATTCGGTAAAGTTAAACTTACACAAGCTTTCCATGGATCAAGCTATACGGAAGAAGACAACAAGCAAATTGTTTACACGGGTATGCCAGCCGGTTTATTACTAACAATTGAAGGAAAAACTATTTATCATGCGGGCGACACGGCCCTTTATTCCGATATGAAGTTATTAAGCGATTACCATCCAGATGTAGCGTTTTTGCCGATTGGCGATAACTTTACAATGGGGCCAGAGGATGCAGCAGTTGCAGCTTCATGGATTAATGCCAAACTAGTCGTTCCAATCCATTACAATACATTCCCTGTTATTAAACAAGATCCTCATGAGTTCGTTCAATCCTTAAAAGGAATTGAAGGAAAAGTTTTAAATCCTGGAGAAGGTTTAGAGTTATAAGAGAAAAAGCAAGACGGTGCAATTTTAATGTGCATCGTCTTTTTTTGGGTGTACAAGCATACTATGTAAATAAAAAAGGGGGAATGTATTGGTGTTAAAGCGAAATAGAGCGCTTTTATATTTGTTGCTGTGTGGCCTTATGCTTTATTATGTAAAGCCCTATATTGTCATAAGCATAGATAGTCTTCAAGGGATTTTTAGCCTTGCTTGGTTAGGGTTAGCACTGCTAGTTGTAGGTGGTAATGTATCAGCACTTTTATACGCGAAAAAAGAAGAGCAAAAAAAGCTTTTGCAACAAAAACTTCGCAAGCCAACTCGTCAAAGAGGATGAGATTGAATCCCGCTCCTTCCACCTTTATAATAAAAAGAAAAGAGTAAAGCGCCGAGTACGTCCGGTGCTTTAGAAGGGTGAAGTACATTTGGCGACAAAACATGAACAGATACTACACTATATTGACTCGTTACCAATTGGTGAGAAAATATCAGTTAGGCAGATTGCAAAAGAGCTGACGGTAAGCGAAGGTACTGCTTATCGAGCTATTAAAGATGCAGAAAATAAAGGGTACGTTTCTACAATAGAGCGTGTTGGGACCATTCGAATTGAGCGTAAGAAAAAAGAAAATATTGAAAAACTTACGTTTGCCGAAGTTGTAAATATTGTAGATGGACAAGTGTTAGGCGGACGAGAAGGGTTATATAAAACGCTTAACAAATTTGTTATAGGGGCAATGAAGCTGGATGCCATGATGAGATATACAGAAGCAGGCAACCTTTTAATTGTTGGAAACCGAGTAAATGCACATGAACTAGCTTTAGAAGCCGGAGCAGCTGTTTTAATTACAGGAGGATTTGATACGGAAGAGTGGGTGAAAAAGCTCGCAGATGACTTGAAACTTCCGATTATTTCTACAAGTTATGATACGTTTACTGTTGCAACCATGATTAACCGTGCCATCTACGACCAACTAATTAAAAAGGAAATTGTACTGGTTGAAGATATCTTAACGCCAGCTGAAGAAGCTGTTAGTCTAAAGCTTAATGATACAATTGC
Source organism: Bacillus sp. CBEL-1 (assembly GCF_004348885.1). Classification (NCBI taxonomy): domain Bacteria; kingdom Bacillati; phylum Bacillota; class Bacilli; order Caryophanales; family Bacillaceae; genus Bacillus; species Bacillus sp. CBEL-1. The sequence goes on along the minus strand of NZ_SBIM01000013.1, from coordinate 1,690,106 downwards.
CACGTGGCATAATCTTAACACAAAAACGCATCACAGTCGTTTTCCGGTAGTGGATGATCAGATGAAAGTTCACGGGATGGTGACTTCTAAAGATGTCATTGGTTATGATGTGCAAACCCCTATTGAGAAGGTAATGACCAAAAATCCAATGACGGTACATGGTAAAACGTCGGTGGCATCTTCTGCTCATATGATGGTTTGGGAAGGTATTGAAGTTCTACCTGTAGTTGATGATTCTCACCATTTAGAAGGAATTATCAGTCGACAAGATGTCTTAAAAGCACTTCAGATGATTCAAAGACAGCCTCAGGTTGGTGAAACAATTGATGATATTGTCACTAATCAATTCATCGATGTAAAAGATACAAAAGCGGAACCATTCTATCGTTGTGAAGTGACACCGCAAATGACAAACTATATGGGAACTATTTCGTACGGTGTATTTACAACGATTGTAACAGAAGCGGCAAATCGAGCACTTCGTTCATTTAAAAAAGGTGACTTAGTTATTGAGAATATTACCATCTATTTCATTAAACCTGTACAAATTGACAGCATTGTTGAAATTCGACCAAAAGTATTAGAATTGGGACGAAAGTTTGGAAAGGTAGATGTTGAAGTATATAATGAGGGCGTCGTTGTCGGTAAAGCAATGCTAATGGCACAGCTCTTAGAACGTGTATGAAAAAAAGTGTGCACTCATTTAGTGCACACTTTTTTCATGAAGACGTTTGAGCTTCTTTTGTAGCAAGAGGAAGATAATACTTATATGCGCGAATACCTGTAATAATACTTCCGAGACCAAATAAAGCAAAGATGATACCGATAATGAGAGACGTTGTAGTTGCATAAATAAACCATTGGTTAATTCCAAAAAAAAGTACAAAAGCTCCGAGTGAAATGCTCGATTTTGCAGAAATCCATTTGCGCTCAATAGGACGTTTGGAGCGGACATACTTAACTTTTAAATAGAAATAAAAGACAAATGAAATGACAATTAAAATGGCGAGAATAGGCATTAATTCATTCAGCTCCTTTTAAAGATAATGACTTATCGGTGGTAAAATATCTAAAAAATTTCGGCTTCATAGCACTGAATGCGTTTTCTTTAAGCTGTATGTAACAGACTACTTATTCTTATTCTATCGATAGATGCCAGAAAATTCTAGTATTAATTAATTCTGCTTTTAAACTTCTAGCTATCTATGATTTAATAGAACTAGCTATTAGGTTTGGTACATAAATAGTTTGCTAATTTATCGATGGGAGTGCTGCTAGATGAAAACACAAATTTTAGATGCAATTAAAAGTTTCGATACAATTATTATTCACCGTCATGTAAGACCAGATCCTGACGCATATGGTTCTCAATGTGGGTTAGCAGAGCTTTTAAAAACATCTTTTCCGGAAAAAAATATTTACGTAACAGGAAAAGAAGCGGAATCTCTTAAGTTTTTATATCAAATGGATGATGTTGCTGATGATTTGTATGAAAATGCACTCGTTATTGTATGTGATACAGCCAATCAAGAACGAATCTGTGATCAGCGATATGCAAAAGGGAAAATGTTAATTAAAATTGATCACCACCCGAATGAAGACAAGTACGGAGATTTACTATGGGTGGATACAGAAGCATGTTCAACAAGCGAAATGATCTATGAATTTTTCCTTCATGGTAAAGAGGATGGACTTATGTTAAATGATCGCGGTGCCAAGTTAATCTTTAGTGGAATCGTAGGAGATACGGGGCGCTTTTTATTTCCAAGCACAAAGCCTAAGACTTTCCGCTATGCAAGCGATTTGATTCAATATGATTTTGAGTTCAAAAATGTTTATGATGAGATGTATAAAACAAAAGAAAACGTAGCACATTTGCACGGTTACGTACTGCAAAACTTCTCCCTATCGGAGTCGGGAGTTGGATATATGAGAATACCAAAAGAAATTCTTGAAAAATATAATGTAACACCAGCAGATGCATCACAGCTAGTTAGTTCGTTAGGGCATATTGAAGGTATAAAGGTATGGGTATTCTTTGTGGAAGAAGAAGATCAAATTCGAGTAAGGTTAAGATCAAAAGGGCCGGTTATCAACACAATTGCTCGTAAGTATAAAGGAGGAGGTCATCCACTTGCAGCTGGTGCTTCCATTTATTCTTGGGATGAGGTTCAGCCACTGCTGCAAGATTTAGAAGCACTATTTCAGTAAATGTTTAAGCAGGCGTACATTCTCTTAGTACGCCTGTTTTACATAACTTTTTCTACTTTCTTTATGCGAATTTCAATTGACAAAGTGGTGTAAAAGTAAATTTGATGCACTTCGACTTCATAAATCATTTTATCGAATTCATATTTTTTATTTTCGATTGCTTTTTTTAATACGTTTCGTGCGTCATACGCACTCTCAATATCTTGAGCAATTAAATGCAATGCTTCCTCTTCAACGCTAGCTTGAAGATGGTAAGAAGTGAGAGAGCCTAATTTGTATTGCTTCGTATTTGTTAAATTTACTTTTACCTCTTGAATTAAAATGTTTTTTTTCATTTTTTTATTTAATTCTCGCACATCCTCTTGCCAAATTAGGCTGTTTTTTTCTGCTGTTTCTAGCTGCTGTTCAAGCTGCACTAATGATTTTGTTTGTTCATGCTGTAGCTCACCATAAATAATTAAAAAAACGCCCCAGCTAACAATGGCACCGATAACTAATCCAGCGAAAAAACGTTCTAAATCTGACCGCTTATATAGACGTTTATTTGGGACTCTCATAAACCTAAGCTCTCTTGAGTTAACCATTTAATAATTAGTGCCCCTGTTTGAGCACCACCCATCGCTGAAAGTATTAACAAGATTTGTTTTACAACATCTTTAGTAGCACCTTCAAATAAGCCACGTTCAAAACTATAGAACGTATCAAAGGTGCCTCCAATTGCTCCCACAATCGCCCAGATTTTTAAACTGTTACTTAAAGTATACATGATATGAAATGGAGATTTACCAATTAAAAATCCTGCAAACGAACCAATTAAAGCACCGCCAAGAATAATACCTAATGAAGTGAAATAGCTCCAAATAAACAATGACATAAAGGGCTCTTTCATCTTTTCCCTCCTTTTATACATTTTCTATCATTTCTGCTGTAATTCATGTATATGGACAAACAAAACAAGTTATGTGATTTGTATGGAAGAACAACAAAATTTATAATGGATATAAATACATAAAAAGAAGGTGGGAAGACTCGTGCCTTTTGTTCATCTACAATTAAAAAGTGCATATAGCATCTTAAATAGTACAGTTCGAATTACGCAGCTAGTCGAACGCGCAAAAGCATTAGATTATAAAGCTGTTGCTCTAACGGATGAAAACGTGATGTACGGAGCTATCCCTTTTTATAAAGAGTGCAAAAAAGCCGGTATAAAGCCAATCATAGGTTTGACTTTACATGTGCTAAAGCAAGAAGATGAATCGTTTTCTTATCCGCTTGTTTTACTTGCTCAGAATGAGAAGGGTTATGAAAATCTAGTGAAGTTGAGCAGTCTTGTTCAAACAAAAGAAAAGAACGGTGTGAAAAAAAAGTGGCTCCCTCATTATAAAGAAGGCATAATTGCTTTTACGCCTGGATTATCAGGAGAAATTGAATCGCTTGTTTTAGATAATAAGCTAGACGAAGCGAGACAAACCATGGCATTCTTTAAACACATATACGGAGAAGAAAGCTTTTATGTGTCTCTTCAACGCCACGGAAATCAAGAGCAGGCTGTAAATGAGGAGCTTCGTAACTTAGCTAAAGAATTGAATGTGAAGTTACTAGCTACTAATGACGTAAAATACCTTGTTCAAGAAGATTATGAGGCCTATGAATGCCTAACTGCTATAGGTGAGGGTAGTATGCTTCAAAGTCTGATAGAAGAGGATTCTGATAAGAAAGAATACTACTTTAAAACACAGTCTCAAATGGAGAGCCTGTATACAGATGTTCTTTCCGCTGTCTATGAAACAAATCGTGTAGCCGAACGGTGCAACCTGGAGCTTTCACTTGGTAAAATGATGATTCCATCCTATCCAATCCCAAATAGTGAGGATACGGCGGATAGCTATTTACAGAAGCAGTGTCAAGCAGGGTTGAAGAAGCGTTTAGGCACAGTACCCCCTGAATATGCAGCACGACTAGATTATGAACTTAGTGTTATTCAAGAGATGAAGTTTAGCAATTACTTTCTAATTGTGTGGGATTTTATGCAGTATGCGCATCAAAATGGAATTATTACAGGTCCGGGACGTGGCTCAGCAGCAGGTTCTTTAGTTGCTTATACGTTAGAAATTACCAATGTTGATCCAATTAAGCATCATTTATTATTCGAGCGGTTTCTAAATCCTGAACGAATCTCAATGCCCGATATTGATATTGATTTTCCAGATAATAAGCGTGACCAAGTTATTCAATATGTTGCTGAAAAATATGGTCAAATTCATGTGGCTCAAATTATCACGTTTGGAACATTGGCTGCTAAAGCTGCCATTCGAGATGTTGGAAAAGTTATAGGAATAGATAAAGAAGAACTGTCCATTATTTCAAAACTGTTACCATCTAAGCCAGGAGTCATGCTACAACAAGCGGTTGTACAATCTAAGCCTTTCCGTGAGTATATTCAAACTACGCCGACTAGACAAAAGCTTTTACAATTAGCGATGCAAGTAGAGGGGCTTCCGAGACATACGTCTACTCACGCTGCAGGCGTTGTTATTAGCGACAAACCGTTGACATCGTATACGCCTATTCAAGATGGTCAGCATAATGTGTACCTCACTCAGTATCCAATGGAAGCACTGCAGGATATCGGCTTACTTAAAATGGACTTTCTAGGTCTTCGTAACTTAACGTTAATTGATTATATTCTTGCAAAAGTGGAGCGAGATACAGGGAAAAAGCAGAAACTATCAGATATCCCTATGCAAGATGCTAAGACGTTTCAGCTTTTAGCAAGTGGTGATACAACTGGAATCTTTCAGCTAGAATCAGACGGCATGCGTAAAGTATTAAAAGAGTTACAACCAACGGAACTAGAAGATATTGTAGCAGTCAATGCTTTGTATCGTCCTGGACCGATGGAACATATTCCAACGTATATTAAAAGAAAGCACGGCTTAGAAAGGGTTACGTATGTTCATGATGTACTAAGACCAATTTTACAAACCACGTATGGAGTTATTGTTTATCAAGAGCAAATTATGCAAATTGCTTCGCAAATGGCAGGATTCTCACTAGGTGAAGCTGACCTTTTAAGGCGCGCCGTCAGTAAAAAAGAAAGTACGACGCTCCAGAAAGAGAGAAAGCATTTTGTTGAAGGAAGTAAACTGCAGGGGTATAGCGAAGAAGTCTCAGACCAAGTTTATAATTTAATTGTTAAGTTTGCTAACTATGGATTTAACAGAAGTCATGCCGTTGCATATAGCTTTATTACTTATTACTTGGCCTATTTAAAAGCACATTACCCTCTTCAATTTTTTGCAGTTTTATTAACCAGTGCGATTGGAAATCAATCAAAAAGTGAGCAATATATTCAAGAAATGAGAAAAAGAAAGATTGCTCTTTTACCGCCATCTATCAATCGAAGCGCGTTTGCTTTCAATGTAGAAAAGAAACAGATTCGCTTTAGCTTAGGAGCAATTAAATATGTAGGTGGAACAGTGGTTCAAGAGGTACTTAATGAGAGAAAGAATAAACCATTTGAGGATCTATTTGACTTTTGTATGCGCGTATCGACGAAGGTTGTAAATAAAAAAATTCTTGAAATGCTGATTAACGCTGGTTGTTTCGACGAGTTTGGTGAAAACCGCGCCACTCTTATTGAAACGATAGACGTGGCATTCGAGCACGCACAGCTGGTTGATCCACAAGATGATTTTGGCATGGAGTTTTCCCTCAAGCCAAAGTACATTATAGTAGATGAATTCAGCGAACAAGAAATCCTAGAACGTGAAAGAGAAGCAGTAGGCTTCTATTTATCAAATCATCCAACTTCTCAGCATGAAAGGTTAATGGAAGCTCATTCTACAACCTCACTATGCGATATTGCAAACTGTAAAAGTGGTACACAAGTTTCAGTTATTGGACTTATCTCAAGTGAACGCGTCATTCGTACCAAACAAGGTGAACAAATGGCTTTTATTGCAATTAGTGATGAAACAGGCGATGCGGATGCAGTAGTGTTTCCGAGAAGCTACGAAAAATACAAACAGCTGTTAAGTATTGGACAAATTGTATTGATTACAGGCAAGGTGGATATTCGAACAAATAAACAACAAATTGTTGCACAAGAAGTTTATTTAGCAAAGGAACTTGAAGAAGAGCTGCCGAAACAAGAAGTATATTTAAGGATAAAGTCATCAGCTCAAAGTGATAAAGTAATTCGTAGTATTTATAAAAAAATTAACAGTGCTAAAGGAAATGTACCAGTTCTGGTGTACTATGAGTTAGAGAAGCGATTATTACGCTTACCGTCGGACTATTTTATTTCACTAGAAAGTGATATCGTTACACAGTTTAAAGACCTATTAGGAGATGAAAATGTCGCTGTAAAAACGCTATAGTCTTTACAGATTGTAGATGATGTTATATTGTAAAGAAGTTAAAAAAAAAGTGGTCTGACCACTGTTACTTAATTTTACATTTACTTAGATGCAATGAAATTGAGCGCTTAACGCTTAACTGCATCGTTTCTATTTTAATAGCTATATGTATACTTATATCGAATGAGGAGTGAGCTCATGTCTTTACGCGAAGAAGCACTGCATATGCACCGTATCAATAAAGGAAAGTTAGAATCTAAATCGAAAATCCCTGTTCGAAATGCTCAGGACTTAAGCCTAGCTTATTCACCTGGAGTAGCTGAACCTTGTAAAGAAATTTATGATGATGTGAATAATGTGTATGAGTATACAATGAAAGGGAATATGGTCGCAGTGGTATCTGACGGAACTGCGGTTTTAGGATTAGGAAATATTGGTCCGGAAGCAGCTTTACCCGTAATGGAAGGTAAAGCAGTATTATTTAAAAGCTTTGCCGGGGTCGATGCGTTTCCTATCTGCTTAAAGACCACAGATATTGACCAGATTGTAGAGACAGTAAAGCTATTAGAACCAACATTCGGTGGAGTAAACCTAGAGGATATTGCGGCACCAAATTGTTTTGAAATTGAGGAACGCTTAAAAAAAGAAACCAATATTCCTATTTTTCATGACGATCAGCACGGAACTGCAATTGTAACGGTAGCTGGCTTGGTAAATGCATTGAAATTAGCAAATAAAAAGATGTCAGAAGTGAAGGTAGTAGCCAACGGTGCTGGAGCCGCGGGAATTGCCATCATTAAATTATTGCATCGCTACGGCGTGCGCGACATTATTATGTGTGACTCAAAAGGTCCAGTTTATGAAGGTAGATCGTTTGGAATGAATAAAATAAAAGACGAGGTAGCCGCTTATACCAATCGTCAAAAAGTAACGGGCACTTTAGAAGATGCACTTGCTGACGCAGATGTGTTTATTGGTGTATCTGTCGAAGGGGCTCTAACAAAAGAGATGATTCAAAAAATGAATGAGGATCCGATTGTTTTTGCAATGGCCAATCCAATGCCTGAAATTATGCCGGACGATGCAAAGAGTGCAGGTGTCAAGGTAATTGGGACAGGAAGATCTGATTTTCCTAACCAGGTGAATAACGTACTGGCGTTTCCTGGTATATTTCGCGGTGCCCTAGATGTACGAGCTACTCATATTAATGAGCAGATGAAAATTGCTGCGGTAGAAGCAATTGCAAGTCTTATCTCATCAGAAGATTTACATGAAGATTATGTTATTCCAGCACCATTTGATCCTAGAGTTGCACCAGCAGTAGCAGCTGCTGTGGCGAAGGCAGCGATGGAAACAGGTGTTGCGAGGTTACAGGTTGATCCAGATGATATTGCATTAAAAACGCAGCGTTTGGCTATCATTGAATAAAGTAAGATAGCGAAAAAAATGTGTGGATACTAAGCGGATAAGGTGAGTGAAAAAATAGGTTGATGAATGAACGTTCAAAAGTTTATGTAGAAATCTTAAAGCAAATTCGGCAATTGATGCAGTCTAATCAGCTGCAAACAGGAGATAAAATTCCGTCAGAGCGAGAGTTAGCAGAGCGACTAAATGCCGGTCGCTCTTCTGTGCGTGAAGCACTTCGAGCATTGGAGTTGCTAGGCCTTATCGAAACACGAAGGGGCGAAGGCACGTTTATTAAAGAAGTAGGCGATCATCAGCTTATCGACATTTTAGCAACGTTTCTCTTACATGATAGCAAGCCAAAAGAAGACTTAATCGAAACAAAATATATGTTAGAAAAAGCATGCTTAGAATCCATACTACAAAATAATAAAAGTATTGTTGATCAGCTAGATAATAAAACCCTAACAATTAAGCATCTATTTGAGCAGCTATTTCGGCTTCAAAATAATCGATTGTTACAGCGAATTTGGTTAATTGTTAGTAACTTTTACTATACATTTCAACAGTCAACAACGATGCAAAATCAAGCCCAAATCGCGTTATTAATTCATGCTATTAAACATGGAAACGAGCATGATGTTTTTACAATTCATAAGGGGTGGTATCATCCTTTTGATGATTCAAAAAATGTCGAATAGCACGTTGCATGTTTCTACACAAAATGTACAAATTTTCTTGTAAAGTAAATATCAACTAGTACACAAAATGAAGAATTATGAGTCTATTCATACTTCATGGTCTGTTGTCACCGATTGTGTAACCTATTTTTGAATAATAGGTGATAAACGCTCTATTGGTTTCAGACTGATGCTTATTATATGGTAAGCAAAGGATACGAAGACGGATTCTTTTAGATAAAAGAATCAAAAGGAGGTTACACTTTGTTAAGAGATCTATTTACTAAAAATACAAAGAATACAAAGAATACAAAGAAGAGAAAGTATGCTTCAGTTCCATCAGAACACCTAAAACAAGATGTACCTGAAGGAATTATGACAAAATGTAAAAAATGCAAAAAAATCATGTACACGAAAGAACTTAATAAAAATCTAAAAGTGTGCTTAAACTGTGGGCATCATCATCAAATGACTGCTCAAGAAAGAATTAGTAGCTTAATTGATGAAGGCACGTTTATTGAATATGATCGTACAATGCGCTCTCAAAACCCTCTAGAATTTCCGGATTACGTTGAAAAATTGGAGAAAGATCGTGAAAAAACAGGGCTTAGTGAGGCTATCGTAACGGGTGAAGGCAATATTAATGGTTTAAAAGTAGTCGTCGCTGTTATGGATTCACATTTTAGAATGGGAAGCATGGGATCTGTTGTAGGTGAAAAAATTACAAGAGCTATCGAAAAAGCAAAAGATTTAGGCGTACCGTTTCTTATTTTTACAGCATCAGGTGGAGCTAGAATGCAAGAAGGTATCTTAAGTTTAATGCAAATGGCTAAGACAAGCTCAGCGTTAAAAATGTATAGTGATAAAGGTGGACTCATTATTTCAATTATGACGCACCCTACAACGGGAGGCGTATCTGCTAGTTTTGCTTCGCTAGGAGATTACAACTTAGCAGAGCCCGGTGCTTTAATCGGTTTTGCAGGTCGAAGAATTATTGAGCAAACGATTCGAGAAGAATTACCAGAGGACTTCCAAACAGCAGAATTTTTATTAAAACACGGACAATTAGATGCGGTTGTGGCGCGTCATAACTTAAAAGAAACGCTCACAAATATTTTAGACATTCATGTAGGAGGTGACGTACAGTGGTAAGTGAATTAGAATTTGAACGCCCAATTGTGGAGTTGCGTAATAAAATTGCAGAGTTAAAAGAGTTTGCAACAAACACGGATGTTGATTTATCAACAGAGATTGAAAAGCTAGAAAAGCGTTTGGAAAAAGTAGAAAAAGATATTTATAATCACTTAAGCCCATGGAATCGTGTACAGATTGCGCGTCATCCTGAACGTCCAACTACGCTTGATTATATCTCAAGATTGTTTACTAATTTTTTAGAGTGCCATGGTGATCGTTATTACGGTGATGATGAAGCTATCGTGGGAGGCATTGCGAAGTTTCAAGGTGTACCTGTTACGGTCATTGGACATCAGCGCGGTAAAGATACGAAAGAGAATATCCGTCGCAATTTTGGAATGCCACATCCTGAGGGCTATCGTAAAGCGTTACGTTTAATGAAGCAGGCTGAAAAGTTTAACAGACCAATTATTTGCTTTATTGATACAAAAGGTGCTTACCCAGGAAAAGCAGCGGAAGAAAGAGGACAAAGCGAAGCCATCGCAAAAAATCTTTTTGAAATGGCTGGCTTAACTGTACCTATCGTTTGTATTGTTATTGGAGAAGGAGGAAGCGGAGGAGCATTAGGACTTGGTGTAGGAAACCATCTTCATATGCTTGAAAACTCCACGTACTCAGTTATATCTCCAGAAGGTGCTGCTGCGTTATTATGGAAAGATGCAACGCTTGCTAAGCAAGCAGCAGAAACAATGAAAATTACCGCGCCTGATTTAAAAGAACTAGGTATTGTGGATGAGGTTGTGGAAGAGGTTAAAGGTGGAGCTCATCGTAATATTGATGAACAAGCAAGTTACATGGAAGCGGCGATTCGTAGCTCTTTACAAGAATTAACAAAACTCACAAAAGAGCAATTAGTTGAAGAGCGTTATGAAAAATACAAAAAAATTGGACAATTTTCAGCTGAAACCGATGCCATCGGTGTAAAATAAACAATAAAGCATCCTCTATTTTGATAGGGGGTGCATTTTCTCGTTTCTACAATAGCTCTTCTCTATTGTGTTTCATAGTTCTTCATGGTATTTTATAGACAGCAAAACCCTATAGGATTCTTAAGAAGAAGCCTGCATTTTCCTTCAATGGATTTAAAAGACATTGTTATAGGGAAAGCAACTCGCTTCTTTTATTGTAATGCCTAAAACCAATTTTATAGGCATGCTTGTCAAATAGACGGGAATAGTAAAATCATTAGATAAACCAAGTTAATTGTAATGAAAAATCAACTCGTTAAGCGTAAAAATTATGCTATGAGTATACAATACATCATGTGTTGTGATAGTCTATTTACTGCTTACATAATAGTTTTTTCTTTGGTTTCAGTGAGCATATCATTGCCTGACTAAACTACATATTGCTGTTAGAGTTTAAAGTAAAAAGTAATTAGGCCAGTGACTTTGAGTGCAAAGTTTGTATTAATTGAGAAGCTTGGTTATACCACTATATAGGAGGAAGATAGAATGCGTAAAACAAAAATTGTAGGTACTATTGGTCCAGCAAGTGAGAGTGTAGAAAAGTTAGTTGAACTATTTAACTCTGGTTTAAATGTTTGTCGTTTAAACTTTTCACATGGTGATTTCGAAGAGCACGGTGCACGTATTGTTAACATTCGTGAAGCTGCTCAAAAGACAGGAAAAACAATTGGAATCTTACTTGATACAAAAGGTCCTGAAATCCGTACAAATACAATGGAAAATGGTGCAATCGATTTAGAAGAAGGTTCTGAGATCATCGTGTCTATGAAAGAAGTAGTAGGGACAACTGAAAAATTCTCAGTTACGTATCCTGGTCTAGTCGACGATGTACACCCAGGTTCTAAAATTCTTTTAGATGATGGTTTAATTGGACTTGAAGTATTAGAAGTTAATAAAGCTGCTGGTGAAATCAAAACAAAAGTATTGAACCCAGGTACTTTGAAAAATAAAAAAGGTGTTAACGTACCAAACGTAAGTGTAAACTTACCAGGTATCACAGAAAAAGACGCAAACGACATTGTGTTTGGAATCGAGCAAGGTCTTGACTTCATTGCTGCCTCTTTCGTTCGTCGTGCGTCAGATGTATTAGAAATTCGTGAGCTGTTAGAAAAACATAATGCTACACACATTCAAATCATTTCAAAAATTGAGAACCAAGAAGGTGTCGATAACATCGACGAAATTCTTGAGGTGTCTGATGGTTTAATGGTTGCTCGTGGTGACTTAGGAGTAGAAATTCCTGCTGAAGAAGTACCATTAGTACAAAAAGATTTAATCAGAAAATGTAATGAGCTTGGTAAACCTGTTATCACTGCAACACAAATGCTTGATTCTATGCAACGTAATCCACGTCCAACTCGTGCAGAGGCAAGTGACGTAGCGAACGCAATCTTTGATGGTACAGATGCAATTATGCTATCAGGTGAAACTGCTGCTGGTTCTTATCCAATTGAAGCTGTTCAAACAATGCATTCGATTGCATCACGTGCAGAACAAGCACTTAACTACCGTGAAATTCTACAACAACGTAGTAAGCAAGTTGGTACATCAATTACAGATTCAATTGGTCAATCTGTAGGGCATACTGCACTTAACCTAAATGCAAGTGCAATCGTTGCTCCAACTGAAAGTGGATATACGGCAAAAATCGTTTCAAAATATCGTCCGCAATCTCCAATCGTAGCGGTAGCAGCAAACGATTCAGTAGCTCGTCGCTTAGCTTTAGTATGGGGCGTTACACCAGTTGTAGGTGAGCGTTGCACAAATATTGATGACATGTTAGAGCATGCTGTAAACGACGCTGTGAAAACGGGTATTGTATCACATGGTGATCTAGTTGTTATTACAGCTGGTGTACCTGTTGGAGAATCTGGTGCTACAAACCTAATGAAAGTACAAGTTGTAGGAGATGTGCTAGCAAAGGGTCAAGGAATCGGACGTAAGTCAGCAGTTGGCCAAGTAGTTGTAGCGAAAAGCGCAGCTGAAGCAAATGAAAAGATGACAGAAGGTGCAATTTTAGTTACAAACAGTACAGACCGCGACATGATTAGTGCAGTTGAAAAAGCAAGTGCATTAATCACAGAAGAAGGTGGCTTAACAAGCCATGCAGCTGTTGTAGGACTAAGCTTAAGCATTCCTGTCATTGTAGGCGTAGAAGGCGCAACAGCAACGTTCCAAGATGGACAAGATATTACAGTGGATTCAGCTCGTGGCGTTGTATATAACGGGCATGCAAGCGTTCTGTAAGTCATAAATAATTTATAAAGGAGAAGGTTTTTTACCTTCTCTTTTTCTATAGTCAGATAGAAGGAGAGTTGACGGTGAAATTTCTCGTTCCAATTTTAATTATTATTCCTGCTATCGAAATTACGTTATTGCTAACAGTAAGTTCAAAAATTGGTATTTTACCAACGTTTTTCTTAATTTTAGCAACAGGAATATTAGGGGCTTATTTAGCAAAGAAGCAAGGTGTAAAGACCTTACAGAGAGCAAGTCAGCAAATGAATTCTGGGCAAGTTCCTGGCGATGCAATTGTAGATGGACTTTGTATTTTAATTGGTGGACTTTTATTATTGACGCCAGGCTTCTTTACCGATACAACGGGTTTTTTATTACTTATTCCGACAACAAGAAAATTTATCAAGCCAACTGTTATGAAGCTGTTTCAACGACTATTTCAAAACCGTAGCCGTTTTACAATTATTCGTTAATAATGAAAATTATAGCGTTAATTAAAAAAGAGTGTGCTGTCAATGAGAGAACTGTTCTCATGAAGCACACTTTTATTTTGCCATAATAAAGTTTTTGATATCGTGAAATATGCCGGCTGAATAGAGCGTACGAATAATAACTAGTAAGATAGGCCCGACAATTAATCCAAGAAAACCAATTAATTTAAAGCCGACAAACAAAGCAACTAAAGTAGCTAAAGGATCTAATCCAATACTAGATGATAGAATTTTCGGTTCCATAATTTGGCGTTGTACGATAACAACCAAGTATAAAACAGATAAACCAACAGCAAAGGAAATATTTCCAGTTGTAAACGCATAAATAATCCAAGGTACGAAAATGAGTCCAGTTCCTAAATAAGGTAATAAATCTACAAAGCCGATAAGTAAAGCGATGGTAATTGAATAATCGACTCGTAAAATGAGCAGACCAATAAGAACAATAATTGTTGTAATGGAAATAAGCGTGAGCTGAGCTTGGATAAATCCAAAGAGTGCTTTTTTTAGCTCTCCTACTACAGCTTCACTACTCTGTTTTACTTTTGGTGATAAAAAGCTTTTACTAAATGTAAGAAAACGATTCCAGTCTTTACTAATAAAGAAGGTAGCAAGTAAAGAAAAAATAACAACAGTTGCGATATTAGGGAGCCATCCGAGAAAAGTTGGAATGGCTTGTAAAAGTCGTTGTACAAAATCTCCTACATTTGTTGTAATACTACTGCCGACATTTTGAATATTTGTTAAAATAGTTTCTTGTTGATTATGGTTTAAACTGTTAAACATGGAAGCGATTTGGTTATAAAGAGGAATCAGTTTGCTGGCAATGAAATTTTCAATGTATACGATGACGGCTTCAAAATTATTTGGAACGACTTTTGCTAGATAGGTTGTACCAGCTATTATTTCAGTTACTAAGAGCGTAATTGAGCCTGCTAGAATGGAAAAAATAAGCATGATTGAAATGAGAACAGCAATGTAGCGTTTACACTTTAACTTACGCTCAAAAAAGTTTACGATTGGGTTCATGAAGAGTGCAATGATAAAGGCAATGATGAATGGATAAAGCAGCGTTGAAAGGTAATAAGCGACTAGAAACGTGACGGTTAAACCAGTCAATAAAATCACGGTGCGTAAAAAGCGAATCCAATAGATCTTAGGCAAGTAGTTAACAACCTCCTTTAAAAGTGGTTTTGTTAGTATTTTACAACTTTTATGAAAGAGTGAAAAGAAAAAAGTGAGGTTTTCACTAGAAAATAAAGTTCAAATAAGTATCAAAGTAATGAAAGGAAGGGGAAACAAATGTTTTCACAGCCAGTTATGTTTTTAGCTATTTTATTCGTTATAGGATTAATTGCAAAAAATCAGTCGTTAATCATAGCAGTAGGTTTCTTATTAGTTATTAAATTAATAGGTCTAGACGGTAAAGTATTCCCTTACTTACAGTCTAAAGGAATCAATCTAGGGGTAACCGTTATTACAGTTGCGGTATTAGTACCGATTGCAACAGGTGATATTGGTTTTAAACAATTGGGAGAAGCTATCAAATCCTCATATGCATGGGTAGCATTAGCTGCTGGAATCCTAGTGGCAATTATTGCTAAATATGGACTGACTTTATTGTCGGAAGATCCTCATATCACAACGGCTCTTGTATTTGGTACAATCCTAGCTGTGGCGCTATTCCAAGGAGTTGCAGTAGGACCTCTGATTGGTGCTGGAATTGCCTATTTATTTATTAAAATTACAGAGTTATTTTAGTAGAAATTTTTTTATAATAACAATTTTTTTAAAATTTATTTACTCTTTTCATTCACAAAAGTCAGATAATTGTTTATAATATAGTTTGAAGCCGCATCTCATTACATACAATTGTATGGTATAACGTATACGATAAAACAACTAAAAAAGCATACTAGATAGCATATTTTCTTTATGTTATTTAGCAATACGAAAATGTAAGCATTTTCTTTTTTTATCAGGGTCTTAAGAAAACCCTATGAGAAACGATGCGCTTCTATAGAAATGTCTTATGTGATGTGGAATTGAGCCAGCGCTCAATTAATTTATTTTCGTATGTACAATAGGGTGTATGGGGAAATCTTTTCTGTAAAGGAGATGGGAATATGACTGCGACTCGAGGTTTAGAGGGAGTTGTTGCGACAACTTCAGCGGTAAGCTCCATTATTGACGACACGCTAACTTATCGTGGTTACAATATTGATGATTTAGCAGACTATGCTACATTTGAAGAAGTAGTTTATTTGCTTTGGCATGGAAAATTACCAAATAAAGAAGAGTTATCTATTTTTTCTAGGTTACTAGCAGAGAATGCTAAATTACCTCATGAAGTATTAGATCATTTCAAAACATATCCAATCAAAGATGTTCATCCAATGGCAGCTTTAAGAACAGCCGTGTCACTAATTGGTCTGTACGATCCAGAAGCAGACCTAATGGATGAAGAAGCTAATTATCGTAAGGCAGTTCGCCTACAAGCCAAATTACCAACAATTGTAACAGCCTTTTCACGCATTCGAAAAGGAATGGATCCAATTGAACCGAACGAAAACTATAGCATTGCTGCTAACTTCTTGTACATGTTAACGGGTAATGAACCGACTGACATTGAAGTTGAAGCATTTAATAAAGCACTTGTCTTACACGCTGACCATGAACTAAATGCATCGACATTTACCGCTCGTGTCTGTGTAGCAACTCTTTCAGATATTTATTCCGGCATTACAGCAGCAATCGGAGCCCTAAAAGGTCCTCTTCATGGTGGTGCAAATGAAGCTGTTATGAAAATGCTATCTGATATTGAAACGGTAGAAAATGCAGAGCCTTATATTCGCAGTAAGTTAGCAAATAAAGAGAAGATTATGGGCTTTGGTCACCGTGTGTATCAGCAAGGAGATCCACGTGCTAAACATTTGAGGGAGATGTCTGAGAAGCTTACAAAACAAGCTGGAGACGCTACTCTTTATGAAATGTCTGTAAAGATTGAAGAAATTGTTACAAGTGAGAAGAAGCTGCCACCAAACGTAGACTTCTATTCTGCTTCTGTCTATCACAGCTTAGGAATTGATCATGATTTGTTTACACCAATCTTTGCGGTAAGCCGTGTATCAGGTTGGGTAGCGCATATTTTAGAACAGTATTCAAACAATCGATTAATTCGTCCACGTGCCGATTATATCGGTGAAGGAAAACAAGCGTATATCCCGATTGAGCAAAGAGATTAACTTTTATGTGAGAAAGTGCTCAGCGTGAGTTGAGCACTTTATAATAAGCTACTAAGCTAATAAGCTTTAAAACTTCAAGGGGGTTATTTTTATGACAAACGGACAAAAAATTACGGTAACAAACGGAGTGTTAAATGTACCTAACAACCCAGTAATTCCATATATCGAAGGAGACGGAATTGGTCCAGATATTTGGGCAGCAGCATCTCGTGTATTAGAAGCAGCTGTTGAAAAAGCATATGACGGCGAAAAAGAAATTGTTTGGAAAGAAGTATTAGCAGGGGAGAAAGCATTTAACGAAACTGGCGAGTGGTTACCAGCTGAAACATTAGATGTTATTCGTGAGTACATAATCGCGATTAAGGGACCATTAACAACGCCAGTAGGTGGTGGAATCCGTTCACTAAACGTTGCTTTACGTCAAGAGTTAGATCTATTTACTTGCTTACGTCCAGTGCGTTATTTCGAAGGTGTTCCATCACCAATTAAACGTCCAGAAGATACGGATATGGTTATCTTCCGTGAAAATACAGAAGATATCTATGCTGGTATTGAGTATGCAAAAGGTTCTGAAGAAGTTCAAAAGTTAATCAACTTCTTACAAACTGAAATGGGTGTTAACAAAATCCGCTTCCCTGAAACATCAGGTATTGGTATTAAACCAGTATCATCTGAGGGTACAGAGCGCTTAGTACGCGGAGCAATTAACTATGCAATCGAGCACGGTCGTAAGTCTGTAACCCTTGTTCATAAAGGGAACATCATGAAGTTTACTGAAGGTGCCTTCAAAAACTGGGGTTATGAACTAGCTGAAAAAGAATTCGGCGATAAAGTATTTACTTGGGCTCAATATGACCGCATCGTTGAAAAAGACGGAAAAGACGCTGCAAATAAAGCACAAGCAGAAGCAGAAGCTGCTGGAAAAATTATCGTAAAAGATTCAATTGCAGATATCTTCTTACAACAAATTTTAACACGCCCTCGTGAATTTGATGTAGTTGCAACAATGAACTTAAACGGTGATTACATTTCGGATGCTTTAGCTGCACAAGTAGGTGGAATTGGTATTGCACCAGGTGCCAACATTAACTATGAAACTGGACATGCAATCTTTGAAGCAACACATGGTACTGCTCCTAAGTATGCGGGTCTAGACAAAGTAAATCCTTCATCTGTATTATTATCAGGTGTGTTAATGCTAGAGCATTTAGGTTGGACTGAAGCAGCTGCGCTTGTAATGGAATCAATGGAAAAAACAATTGCTTCTCAAGTAGTAACATATGATTTTGCTCGTTTAATGGATGGAGCAAAAGAAGTAAAATGCTCTGAATTTGCAGATGAGTTAATTAAAAACTTAGGAAATCAAGTAACAGTATAATAGTAAAAGAGAACGATTTGGGGGAATTAACATGTCAAACAAACGAAAAAAAGTCTCAGTTATTGGTGCTGGCTTTACAGGTGCAACAACTGCGTTTTTGATCGGACAAAAAGAGTTAGCTGACGTTGTATTGGTGGATATTCCACAGGCAGAAAACCCAGCTAAAGGTAAAGCGTTGGATATGTTAGAAGCAAGCCCAGTACAAGGTTTTGATGCTAATATTACAGGAACAGCCAACTATGAAGATACAGCTGATTCTGATGTTGTCATTATTACGGCTGGTATTGCACGTAAGCCTGGTATGAGTCGTGACGATTTAGTTACGACAAACCAAAAGGTAATGAAGTCTGTAACGCAAGAAATTGTTAAATACTCACCAAATTGTTATATTATTGTGTTAACAAACCCAGTTGATGCGATGACTTATACAGTATTTAAAGAATCTGGATTTCCAAAAAATCGTGTAATTGGTCAGTCTGGTGTACTAGATTCAGCTCGTTTCCGTACATTTGTCGCGCAGGAACTGAATGTCTCAGTTAAGGACGTTACTGGCTTTGTACTAGGGGGACACGGTGACGATATGGTTCCTCTTGTACGTTATTCATACGCAGGTGGAATTCCACTTCAAACGTTAATTCCACAAGACCGCTTAAATGCTATTGTGGAGCGTACGCGTAAAGGTGGCGGTGAGATTGTGAATCTTCTAGGAAATGGTAGTGCTTATTATGCACCTGCTGCAGCTCTATTGGAAATGACAGAAGCTATCCTAAAAGATCAGCGTCGTATTTTACCTACAATTGCGTATTTAGAAGGTGAATATGGTTATAGTGGTATCTACCTTGGCGTACCAACAGTTCTGGGGGCAAATGGTATTGAGCAAGTAATTGAGTTAGAGCTAACTGAACAAGAAAAAGCAGCTCTAGATCAATCTGCTGATTCAGTTAAAAACGTGATGAGCGTTCTTATCTAATAAGTAAGAAAGCACTGATTAAACAAAAGCATCATTTATAAAAGAAAAACAGGAAAATTCGAGGGAAACCTCGAATTTTTTTGTTGTAGAAGCTTCACTATCTTATACAAGAACTGTTCGTGTAATTCGTGATTGTTTCTACAAGCTACAAATAGAAAGGATGAAGTAGCAATGGTGCTAGGGAAAAAACAAAAGATTGGAAGAACTATAAAACAAATTCAAGTTGGTGAAAAGCTTTCACTTACTGAACGCATAGAGGATAAAGATATTCTCTTATATCTAGGTCTAACCAATGACGCCAATCCTCTCTATATTCAGCATGATTATGCTGCACAAACAGTATTTAAAAAGCCAATTGTTCCAGCAATCATGATCAATGGAATGATGACAGCTGCTATCTCCAAATACCTGCCAGGTCCGGGAAGTCATGTTTTAAAGCAAACCGTCTCATTTCCTAAGCGTATTTACCACTACAGTACAGTTGAATTTTTATTTGAAGTAGTTGATAAAAATATGGAAGAAAAGACAATTACAATTGACGTACAAGCAACAGATGAAAACGAAGAAAGTGTTGTACAAGCTCAATTTATTGTATGTCCTCCTCAAGAGCTATCCATTGCGGAGACACATGAGTTTGAGAACTTTTAATGCGGTGACAAACAGGCCTCCTTTTCAATTAGGGGGCTTGTTTATTGGCATAATATTATGAAATGCCTTTGAGAACTTTAAAGAATCAGTGTATGATAATGACATACATATAGATAAAATAATGGATGAAGTGGCGTTTAAAATGAATTGATGGAGGCTTATGTTACGAACATGAATAAGAGATTATTAGTAGTAGACGATGAACAGTCAATCTCAACATTATTACAGTATAACCTGCAGCAAGCTGGTTTTGAGGTTAGCACAGCAATGGATGGAGAAGAAGGGTACAATAAAGCACTGGAAGAAAATCCAGATTTAATCGTGTTAGACTTAATGCTTCCCAAAATGGATGGAATTGAAGTGTGTAAAAAGCTTAGACAGCAGAAAGTTATGACGCCTATTTTAATGTTAACGGCTAAGGATGATGAGTTTGATAAAGTGTTAGGCTTAGAACTTGGAGCAGATGACTATATGACCAAACCTTTCAGTCCACGAGAGGTTGTTGCTCGGGTGAAGGCCATACTTCGTCGTTCGCAAATTAGTAATCAAGCGGATCAGGAAGAAGAAGATGGAGAAAGAATTTTTATTGGAGACTTAAAAATTCTTCCTGAGCATTACGAAGCTTATTTTCAACAAGAGCAGCTAGAATTAACGCCAAAAGAGTTTGAACTACTATTATATTTATCAAAACATAAAGGACGGGTGTTAACTCGTGATCAGTTGTTAAGTGCTGTTTGGAACTATGATTTTGCTGGTGATACACGCATTGTAGATGTCCATATTAGTCATTTGCGTGAAAAAATTGAAAGCAATACAAGAAAGCCTATTTATATTAAAACGATTCGTGGTTTAGGGTATAAGTTGGAGGAACCAAAGGTAGATGAATAAGTTCCGCTCGCGCTTACTTTTTGCACTGCTAACCTTAATTATTGTGGTACTGGTTTGTTTAGGCTTATTATTAGCTCAGCTCTTTAAAAACTTCTATTTTCAAACCTTTCAAGAACGTATGGAAAAAGAAGCTGAGCTTGTAGAACTTTTTATTGGTAAAGAAGGCCTGACAAATCCAACTCTGCAAGAAAATGTAGATTCAATTAGTGAGTCATTAAGTGTTCGAGCAACTGTTATTAATAATGATGGCACAATTCTTGTAGATTCAAACGCAAGTAGTGACAGTGGTTCTTTGGAAAACACTAGGATACTCCAAGAGGTAATAAAGAAGCAAAGCATGAATAAGGAAGCGTTCAGTCGTATTGAAGAAAACCATGATCTCTATTACTATGGCGTACCGCTTGTCATTGATGGTGAGAAAGAAGGTTTTGTTGTTTTAAGTACCTCTTTTGCATCGTTAAATCAAGTGAATCAACAAATATGGGGACTGTTAATTGGGAGTCTTGGCGTTGCGTTAATCGTCATTTTATTACTAGGAATAAAGATAATGAATCGCTATACGAGACCAATTGAATCTGCTACTCAGGTAGCCATGGAGTTAGCAAGAGGCAATTATAAAGCTCGTACCTATGAAGATTATATGGATGAAACAGGAATGTTAAGTCAGTCCATCAATGCTTTAGCTCGCAATTTACAAGAGTTAATTCGTAGTCAAGAGATGCAACAAGATCGCTTGCGGACGCTCATTGAAAATATGGGTAGCGGGATGATTTTAATTGATAGTCGCGGCTATATTAACCTAGTAAATCGAGCTTATAAAGAACAGTTCCAAATAAAGATGGATGATTTCTTATATCATCTCTATTATGAAGTGTTTGAACATAAAGAAGTGGTTTCTCTAGTAGAAGAGATTTTTATGACAGAAGTAAAAGTTCGCAAGCATGTTGTACTCTCTAGGAATATTGAGCGTCGTCATTATGATGTATATGGAGCACCAATTATTGGGTTAAATGATGAATGGAAAGGGATTGTTCTTGTCTTTCATGACATAACAGAACTTAAGAAACTAGAGCAGGTTCGTCGAGATTTTGTTGCTAACGTATCTCATGAGTTAAAAACACCTATCACATCAATTAAAGGGTTTAGTGAGACGCTTTTAGATGGAGCTATGGAGGAACCTGAGCTAAGAAAGCAATTTCTATCGATTATCATGAATGAAAGTCAACGGATGGAAACGTTAATACAAGATTTATTAGATTTATCAAAAGTGGAACAGCAAGGTTTTCAGTTAACCGTTCAAACTATTAATATTAATACGCTTCTTTACGAAATTGTTATGGTTCTTTCTAATCGAGCGAAAGAGCGAGAAGTTGATCTTCAAATCGAAACATTGGAAGAGGAATGTTTAATTGAAGGAGATATCCAGCGGTTAACCCAAGTTTTTATGAATTTAATTAGTAATGCACTGAATTATACGATGCCAAGCGGAAAAGTGCATATTCAAATTGAAGAGAAATTAGAAACGGTCCTTATTCATATCACTGATACAGGGATTGGCATCGCTCAAGAAGAAATTCCTCGAATTTTTGAACGCTTTTATCGGGTGGATAAAGCAAGAAGTAGAAACTCCGGTGGTACAGGTCTTGGACTAGCTATTGTCAAGCATCTTGTAGAAGCACATAAAGGACACATTGACGTACAGAGTAAAGTCAATGAAGGGACAACCTTTTCTGTCACATTAAACAAGTACTTAGAAAACTAAGCAAATGTTTACGCTCTTTTTACAAAGTGTTTAAGGAAGCTTAATATAAGCTTGTTATACTTTTCTATGGAAACCCCTTCATCCAAGGAGCCAATTTTGGAAGACGAAAGGAGTCTTCATACTTCTTTCGTCTATTTTTTTATGACATAAGACAAAGGCATTATTCTATAAAGGATAATGCCTTTTTTGTTTATACCATTTATAATTGAGGCGCATTCCTCGTTCAAATTATGCATGAAACTAGTTTCTGGTAAAAAACTAACTGTAATTAGATAGATTAGTTTTTGTTGTTAAGAGGGAACTTTTGATAAAATAGAATAAACGTTCTTTTTTTGAAATGGAGGATTATTCATGTCCAAGAAATTAGTATTAATAGACGGCAATAGTATTGCATATCGTGCATTTTTTGCTCTGCCTTTACTGAATAATGATAAAGGTATACATACAAACGCCATTTACGGATTTACAACGATGTTAATGCGCATTTTAGAAGAGGAGAAACCAACACATCTTCTTGTTGCATTTGATGCTGGCAAAACAACGTTTCGTCATAAAACATTTACAGAGTATAAAGGTGGAAGACAAAAAACGCCGCCTGAGTTATCAGAGCAATTTCCATTTATTCGAGACTTGCTAGATGCTTACGGAATTAAGCGCTATGAGCTAGAGAATTACGAAGCCGATGACATTATCGGTACATTGGCAACACAAGCTGAAAAAGAGAACTTTGAAGTGAAAGTAATTTCAGGTGATAAAGATTTACTTCAGCTTGTTTCAGAACACATAACAGTCGGTATCACGCGAAAAGGCATTACAGATGTTGATGCCTATACTCCAGCTTTAATTGATGAGAAGTATGGAATTAAGGCTATGCAAATAATTGATATGAAGGGGCTTATGGGGGACTCTTCTGACAACATTCCGGGTGTTCCAGGAGTTGGAGAAAAGACGGCTCTGAAATTGTTAAAAGAGTTTGGTACAGTTGAAAACGTCTTGGAATCGATCGATCAAGTAAGTGGTAAAAAATTAAAAGAAAAGCTATCGGATAACAAAGAGCAGGCACTCATGAGCAAAGAGCTTGCTACAATAGACACAAACGCACCCATTGAAGTGAGCTTGGAAAGCGTTTTGTATGAAGGTGAAAATAGTGAAAAGCTTCTAGCATTATTTAAAGAGCTCGGCTTTAATTCCTTGTTAGATAAATTTGGTGGCGATTCAGAGGATAGCAATTCTTTTGAAGAGCTTGAACATAAGATAGTGCAAAATGTAGACAAAAATATACTAACCAAAGACGCTGCGCTTGTTGTGGAAGGATATGAAGAGAATTATCATCGTGATCAGCTGTTAGGCTTTGGTATTAGCAATGAAAACGGCCACTTTTTCATTGAAAAATCAGTAGCCTTAGAGTCTTCTGAATTTGTAAACTGGTTGCAGGATGCATCAATGAAAAAGACCGTATTCGATGGAAAAAGAATGGTTGTCGCGATGCGTTGGGAAGGCTATGAGATTAAAGGAATTGAACAAGATATCATGATTGCTTCCTATATCTTAAACCCTGCGGAAGCCAACGATGATTTAGCTACAATTGCTAAGTTAAAAGGCTATACGCAAGTAAATTCTGATGAAGCAGTATATGGAAAAGGTGCAAAAAAATCTGTACCTGAAGTAGATGAATTAGCAGAACATGTTGCTAGAAAAGCTGCAGCGCTTCGATTTTTAAAAGAAAAGCTGCTAACAGAGCTAAAAGAAAATGAGCAATATGACTTATATGAGCAGCTTGAGATGCCCCTGTCATTTGTATTAGCTGACATGGAATATCAAGGAGTGAAAATTGACCACAACCGACTAGATGAGTTAGGGAAAACTATTCATGAGCGCTTGAAGGAATTAGAAGCTACTATTTATAGTTACGCTGGAGAAGAATTTAACATTAATTCAACGAAGCAGTTAGGGGTTATATTGTTTGAAAAGCTTGAACTCCCCGTTATTAAAAAGACAAAAACGGGCTATTCTACTTCTGCAGATGTGTTGGAACAGTTGGCTAATAAGCATGAAATTATCCAAGAAATCTTAGAATACCGTCAGCTTGGTAAGCTTCAGTCTACATATGTGGAAGGACTAAAGAAAGTCATTCATTCTGATGAGAAAGTTCATACGCGTTTTAATCAAACGTTAACGCAAACAGGACGGTTAAGTTCAGTTGATCCTAATTTGCAAAATATCCCTATCCGCTTGGAAGAAGGGAAAAAAATACGTTCAGCTTTTGTTCCTTCTCAGAAAGATTGGGTAATCTTTGCCGCCGATTATTCTCAAATCGAGCTGCGTGTCTTAGCACATATTGCAGCTGATGAAAAACTAATTGAAGCATTTACAGAAGATCTAGATGTTCATACGAAAACGGCTATGGATGTGTTCCACGTAGCAAAAGAAGATGTGACGGCGAATATGAGACGTCAAGCAAAAGCGGTTAACTTCGGGATAGTGTATGGCATTAGTGATTATGGGTTATCACAGAATCTCGGTATTACGCGAAAAGAAGCAGCAAAGTTTATTGAGCGCTACTTAGAAAGTTTTCCTGGAGTTCAAGAATATATGGCAGACATTATACGTCAAGCGAAAGAAACAGGCTATGTAACGACTTTATTGCACCGTCGTCGCTACCTACCTGAGATTACAAGCCGCAACTTCAATCTCAGAAGTTTTGCTGAGAGAACGGCTATGAACACACCTATTCAAGGAACAGCTGCTGATATTATCAAAAAAGCAATGCTCGAGATGGCTAAGCGATTAAAAGAAGAAAATTTAGAAACCAAGCTTCTTCTTCAAGTACATGATGAGCTTATCTTTGAAGCACCGAAACATGAAATTGAAATTCTTGAACGCATTGTTCCAGAAGTGATGGAAAGCGCACTGAAATTAGATGTACCTTTAAAGGTAGATTATTCATATGGTGCTACTTGGTTTGATGCTAAGTAAACAACAATGAACTAGCAAAGAGAGGTGGATAAGGTGCCGGAATTACCAGAGGTTGAAACGGTTCGCCGCACGCTCATTCATTTAGTAAAAGGAAAAACAATTGATGAAGTAAAAGTAACTTGGTCAAATATCATTAAGCGACCGGTTGATGTTGAACAGTTTTGTGACGCACTAAAGGGACAGACGATTCTAGATGTACACCGTCGAGGTAAGTTTTTGAAAATTATCTTAGATGACTACGTATTGGTTTCTCATCTCCGAATGGAAGGCAAGTACGCTCTTGTTGAAAAGGATGAACCGATTGATAAGCATACGCATGTTATCTTTTTATTTACCGATGGTACGCAGTTAAGGTACAAAGATGTACGAAAATTTGGGACTATGCATTTATTTCAGCCAGGAGAAGAAGAATCATCACCACCCCTAAGTACACTTGGTCCAGAGCCTTTTGAAGCACTGTTTACAGCTGAAGTTCTAAAAAAACGAATCGGTCGAACGACCCGAAAAATTAAGGCGGTCTTATTAGACCAGCAAGTGGTCGTTGGTCTTGGAAATATCTATGTCGATGAAGCACTGTTTCGAGCTCGTATACATCCTGAACGTGTAGCAAGCGAGCTCACCGATGAAGAGCTGGACCGTTTGCATAAAGAAATAGTAGCAACTCTACAGGAAGCGGTTGAAAAAGGCGGAAGCACCATTCGATCCTACGTAAACACTCAAGGAGAGATGGGAATGTTTCAGCTTCAGCTTTATGTTTATGGGAAAAAAGACCAACCTTGTGCTGTATGTGGCACCCCGATTAGAAAATATGTAGTAGCGGGAAGAGGTACGCATATTTGTCCAAGTTGCCAGAAGCTTGAAGAATAATAACAATGGATGGGCTCCTTTCATATACTTTAGATAGATGAAATGGAAGGAGCTCTTTAAGATGATTTCACTTTCTTTAATACTAGTAGCTTTTGCAGTAAGCCTAGATAGCTTCAGCGTAGGATTAACATACGGATTGAGAAAACTTAAAATTCCGTTTAAATCAATTTTAATCATTGCGTGTTGTTCCGCGTTTACATTAACTCTTGCAATGTTTGTCGGTAAAATGATTACTCACTTATTTTCTCCAGCTGCGCTTGACACCATTGGTGGTATTATCTTTGTATTGTTGGGCATGTGGATTTTGTATCAATTTTTTCGTCCTGAAGATGAGGAAACAGCAAAGTTGGAAGAAAAGATTATTTTTAAGGTGGAAATAAAATCTATTGGGTTGGTTATTAACATTTTGAAAAAGCCGACGACAGCAGATTTAGATAAATCCGGCTCTATTACGGGAGTTGAAGCGTTAATTTTAGGTATTGCGTTATCGTTGGATGCATTTGGAGCTGGAATAGCAGCAGCTTTATTAGGCTATTCTCCAATTATATTGGCCATTGCCGTAGCAGCAATGAGTTTTATTTTTCTTGCATTAGGAATTCAAATTGGAAAATGGTTTTCTAAATTAGCTTGGATGAGGATGTTTTCATTTGTACCAGGTGTTGTATTGATTTTAATGGGGATATTTAGATTATAAGAATTAAAAAGGGAGAACATTATGACGATTGTTGTTGGTTTAACGGGTGGAATTGCTAGTGGAAAAAGTACGGTTGCAGCCATATTCCGTGAAATGAGTATACCGGTTATTGATGCTGATCAAATTGCAAAAGAAGTCGTTCAGAACGGTAGAGCGGCTTATAGTAAAATTGTTGAGACGTTTGGAAAAGGCATTTTACAAGAAGATTTAGAAATTAATCGTGCTGCTCTTGGTCAGATTATCTTTCATAATGAACAGGAACGTCAAAAGCTAAATTCAATTGTACACCCGGAAGTTCGAAAGGAAATGTTAAAGCAAAAAGAGCAGCTGATTGCTGAGCAATATCAGCTAGTTGTGTTGGATATTCCGCTTTTGTTTGAAAGCAAATTAACGTATCTGGTAGACCAAGTTGTTGTTGTCCATGTAAATGAACTTGTGCAGCTTGAGCGACTACAGAAGCGAAATAACCTTTCTAAAGAAGATGCATTAGCAAGAATTAAGTCTCAGCTGCCTTTAACTGAAAAGGCAAAGATGGCAGATTTTATAGTTAATAATAATGGAAGTATAGCTGAAACAAAAGAACAAGTGATAAAACTTGTATCAAAATTAACAAATTGAGCTGGAGAGAAGTCATTCTTTCCAGCTTTTTTTAATATATGTAGAATAAGACAATAAAATAATGTGCAATAATTCTTCATTTTAAAATTATTTATGTTATACTATTTTGTATAAAAGGTTAAATAGTATAACATATTTGTTAGGGGGAACAGCCATGAAAGCACGAATTGCAATTAATGGTTTTGGGAGAATTGGAAGAATGGTTTTTCGAACAGCAATTGAAGAGGAGAAGTTAGATATTGTTGCAATTAATGCAAGCTATCCTGCAGAAACATTAGCACATTTAATTAAATATGACTCTATTCATGGTCCATTTAATGGAGAAGTTATTTGTGAAACAGATGCGTTGATTGTAAATGGTAAAAGAATTCAACTGCTTGACTCGCGAGACCCACTCTTATTACCGTGGAAACAGTTGCAAATTGATCTAGTGATTGAAGCAACTGGGAAATTTAACTCTAGAGAAAAAGCACAGTTACATATTGAGGCTGGTGCTCAAAAAGTTGTCTTAACAGCACCTGGTAAAGATGAAGATGTCACGATTGTAATGGGGGTAAATGAAAAGGTATTGGATGTGCATAAGCACCATATTATCTCAAATGCATCTTGTACGACAAACTGCCTAGCGCCTGTTGTGAAAGTATTAGACGAAGCTTTCACCATTGAGAACGGGTTGATGACAACAGTTCACGCATATACGAATGATCAAAAAAATATTGATAATCCACATAAAGATTTGCGACGCGCGCGCGCATGCGGTCAGTCCATTATCCCTACAACAACTGGGGCTGCCAAAGCATTATCGCTGGTGCTTCCTCATCTCAGTGGGAAATTACATGGTATGGCGCTGCGGGTTCCAACGCCAAATGTCTCGCTTGTCGACCTTGTTGTCGATGTTAGGAAAGCGGTAACAAAAGAAGCGGTGAATGAAATGTTTATTCAATCGGCAGAGGGTCCCTTACAAGGCATATTGGCATTTACAACAGAACCATTAGTATCAATTGATTTCAATACAAACCCTCATTCAGCAATCATTGACGGCTTATCAACGATGGTCATGGATGAACATAAAATTAAAGTATTAGCGTGGTACGATAATGAATGGGGATACTCACAAAGAGTAGTCGATTTGGTGAAATATATTACAGCAGAAATGATTCAAAATTCAAAGCTAAAAGTTGGATAAAAAAGCGAGGCAATCATGCCTCGCTTTTTGTGTTTGAATTCATTGTTTGTTCTAATTAAGATAGGGAACTAATAAATGAGAGGTCTTAAGAAAGCGGTGGGGCAGAGAATAAATTGTGTTTAGCTACAGATTGTAAATTTAAATAAAATCACGTGTTGCAAAATAAGTCTAAACAAAGTATACTATGTTTCGTGAACTTCTTGTGTACCTTTCGGTTATGTATCTACTTAAAGGGTTAGGACCTCTCTGGACTAACTTTCCCCCGTGGTAGTTAACATGCTATATGGCGAAAGAATTTCATATTTAACGATTAAAAATTGTTAAAGGGGGAAATATCATTATGGAAACAATGGGTCGTCACGTTATCTCAGAATTATGGGGTTGTGATTTCGATAAGTTGAATGATATGGATTATATTGAAAAAACGTTTGTAGATGCAGCATTAAAGACTGGAGCGGAAGTTCGTGAGGTTGCTTTTCATAAGTTTGCACCTCAGGGTGTAAGTGGGGTTGTTATTATCTCAGAATCACACTTAACTATTCACAGCTTTCCAGAGCATGGATATGCAAGTATCGATGTATACACATGTGGAGACTTAGATCCAACAATCGCTGCTGACTATATTGCAGATGAACTAAACGCTCAAACACGTGAGACAATTGAAGTGCCACGTGGAATGGGTCCTGTACAAGTAAAGCAAACGAAAGCAAATGTACTTTAATAGTATAAAACAAAGCTAAGACAATTAGGGACTGCTCTATAAATTGGACTCGCCATTTATAGACAGTCCTTTTTAGATACAAAAATATTGTTTATCCATTATAATAAAGAAAGTAGCTAGTATATTTTTAATAGCTATAGCGATTATTTTGATAAAAAGGAGTCTATACAACATGGGGATTATTCAAAAAGTAAAGTCAGTTTTTTCGAATCATTCTGAAACTAGAGACCACCACGAGAATCCAAAGTTACAAACACATTACTATAAATCAACAGCCTCTCAAACATTTACTCAGGTGCAAAATTTATTGAAGAATATGAATGGAGTAGAGATTTTAGCTGCTTATGAAGAGCGTGGAGAGATTAGTTTAAACGTATCTAAGGGGCGAAAAGCATTTGTTGTTATTACGATTATTTCATTACGACCTTTTGAAACCGCTATCGATTTTTCGGTTACAACGGAATCAAAAGTGATGCCATTCGATTTTGGGTATAGTAAAGAATTAATCATCTTTTTTTATAAGCATTTTGATCAGCATTTGATTGCTATTAAGTAAGGGAAATAAAGTATATTGAATAAATAAAGCTGTATAACGCCTTTATCTATTGGAAAACAAATGTTTTAGGAAATAAAATTTCAGAATTCATTCTCCTTCACTTGTATTCAAGCTTTGTTTTCTATAATATGAAAAGAAAGTGAATTTTTATTTTAAATTTCTAACATACATAGGCAGTCAGTTCGTACAAGCTGCTTAGTTTATACAAATATAAAAGGTTATTTATTGGAGTTGAGAAGATGAAATGTCCTTCCTGTCAGTATAATGGAACGAGAGTGTTAGACTCACGGCCTGTTGAAGAAGGTCGTTCAATTCGCAGGCGACGTGAATGCGAAAATTGTCACTACCGTTATACAACATTTGAAAAAGTAGAAGAGCCACCTTTAATCGTAGTGAAAAAAGACGGAGCGCGTGAAGAATTTAGTAAAGAGAAGATTTTACGCGGTTTGATTAAGGCATGTGAAAAAAGACAAGTTAGCTTGAAACAACTTGAAGATACTGTACATGATATTGAATCTGAACTGCGTAGTCAAGGTGCATCAGAAGTTCAGTCGGACGTTGTTGGGGAAATGGTAATGGAAAGGCTAGCTGCTATTGATGAAGTATCGTATGTACGCTTTGCCTCTGTTTATCGTCAATTTAAAGACATTAATGTCTTTATTGATGAACTAAAAGAGTTAATTAAGAAAGAAAAACTATAAAAGAGCTATTAAAGAGATTTTTTAGCTCTTTTTTGCTATTTTAGAATTGGGTAGGTAATGATGATGAATGAGCAACATTGGAAAGAAATTATTCCAGTTGACCGTTATGTTGTGAGAACGAGCGGCGTTATTCAAGAATATGATCGAAAAGTGTTAACAACTCTCTATCAACCGTTAATTGGAACCGTGTGCTATGGCTTATATATGACGTTATGGAGTGAACTAGAGCAAGGGCGCTTGTGGGGAGCAGAAGTAACGCATCATCATCTAATGGCCGTTATGCAAATGAACTTAAAATCCATTTATCAAGAGCGATTAAAGCTTGAGGGAATTGGCTTATTAAAAACCTATATGAAAGAAGATGACGGGGGAAGAGTTTATATTTATGAGTTAATTCCTCCATTAACACCACAACAGTTCTTTGATGATGGTGTTTTAAACGTCTACTTATACAATCGATTAGGGAAAAATGTATTTCAAAAAATTAGACGATACTTTATGGACCCAGCTGTTGACCAGATGGAATTTAAAGACGTTACTCGGTCATTTAACGATGTCTATAAGTCAGTACAAACGACAGAGCTCACGTCAAGTTTACAACGAGAGAATCAAGATGTCTTCATACCAAGTAAAGATTTAGACTATGTTGATAACTCCAAAAGAGCGAATATAACGATTAGGGATGCAGGGTTTGATTTTGATTTATTTCTGGCAGGTTTAACCGAGTCCATGATTTCTAAAAAAGCCATTACAATCAAAGTAAGGTCAGCAATTGAAAAGCTGGCGTTTTTATATCAAATCGATGCTTTGCAAATGAAGAATGTTGTCTTGGACGCGCTTAATGAAAATGATCAAGTAGATATTGAAATGCTTCGAAAAGCTGCTAGAAATCATTATCAGTTTGAAAATGGTGAAGCACTGCCTAACTTAAGTGAACAAGTTCAGCCGCCGTTATTACGAACAATGGAACATAAAGAGCCTATTTCTCAAGAGGAGAAGTTAATTAAGCAGTTAGAAGTGACGTCGCCAAAGCAGCTACTGACAGACTTGTCCGGTGGAGCAACGCCTTCTAAAGCAGATTTACAAATGGTTGAAGACGTTATGTTTCATCAAAATCTTTCTCCTGGTGTTGCTAACGTACTTATTTATTATGTCATGCTAAGAACAGATATGAAGTTATCGAAAGCATATGTGGATAAAATTGCGGGGCACTGGGCTCGTAAAAAGGTAAAAACAGTGGAAGAAGCGATGATTATTGCGAAGAATGAGCATAAGGAATACCAAAATTGGGCTGAGTCTAAGCAAGCAACGACGAAGAAAAAACGAACGGTTCGTAAAGAGCTGGTCCCAGACTGGTTGAAAGAAGAGTCGGAAGAGGAAAAGAAACCTCAAAGCCAAAAAGAAGATTTAGATTTTGAAGAAGAAAAGCGGAAACTTGAAGAAGAATTAAAGCAGCTTGATTTGGACTTAAAGAAGAATCGTGAGGATTAATGAATGGAAAGGAGAGGTAATGGGATGAAGTCAATCAATGATTCACTAAACAAATTAGCGAATAATCAAGGTTTCAAGGAACGATTTGAAACGTTAAAATCAGAAGTACTTTCTGATCGTAATGTCCAAGATTTTTTAAGGAAGAATCGGGACCAATTGGATGAAGGTATTGTAGAACGTGGTCTTATTAAGATGCATGAGTTTAAAGGGCAGAGCAAAGAGTGTCAAGACTGTCCATCTTTACAAAGCTGCGTTAATATGATTAAAGGCTATCATCCAAAGCTTTCCATTGATGGTAAGAATATTGATGTAACTTATGAGCGCTGTCCTAGAAAAGTAACTGAAGATGAACGCAAAGAGCAAGAGTCATTTATTCAGTGTCTTTATGTACCGAAAGATATTTTGAGCGCTTCCATGTCAGAGATTGAAATTGAGCAAGGTCGGCTTGAAGCTATTAAGTTAGTGCGAGATTTTGTCAGGGAGTATGAACCTAATAAAAAGATGAAAGCTCTTTATCTACATGGGTCTTTCGGTGTTGGGAAAACCTACTTTTTAGGTGCGATTGCTAATGCCTTAGCTGAAAAGAAAGTGAAATCAACCATTGTATATGTTCCTGAGTTCTTGCGAGAGCTTAAAGGATCTTTTCAAGATAAAACTTTTAACGAGAAGATAGAATACGTTAAAAAAGTGCCCGTCTTAATGTTAGATGACTTGGGGGCAGAATCTGTAACGAGCTGGATGCGAGACGATGTGCTGGGCACCATCCTTCAATTCCGAATGCTGGAAAATTTACCGACTTTTTTTACGTCAAATCTAAATTTTCAGCAGATGAAGCACCATTTAACGTATACGCAAAAAGGTGAAGAGGAAGAGTTGAAAGCCGCGCGGATTATGGAACGAATCAAGACGTTAGCCACTCCTGTAAAGGTGGAAGGTGAAAATAAACGTAACAAATGAGCAGTTCTTTTACATTTCATGTAAGGACTTGCTCATTTTTTTTCATGTTGCCCCATATATATAAATAAAGCGTGTCCAAAAGGGGGCTAACATTAGTGAGAATTTTCTTTAAGTATGAGAAAGAAGCAATTGGTATTTACAGGTCTCTATGCGCGAAACGAAGCGCTTTATCATATGCTCCGCAATGCTTTAAACTTGTGAACAGTCAGCTTCTAGTAATTGACGTGACATATAATCGAGACGAAATTGTACACGATATGCTAATCCCAGTATTGACAGATTTTATATTAGGGCAGAAAGAAGAATCCATTTTAAGTGAGATTTTGACACAGAAATTTTTTTATACAGATTCACAAGAGCTACAGCTTATTATAGACATGGTCTATCATATTGTAGAGGGTGAGAAAGAGGATGTACCAAAACAGGATTTTTCAATGCCGAAAGAGCTATTAATTAGAGAAGCGCTGCAAGATTTCTTAGTGAACAACGTTACGTTTACATTTGAGTCCTTTCTCCAGTTTCGATTAAAGAATTATCGATCTCGCTTACAATACTATGTAGAAATCGCTATTGATGAATATAAACTAGAATATGAATATCAAATGTTTGTTGAACAGCTCAGACAAGTTATTTTAACGGAAGAGGCAAACTGCGAAGCAATACATGTTGTGCATTCACAAGAAAGTGAATTTCAACTCTATGATGAAAATTTTACATTGTTAACAGCAAATCAGCGTCAACATTTAGCTGAGGAATTTATGAAAAAGAATGAGTCGTTATACATAGATCCATCCGTTATAGCGCCTCTCATTACGCTATCTCCAGAGCATATTTATATTTATAGTGATCGTGAGCATACACATGATTTCATTTATACCATTCAAAACCTTTTCCAAGAGCGAGTAATCATATGTACAAAACAAGAAGCCACATTTTTAAAAAAAGAGAATCTGACTTGAGAGGTTGATTTCTATTTTAAAAATGAATATAATAGGCTCATATTGTAAAAATATTAATTAGCGATAAGTAATGATGAGGACATGAGTTTATATTTACGGTTTATTAGAGAGGGAATCCATGGCTGAAAGATTCTTAACACGATTTATATCCTTACCACCTCTAAACTTCAGTAGTAAACAAGTATTTTACTTTAGTAATTACTGACGGAATTTCCGTTATCAAGCCTCGAGCTGTCTTTTATTGTGCTTTATTAAGCAGAAAGACAGAAACAAGGGTGGTACCACGTGTATACACAACTCGTCCCTTACTAAGGGACGAGTTTTTTTATTTGCGTAAATAACCAGTTTATGCAGGATTATACTGAGATAAATAAGGAGTTGAATCACATGTCAGAAGTTATTTCAATGACATTTCCAGATGGTGCAGTAAAAGAATATCCTAAAGGTACAACGACAGAACAAATTGCGTCATCGATTAGCCCAGGGCTAAAGAAAAAATCAATTGCAGGTAAGGTAAACGGTGAGCTCTTAGATTTACGTACACCAATTTACGCAGACGGTCAGCTTGAAATCATCACGCAAGATTCAAGTGAAGCACTTGAAATTATGCGTCACAGTACGGCTCACTTAATGGCTCAAGCGATTAAGCGTGTTTTTAAAGATCAAAAGGTTCAGCTTGGCGTAGGACCAGTTATCGAGAGTGGATTTTATTATGACATTGATATGGAGCAATCCATTACGCCTGACGATCTAATTGAAATTGAAAAAGAAATGAAGAAGATTGTGAATGCAAATATTGATATTGAGCGTCGCGAAGTATCTCGTGAAGAAGCAATTGAGCTATATAAAGAAGTTGGAGATGAATTAAAGTTAGAGCTTATCGATGCAATTCCAGCAGGTGAGACTGTAACAATTTATCAACAAGGCGAGTTCTTTGATCTTTGTCGCGGTATTCATGTTCCATCAACCGGCAAAATTAAAGAATTTAAGCTATTGAATATTGCTGGTGCTTACTGGCGTGGAGATAGCAACAATCAAATGTTGCAGCGTATCTACGGTACAGCATTCTTCAAAAAAGCGGACTTAGATGAGCACTTACGCTTATTAGAGGAAGCGAAGGAGCGTGATCACCGTAAAATTGGTAAAGAGCTTAATTTATTCACAAACTCACAAAAAGTTGGACAAGGTCTTCCATTATGGTTACCAAAAGGGGCAACAATTCGTCGCGTTATCGAACGCTATATTGTGGATAAAGAAGTTGCACTAGGTTATCAACACGTGTACACACCAGTCCTAGGTAGCGTAGAGCTATATAAAACATCTGGTCACTGGGATCATTATCAAGACGGCATGTTCCCAGCAATGGAAATGGATAATGAAGATTTAGTTCTTCGTCCAATGAACTGTCCCCACCATATGATGGTATATAAAAATGATATTCATAGCTACCGTGAATTACCGATTCGTATCGCAGAGCTAGGTACGATGCACCGTTATGAAATGTCCGGTGCACTTGCTGGTCTTCAGCGTGTTCGTGGTATGACGCTAAATGACGCGCACATTTTTGTTCGTCCAGATCAAATTAAAGAGGAGCTAATTCGTGTTGTTCGTTTAGTAGAAGCTGTATATAAGGATTTTGGCTTTGAAAACTATTCGTTCCGCTTATCATATCGCGATCCAGAAGATACAGAAAAGTACTTTGATGATGATGCAATGTGGGAAAAAGCACAAACGATGTTAAAGGACGCAATGGATGAGCTTGGTTTAGATTACTATGAAGCAGAAGGAGAAGCGGCATTCTATGGTCCAAAGCTTGACGTTCAAGTTAAAACGGCTCTTGGAAAAGAAGAAACTCTTTCAACAGTACAGCTAGATTTCTTATTACCAGAACGCTTTGATTTAACATATATTGGAGAAGATGGGAAGCAACATCGTCCAGTTGTTATTCACCGCGGTGTTGTGTCAACAATGGAACGCTTTGTAGCCTTTTTAATTGAAGAATACAAAGGGGCGTTCCCAACATGGTTAGCACCTGTTCAAGTTCAGGTGATTCCAGTATCTCCAACAGTTCACTTAGACTATGCAAAAGAAGTTCAAGAGAAACTTCAGTTAGCAGGGGTGCGCGTGGAACTAGATTCACGTGAAGAAAAAATTGGTTATAAAATTCGTGAAGCTCAAATGCAAAAAATCCCTTACATGCTAGTAGTGGGAGATAAAGAAGTAGAAGAAAAAGCAGTCAATGTGCGTAAATACGGCGAGCAAAATTCAGAAACTGTTGATTTTGAACAGTTCTTAGCAGGGCTAAAAGTAGAAATTACTCGCTAATAAAAAAGTGGAGAGGGGACCCTCTCCACTTTCCTTTTTTAAAAAAAGCAAAAAAAATGTTGCATAAATGTTTTTCCTTTGGTAAAATAATTTTTGTTGTTAAATAAAGAACGAAATCATTGACTTTTGTCTTTGTTGATACTATAATAGCTTAAGTAATTGAATACTTGTTTGTGCAGAAGAAGAAGCACCCGCTTCTCACCTGATTGACGCCTATAGAGCAGTTAGCAGGTTGACATCGTATTTACTTTTAACGATAGTAGTGTGGGTGCATTGTGTACTCACGCTTTTTTGTGTGTATACTCAACATCTACACAAGCGTATTCATTCATTAAACCTTGGAGGTGGCTACTTATTAGCAAGGACATGATGGTAAACGAGGGCATTCGAGCTCGCGAAGTTCGTCTAATTGATCAAAACGGTGAGCAATTAGGAATTAAATCAAAAAATGAAGCACTTGATATTGCTGCACGAGCAAATCTTGACTTAGTAATGGTTGCTGCAAACGCGAAACCACCTGTATGTCGTATTATGGACTACGGTAAGTTCCGCTACGAGCAACAGCGTAAAGAAAGAGAAGCTCGTAAAAACCAAAAGGTTGTTAACTTAAAAGAAGTTCGTTTAAGCCCAACAATCGATGAGCATGATTTTAACACAAAACTTCGTAACGCACGTAAGTTCCTTGAAAAAGGTGATAAAGTAAAAGCGTCAATTCGTTTTAAGGGTCGTGCTATTACTCATAAAGGAATTGGACAAAAAGTACTTGATCGTTTTTCAGAGGCTTGCGCTGATATTAGTTCAGTTGAATCAGCTCCAAAAATGGAAGGACGCAGCATGTTCTTAGTGCTTGCACCTAAAAACGAAAAGTAATAGAACGAGGAGGAACACCCCATGCCAAAAATGAAAACACATCGTGGCGCTGCAAAGCGTTTCAAAAAAACTGGAAGCGGTAAGTTAAAGCGTGCTCGTGCTTACACTAGTCACTTATTCGCTAACAAATCTACTAAACAAAAACGTAAATTACGTAAAGGTTCTTTAGTAAGCAAAGGTGACTTCAAACGTATTCGTCACTTATTAGATAACATTAAGTAATTTGGGTTGAGATAGAAACATAACAGGAGGTAACAATTATGCCACGCGTAAAAGGCGGTACAGTAACACGCAAACGTCGTAAAAAAGTTTTAAAATTAGCCAAAGGTTTCTTCGGTTCAAAGCATAGATTATACAAAGTTGCTAATCAGCAAGTAATGAAATCATACATGTATGCTTATCGTGACCGTCGTCAGAAAAAACGTGATTTCCGTAAATTATGGATCACACGTATCAATGCAGCAGCTCGTATGAACGGTCTTTCTTATAGCCGTTTAATGCACGGATTAAAATTAGCAGGTATTGAAGTTAACCGTAAAATGCTTGCTGACTTAGCTGTAGCTGACGAAAAAGCATTTGCTGAATTAGCAGCAGCTGCTAAAAAAGGTTTAGAAAAGTAATTTTCTACTGAAAAGTCTTGTTACCACGAGGTAGCAAGGCTTTTTTGTTTATTGGAGGGATTATTTTTGTTTTTGATAATATACGCAGTGTTTATTAATCTTGTTGGCTTATACGTAATGAATACAGACAAAAAGAGAGCTCAGCGAAATGAATGGAGAATTAAAGAGCAGACTATTTGGACTATTGCTATTATAGGAGGAGCTCTAGGGGCAACGATTGGCATGAATCTCTATCGTCATAAAACAAAGCATGCAAGCTTTCGTTTCGGTCTCCCTTCTTTAGTAATCATTCATGTGGCTTTATTGCTAATCTATATGTAAATAATGTGAAGAACGAAGTGGGGCAGACAATGAAGGCGTGAAAATTTATGAAGTAGAAGCTGATTATCAACGAATAGTAATAAAAGGCTTAATGTTTCCAGAAATAGTTTTCAAACTTGATGAGTAGTGAGCAGGGAGAGATCCCCCAGTTTACGAGGAGGCTCGGTACTTACCCTGCGGAAAGGGAGAAATTTGTAATGGGAGTTAGGCCAAGCAAAGAGGCTTTTTTCAACTAGAAGTAAGCACATTGTTTTTCAAATGTTCTCTCACTAAAAAAGCCCAAAAGCTACTGCTTTTGTGGCTCTTTCTTTAAAAACTCTCGTACAGGACTTTTCCAGGTAATAATAGCTTTTGGATATAAAGTTGATACCTTAGTGGACACTGATCTTATATCTTCATGAGTTAAATCATTGAGCTGGTCAGGGTTTTTTAATAACATAGTAATAGAAAAAACTTGTTCATTTATATATTTTTCACCTTCAAACAAAATACCTTTATACGTTAGTTCTAAGTTTTTACGAATATTTTCTGCTTCATCAATTACATAAAACTCATTTTGCTCTTTGGCTTGCATTAATTTTCGCTTTGGATTTCGAACGTATCGTATAATAAAAAGCACAAAATAGACTAATAAAGCAATTACTAATAGTCGCATTAAGAGCACAATCAAAGCAATATCGCCTCCTTGCCAGGGGTTGTTTCCTAACAGTACGTATAAAAGGGGAAAAGGTTTCATTTATTTTTAGTTTTATATTAATATTTATTTTATTTTAGGAGAGATTAGATATGAACTTAAAGTCTTTATTTAACATGCAGCGTCAGCTAGACCAACATATTGAAACAAATCATAATCTTCAAAACGAGGATTTGGTTTCACGCAAGCTTCTTGCTTTATTAGTAGAATTAGGTGAGCTGGCTAATGAAACGCGTTGTTTTAAGTTTTGGAGCCTAAAACCGTCAGCAGATAAAAAGATTATTTTAGAAGAGTTCGTAGACGGCGTTCATTTCTTGTTATCTTTAGGGATTGAATGGGGGTTTGATTCAATTGAAGAGCTTCCGGTTAATGCGGACAAAGAAACTGCAACAGAACAATTCTTACACGTGTTCTCTTTGCTCACACAATTAAAAGCAACCGTAAGCCTAGAACAGTACATAGAAGCGTTCTCTTCATATATGGGACTTGGAGAAGTTCTTGGCTTTGCAGCTGAAGAAGTGAAAACGGCTTATATTATGAAAAATGAAGTAAACTTTAAGCGTCAAGATGAAGGGTATTAAGAAGAAACCGTTTCCTCTGAAAATGCTTTCTTATATAATAAAAGATATACATATGAAAGGGGTATGAATAGATGAAAAAGTTAGATGAAACATTACAAATGTTAAAAGACTTAACTGATGCAAAAGGTATTCCTGGAAACGAACGTGAACCAAGAGAAGTGATGAAAAGATATATTGAATCTTACGCTGATAGCATTTCAACAGACGGACTTGGAAGCCTTATTGCCGAAAAAGTTGGAGATGAAAAAGGCCCTAAAATTATGGTTGCAGGTCATTTAGATGAAGTTGGCTTTATGGTTACTCAAATTGATGATAAAGGCTTCATTCGTTTTCAAACGGTAGGTGGCTGGTGGTCGCAAGTAATGCTAGCGCAGCGCGTCACAATTGTAACGCGTAAAGGTGATATTACAGGAGTTATTGGTTCTAAACCACCGCATATCCTACCAGCTGAAGTGCGTAAAAAGACCGTTGAGATTAAGGATATGTTTATTGATATCGGCGCATCTAGCCGTGAAGAAGCAATGGAGTGGGGCGTCAAGCCTGGAGATCAAATCGTTCCTTATTTTGAATTTACCGTTATGAATAACGAAAAAATGCTGTTAGCAAAAGCATGGGATAATCGTATCGGCTGTGCTATTGCTATTGATGTGCTCAAAAATTTAAAGGGGCAAGAGCATCCAAACGTTGTATACGGTGTTGGAACAGCTCAAGAAGAAGTTGGCTTACGCGGTGCAAAAACATCAGCTAATCTTATTCAACCCGATATTGCATTTGGGGTAGATGTAGGTATTGCTGGTGATACGCCTGGGGTGTCAGAGAAAGAAGCAGCGTCAAAAATGGGTGAAGGTCCGCAAATCATTTTATATGATGCATCGATGGTTTCTCATAAAGGTCTACGTGACTTTGTAACAGACGTAGCTGATGAAATGAACATTCCATACCAATTTGATGCGATATCAGGCGGTGGTACTGATTCAGGCGCTATTCATATTTCAGCTAACGGAGTACCTGCACTATCTATTACAATTGCTACTCGCTATATTCATTCACACGCTGCAATGTTACATCGCGACGATTATGAAAATGCTGTGAAGTTAATTACAGAAGTGATTAAAAAACTTGATCGTGAAACGGTTAATAAAATTACGTTTGAATAAAACAAAAGGTGCACTCAGTTTGAGTGCACCTTTTATACTTACTTTAAGCTATTTTCAAGGGTTGTTAAAATTTCTTCTTTTTCACTTTTAGGTGAGTTTTCCCATAGTACTTCGAAAAGCACCCCTAGACCCGGAAGCATTTTTTCTTCACCGCTTTTAATAGCATCCATAATCGTTGCTTCAAGCTCTTCTTGAGAATTACCTGAAACATTTGATATAATAGCATTTCGTAAATTAAGATCCATCGTGATCACCTCAACTATAGATAGTAAAATCAAAAATAGTTTGTGTATGTCACATTCAATTTATGTATCGTAACTGAAATTGATAAATAGAGGAGTTATGTTTGGTGAAGCGCATTGATTCCGTGAAGAACCCACAGGTTAAACTATGGAAAAAATTACACACAAAAAAAGAACGTGATAATCAAGGATTGTTTTTGGTGGAAGGTTTTCATCTTGTGGAAGAAGCCTTGAACCAAAGAGAAATGATTAAGCATCTCATTGTTGCTGATAACGTTGATATTCCATCACATTGGAATGTTGATACGATTGAGATTATTGTGGTGACGTCTGCTGTTATTAAAGCAATTGCTGATACGGAAACCCCCCAGGGAATTGCCGCAGTATGTTACCAGAACCAGTCATCATCAGTTATACAGACAGCGCGTCGATTAGTACTGTTAGATGCCGTCCAAGATCCAGGTAATGTAGGAACTATTATTCGGACAGCCGAAGCGGCTGGAATCGATGCGGTCATTATTGGAGAAGGCTGTGTAGATGTTTATAATAGTAAAGTCATCCGTTCGACTCAAGGTGCAATTTTCAACTTGCCTGTTATTAAGAAAGATTTAATTAGTGCGATTAAAGAGATAAAGGAACTTGGAATTAACGTGTATGGTACATCCTTACAAAATGCTTCGGTGTATACAGAAGTTGAAAAGCCAGAAGCTTTTGCTCTGATTGTTGGTAACGAAGGGAACGGTGTAAGCTCAACGGTGCTGAGTGAAACGGACCAGAACTTATATATACCGATCTTTGGAAAGAGTGAATCCTTAAATGTAGCAATTGCATCAGCAATTTTAATGTACTATTTACGTGGAATGTAGTTGCAACGGCTAGCCGTTTTCACTATAATAATACAATAGCTAAATATGCGAAAAGCAGTGATAGAGAGCAGTAGCTTATGTAACGTTATTCAGGGAGAAAATGCCGTGACTGAAAGCATTTTTATAAGCGTGATAAGTGAATTCACCTCTTGAGTTGACACTTGGACCATCATTTTTGATGTAAAGGTGTTCCGGATATTCCGTTAACGTTAATGAAGTGAACCATGCTTTTGTATGGTTAACAAGGGTGGTAACGCGATTAAACCTCGTCCCTTTTTGGGGAGAGGTTTTTTTATTTGCAATTTTTTAAAACAAAAGGAGGATTATTAAATGAAAGAGCGTTTACAAGAGCTGCAACAAGAAGCCATTGTTAAAGTTAATGACTCAAAAGATTTAAAAGCATTGAATGATGTACGTGTAGCTTATTTAGGAAAAAAAGGACCAATTACAGAAGTACTTCGCGGAATGGGGAAATTATCTGCTGAAGAGCGTCCTGTAATGGGGGCACTGGCAAATGAAGTACGTGAAGCAATTGCTTCAAAGATTGAAGAAAAGCAGGTAGCGCTAGAAGCAGAAGAAATTAACCGCAAGCTAGCTTCAGAAACAATTGATGTAACACTGCCTGGCCGACCAG
Source organism: Bacillus sp. CBEL-1 (assembly GCF_004348885.1). Classification (NCBI taxonomy): domain Bacteria; kingdom Bacillati; phylum Bacillota; class Bacilli; order Caryophanales; family Bacillaceae; genus Bacillus; species Bacillus sp. CBEL-1. Next base: position 1,647,632 of record NZ_SBIM01000013.1, on the reverse strand, counting down.
TTAAAGTGGGTACGCATCATCCGTTAACAAGCGTAATTGAAGAGGTTGAAGATTTATTCCTAGGCATGGGCTATGAAGTAGCTGAAGGGCCTGAAGTAGAGCAAGATTACTACAACTTCGAAGCGTTAAATTTACCAAAAGGTCACCCTGCTCGTGATATGCAGGATACGTTCTACATTACCGAAGAAACGTTATTGCGTACTCATACATCAACTGTACAAGCGCGCGTAATGAATGGAAATGAAGAAAAAAGTCCAATTAAAATCATTTGTCCTGGTAAAGTATATCGTCGCGATGATGATGACGCTACGCATTCCCATCAATTTATGCAAATTGAAGGTTTAGTGGTAGATGAAAATATTCGCATGAGTGACTTAAAAGGAACACTTGAAGTGTTTGTGAAAAAAATGTTCGGGGCTGAGCGTGAAATTCGTCTGCGTCCAAGCTTTTTCCCATTTACTGAACCATCTGTTGAAGTAGATGTATCGTGTGCTAAATGTGGAGGGAAAGGCTGCAACGTTTGTAAGCAAACAGGGTGGATTGAAATTTTAGGTGCTGGTATGGTACACCCAAATGTACTTGAAATGGCCGGCTATGATTCGAAGAAATATCGCGGCTTTGCATTTGGAATCGGTGTAGAACGTATCGCTATGTTAAAGCACGGCGTTGATGATATTCGTCATTTCTATACAAATGATGCTCGTTTCTTAAATCAATTCAAACAAGTATAAAGGAGGGACTAACATGTTTGTATCATATCGTTGGTTGCAAGAATATGTAGATTTATCAGGAGTAAAAGCAGAAGAGCTTGCTGATAAAGTCACAAAAAGTGGAATTGAAGTTGAAGGTGTAGAAAAATTAAATAAAGGGATAAGTGGTGTTGTTATCGGTCATGTCGTAGAACGTGAACAACATCCAAACGCAGATAAGTTAAGCCGTTGTCAAGTTAACCTTGGGGATGAAACAGTTCAAATCATTTGTGGTGCTCCAAACGTAGCACAAGGTCAAAAGGTAGCCGTAGCTAAAGTGGGCGCCGTATTACCAGGTAATTTTAAAATTAAACGCGCTAAGCTTCGCGGTGAAGAATCAAACGGCATGATTTGTTCTCTTCAAGAGCTTGGAATTGAAAGCAAGCTTGTCGCAAAAGACTATCAAGAAGGAATCTTCGTATTCCCAAATGATGCTGAAGTTGGAGCAGATGCTTTAGAGGCATTGAACTTGTATGATGAAGTATTAGAGCTTGGATTAACGCCAAATCGCTCAGACTGTTTAAGTATGCTAGGCGTAGCTCATGAAGTAGCAGCAATCTTAAATCGCGAAGTGAAATATCCAAAGGTGGAGCTTCAAGAATCGGAAGAAAAAGCATCTGATTACATTTCAGTTGCAGTAGAAGCAAAAGAGGATAATCCGCTATACGTAGCACGTGTTGTAAAAAATGTTAAGATTGCGCCATCACCACTGTGGATGCAAACGCGCTTGATGGCAGCTGGCATTCGACCACATAATAACGTAGTTGATATTACAAACTACATTTTACTTGAATACGGCCAACCACTTCATGCGTTTGATTATGATCGTCTTGGCTCAAAAGAAGTTGTTGTTCGTCGTGCAAAAGAAGGTGAAGAAATTGTAACTCTTGATGATCAAAAACGCGTACTGAAAGGAAATCAGCTTGTTATTACAAATGGCAAAGATCCAATTGCCTTGGCTGGTGTAATGGGAGGCGCGAATTCTGAAGTGCAAGATGACACAGTTAATGTGTTAATTGAATCTGCTTACTTCCGCGGATTATCTGTGCGCCAGACTTCTAAAGAACACGGTTTGCGCAGTGAAGCAAGTGCACGTTTTGAAAAAGGAATCGACCCAAGCCGTACGCGCGTAGCAGCTGATCGTGCTGCTGAACTAATGGCTGCGTATGCTGGTGGGGAAATTATTTCAGGTACAGTTGAATTTGATGAAATGACAATTGAGCCTGCTGTAGTATCTGTAGCGCTTGAGCGTATTAACCACGTTCTTGGTACAGAATTAGAAATGGACGAAGTTCAAGAAATCATGAATCGCCTTCAGTTTGAAAGCAAAGTGGAAGAGGATACTATCATTGTAACCGTTCCAACGCGTCGCGGTGATATTACAATTGAAGAAGATATCGTGGAAGAAGTAGCTCGTATGTATGGATACGATCATCTGCCAACAACTCTTCCTGTGACTGTAGCAACGCCAGGTCGTTTATCAGATTATCAGCTAAAGCGTCGTAAAGTACGCCGTTTCTTAGAAGGGGCTGGGTTAGCTCAAACAACAACATATTCATTAACAAGTGCGGATAAAGCAACACAGTTTGCATTAAATACTGCATTAACAGTTCGCCTAGCAATGCCAATGAGTGAAGACCGTAGCGTTCTTCGTCAAAGCTTAGTACCACACTTACTTGAAGCTGTGAAACATAATAACGCCCGTCAAACGGACTCAATTGCGTTATATGAAACAGGTTCTGTGTTCTTAGGCACAGAAGAAGGTAAGCTACCAACAGAAGAAGAGAGAGTAGCGGGTGCAATTACAGGCTTATGGCATTCTCACAGCTGGCAAGGCGAAAAGAAAGCAGCTGATTTCTATGTGGTCAAAGGTGTTGTGGAAGGGTTATTATCAACATTAGGTCTTGATAATCAAGTTGGATATCAACCTACACACCAAGAAGGCATGCACCCTGGCCGTACAGCAGCAGTTGTATTAAACGGTCAAGAAGTTGGATACGTTGGTCAGCTACACCCAGTCATACAAAAACAATATGGTCTTCGCGAAACATATGTATTTGAACTAAACCTAAAAGCAATCTTTGCAGCGAAAATAGAAGAAGTTCGCTATTCTGCAATTCCTCGCTTCCCATCAATTACAAGAGATATTGCTCTTGTTGTGGATACGGAAGTATTAGCAGGAGAACTTCAAACAGCGATTTATGAAGCTGGTGGAAAACTATTGAAAGAAGTTGCAGTGTTTGACTTATATGATGGTGAAAGAATGGAAGAAGGCAAAAAGTCTGTCGCTTTCTCCTTACGTTATCTAGATCCAGAGCGCACGCTTACGGATGAAGAAGTATCAGCAGCTCATGCTAATGTATTGAAAGTGGTCGAAGAACAGTTTAAAGCAAGTTTACGTTCATAAAAAATAAGGAAGCGCCCTTGGGCGCTTCCTTATTTTTTGACTAAAGCTAAAGCTTTTTCCGTATTTGCGAAGTGAGTTTTAGCAATGGAGTGTAAACCTTTGACTCCGTGCTTTTTAATAATGGAGGCAGCTGCAATATCCACCTGTTTGCCTGCGCCACGAGGAATGGTCATACCGACCGTTTCCGAAAGTTTATCCATCTGTTTTAAAAATGCATACCTTGCAATAATAGAAGCAGCAGCTACTGCCAAATGTACGCCTTCGCCTTTTGTACTAAAATATACGTTTTCATTAGCAATTGCTTTTTCGTTAGCAATGTGCTTGTAGTAAGTATTTTTTTCAACAAATTGATCAATTAAAATCGCGTCTGGCTTTTCGGGACTAAGCTTATTTAGCACATTTAAAATGACTTTATTATGAAGAAGTGCTTTCATTTTTCCTTGAGTCATCCCGCGTTCTTGGAAAGTATTGTACTTTTCATTATGTAGAACGAGCAAGCTGTATGGGATAATTTTTATTAATTGCTGAGCAAGTGAGATAATTTTTTGATCGGTTAAATCTTTTGAATCGCGAACGCCAAGCTCTTTTAACAATGGAATTTGCTCTTTTTTTACGTATGCAGCAACAACGGTCATTGGACCGAAGTAATCACCAGTCCCTACCTCATCAGAACCAATTACTGACAGCTCACTAAAATTTGGAGGTAAAGTTGTATTGGCTTTAGAGACTTTCTTTTTTGTCGGCGCGGTTGTCTTGCCCCACTTCTCAGCTTCTGTCTCTGCATCTTTTCCTTGAAAAAGGACTTTTCCAGATCTATAAGCAGTGATTGAGCAACTTCCTGTTTTTGCAGTAAATAATGCACCAGCAGGCACTTTAGCCTGTAAATGCGGGGTGTAAAATGCTTTCATTTTGAAGATGTCATCAGATGACAGTGTTAAAACAGCGTGTGACATATGTCTCCACCTTTCTTTGTCAATAAGCTGGTAAGTCAACTTATTTTACAAATAAACGTCTATTTTTTATAATAACGTAAATATTGATATGTTTCCATTGCAGTCTTCTTCATGATATGATATTGATTAGGATTTTTCGTGGAACGGAGGACTTTCTCGTGTCAGGACAAGATAAAACACGTGCGACAGTTGATATATATGGCCAACCCTATAAAATTGTTGGAACAGAAAGTACTAGTCATATTCGACTAGTGGCTTCTATCGTTGATGATAAAATGAGGGAGATTAGCAAAAAGAATCCGTATTTAGACATTAATAAATTAGCTGTTCTAACTGCGGTGAATATTGTAAATGAGTATGTAAAGCTCAAAGAAGAATATGAAATGTTAGAAAAAAAACTTCATCGGAAAGAGGAATGAGACTTCTAATGTTAGACATTATTTTAGTTATCCTGCTGCTGTTGGGATTTGTTACTGGATTAAAACGCGGGCTGATACTACAAATTGTTCATCTTGTGAGTTTTGCCGTAGCGTTTATTGTGGCCTATATTTTTAGCGCAGATTTAGCACCTCGACTACGTTTGTTAATTCCGTTTCCAAATATGCAACAGCAAAGCGTTGCTTCATTTGTACTAGATCCTGCGTTTCTTGAAGATGCTTTTTACCGCATGATTGCCTTTGCGATTTTGTTCTTTGTAACCCGTCTTGTTTTACGTATGGTTGGTTCTGTACTAACTGCTTTAACGGACCTTCCAATTTTACGTCAGTTGAATAGATGGGGAGGAGGAGCATTAGGATTTGTAGAGGTTTACGTTCTTGTATTCATTTTACTATATCTTGGAGCTGTTCTTCCTGTAAATGACGTACAAATGGCGATTCAGCAGTCGGCAATTGCTACAAATATTGTAGAAAATACACCTTATCTATCATCTGTTATTCAAGATTTGTGGACAGAATACGGTATGGTATAAGTAATTAATTTAAATAGACAGTGGAGAGGATTGCTCAGAAGTGGCATAATACTTTTGAAATCCTCTTTTTTTGTTTTACAATAATGAAGAAGGACTAAACGTAAATAAAGCTTTTTAGTGTCAAAATAGTAAAGATAAAGATAGACGGTACTCATACATATAAATCTTGAATCGAGGTTGAATAATGAATAAAAAAGATGTTATTAAACTTTTGGAGACTATTGCTATATATATGGAGTTAAAAGGGGATAATCCATTTAAAATTTCTGCTTTTCGTAAAGCTGCTGCAGCTCTTGAAAGCGATGAGCGTAGCCTAAGCGACATTGGAGACGTAACAGCTCTACAAGGAATTGGAAAAGGTACGGCGACGGTAATTGAAGAGTTTAGAGAGACAGGTCAGTCATCCGTATTAGACGACTTGAAAACAGAGGTTCCCGAAGGACTAGTGCCACTTTTGAAACTTCCTGGATTAGGTGGGAAAAAGATTGCGAAGTTATATAAAGAGCTGGACATTGTGGACATCATTTCATTAGAAGAAGCTTGCCGTAATGAAAAAGTTCAGGGATTAGCCGGCTTTGGTAAGAAAACGGAAGAAAAGATTTTAGCTGCAATCGCGGAATATGGAAAAAGACCAGAGCGTTTACCACTTGCATTCATGCTGCCAATTGCTGAAGAAATTCTAGGACAACTAGAAGCGATGACAGATATTATTCGATATTCACAAGCTGGAAGTATTAGACGAATGAAAGAAACGGTAAAAGATTTGGATTTTATCATTTCAACGGAAAACCCAGCAGCTGTTCGAGAACAGCTTGTGTCATTACCACTTGTTAAAGATGTCATTTCAAATGGAGATACAAAAGTTTCTGTTACGCTAGGCTATGATTATGATGTATCTGTTGACTTCCGTCTTGTCCAAGATGAAGCTTTTGTTACAACGCTTCATCATTTCACGGGTTCTAAAGATCATAATGTTCGCATGCGTCAATTAGCCAAAGAAAACGGAGAGAAGATTAGTGAGTACGGTGTGGAAAACGTAGAAACAGGTGAACTTCAAACATTTGAAACAGAAGAAGCGTTCTATCACCATTTTGGACTAGCATTCATTCCACCCGAGGTGAGAGAAGATGGACGTGAAGTAGATGTGTTTATAAAGAACCAAGAGCTCTTAAAACATGAGGATATTAAAGGTGACTTACATATGCACTCAACTTGGAGTGATGGAGGTTACTCGCTTGAAGAAATGGCTGAAGCCTGTCGAGCAAAAGGCTATGAATATATGGCTATTACCGATCACTCACAGTATTTAAAAGTAGCTAATGGATTAACACCAGAACGTATTCGCAAGCAACGAGAAGAAGTAAAGAGGTTAAATGAAAAATATACTGATTTTACAATTCTAGCAGGAATTGAAATGGACATTTTACCAGATGGGACGCTTGATTATGAAGACGATTTATTAGCGGAAATGGACTTTGTCATTGCGTCTATCCATTCAAGCTTTTCACAATCACGTGAAGAAATTATGATGCGTTTGAAAAATGCATTAACCAATCAACACGTAGATTTAATTGCACATCCAACCGGCCGCTTAATTGGTCGAAGAGAAGGATATGATGTGGACATTGATTTGTTAATCTCACTTGCTAAAGAAACCAATACTGCGCTTGAGTTAAATGCAAACCCGAATCGTTTAGATTTAGCAGCAGAACACATTAAGAAAGCACAAGAAGCAGGGGTGAAAATCGCTATTAATACAGATGCTCACAACCTTGAGATGTTAGAAGACATGAAGGTTGGTGTATCAACTGGCGTAAAGGGATGGTTAAAGCCTGAAACAGTATTGAATACGTATAATTTAGATGAGTTAAAGATATTTTTAAATCGCCATAAAGAGTAATAATTATCAGGAGGAATTTATTTTGCAACCAAGGATCTTTCAAGTGCTTGAATTTAATAAAGTAAAAGAACAACTAGCTACAAAAGTTGCCTCATCTCTAGGAAGAGAAAAAGTAGAACAGCTTGTTCCATCTACAGACTATGAACAGGTGTTAAAATGGCAGGATGCTACAGATGAAGCAACAACGGTTCTAAGGCTTCGTGGACATGCCCCTTTGGGAGGGATTTCGGATGTAAGACAAAGCGTAAAACGAGCTGAAATTGGAGGAACATTGAGTCCAAATGAGCTTTTAGATATTGCAGGTACAATTTATGCAGCGAGACAATTAAGACAATTTATTGAACAGTTAGCGGAAGACGAAGACGTTCAAATTCCAATTATTCAAGAACATATTGAAAAGTTAATATCGCTCCCAGAAGTAGAGCAAGCAGTTAAGATGAGTATCGATGAAAATGGAACAGTTCTAGATGGTGCTAGCGAACAGCTGAGAGGTATTCGTCAAAAACTTCGTTCGACTGAATCACGTATTCGCCAAAAGCTAGAGAGCTTAGTTCGCTCATCTTCTGCTCAAAAAATGCTCTCAGATACGGTTGTAACAATTCGAAATGACCGATTTGTTATTCCGGTAAAACAAGAGTATCGAAGTGCTTACGGGGGTATCGTTCACGATCAATCATCTTCAGGTGCAACACTATTTATTGAACCGCAAGCAATTGTTACGTTAAATAATGAATTGCAAGAAGCAAAAATGAAAGAAAAGCAAGAAATCGAGAAGATTTTGATTGAACTCACGACTCAAGTAGCAGAAGTAGCAAATGAGCTGAGACAAAATGTTTATTTGCTTGGTGAATTAGATTTTATGTTTGCTAAAGGCCGTTATAGTCATGAATTAAAAGCTTCAAAGCCAAAAATGAATGACCGAGGTTACATTAAGCTATTTAAAGCGAAGCATCCTTTGATTTCACAGGATGAAGTGGTAGCCAATGACATTGAGCTTGGTAATGACTATACGTCAATTGTTATCACTGGTCCTAATACAGGTGGTAAAACCGTTACGCTAAAAACAATTGGTTTATTTACATTAATGGCTCAATCAGGTCTTCAAGTTCCAGCGCTAGACGGTTCAGAGATGGCAGTGTTTAAAAACGTATTTGCTGACATTGGAGATGAGCAATCAATTGAACAAAGTTTAAGTACGTTCTCTTCTCATATGGTTAATATAGTAGATATTTTAAAGAAAGTAGATAGCAAAAGTCTTGTTTTATTTGATGAGCTGGGAGCGGGTACAGACCCTCAAGAAGGAGCAGCTTTAGCTATTTCGATTTTGGATGAAGTATATGGATGCGGTGCAAGAGTGGTTGCAACCACTCACTATCCAGAATTAAAGGCATATGGATATAACCGTGCTGGTGTTGTGAATGCGAGCGTGGAGTTTGATATTGAAACGTTAAGTCCAACTTATAAGCTGTTAATTGGTGTACCAGGACGAAGTAATGCATTCGAAATTTCCAAGCGACTAGGGCTAGAAGATAAAGTCATCGATCATGCTAAGAGTTATATTGGTTCTGAGACAAATAAAGTAGAAAACATGATTGCGGCTCTTGAAGAGAGCAGACGTAAATCAGAAGCTGAGCTAGTTGAAGCGGAAATGTTACGTAAGGAATCTGAAAAGCTTCATCAAGAGCTTCAGCGTCAAATCATTGAATTTAATGAACAGCGTGATAAGCTCTATGAAAAAGCAGAAAAAAAAGCTGAAGATACAATTAAGGAAGCATCACAAGAAGCAGAAAACATTATCCGAGATTTACGACAAATGCAAAAAAATCAGCAGGCATCGATTAAAGAGCACGAGCTCATTGAAGCAAGAAAGCGTCTAGAAGATGCAGTCCCTACATTGGAGAAGAGTAAAAAGAAAGTTTCTAAACCTCAAAAGCAAGAACGAGTTCTGTCGTCAGGAGATGAAGTAAAAGTATTAACATGGGGACAAAAAGGCACATTAATTGAGCGTACGGGGAGTAATGAGTGGCAAGTTCAGATGGGCATTATGAAAATGAAAGTAAAAGAAAAAGATTTAGAGTATATCAACTCACCAAAACCTGTTGAAACAAAGCCTCTTGCAACGGTAAAAGGTAAAGACTATCACGTTAGCTTAGAATTAGATCTTCGAGGAGAAAGATTTGAAAATGCACTTAGTCGAGTGGAAAAATATTTAGATGATGCGCTTCTTGCAGGGTATCCACGCGTATCTATTATTCATGGAAAAGGAACTGGTGCTTTACGAAAAGGTGTGCAAGAATACTTGAAGAACCATCGTTCGGTTAAATCAGCTCGATTTGGCGAAGCTGGTGAAGGAGGGACAGGTGTTACTGTCGTAGAATTTAAGTAATAGAGAAAATGAGGGGGAGGAGAGCTGCAAGGAATGGATAATTTTTGGAAAGATCCGTACGTGGAATCAGCCGCTTACTACAGCGTTGTTATATTAAGTATCGTTGTATTTTTAGCGATTTTTGAACTCGTAACAAAGTATAAAAATTGGGAAGAGATTCAAAAGGGAAATCTTGCAGTTGCCATGGCTACAGGAGGTAAAATATTTGGCTTAGCCAATATTTTTAAATACTCTATTGAGCATAATGATAATTTATTTACAATGCTGGGTTGGGGAATTTATGGATTTGTTCTTTTGTTAATCAGCTACTTTATCTTTGAGTTTTTAACACCAAAGTTTCGAATCGACGACGAGATTGAAAAGGATAATCGCGCAGTCGGCTTGATTTCATTGATTATTTCTGTTGGCATGTCGTTTGTCATTGGTGCAGGAATTGGATAGGGGAGCAGAGACATGGAACTATTGGCAAAAGTATTGATTGGACTATGTGGATTGTTTATGGTGATTGGCCTTATATATTTGTTGTTTTTTTCATGAGTTAGTTAGAGAAGAGAAGAGTGAAAACCTCTTCTCTTTTTTTATAACTATTTGTCATGCTAACCGCTGGTTCAAAAGTAGTATACTTTAAGAAGAAAGAAAATTTTAAAAATAAAGGGAGGGAGCAGTATGCTTGATAAGCCATGGGTTTCTCAATATCCACCTGAAGTACCTCATTCACTTGCATACAGTGAAAAGACATTAGCACAGCTTTTTGAGGAAGCAGCTAAGAAGAATCCTCATAAATGTGCTGTGCATTTTTTAGGAAAACGACTCACGTTTCATGAACTATACGAGCAAGCCATTACGTTAGCTGTATACCTAAAGGAACTAGGTGTCCAACACGGAGATCGAGTCGCCATAATGCTGCCCAATTGTCCTCAAGCTGTTATTTCTTTTTACGGGGTTCTCTTAGCCGGAGGAATCGTTGTTGAAACTAATCCGTTGTACACAGAAAGAGAATTAGAGTATCAATTAAATGATTCAGAAGCAATATGTATTATTGGTTTAGATTTATTGTATCCACGCATTTCAAAAGTGAAAGCGTTAACAAAAGTTAAGCACGTTATTTCAACTTCAATTAAAGACTACTTACCATTCCCGAAAAACCTATTATATCCTTATGTACAAAAAAAGCAGCAAACCATCACTGTTCAAGTTGAGCATATGGGTGATACGCACCTATTCCCAACTATTATGAAGCGTAAAAGAGAATCTGAAATCTTTGTATATGACGTTACTTCTAATGCGGATATTGCCTTATTACAATATACTGGTGGAACAACTGGATTTCCAAAAGGGGTTATGCTTACCCATAAAAATTTAGTAGCGAACGCAACAATGTGCTCTCATTGGCTTTATCGATGCAAACAAGGTCAGGAAAAGATTCTTGGAGTTTTACCGTTCTTTCACGTATATGGTTTAACAACCGTACTCATCTTATCTGTTTTAGAAGGTTATGAAATGATTTTATTACCCAAATTTGATGCGGAAAGTGTTTTAAAAACGATTCATAAGCAGCGGCCTACTTTATTTCCAGGTGCACCAACTATTTATATTGCGTTATTAAACCATCCAGATCTGAGCAAATATAATTTGTCATCCATTGATTCATGTATTAGTGGTTCTGCACCTCTCCCTGTTGAAGTACAGGAAAAATTTGAGGAAATAACGGGAGGAAAGTTAGTAGAAGGTTACGGCTTAACCGAAACCTCTCCAGTTACACACTCTAATTTTGTTTGGGCAAAGAGAATTAGAGGGAGTGTCGGTGTTCCTTGGCCAGATACAGATGCCAAAATTGTTTCTTTTGAAACTGGTGAAGCTTTGCCAATTAATGAAGTTGGTGAAATTGTGGTAAAAGGTCCACAGGTTATGAAAGGATATTGGAAACGTCCTGACGAAACGGAAGCTGTGTTACAAGATGGATGGCTGAAAACAGGTGATGTTGGTTATATGGATGAAAGTGGGTTCTTCTATATTGTAGATCGTAAAAAAGATATGATTATTGCAGGGGGATATAATATTTATCCTCGTGAAATTGAGGAGATACTCTATGAACATCCTAAAGTACAAGAAGTCGTTGTGGTTGGGATTCCAGATGAATATAGAGGAGAAACAGTAAAAGCTTACATTGTTCTAAAAAATGGTGTATCATGTACAGAAGAAGAATTAAATACTTTTTCACGTCAATATTTAGCGGCATATAAAGTTCCTCGGGTATACGAGTTTCGAAAAGAACTTCCGAAAACAGCAGTCGGAAAGATTTTAAGGAGAGCACTCGTTGAGGAAGAAAAAGAAAGCCAAAAAAAGGCGACGTGATAAACGTCGTCTCTTTTTTTTTATAAAACACAATTGACAGAATCATCTTATTTCTTTATTATAAAAATATGAATGAATCATCATTCATATTTTAAAGGAGCGTATCTAGATTGAAAAGAAATAAGCCAAAGTACATGCAAATTATTGATGCAGCAGTAATTGTTATTGCTGAAAACGGCTACCATAATGCTCAGGTTTCCAAGATTGCTAAACAAGCAGGGGTAGCTGATGGAACGATTTATTTATACTTTAAAAATAAGGAAGACGTATTAATTTCTTTATTTCAAGAAAAGATGGGGCAGTTTATTGAAAAAGTACAGGAAGAAATCGTTGAAGTAAACACTGCTTCTGAACGCCTGTATATGTTAATTGATAAACACTTCTCATTCTTAGCAAGCGATTATTCATTAGCAGTTGTCACACAGTTAGAATTAAGACAATCTAATAAAGAGCTTCGTTTGAAAATTAATGATGTATTAAAAGATTATCTTACTGTTATTGATACCATTCTTCAAAAGGGAATTGAAACAGGAGAGTTTCCAGAAAACTTGGATATTCGTTTAGCACGCCAAATGATATTTGGAACAATTGATGAAACGGTCACTACATGGGTGATGAATGATCAACGTTACGAATTGAGCGAATTATCTAAAAAAGTACACTATTTATTAATGAATGGATGCAGTGGCTCTCCTCTTTAATGGGGAGAGCTCATGCTCTACATAAATTGAAGCAAGAGGTGAGTAGAATTGAGCGCTTTGTATAGTGAAACAATTCAAGGAATGACGTTTATTACATTTAATAACCCACCTGCTAATGCGTTGTCTCAAGGCGTATTACAAGAGCTTTCACAACTATTAAAAAAGTACGAAACAATTGAGGAAACTCGAGTTATTATTCTAAAAGGTGAAGGGCGCTTTTTCTGTGCAGGAGCCGATATTAAAGAGTTTACTTCCTTACAACAGTCCACTCAATATGAAAACTTAGCTAAAAAAGGTCAAGACTTATTCGAGTATATTGAAAATTATTCAAAGCCTATTATTGCCATGATTCATGGAGCGGCTCTAGGCGGCGGGTTAGAATTAGCAATGAGCTGCCACATGCGATTTGTTACGCATGATGCAAAGCTTGGCCTACCTGAACTGCAGCTTGGAATCATTCCTGGATTTGCAGGTACCCAGCGACTACCACGCTATGTGGGAACTGCTAAGGCATGTGAAATGATGCTAACAAGCAGACCAATTAAGGGAAAGGAAGCGGTAACTCTTGGACTAGCGAATGCTTCCTACGAAGAGGAGGAACTGCATTCAAAAGTAACAGCGATAGCAGAAGCTATTGCTAAAAAGAGCCCAAGTTCTGTAAAAGCAACTCTTGAATTACTACAGTATACAAAAACGAACCGTTATTACGAGGGTGTAGAAAAAGAAGCGCACCTTTTTGGAAGCGTATTCAATACAGAAGATGCAAAAGAAGGCGTTACGGCTTTTATTGAAAAAAGAGAGCCAAAGTTTGTTGGGAAGTAACTACCTTTAGGAGGGGAAATAAATGAATATTTATGTTTTATTAAAAAGAACATTCGATACTGAGGAGAAAATCGCTTTACAAAACGGTCAAATTGCAGAAGATGGAGCAGAGTTTATTATTAACCCTTACGATGAATATGCAGTAGAGGAAGCAATTCAGCTGAAAGATAAGCACGGGGGAGAAATCACGGTTGTAACGGTAGGAAGTGAAGAAGCAGAAAAAGAGCTTCGTACAGCACTCGCAATGGGAGCTGACAAAGCAGTGTTAATTAACATCGAAGACGATGTTGAGTATGGAGACCAATATACAACAGCTAAAATTTTAGCGCAGTATTTAAAAGACCAATCGCCGGATTTAGTTTTAGCAGGGAACGTGGCAATCGATGGAGGATCAGGCCAAGTTGGTCCACGTGTCGCTGAACTATTAGAAATCCCGTACGTTACAACGGTAACCAAGCTTGATATCGATGGAACAAGCGTAACAGTTGTAAGAGATGTAGAGGGTGACTCAGAAGTTATTGAGACAACGTTACCGCTGCTGGTTACTGCGCAACAAGGTCTAAATGAACCACGTTATCCATCTTTACCAGGTATTATGAAAGCGAAAAAGAAGCCGCTAGAAGAGCTGGAACTAGATGATTTAGATTTAGATGAAGATGATGTTGAAGCAAAAACAAAAACAATCGAAATTTATTTACCGCCTAAAAAGGAAGCAGGACGGGTTTTAAGTGGCGATATTCAAGATCAGGTAAAAGAGTTGGTTACGCTATTGCATTCAGAAGCAAAAGTAGTTTAAAAACGCTTAGGATAATGGGGGAATCGAGATGGGACGCAAAGTATTGGTGTTAGGAGAAGCAAGAGAAGGTGCATTACGACACGTATCATTTGAAGCAATTGCGGCAGGTGCAGCGGTTGCCGAGGGTGGAGAAGTGGTTGGAGTTCTTGTTGGTAAAGGGGTAAAAGATTTAGGGGAAGAACTCATTCATTACGGAGCAAACCGAGTCATTGTAATTGAGCATGATGATTTGGCTTCCTACACATCTGATGGCTACGCACAAGCACTCTTGACTGTTATTCAAGAAGAAAAACCAAACGCAATTATATTTGGTCATACGGCTTTAGGAAAAGATTTATCGCCTAAACTGGCTGCTCGCCTAGATAAAGGACTGATATCAGACGTAACAGCGCTTGAAGTAGCAGGTGGAAACTTAGTTTTCACTCGTCCAATTTATTCAGGAAAAGCGTTTGAAAAGAAAATTTCTACAGACGACTTTATCTTTGCTACTATTCGTCCAAACAATATTTCAGTGTTGGAAAAAGATACGAACCGTACAGGAGATATAAAAGAACTTGATGTGGAAATTAAAAATCTACGTACAATTGTAAAAGAAGTAGTTCGTAAAGCCACTCAAGGGGTAGATTTATCAGAAGCAAAAGTGGTTATTGCAGGTGGACGTGGTGTAAAAAGCGAAGGCGGATTTAAGCCGCTAGAAGAATTAGCTGATGTGCTTGGTGGAGCAGTTGGAGCATCCCGTGGAGCTTGTGACGCGGAGTATTGCGATTACTCACTTCAAATTGGTCAAACAGGAAAAGTCGTAACACCAGATCTCTATATCGCTTGTGGTATCTCAGGAGCCATTCAACATTTAGCTGGGATGTCGAATTCAAAAGTTATTGTGGCTATTAACAAGGATGCAGAGGCAAACATCTTTAAAGTAGCCGATTACGGCATTGTCGGAGACTTATTTGAAGTCGTACCAATGCTTACAGAAGAGTTTAAAAAATTAAAAGTACAATCCTCATAAGAAAAAGTCTTTTCTGCCCGCTATGGTGGAAAAGACTTTTCTTATGAAAATAATGAATGAATTGTTTAAAGGTGTGTAAAATAGGATACAGGTATTATATAAAGTCATCTAGCATGACTCGCCCTTAGATGTTCCATGGCTGTAAAGGACTGTATTATGTAGTAAATAAGTTGTTACTGATATGCTAAAAAGTATAAGCAAATAAATAGCCACTGTTATATGAAGGTGGTATACTTTCTTTATCATGTAGATATAGCATATATTTAGGAGGAATTAGAATGGCAATTGCACACGCAACAGATCAAACTTTTTCAAATGAAATCGGTTCAGGGCTAGTTCTTGTTGATTTTTGGGCACCATGGTGTGGACCATGTAAAATGATCGCTCCAGTTCTTGAAGAATTAGATCAAGAATACGGTGAGAAAGTGAAAATCGTAAAAGTAGACGTGGATGAAAACCAAGAAACTGCTGGTAGTCATGGCGTAATGAGTATCCCAACTTTAATCTTATTTAAAGACGGGCAAAAGGTAGACCAAGTTATTGGTTACCAACCAAAAGAAGCATTAGCTGAATTAGTTGATAAGCACGCGTAAGTAATAAAAACCTAGCTACAGCTAGGTTTTTTTACTACTTATATCTTATTGGCGGTTTCGTACATTTTTTCTAAAAGTGATATAATGAAAGGAAACGAACATTTATTCGTTTCCTTTTATTTTTGTATGGATGAATAATAAATATAGATAAGCAAGAAGATTTTGGCGAAAGTTAAGAGTATTAAAGGAAGGAGAGCAACATGAATCCTTATTTAAAAGAAAAACTGGTAATTTTACCTGAGCAACCGGGTTGTTATTTAATGAAAGATAAGCATGGAACGGTTATTTATGTTGGAAAAGCAAAGGTTTTAAAAAATCGAGTTCGTTCTTATTTCACAGGGTCTCATGATGGAAAAACGTTGCGGCTAGTTAACGATATTGTAGATTTTGAGTATATTGTGACATCTTCAGATTTAGAAGCCCTTATTTTAGAAATGAATTTAATTAAAAAACATGACCCTAAATATAATATTATGCTGAAAGACGATAAGGGATATCCCTTCATTAAAATTACGAGTGAAAAACACCCTCGACTTGTCATTACGCGCAAAATTAAAAAGGATAAAGGGAAATATTTTGGACCGTATCCAAACGTTCAAGCTGCCAATGAAACCAAGCGGCTATTAGATCGTATTTACCCTTTGCGCAAATGCACGACAATGCCTAATCGAGCATGTTTATATTACCATATTGAACAGTGCCTAGCTCCCTGTGTATATGATATTACAGATAGCCAGAACAAAGAAATTATTGACAATATTACGCGCTTTCTAAGCGGTGGATATGAACAGGTGAAAATTGAATTGACAGAAAAGATGTTGAAAGCTTCAGAAGAGCTAGACTTTGAACGTGCAAAAGAGTATCGAGATCAAATTGCTCATATTGAAGCTACAATGGAGAAGCAAAAGGTAACGTTCAATGATTTTATTAATCGTGATGTATTTGGCTACTCCTATGATAAAGGTTGGATGTGTGTGCAAGTCTTCTTTATTCGACAAGGAAAGCTAATTGAGCGCGAAGTATCTATGTTTCCGTTTTACAACGAACCAGAAGAAGATTTCTTAACGTTTATTGGACAATTTTATGGGAAAAACTTAAAGCCTAAAGAAGTACTTGTACCAGCAACCGTAAATGCAGACCTTGCAGAACAGTTGTTAGAAGTGGACGTTCAGCATCCAAAACGAGGCAAAAAGAAAGAGCTTGTTGAGCTTGCTTCAAAAAATGCCCAAATCGCTTTGAAAGAAAAGTTTTATTTAATTGAACGAGATGAACAGCGTACTGTTGGTGCTGTGGAACGGCTAGGACAAGCACTAGGAATTGAAGCTCCTTATCGCATTGAAGCTTTTGATAATTCTAACATTCAAGGAACAGATCCAGTTTCTGCTATGATCGTTTTTGTTGACGGTAAGCCTGAAAAAAAGGAATATCGAAAATATAAAATTAAAACAGTTGAAGGCCCTGATGATTACGATTCAATGCGTGAAGTGGTAAGAAGACGATATACGCGCGTATTAAAAGAAGGTTTACCTTTACCAGATTTACTTATTGTGGACGGTGGAAAAGGTCATTTAGCAGCTGTTCAAGATGTTTTGGAAAATGAACTAGGGTTGCTTATTCCTACAGCTGGATTAGTAAAAGATGAAAAGCATAGAACATCTAATTTAATGATTGGAGACCCTCCTGAGATTGTTCCACTTGAGCGTAACAGCCAGGAGTTCTATTTGCTTCAGCGAATTCAAGATGAGGTTCACCGCTTTGCTATTACGTTTCATCGGCAAGTTCGTTCTAAGTCTGCTTTTCAGTCTGTATTAGACAATATTCCAGGAGTGGGAGAAAAGCGTAAAAGAGCATTATTGCAAAAGTTTGGGTCTGTTAAAAAAATGAAAGAAGCATCAATCGAAGAGATTCAAAATGCAGGAGTTCCAAGGTCGGTTGCAGAGCAAATTGTTGAAGCCTTAAAAAATTAGTATTGAATTCCAGTTTAAACTCTGATAAGCTAGAACATAATTTCATATGACACTTCATTAAACTGAAGTGAAGATAGAGGTGCAAATTTTAAGAGTACACGTTTTGAAGAGTATGAGCTCTAAAGACGAATGTGGAAAGGGAAATTTGCCGAAGTGAATGACATCTCATAGAGTCATTTGCTGGTTCTGCGTTGAATAAATGTAGGATTGTCAAGAATATGTTTCTTGGAGAGCTATCTCACGGCATTGAACGTTTTATATACTTTTCGTTCGTTAAGCAATGAGATATCAATCTCATTGCTTTTTTTATTGTCTGAGCTTAAGCAATAGATCGCCTCTTTATCATATTGAAAATAAAAGAAAGGGTGAGAATACTTATGGGATTAATCGTTCAAAAATTTGGTGGTACTTCTGTTGGATCAACCGAGCGAATTCAGAATGTAGCCAATCGAGTAATTCAAGAAGTTCAGCGAGGTAACCAGGTAATAGTGGTAGTATCAGCAATGGGAAAAACAACAGACGAACTAGTAAGATTGGCAGGGGAAATTACAAGTAAGCCAAGTAAACGAGAAATGGATATGCTACTAACAACTGGTGAGCAAGTAACGATTTCCCTTCTTACAATGGCGCTGCAAGAAAAAGGTTATGAAGCTACGTCCTATACAGGGTGGCAGGCAGGAATTTGTACGGAAGCTCAGCATGGAAATGCACGCATCACCAAGATTAATGAACAAGCTATTGCAGAGCGTTTGAAAAAAAATCATATTGTGGTTGTAGCAGGGTTTCAGGGAATGTCAGAAGATAACAGCATTACAACATTAGGTAGAGGCGGATCTGATACAACAGCCGTTGCTTTAGCAGCAGCATTAAAAGCAGATAAGTGCGATATTTATACAGACGTAACGGGAGTATTTACAACTGACCCTCGCTACGTACAAGGTGCTCGTAAACTGCAGTCTATTTCATATGATGAAATGCTAGAGCTTGCAAATTTAGGGGCGGGCGTATTGCATCCTCGAGCAGTAGAGTTTGCAAAAAACTATCAGGTGCCACTAGAGGTAAGGTCAAGCTTAGTAACAGAAAGAGGAACGATTGTGGAGGAGGAAGTATCAATGGAACAAAACTTAGTAGTAAGAGGAATCGCATTTGAAGACAATATCTCAAGAGTCACCATTGAAGGGCTAAATAATGAGCTGCAGACGTTATCAACCATTTTTACAGCATTAGCAAAAGAACATGTCAATGTAGATATCATTATTCAAAATGTTACGTCAGACAACCGTTTATCCATTTCTTTCTCTATTAAAACAGAAGATACGGATACAACTTTGTCAGTGTTATCTCAATTAAAAGACATAGTCGGTCATAAAAAAGTGGAGCATGAAAGTGGCTTAGCTAAAGTTTCAATTGTTGGTTCGGGGATGATTTCAAATCCTGGCGTTGCGGCTGATATGTTTGAAGTATTAGCTGTGGAAGAAATTGAAGTGAAAATGGTAAGCACATCTGAAATTAAAGTATCAACAGTTGTTCCACATAAAGAAATGGTCAAAGCGGTAGAAACATTACATACTGCTTTTGAATTAGAAGAGCAAGATATTTATCAAGTTCAATAATAAAAAGCGGGCTTTGCCCGCTTTTATTTCTTATATCTTTCCGCTCTAGTTTCAGGTGTAATGATATCTTTTTTATCCCATTGAACTGAAAACAGGATCTTGCCTGCTTTTTCTTTATTTGTTAAATAGGTTTCTGTTAGGCAGTTTCTTAACTGCTGAACTTGTTCAGCAACAAAGCCAGCTTCAAGATGAAAAGATGAATTCGGATACTCAGTAAATCTTCGCTTCACAACTTCACCTGTTAATTCCATTTCAATGTTATATTTTTCCGTTTTTAAAATGGTTAATTGTCCCCAACCAGCTTTTATAAAAAAGCCGCTAATCTCTTCAACAGAGGAAAGTGGGAATTTTCGTGCTAACTGCTTTCCTGCCCAGTACGAGATTTCATTTGTATCACTGCTAAGAAGCTCTGGAATTAACACATCTCGAAGTAAGCTGTATCCAAAATAAGGAGTTGTAGGTACTTGTGGAGTATCGGTTTGATCGATTTCTTCAATTTCAACGATTTCTTGCTGTGTTTCAATTTGTTGATTGCTCATTTTTTCCCCTCTTTCTTTACATCTATTATATACAAATTACACAGGTCTCTCATCTTTTTTTAAAAATAAATCAAGCAAATCCTTTGAAGTTGTTGTTACGTCTATAAGTTTTCAAAATACGTAAAAAAATTATTGTGCAATAAAATGAATATCCTTTTATAGGAAGTCGTAATCTTTTGTAGAAAACGGTTACATAAAGGTGTACAATAAGAAGTGTAAAAAATCTAAAATCCTATAACGACAACTCAGTAAGCGTTAACAAACTTAATTTTTCATAAATTTATATTTTAATGAAGATTTAAACATCTTATCTTGACGCTCTATGTTGATGGGAGTAAAATTGATGTGTCACATATTTTAATAGAGAATGCAAAGGTTTTCATTTTCTGCTGTATCAATCTATTTATTTTATTCGGGAGCTTTGTTTTCACTAACATTGTTTATCTAACTAAGGGGGGTATACGCACATGGCGGCGAACAAAGAGTTTCAGTATCGCAAACTACATTCTTTACTAGGTGTCATACCAGTAGGCATATTTTTAGTCCAACATCTGGTTGTCAACCACTTTGCAACAAAGGGAGAAGAAGCATTTAATCAAGCAGCTCATTTTATGGAAAGCTTACCTTTTCGCTACGCACTTGAAATCTTTATTATCTTCTTACCTATTTTATTTCATGCTATCTATGGCTTGTATATTGCGTTTACTGCCAAAACGAGTGTAAGTAGATACGGCTTTTTCCGTAACTGGATGTTTGTCTTACAACGTGTATCTGGCGTGATAACGCTTATTTTTATTACATGGCATGTTTGGGAAACACGTATTCAAGCTGCACTTGGTCAAAAAGTAGATTTTAATATGATGCAGGATATTTTAAGTAATCCTGGTATGATGGCATTTTACATTGTTGGTGTTGTTTCAACAATTTTTCATTTTGCTAATGGATTATGGTCATTTGGAGTTAGCTGGGGGTTAACTGTAACACCTCGCTCACAACGAATCTCAACATATGTAACGTTAGCGATTTTCTTCGCATTAACATTTGTAGGTGTACGCACATTATTCGCATTCGCATAAAATCACGTTTTAAAGGAGTGAGGTTACAATGAGTAAAGGAAGAATTATTGTTGTTGGTGGCGGCTTAGCGGGCTTAATGGCGACAATTAAAATTGCTGAGTCTGGCAAACAAGTTGATTTGTTTTCATTAGTTCCAGTGAAGAGATCTCACTCAGTTTGCGCTCAAGGTGGTATTAACGGAGCTGTAAATACAAAAGGTGAAGGAGATTCACCATGGGAACACTTTGACGATACGGTATACGGCGGAGACTTTTTAGCCAATCAACCTCCAGTAAAAGCAATGTGTGAAGCTGCTCCAGGAATTATTCACTTATTGGACCGTATGGGTGTTATGTTTAACCGTACTCCTGAAGGTTTGTTAGACTTCAGACGATTCGGAGGAACACAGCATCACAGAACGGCCTTTGCAGGCGCAACAACAGGTCAGCAACTTCTGTATGCACTAGATGAGCAAGTTCGTCGCTATGAAGTAGCAGGACTCGTAACAAAGTATGAAGGTTGGGAATTCTTAGGGGCAGTATTGGATGACGAGCGCACCTGTCGAGGGATTACTGCACAAGATTTAAAGTCTATGGAAATTAAAACATTCCCTGCAGATGCTGTAATCATGGCAACAGGTGGACCTGGTATTGTTTTCGGAAAATCAACGAACTCAGTTATTAATACTGGTTCAGCGGCATCAATTGTGTACCAACAAGGAGCGTACTATTCAAATGGAGAGTTTATCCAAATTCATCCAACAGCCATTCCTGGAGACGATAAGCTTCGCTTAATGAGTGAATCTGCTCGTGGTGAAGGTGGACGTGTTTGGACATATAAAGACGGTAAACCTTGGTATTTCTTAGAAGAAAAATATCCTGCTTATGGTAACTTGGTACCTCGTGACATTGCAACACGTGAAATATTTGATGTGTGTGTAGCGCAAAAACTTGGTATTAACGGCGAAAACATGGTGTATTTAGATCTCTCTCATAAAGACCCAAAAGAACTTGATATTAAGCTTGGTGGTATCATTGAAATTTATGAAAAATTCATGGGGGACGACCCACGTAAAGTACCAATGAAAATCTTCCCAGCTGTTCACTATTCAATGGGCGGACTGTGGGTAGACTATGATCAAATGACAAATATCCCAGGTCTGTTTGCGGCAGGCGAGTGTGATTATTCTCAGCACGGTGCAAATCGCTTAGGTGCTAATTCACTTCTGTCAGCGATTTATGGCGGTATGGTTGCCGGTCCAAAAGCTGTTGATTACATTAAAGGTTTAGAGAAAAGTGCGGATGCTCTACCAACAAGCCTGTATGATCAACATGTAAAACAGGAAGAAGAAAAATGGCAAAGCATTATGTCAATGGATGGGACAGAAAACGCGTATATTCTTCATAAAGAGTTAGGAGAATGGATGACTGACAACGTGACAGTTGTGCGTTATAATGACAAGCTATTACAAACAGATGAGAAAATTCAAGAGCTTATTGAACGCTATGATCGTATTAATATTAACGACACAGCAAAATGGAGTAACCAAGGTGCAACGTTTACTCGTCAGCTTCAAAATATGCTTCAGCTTTCTCGCGTAGTTACGCTAGGGGCATATAATCGTAACGAAAGCCGTGGCGCTCACTACAAGCCTGAATTCCCAGATCGTAACGATGAAGAATTCTTAAAAACAACAATGGCTCAATTTGTTGATAAGAAAAAGGCACCAGCTTTCCATTATGAAGAAGTAGACGTGTCATTAATTAAGCCACGTAAACGTGACTACACAAAGAAAAAAGATGAGAAAAAAGTAACGAAAAAACAACAAGAGGGGGTTCGTTAAATGAGTGCACAACAAACGGCACAAAAAACAGTTCGTTTTGTTATTACTCGTCAAGATTCGCCAGAGACAGCTCCTTATAATCAAGAATTTGAGATACCTTATCGTCCAAATATGAACGTAATTTCTGCACTAATGGAAATTCGCCGTAACCCTGTTGATGCAAACGGAAATGAAACAACGCCTATTAACTGGGATATGAACTGCTTAGAAGAGGTTTGTGGAGCATGTTCAATGGTCATCAACGGCAAGCCGCGCCAATCTTGTACAGCTCTAGTAGATAAGTTAGAACAGCCGATTCAACTTCAGCCAATGAAGACATTTCCTGTTGTTCGTGACTTACAAGTTGATCGAAGCAGAATGTTTGATTCATTAAAGAAAGTAAAAGCATGGGTTCCAATTGATGGAACATACGACTTAGGACCAGGTCCTCGTATGCCTGAGAAAAAGCGTCAGTGGGCATACGAACTTTCAAAATGTATGACGTGTGGGGTTTGCTTAGAAGCATGTCCAAACGTTAATGATAAATCAAACTTCATCGGGCCAGCACCACTTTCTCAAGTACGTTTATTTAATGCTCATCCAACTGGAGCTATGAATAAAGGAGAAAGACTAGAAGCAATCATGGAAGATGGAGGCCTTGCAAACTGCGGTAACTCACAAAACTGCGTGCAGTCTTGCCCAAAAGGTATTCCATTAACAACATCAATTGCAGCGCTTAACCGAGACACAACTATTCAAGCATTCCGTAACTTCTTTGGTAGCGATCAAGTATAATAGAAAAAGAGCTCAACAGCTTTTCCAGCTGCGGAGCTCTTTTTTATTTAAAAAAACTTAGAATACAGTAACCCATTTATTACTTCCTACATAAGATATGGTGACTAAATTTACACCCATCCGATAGTTCAACTCAGGATCAGGCAAGGAGGGTTACATTGAAAGAAAAAGAGTTTCAACCTAAACCACTGCTGACAAAGCGTGAAAGAGAAGTATTTGAACTTCTAGTACAAGACAAAACAACAAAAGAAATCGCGAGTGAACTATTCATTAGCGAGAAAACAGTGCGCAATCACATTTCAAATGCGATGCAAAAGCTTGGAGTTAAGGGGCGTTCTCAAGCAGTTGTCGAACTCCTTCGTATGGGGGAACTTGAATTATAACATGAGCGGGGTATCCCTTTTGGGAACCCGCTTTTTGTTAGTTACTTTGAATGTATCATTAGGGAAAGTTGGGATAAATAAAAATATACATAAATGAAACTTATCGCTTGAATACAAAACACATCCTCCGTATAATAAATAGTGAGAAAAAATTTCTCTATTTCAGAAAAAAGGAGGTGTAGATATGAGGAAAGTATGGTTTTCAATAATGTTGTTTATGCTGCTTGGTTTACCTTTAGGAAATTTGCCAGTTTCGTTCAATGATGGCACACAGCCATATTCTACTGTGGATACTGTAGCTTTAAATCACCCTACGGAAAGCGTACAGCACTCACCAGGTTTAAAACCAATTACTAAGCATTTTAATTTATCATTGGAGACGGGATATACACCTGTTTTACCTATTATTAAAGATGAACAACCTCAACTATATGAAAGTCAAAAAGAGTTTTTTACTCTCCAACAACCCTTTATTTATGCAGCGCAATTTCAAACAAATTACCTCTAACTATTTAACAACTAAAATCCTACGTTTACCTTATAAAAAATTAACGTTTAATAAGGTTATTTGCTGTGCAAACTTTTATGTATTAAACGTTACCTTTTAATACTATATTTTTCCGAATTCTTTATTAGATTTACATGAGAATGAGATAACTAACTACCAAAAAATCATTATGTTATAGGAGCTGTTCATGCATGGTTATTAGAGAATCTGAGCTTCCAGGTATCGGAAGGAAATTTGAGATTGATACACAGGAAGGAAATCGTATTGTCATTATTCTTCATGATGACGGTCGTCGTGAAGTATATTACTTTGACAAAAGAGACTTAGAAGAAAGCGCATTTGATATTACGCTTAACGATACGGAAGCAAGACAGTTAGCTGCCATTTTAGGAGGCATGATTTATAAGCCAAAGGCGATGGAAACAATCGAGGTTGCCTTTAATGATCTTATCATTGAATGGTATAAGGTCGAGCCTGGTGCAAAAGCTCATAATCAAACAATTGGTAATATTGATGTTCGTAGTAATTATGATGTAACCATTATTGCGATTATGAAAGGACCTAAAACAAAGCTTTCTAGTCCTGGTCCAGATACCATCATTGAAGAAGGAGATACGCTCGTTATTTCTGGTGAAAGAGGTAACCTGAAAAGGTTAATTACAGAGCTTCTTTCAAAAGGAGGTAGCGCTTAATCTATGGATCATTTAGTTTTTGAAGTTGGAACAGCGCTAGTATTAGTGGCAGTAGCTGCTGTTTTGGCAAATAAATTAAAATTTACTATTATTCCATTTTTAATCTTATTAGGAATGGCAGTAGGACCACATGCTCCGGAATTTGGAGCCCTAAGCTTTAAGTTTATTGAAAGTGAAGAAATTATCTCTTTTATGGGCAGAATTGGGGTACTATTTCTTCTCTTCTACTTGGGCTTGGAGTTTTCAGTCGGAAAGTTAATTAAATCGGGGCGTTCTATCGCCGTTGGTGGTTCCATTTATATCTTAATTAACTTTAGTCTTGGTTTGTTGTATGGATACTTGACAGGTTACCCTCTTTTAGAAGTACTGATTATGGCTGGTATTATTACGATTTCTTCAAGTGCAATTGTTGCTAAAGTTCTGGTTGACTTAAAGCGAACAGCTAATCCTGAAACAGAACTTATTTTAGGGATTATTATGTTTGAAGATATTTTCCTGGCAGTCTATTTATCCGTCGTATCAGGGCTTGTACTCGGTGACCACACGTCCATCTGGAGCTCTGTTGTATCGGTTTTAATTGCATTTGGTTACATGCTGTTGTTCTTTATCGTTGCTCGAAAAGCAACGCCTTTACTCAACAAACTATTAAATATTTCTTCTAATGAAATTTTTATTATTGTTATATTTGCAACGCTGTTTTTTGTTGCTGGATTTTCAGAAACAATTCACGTTGCAGAAGCAATCGGAGCATTGTTGTTAGGCCTAGTGTTTTCAGAAACGGAGCACCGGGATCGCATTGAACACTTAGTCATTCCATTTAGAGATTTCTTTGGTGCGATTTTCTTCTTCAGTTTTGGATTAAGTATTGATCCTTTAACGTTATTAGATGCTGCATGGTTAGCAATCGGGGCAGTTGTTTTAACAATCATAGGAAATTTCACGGCTGGTATGATAGCAGGTCGGAGAAGTGGTTTATCTCACAAAGCATCAACAAACATTGGGTTAACAATTGTTTCACGGGGGGAATTCTCAATTATTATGGCCAATATCGGTATAGCGGGTGGACTGGCTTCAATTTTACAGCCATTTGCCGCTCTGTATGTACTCATTTTAGCCATTCTTGGCCCATTATTAACAAAAGAATCGAAGATGATTTATGGATTGTTAAATAAAGTTTTTAAATGGAAAAAGGTTGAAAAGTCTTATTAATCTTAGTTGACAAATCGGAATAATGTGATAAAATTCAAAATAACCAAACGAATAGATTGTTATTTTGAGTAATTGCTGATCGGCCAACCGAAAGCTTCTACCTATTTTAGGTAGAAGCTTTTCTTATTTTTAGGGGGGATTACGTGGATTGTTTCTGTAAAAAAGTAATACATTGTCTGTTTATCACAAAGGAGGTAAATCATTGAGTGTACGTTTAGAAAGAATCACAAAGCGTTTCGTAAATAATAATAAATTTACTGTTGTGTTAGAAGATGTGACTGTTGATATTGAGCAAGGAGATTTTGTTACGTTGATTGGACCTAGCGGTTGCGGGAAAAGCACGTTGTTAAAAATGATTGCAGGGTTAGATACAGACTTTGAAGGAAGCGTGAAACTAGATGGCCAGGTAGTTGAGGGGCCATCTTTAAAAAAAGGAATGATTTTTCAAGAGCATCGTTTGTTTCCATGGTTAACGGTTGAAGAAAATATTGCAGCAGATTTGTCGTTAAAAGATAAGCAGATTCGTAAAAAAGTGGATGAATTAATTAGTATTGTGCGCTTGCAAGGTTTTGAAAAGTCGTATCCTCGTGAGCTGTCTGGCGGAATGTCTCAGCGAGTAGCAATTGCTAGAGCACTTTTAAGAAATCCAGACGTACTGTTGTTGGATGAACCTTTCGGAGCTTTAGATGCGTTTACGCGTACACATTTACAAGATGTACTTTTAGAGATTTGGAATCAAAAGAAAACGACAATGATTTTTGTGACACATGACTTAGACGAATCTATTTATTTAGCTAATAAAGTAATGGTTATGAGTGCGAAGCCAGGAAAAGTTCGCAGTATAATACCAATTGATTTGCCTTATCCAAGAAGGAAAGCTGATCAATCCTTTCAAAAAATGAGACACCGTGTATTAAAAGAGTTTGAAGAAGTTGGTATTCACTAAAACAATTGGAGGAATGGTACAGTGAAGAAAATAAGTTTAGTCGTACTTTTTTTAGCTTTATTAGTCATAGCAGGATGCAGCTCAACGTCAGCCAATACAGAACAAAAAGCGAAAACAGTTACCATTGGTATTCAACAAAGCTTAGGCCCATTATTATTGGCTAAAAATAAAGGATGGTTTGAAGAAGAATTCGAAAAGATTGGCGTAAAAGTAAAGTGGACAGAGTTTCAGAGCGGCCCGCCACATTTTGAAGGAATTGCATCAGATCGTTTAGACTTTGGGCAAGTAGGCAATTCACCTGTTATTTCTGCTCAAGGGGCTGATATTCCATTTTTAGAAATCTCAAATGCAAGTGACGGATTAAAAGGGAACGCGATTGTCGTACAAAGAGGTAGTAAGATTAATACAATTAAAGACTTAAAAGGAAAAAAAGTAGCGGTTGCTAAAGGAAGCAGTGGCTTTAACTTCTTATATCGAGCAATTGATGAAGCTGGTTTAAAGCCTGATGACGTTGAAATTATACAGCTACAACCTGATGAAGCACAGCCTGCATTTGAAAATGGATCAGTTGATGCATGGGCAATTTGGGAGCCGTTTATTTCAGTTCAAGAAATTAAAAATGGAGCTCGAGTTTTAGAAAACGGAGAATCTTTAGGGATTTATTCGCCAGGTTTTACAATTGTAAGGGAAAAGTTTGCAAAAGAAAATCCAGACTTAGTTGTACACTTCTTAAAAGTTTATGAAAAAGCACGTGTATGGCAAAATGAAAACTTTGACGAAACGGTAGAAATCTTTGCCAAAGAAAAGAAAATTGATTCTAAAATTGTAAGGAAAGTATTGGAAAATAATCCACCTCTAAATATACCTATTACAGATGAGATTATTGCTGAACAGCAGAAAACAGCTGACTTTCAGTATTCATTAAGCGTAATTAAGAAAAAGATCGATACGAGTAAGGTTGTGGACAATAGCTATATTGAAAAAGCACTGAAAGAGCTAGAAGAAGGTGAATAAAGTGGAGAAATCAACTGCTGTTACGAGTCACATTCAGCCTAGAGTGGTTGTGAGTGAAGAAAATCAAACAAAAACCAAATCGAAAAGTCAGAATAAAAAGAAAGTTTTGTTGAGAGGCTTATTATTTCCAACTCTACTAACAATCGTATGGCAAATTATTGGTTCAATGGGGATTGTATCGAGTACAGTACTGCCTACACCTTTAGATATTGTTATCGCGTTTCAACAATTGATTCTAACAGGAGAGCTTCCAAGCCACTTGCAGGTTAGTATCTTTCGAGCTGCTCTTGGTTTTTTAGTTGGAGCGGGACTTGGATTAGTCTTTGGAATTATTGTTGGATTTTCAAGTAAAACTGAAGCGTATATGGATCCATCCATCCAAATGCTTCGTACGGTACCACATCTAGCGGTTGCTCCATTATTTATCTTGTGGTTTGGTTTTGGTGAAGTGTCAAAGGTACTTTTAATTGCTAAAGGAGCATTCTTTCCGATTTATGTAAACACATTTTTAGGAATTAGAGGAGTGGATTCAAAATTATTTGATGTTGCTCGCATCTTACAGTTTAGCAGATGGAAGCAAGTAACAAGATTAATTCTTCCAGCTGCTTTACCAAGTATTCTATTAGGAATTAGACTATCGCTGGGCATTGCTTGGCTAGGGTTAGTCGTAGCAGAGCTTATGGGATCAAGTGAAGGTATTGGTTATATGATTATGGATGCGAGACAGTTTTCTCAAACAGATATTGTTTTTGTGGGTATCATTATTTTTGCTGTAGTTGGTAAACTGTCGGATTCATTTGTTCGGCTGCTCGAAAAGCGGTTATTGAAATGGAGAGAAAGTTATACAGGGACACATTAATGAATAAAGGGGAGAAAGATTATGAAAATATTATGGTTTATTCCGTCTCACGGCGATGGGCGTTATTTAGGAACAAATAAACGAGGAAGATCAGCTGACTATACGTATTTTCGTCAAGTTGCTCAAGCTGCTGATAGATTAGGATACGAAGGTGTACTTATACCTACTGGTAAATCTTGCGAAGACCCGTGGCTGTTGGCTGCATCGTTAATTCCAGAAACAGAGCGTCTGAAGTTCCTTGTGGCCGTTCGTCCAGGGATTATGACACCGACGGTAGCAGCCCGGATGACATCGACGTTGGACAGAATCTCAAATGGCCGCTTATTGGTAAACGTTGTAACAGGAGGAGATCCAGTTGAGCTTGCAGGGGATGGTGTTTTCTTAAATCACAATGAGCGTTATGAAGTAACTGATGAGTTTCTATCGGTATGGAAAAGGTTATTAAAAGGTGAGAAAGTCAACTTTCATGGAAGTCATATTCGCGTTAAAGAAAGTGAGCTATTGTTTCCGCCAGTACAACAACCACATCCGCCTATCTATTTTGGAGGGTCATCAGAAGCCGGTCAGCACGTTGGAGCTCAGCATTCAGATGTATACTTAACTTGGGGAGAACCAGTAGAACAAGTAAAACAGAAGATAAAGGCTGTTCAGACAAAAGCAAATGGCCGTGATATTAAGTTTGGTATCCGCTTGCATGTTATTGTTCGTGAAACAGAAGAGGAAGCATGGCAAGCAGCAGATAGATTAATTCAACATCTGGATGAAAAAACGATTCAAGCTGCACAAGCTACATTTGCTCGTTATGATTCAGTTGGTCAACAGAGAATGTCTTCTCTTCACCATGGTACAAGAGACCAGTTAACTATAGCTCCTAATTTATGGGCTGGAGTTGGATTGGTTAGAGGAGGCGCTGGTACGGCACTAGTTGGGAGTGCTGAAAATGTAGCAAAACGCATAAAGGAATATCATTCCATTGGAGTGGATACATTCATCTTATCTGGCTATCCACATCTAGAAGAAGCTTATAATGTAGCAGAGCTTCTGTTTCCCCTTTTACCTGTAGGTATAAAAATTCAATCGCCTATTGGAGAAGTGGTAGCAAATCATTCGTTTCCGAAATAATAGATAATAAAAAAAAGCCGACTCATAAAAGAGCGGCTTTTTAGGTTGTTGGTTTTGGTTTAGTAGGAACAGCTTGATCGACTTTTTTAGTTTGCTGGATATAGACTTTAAATAAGAAGATATTTAAGCATCCTAATGTTAAAAACAAAGGTGCGAAATAATATTCTTTTACGAGAAACAAAACGAAAACGCTTCCAAAACAGAACAGAGAACTAAATAAAAAGTAAAACTGTAAGAACTTTTTCACTTTAATCGCCTCCTGTTTACAACTTCTTACACTTATTATATCAAATGATTAACAAAATAGACACAAAATATTCACAAATTGTTCAAAAAAATTTCGCAAAACATCTTGAATTTTTGTCGAAAACAATCATATGTGTATGATGTATAACAAATGAACGAAAAAAGTTGCTTAAATTGAGAATGTATATGTAAAATTTAATATTAAAGGAAAAAAGTACAAGTGAAGGGGATGAATCGATGAAAAGATTTAGAATGCTTTGTTTGATGCTGTTAATCATGATTATAGCGGGCTGTTCAAATGAAGAAGCAGCAAACGATCGCTTTAAACAATATGTGAAGCTTTGGAATGACCAAAAATTTGAAGACATGTATTCTTATCTATCTCAAGAAGCTAAAAAAGATTTGGCAAAAGATGAGTTTGTAGCTAGATATCAAAAGATTTATAATGCAGCTGAAGTAACCAATTTAAAAGTAAAGGTTATAAAATCTGAAGAAAAGCCAGAAAATAGTGAAATTTCTTTGCCGTTTGAAATAAGCATGGATACGGTAGCTGGTAAAATTTCTTTTAAAGAAAATGTGCTATTGGTTGAAGAAAAAGTTGGTGATCAAAGCACGTGGAACGTATCTTGGAAACCTAATATGATTTTTGATGAAATGACACAAGGAGATGAAGTAAGCGTTAGAACATTACGAGCTGAACGTGGAGAGGTTACTGATCGTTCTGGAAGCTATTTAGCTCAGAATGGAAATGCTTCTCAAATAGGAATTGTGCCAGCAAAGTTTAATGCAAAATTAGATGAGAATAAAGAGAGCTTAAGCAAGCTTTTAAATATATCTACTGAAGAAATTGATAAGGCGCTTAACGCTTCATGGGTAAAAGAAGACCAGTTTGTGCCAATCAAAACCATGACGGAAGAAGAAGCTTTAAAAGGAGAAGAGCAGCTTCTAAGTGTTGAAGGAGTTCAAATAAATAATGTACCTGCACGTATTTATCCGTGTGCTGAAGCATGTGCACATCTAGTAGGTTATGTAGCTCCCGTGACGGAAGAGTTTTTAACAGAACACAAAGGTGAAGGGTACAACTCCCAGTCTAGCGCTGGTTTAATTGGTATAGAAGCTCAATATGAAAAGACCTTGCGCGCCAAAGATGGAGCCATCATTTCAATTATCGGTTCTGATGGTAACATAAAAAAAGAAATTGTAAGTAAGAAAGCTGAAAATGGAAAAGACTTGAAGCTGACGGTAGATGCAGATATGCAAAAAAAGTTGTATGAACAAGTAAAAGGCGAAAAGGGTCTAGGAGTTGCAATTCATCCCTTAACGGGAGATGTATTAGGAATGGTTAGTGCACCTTCTTTTAACCCAAACCATTTTTCTTTGGGAATTACATCTACAGAGTATAGTAAATTATCTAACGATGCAGATAAGCCGCTATTAAATCGTTTTAACAAAACATATTCACCTGGCTCTACATTTAAATTATTATCTGCAGCACTGATTGCTGATAGTGGGAAATTTGATTTGAGCGAAAAGAGGAAAATCGGTGATAAATGGCAAAAAGATAGCGGTTGGGGTGATTTTTATATCACACGTGTAGGCAGTCAGCCTAATGTGAATTTTCGAGATGCGCTTGTCACATCAGATAATATTTATTTTGCCCAAGCTATAACAGAATTAGGAGTAAAAGCGTTTGAGCAAGGTAGTGAAAAATTCGGCTTTAACGAAAAGTTACCAATTGATTTTCCGTTTCAAACATCTAAAATTTCACAAAGTAATTCTATAGACTCTGAACTTCTTTTAGCAAATTCAGCGTATGGACAAGGAGAAGTACAGGTTAGTCCTCTCCATCTAGCATCTATTTATTCTTCTATTGTAAACGGTGGTAATATGATTAAACCAAAGCTTATTATGAATGAAGAAGCAGAGCCAGAATTTTGGAAGAAAGATGTAATGAGCAATGAAGCAGCTTTAAACATTAAAGAAAGTCTGATTGGTGTTATTGAAGATTCTAATGGCACAGCAAAAGAAGCGAAGATAAATGGTTTAACACTTGCTGGAAAAACTGGTACAGCAGAGTTAAAACTTTCTCAAGGGGAAAAAGGAAAAGAGAATGGTTGGTTTGTAGCAGTCGATACGGAGTCACCGCATTTACTGGTAGCTATGATGGTTGAGGATGTAAAAAAAGGTAGTCATGATGTTACGCCAAAGGTGAAAAATATATTTAATCAAACATAACAATTAAATAAGAAAAAAAGAGGGGAGAATTTAAGTACTCCCCTTCTTCTTTATTTTGGTTTAATTTTCTGAATAAACAAAAATGTTAAAAGTTTGTAAACCCCAATATTATCCAATTGTTTGTTATCCCTTGATACAACAAGGATTTATATAATAAGGGAATGAAATTGTAAAGTTAAGTCTTTACAATTCATCTGAAAACATATTGACATTCATGCATAATAGGAGTAATTTTTGTTTTGGTATTAAAAAATTCAGTGAAAAAGCTAAGTTTTTGTCGAATGATGTAAAAAGACATAATCTATGATAAAAGCTTGATTAAAATAGGGACTAAAAAAATTACATATAACGAGTCCTTATAGAGGTTAATAAATTGGATGGAGGCTTTACCGTGATTAAAAGGAAAAAAGACAAATTTTCTGAAATGTTGCTTGATATTGCTCAAAACCTAAAAGAATCAGCTGACTTTTTAGGTAACTTTGAATTAAACAATGTATCAGATTTAAAAGAATTCGCTAATGTATTAAAAGCATACGAATCAAAAGGTGACCAATATGTTCATACAGTAATTACAGAACTAAATAAAGCATTTATCACACCGATTGAACGTGAGGATATTTTACAGTTAGCAATGAGTCTAGATGACGTATTAGACGGTATTGATAATTTTGCTGCTATGCTGGAAATTTACTCGATTGCAAAATTTGATGAATATGTAAAAGAATTTGTGAAGAATATTCAAAGCTGTGCAGCAGAAATTTTAGTAACAATCAATCTTTTATCTGAAAAGAAATTATCTCAAATTAGTGCACATGCAATTAAAATTAAAGAGTATGAGTCTCAATGCGATATTTTATATAGAAAAGCATTGAAGCAATTGTTTTCTACATGTAAAGATCCAATTAAAGTAATTCAGTATAAAGAAATTTATGAAATATTAGAAGAAGTGGCAGATTACTGTCAGACTGTTGCTAATAACTTAGAAACAGTTATCATGAAGAACGCGTAAAGGGGCAATAAAATTGGATTCACTGTTACTTTTAACTATCCTTGTTGTTGTTGGAGCGCTTGCCTTTGATTTTATCAACGGATTTCATGATACAGCAAATGCAATTGCTACGTCTGTTTCAACAAAAGCGTTAAAGCCTAGACATGCCATTATTTTGGCGGCAACAATGAACTTTGTAGGCGCAATGACTTTTACAGGAGTTGCAAAAACAATTACAAAAGATATCGTTGATCCATTTACACTTCAAAATGGATCCGTTGTAATACTAGCTGCGTTAATAGCTGCAATTGCGTGGAATTTAATTACGTGGTATTACGGAATACCTAGTAGTTCTTCTCATGCTATTATCGGTGCTATTGCAGGAGCTGCCATTGCAGCAGCGGGATTTGGTGCGTTAAACTATGGCGGTTTTATCAAAATTATTCAAGCTCTTATCTTCTCACCAATTCTTGCTTTTGTGGTTGGTTATATTGTATATACCATTATAAAGTTAGTTTTTAAACATAATAGCAATTTATCTAAGACTAACAAGCAGTTTCGACATGTTCAAATCTTAACAGCGGCATTACAATCTTACACTCACGGAACGAACGATGCTCAAAAAGCGATGGGGATTATTACAATGGCTTTAATTGCAAATAACATGCAGAGCTCAACTGATATTCAGTGGTGGGTACAGCTCTCTTGTGCATTAGCAATGGGAATTGGAACATCTGTTGGTGGTTGGAAAATCATCAAAACAGTTGGTGGTAAGATTATGAAGATTCGCCCGGTAAACGGTGTAGCAGCAGATTTAACCGGTGCAGCGATTATTTTTGGAGCGACTTTTATTCACCTACCAGTTAGTACGACGCATGTTATTTCATCATCAATCCTTGGTGTTGGCTCAGCTCATCGTATTAAAGGTGTTAAGTGGGGGACGGCACAGCGCATGCTAATTACATGGGTTATTACGTTGCCAATCTCCGCTACGTTAGCAGCAATTGCGTATTTCATCTTAGATTTATTCTTTTAAAGAAGCTCATTATGCGAGCTTCTTTTTTATTTATCTAAATGAAGGGTTAAATTTTACACAGCTGTTTAAGTTCTAGCTTGAAAAAGAGCATGAAAAAGAGGACAATAAATATGATGGTTATGAAAATATATAGCGCACTATGTGTTCAGATAAAAATAGAAATAAGGTCAATTCCTTAGAAGGTTAGAAAGGTGGTATATGATTGCGAGATCAAGATGAAAGCATGGTAGTAGAGTTGGAAAGGTCGCTTCGGCATATTGAAGCAATCATTAAGCAAAAAGGTAGAGAAATTTTAGGTCAGTATTCAATTACTCCGCCCCAATTTATTGCATTACAGTGGTTGTTTGAGCGTGGAGATATGACAATTGGTGATTTGTCTAATCGAATTTATTTAGCTTGCAGTACCACAACCGACTTAGTAGATCGTATGGAAAAAAACAAATTGGTGATAAGAGTAAAAGATCCAAAAGATAGACGAGTTGTTCGTATCCATTTGCTTCCGGAAGGAGAGCGAATTATTGAAGAAGTCATTTATAAAAGAAGAGGTTATCTAGAAGGTGTACTAAGTGACTTTTCAGAAGAGGAAATAAAAGATCTTCAAGGTAAATTAAAGAGATTACATGATGAAATGAAAGAAAAATGAGGCGATTTTTGTGAGTAGACCAATAGGTGTTATTGATTCAGGTGTAGGTGGATTAACTGTTGCGAAAGAAATTATGAGACAGCTTCCGAAAGAACAGATTATGTATATCGGAGATACAGCCCGCTGTCCATATGGGCCCCGACCAAGTGAAGAAGTGAAAGCTTTTACTTGGGAGATGACGAATTATTTAGTAGAGCGCAATATAAAGATGCTCGTCATTGCCTGTAATACAGCTACGGCTGTTGTGCTTGAAGAGATTCAGCAGCAGTTAGATATTCCTGTACTTGGAGTCATTCAACCTGGTTCTCGTGCAGCGCTTAAAGTGACGAAAAATCATAAAATAGGTGTCATCGGAACAAACGGTACGGTCAAGAGCCAGGCGTATACACATGCTCTTAAAGCTTTGCATAATCGAGTAGAAGTAGATAATCTAGCTTGCCCACTATTTGTACCGTTAGTCGAGAGCGGTAATTATGAAAGTGACGAAGCTTTACGGATTGTAAAGGAAACGCTAAGGCCGTTGACTAACACGGATATTGATACGTTGATTTTAGGATGTACTCACTACCCGCTGTTACGACCAGTTATTCAACAGGTAATTGGAAGTGGTGTCCAGCTGATAAGCTCTGGTGAGGAGACAGCGATTGAGGTGAGCGCTATCTTATCCTATAGTAATTTACTAGCATCAAGCGGTGAATTACCTGAGCATCAATTTTTTACAACGGGATCGGTTGAGCTTTTTCAATCTATTGCATCGAAGTGGTTTGAACATCCGGTGTATAACGTAAATCATATTGTTTTATAATCAATACGAAAGGAGCAGTGAGAGGTCGCTGCTCCTTTCGTATGAAAAAATAAATTCCTTCGGTCTAAAATAAAAAAAGGCTCGTATACATAATAGTACAAACCGTCTGAGGAGGGGAAGAAATGTCTAAAAAGACAAATCTTATCATGGTGTCAGCAGTGGTAGCTACATCGGTACTATTATCGGGGTGTGGGATGTTTGGCGGTGAAAAAACGGCAGAAATTGATCCACCAAAAGATGTTACCTATGTTAAAGATGAAAAAGCATTGGAAACCGAAGGTAAAGTAGCAAAAGAAGGAAACGATCAAAAGAAAGAAGCAGCAAAGTCTAAAGCTGAAAATAAAACAGAAGTTTATTTAATTGATAAAAATGGCTATGTTGTGCCTCAAACATTAACTATGCCGAATGAAAAAGGTGTTGCGAAACAATCCCTTGAGTATTTAATTGAAGGTGGAGAAGTTTCAAATCTGTTGCCAGATGGTTTCCGCGCAGTGTTGCCAGCAGATACCCGCGTATTAGGAACAAAGTTGGAAAAAGATGGGACGATGATTGCTGATTTTTCACCTGAGTTTGCCAATTATAAAAAAGAAGATGAACTGCGTATTTTACAAGCGATTACTTGGACGCTTACTCAGTTTGACGGAGTAAAAAAAGTTAAGCTTCGTATTAATGGTTATGATAAAGACACAATGCCAGTTAATAATACGCCAATTAGCGAAGGGTTAAGCAGAGCGGATGGGATTAACTTTGATAATGCAGGTGTTGTAAATATTACTCAAACAAAGCCGGCTACAGTTTATTATTTAGCTCAAAACGGGAAGCACACGTACTACGTTCCTGTTACGAAACGAATCAAGGCGAATGAGAGCGATATGTATACAGCTATTGTTAATGAGTTAGTGGAAGGCCCATCTGCTTCTTCAGGGCTTGTTACAGACTTTAATCCAGATGCACAGCTTGTATCTAAGCCGAAATATGCGGATGGTAAGTTAACGTTAACGTTCAATGAAAACATTTTTGGTAATCTGAAAGGAAGCAAAGTATCTCAACAAGTATTAGATTCACTTGTCCTTTCATTGACAGAGCAAAAAGGTGTTGAGAGCGTTGCGATTAAAGTAGATGGTAAGAAGACGTTAACAAATGAAGAAGGAAAAAAGTTAACTGAGCCAGTTTCTCGACCGAAAAATGTGAACACAAAAAGTTTCTAAAAAGTTTTTTACTATATTGATGGTTAAAATATGAAGAGGTGCGCTTATAAAAGCCATCTCTTTTCTTGTTGGATAGGTATGCTTACGAATGATATAGGTATATAATGAAAAGTGTTGTGTTTTACATCGTTTTATACGAAATGATACATATAAAAAATCATATTTAAGGAGGAGAACATATGCGCAATGATGGTCGAAATCAAAAGGAAATGCGTCCGGTTACCATTCAAACGGAGTACTTAAAGAACCCTGAAGGTTCTGTGTTAATATCTGTAGGAGATACGAAAGTAATTTGTACAGCAAGTATTGATGATCGAGTACCACCTTTTATGCGTGGTCAAGGAAAAGGTTGGATTACGGCTGAATATTCTATGCTTCCAAGAGCAACGCAGCAGCGAAATATTCGTGAATCTACTAAAGGAAAAGTGACGGGGCGTACAATGGAAATCCAGCGCTTAATTGGGCGTGCTCTCCGGGCAGTTGTAGATTTAGATAAAGTGGGCGAAAAAACAATCTGGATTGATTGTGATGTTATTCAAGCTGATGGAGGTACTCGTACAGCATCTATTACAGGAGCGTTTGTTGCAATGACCCTCGCTTTTGAAAAGCTTCTTAAAGAAGAAAAGATTAAGGAAATGCCAATTACAGATTATCTAGCTGCTACGTCTGTTGGAATACACGATGAACATGGTGCGATTCTAGACTTGAATTACGAAGAAGATTCAACTGCAGCAGTTGATATGAACATTATTATGACAGGGCAAGGTAAATTTGTTGAGCTTCAGGGAACAGGTGAAGAAGCAACGTTTTCTAAGCAAGAGCTTGATGAATTAATTTCTTTGGGAGAAAGCGGAATTAAGCACCTTATTGAAGCGCAAAAGCAAGTACTTCAATCGCTATAAGAAAAGATATTAACATTAGGTGTGGAGGAGATTAAGATGGTTCGAGAAGTCATTATTGCAACAAAGAATGCAGGAAAAGTAAAAGATTTTCAAACACTTTTTTCTTCTAAAGGCATTGAAGTTAAGTCGTTGCTTGATTTTCCTGAGATTGCTGATGTTGAAGAAACGGGAACAACTTTTGCTGAAAATGCCATTTTAAAAGCTGAAGCAATTTCACATACATTACATACTGCCGTTATAGCGGATGATTCAGGGTTATCTATTGATGCGTTAGACGGAGAACCGGGCGTGTATTCAGCGCGATATGCTGGCGAACAAAAGGATGATAATGCTAATATAGAGAAAGTACTAGAAAAGTTGAACGGTGTGCCGTTTGCTGAACGAACAGCAAGGTTTCATTGTACGCTGGCTCTTTCTGTACCAGGCAAAGATACGATTACAGTAGACGGAACGTGTGAAGGATATATCTTGGAAGAGAAAAGAGGAGAAAATGGCTTTGGCTATGATCCAATTTTCTATATTGAACAGTGGAAGCGTGCTATGGCGGAGTTGACGAAAGAAGAAAAGAATAAAATTAGCCACCGAGCAAACGCACTGAAAAAACTTGAACCACTGATTGATGCCCAATTTTAAAGGAGTGATGACGTGTGAAACTATTGATTGTAAGCGATAGCCACGGATTACAAGATGAGTTAATCGTAATTAAGGAGAGACATGCAGATGTAGATAAAATGATACATTGTGGTGACTCAGAACTTTTGCAAAATAGTAAAGAAATGGCGAACTTTTTAAGCGTTCGTGGAAATTGTGATTACGATGCATCCTATGTCAACGATCGCGTTGAAAAAGTGGGAGAAGCTACATGTTTGGTAACACACGGTCATTTATATAACGTTAAAATGTCAATGATGAATCTTCACTACAAGGCAAGGGAAGTAGGAGCGAATGTCGCATGCTTCGGTCACTCTCACGTTGCAGGAGCAGAAGTAATGGATGGCGTATTATTTATTAATCCCGGAAGTATTTTACTGCCTCGTATGAGAAAAGAGCGCACGTATGCTATACTTGAGCTGGAAGACAATGAAGCAACTGTACAGTTTTATGAGGTAAGCGGTGAGCGTATTCCTAGCATGCAGCTGACGTGCACGCTTGCTTAAAAAATAAATAAAATAAATGAGAAGAAAAAATTTCTCCTCTCTTCTCATTTATTTTTAAAAAAACGTTGACTTTTTAATTGTATTTAAATATAATTAAAAATGTCTTTGAAACAATTTAACAATATGTCCCAGTAGCTCAGCAGGATAGAGCAACGGCCTTCTAAGCCGTCGGTCGGGAGTTCGAATCTCTCCTGGGACGTCCTAAAAGCCTACTTTTTATCTTAAGATAAAAAGTAGGCTTTTTGTTTTTCTAAGGAGTACAAATGAACTCGATAGAAAAACTTTTTTAAATCCTCTCATCCTTAGAGTCTCAATGATGAAAGCGTATCCAAAAATTCTGTTTAGTCTAAATTATCTAAAAAATATTCAAAAAACGGTTGACTATGTATAAAAATGGGCGTAAGATAGTCCTCAAATATAAGTTTTCTAAAAATTTTAATTAGTTGAAAACGTTAGTTTTCTCTGTTATTTGAAAGTGAAAATCTGAGAATAACATCAGGATAAAATAATGAACTAAAACGTTGAAGAGGATAAGTAATTTTGATAGTTTGGTATCAACAGAGAGTCGGGTTGCTGGAAGCCGACGTTACCACATCAAAGTGAACTCACCTCAGAGTGTCATCCTGAATTGAGTAAGGATGGCCGAGTGTTATTCCAACACACTCGTTATCAAAACGAATGTTTATACATTCATGAGGTAGTCTTCGTGACTACAAATGAGGGTGGTACCGCGTAAAGTACAAAAGACTTTTCGCCCCTTGACCT
The DNA here is from genome assembly GCF_004348885.1 of Bacillus sp. CBEL-1. Lineage (NCBI taxonomy): Bacteria > Bacillati > Bacillota > Bacilli > Caryophanales > Bacillaceae > Bacillus > Bacillus sp. CBEL-1. The sequence continues at coordinate 1,607,482 of NZ_SBIM01000013.1, read as the reverse complement.
ATCTTAATAAAGTGGGTCTTTGTCAGGGGTGGAGAGTCTTTTTTTCTTTTTATTAAGAAAACGAAAGGATGAGAAAAAGTGGGAGCCAATATGCAAACAAAAGAGCCAGCAAACATTGGGAAACAAATGAATGGATCTGATATGTTGATTGAATCTCTAAGAAGAGAGAATGTTGACGTCATTTTCGGTTACCCAGGAGGAGCTGTCTTACCAATTTATGATAAGCTTTACGGCTCAGGAATGTTTCATGTACTTGCTCGTCATGAGCAAGGTGGGATTCACGCAGCCGAAGGGTATGCGAGAATTTCTGGTAAGCCTGGTGTTGTCATTGCTACGAGTGGACCTGGTGCTACAAACATTGTAACTGGTTTGGCGGACGCAATGATTGACTCACTTCCTTTAGTTGTATTTACGGGGCAAGTAGCGTCAAGTGTAATTGGTTCAGATGCGTTCCAAGAAGCCGACGTATTAGGAATTACAATGCCGATTACCAAGCACAGCTATCAAGTGCGTAAAGTCAGTGATTTGCCAAGAATTATTAAAGAAGCATTTCACATTGCAACAACGGGAAGGCCTGGTCCAGTCTTAATTGATATCCCAAAAGACATGGCACAAGGAGATGGTGAGTTTAGCTATGAAGGTGAGGTTAACTTACCAGGCTATCAGCCTACATACACGCCAAACCAGCTCCAGGTTAAGAAATTAGCCGAAGCGGTAACAGTTGCTAAAAAGCCAGTTATTTTAGCAGGTGCGGGTGTATTATTGAGTAAAGGTTCAGAAGAATTAAAAAATTATGTAGAAAAGCAAAACATTCCTGTTGTGAACACGTTGTTAGGGTTAGGCTGTTTTCCGGCGGATCATCCGCTTCATTTAGGAATGGCCGGTATGCACGGCACGTACACAGCAAACATGGCGATTTATGAGAGTGATCTACTCATCAGCATCGGAGCTCGATTTGATGATCGTGTAACAGGCAATTTAAAGCACTTTGCACCAAATGCTAAAATTGCTCACATCGATATCGATCCAGCTGAAATTGGTAAAAATGTACCAACGAAAATCCCGATTGTGGGAGACGCAAAAGAAGTGCTTGCACAGCTTCTTTTACAAGATGGAGAAACAGGAGATTATACGAAATGGCATGAGAAGTTAGCGGGATGGAAACAAGAATATCCTTTATGGTATGAGAACTCTTCAGAAGTGTTAAAGCCTCAAAAAGTGATTGAGCTACTACATCAATATACGGATGGAGATGCTGTAGTGACAACAGACGTAGGTCAGCATCAAATGTGGGTTGCTCAATACTATACGTTCAACAATCCAGATCGATGGGTAACGTCAGGCGGTTTGGGGACAATGGGATTTGGTTTACCTTCTGCCATCGGTGCACAGCTGGCAAACAAAGATAAAACAGTTGTAGCAGTTGTTGGGGATGGCGGCTTCCAGATGACGCTACAAGAATTAGGTGTGATTCATGAGCTTAATCTACCTGTGAAGGTGGTTATATTAAACAATCATTCTCTTGGAATGGTTCGACAGTGGCAAGAAATCTTCTATGAAGAGCGATATTCTCATTCACTGATTCCAAATCAGCCAGATCTTATGAAACTAGCGGAAGCCTATGGCATTAAAGGACTTCAAGCAAAGACTGAAGAAGAGGCACATGCTGTGTTAAAAGAAGCGATGGAGACGGATGGTCCAGTGTTAATGAACTTCTTCGTAGCACCAAAAGAAAATGTGTATCCGATGGTTGCTCCTGGAAAAGGACTTCATGAAATGGTGGGGGTGAAACCGTGAAGCGGATTATAACAGCAACAGTGTTAAATAGAGCAGGTGTATTAAACCGAGTAACAGGGTTATTTACTAAAAGAAATTTCAATATTGAAAGTATTTCAGTAGGGCATACCGAGTCAGAAGGCGTATCGCGTATGACGTTTGTAGTAAACGTGGAAGACGATGGGGCTGCTGAGCAGGTAATTAAGCAATTAAACAAACAAATTGACGTCTTGAAAGTTCAGGACATTACTGAACAGGCGGTTGTTTCACGTGAGCTTGCTTTAATGAAAGTAGCTTCAACACCAGCGAGCCGAAATGAGTTGTATGCAGTTATTGAACCTTTTCGAGCAACCATTCTTGATGTTAGTCGAGATAGCTTAATCATCCAAGTAACGGGTGAATCGAGTAAAATCGAAGCTATGATTGATTTACTTCAACCATATGGGCTGAAAGAAGTAACGCGAACGGGTACCGTAGCTGTGCCGCGTGGAACACAAAAAGTAGCTGCAAAATGGTCATCAATTATTTAACTAGGATTTAAACAAAAAATTAACCTATAAAAAATTAAAAAACAAAGAGGAGAGATTTATTATGACAAAAGTATATTATAACGGTGACGCAAAGGATCAATTTTTACAAGGTAAAACAGTAGCAATCGTAGGATACGGTTCACAAGGTCACGCTCATGCACAAAACTTACGTGATAGCGGAGTAAACGTAGTTGTTGGTTTAAGAAAAGGTAAATCATGGGATCAGGCTGAACAAGATGGATTCACAGTTCTTTCAGTAAAAGAAGCTGTACAACAATCTGAAGTTGTGATGGTCTTATTACCGGATGAGCATCAACCAAAAGTATATAATGAAGAAATTTTACCAGGATTAAAACCAGGAAAATCATTAGTATTTGCACATGGTTTTAACATCCACTTCAACCAAATCGTTGCTCCTGAATTTGTAGATGTATTCTTAGTAGCTCCTAAGGGACCAGGACATCTTGTGAGAAGAACATACGAAGAAGGTGCCGGTGTACCAGCTCTATTTGCTGTATTCCAAGACGTAACTGGTGAGGCAAAAGAAATTGCGTTAGCATACGCAAAAGCAATCGGATCAGCTCGTGCAGGCGTATTAGAAACAACATTTAAAGAAGAAACAGAGACAGATTTATTCGGTGAACAAGCAGTTCTTTGCGGTGGCTTAACATCATTAGTAAAGGCAGGTTTTGAAACACTTGTAGAAGCAGGTTACCAGCCAGAAGTTGCATACTTCGAGTGTTTACATGAATTAAAATTAATCGTTGACCTTATGTATGAAGGTGGATTAGCAGGAATGAGATACTCAATTTCTGATACGGCTCAATGGGGTGACTTTGTATCAGGTCCACGCGTTGTAGATGAGCGTTCAAAAGAACAAATGAAAAAAGTGCTTGAAGACATCCAAACAGGTAAATTTGCTAAAGGATGGATCTTAGAAAACCAAGCAAATCGTCCAGAATTTACAGCAATCAATAACAATGAAAATGAGCATTTAATTGAAAAAGTTGGTGCACAGCTACGTGAAATGATGCCATTTGTAAAAAAACAAAAGAAAGAAGCGGTGGTCGCTAGTGCAAAAAATTAACCTATTTGACACGACGCTAAGAGACGGGGAACAATCACCAGGAGTTAATCTAAACCTACAAGAAAAGCTTGAGATTGCAAAACAATTAGAGCGCTTAGGTATTGATGTAATCGAAGCAGGTTTCCCAGCTTCTTCAAAAGGCGATTTTCAATCGGTGAAGGAAATTGCGTCGACTGTCAAACATTCTTCTGTAACAGGCCTTGCGAGGTCTGTTACACAGGATATTGACATCGCTTGGGAAGCTTTAAAAAGCAGTGCTGAACCAAGGCTGCACGTATTTATTGCTACTTCTCCAATTCACTTGGAACATAAGTTGAAAAAGACACCAGAGCAAGTGTTAGAAACAGCAGTTGAAATGGTGAAATACGCAGCGAAAAAATTTCCGATTGTTCAATGGTCTGCTGAAGATGCATGCCGAAGCGAATTACCGTTTCTAGCACAGATTGTAGAAGCTGTCATTGACGCAGGGGCTAAGGTTGTTAATATCCCGGATACGGTTGGTTATACAACGCCGGCTCACTATGGATCTGTATTTCAATATTTAAAAGAAAATGTTTCAAACATTGATAAAGTATCATTGTCTGCTCACTGTCATGATGATTTAGGCTTAGCTGTAGCTAATTCACTTGCTGCAATTGAAGCAGGAGCAACACAAATTGAAGGTACAATCAATGGGATTGGTGAGCGTGCTGGAAATGCGGCTTTAGAAGAAGTTGCGCTTGCTTTAAACATTCGCAAAGATTTCTATCAAGCTCAGTCAGGCCTAGTTTTACCAGAAATTAAGCGAACAAGTGACTTAATTAGTAAGCTAACTGGCATGACGATTGCACCTAATAAAGCAATTGTAGGTAAAAATGCTTTTGCTCACGAATCTGGTATTCACCAAGATGGCGTCTTGAAAAATCCACTAACATACGAAATTATTTCGCCAGAGCTTGTTGGAGTGAAACAAAATCCAATTGTGCTTGGGAAGCATTCTGGAAGACATGCATTCCGTACACGCTTAGTAGAGTTAGGGTTTGTTCTAGAAGATGAGCAAGCAAACGTTCTATTTGAAAAGTTTAAGGACTTAGCAGATAAAAAGAAAGACATCACAGACGATGACTTGTTTGCATTAGTAGTGCACAAGCAAGTTAACGATGATGTTGAATATAAGCTAGAGGGACTTCAAGTGCAGTATGGTATTAATAATATTCCAACGGCTACAATCACGCTTCAACGTAAGAATGGAGATGTTGTTCAAGAAGCAGCAACGGGATCAGGAAGCGTTGAGGCGATTTACAATACGCTGGCACGTTGTTTAGAACAAGATGTAAAGCTGTTAGATTATCGCTTACAGTCCATTAATGGTGGTCCGGATGCGCTGGCAGAAGTATTTGTTAAAGTACAAAGTGGCGGTGTTGAAGTAAGTGGAAGAGGTGTAGCGTTTGATGTACTAGAGTCATCGGCAAAAGCCTATATTAACGCAATTAATCGCCTATTTGCTATTAAGCAGCACCGTATTGAGCAAGAAGTGTAATACGTAAACAAGAAGGGAGAGACTATCATGACAAAAAAGGTAGCTGTGTTACCTGGAGACGGAGTTGGGAAAGAAGTTACAAAAGGTGCGATTGATGTATTAAACGCCATCGGTCAACGCTTTAACCATCAGTTTGAATTTAGCTATGGGTTAATTGGAGGAGCTGCTATCGATGCAGAAGGAGTACCACTTCCAGCAAGTACAGTAGCAGTTTGTAAAGAAGCGGATGCAGTATTGCTTGGTGCTGTAGGTGGTCCTAAGTGGGATGCTGTTCCTACACACCTCCGTCCAGAGCGAGGCTTATTAGCAATTCGTAAAGAACTGGACCTTTATGCTAACTTACGTCCAGTTACTTATTATGATAGTTTAGCAGATTCTTCTCCTTTGAAAAAAGAATATATTCAGGATGTTGATTTCATTATCGTACGTGAACTAACAGGCGGTTTATATTTTGGAAAACCAAGCGAACGCCGCACAAATGGCAACGAAGAAGCCGTTGTAGATACGCTATATTATAAGCGCGAAGAAATTGAGCGCATCATTCGTCAAGCATTTGAAACAGCAAAGGTTCGTCGTCAAAAAGTTACGTCTGTTGACAAAGCGAATGTATTGGAGTCAAGTCGTTTATGGCGTGAAGTCGCTGAAGAAGTATCAGAAGATTATCCGGACATTGAGCTTGAACATATGCTAGTAGATTCAGCAGCAATGCAGCTTATCCGCAACCCAAAACATTTTGACGTAGTAGTTACTGAAAACATGTTTGGAGATATTTTAAGTGATGAAGCGTCGATGCTAGCTGGATCTTTAGGGATGTTACCATCTGCTAGTTTGACATTAAACGGACCTTCTCTTTATGAACCTGTTCATGGCTCAGCACCAGATATTGCCGGGCAAAATAAAGCCAATCCAATCGCAGCTATTTTATCAGCAGCGATGATGCTAAGACATTCATTTGGCTTTGAAGAAGAAGCCAAGGCAGTGGAACAAGCGGTAGAACATGTATTAAACGCTGGTCATCGTACAGCAGATTTAGCGAACGGATCGCATTATTTATCAACTGAAAAAATGGTCGAAGCAATTGTAGATACGATTGCTGATGACTCTGCAATTATTAACATTATGACGGCTTATAGTTAATCATGCGTTTCTCACCTTTGTGTGAGAAACGTTTTTCATAACTGGAAAGGAGGAGCAAGATGAAAGCAAAGAACATTATTGAGAAACTATGGGAACAGCATGTAGTACGCCAAGAAGAGGGGAAGCCGGATTTATTATACATTGACCTTCATCTTATTCACGAAGTAACGTCACCTCAAGCATTTGAAGGCTTACGTGTTGCTGGACGAAAAGTAAGGCAACCTAATTTGACGTTTGCAACGATGGATCACAATATTCCAACTGTTGACCGTTTCAACATCAAAGATCCAATTGCAAAAAAACAAGTTGATACATTATCTGCAAACTGTGCTGAGTTCGGCGTGAGGTTGTTAGACTTAACGAATGAAGAACAAGGAATCGTTCATATTATTGGACCAGAATTAGGCTTAACGCAGCCTGGAAAGACAATAGTATGTGGGGATAGCCATACATCTACCCACGGAGCGTTTGGGGCATTAGCATTTGGTATTGGTACGAGTGAAGTTGAGCACGTGTTAGCTACTCAAACACTTTGGCAAGCAAAGCCGAAAACGATTCAAGTAAAAGTAAATGGCCAAAAGAAAACCGGTGTATTTGCAAAAGATATCGTTCTAGCAATTATTCAGAAATTTGGTGTGAACTTCGGAACAGGATCTATCATTGAATTCACGGGGGGTTGTATTAAGCAGCTTTCGATGGAAGAGCGTATGACCATTTGTAACATGTCCATTGAAGCGGGAGCAAAAGCAGGCTTAATCAGCCCTGATGAAGTAACTTTTTCTTATATTAAAGGAAGAGAATATGCACCAAAAGGTGAAAAGTTCGCTGAAGCAGTTGAAAAGTGGAAAGCGTTAGCTTCTGATGAAGGAGCAGAATACGATCAAACGCTAGAAATTGATGCAAATGAAATTGAGCCTGTTGTGACATGGGGAACAAACCCTGCAATGAGTTCGTACATTAGTAAAACAGTTCCTACATTCGAATCGTGTAACACGGATTCAGAACGCAAATCATTGGAAAGAGCCCTAGACTACATGGGGTTAACTCCAGGTATGGCAATTGAAGATATTCCAATTCAACACGTGTTTATTGGTTCCTGTACGAACGCTCGCTTATCGGATCTGCGTGATGCAGCTTCTTTTATAAAAGGAAAGAAAGTATCACCGAATGTGCGAGCGATGGTTGTACCAGGTTCTCAGAAAATCAAGCGTATTGCTGAAGAGGAAGGCATTGCTAAAACGTTTGTTGAAGCCGGATTTGAATGGCGCGATTCAGGGTGTAGCATGTGTTTAGGAATGAACTCAGATTTAGTTCCTCAAGGGGAACACTGTGCTTCCACGTCAAACCGTAACTTTGAAGGACGTCAAGGTAAAGGGGCACGAACACACCTTGTTAGTCCGGTAATGGCAGCGGCAGCAGCAGTATATGGTCACTTTGTAGACGTTCGTAAATTACAAGAAGAAGCTGTGAGATAAGGAGAGGTAACATGAATGCATTTACAGTTGAAACAGGAAAAGTAGCCGGGATGGACCGCTCTAACGTCGATACAGATCAAATTATTCCAAAGCAGTTCTTAAAGCGCATTGAGCGTACTGGCTTTGGAAAATATTTATTTTTTGATTGGCGATATAATGAAGATGGAGTAACACCAAATCCTAGCTTTGAGCTAAATGCGCCTGAAAATGAAGGAGCAACAATCTTAGTTGCAAATGAAAACTTCGGGTGTGGTTCTTCACGTGAACATGCACCGTGGGCATTGTTAGATTACGGCTTTAGAGCTATTGTAGCGCCATCCTTTGCAGATATCTTTCAACAAAACTGTCTGAAAAATGGAATTCTGCCAATTACATTACCGGTTGAAGATGTTGAGTATCTATTGAAGGAGTCCAAAGCAGCTGATTATAACTGCACAATTGATTTACATCAGCAAACAATTTCAGATAAAGCTGGATTCAAACGAACGTTTGACATTAATAGCCATTGGAAATATATGCTTGTAAATGGGTTTGATGAAATTGGTTATACATTGTCGTTTGACTCTGACATTGATCAGTATGAACACAATACCGTTCGTTATTGAAAAAAGCTGGGCAAAGTTACGTCTTTGCTCGGCTCTTTTTTGCGTTCTATTAGACAACTTGCTAAACTGTATAGCAAGTAAATGTGAAGTGAGGAGAGAATATGACAGAGCAAAAGCGAGATAATGTAATTGCGTTTCCTCATTTGCAAGAGCGTTTAGTAGAAAAAGCGAAAGAATATCTACAGCATAAGCGCTTTAATGAGGCTCTGAATTTATTTGAGCAAGCATATGGAATAGACCAAGAACACCGAGACGTATTGTTCGGGCTAGCTGTATGCTATTTAGAACTAGGTGAGGTCGAAACAGCTAAAACGATTTGTAAAAAGATGTTATATGAAGACATCGGACATTACTATGATAATCTACAAATGCTTTTAATGATTCTTATACAGCTTGGTGAGTATAAAGAAGGTTATGAAACCTTGCAGGCTGTTGTAGAAGAACATGATGTACCTGCTGAGTATCAAGAACAAATTAATCAACTTTTAGCGTTTTGCTTATCAAGAATGAATCAAGAAATGGATATAGAAGGACAAACAGAGCAGGAGCAACTTACACGCTTAAAAGAGTTCTTAAATGAGACGGTCGTTTCAAATCAAATTGATTATTTACATACGCTCCCTCTCCATCGAATGAATCAGTATAGCTTCTTTTTACAAGAGCTATTTACAAATGAATACATTCATCCTATTGTGAAAACTGAGGCTCTTAAAATATTAATGAAGGAGCAGGTTAACTATGACTTTCAAATCAACAAATTTCAGCGTGAGAAAAAAATTAATCCGCTCACTTTACAACAACTAATACCATCTCCTTTAGCCATTCATGTTGAGAAATCCCTGAGGGAAAAGTTGGAACACGAAAATCCCACTATGCTTCAAGCAAGCTTAGAGATTTGGAATCGCTATTTGTATGTTTTATTTCCATTGAATCCGGTTAATGAACATGTAGATATCTGGGTAGAGGCGCTATATGCAGTTGCAAATGAACTATATGGTGAAGAGGTTGATACTGAGCAAATTGCATTAATGCATAACTTCTCTGCTGATGATTTAAAACAAGCTATTAAACACCTAAAGGAAATTGAAGAAATTTCTTTAATATAAAATGAGGTGTTTTGTTGAAACGTCTTTGTTGTATGTTATAATATAATGGTTGTAAAATGCACTTAAACAAGTATAGTAGAATTTCATCTTTACATCACGTTCCTACTTACTTTAAAGTAATAGGGAGTTCGATAGATAATGAAGGAAGCATTGATCTCATTATCAGAGTGAAAATCACTACTTAAAATGATTTTGGAGGGAAATATACATGTCTGCAAAATGGGAAAAACAAGAAGGTAATCAAGGCGTTTTAACAGTAGAAGTTGAAGCTGCTGAATTCGATAAAGCCTTAGATAAAGCATTCACAAAAGTTGTTAAACAAGTAAACGTACCAGGTTTCCGTAAAGGGAAAATGCCACGTCCACTATTTGAAAAACGCTTTGGTGTAGAATCTTTATACCAAGATGCATTAGATATCTTATTACCAGAAGCTTACAGCAACGCTGTTGCCGAAGCTGGTATCGAGCCAGTAGATCGTCCGGAAATTGATGTTGAAACAATCGAAAAAGGACAAGATTTAGTTTTCACTGCTAAAGTAACAGTTAAGCCTGAAGTAAAATTAGGCGAATACAAAAACTTAGAAGTTGAAAAATTAGACGCAACAGTAACTGACGAAGATGTTGAAGCAGAATTAAAATCTCTTCAAGAGCGTCAAGCTGAGCTAGTAGTAAAAGAAGAAGGTGCTATTGCTGAAGGCGATACTGCTGTAATCGACTTTGAAGGATTCGTTGACGGAGAAGCATTCGAAGGTGGAAAAGGTGAGAACTATTCATTAGAAATTGGTTCTAACACATTTATTCCAGGCTTTGAAGAACAATTAGTAGGTTTAGAAGTTGGAGCTGAAAAAGACGTTGAAGTAACGTTCCCAGAAGAGTACCATGCTGAAGAGCTTGCTGGTAAAAAAGCAACTTTCAAAGTGAAAGTACATGAAATTAAAGCAAAAGAATTACCTGCATTAGACGATGAGTTTGCTAAAGATGTAGACGAAGAAGTAGAAACTTTAGAAGCATTAAAAGCAAAAACAAAAGAAAACCTACAAACTGCAAAAACAAATGAAGCTGAATCAGCTCTACGTGATGCATTAGTAGAAAAAGCTGCTGAAAACGCAGAAGTTGAAATTCCAGAAGCAATGTATGCAACTGAAATGGATCGCATGATGCAAGAATTCGAGCAACGCTTACAAATGCAAGGTTTAAACCTTGAGCTATACTTCCAGTTCTCTGGTCAAGATGAAAAAGCTTTACGTGACCAAATGCGTCCAGACGCTGAAAAGCGCGTGAAGATCAACTTAACGTTAGAAGCTATTTCTCAAGCTGAAAATCTTGAAGTAACTGACGAAGAAGTAGAAAAAGAATTAGAGAGCATGGCAGGAATGTACAACATGCCTGTCGAAGAAATTAAGAAAGTGCTTGGCAGTCTTGAAACAGTTAAAGCTGACATGAAGATTCGCAAAGCTGTAGAATTTCTTGTAGAAAACAGCAAAGCTGTAGCATAATAATAGTAAAGAACAAGGCGCGACTTGATCGTGCCTTGTTTTATAACCTTCAAAAGTTTTTTCATACCATAACGACACGCCAGCACGCTGTTTTGTTCAATTGTCAAAAATCCGTAGTTATGAAATTGGCTTAATAAGCTGACAATACATAATAGCCAATCGATGCTTTTCACTCATCAAGTGTTTATACATAAAACGTTTTAGTATCTATTCCGAAAAATGTATGATAAAATGCAATACAAATCTTTTCATACATGGAAAACTCGGTATGATAAAAGGTCATGCTTTTACTAAGAAGAGAAAGAGCAGTTGGCAAATAACTCGGATTAAGTGAGCTTCCAGCACTTTAGTCATTACTATAAGGGGTGAAAATTATGTTTAAATTTAACGATGAAAAAGGGCAACTAAAATGTTCTTTTTGTGGTAAGACACAAGAACAAGTTCGTAAATTAGTTGCTGGTCCAGGTGTTTACATATGTGATGAATGTATCGAGCTTTGCACTGAGATTGTTGAAGAGGAGCTTGGAACAGAAGAAGAAGTAGAGTTTAAAGATGTACCAAAACCAAAAGAAATCTGTGAAATTCTAGATGAGTATGTAATTGGCCAAGATGAAGCGAAAAAGTCTTTGGCTGTAGCTGTTTATAACCATTATAAACGCATTAACTCCAACAGTAAGATTGATGATGTTGAACTAGCTAAAAGTAACATTTCTTTAATTGGTCCAACGGGTAGTGGTAAAACATTACTTGCTCAAACTTTAGCTCGCATTTTAAACGTGCCGTTTGCTATTGCTGATGCGACGTCATTAACAGAAGCTGGTTACGTTGGTGAGGATGTTGAGAACATCTTACTAAAGCTAATTCAAGCTGCTGATTATGATGTAGAGAAGGCAGAAAAAGGCATTATCTATATCGATGAAATTGATAAAGTAGCAAGAAAATCTGAAAACCCATCAATTACGCGTGACGTATCTGGTGAAGGTGTTCAGCAAGCATTGCTTAAAATTCTTGAAGGAACTGTAGCAAGCGTTCCTCCACAAGGTGGACGTAAGCACCCGCATCAAGAATTCATTCAAATTGACACAACAAATATTCTATTTATTTGTGGTGGGGCATTTGATGGTATTGAACCAATTATCAAGCGTCGTTTAGGTAAGAAAGTAATTGGATTCGGTTCAGAAACAAAGCAAGCGGATCTTAACGATAAAGAATTATTATCAAAAGTGCTGCCAGAAGACTTATTAAAATTTGGTTTAATTCCTGAGTTTATCGGTCGTCTACCTGTTACGGCTAGCCTTGTACCTTTAGATGAAGGAGCGCTTGTTGAGATCTTAACAAAGCCAAAAAATGCGCTAGTAAAACAATATCAAAAGCTTCTTGAGCTAGATAATGTTGAGCTAGAGTTTGAAGATGAAGCACTTGTTGAAATTGCTCGTAAAGCAATTGAACGTAAAACAGGTGCACGTGGTCTACGTTCAATTATTGAAGGCATTATGCTAGAAGTAATGTATGATCTGCCTTCCCGTGAAGACATTGTAAAATGTATTATCACTGGAGAAACGGTTCGTGATCAAGTAGCACCTAAGTTTATTCTAGAAGATGGTTCAACCGTTGAACAGGGAAGTAAAACATCTGCTTAATAAATAAGAAGACAGGGCGTTAGTTTTTTAACGCTCTGTCTTTTTTTATTTTATAAAGAATTTTATGCTAAATTTGTTTATTCCACCTGTTGCAAGGAGATAATAACAAATAATTATCTTAACAATTGTTGCAGGAGGTTACTTATGAATTGGACGAATATTGCCTTAATGGTTCAGCTGTTCTTTGGTATCATTATTGGCTTGTACTTTTGGAACTTATTGCGCAATCAGCGCACACAAAAGGTATCAATTGATCGGGAATCAAAAAAAGAAATGGATCAATTGCGAAAAATGCGTGCCATTTCACTAACTGAACCATTAGCAGAAAGAGTTAGGCCGTCAAGTTTTCATGATATCGTGGGACAAGAAGATGGCATTCGTGCTTTAAAGGCCGCGCTATGTGGTCCAAACCCACAGCACGTTATCGTATATGGACCTCCAGGCGTAGGTAAAACGGCAGCAGCTCGTCTTGTATTAGAAGAGGCAAAAAAGAATCAGAAGTCTCCTTTCAAAAAAGGATCAGTATTTGTAGAGCTTGATGCGACGACAGCGCGTTTTGACGAACGAGGAATTGCAGACCCCCTTATTGGATCTGTGCATGACCCTATTTATCAAGGAGCCGGGGCTATGGGACAAGCTGGAATTCCTCAGCCAAAGCAAGGTGCTGTAACGGATGCTCACGGAGGAATCTTATTCATTGATGAAATTGGTGAACTACATCCTATCCAAATGAACAAATTACTAAAGGTATTAGAAGACAGAAAAGTGTTTATGGAAAGTGCGTATTATAGTGAAGAAAATGCACAAATTCCAACTCATATTCACGACATCTTTCAAAATGGACTCCCTGCAGACTTTCGTTTAATTGGGGCCACAACAAGAACACCTAATGAAATTCCGCCAGCCATTCGCTCACGCTGTGTGGAAGTGTTTTTTCGTGAACTTGATCAAGATGAAATCATTAGTGTTGCGAAAAAAGCTGCTCAAAAAGTACAAATGGAAGTAACAGACAAAGGCCTGTCTATGTTGTCTACATATGCTCGCAATGGTCGAGAAACGGTTAATATGATGCAAATTGCAGCTGGATTGGCAATTTCAGAAGATCGTAAAGACATAAAGAATGAAGATATTGAATGGATTATTCATTCGAGTCAGCTAACTCCACGTCACGAGCCGAAGATTCCAGAACAAGAACAAGTAGGACTAATTAATGGATTAGCTGTATATGGACCTAATTCTGGTGCGCTGTTAGAAATTGAAGTAAAAGCAATTAAAGCAAAAGAAAAAGGAAATATCACCATCACAGGTATAGTTGAAGAAGAAAACATTAGTGGGCAAGGAAAATCAGTACGAAGAAAAAGTATGGCAAGAAGTTCAATTGAAAACGTCATTACTGTACTCCGCTCCATGGCTGTTCCTGCCGATGAATATGATATTCATGTGAACTTTCCTGGAGGAGTACCAATTGATGGACCTTCCGCTGGAATTGCCATGGCAACAGGCATTTATTCTGCTATCTATGAAGTGCCAATCAAACATACAGTTGCAATGACTGGAGAAATTGGATTGCATGGAAATGTTAAACCAATTGGAGGCGTCATTCCTAAAATTAAAGCTGCAAAGCAGGCAGGAGTAACTCACGTAATCGTTCCAAAGGAAAATATGAATGGAATGGTAGAACAGATTCGAGGAATTGAAATTTTACCAGTGACTCAACTAGCAGATGTTTTAAATTATGCACTCTTACCAATACAAGATCACGTTGCTCATCTATCAAAAGAAGCTGGGGTGCCAAAGCGTGAATCTATGTAATATTGATAACATTTAGTTGGAAAAATTTTTTTATATGAATATCATTTGCCTTTTTCGCGTATAAAACCTTTATACACGCTTTACGAAAAAGGCTTTTTCTATGTGAAAAAAGATATTGACTTCGCTTTGCATTTCAAAGACTTCACATGGTACAATTAATAATTACTATTATTAGACATGCCAAGTTAAATAGGATAAAATTGAAGCAGAATTTATCCCTTACATACTATGGAATAAACGGGCATTGGAGGTGTTCATTGAATGACGAAAAATGAAACAATTCGCATTCCACTTTTACCTTTACGTGGGCTTATTGTCTATCCAACTATGGTATTACATTTAGATGTTGGAAGAGATAAATCTGTGCAGGCTTTAGAAAAAGCAATGATGGACGACCATTTGGTGTGCTTAGTTTCTCAAAAGGAAATGGGCATCGATGAACCATCGGTTGATGACTTATATAGAATAGGTACTTTAGCAAAGATTAAACAAATGTTAAAGTTGCCAAATGGAACGATGAGAGTATTGGTTGAAGGATTAAACCGTATTAAAGTTAAGGAAGTAGTTGAGGAAGAAGATTGCTTCCTGGCTGATGTAGTGAAATACAATGAAGAACATGAAACAGATGTAGAAGACAAAGCGCTAATGCGCACGCTTTTAGATTACTTTGAACAATACATAAAGCTATCTAAAAAGGTGTCTGTTGAGACATTTTCAACGGTAACAGACATTGAAGAACCGGGCCGCTTAGCCGATATTGTTGCTTCGCATTTGCCAATTAAAATTCAGTTGAAGCAAGAAGTTCTTGAAACTGAAGATGTAAAAGAGCGTTTGAACATGCTCATTTCTTACATTCAAGATGAACAAGAAGTGCTACAACTTGAAAAGAAAATTGGACAGCGCGTGAAAAAATCAATGGAGCGTACTCAAAAAGAATACTATCTTCGTGAACAAATGAAGGCTATTCAAAAAGAGTTAGGTGATAAAGAAGGAAAAGGCGGAGAAGTTGCTACGCTTCGGGAAAAAATTGAAGAAAGTGGTATGCCCGAGCGTGTGATGACGACTGCGTTAAAAGAACTAGATCGATATGAGAAAATCCCTGCTACCTCTGCAGAAAGCTCAGTTATTCGCAATTATATCGATTGGTTACTTACTTTGCCATGGACAAAGGAAACAGAAGATCGTTTAGATATTCATCG
Source organism: Bacillus sp. CBEL-1 (assembly GCF_004348885.1). Lineage (NCBI taxonomy): Bacteria > Bacillati > Bacillota > Bacilli > Caryophanales > Bacillaceae > Bacillus > Bacillus sp. CBEL-1. The sequence continues at coordinate 1,592,101 of NZ_SBIM01000013.1, read as the reverse complement.
TGCAGATAAAATTCTAAATGAAGAGCATTATGGTCTTGAAAAAGTAAAAGAGCGAGTGCTTGAATACTTAGCTGTGCAAAAACTAACGAACTCACTAAAGGGACCAATTCTTTGTTTAGCTGGACCTCCAGGAGTAGGTAAAACGTCTCTGGCACGCTCTATTGCAACAGCATTAAACCGAAACTTTGTCCGCGTATCGCTCGGTGGCGTGCGTGATGAATCTGAAATTCGAGGTCATCGCCGTACATACGTAGGTGCCATGCCTGGACGCATTATTCAAGGAATGAAAAAAGCTGGTACAGTTAACCCTGTCTTTTTATTAGATGAGATTGATAAAATGTCTAACGACTTCCGTGGAGACCCGTCTTCTGCTATGCTTGAGGTCTTAGATCCTGAACAAAATCATAATTTTAGCGATCATTACATTGAAGAAACGTATGATTTATCAAAAGTGATGTTTGTAGCTACTGCTAATAATTTAGCGACGATTCCAGGACCTTTGCGCGACAGAATGGAAATTATTAATATTGCAGGCTATACAGAACTTGAAAAGCTTGAAATTGCTAAACGTCATTTAGTAGTGAGACAGTTAGAAAACCACGGCTTGAAAAAAGCTGACCTTCAAATTCGTGAAGATGCTTTAGTAGCAATCATTCGTCTCTATACGAGAGAAGCGGGTGTTCGTAATCTAGAACGTGAAATTGCGTCTATTTGTCGTAAAGCTGCCCGCATTATCGTATCTGGAGATAAGAAGCGCGTAGTGGTAACTGAGAAGAACTTAGAAGAATTTTTAGGAAAAGCTAGGTTCCGCTATGGGCAAGCTGAATCGGAAAACCAAGTTGGTGTTGCAACTGGATTAGCTTACACAACTGTGGGAGGAGATACGCTTGCAATTGAAGTCAGTCTATCTCCTGGAAAAGGTCGCCTTGTGCTAACCGGAAAACTTGGTGATGTAATGAAGGAATCTGCTCAAGCGGCGTTTAGTTATATTCGCTCAAAAGCCGAAGCGTTAGGAATTGATGAGAAGTTCCATGAAAAATATGATATTCATATTCATGTGCCAGAAGGAGCAGTGCCAAAAGATGGACCTTCGGCTGGAATTACAATTGCAACGGCTTTAACATCAGCTTTAACAGGTAGACCGGTAAGAAGAGAAGTAGGAATGACGGGTGAGATTACGCTCAGAGGTCGTGTCTTACCAATCGGTGGATTAAAGGAAAAATCTTTAAGTGCACATCGTGCTGGACTTACGAAAATCTTAATCCCTCAAGATAATGAGCGTGATATTGAAGATATTCCAGATAGTGTACAAGAACAGTTAGACATCGTACTTGTATCTCATTTAGATCAAGTATTGGAACATGCATTAGTAGGAGAGGTAAAATGAAAGTAACTCAAGCGGAGATTGTTATCAGCGCAGTAAAGCCTGATCAATATCCAAAAGAAAATTTGCCAGAATTTGCTTTGGCTGGTCGATCAAATGTAGGAAAATCATCATTTATTAATAAAATGCTTAATCGTAAAAACTTAGCACGTACATCTTCAAAACCTGGAAAAACACAAACGTTAAATTTTTATTTAATTAATGAAATGATGCATTTCGTTGATGTTCCAGGCTACGGCTTCGCTAAAGTATCTAAGAAAGAGCGTGAAGCATGGGGTAAGATGATTGAAACGTATTTAACGGATCGTGATCAGCTAAAAGCTGTTTTATTAATTATTGATTTACGTCACGCCCCGTCTAAAGATGACGTCATGATGTACAATTTTTTAAAACATTATGGAATTCCCGTAATGGTTATTGCCACAAAAGCGGATAAAATTCCGAAGGGGAAATGGCAAAAGCACTTAAAAGTTGTACGTGATACGTTAGAGCTAGACTCTGAAGATGAATTAATCCTATTTTCATCTGAAACGGGTCAAGGGAAAGACCAGTCTTGGAGATCACTCCAATATCGTATGAATAACTAACAAAAAAGGTTGAAACGAAAAGCGGTAGCTTTTCGTTTCAACCTTTTTACATATATTACTTACGTTTGAAAAATAATAAATATAAGCCAATGAGTAGAAATAGAATAGGCCAAAAGGTGGCTAAATAGTTCACGCCGTTTTCAACCGCCGGAGCAAATTGGTTTAAATTATTCGAAAACATCATAAACAACGCAATGAGTAATAAAAGAATCCCTTGAAATAGGCCAGTTTTACTCTTTTTCGCACTCAGTAAAAAGCTTAGTGCAACCATCAAAACAACCATACTAGTATGTTGAGGCCAAAACGGCAGCCAGTCACTTACATAAAAATGTCCGCCTAATGTAATTAATATGTAGCTTGCTAGTACGTTGGAATAGTCTTGGGAAATCCGACATTGTGCCCAAAGCGCAACGCCAATTAAAACGAGCAGGAGAGGCCAGGTGTATAAATGTTCTGCAATTTTTAAATTAAGCTCGTCTACTAGAAAAAAGATTCCAAATCCAACTAATAAAACTCCGAAAAAAATTGACTGTTTCTTCATCGTAACCTCCTGGTGTGATTAAACAGGAAAAGTGATAAATCACTGCTTTTTTGATACAATTTGTTATGGATAATCGTTAATATCTTAACACATGTTTTCAAAGACTGTTCACATTTTTTTTAAGAACGAGTAGGGAAACATGTTATAATAGAGATAGACAAAAGGACAGTAATTTAATTTTTTATTGAAGGGGGTATGTACAAGTGCATATTATAGCAGTCGGCTTAAATTATCGAACAGCCCCTGTTGAAATAAGGGAAAAACTTAGCTTTAAAGAGCAAGAGTTAGGCTCTGCAATGAAAGCTTTAAGCAATCAAAAGAGTATCTTAGAAAACATTATTGTGTCAACATGTAATCGTACGGAAATCTATGCAGTAGTGGATCAATTACACACAGGGCGTTATTATGTAAAAGCCTTTTTGGCAGAGTGGTTTGAGCTAGATAAAGACGAGTTTTCACCTTTTTTAACAATTGCTGAAAATGATGGTGCTATTGAGCATTTGTATCGAGTAAGCTGTGGGTTAGATTCAATGGTTGTTGGTGAAACACAGATTCTTGGACAGGTACGTTCAAGTTTTTTACTTGCCCAGCAAAATCAAACAATCGGAACGGTATTCAATCAACTATTTAAGCAAGCTATTACATTGGCTAAGCGTGCTCATAGTGAGACAGAGATTGGAGCCAATGCTGTGTCAGTGAGCTACGCTGCAGTTGAGCTAGCAAAAAAAATCTTTGGTGATCTATCATCAAAGCATGTACTTATTCTAGGTGCAGGTAAAATGGGCGAGCTTGCTTTACAAAACCTATACGGCAGTGGTGCTCAACAAGTAACAGTTGTTAATCGTACATTTGAAAAAGCAGAAGAACTTGCTAAGCGCTTTTCTGGTCAAGCGAAGCAGCTAAGCGAACTTCAATGTGCGCTCATTGAGGCTGATATTTTAATTAGCTCTACGGGAGCAAATACGTTTGTTGTATCAAAAGATATGATGAAGCAAGTGGAGCGTATGCGAAAAGGACGACCTCTCTTTATGGTTGATATCGCAGTTCCACGGGATTTGGACCCTGCACTTGAAGAGCTTGATAGCGTCTTTTTATATGATATTGATGACTTACAAGGAATTGTGGATGCAAATTTACAAGAACGCAGAAAAGCTGCTGAAACGATTGAGTTAATGATTGAAGCTGAAATTGTTGATTTTAAAATGTGGATAGGCCGCCTTGGGGTTGTGCCTGTTATCTCAGCTCTTCGAGAGAAAGCATTAACCATTCAGGCTGATACGATGGCAAGCATTAATCGTAAGCTTCCGAATTTGTCGGAGCGTGAACGAAAAGTGCTGAACAAACATACGAAAAGTATCATAAATCAACTGCTGCGAGATCCGATTTTACATGCAAAAGAACTGGCTGGAGAGCAGCATGCTGAAGAGTCGTTAGAATTGTTCATGAAGATTTTTAATATTGAACAAGAAGTGGAAGCTCAAAAGCAAAAAGAATCTCATCATGAGCTACCCGCAACTCCTCAACAAGTAGCTTACCAGTCGTAAGTGAGGCTTTGATATGGTTGATATCTCGTTGACCAGAATTTATGAGTTAATTGTGATTTTATACGCGGTCAGTGTTTTACTTTATTTTATTGACTTTGTACAGCATAACCGGAAGGCGAATAAAGTAGCCTTCTGGTTACTTTCTATTGTTTGGTTTTTACAAACAATCTTTTTATTTTTACGAATGTGGGAAACAGGTAGAGTTCCAATCTTGACTATTTCAGAAGGATTGTATTTTTATGCCTGGGTGCTCATTACGTTATCATTAGTCATCAACCGTTTATTTCGAGTTGATTTTGTCGTGTTCTTTACGAATGCGATCGGCTTTTTGATTATGGCCATTCATACGTTTGCGCCAATGGAGACACAAACATCAGTTGAAGCAGAGCGATTGGTATCAGAGCTGTTAATTTTTCATATCACCATGGCTATTTTATCTTATGGCGCTTTTTCTATTTCGTTTGTTTTTTCAGCTTTGTATCTTGTACAGTACGATTTGTTGAAAAAGAAAAAGTGGAACAAGCGACTGATGCGCATTGAGGATTTAACGAAGTTGGATTATCTGTCTTACGTACTTATCTTAATTGGTGTACCTCTATTGCTGTTGTCCTTGATGCTTGGGTTAATATGGGCGTATATTAAAGTAGTCAACTTTCATTGGTACGATACAAAAGTATTAGGTTCGTTTTTTATGCTCCTTGCATACAGCGCTTACTTGTATGTGCGTTTGAGAAGAGGGATTCAAGGTCGGGCAATTGCTATTTGGAACATCGCATTATTTTTAATTTTATTGATTAATTTTTTCTTATTTGGAAGTTTGTCAAACTTTCATTTTTGGGAGTCGTAAAACTAGGAGGACAACATGCGGAAAATTATTGTCGGTTCGCGCCGAAGCAAACTAGCATTAACACAGACAAAGTGGGTTATCGAACAGTTGAAACAACAAGGTCTTCCTTTTGAGTTTGAGATTAAAGAAATTGTCACAAAAGGAGATAAAATTCTAGATGTAACGCTTTCTAAGGTAGGCGGAAAAGGCTTATTTGTGAAAGAAATTGAACAAGCAATGCTGTCAAAAGAAATTGATATGGCCGTTCACAGCATGAAGGATATGCCTGCTGTTTTACCTGAAGGGTTAACAATTGGTTGCATTCCGCTTCGTGAAGATCACCGGGACGTGCTGATTTCAAAGACAGGACAAACGTTTGAAGAGCTACCAAGTGGAGCTGTTATTGGAACAAGTAGCTTACGACGTGGTGCACAGCTTCTTGCAAAGCGCTCAGACATTGAAATTAAATGGATTCGAGGGAATATCGATACACGTTTAAACAAATTACAAACAGAAGAATATGACGCAATAATTCTAGCTGCAGCTGGTCTATCACGAATGGGTTGGTCTAAAAATACTGTGACGCAGTATTTAAATCCTAGCTTAAGTGTCCCAGCGGTTGGTCAAGGGGCTTTAGCGATTGAGTGTCGTTCAGATGACAAGGAGTTACTTGAACTTCTACATATGTTAAATGATGAGGAAACAAGCTTAGCAGTGCAAGCCGAGCGCGTGTTTTTAAAACGCATGGAGGGCGGCTGCCAAGTTCCGATTGCAGGCTATGCTCACGTAGTAGAGAATAAGCGTGTACAATTAACAGCGCTTGTTGCTTCTCCAGATGGCCAACAAATTTATCAAGAAACGCTTGCTGGTACGGATCCTGTAGAAATTGGAGAGGAAGCTGCACGTCGTTTAACTGCCAATGGAGCTAAAGAATTAATTGAACGTGTAAAAGAGGAGCTGGACAGTTAATGAGTCAACAGGCTCCTCTTTTTTTAAAACGAGTGTTGATTACGCGCCAAGCGGAGCAAGCGAAAAGTTTTATTGCTGCAATACAAAATCTAGGTGGTATTCCTTTAACGGTGCCTGTTTTATCTTTTGTACCAGCAGTTAATCGTGAGGGTATACAGAGAGTACTTGAACAACTTCATACATATCAGTGGATTATCTTTACAAGTCAAAATGGAGTCGACTTTTTCTATCAGTGGCTCAATCTATTAAACATACACAGTAGCCTAGCAAAATCATGCAAGGTTGCTGTTGTTGGAAAAAAAACAGGTGAAGCTCTCAAAAAACGTGGAGTAGAGCCAGACGTAACTCCTGAAGAATACGTAGCAGAATCTTTGCTAGAAGCATTGGTGAAAAAGGCCAATCCTCATGAGAAAATACTTGTTGTTAGAGGGAACTTAGCGCGCCCTATTCTTTTACGAGGTCTTGATGAGAAAGGTTATAGGGTGACGGACCTTGTGATGTATGAGACGGTTCAAAATAAAGCATCTATGACCGAGCTTCAACGTGCTGTGGAGCAAGCGGATATCATTACGTTTACAAGCTCATCTACCGTTAATTTCTTTGTTGATATGATGGATTCAAAGCAAGATTGGCTATCAGTTATAAATGAAAAAGTGGTTGTATGTATAGGACCTATTACGGCTCAAACCGCTGCGAAATATGAAATTGAGCACATCGTTCCAGAAGAGTATACAATTAATGGTATGATAGAGAAAATGGTAGATTATTTTAAGGGTAACAATTAAGGAGGATTTTCTTATGACATTATTACAATTTAATCGTCATCGTCGTTTAAGACGTTCAGATAGCATGCGTGCGCTTGTTCGCGAAACGCATTTAAAGCCAGAAGACTTTATTTATCCAATCTTTGTAATTGAAGGGGAAAATAAGCGTAATCCAGTTCAATCAATGCCAGGCGTAGAGCAAGTATCTCTTGATTTATTAAGTGGGGAAATGCAGGAGCTTGTCGATTTAGGTATTCAATCCGTTATTGTTTTTGGCGTACCAGCTGAAAAAGATGCTGTTGGTTCCCAAGCTTATCATGACCATGGAATTGTTCAAAAAGCAATTCGTCAAATTAAAGAAGAGTTCCCTCACTTAGTCGTTATTGCAGACACTTGTTTATGTCAATATACTGATCATGGGCATTGTGGCATTATTGAAGAAGGAAAAGTTTTAAATGATCCAACCCTTGATTTGCTAGCAAGAACAGCTGTTAGTCAAGCAAAAGCAGGTGCTGATATCATTGCTCCTTCTAACATGATGGATGGATTTGTAGCGGCTATTCGTCACGGTTTAGACGAAGCGGGTTTTGAAGATATCCCGGTTATGTCTTATGCTGTAAAATATGCTTCAGCTTTCTACGGTCCTTTCCGTGATGCAGCGCACTCTTCTCCGCAATTTGGAGATCGTAAAACCTATCAAATGGATCCAGCCAATCGCTTGGAAGCTCTTCGTGAAGCGGAGTCTGACGTAGCGGAAGGCGCAGACTTTTTAATTGTAAAACCAGCGTTGTCTTACTTAGATATTATGCGTGATGTGAAAAATAATTTTAACTTACCTGTCGTGGCTTATAACGTTAGCGGGGAATATTCCATGATTAAAGCAGCTGCACAAAATGGATGGGTAAATGAAAAAGAGATTGTATTAGAAAAGCTTACAAGTATGAAGCGTGCCGGAGCAGATTTAATTATTACGTATCATGCAAAAGATGCTGTTCGCTGGCTAAAAGATAACTAAAAGGAGTGTTTGTTCGATGAGAAGTTATGAAAAATCAAAAGCAGCCTTTCTTCAAGCAAAGCAACTAATGCCGGGCGGCGTAAATAGCCCAGTTCGTGCTTTTAAATCTGTAGATATGGATCCTATCTTTATGGAACGTGGAAAAGGAGCAAAAATCTACGATATTGATGGAAATGAATATGTAGATTATGTCTTATCTTGGGGACCGTTAATTCATGGTCATTCAAATGATCGTGTAGTAGAAGCAATTAAGAAAGTAACGGAGTCTGGAACAAGCTTTGGTGCTCCTACTTTAATTGAAAATGAATTGGCGAAAGTAGTAATTTCACGCGTACCTTCAATTGAAGTTGTTCGTATGGTAAGCTCTGGAACGGAAGCGACAATGAGCGCTCTTCGCTTAGCTCGTGGTTATACGAACCGAAATAAAATTTTAAAATTTGAAGGGTGTTACCATGGGCACGGTGATTCATTATTAATTAAAGCTGGTTCTGGTGTAGCAACCCTTGGTTTACCAGACAGCCCTGGTGTACCAGAGGGGATTGCTAAAAATACGATTACGGTTCCTTATAATGATTTAGAAAGTGTAAAGTATGCGTTCGAGCAGTTCGGTGAAGACATTGCAGGTGTTATTGTTGAGCCGGTGGCTGGAAATATGGGAGTAGTACCACCTCAACCTGGTTTTTTAGAAGGGCTTCGTGACATTACATCAGATTATGGTTCACTGTTAATTTTTGATGAAGTAATGACAGGATTCCGCGTGGCATATAACTGCGCGCAAGGATACTATAACGTAACGCCTGACTTAACTTGTTTAGGAAAAGTAATTGGTGGTGGGCTTCCGGTTGGTGCGTACGGGGGAAAAGCGGAAATTATGGAGCAAGTAGCACCAAGTGGTCCAATTTACCAAGCAGGTACCCTTTCTGGAAACCCACTTGCAATGACGGCAGGTTACGAAACGCTAACACAGTTAACGCCACAGTCGTATGATGAATTTTCTAGAAAAGCAGATCGCCTTGAAGAAGGGCTAAAAGCAGCTGCGGAAAAATATGAAGTGCCTCACACAATTAATCGAGCAGGTTCAATGATTGGCTTATTCTTCACAAACGAAGAAGTAATTAATTATGAGACAGCGAAAACATCAAATCTTGAATACTTTAGCAAGTACTATCGTGAAATGGCAAATGAAGGAGTCTTCTTACCACCTTCTCAATTTGAAGGTATGTTTTTATCAACTTCTCATACGGATGCAGATATTGAATTTACGATCCAAGCTGCTGAAAAAGCCTTTGCTAAACTTCGTTCATAAACAAAAAAGCTTACGTGATAAACGTAAGCTTTTTTGCTTTTAAAGACATATTTTATTTTTCACTTTCATACATCTTTAATGACAACGCTATTTTATAAGGTGTTGGAAGGGGGAGAGCAATTTGTCGCAGGATAATTTATCGGGTCTGCGTTTTTCAGTAGAAGAATCAGTATGGTTTCAAAAGGGACAGGAAGTGTCTCAGCTTTTATCAATCTCCTTAGAGCCTCAAGTCGCAATCCAAGAATATGATCAATATGTCTCCATTCGTGGAGCTTTATTGCTAACAGGTGAATATGAAACGTTAGAAGAGGAAGCACACTCTTTGCGCGAATATACAAACGAAAAGCACGTTGAATCAGTGCTTGTTAGAGAAGATGGTATAGCTGAGCTATCACATGCCTTTCCTGTTGACATTACGATTCCTAAAAATCGTATTCAGAATATGGAAGATGTTTACGTGTCCATTGATCTATTTGATTATGAGTTACCAGAATCGGATTGTCTACAGCTAATGGCAGATTTATCGATTACGGGTCTTTATGGAGAACAGCAAAGCCACGTAAGAGAAGAGGAAGAAGATTGGGTAGAAATTGAAGAGCCAGAAGTAGAATATGAAGAAGAGCTTGAAGCTTCTCAGCGCAACAATGTTGTTGAAGAAGTGGAAGAAAAGGAAGAGCTTGAAGTTGCTTATCGAAACGCTTCTATCGAGGAAGAAGTGGACGTAAAGGAAGTTGAAAAAGAAGCTCAAGTTCAAAACTATTTTTCATCCGTTTTTCGTACTGAAGAACCAAAAGAAACGTTAGTCAAATACGAAGAAGATGTGTATGAACCATTTGAAGTAGAAGTGAAAAAAGAAGAAGTTCAAGAAGAGCGCGAAGATAATGTGATTGAGCTGTTTCAAGCACGTGAAGATGCGTCTAGATGGAGCGAAGAAGAGACAGAAACAGCACATTATGAGGAAAAAGAACAGGAAGAAAATGAAATTGTAGTAGAGTTTCGAAAAGAAGAAGAATCGGCTTCAAACCGTGCGGAAAATGCGCTGTATTTAACAAAGCTATTTTCTCGTGAGGAAGAGAAACAAGCGACGTGGCGGTTGTGTATTGTCCAAAGCGGAGACTCACTTGATACAATTGCCGAACGCTATGATACAAATGTACAGAGTCTTTTAAGAGTAAATGATTTAGAAGACGAGCAAGAATTAGAAGAAGGAAGTATTCTAAACATTCCTGTTAACTAAAATAGCAACAGAAAACAGTTTTGACTTCTGCTACGTCTTAACTGTTTTCTTTGTGTATAAATAAATGTTCAAGGCATATGAAGTGACAAGGAGGTGTGAACATGAACCATCAGGGATCTGTTAATTACCATGAACTGCTGAAACAGTATCAGCTTGAAGTTGATTTCATTGAGGACTACGGGAAAGTCAAAAAAGTTTATACCAAAAGTGGAGTCTATGCCTTAAAAGAAGTAGAAGAAGTTGAAATTAGGAGCCATGATTTTATTAGAAAGCTTCAAGATCTTCAACACAAAGGGTGGATGGGATTTGTCCCTATCTATCAGTCCAGACAAGGTTCGCCTGTTATAACGGATCAAAACAAAGGTTATTATTTAATGCCCTGGCTTCCTAATACCCCTTCCGACGAACGAGATATAAGATATCATAAATTATTTCAAGAGTTAGCAAAGCTTCATGGTACTTCTTCAAAAGAAGTGGAAGTCAAAAAGGAAGATATTGAAACGCATTATAATGGATTAAAAACAACGTGGGAAGATCGTCAGAAAGAGCTTGAAGAGTATGTAATGGAATGTGAGAAAAAGGTGTATATGTCTCCTTTTGAGCTTCATTTTTGTACAGTTTACTATGAAATGACGCGGGCTATGGAATTTGGGTTTAGTCGGTTAGATGAATGGAACACTGAAATGGAAGAAAAAGAAAAAATACGACTTGTGACGATTCATGGAAAGCTGTCGGCAAAGCATTTTTTATACGATGAACGTGGTAACGGCTTTTTTATTAATTTAGAGCAAGCACGTGAAGCCTCACCCATCCATGATCTTGTCTCATTTTATTTACGAACGCTACGCACATATCCGTTAACGAGTTTAGATAGCTATGAGTGGTTCGCAACGTATGAGAAGCATTTTGCACTGAGAGAAGAAGAACGTTTACTTTTGCATTCCTATCTTGCTTTTCCAGAACCTTTATATCAGTGCATCATGCAGTATCGCCATCAGCGCTATAAAACAGAGCTGGAACATATGCAATCATTGATTCGAGCATACTGGCTGACAAAAAATATTGAGCAAGTCAACATTAAAATCTTTGAAGTAGATCAACAGAAAAAAATAGCAGCAGAAGCGGCTGCTAATGCCCAATCGACTGATTGATTCGATTGGGTTTTTTACATCCATTCTAAATAGAGTGCAATGGTGATGAGTGCAAAAATGGCAAGAAGGAAAACGTCGAACGTGGTGGGGAAAAAAAGCGTTCGAATTCCTTGAATAATCGTGAGGGGAATAATAAATTGTGCACACGCTGCTCCAACTGTTTTAAACCAGCGCTGTATTTGATAAGAGTTAAACTGTAAGTTGGTTCGTTTTCTCATATTCCATAGGCTCCTTTCCTACCTGCAGACCGTTACATAATAATGTATGAATCATGGGCGCTAGGTGTTCAGTTTTTTTGGTAAGATCCGGCGCGTTTGTGAATAGAATGAGAAAAAAATGGAGAAGATTATTGACGACTTCATATTTTTTCATATAGTATAATTAAGAGAAAATCATATGAACATACAGTGAGTAGGAAGAGTACAAACTAAAGCACCTTTAGAGAGAGAAATCAATAGCTGAAAGATTTCTTAGGAAGGCTTATTTGGAAGGTCGCCTATGAGTAGTTTTTTTGAACAGACTATGGTCCAAGTAGAAAAAACCGGTTAATAAACCGTTATGAAATGAAGTGTATAGACGTCTTTACGGGAGAAGTCTATAAAAAAAGGTGGTACCGCGAAATCAACTCCTTTCGTCCTTTTATGGAAGAAGGAGTTTTTTTATGTTCATTCGAGCTTTCATATATTGAAAGCTATATAAGAAATCATACATGGAGGTACAGAGTATGTCAGAACAAGAAGTAAAGCTTTCAACGAAGTATGATCCAAAATCCGTTGAAGAAAATCGCTATCAATATTGGTTGGATGGTAAGTTTTTTGAAGCCACAAACGATGCTGAAAAAGAGCCTTATACAATCGTAATTCCACCCCCAAACGTAACGGGTAAGCTTCACCTAGGGCACGCTTGGGATACAACGTTACAAGATATTTTAACGCGTATGAAGCGTATGCAGGGCTATGATGTTCTATGGTTACCTGGAATGGATCATGCTGGTATTGCTACACAGGCAAAAGTAGAAGAAAAGCTTCGTCAAGAAGGAAAAAGTCGTTATGATTTAGGACGCGAAAAGTTTGTAGAAGAAACGTGGAAGTGGAAAGAAGAATATGCTAGCTTCATTCGTCAACAGTGGTCCAAGCTAGGTCTTGGTTTAGATTATTCTCGTGAGCGCTTTACGTTAGATGAAGGCTTGTCAAAAGCCGTTCGTGAAGTATTTGTTAATCTATATAAAAAAGGCTTAATTTATCGCGGGGAATATATTATTAACTGGGATCCAGCAACAAAAACAGCTCTCTCTGATATTGAGGTTATTTATAAAGATGTGCAAGGTGCATTTTATCATATGCGCTATCCGCTTGCGGACGGTTCTGGACATATTGAAATTGCAACAACTCGTCCAGAAACAATGCTAGGTGATACAGCAGTCGCTGTTCATCCTGAAGATGAACGCTATAAACATTTAATTGGTAAAACAGTGAAGCTTCCAATTGTAGGTCGTGAAATCCCTATCGTTGGTGATGATTATGTAGATATGGAATTTGGTTCAGGTGCTGTTAAGATTACACCTGCTCATGATCCAAACGACTTTGAAATCGGGAACCGCCATAACTTAGAGCGCATTCTTGTGATGAATCAAGACGGTACAATGAACGACAAAGCAGGAAAATATGAAGGTATGGATCGCTTTGAATGCCGTAAACAAATTGTAAAAGACTTACAAGAAGACGGTATTTTATTTGAAATTGAAGATCACATGCACTCTGTAGGTCATAGTGAACGTAGTGGAGCAGTGGTAGAGCCTTATTTATCAACTCAGTGGTTTGTGAAAATGCAACCCCTAGCTGATCAAGCAGTTGACCTTCAAAAGGGAGAAGAAAAGGTTCAGTTCGTTCCAGATCGTTTTGAAAAGACGTACCTGCATTGGATGGAAAATATTCGTGATTGGTGTATTTCACGTCAACTATGGTGGGGACACCGTATTCCGGCTTGGTATCATAAAGAAACTGGAGAAGTGCACGTTGATCATGAGCCTCCAGCAGATATTGAAAACTGGGAGCAAGATTCAGATGTACTTGATACGTGGTTCAGCTCAGCTTTATGGCCATTTTCAACGATGGGTTGGCCAGATGTGGAATCAATTGACTTCCAGCGTTATTATCCAACAAATGCGCTTGTAACGGGTTATGACATCATCTTTTTCTGGGTATCTCGCATGATTTTCCAAGGTCTTGAATTTACAGGTAAGCGTCCATTTGACGATGTATTAATTCACGGACTTGTACGCGACGAGCAAGGACGTAAGATGAGTAAGTCTCTTGGAAACGGTGTAGATCCGATGGAAGTAATTGAGAAGTACGGTGCCGATTCACTTCGCTATTTCTTATCAACAGGAAGTTCACCGGGGCAAGATTTACGTTTTAGCTTTGAAAAGGTTGAAGCAACTTGGAACTTTGCCAATAAGATTTGGAATGCATCTCGCTTTGCATTAATGAATATGGATGGCATTACGTTTGAAGAGCTTGATATGTCAGGCGAGAAATCAGTAGCAGATGAGTGGATCTTAACACGCTTAAATGAAACAATTGAAAGCGTGACGAAGCTAGCTGATAAGTATGAGTTTGGTGAAGTAGGGCGCGTGCTTTATAACTTCATCTGGGACGACTTCTGTGACTGGTATATCGAAATGGCAAAGCTACCTTTATATGGAGAAGACGAAGTGGCTAAGAAAACAACTCGTTCCATCTTAGCGTATGTGTTAGATAACACAATGCGACTTTTACATCCATTTATGCCGTTTATTACCGAGGAAATTTGGCAAAGTTTGCCGCATGAAGGCGAATCAATTACGGTAGCGAAATGGCCAGAAGTACGTCCAGAGCTAACAAACAAAGAAGCGGCAAATGAAATGCGTTTACTTGTAGATATCATTCGTTCAGTACGTAATATTCGTGCGGAAGTAAATACGCCAATGAGCAAGCAAGTACGCTTATTCATTAAAGCAAAAGATAAAACGATTCAAGCCCAGCTTGAAAAGAACCGTGCATACATCGAGAAATTCTGTAATCCAAGTGAGCTTGCAATTTCTACGGAAATCTCTTTAGACGAAAAAGCAATGACAGCTGTTGTAACAGGAGCTGAATTGATCCTACCTCTTGAAGGGTTAATTAATATTGAAGAGGAAATTGCGCGCCTTGAAAAAGAATACGATAAGCTGAATAAAGAAGTGGAACGTGTTCAAAAGAAACTTGGAAATCAAGGTTTCATCGCGAAGGCACCCGCAAAGGTAGTAGAAGAAGAGCGCCAAAAAGAACAGGATTATGTTGAAAAGCGTGAAGCTGTTCAAGCGCGTATTGTCGAATTGCGCGGGGAATAATAAAAAAAAGCGTTGCTTATGAAGCAGCGCTTTTTGTATACATAATGGAACCAAAATTGGAAGTTCATTCGATTTTTACTGTTGCATTCGCTATAATAATCATAATACAAAAAGAAAGGTGAACGCCATGATACAAACATATGATGAGGCCTTACAATGGATACATAATCGCTTACGCTTTGGCATAAAGCCAGGCTTAGAGCGAATGAACTGGATGCTTGAACAACTTGATTATCCCCATCAAAATATAAAAGCTATTCATATTGCGGGCACGAATGGAAAAGGCTCAACTGTTACGTATATGCGCCATATGCTTCAAGAAGCAGGTTATAATGTGGGAACATTTACTTCTCCCTATATTGAAACGTTTAATGAACGAATCAGCATAAATGGTACGCCAATTTCAGATGAAGACATGATTCGCCTTGTACAAGAAGTTAAAGCAGTTGTAGAAAGGGTAGAAGAGACAGAATTTGGCGCTGCGACTGAGTTTGAAGTCATTACGTTGATGTTCTTTTTATATTTTGGCTATCATAAACACGTTGATTATGTTCTTGTTGAAGCTGGACTTGGTGGTCGGTATGACTCAACAAATGTCGTTGAACCACTGTTAACGATTATTACGAATATTGGCTTTGATCACATGGCTATATTAGGGAATACGGTAGATAAGATTGCTTTTGAAAAAGCAGGAATCATTAAGTCAGCAGTACCTTTAGTGACCGGTGTAGAACAAAAAGAAGCGATAGAAGTAATTGAAAGCATCGCTCGTGACCATGAGGCGTCGCTAGATCGTTTGGGCAGGGACTTTACAATTGAAAGTTACAAGGTTTTAGAAAATGGCGAAGCCTTTACATTACAAACACCTGTCCATACTTATGAAAACCTTGAACTTGGCATGTTTGGCTATCATCAAGTGAAAAACGCAACCTTAGCGATTCGAGCTTTAGAGATTCTACACCAAAAAGGAGAGCTGAAACTTTCTTACGCTCAGCTAGCAGAAGGTTTAAAAAAAGCACGGTGGAGCGGACGCTTTGAAAAAATTAGTGATTCTCCATTAGTAATTATTGATGGTGCCCATAATCAAGAAGGCGTCGATAGCCTATTGAGTACGCTACGTCTCCATTATGAAAACAAACGGATTCATGTCATTTTCAGCTGCTTAAATGATAAGAGTGCGGAGGAAATGGTGGCAAGTTTGGAAGGTATAGCTGAGAGCATAACCTTTACATCATTTGATTTTCCAAGAGCGAGAACAGGCCAAGAACTATATGAGCTCAGCAAGCACCCTAATAAAAAAGTGAACGAAGAATGGCAAGAAGCAATTGAACAAGCTCTTTTAAGTCATGCTAAATCGAATCACTTAATCATCATTACAGGTTCGCTTTACTTTATTTCAGAAGTTCGATCATTTTTACTTCACTCATAAAAGCAAAGGGTGGGCGGGGGAATGAATACTATAATTTAAAGCAGGATGGCTTTTAGCTGTTCAAAGTATTGTCACTTTAATCAATGGGAAAACTGATATATAATTGACATGAATCTAAACGTAAGGAGATTGTGAAAATGAGTAAGGAAAATGAGAAAATAGTGCCGACTAGTAATAAAAATTATACGGGCATTATCTTAACGGTTTCATTAATTGCAAATGCAATTATCTTAGCACTGTTCTTTTCACCAATCGGTTATCAAGGAGAGGTTCACTTTGACCTAACAATCTTTCCGCGATTAAATGCAATATTAAACAGTTTTACTTTTATCTTTCTTGTAGCGGCATTAGTATCAATTTTAAAGAAAAACATTAAAGCTCATAAAGGGTTTATTTTAGCGGCATTTTCTTCAACTCTCTTGTTTCTTGTTTTTTATTTGACATTTCACTATATGTCAACGGAAACAGCAACTTTTGGTGGGGAAGGGATTATTCGCCCAATCTATTTCTTTATTTTAATTACTCATAGCTTCTTAGCGGCCGTAGTTGTTCCACTTGCACTGTTTTCAACGGTTTGGGGCTGGACAATGCAAGTAAATAAACATAAAAAAATTGTTCGCTGGACAATGCCTATTTGGCTTTATGTAAGTTTTACAGGTGTACTTGTATACTTGTTTATGGCACCTTATTATTAAAAAACCTTTTCCAATTGGAAAAGGTTTTTTTATTTCAATACTTTATAAGGGTTTCGAAAGTGGATTGAACAAGCAGTGAATCATTAAAATGTATATAGAACTAAAGAGTTATCTTAATAGATTTAAATTTCTATTTTTTAGTATGAGACTGTTGGCTCTAAGGGCTTAATAAAAAAATGCATCATTAAACATAATTATAGAGCTAGTATTCATTATAAAAACAGGTTTAATACAAGAGTTCAATTATCTAGGTTTACGATGAAATCACTTTTATATTCTTTAAATCAATGTATAATAAAGGTAAGTTTAATTTCCTATAAATTGGTAGTTTGGATTAATTGAATATGTAACTTTTTATGAATTTTGGATGAGTGTACAGCTATTATATAGTTATAAAGAATCAGTAGTTAGCAAATGCTATTCATTGGTTCTTTACATATTTAACAGCTTAGAGAACAGGATGTATTGTAAGAATAATAAGCTTAATTTTCATTAGCATCACTCTTACATCAAATAATAGGTATATGCAAAATGTACAATTAGAAAGGAGTGGAAAAAAGTGATTAAAAAAGTCTTGGGGAATGAAAAAGCATTAACTCTCATTGAGCTATTAGGTGTAATCGTTATACTTGGAATTATCGCAGCAATTGCCATTCCAAGTATCGGTGGAATGATTCAAAAGTCTCGTGAGGATGCGGTTAAGTCTGATGCTCTTAAAGTATTAAGAACCGCTCAAGCTTACATTGTATCTAATGATTTTAAAGATCATGATGAAGACATAAAAATCACCAAAGAGCAATTAAAGCCATATGTAGAATTGGAAAGTTTAAATTTAGAACTTAAAGAAGTGATTTACAATGGAGAAACATACGCAATAGAAGGGTTTGGCGTAGCAGGTAAGAAAATTATTACTTTTAATAGAGCTACTATTAAGGATATACAGTCAAAACATAGTAGTAAGGTTACTATAGCAGCAAATCCATCACATACTTCTGAAAACAATGAGAGAACTTATAAACAATGACTATGCTTTATATTTTCACAATAGGTCTTGTTTTAGGGTCTTTTTATAACGTGGTAGGTTTACGAATCCCCATTGGAAAATCTATCGTCAAGCCACGATCGAGCTGTCCTAAATGTCAACATGCTTTGACAACTCGAGAGCTTCTGCCAGTGCTGTCTTATATAGTGCAAATAGGGAAGTGCCGACACTGTAGTACAGCTATCCCAATTAAGTATCCAATTATAGAGTTTTTAACAGGTATTTTGTTTGTTTTGTCTTTTCAATTATATGGCTTTCAGTTAGAAGTTATTGTCGCATGGACGCTCATATCGCTGTTGATAATTATTGTAGTCTCCGATTTATCATACATGCTTATTCCTAACAAGGTGCTTTTGTTCTTTTTACCATTTGTAATTATCCAACGACTCTTTATTCCTCTTACACCGTGGTGGGATATGTTCTTAGGCGGTTTTGTAGGGTTTACTCTTTTGCTTTTAATAAGCTTAATGAGCAAAGGTGGAATGGGAGGAGGTGATATTAAGTTGTACGGAGTTCTTGGTTTAATTCTTGGTTGTAAGCTTATTGTCCTTTCTTTCTTTTTGGCTGCATTAGTTGGTACAAGCGTTGGGTTACTTGGTATGGCAATAGGAAAAATTCAACGTGGAAAGCCAATTCCATTCGGCCCTTCAATCGCAGCGGGAACGCTTGTTGCATATTATTATGGCGATGTTCTTATCAACTGGTACTTTACATATGTATTTAACATATGAAGAAGCTTCTTATTACATCCCATCAATTAGAAATAATATGTGAAAGCTCAAATAAATGTTTCTTGAAAATATCTAGTTAGCAAGCTACCATACCCAAACTTAAATAGTTAGATTTAGTGACTATTAGACCACACCCTATTTCCTCTATAGAATAAGCAATCTTCACCAATATTCTGTTATCCTTGATTAGCAAATTTGCGTAATAAAACTCCATTAATCGACATAATAAAAGTTTATAAACAAAATCAAACACGAGGGAAGTATAACTAAAGTCCTGGATGTTGTTGTTGTTTTTATGATTGTAATCTCCTTAGTATTTATAGGTATATAGATTTAGTTCAATTGTTAAAATACGATATGAGATTGCTTGTATAAGAAGAGACATTAGGGTCTTTACCACCTTAACTGGTGGTCGACAGAATTAAAAATTCTGTAATAAAATAGCGAAACCTTTTATAACAAGACGACAAATGTCTTGTTATTTTTTTTATCGTCTATGATAGCATGGTAAAAAGTGTATGTGTTAGGCAGCAAAGGGTGGTGAAAAAGTGGACAAGCAAAATCCAAAAGTTACGGTCAAAATTAATGGTAAACAAAAGAATATACAAGATACGACTGCACCTAAGAAAAAGGAAGAAGACGTAGTATGGGTTCTTCCAGAAAAAATCGAGATGTCTGAGCGCAAAGTCGTTTCAATTGAAGAAGTGCGCAACGAAAAGAAAAAGCAGCCCAAAGAGCCTGTAGGTAAAATAACCATCAATAAATCATCGTTCTCAGCAGTGAGGAAATTCATTGTCATTGTAGGATTAGCAGTTACCGTCGGCGTAGGATTTGGCATGTTTGGCTTAAATACGATTACCAATGATAAGCAGCCCACTCCGGTCAGTAAAACTCCATCGGCAGTTGCGGTTAATTCTGAAGTGACTAATCAGCCGGAACAAACAAGTGCGGTTAAAAAAGAACCAAAAGAAAACGCAAAGTCTTCAGCAAAAGCAACGGTTGATGCGTTCCCAATCTATATTGTACAAGCAGGTGTTTTTTCTTCAAAAGAAGCAGCGAATAAAGCAAAAGAAAACCTAAATGGCGAAAGCGTTGTTTTTGGAAAAGATAATACTTACACCATTGTCATAGGCGCTAGCACAAGTGAATCAAAAGCAAAAGAGCTGAGGAATACCTATAAAAAAAGTAGTGAAGATGCCTATGTAAAATCATACGAGATGAAAGGTGCTGCTCAGCTGGCAGAAAGTGACGAAAAAGTGATGTCGACTCTACAACCATTTATGGCTAACGTAATGGATCAAGTAGGAAAAGCAGCGGAAGGAAACAAAGTATCAAGCGTAAGCGAGGTCAAGAAAGAACTGGATAAAATCCAAGAGCAAACGGATAATAAAGAGATAGGACAGTTAATTAAAACATTGGAACAATCGGTTTCTTCACTTGAATCATTTAATCAATCAAGTAAAAAAAGCGATAGTGATGAAGCGACTAAGTATTTGCTAACGTCTCTTGTTCAGTATCAGCAAATCATTAAGAAGTAAGTCAGGTGGCCTCGCTACCTGATTTGTTTATTGTAAAAAATGGTTAATCTTGTTAAAATTGAGTTGTGTTCTTTTTTTCAAATATTTGAAGTGTAAAGGTTGAGATCAATGAACAAAGAATTAATATTAGCCTCTGGCTCTCCTCGTCGTAAAGAACTGCTACAGCAGCTTCACATTCCTTTTTCCGTACATGTAAGCAACGTTGATGAAAAAGTTAATCCAAACTATTCACCGTCTGAGGTGGTGATGGATTTAGCATTGCAAAAAGCATCTGATGTTGCAATGCTGTATCCCAATCATATTGTACTAGGTTCCGATACGGTTGTTGTCTACAAAGACATTATTTTAGGAAAACCAGCTAGCGAAGCAGAAGCAGTTCAAACCTTAGAGATGCTTTCAGGAAAAAAACATCAGGTTCTTACAGGAGTAGCTCTTGTAGAAGGTGAGCAAGTTCAGACATTCTATGAAAAAACAGATGTTGAATTTTGGCCATTAACAGTAGATGAAATTACGCAGTACGTTCGAACGGGTGAGCCAATGGACAAGGCAGGCTCGTACGGTATACAAGGCCTAGGAGCTGCGTTTGTCAAAAGCATTCAAGGTGATTACTTTTCTGTTGTTGGTCTGCCGTTGTCTCGCACAATAAGAGAACTGAGAAAGCGTGGTTTCGCCTACTCCAATTGAGGAGGGAACCCATTTGATGAATGAATCATTAATGATGAAAGATTTTCCATATGAAGAAAGACCAAGGGAGCGCCTTATGCAAAAAGGTGCTTCCAGCTTATCAAATCATGAACTTATCTCTATCTTGCTTCGAACAGGAACGAAAGAAGAATCCGTTTTTCAACTAGCCAATCGAATTCTGCGCTATTTTGATGGATTGGAGCTATTACAAAATGCAACGCTGGATGAAATGGTGAGAATGAAAGGAATTGGACAAGCAAAAGCGGTTCAGCTTATGGCTGCAATTGAACTCGGAAAGCGGATGGCTCAGGTGAAACCAGGAGTAAAGTACGCTATTCGAAGCCCAGAAGATGGAGCAAATTACGTAATGGAAGAAATGCGTACATTACTTCAAGAGCATTTTGTCTGCCTTTATTTAAACACGAAAAACCAGGTTCTTCATAAACAAACCATCTTTATTGGTAGCCTCAATTCATCGATTGTACATCCTCGTGAAGTCTTTAAAGAAGCTTTCCGTCGCTCGGCAGCCTCTATTATTTGTGTACACAATCACCCTTCCGGAGACCCTACACCTAGTCGAGAAGATATCGATGTGACTAAACGCTTGCAAGAATGTGGATTAATCATTGGTATTGAACTTTTAGACCATTTAATTATTGGGGATCGAAAATATATTAGCTTAAAAGAAAAAGGATATATGTAATGCTATGCTTTTTAATTTCCTTGAGTTATAATAGTAGTCATGATTTTAAATGACAAGTTCTTTACAATCATCGGTTATTAATAGACAAAGTATGAAAATATATCATACAATATTTGGCGTTGACATCTATAAAAGAAGTATAGAAAATAAAAAATGTTATTAATGAAATGGTGAAATCGACTGAGAGGGTTTAGCCTTTGCATTTCGGTAAGAGAAAGGAAGAGACACATGTTTGGAATCGGTACTAGAGACCTTGGAATAGATTTAGGTACTGCAAATACACTTGTTTATGTTAAAGGAAAAGGAATTGTTGTACGTGAACCGTCAGTTGTAGCATTACAAACAGATACAAAGCAAATTGTAGCGGTTGGTAATGATGCGAAAAATATGATTGGTCGTACACCTGGAAATGTTGTAGCACTTCGTCCTATGAAAGATGGCGTAATTGCTGATTATGAAACAACAGCAACAATGATGAAATATTACATCAAACAAGCACAAAAAACAAAAAGTTTGTTTGCTGGCAAGCCTTATGTAATGGTATGCGTACCATCAGGAATTACGGCTGTTGAGAAACGCGCGGTTATTGACGCAACTCGCCAAGCTGGAGCTCGTGATGCTTATACAATTGAAGAACCATTTGCAGCAGCAATCGGGGCAAATTTACCTGTTTGGGAACCAACAGGAAGCATGGTGGTTGACATTGGTGGCGGTACTACAGAAGTAGCAATTATCTCATTGGGTGGTATTGTAACATGTCAGTCAATCCGTATTGCTGGAGACGAAATGGATGAAGCAATCATCCAATATATTCGCAAAAATTACAATCTTATGATTGGTGAACGTACGTCAGAAGCGTTAAAAGTTGAAATTGGTTCAGCAGGTATCCCTGAAGGAATCGATAACATGGAGATTCGTGGACGTGACTTATTAACTGGGTTACCGAAAACAATTGAGATTTCGGCAGAAGAGATTGCTGATGCGTTGAAAGATACGGTTGCAGCTATTGTTGATTCAGTAAAAGGTACGCTTGAAAAAACACCACCAGAATTAGCGGCAGATATTATGGACCGCGGAATTGTGTTAACAGGCGGCGGTGCCTTACTACGCAATTTAGATCGTGTAATTAGTGAAGAAACAAATATGCCTGTTGTCATTGCAGAAGATCCGTTAGACTGTGTAGCAATTGGAACAGGAAAAGCATTAGATAATATTGATTTATTCAAAAATCGTACAAGCGATTCATATCGCTAAACAGTAAGAGGTGTAAATCGTGCCACAGTTTTTTCTAAATAAACGTCTAGTTATTTTGTTAGTTAGTATTATTGTATTAGTGGCATTGATTGGTTTTTCGTTAAATGGTCGTAAAGATGTAACGTGGCCTGAACAGTTTGTGAAAGACACGGTCGGTCTTGTTCAGGCTACATTTCACCAACCCGCACAGTATGTAGCGGGTTTCTTTGAAAATGTAGGTGACCTAAAACGTACATATGAAGAAAATGAAGTGCTAAAAGCACGCCTTGACGAGCGTATGCAATTAGAAGCGAAAGTAAGTGAGCTAGAAACAGAAAATGATAAGCTACGTGAACAGGTGGATAAAGAAAGCGACCTCAAAGCTTATAGTCCAATCGAAGCAACGGTTATTGCTCGAAACCCAGACCGCTGGCATGACGTTATTGCTATTGATAAAGGGAAAGTTCACAATGTTGAAGAAAACATGGCCGTGATTACGCCAGGTGGACTTATTGGGAAAGTAAAACATGCTTCTCAGTTTACTTCAACGGTTCAATTGATTAGCTCATCCGATCGTACTAACCGCGTATCGGCTAAGATTCAAGCAAAAACACCTGTGTACGGTTTAATTGAAGGATACGACGAAGAAGAACAAGCTCTTTTATTAAGACGAATTCCATTTGATGCTGAAATTAAAGAAAAACAAAAAGTTGTTACCTCTGGCCTTGGGGGCGAAGATGGTGTATTCCCAAGCGGACTTGTTATTGGGGAAATTACAAAGATTGAGCCTGATGAGTACGGTTTAACACAAAAAGCATACATTAAGCCATCAACAGACCTATACGACCTTGACCATGTCATGGTTGCTAAAAGAAGTACAGTGATGTCTGAAGACAGCTTAGAAGTAGAGGAGGAAGAGTGATGAAACGCTTCCTCTTACCTTTCATAATTCTAGTTATTTTTATGTTAGAAAGCATTTTTGTAAACTTTGTTGCGATGCAGCCAGCTTTTCGAGACTGGCTTTTATCGCCGCGCTTTGTTTTAATTGCGCTAGTGTTTATGACTATTTATATTAATCGCAAGCAAGCGATGATTTTTGGAATTGTTTTTGGGTTTTTATATGATATCGCCTTTACGGATGTACTGGGTATTTATGCGCTTGGCCTACCAGCCGTATGTTATATCGTGTCACAGCTGATAAAAATTTGGCAAAACAATTTATTAGTGGTACTTTTTATTTGTTTAATTGCAGTTGCAATTATTGAATTTTATGTATATGGCATTAATACAATTATCGGGGTATCCGATATGGTACTGGGGCGTTTCTTAGCGGAACGATTCTATGCGACTCTGATTTTAAATGCAATTTTTGCGGTGATTTTTGCGCTACCTCTACAAAAGTGTTTTCAATACTTTTCACTGTTTTATGCGAAGGAGCGATGATGCTTCAAAAAAAGTCAATTTTCTAGTTCCAAGTTCGTAGAAATGTTGTGATTCTGCGAGTGAAAAAAAGGAATTGGTAAGTCTCTGTCGAAATTATATATTCGTTGAGGTGAGCGTCTTGAATAAACAAAAGCAACAAAATATAACCATTAAAGGAACGAAAGATGGACTAACGCTCCATCTCAATGACGCATGTTCGTTCGAGGAGCTATTAGCTGAACTACAGACGAAGCTTTTGACGAATAAACATGGAGATGACGAGCAGCATGTCACCGTATATGTGAAAGTTGGAAATCGTTTTATTACTGAAGATCAGGAAAACGAGCTAAAGGCGCTCATCGAGAAGAATCGACACTTAGTGGTCAAGCAAATCGATAGTAACGTCATTTTAAAACAGGATGCATTACGGGTAAAAGAACAAGAAGAATTAGTTTCTGTTGCAAAAGTTGTGCGCTCAGGACAAGTGCTTCACGTCGAAGGAGACCTATTATTAATCGGCGACGTTAATCCTGGGGGAACCATTGTAGCAGGGGGAAATCTTTTTATATTAGGTGCTTTAAAAGGAATTGCTCATGCAGGGTATCGTGGTAATAAAACGGCAGTCATTGCAGCTTCAATTATGCAACCGTCTCAGCTTCGAATTGCTGATGTAATTACACGACCCGAAGAAGAGGATAGTGATAAAGAGCAAAGTGTCATGGAATGCGCATATTTAGATGACGCAAATCAAATGGTCATAGACCGCGTTCAAGGCTTAGCGAGTCTACGACCTAACTTGACAAGGTTAGAAAGGAGAATTTGACAGTGGGAGAGGCTATTGTTGTTACGTCTGGTAAAGGTGGAGTTGGGAAAACAACGACATCTGCCAACTTAGGTACTGCGCTGGCGTTAGCTGGAAAGCGCGTTTGTTTAGTAGACACTGATATCGGTCTGCGCAACCTTGATGTTGTGATGGGACTGGAAAATCGAATTATATATGATCTTGTAGACGTGGTAGAAGGGCGCTGCCAACCTCAAAAAGCCTTAATTAAAGACAAACGATTTGAATGTTTGTATCTGCTTCCTGCTGCTCAAACGAGCGATAAGACAGCTGTTCAGCCAGAGCAAATGCGTGAGCTGATTCTTGAATTAAAGCAAGAGTACGACTATGTCATTATTGATTGCCCAGCTGGTATTGAGCAAGGGTATAAAAATGCAGTAGCTGGTGCAGATAAAGCGCTCGTTGTGACAACTCCAGAAGTGTCAGCTGTTCGTGATGCTGATCGCATTATTGGGTTGCTCGAGCAAGAAGATATTGAATCACCAAAGCTTGTCATTAACCGAATTCGAAGTCATATGATGAAAAATGGAGATATGCTTGATGTAGATGAAATTGCTCAGCTGCTTGCAGTTGACCTTATTGGAATTGTAGCCGATGATGAAAATGTCATTAAAGCATCTAATAGCGGTGAGCCTATCGTTATGGATCCATCTAGCAAGGCTTCCATTGCTTATCGTAATATCGCACGACGAATTCTTGGTGAAACCGTTCCTTTACAATCGCTTGATGATGAAGATAAAGGGATGTTCGCACGCATTAAACGATTCTTTGGTGTACGCGCATAAAAATAAAACGTTTGTTTGAAAAGCTTCCGGTATGGAAGCTTTTTTTCGTTTCGCTATTCATCATTTTAATCCTGTCATAACGATACCGGACAAGTCATACATTAAATTGTATAAGTTTAAGGACAAGGAGAATGATGAATCATGAATCGACGTGCTGATGAAATTCGAAAGCGAATTGCTGAGCGTAAAAAAAAGCAGCTGTCTACTGCTAAGAAAATCCCGCATGAGCCACTTCATACGTCATTGATGAGTGAAGAAGAAAAGTATGGTTTTCCTGATTATTCACCTATTGAATATACGCCTACTACTAGTGGCGGTGAGCGCTATCCCTTCTTTCGAAAAGAGCGTTTCTTTTTTAAAGTGTTAGCTTCAGCTTGCTTAGTGCTCATCGTAGCAATTTTATTTAAAAGTCCTTCCCCGACATTTGAAAAAGCAAGGACGTACATTTCCACAACAATGGATCAAGAATTTCAGTTTGCAGCAGTTTCATCTTGGTATGAAGACCAATTTGGCAAGCCTCTTACACTTTTACCACAAAAAGATGAACCTAAAATTGATGAGCAAAGCGTTAGCGGAGGTTACGTTATGCCTGCATCTGGAAAAGTGATGGAAACTTTTGAAGAGGATAAGCAAGGCGTAACAATTCAAACAGGAGCTGATTCTGTTGTGGAAGCCATGAGTGAAGGGATTGTTCGCTATGTTGGTAAGCGAGATGGAATTGGTAACACGGTAATTATCCAGCATGCTGATGGCTCTGAAACATGGTATGGACAATTAAAAACGGTGGATGTAAACGTTTATGACTTTGTTAATAAAGGAAAAGAACTTGGCGTAGTGGCAAGTTCAGACGATGGAGAAACAGGCCTCTTTTATTTTGCTATAAAAAAAGGTGAAAAGTTTGTGGATCCTAGTCAGGTGATTCAATTTGAATAGCTACTTATCACTCCTGATGAAAATTCATATTCACCCTCTGTTGTGGGGGGTTTTTATTATTGGGATTTTTACAGCCACAATTAAGCCTTTGATGATTTTATTTGTAATTATCCTGATTCATGAGTTGGGTCACGCGTTTGCTGCTCACCATTTCTCATGGCGAATTAAACGAATTATGCTGCTGCCATTTGGTGGAGTAGCAGAAGTAGATGAACATGGAAACCGTCCGTTGCGTGAAGAGCTAATTGTTACAATTAGCGGACCTATTCAGCATATTTGGCTCGTTGGAGGTGCTTACTTATTTGCTGAGCTTGGTTGGATCCAAGCAGAAACATATGAACAATTTCTCTATCAAAATGCGCTTATATTCTTTTTTAATTTATTACCTATTTGGCCCTTAGATGGAGGGAAGATTTTGTTTTTATGGTGCAGTAGATATGCACCGTTTTTAAAAGCACATGAGCGAATGTTAAAGCTATCAAGTGGATTTTTAGTAGCTTTATGCCTCTATACAGCTATTGTCTATGCAATGCACCTTCACTTATGGATTGTTTTAGCCTTTCTAATTCTTTGTCATTATCAAGAATGGCGTAATCGCCATTTTGTTTACATGCGCTTTTTACTAGAACGATATCATGGAAAAGAAAGGGCAATTGCTACTTTACAGCCGGTGAATGCGTCTGCAAACGAGCAGATTTACGACGTGTTAAAGAAGTTCAAAAGAGGTTGTAAGCATATGATTGTGTTTCAAGCAAACGGTGAAGCATTGAGAATTGATGAAAACGAATTGCTTCATGCTTACTTTGTGGAGAAAAGAGTGGACAGCTCACTTAACGAGCTTGTATCTATCTATTAAAATCAAGTAACATATAAAGAAGGTAAAGTTCGGCTGAACGCGTAGCCGGACTTTTTTAATTGAACATTTAAAGAAGTGGAGATTTAAACGTGAGAAAATGTATTATTAATGCTGCAACAAAATCGAAGCGCATTGCTGTTATAAATGATGGAGAGCTAGAAGAGGTTTATTTAGAAGAGCAGAATAAGCACCAGATTGTTGGTGATATTTATATAGGGCGAGTTGTGAAGGTTATACCCGGTATGCAGGCCGCATTTATTGACATTGGTCTATCACAAAATGGATTTATTCATCAGCAAGAGCTCATTTCGTATCGAAATGATTCAGACAGCCAAAAGGACAGCAGGGCAATGTCAGCTTTTATTCGAGAAGGTGATGCCATTGTTGTTCAGGTGATTAAAGAAGGGATTGGAACAAAAGGACCACGCTTAACCGGTGTTATTGAATTTGCAACAGAAGAGCTTGTTTATTTGCCTGAAGGAAATTATGTGGCAGCTTCGAAAAAGATGGAGGAGCAGGAGCGAGTTAAGTGGAAACAGCTCGGTCAACAGCTCATTGAAAACAAAGAAGGCCTTGTCTTTCGAACAGCTGTGCAATCGCTGACAGAGGAACAGGTAATGAAAAGAGTCAAAGAACTGAGGAGGCAGTATCAGCATGAAATTGTAGCAAATAAGAATCAGAAGGCACCAAAGCTCTTAAAAAAAGGCCAAGAGTTTTTGAATTCAGTTGTACAAAGTGTGAGTAAAAAAACAATACAAGAATTCGTAGTGGATGATTTTACCCATTATCAACAGCTTCTTGAAACGTATCCCACATTACCTTTTTACTATTATAAAGGAACTGAAAGCGTATTTGAGCACTATGATATCGATAGCCAAGTTGAAAAACTTTTGAGACGAACGGTTTGGCTAAAAAGTGGTGGCTATATTGTGATTGATGAAACAGAAGCAATGACGGTAGTAGACGTAAATACAGGAAAGTTTAGCGGGAAAAGCTCACTGAGGGAAAACATTTTGCGTGTTAATAAAGAAGCTGCCCTTGAAATAGCTAAGCAGCTAAAGCTTCGCCATATCGGCGGTATGATACTAGTTGATTTCATTAACATGAGTAGCCGACAAGATCGTGAGGTATTGCTACAGTATGTTCAAGATATCGTCAAAGTAGATGAAGTTCGTACTACTGTGGTTGGGTTTACTGAACTTGGTATTTTGCAACTAACTCGCAAAAAGGTACGCGATAGCATTGGTTCTACCTTAACGATGGCTTGTCAGGTTTGCAATGGAACAGGACGAGTGATGGATGCAGAAACCATTGCGTTTCAAATTGAACGTAAGTTATGGGAATATCGATTTTCAACAGAAGAAGCCATTTGGATAGAAACGCGTGAAGATGTAGAAGAACACTTAAAAAAAGATGGTTTCTTTCATGCGTTAGAAGAAATGATTGGACTAAAGTTGTACTGTACGTCAACTCTTTCAGCTTCTCATACGTATCACATTAAATATGTAGGGCAAGAATCTGTCATTCAGGAAAGGATAAAAAAGTAATCTTTTTACGAATAAAGTTACAAATCTAATTGACACTTACCTTCATACTGTAGTAAGATTTAATATGTTGGTTTGTAGCACCCGTGCTACAACCGCTCAGAACAGGTTTTAAGTCCGATATGGACACCTGTGATGGCGAGTCTTAGTTTTTAGAGGAGGTGCAGAGAATGTACGCAATTATCGAAACTGGTGGTAAACAAATTAAAGTAGAAGCTGGTCAAGCAATCTACATCGAAAAACTTGCTGGTGAACAAGGCGAAACAGTTACTTTTGATAAAGTATTATTTGTAGGTGGCGACAACGTTAAAGTTGGTGCTCCATTTGTTGAAGGTGCAACAGTTACGGCTAAAGTTGAAAAACAAGGTCGTGCTAAGAAAATCACTGTATTCAAATACAAAGCAAAGAAAAACTATCGTCGTAAG
The DNA here is from genome assembly GCF_004348885.1 of Bacillus sp. CBEL-1. NCBI lineage: Bacteria > Bacillati > Bacillota > Bacilli > Caryophanales > Bacillaceae > Bacillus > Bacillus sp. CBEL-1. The sequence goes on along the minus strand of NZ_SBIM01000013.1, from coordinate 1,562,546 downwards.
CAAGGTCACCGTCAACCTTACACAAAAGTTGTTATCGACGCTATCAACGCGTAAGATTAGCATCTGATGATCAAGGTGACAATTTCTCGTAACGCAAACAAGCAAATCGACGGGTTCACGATGAGTGGACATGCTGAATTTTCCGAGCATGGAAAAGATCTTGTTTGTGCGGGAGCATCGGCAGTTTCATTTGGCACTTTAAACGCTATTCATTCAATAACCGGCGTAACGCCAGTTATTAAGCAGGGTGGAGATGGTGGATATCTTCGCTGTGAGATTCCAGAAAATGTTGATTTATCGGCATTGGAGCAAATTCATCTTTTGCTAGAAGGAATGGTTGTGTCTTTGAAAACAATCGAATTAGACTACAGTAAATATATAAAAATTAACGACAATTAAACAGGAGGTGGATGTCATGTTAGTAAGATTAGACCTTCAATTCTTCGCTTCTAAAAAAGGAGTAGGTAGTACTAAAAACGGTCGTGATTCAATCGCGAAACGTCTTGGTGCTAAACGTGCTGATGGCCAATTCGTAACTGGTGGTTCAATTTTATACCGTCAACGCGGTACTAAAATTTACCCAGGTGCAAACGTAGGTCGTGGTGGAGATGATACTCTATACGCTCAAATCGACGGTATCGTTAAATTTGAACGTTTCGGTCGTGACCGTAAAAAAGTATCTGTATATCCAGTAGCTCAAGAAGCATAAGCTGTGAAAAGAAAACTCTAACCTCAATGGAGGTTAGAGTTTTCTTTTTGTAGAATAATTCACCTATTCTCCACTGGAATTTGTTATAATCGAACATATTAAATAACAATGATGCGAGATGTTTTTATCGCCTAGAAGTTACTTATGCTCGAGTCAAAAGTTAGTTAGGAGTGCGAAAATGAAAAAAGAGTGGGATGTTGTCGAAGTATTAAAATATGCTAGGCATGATTGGCTAAACAAGATACAGCTAATTAAAGGCAATTTAGCACTGAATCGGGTAGATCGAGCGAACGACATCATCAATACAATCGTGAACGAGTCACAGCACGAATCAAAATTGACAAGCATGAATATGCGTTTGTTCACAGGGTTTGTTATGACTTATCACTGGTATAACCACGCGGTTCGGTTGGAGCTTGAAGTGCTCGGAAACGCTCAGGATTTATCAAAGTACGATAATGAAGTATACAGATGGTGCCGTTATTTAACCGGTTTGCTAGAATCTCATATTGATTATCATGCTGATAATTATTTGAGTATTTCATTATGCACAGAAGAGCAGGAACCTCGTTTCTTTTTTGATTTTAGTGGAATACTAACGGATATGCAAAATTTACAAGAACAGCTCGGTAGCTATGAATATGGTCAAATGCTTACATGCGTTGAACAAGAGATGCTTCCAACTGAGTTTAATATTCAAATTAAAATAAATACATGAGTAGATCTCTTTTGTACAAGTGTACAGAAGAATGAACTAGAACGGAGTGAAAGTACATGTTTGTAGATCAGGTCAAGGTATATGTGAAAGGTGGCGACGGAGGAAATGGTATGGTTGCCTTCCGTCGTGAAAAGTATGTGCCAAAGGGAGGTCCTGCTGGGGGTGACGGTGGTCACGGAGCAGACGTTATCTTTGAAGTAGAAGAAGGCTTACGTACACTTATGGATTTCCGCTATAAGCGACATTTTAAAGCAGATCGTGGTGAGCACGGTATGTCAAAAGGTCAGCATGGTCGTAATTCAGAAGCAATGATTGTTAAAGTGCCACCAGGAACAGTTGTGATTGATGCAGAAACAAAAGAAACGGTCGCAGATTTAGTCGAACACGGTCAGCGTGCAGTGATTGCAAAAGGGGGACGTGGTGGTCGAGGAAATACGCGTTTTGCAACGCCGGCTAACCCAGCTCCAGAGCTTTCTGAAAACGGAGAGCCAGGGCAAGAGCGCGATGTTATCCTTGAGCTAAAAGTATTGGCTGATGTTGGATTAGTTGGATTTCCAAGCGTAGGGAAATCAACGCTACTATCCGTTACGTCTGCTGCTAAGCCAAAGATTGCCGAGTATCATTTTACAACGCTTGCACCAAATTTAGGCGTTGTTGAAACAGGAGACAACCGTAGCTTTGTTATGGCGGATCTACCTGGTTTAATTGAAGGTGCACACGAAGGCGTTGGTTTAGGACATCAGTTTTTACGCCATATTGAACGTACGCGTGTTATTGTTCACGTAGTCGACATGTCTGGGTTAGAAGGTCGTGACCCTTATGAAGACTATTTAACAATTAATGAAGAGCTACGCCAATACAACCTACGCTTAACAGAGCGTCCGCAAGTGGTAGTAGCAAATAAAATGGATATTCCAGAAGCGGAAGAAAATTTAGCGCGCTTTAAGGAAAAAGTAGGAGAAGAAGTGAAGGTATTCCCTATCTCTGCTGCAACGCGTGATGGAATTCGTGAACTGTTGTTTACGGTTGCTGACCTTGTAGATACAACGCCTGAATTCCCAATGCATGAAGAGGAAGATTTATCAACTCATCGCGTACTTTACAAGCACGAGAAGAAGGAAGTAGAATTCCACATTACACGTGATAGCGATGGTTCATTTGTATTAGATGGTGAAAAAGTTGAAAAGCTGTTCAAGATGACCGATTTCTCAAGAGACGAATCTGTTCGCCGCTTTGCTCGCCAGCTTCGTGGTATGGGCATAGACGAAGCGCTTCGTGAAAGAGGCGCAAAAGATGGAGATATTGTAAAGCTATTTGAATATGAGTTCGAATTTATCGACTAATCATTCATGTCACAGGGGAGGGGCTTGACTTGGATAAGGCTGATAAGCAGTTTTATTTAGTACGAGAAGATGTATTGCCAGAAGCCATGAAGAAAACGCTGGATGCAAAGCTGCTAATTGAACGTGGAAAATCAGCTTCCGTAGCTGATGCAGTTCAAGAGGTTGACTTAAGCAGGAGTGCTTTTTATAAATATAGAGATACTGTGTTCCCGTTTCAAACGGTTGTGACACAGCGAATTATTTCACTCTTTTTTCACCTGGAAGATCGCTCAGGTACGTTATCTCATTTACTAAGTGTCGTAGCCTCTTCAGGGTGTAATGTGTTAACAATTCACCAAACCATTCCGCTACAAGGAAGAGCAAATGTTACGCTCTCTTTAGATATTGCAAGCATGAAGGTTGAGCTGAACGATTTGTTACGAGAATTAAAAAGGCTTGCATTTGTAGACAAGGTTGAAGTCCTTGGTTCAGGTGCTTAACTAGAAAGCAGACATAGACAGGAGAGAGAAGAATCGTGGGGAAAGTAGGATATTTAGGACCAAAAGCAACATTTACACATGTAGCAGTTCAAGAAGTATTTTCAGAATATGAGCAGATTCCCTTTAAGACTATTCCATCTTGTATTGATGCGGTGTATAACGAAGACGTAGAGTATGGAATCGTTCCGCTTGAAAATGCATTAGAAGGTTCCGTTAATTTAACACTTGATTATTTAATTCATGAGCATCGCCTTCCCGTGGTAGGTGAGATTATTTTACCGATTCGTCAGCATTTAATGGTTCATCCTAATCATGCAGACAAATGGGAAGAGGTTAAGACTGTGTATTCACATCCCCACGCTATTGCGCAGTGTCATAAGTTTTTGTACGGTAGCTTGGGACATGTTCCGGTGGAAGAAATGACATCAACAGCATTTGCTGCAAAGTACGTTAGCGAGAACCCAGAAGAAGTAGTCGGTGCAATTGCCAACGGATTAGCTGCTAAGGAGTATGGGCTTCATATTGCACGACCCAATATTCATGATTATGATCACAATACGACTCGGTTCGTCGTGCTTCATAAAGACCGAACTCGCGCTGTGCCATTTGAGCAAGAGAATGGCTACAAAACGACTTTAATGATTACATTACCATCGGATCAAGCTGGAGCACTGCATCAAGTACTGTCTGCATTTGCATGGCGTAAGTTGAATTTATCTAAAATTGAATCAAGACCAATGAAGACAGGACTAGGAAATTACTTCTTTATTGTCGATATTGAACAAGAAATGGACGAGGTGCTAATACCAAGCGCTATTGCTGAACTTGAAGCACTTGGATGTAAGGTAGCTATTCTAGGAAGCTATCCACATACGTTACTCGACCGAAAAATCCCGCTATAAAATATAGCGGGATTTTTTATTCACTCTTTAATAAGTAGCCAGCTTGCTCAAGTGCTTCGCAGGCTGCATCAAGCTTCTGAATAGTGTCAGCTTCAAGTGTATGAAGGTGAGTACCTTCTGTTAATTGCGACAGATACGTTGCATTTGTTTGGTTAATCTTTTGTAAAAAGGCTTCTACATCTTTACGAGTTTGAACCATCATTGAAGCCGTGAGTTCTCCGTACACGGGATGTTCAATGGTTACGTCTTTTACGCATACTCCATGATCTACAATCATAAACAGCTCTTTTTCCGTATCTTCAGGTGCATGATGACAAGCAATAATTCGTTGCTGAGAGGATGCCTGGTTAGGAGATTGCATATAAATATAGCCTTGGCTTGTAGCTAGAATGGGTTCATTACGGGCTTTTAAGAGCGAGATATCTTGCACAATTACCTGTCTGCTTACCTTTGTTCTCTTTGATAGTTCACTGCCCGTCATAGGCTGTTGCTCAGTTTTTAACCATTGTAAAATGAGCTCTCGTCGCTCTTCACCTAAAACTTTGCGTTGATTTTCTGACATGCTTTTACCGCTCCTTCATAATCTCTTTATGTAATAAATGAAGCACCTTCATTAGTTCATCCAAATCTTCCGTAGTTGTATGCAAACTAAAGGAAATACGAATAAAATTTTTGGCTTGCTCGGGGCTTTTTCCAATAGCTAGTAACGAACGAAGAGGGGCTTGTTTATGAACTGTACAAGCACTGCCGGTTGCTACTGCGATATTGTGACGATTACATTGTAACATAACATACTGACCTTGTACGTTGCGGAACGTTAGTCCAATGATGCCTGGAAAATGAGCGGGACTATTTGCTTCCATCTGAACAAACCCTTGTAAGCCCTCAATTTGTGTAAGTAAATACGATTTTAAGTGCTCAAAGTGGTTGTAAGATTTTTTTAACTGGTTATGGGCATGTTCTGCAGCTGTCGCAAAGGCTACAATCCCTGGGACATTCATAGTACCTCTATCGTGTTCTGTAACTAAATTAATTAGGTTAGAAATGCTTTTACCAGAGGCTGGGCGAATGTAAACAAATCCAACTCCTTTAGGACCATATAATTTATGACTCGCTACAGATAGACTATCAATGCTTGCTTTTTCAACGTCAATTGGTATTTTTCCAAATGACTGCACGCAGTCACAGTGAAACCAAATACCGTGTTCTTTTAGCAACTGTCCAATAGCTTGGATTGGCTGAATCGACCCAAGCTCGTGATTGACATGCTGAATGGCTACAAGAACCGTATCTTCTTGAATTGCTTGTTTCAAAGCTTCTATTGATACAACGCCAGCTTTATTAACCGGTAGATAAGTAATGGTGTAACCAACTTTTTGAGAAGAAGAAAGCGCTCGTAAGACCGAAGCATGCTCTAACGAAGTCGTTATAATATGTTTTCCTCTATGTTCCGTACGCTGAAGAAGAGATTGAATAGCCAGCATATTGGACTCTGTTCCTCCGCTTGTAAAGTGTATACCTTGCGTATCTCCATTTATAAAAGAAGCGAGCTTGTGTCGACATAAAGAAAGCAAGTCCCCTGCTTGAGTACCAATCGTATGTAGACTGTTCGCGTTTCCATAATAAGATATGGCAGCTGTGTTATATGCTTCGATTGATTCCTTACTCATAGGCGTGGTTGCCGCATAATCAAGATAAACCATAGCTTTCCCTCTTTTCTTAAAAATAAAAAATATCTTGTCTTTTATTTAATAATATGTAAATATAGGTGTCAAGACACATGTAAAGTTAATGTCTTATTTTTTGTTTTGAAAATGAACAGAAGTATAAGAGGTGAAGCATGCATAAGACGGACGTATTAATTATTGGGAGTGGATTGGCAGCTTTAGCTACGGCTTATGCTTTGTATCCATATAAAAAAGTCACGATGGTAACAAAGGGGCGTATAGAAGAAAACAATTCTATATTGGCACAGGGAGGAATTGCAGCGGCAGTAGGAAACCATGATGGCTGGCAAGAGCATGCTTATGATACGTTAGCAGCTGGAAGTAGCCACTGCATTGAAGAAACCGTACATATATTGGCTAAAGAAGGTGTTAGCTGCGTACGGGACTTTATCGCTGATGGAATGAAGTTTGATCAGTTGAAAAATGGAGATTTTCATTTTGGTCGAGAAGGAGCTCATCGATTAAATCGAATCTTGCATGCAGGAGGAGATAAAACGGGTGCCTTGCTATTTTCATTTTTAAAGAAGCGAGTATTACCTCATGTTGATATCATAGAGCATCAAGTCATTCAGAAGCTAATTTGTGACGACAGAGGCTGCATTGGAGCCATTGGAGAAGGAAGCAGAGGACAGATGCAAGCGTATTTGGCAGAGCACGTTGTAGTGGCTACTGGCGGAATCGGCGGTTTGTATCAGTATACATCCAATCATATTCATGCCACTGGAGAAGGGGTGATGCTGGCTTATGATGCAGGAGCAGAACTTGAAGATTTAGAATTTATTCAGTTTCACCCTACGCTATTGCGAAAGGGGAATCATGCAGTTGGATTGGTATCAGAGGCTGTGCGTGGTGAAGGTGGTGTGCTCGTAACTGAAGATGGAGAGTACTTCATGAAAGGAATTCAGCCGTTTGAAGACCTATCTTCACGAGATATTGTAGCCAGAGCAGTTTTTGAACAAATGCAAAGAGGAAAAGACGTCTTTTTAGATATTAGCGAGGTAGAAAAGTTTAATGAGCGCTTTCCAACAATAAAAGCTCTTTGTCAAAAAGCAAATATTGACCTTTCCCAAAAACGAATACCAGTCATACCGGGAGCCCACTTTTTGATGGGGGGAATAAAGGTTAACGAGCATGGAGAAACGACTATTCCTTATCTTTATGCTGTAGGAGAAGTAGCTTGTACAGGGGTGCATGGTGCAAATCGTTTAGCAAGCAACTCGTTGTTAGAGTGTATCGTATTTGGTAGACGAGTAGGGGAGCATATCCTATCAACAGAAAGTCGTCAAGTCATAGACTATAAAGCAGACGAGCAAGTTTCAAGGTTTGAGGAATCTTTCACTATGAACCAAGTAGATATTCAAGCGGTTATGATGCAGCACGTAGGGATAATTAGAAATGCAGCTGGTCTACAGGAGGCAATAAATTGGTTTGAACATGAGCTGAATTTGTTAAGGCTTAAAGTCGTAACTTCATATTCAAAGCAACAAAGACAGCGAATGGCAATGCTAAAGCTTGGAAAGCTTATAGCATCTTCAGCGATAAATCGATGTGAAAGCAGAGGCGCTCACTATCGATCTGATTTCCCATATAAGGAACATAGTTGGGAGAAACAAAAGATTATTCATTCTTTAGAGGGTGTACTGGCTTAAATATGCATAATTAATGACAGAAAAGAGGGGATTTTGTGAATGCATTAAAGATTAAAACACTACTTCATCAATTTTTCATTGAAGATATTGGAGATCAAGATTTGACGAGTGAAGCCATTTTTTCACGTCACGAAACGGGATATGCTGAAATTGTTGCTAAGCAAAGTGGGATCTTTGTGGGTGATAGTATTATTGCAGAAGGCTTTTACCTAATAAATCAACAAGCGGAAGTTCAGCTTTATAAAAGAGACGGGGAACATGTTAAAGCTGGGGATATCATTGCAAAGGTTCATGGACCGATCCAAGCAATTTTAACAGGAGAGCGCGTTATTTTAAATCTTATTCAACGCATGAGTGGTATTGCAACAATGACTTTCCAAGCGAGAAAAATGATGGAAGGTACGCACACACAGATTTGTGATACGCGTAAAACGACGCCTGGACTTCGAGGGTTAGAGAAGTATGCTGTTCGCATGGGAGGCGGAGTAAATCATCGGTTTGGCCTATACGACGGAGTCATGTTAAAAGACAATCATATTGCGTATGCAGGTTCTATTAAAAAAGCTGTTTTAAAAGTGAAAGAATCTGTTGGACCAATGGTAAAGATAGAAGTTGAGATAGAGACCCTTGAACAGCTAAAAGAAGCGGTGGAAGCAGATGTAGATGTTATTATGTTTGATAACTGCCGTCCACAAACAATTAAGGAATGGATTTCCCTTGTACCAAATCACATCATGACAGAAGCTTCTGGTGGGATGACGTTAAATAACATAGCTTCATATAAAGACACGGGTGTAGATTATATTTCCTTAGGAGCTCTAACCCACTCTGTGCAGTCGCTTGATATTAGTTTAAACGTGGAGGAAATGAACCATGAACTTGTTTGAAACATTAAAGACTCAGACACTACCCCTTGAATATTCAACGATGTCAGATGAAGAGATGAAAAAAAGAATTAGAGTCATTAAGCAAAGGCTTGGTGATCAGCTTTACATATTAGGGCATCATTATCAAAAGGACGAAGTTTATGAGTTTGCAGATGCGGTAGGAGATTCCTTGCAGCTATCTCAAATGGCCGCAGCAAATAAAAAAGCTGCTTACATCGTATTCTGTGGTGTTCATTTTATGGCCGAAACGGCGGATATTCTAACAACGAGTAATCAACGAGTTGTATTACCTGATATGAGAGCAGGATGTTCTATGGCTGATATGGCCGACATTCAACAAACTGAAAAAGCATGGCCGATTTTGCAATCTCTGTTTGGAGACACAATTGTACCGCTTACGTATGTTAATTCTACTGCGGCGATTAAGGCATTTGTTGGTAAATATCATGGTGCAACCGTGACGTCATCTAATGCAAAAGAAGTGGTTCAGTGGGCGTTTACTAAAAAGCAGCGTATTTTATTTTTACCAGATCAGCATTTAGGGAGAAATACAGCTTATGAACTAGGTGTACCTCTTGCTGAAATGGCTATTTGGGATCCAATTGAAAATGAGCTCGTTTTTGATGGTGACATAGAAAACGTAAAAATCATCCTGTGGAAGGGACACTGCTCTGTTCATGAAAATTTCACGGTGAAAAATATTGAATATGTACGTAAAACGCATCCAAACATGAATATTATCGTTCATCCAGAGTGTACGCATGATGTTGTACAGCAGTCTGACTATGCTGGTTCAACCAAATATATTATTGATACGATTAAACAAGCACCAGCGGGGTCAGAGTGGGCAATTGGAACGGAAATGAACTTGGTTAACAGACTGATTCATACTCATGAGGATAAGAAAGTTATTTCATTAAATCCTTATATGTGTCCATGTTTAACAATGAATCGTATTGACCTTCCACACTTGCTTTGGTCTTTAGAAATGATTGATAAGGGAATGCCAATTAATGAGATTAAAGTGGAGTCTGAAGTAGCTGTGCTGGCTCAAAAAGCACTTAACAACATGCTTGCAATGACTTAAAGATACGAAAATAAATGAGAATTGAAAAACAAGCATAAAAAAGATCCTTTCACATACATTTGTGGTGATGGATCTTTTTTTTTATAAAAAAATCCAAACTTTTAAGCATCAAGAATAAAATACTTGTTCAAGGCATATGTTGTGATGAACAAACAGAACTTGCTTTGATTCCGCACATATAGATGAAATATACTCGACTCGGGAGGGGAATGACGTTGAAAATCCATATTGTCCAAAAAGGGGATACCCTTTGGAAAATCGCTCAAAAATATGGCGCAAACTTTGAAGAGCTTAAAAAAATGAACTCACAATTAAGCAATCCAGACATGATTATGCCTGGAATGAAAATTAAAGTACCAACTGGCGGAGTACCTGTGACGAATGAAGGTAACTCATTAGGGATTAAAGAAATGCCTAAAGTCCAGCACCCATATAGTGACCAATCAACGAAAGCTTATCCGGTAACTGAAATAGATAGTGAACCATCGCCAACTCCGAGCATGCAACCAATGAAAAAAGAGATGCCAATTGCTCCGCCACCAAAAAAGGAAGCACCAGTAGCGCCGGTAGCACCAGTAGCGCCAAAGAAAGAAATGCCGAAAAAAGAAGCACCAAAGAAAGAAGTGCCAAAGAAAGAAATGCCGAAAAAAGAAGCACCGAAAAAAGAAATGCCTAAAATGCCAAAGCTTCCAAAGATTCAGCCAATCGCTCCTGAAATTGACATTAATAATTACTATACGTTAAACATGGCGATGCAACAGCCGAAAAAAGAAGAACCAAAAGTAGAAGCGGTTGTAGAGTCGCCTGAAAGTCCAGAGATGGAAAGTATAGAAGCACCAGTTCAACAGCCTTGTTATCCAATTGTACCAATTTCTCCAGTCATGCCTGGATGTGGATTTCATTATATGCCGTGTTACCCACCACCAATGCCGCCAGCATACCCAGCATATCCACAGCAATGGCAGATGCCGCAGGTACAAGGAGAAATGGAATCAGCAGAATCAATGGAAAACAACCAAATGGTAGCTGGCCAAATGCAGTATCCAAATGCGCCAATGCATGCTGCGAATGCGCCATTTTATCCAGTGATGAATCCGTATATGCCATGTGGTCCTGTTCAATGCTCGCCTTGTCCACCACCTTGGGGATACCAGCAACCAGCGTATCCAATGTATCCATCGATGCCTCAGGTACAGGGGGAAATGATGGAATCTCCAGAGATGGAAAACAATAGTGTAATGGGCATGCAGATGCCATATCAGCCACCGCAAGAAGACTGCGGATGTGGATCTCCTCAGCCCATGCCATACGGACATCAACAGATGCCATACGGATATCAACAGATGCCATATGGGTACCAAGATCAGCGCTTGGCACCTTATCCAGACCCGTATGGACCCCCATTTGGTATGATAGGGGCACCTCCATATCCAGCAGTTGATCCAAATTTATTTAATATACCTGATTATGAAGAAGATGAAGATTAATAACGGCAGAGGCGATGACTCTATACATCGCCTCTTTTTTTATTTAGTAGAAAAAGGAGTTCACGTGAAGCAATACTATATAAAAAAGCCACATGTCCTTTATCTACACACGAATCAAGGGATGAAAATAATAAAGAAGTATCGTTATGAAGGCACAATCAATCGTACGTTTCAATTTATTCAAGCACTTAACGAGTACGGATTTAACGCTGCCGTTAATTTTGAACCATTTCCAAATGGAGAGTTTGTAATTAAAGCGAGAGAAGGTGTTTGGGGAATTATGCCTTACCTCCAAACAAAGTCATTAACTTCGTATGAACAATCAAATCATCGAAAGGGAGTTATTGAGCTACTACATTCTTATCATAAAGCTGCATCATTTGCGTGGTATGATGTAAAAGACATATTTCCAACGTATGAACTTACTTATGTTTGGCAAAAGCGACTTGCTCGTTTTATTCATCACAAAAAACTTATTGAGTCCATCATTGGAAAAAGAACGTATAAAGTTATTGAAGATTTATGCCAAAACAGCTTAATTGCTATGCACAAGTACGAAAGCGAAGAGCAAAAGCATCCGCAAACAATCATCCATGGGGATACGGCTTCTCATAATTTTTTAAGGGGAATTAACAACGAGTATTATTTAATCGATTTTGATTGTGCAGCTCAATCTACACTTTTTACAGATTATATTCAATTAGCTCAGCGTTTTTTATTACAGGAAAACTTTTCAATTGAAAAGTTACTAAAGGAAAGAGGAATGACACATCTTTTCGATTCGCCTTATGTTATTGCTGCCCTGTGCTTTCCAGCTATGATTTTGTTACCTTGGTACACGCGTTTAACAAACATATCCTCCTCATATAGAGAGCTTATTCAGCTAAAAAAATGGACTGAAAAGCAGGTTATAAAAGCTGAGTTAACAAATAGGGAGATATTGCGTATATTCCCTAATATCTAAAGAGTTTACCGCTAACTGACAGCATAAATTATGCTCAACTTTAAGACCCTAATGATGAGTCCGCTATAAGGTGGCTCATTTAAAGGGGGAGTTTCGATTGAACAAGTATATTATTTCATCATTAGCAGCAGGTTGTATGTTTGGTTTAACGGCTTGTACAAGTGATCAGGGCATGGAACAGCGTTATAACGACAATACTGAACCTGTTGGTTACTATACAAGTGAAAACGAAAATGAGCATCGTCTTGATCAAGGAAAAGGTCCTGTAACTGATATGTTAGATGGTGACGACGAAAACAACAATAGACGAACGGCTCCGTTAAACGTAACGGATGGGCGTTACGATAGCCCAACTAATTCGTATCAAAATCCATCTACAAATAAAAATGGTTTTTATAGCAATGCTAACATCGGTGATAGTGACATGAATTATCACGGTCATCTCAATGGTAGAAATAACCTCACGCAAACAAATACAAATGCTTATCCAGCAGATTTAACTGAGAAAGTAGCAGACAAAGCAGCTGGTGTAAACGGCGTGAAAGACTGTAGAGCAGTAGTTGATGATAACCGCATGTTAGTAGCTGTCGATCCATCTAACAGCAATGTAAACGAAGAAGAGCTTAAAAAGGCTGTACAAAAAGAAGTGAAGCCTTTAGCGAAAAAGTATGACCTTCAAGTTGAAGTAGATAACGGAATGTTCAATAGCGTACGTAATGTTGATAATGACATTCGTAACGGTGTAGATAATGGAATTATTCGTACAAACATCAACAGTTTGTATGAATCCATTGATGAGAATGTTAATCGTAAAAACCGCTAAGTAAAAAAGAACTGGGACTAAGTATTCCAGCTAACGAGATATCCGAACGACCGGGAGCTAACTCACCATCGTTCGGATCTTTTTTTGCTTGCAAACCGAGTTGAAAAGCTAAATCTTGTAGAAGAGCCCTGACTTTCCTTTGAGAATGGCTTATTTAGTTTTATCATAGCTTCTCTTTGTGTATTTAAGGAAATGGATAAAAAAAGAAAGAAAGGAAAAGATATAAATAGAAATTCTTCTTTCAGTCATCTTTATGAAGTGACAAATTACATGTGTGAGGTGATGATGGATGAAACGAACCATTCATCAAATAATCATTGTATGTACCATCAGCAGCTTTTTAGTAAGCTTAGCTGGAGTAGTGGAAGCTAAGCGCCCGATGACTATTTTCTTGGAGCGTACGTATGTAGATGGAGTTATTAGTCAAGAGGTCGTAAATTCCCCGTACATGACAAAAGAAGAAGTAGTAAATGCTTATTCTACGTGGAGAGTAATTAAAGCATCAAACGAAGAGGTGGTACTGAGAAAGGCGGTTGACGATATTTCTCCAATGCTTAAAGAAAATGGCTACGTTGGCTTATCAGTTAATGGAGTATTATCTACGTTTGAAGGGAAACCTGTAAATTCTACAAATATTATTCAATCTTTCTTTCAGATTGATGTAGAAAAATTAGAGAGTTATCAAGAAGAGCGGCTAAAAGACGGGATTCGTGTTCAAACGAAAGATGACTATGTATCCTTGATGAATTTTTATAAAATGTACGAGCTTAATTCGCGGCCTACTTCTATCAAGTAGCCGCTTTTTGTTATGTTCTAACCAGCAGTAAGAACTTGAAAGCAGATTTCTTTTTATTTCTACGTCAAATTCCTTCTATTCACTTTTAGGGTTGTGTTAAAATAATAGTCAGCGCTATACGTTCGACAGAGTATGAACAGAAATTATGGAATTAAAACTATCATGGCTTCTTAGTTGGAAGATAGATGAATGAACTGGGCAGTGTTCTCTACTTGATGATAACAAGGAGGGTAGACTGCCTTCGTTCATGTGAGAGGGAGAGAGTTAGTTGATTGATTATATCAGAGGTGTGATTACATATATTAATCCAGAGTACGTTGTCATAGAAAATCAAGGAATGGGCTATCAGGTATTTACACCAAATCCTTATGTATTTTCTGTTGATAATGAAGAGAAAATTATTTATACGTATCAATATGTGCGAGAGGATATCTTAGCACTGTACGGCTTTCATTCTCGTGAACAAAAAGAACTATTTATGAAATTAATTAGCGTGTCAGGTATTGGACCAAAAGGTGCGTTGGCGATTCTAGCATCAGGTAACCCTTCTCAAGTGGTGCAGGCTATTGAAGAGGAAAATGAAAAGTTTTTAGTAAAGTTTCCGGGAGTAGGAAAAAAAACAGCTCGTCAAATGATTTTGGACTTGAAAGGAAAGCTTCATGACATCGTACCGGATGCAGTGCCATCACTATTTGCTGATATGGACGAACAAGAAGTTAAATCACAAAGCTCAGAAGCTTTAGATGAGGCTATTGAGGCACTAAAAGTCCTTGGATATGCAGAGCGAGAGATTAACAAGGTAGTTCCAGCCTTAATGCAGCAGTCGATGACGACGGATCAATATATTAAGGAAGCATTGAAGCGTTTGCTTAAGTAACGAATGAAGGAGGAATATGATGGACGATCGTATTGTGACAGGCGATGCACTTAGCGAAGAAGAAGTGTTAGAGCAAAGTCTTAGACCTCAATTTCTACAACAGTATATTGGTCAGCATAAAGTAAAGAGTCACTTAGATATCTTTATTAAAGCCGCTAAAATGCGAAGTGAAACGTTGGATCATGTACTGCTATATGGGCCTCCTGGCTTAGGAAAAACAACGTTGGCGACCATTATTGCCAATGAGATGGGCGTGCAAATTCGCACAACTTCAGGTCCAGCCATTGAACGTCCTGGAGATTTAGCTGCTGTACTAACAAGCTTAGAGCCAGGCGATGTGTTATTTATTGATGAAATTCATCGTCTTAATCGATCGGTTGAAGAGGTCCTTTATCCTGCAATGGAGGATTTTTGTCTAGATATTGTGATTGGGAAAGGCCCGAGTGCTCGCTCCGTACGGTTAGATTTGCCTCCCTTTACGCTTGTGGGAGCGACAACGAGAGCTGGTTTGCTTTCATCACCACTGCGAGATCGGTTTGGGGTTTTAAGCCGCTTGGAATATTACCAAGAAGAAGACTTAGCATCTATCGTAGAGCGTACAGCTTCTATCTTAAATGTAGGCATTGATACGCAAGCTACGCATGAAATTGCCAGGCGGGCTCGTGGGACCCCAAGGATTGCTAATCGTCTTTTAAGACGCGTTCGTGATTTTGCACAGGTAAAAGGTGATGGTGAAATTACCGTTCAACTTGCTACAGAAGCTTTAGAGATGCTGCAAGTTGACCGTTTAGGTTTGGATCATATTGACCATAAATTATTAAGAGGGATTATTGAAAAATTTCGTGGAGGTCCAGTTGGATTAGATACAATTTCTGCTACCATTGGCGAAGAATCACACACAATTGAAGATGTATATGAACCATACTTACTTCAAATTGGCTTCTTACAAAGAACGCCTAGGGGACGCATCGTGACGTCTCTTGTGTATGATCATTTCCAAATGGAGGTGCCAGAGAAGTGAACGAGCTCCCTAAATTAATAATGATTATGGGCGGTATTTTACTATTGGTCGGTTTTTTGCTACAATTTATCGGCAAACTTCCTGGTGATATTTTAATTAAAAAAGGAAATACAACCTTTTATTTTCCAATCGTGACTTCGATTATTATTAGCGTTTTATTGTCGCTTATTTTCTTTTTTATTGGTCGATTTAAATAATTATTTTAGTAGGAACAGGTGAATGAAATGAAAGTAGATTTGTTTGATTTCCATTTACCAGAGGAATTGATTGCACAAACGCCTCTTGAAAAGCGTGATGCATCAAGACTTATGGTAGTAAACAAAGAAACAGGTGAAGTACGTCATCATATGTTTCATGACCTTCTTGATTATTTACAAGAAGGTGATTGTCTTGTATTGAACGATACGCGTGTGTTACCAGCCCGTTTATTTGGAACAAAAGAAGATACGGGAGCTAATATTGAAGTTCTGCTTTTAAAACAAACAGAAGGTGACATGTGGGAAACGCTTGTAAAGCCTGCAAAGCGCGTTAAAGAAGGAACTATTATCTCGTTTGGGGATGGCCGCTTAACAGCCGTTTGTAAAGGTGTAAGTAATCAGGGGGGGAGACTGCTTGAATTCCAGTATGACGGAATCTTCTATGAAGTATTGGAACAGCTTGGTGAGATGCCGCTGCCACCTTATATCAAAGAACGCCTTGATGACCGTGAACGCTATCAAACTGTGTTCGCACGTGAACAAGGTTCAGCTGCAGCACCAACAGCAGGACTTCATTTCACGGAAGAAATGCTGGAAGAAATTAAAGCAAAAGGTGTGCATATTGCCTTTTTGACGCTGCACGTTGGCCTAGGAACATTCAGACCCGTCAGCGTAGATGATTTAGAAGAGCATGATATGCATGCGGAATACTATCAAGTGAGTGAAGAAACAGCTTCATTGTTGAATTCAGTACGTAAACAAGGTGGGCGAATTATTTCTGTTGGGACCACGTCTACACGTACGCTTGAAACAATTGCAACTGAACACGATGGTGTGTTTAAAGCTTCATCGGGCTGGACGAGCATCTTTATTTTCCCTGGATACGAATTTAAAGCGATTGATGGTATGATTACAAATTTCCATTTGCCGAAGTCAACCCTTATTATGCTTGTTAGCGCGTTAGCTGGACGTGAGCATATCATCGGCGCATATGAAACAGCGGTAAAAGAAAAGTATCGATTCTTTAGTTTTGGCGATGCCATGCTAATCTTGTAATTTAACATGAAAGGAATACACTAATGACAGCTATTCGTTATGAACATATTAAAACATGTAAGCAAACCGGAGCACGCCTTGGTATTGTGCATACCCCGCACGGATCTTTTGAAACGCCGATTTTTATGCCAGTCGGTACGCTTGCTACAGTAAAAACAATGTCTCCTGAAGACTTAAAAGCAATGGGAGCAGGAATTATTTTAAGCAACACGTATCACCTTTGGCTACGTCCAGGTCATGAAATTGTGAAAAAAGCTGGTGGACTTCATAAGTTTATGAACTGGGATCGTCCTATTTTAACAGATTCAGGTGGTTTCCAAGTATTTAGTCTAAGCGATCTTCGACGTATTGAAGAAGAAGGCGTGCATTTCCGCAATCACTTAAATGGTGACAAGCTATTCTTATCACCTGAAGGAGCAATGGAAATTCAAAATGCACTTGGTTCAGATATCATGATGGCATTTGATGAATGTCCACCGTATCCTGCTGAATATGATTACTTAAAACGTTCAGTGGAGCGTACAAGCCGCTGGGCTGAACGCTGCTTAAAAGCTCATAGTCGTCCGCAAGACCAAGGGTTATTTGGTATTGTGCAGGGTGGAGAATTTGAAGACTTACGCCGTCAAAGTGCTTCTGACTTGGTTTCTATGGACTTCCCGGGTTATGCTGTAGGTGGGCTATCTGTTGGAGAGCCAAAAGACGTTATGAATCGCGTGCTTGAATTTACAACGCCTTATCTGCCAGCGGACAAGCCTCGTTATCTAATGGGAGTGGGTTCACCAGATTCATTAATCGATGGTGCTATCCGAGGAATTGATATGTTTGACTGTGTGCTACCAACACGTATTGCACGTAATGGTACATTAATGACGAGTGAAGGGCGTTTAGTTGTAAAAAATGCCAAATATGCAGAAGACTTTGGCCCAATCGATCCAAACTGTGATTGCTATACGTGTAAAAATTATTCAAGAGCGTATATTCGTCATTTAATTCGTTCTAATGAAACGTTTGGAATTCGATTAACATCTTACCATAACTTATATTTTCTGCTAAACTTAATGGAGCAAGTCCGTGAAGCTATTCGCGAAGATCGCTTAGGCGATTTCCGTGATGAATTCTTTGATAAATATGGATTTAACGGACCAAATGCAAAAAATTTCTAGGTCATTACAGGAGTTTTTCATTTGAATATGAATAATTACCTGTTGATAAATTGATTAAAGGAGGAGATTTTGTGGAAATTTTCCAAGCAATATGGCCATTACTTTTAATGTTCGCCATCTTTTATTTCTTATTAATTCGTCCACAGCAAAAGCGTCAAAAAGCTGTACAGCAAATGCAGTCTGAGCTGAAGAAAGGTGATAAAGTCATCACAATCGGTGGAATGCACGCTTTAGTTGAGGCAATCGATGAGGGAACAGTTATTGTGAAAACAACAGACGGTTCTAAAATGGTATTTGACCGTGCTGCGATTCGTGAAATCCGTAGCGAAGCATAATATAGAAAAAGCTCCTACATTACTGTAGGAGCTTTTTTATGCTGTTTTAGAACCTGATAAGTTGACTCCAATCACACCACCAAGCATAGCTACTAGTAAAAAGCCACCATGGAATAGGAGCTGCTGAGCCGAAAAGAGCTCGTTATATCCAAGAAACTGTAGCATAAGCATAAGAACAGAGTAGATAAGACCCGTTGCTCCACCAATCATCCAACCCTTTGAGCCACTTTTTCCACCTGACATAAACCCGCCAATAAAGACTGCCAAAAAGGACAAAATAGCAATCCACAGTTGCAAAGCCTGCTCAGTAACAGACGAAAACTTTAACAAAAGTGCTAACAAAAGGCTGATGATAAAACCAATAATAAAGATAATCATTACGCCAAAAAAGATAGCGCTGCTCATTCTTTTTGCTTCCATTACGAAAACCCCCTTATATGTCAAACTCCACCCTTAGTACGAGCATATTCACAAAATGGAAGAAATAGACGCAAAAAAGTTCGTCTATTTTCCTTTGTTTAAACGAAAACTAGTCAGGAATGTCAAAGTACGGAGGTTTTTATATGGAGATCGTAACAATGGTATTTCGTACTATTTTGTTGTATCTTATCGTATTAGTCATCTTTAGGCTAATGGGGAAGCGTGAAATCGGTGAGCTCAGTATTTTAGACCTTGTCGTATTTATCATGCTAGCAGAGCTAGCGGTGATGGCAATTGAGAATACAAATGATCCATTGCATCATAGCTTAGTGCCGATGGTTACTTTACTGGTAATTCAGATTGGGTTAGCGCTTTGGTCACTTAAAAGTAATCGCATGCGCAATTTCTTAGACGGTCAGCCGACGGTGATTATTCAAAATGGCGAAATTCGTGAAAGGGAAATGCAAAAGCAACGCTATAACTTTAATGATTTACTCATGCAGCTTCGCGATAAAAATGTGAAGGATATTGCTGACGTTGAATTTGCTATTTTAGAACCTTCTGGCAAGCTATCCGTTTTTGAAAAAAAGAATAACACTGCTTCTTCTGGAAAAGAAAGCCTAAATTTACCTTACATTATTGATGGTGTAGTTCAAGAAGAGCATTTGGCACTGGATAACCGTACAAAGCTATGGCTTCGCCAAGAGTTAAAAAAGCTAGGTTATGAAGAAATAAAGAATATTTCATATTGCACCTACAATAATGGAACCTTTTTTGTGGATAAAGTAGATGAACCGAAATAAAGAAGATGAGCGTAGTTGCTCATCTTCTTTATTTCTTTTTAAATAGCCGTAAAATTGAAAAACGGTGAAGTTCTTCTTTCGTAACAAGCTTGAATAGCAATAAAAGAATAACGTATAAAAGGCTCGTAACTGCTATGGAGACCAACGTTTGTAGTACAAGTGGAAGGTTGGAGAATAAGTGTGTAAAGGCATACTGTCCAACCCATCCAGCAGCTAACATGACGATAAAGCTTTTTACATAATCCATGATTTGTAGTTTATACATAATTTGTTTCATAACAGTTGATAAATGAAGAAGAGTAACGAGCATAGTGCCAACTACAATAGAAAGTCCGGCACCCATAATACCAAGAGTAGGTTGAGAAGCTAACAAGAAAATCAGTGCAGTCTTCACAGCTGCACCAATGAAGCTGTTAATCATTGCAGCTTTGGCTAGGTCTAAAGCTTGTAAGGCGGCCTGTAGGGGTCCTTGAAAGTAAGAAAAAATAAAAAATGGTGCCATTACTTTAACAAAAATAGCTGCTTTATCTGATCCATACATCAATTCCATTACAGGGTTGGCAAATACGTATAATATAACAACGGCAAGTCCACCTGTTATAAAGGAAAGGCGCAATGCTTGATGAAGTCTATACTGAATTTGTTTCATCTGATTCTTTGCATAAGATTCACTGATAGCTGGGACTAGTGCTGTTGAAAGAGAAACGGTAATAAAGGACGGTAACATTAATAATGGAAGTGCAAAGCCTGTTAGTTCGCCGTACTGTTGAGTAGCGATGGTGGTTGCTACGCCGGCAATTGCCAAGCTTTTGGCTACAACAATTGGCTCTAAAAACCAAGAAACTGAACCAATCATACGACTTCCTGTAGTGGGAACAGCAATGCGCATTAAATCATAAAAGGTATCTTTGCCATCACGCAGGGATTGAAAAAAGTTACGCCGGACAGTTAACTTCTTTTTTCGCTTAAACATATAGAACATATAAAATAAAGATGCTAATTCTCCAAATACAGAAGAGAGCATAGCGCCAGCAGCGGCGTATTCAATTCCATAAGGTAAGAACGCCTTTGTGCATACAGCGATTAAAGTGATACGAACGACTTGTTCAATGACCTGCGAATAAGCAGCGGGTTTCATTTGTTGAAGGCCTTGAAAATAGCCGCGGATAACCGATGAAATAGCGATAATTGGAATGACAGGAATAATCGCTAATAGTGGATATAAGGTACGCTCATCTGTAAAAAAGGTTTTTGCAATAATAGGAGCGAATACTATTAAACTGAGCGTAAATATAAAACTCAACGTACACGTAATGCTTAAAGAAACAACCAGAATTTTTTTGATTTTGCGTTTGTCACCAAGCGCTTGTGCTTCAGCAACAAGCTTTGAAATAGCAACAGGTAATCCTAACTGAGTTAACGTAATAACGAGTACAAGAGTTGGAACAGCCATCATGTAAAGACCGACACCTTCGTTTCCGATCATTCTTGCAATAACAACGCGGTTAATAAATCCCAGAACTCTTGTAATCAATCCAGCTATAATTAAAATAATAGTACCTTGCAAAAATTTAGACATAGATCCTCACTGCCTTCTTGGACAAATTATAATTGACGTAATCCAATATATGCAGGGGATGTGTCCAAGCATGACAAGGAATCAAAGAAATAACAGAGAGCTTGCTTATATATTTTGCATGTGTGTGAAAAAAGGAGCCGTGAACATGAACTCGATAATATCAGATGAGCAAAAAGCTATCATTCAACCGGTAATTGAGAGTAAGTTAGAAGAATTTCATTTAATTGGTTACGAAGACGTAACGGAAGTGGAGCTGTGGGCGTATTTGAACCAAAAGAAGTGGAAAAAGCGTCAAGAATTTTCGTTGCATCAGGTTGTCAGTGACGTGTTGACTGTTAAGATTACTGATGTAATGAGCTATGTAACAATTGAATCTTATAAATCCAATATGTTCGAAACTGTTAGTGACAATGAGGATTGGAAAGAATTATTAAAGTAATGCAAATTTTATGGTTCGTCATTTGACAGACCCCCTAGTTATCGAAGATAATTAAGTTGGTATTTTACAGCGATTAGCTCATGTGTTTTACATAAGAAGGAGGATTTCTTATCGATGGTTAAAAGAGGACGTATCGTTACCTTTTTCCTCTTAGTACTTTTAATATTTGGTACAATCGGAACAACGGTTACAGGTATTGCGAAAGATATTAAGCTTGGCCTCGATCTTCAAGGTGGGTTTGAGATTTTATATGATGTAAAACCTGCTAAGAAGGGCGATGTCATCGACAACAGTGCACTTAAAAGCACAGTTGAAGCGTTGAATCAGCGTGTGAATGTGCTCGGTGTAAGCGAGCCTAGTATTCAAATTGAAGGAGATAATCGCATTCGCGTACAGCTTGCTGGTGTTACCGATCAGTCACAAGCTCGTGAGCTATTATCAACTGAAGCAAATTTAACCTTCCGTGATGTAAATGACAATATATTGATGGATGGTTCTGATCTTGCTCAAAATGGTGCCAAGCAGTCGTTTGATGAAAACAATCAGCCGAGTGTTTCGTTAAAGCTAAAAGACGCTGATAAGTTTAAAGAAGTAACAAAAAAAGTGCTAGATATGGCACCGAACAACTTATTGGTTATTTGGTTAGACTTTGAGGAAGGAAAAGATTCTTATAAGGCAGAAGCAGCTAAGCAAGATCCTAAGTTTTTATCCGCTGCAACTGTGAATCAAGTTTTCTCTCAAAAAGAAGTATCGATTACAGGTGGCAACTTTACAGTTAAAAGTGCTACAGAACTATCAGAGCTATTAAATGCAGGCTCTTTGCCAGTTAAATTAGATGAGATTTATTCAACGTCTGTCGGTGCTCAGTTTGGTGAAAAAGCTCTTGATATGACTGTTTTTGCAGGAGCGATTGGAATTGCTGCAATCTTTATTTTTATGATTGCATTCTATCGCTTACCAGGTATTATTGCAGTTATTACGCTGAGTTTTTATTTGTATTTAAACCTTTTAGTGTTTGACCTTATGCACGTTGTGCTTACGCTTCCAGGTATTGCTGCACTTATTCTTGGAGTAGGTATGGCAGTGGATGCTAATATCATTACATACGAGCGAATTAAAGATGAATTAAGAACAGGTCGTTCCGTTATGTCTGCTTTTAAAGCGGGGAATCGCCGTTCCATTGCAACAATTTTTGATGCAAACTTAACAACAATGTTAGCTGCTGTGGTGCTGTTTATCTATGGAACAAGTTCTGTTCAAGGATTTGCGACAACGTTAATGATTGGAATTGTACTAAGCTTTGTGACGGCTGTGTATGGAACAAGATTGCTATTGGCACTTCTTATTAACAGCCGCTGGTTAAATAAAAAGCCTCATTTGTTTGGTGTGAAAAAATCTGAAATTCATGATTTAAGCAAAGACGATGGGCAAACGGTTTTACCAACTGCTTGGGACCGTTTTGACTTTGTTAAAAACCGCAAGCGCTTCTTCGCTTTCTCTAGCGCACTTGTAATTGCAGGAATTGTTGCTGTTCTAGTATTCAAGCTGAACCTAGGAATTGATTTTGCAAGTGGAACCCGAGTAGAAGTGGCAAGTGATAAAGCTTTAACTCAAGAGCAGGTAGAAAAGGACATGTCTTCAATTGGATTAGACTCAGACGATGTGATTATCACAGGTGATGATAAAAAGACGGGAGTTGCCAGCTTTGTAGGTGTACTTTCACAAAAAGAAATTGCTGATTTAAAGGATTACTTCGGCGAAAAGTATGGCTCAGAACCTAACGTAAGTACGGTTTCTCCGACTGTCGGAAAAGAGCTAGCACGAAATGCAATGATTGCTGTATTAATTGCTTCCATTGGAATTATTATTTATGTAGGGTTCCGATTTGAGCTGTACATGGGATTAGCAGCTATTGTAGCTTTACTACATGATGCCTTTTTCATCATTGCGTTCTTTAGCTTGACTCGTCTTGAAGTTGATTTGACATTTATAGCCGCAATTTTAACAATCGTTGGTTACTCAATAAATGATACGATTGTAACGTTTGACCGCATTCGAGAGAACATGAAGAAGTTTAAATCAAAAACGTTTGAAGATTTAAAGTTTATCGTGAACTTAAGTTTGCGTGAGACGCTAACTCGATCTTTAAATACGATTATTACGGTTACCCTTGCTGTAGTAGCGTTATTACTATTTGGAAGTGACTCAATTTTAAACTTCTCTATCGCTTTACTAATAGGATTAATTGCAGGTACGTACTCATCGATTTTCATTGCCGCTCAGCTGTGGCTTGTGTGGAAAGGAAAACAGCTAGAACGTAAGAAAGTTGTTGAAAACGAAACGGAATAAATTAATGAAAAAGTGCACGGAATAACCCGTGCACTTTTTCTGTGTCTTCTCTTTCAATTCATATCATAAGCTTAGTAGCAAAAGAGAATTTTGGGAACGCTAATGAATACTGCTTTCTAGAAAGGGTGTGGAAAAGTGGACAATGAAAAGCGATTTAAAGAAGCGCAAACTGCAGCAGTGGTAGGAATGGTTGGTAATATTGTCTTGGCCATCATGAAATCAGTTGTAGGCGTCATGGCAAACAGTCGAGCACTCATAGCGGATGCAGCAAATTCCGTTTCAGATGTTGCCGGCTCACTTGTGGTTTTTATTGGTGTGAAAATTGCAAAGCAGCCACCTGATGAAGACCACCCTTATGGACACGGAAAAGCTGAATCAATCGCTGCTATTATCGTAGCCGTTCTTTTAGCCATTGTAGGGATTGAAATTTTAACTTCATCTTTCCAAGCATTCTTTAATCCAATAGAGCCACCTAAAATTTTTGCTATTTATGCTCTAGTTACGGCTATCATCATTAAAGAAGGATTGTATCGATACACATATCGTATTGGAAAGAAAATAAAAAGTGACGCTGTTATGATCAACGCACATGATCATCGTGTGGACGTCTTCTCTTCCTTTGCAGCGCTTGTAGGTATTGGGTCTTCTCTTATTGGTGATAAAATTGGAATAGAGTGGTTAGTATATGCGGACCCCCTAGCAGGATTAATTGTTTCTGTACTTGTTTTAAAAACAGCTTGGACACTAGGGGCAGAAGCTTTTCACAATACGTTGGATCATGTTCTTCATGAGGAAGATACTGCACATTTAAAAGAAATAGTGTTAGGTGTTGAAGGTGTTGAACGAATTGATACCCTTCATGCAAGGGAGCATGGTTACTATGCTATTGTTGATTTGCGCATTTCAGTCGATCCGTTTATTACGGTAGAAGAAGGTCATCAGATTGGAAAAGTAGTCAAAGAGCAGCTACTGGAAGAACCGAATATTCAAGGTGTATTTGTTCATATTAATCCATATTCAGAAAGTTAAGATTAAGCTCACTCATTGCCCCTTTGGACTGCCTTTAGTATAATTATGTGGGTTAAGGGGTGAGATGAGATATGCTACAGTCAAAGAAGCGTTGGAATGTAAAACATATAGATAATCCACTTGTTGATGAATTTGCAAAGAAACTCAATATTACACCTCTCGTTGCTTCACTGCTTATTAATCGAGGAATTCAAACGGTAGAAGAAGCCTCACAGTTTTTACATATTGAGGATGAATCTTTTCATGATCCATTTCTTTTAGAAGGTATGGAAGAAACGGTTGCACGTATTCGTCAAGCAATTGAAAACAATGAACGTATTATGATATATGGGGACTATGATGCTGATGGTGTAAGCAGTACGTCCGTTATGCTATCTGCTTTAGGTCAACTCGGAGCACAAGTTGATTTTTATATACCCAATCGTTTTACAGAAGGCTACGGCCCAAATGAACAGGCATTTAGACAAATTAGTGATGAAGGGTATGGTTTAGTCATCACAGTAGATACTGGAATTTCAGCAGTAAAAGAGGCAAAGCTAGCAGCTGAGCTGGGATTTGATCTAATCATTACTGACCACCACGAACCAGGCCCTGAACTTCCAGAAGCCTATGCAATTATACACCCTAAGCTTCCTGGTGGAGTTTATCCATTTAAAGAGCTAGCTGGAGTTGGGGTGGCATTTAAATTAGCACACGCTTTGCTCGGTGAAGCTCCTGAGCATTTATTAGAACTAGCTGTCATTGGTACAATTGCTGATTTGGTACCGCTAGTTGGAGAAAATCGACTAATAGCAAAAAAAGGCTTACGCTATTTAAAGAGTTCGACCCGACCTGGAATTGAAGCACTACTAAAAGTATGCAGCGTGAAGAAAGAAGACATTACGGAAGACACGATTGGATTTGCTCTTGCTCCAAGAATTAATGCTGTAGGTCGTCTTCAAGATGCAGACCCAGCAGTCGATTTACTGATGTCTGATCATTATGAAGAAGCAATTGAGTTAGCAAAAGAAATTGATAATTTAAATAAAGAACGTCAACAGATTGTTAATGAAATTACACAAGAAGCAATCAATACTGTGGAAGGTCTATACCCGCCTAGTGAGAATCCAGTCTTAATTATTGAAGGTGAAGGCTGGAACGCAGGGGTTGTTGGAATTGTAGCTTCTCGCTTGGTAGAAAAATTCTATCGTCCAACCATTGTGTTAAGTCTTGATCACGAAACGGGCTTAGCAAAAGGGTCAGCAAGAAGTATCCCTGGATTTGATTTATTTGCAAACTTATCAAAGAGTCGTGATATTTTACCACATTTCGGAGGCCATCCAATGGCTGCAGGGATGACGCTTGAAGCAAAAAATGTTGAGCTATTGCGTCAACGCTTAAATGAACAAGCGCAAGAAGTGCTAACCGAACAAGACTTCATTCCCATTACTTCGATTGATACAATATGCAAAATTGAAGATGTTACAATCTCTAGTATTGAAGAACTTCAAACACTCGCGCCATTTGGTATGCATAACCCTAAGCCAAAAGTTCTTGTTGAGCACGTTACGCCAACATCAATGCGTAAAATTGGGAGTGACAAAAACCATTTAAAGCTTGTTGTAGAAGATAATGGATTCTCTATTGACGCTGTAGGATTTGGATTAGGACATGTGTTAGATGAGGTTTCTCCATTAGCTAAAGTATCGTTAGTCGGTGAGCTTTCTATTAATGAATGGAATAATATGCGAAAGCCACAGCTTATGATTGAAGATGTAGCGGTCAGCGAATGGCAGTTATTTGATTACCGAAATTCATTTGATATGAAACGGTTTTTTCAAGAGATTTTTACGAAAGAAATGGACATTGTAACTTTTAATCCAAAGACCGTTCAAAAGCATGCAGCGATTTTGCCAATGGATCAAGTCGTTGAGATTTCGACAGATGAACAGGCTAGTCTATATAAGTCAGCTGATAAACAAATGGTTCTTTTAGATTTACCAGATTCAACACAGAGGCTAAACCTCTTGTTTGCTGAAGGACAGCCGGCTCGAGTTTACGCGATGTTCGTAACAGAAAGTGATAGTTACTTTGATACGATTCCAACGCGGGAGCATTTTAAGTGGTTTTATGGACTGCTAGCGAAAAGAAGTCCGTTTGACTTAAACCGTTATAAAGAAGAAATTGCCATTCACAAAGGCTGGACAAAAGATACAATTGATTTTATCTGCCAGGTGTTTTTTGAACTAGAATTTGTTACAATAAACAATGGTCTAATTTCGCTAGTGAAAAATAGTTCTAAACGTGATTTAATAGAGTCTGTGACTTATCGTAATAAACAGCAACAAATTGAAATGGACAAAAACTTTATTTATAGTTCATATGCACAGTTAAAAAGTGAGTTTGAGAAGCTTCTTGCAAGTGCGGATGAATGAGGAGGCAACATTAGAATGAATTTTAAAGATTATATTACAATTGTACCTGACTGGCCAAAACCAGGTATTAAGTTTAAAGATATCTCAACATTAATGGATAATGGTGAAGCGTATCGTGCAGCGACAGATGAAATCATGAAGTATGCAAAAGATAAAGAGATTGATATCATCGTTGGACCTGAAGCACGTGGATTTATCGTTGGCTGTCCGGTTGCATACGCGTTAGGTGTAGGCTTTGCACCGGTTCGTAAAGAAGGTAAATTACCTCGTGAGGTAATTAAAGTTGATTATGGCTTAGAATATGGAAAAGACGTATTAACAATCCATAAAGATGCAATTAAGCCAGGGCAACGTGTATTAATTACAGACGACTTATTAGCGACAGGTGGAACAATTGAAGCAACAATTAAACTGGTTGAAGAACTAGGTGGAGTAGTTGCTGGGATTGCGTTCCTTATTGAATTGTCATATTTAGATGGACGCGAAAAGCTAGAAGGATATGACGTATTTACATTAATGACGTATTAATGAATGGATGTATAATGAAACAGAGAAGTGCCTAAATGAATTAGGCGCTTTTTTGTTTAATACAAAGAAAGCAAAAGATTGAAATGTGACTTTATTTGATAAATTATTACCAAAGGCTTTACATCTCTATTAATTTTCATGATAATAGTTACAATATGAATTAATAAAAATGCTAGTTGATAAAGGTGATTTCATGGCAAATGAGCAAGTCCTAACAGCAGAACAGGTCATTGATAATTCGAGACGGTATTTGGATGAAGAGGATGTTGCGTTTGTTCAAGCAGCATATGATTTTGCAAAAGAAGCACATAAAGAGCAATATCGTAAATCAGGAGAACCGTATATCATTCATCCTATACAGGTTGCAGGGATTTTAGTTGATCTTGACATGGATCCAGCTACAATTGCAGCTGGATTCTTACACGATGTCGTTGAAGATACAGAGATAACGCTAAAAGATTTAGAGAAAGCTTTCAATTCAGAAGTTTCAATGCTAGTAGACGGTGTTACAAAACTTGGGAAAATTAAATATAAATCAAAAGAAGAGCAGCAAGCAGAAAACCATCGCAAAATGTTTGTTGCAATGGCACAGGATATTCGTGTTATTTTGATTAAATTAGCGGACCGTTTGCATAACATGCGTACATTGAAGCACTTACCACAAGAGAAACAGCGCCGCATTTCAAACGAAACGTTGGAGATTTTTGCACCGCTTGCTCATCGTTTAGGGATTTCAAAAATTAAGTGGGAGCTTGAAGACACAGCGCTCCGCTATTTAAACCCTCAGCAATATTATCGAATTGTAAACTTGATGAAGAAAAAGCGAGCAGAGCGCGAGCAGTATTTAGAAGAAGTTATTGATGAAGTCCGCGAGAACGTTGATGATGTATCGATTAAAGTCGAAATTTCGGGTAGACCAAAGCACATTTATTCAATCTATCGTAAAATGGCTCTTCAAAATAAACAGTTTAATGAAATTTATGATTTGCTTGCAGTGCGTATTATTGTAGACAGCATTAAAGATTGCTATGCGGTACTTGGTATTATCCACACCTGTTGGAAGCCAATGCCTGGTCGTTTTAAAGATTATATTGCAATGCCAAAGCAAAACATGTACCAGTCTCTTCATACAACCGTTATTGGGCCAAAAGGAGATCCATTGGAAGTTCAAATTCGTACTTTTGATATGCATCAAATTGCAGAGTACGGAATTGCTGCACATTGGGCGTATAAAGAAGGAAAGTCAACGGAACATGCATCTTTTGAAGAGAAGCTAACTTGGTTCAGGGAAATTTTAGAGTTTCAAAATGATGCTAATGATGCAGAAGAGTTCATGGAATCATTAAAAATTGACTTATTTTCGGACATGGTCTACATTTTTACGCCGAAAGGCGATGTGATTGAATTACCATCCGGCTCCGTTCCAATTGATTTTGCATATCGCATCCACTCAGAAATTGGAAATAAAACAATTGGTGCGAAAGTCAACGGAAAGATGGTTACGCTTGATTACCGGTTAAAAACGGGAGATATCATTGAAATTCTAACATCCAAGCATTCTTATGGACCAAGTAAAGATTGGTTGAAGCTTGCTCAAACATCTCAGGCGAAAAATAAGATACGTCAGTTCTTTAAGAAACAAAGCCGAGATGAAAATATTGAAAAAGGCAAAGAGCTTGTTGAAAAAGAAATTCGTCAAATGGAATTTGATGTGAAAGAAGTATTAACAACCGATAATATTAAACGAGTAGCCGAAAAGTTTAACTTTTCAAATGAAGATGATATGTATGCAGCAATTGGATATAATGGTTTAACTGCTGCTCAGGTTGCCAATCGTTTAACAGAGAAATGGCGAAAACAGCGTGATCAGGAGCAGGAAGTGCAGGTAGATGATCTTGCTCGAGATACAGCAGCAAAGCGTGTACGTCAGCATAAGCGCAAAGACTCTGGTGTTATTGTACCGGGTGTTGAAAATATGCTTATTCGTTTATCAAAATGTTGTAATCCAGTTCCTGGTGATGAAATTGTAGGATTTATTACAAAGGGGCGTGGAGTATCTGTTCACCGCGCAGACTGTTTGAATGTCCATACGGAGGATTCGGAAAATCGTTTAATTCCAGTTGAGTGGGAAACGCATATTAAAGAAGGTAAAGAATTTAATGTCGAGATTGAGATATCTGGATATGACCGTCGCGGCTTGTTAAACGAAGTGCTGCAAGCTGTAAATGAAACAAAAACCAATATTTCAGCTGTATCTGGACGATCTGATCGAAATAAAATGGCAACCATTAATATGTCAATTTCTATTCATAACATTAGTCATCTTCATAAGGTTGTTGAACGTATCAAGCAAATTCGTGATATCTATTCGGTTCGTCGTATTATGCATTAAGAAAGGTACGTGAAGAATGAAAGTTGTAGTACAGCGTGCAAAAGAAGCAAAGGTTACCGTTGAAGGTGAAGTTGTTGGTGAAATTAGTAAAGGCTTTATGCTCTTAGTAGGGGTTACGCATGAAGATGAAGTGAAAGATGCGGATTACCTTGCAGATAAGATAGTCAACCTACGAGTGTTTGAAGATGAAGCAGGGAAAATGAATCACTCATTGCTTGATATTGAGGGAGAAATTCTATCTGTTTCGCAGTTTACGCTATATGGTGATTGTCGAAAAGGAAGACGCCCAAATTTTATGGGAGCGGCAAAGCCAGACAAAGCGCTTACGCTGTATAAGTATTTTAACGAGCAGCTAGAGAAAAAGGGAGTTCGTGTTCAAACCGGTTCGTTTGGAGCAATGATGGACGTTAGCTTTACCAATGATGGGCCTGTTACGTTAATTATTGAAAGCAAAGATAAATAAGTGATTAAAAAAGCGTCTGTTGCATCACGTGCAAACAGGCGCTTTTTCTATTATTGTTTGAAGTATTGCTGAATTCCTACGGCTACTTGATGAGAGACTCTTCGCTGATACTCAACGGAATTAATGTAGGTTTCTTCACGCTTATTACTTAAAAAACCTAGCTCTAATAAAATGCTTGGACGTTTATTTTCACGCAGCACGTAGTAGTCTCCAAAGCGCACTCCTTTATCTTTTAAATCACTTTGATTGACAAGTGAAGCATGAACAGAACCAGCTAGAAGCGAGTCTTGGTTGTCATGATAAAAGTACGTGATGAGTCCCGTTAAGCTGGAATCAGCGACACTGTTATAATGAATGCTGATATACAAATCAGCGCTGTTTGAAGCCAAGATACGATTGGACAGCTTTACATAGGAATCGTCTGTTCTTGTTAATTTTACGATGGCACCATTGTTTTGAAGCTCTTCTTGTACAAAACGAGCAGTTCGAAGTGTTAAATCCTTTTCATATGTACCTTGTGTACCTATTGCCCCCTTGTCTTTTCCACCATGTCCTGGGTCTAAAATAATGGTTTTCCCTTTTAAATCGTCTGTAGGTAGATTTTTGATAGCAGGTGTCGATTTTAGCTGAATCTGTTGCTGTGGAGAGAGGTTATTAAAATTTAACAATGCTGTATGTGGTTTAGAAATCCAGCCTTTAAGGTCTTGAAATTGAACAAAAATCCAATCTCCTTGTTGATCTATAACGTTCACCTCATCATGCTGTTTAAGTGTTGCTGCAATTGAAAAAGCTAAACCTGGTCCTGTTCGAACGTGTAAGGTATCCGCTGTAATAATCCTAGGTGAGAAGCGTGGAGATTCTGGATGATCGAAGGAAGAGAGAC
Organism: Bacillus sp. CBEL-1; assembly: GCF_004348885.1. Lineage (NCBI taxonomy): Bacteria > Bacillati > Bacillota > Bacilli > Caryophanales > Bacillaceae > Bacillus > Bacillus sp. CBEL-1. The sequence continues at coordinate 1,531,027 of NZ_SBIM01000013.1, read as the reverse complement.
AAACGAGTATGATGACAGACAACAAGAAATAGAGTTTAGACGAGCGAACAAAAGCCATACATATTCCTCCTTTATCACAGACTAAGTAATTCGAGATTACGAAAAAAAATCCTTTCGTTTATGAAAGATGTCGACTTTTTTGGCAATGCTATAAAGAGCATATGTAGTGTAAAAGTACATGGAAAGAAGGGGTATACGTGAAATTTAGTGATAAAGGTGAGCATTCCTTTCAACAAAATCAGTCGCTTTTCGGCATGCAGTTCCACGACTTCGTAGATAAAGAAAAGGATGCTTCTTCAATTGAATTAGCGTCAGAATTTGGTTTGTCGCTTCGAGATGTACAAAAGCTTAGAAAACAGCTAAATCGTTCATAATTCATTTCGCTTCCAACTTACCAACAATTTATAGCCGTGAAGTTCTTGACAACTGTTCATTTCATTCGTAATATAGTAAACAATTGCTATATTTTAACGAACGGCTATTACATAGCTTAATTTTATATGAATAGAACCTATGATAAAGAAAAGTAGTTGAGATGACACATGGAGAGAGAAAAAGTGCCTTGGGCTGAAAGCATTTTACATGATGACTCAATGAATGAACACTTTGGAGGTTTCGCTCTGAAAGCATGGTTAGTAGGAGTTGAACGGTTTCGTACGTTAACGAATGAGTGGAAGCATGCAGCATGGTATGCTTCAATTAGGGTGGTACCACGTGATTTAAACTCTCGTCCCTACTAGTTGCTAGTAGAGATGAGAGTTTTTTTGTTATAGAAAATGAAGTTATAGGAGGCATATGACGCTTTATGTCAGTTCAAATACCAAGAGGAACTCAAGATATCTTACCAGGAAAAGTAGAATACTGGCAGTTTGTTGAGCAAAAAGCTCGTGAAATCTGTCGTGCATTTAACTACAAGGAAATTCGTACACCGATGTTTGAACATACTGAGCTATTTCAGCGTGGTGTGGGAGAAACAACGGATATCGTTCAGAAAGAAATGTATACCTTTAAAGATCGCGGAGATAGAAGTTTAACGCTTCGTCCAGAAGGAACTGCTGCTGTTGGACGTTCTTACGTAACGCATAAAATGTTTGGGAATCCAAATCAACCAACGAAGCTTTTCTATATTGGCCCAATGTTTCGATATGAAAGACCGCAAGCGGGACGCTTCCGTCAATTCGTTCAGTTTGGTGTTGAAGCACTTGGTGTGAATGATCCAGCTATCGATGCAGAAGTGTTGGCGCTTTTAATGAATTTTTACCAATCCCTAGGTTTAAAGAAGCTAAAGCTAGTTGTAAACAGCTTAGGAGATACAGAAAGTCGTCAAGCGCATCGTCAGGCGCTAATTGATCATTTCTCTCCGCGAATTGGTGAGTTTTGTAGCGATTGTCAAAACCGCTTGCACAAAAATCCACTTCGCATTTTAGATTGTAAAAAAGATCGTGATCACGAGCTTATGCATACGGCACCATCTATCTTAGAATATTTAAATGACTATTCAAAAGAATACTTTGAAAATGTACAGCAATACTTAACGGACTTAGACATTGAGTATGTTGTTGATCCAACGTTAGTTCGCGGGTTAGATTACTATAATCACACAGCATTTGAGCTAATGAGTGAAGCTGAAGGATTCGGTGCTATTACTACGCTATGTGGTGGAGGACGCTATAACGGACTAATTCAGGAAATCGGTGGTCCTGAAACACCAGGTATTGGATTTGCTTTAAGTATCGAGCGCTTACTATCAGCCTTAGAAGCTGAAAGCATTGAGCTTCCGGTAGAAAAGGGTATTGATTGCTATGTTGTGACGCTTGGGGACGCAGCAAAAGCAAAATCAGTGGCGCTTGTGAATAAACTTCGAAAAGCGGGCTTTGTAACAGAAAAAGACTACCAAGACAAAAAAGTAAAAGGCCAATTTAAATCTGCAGATCGCTTAGAAGCAAAATATGTAGTGGTCCTTGGAGATGACGAGTTAGAAAAAGGCGTAGCTAATGTGAAAGATATGGCATTAGGTCAGCAAGAAGAAGTGAAGTTAGAAGAGCTAGTAGCTTACTTACAGAACAAAGCTTAAGGAGGAATAGTCATGACAAAACGTTCATATTACTGTGGTGACGTAACGGAGACGGTCATCGGTGAAAAAGTACTGCTAAAAGGTTGGGTGCAAAAGCGCCGTGACTTAGGAGGATTAATCTTTATTGATTTACGTGACCGAGGAGGTTTAGTACAAGTAGTATTTAACCCTGAGGTGTCGAAAGAAGCGCTTGAAATCGCTGAAACTGTTCGAAACGAGTACGTATTGCAGGTTGAGGGTGAAGTAGTAGGTAGACAAGAAGGTACGATTAACCCTAACTTGAAAACAGGGAAAATTGAAATTCACGCTGAGCGTATCACAGTATTAAACGAAGCAAAAACGCCTCCATTTGCTCTGAATGATCAAACAGATGTATCAGAAGATGTGCGTTTAAAATATCGTTACCTAGACCTTCGCCGTCCGGAGATGTTTTCAACACTAAAGATGAGAAGCGATATTACAAAGACTATTCGCAACTTCTTAGATGACAACGACTTTTTAGATGTAGAAACACCGATTCTAACAAAAAGTACCCCAGAAGGTGCACGTGATTACCTTGTACCAAGCCGTGTGCATCCAGGAGAATTTTACGCGCTTCCACAGTCGCCGCAAATATTTAAGCAGCTGTTAATGGTAAGTGGTGTAGAACGCTACTACCAAATCGCGCGCTGCTTCCGTGATGAAGACTTACGTGCGGATCGCCAGCCAGAATTTACGCAAGTCGATATTGAAACTTCTTTCTTAACACAAGAAGAAATTATGACAATGACAGAAGAAATGATGTCAAAAGTAATGAAAAATGTAAAAGGTTTAGATATTCAGACACCGTTCCCACGCATGTCTTATGATGAAGCGATGAGTCGATTTGGCTCTGATAAGCCGGATACGCGATTCGCTATGGAGCTTGTCGATTTATCTGAACTTGTAAAAGACTGTGGGTTTAAAGTATTCAGTGCTGCAGTAGAAAGCGGCGGTCAGGTTAAAGCAATCGCTGTTAAAGGAGCTGCTCAGAATTATTCTCGCAAAGATATTGATGCGTTAACAGACTTTGTTAAGATTTACGGTGCTAAAGGCCTTGCATGGTTAAAAGTTGAAGCTGAAGGACTAAAAGGACCAATTAGTAAATTCTTTAATGAAGAAGAACAAGGGCAGTTTATGAACACGTTACAAGCAGAAGAAGGGGATTTATTATTATTTGTTGCTGATAAAAAATCAGTAGTAGCAGATGCATTAGGTGCACTTCGCTTAAAGCTTGCTAAAGAGCTGGGCTTAATTGATGAGTCATTATTCAATTTCCTATGGGTAACTGATTGGCCACTTCTTGAGCATGATGAGGAAGAAGGTCGTTACTATGCGGCTCACCATCCGTTTACAATGCCAGTTCGTGAAGATTTACCTCAGTTAGAAACAAACCCAGGTGCCGTTCGCGCTCAAGCATATGATCTTGTTTTAAACGGCTATGAGCTTGGTGGCGGCTCACTGCGTATTTATGAGCGTGATATTCAGGAGCAAATGTTCAAAACGCTTGGCTTTACCCTTGAAGAAGCGCATGAACAATTTGGCTTCTTACTTGAAGCGTTTGAATACGGAACACCTCCTCACGGTGGAATTGCATTAGGACTTGATCGTCTGGTTATGCTTCTTGCTGGACGTACAAATCTTCGCGATACGATTGCGTTCCCGAAAACAGCGAGCGCAAGCTGTCTATTAACAAACGCACCGGGTGAGGTAAGTGAGGCTCAGCTTGTGGAATTGAATTTAGATATTCGAAAAACAAAAACAGAAGCATAATATTGCAAAAAAAAATCTTCTGTGATAAGATACTTTCAAGAACAATAGAGTCCTGATATGTTCGTCTTTACAACAGTTTTGACCGAACAATTTGTTGCTTGGGAATTCGGAGTTTTTATACAGCGTACATGCCTTTTCTAAGGACTTACAATGTGTAAAACAGAGTACCCACCTGCTGAGAGCGGGTTCAAAACAAAAGCACTAAGACGGCATTATTGGGACTAGCGTACATAAAAACCTTCTCTGTTTTAGATAGAGAAGGTTTTTTTATGAGTTTTTAATACGTAACCCGATAGACATGCTTGCTTTTGAAGAAAAGTGTGTTATAGTCTAATTCGTATAAAAACCATTATGCAAGCATTTACGATGGTAGAAAAACTTGAAAAGTACACACTATTAAAAAAGTGTTGAAATAGAAAGGCGGAGTGTTTAAACAATGTTGCATCAATTTTCACGTAATGAGCTAGCGATTGGAAAAGATGGCTTAGCAACTTTAAAAGGCAGTACAGTAGCTGTTCTAGGTATTGGAGGCGTTGGTTCATTTTCGGCAGAAGCGCTTGCTCGCTCAGGAGTTGGACGATTAATTTTAGTTGATAAAGACGATGTGGATATCACAAACGTTAATCGTCAAATTCATGCTTTATTATCAACAGTAGGGAAACCAAAGGCAGATTTAATGCGCGATCGAATTCTTGATATTAATCCAGATTGCGAAGTCATTTCGTTAAAAATGTTCTATACAGAAGAAACATATGAGCAGTTCTTTAGCTATGACCCTGACTTCGTGGTTGATGCGTCTGATACTATTTCATATAAAATTCATTTGATGAAAGAGTGTTTAAGACGAAATATTCCGGTAATCTCAAGCATGGGCGCTGCTAATAAAATGGACCCAACTCGCTTTAAAATTGCTGATATTTCCAAAACCCATACAGATCCAATTGCGAAGGTAGTACGTACGCGACTGCGTAAAGAAGGAGTTCGCAAAGGAATTAACGTTGTCTTTTCGGATGAAAGACCAATCGTTATTCGTGAAGAAATTCGTAAAGAAGTAGGAAACGATGCAGCGGAAATTCGCAAAGCTAAAATGCCACCATCATCAAATGCATTTGTTCCTTCTGTTGCCGGTTTAATCATGGCTGGACATGTTATTAATGAACTGTTAGCAGACGTAACAATTAAACGTGTTGGTGACGATAAGTAAGAAAAAAAGCCCCATTAGGCTCTGAATTTAAAAAATAAAGTTTATCTTTATCTTTTAAAACCTGGCCTCTTTGGGGCTTTTATTATGTGGATAAATTCTTATAAACCTGTGCTAATGCTTGTTCAAATTTTCCTGTTCTTTTTGGTTCATAATAGCGTTTATTCTTTATTTTATCAGGAAGGTATTGCTGTTTAACCCATCCGCTTTCAAAGTCGTGAGGATATTGATAATTCTGTGCTCTCCCAAGCTTAGCTGCTCCTTTATAATGGCCGTCTTTTAAATGATTGGGAACCTCACCAGACAAGCCTTTTTTTATATCAGCAATAGCAGCGTCAAGTGCTTTGTAAGCTGAGTTTGACTTTGGTGATAAACAAAGTTCAATGACGGCAGTAGCTAGCGGTATACGTGCTTCTGGAAGTCCTAGCCTCTCAGCTGATTCAATGGCGGATAGCGTTCTTGCACCGGCTTGAGGGCTCGCTAGTCCAACATCTTCGTATGCAATGACTAAAAGTCGTCTGTTAATGCTTATTAAATCACCAGCTTCAATCAGTCTTCCTAAGTAATGAAGAGCGGCATTCACATCGCTTCCTCGAATGGATTTTTGAAATGCTGAAAGTACATCGTAATGAGCATCTCCATCTTTATCATGGGAAAAATATTTTTGCTGTAAGCACTGCTCAGCAATCTCAAGCGTGATATGAATAAAGCCTTCCTCATTTTCGTCCGTAGATAAAATAGCAAGTTCAAGGGCATTTAGAGCGGAACGAACATCGCCGTTACAGCTCGTTGTGAAGTGAAGCATTGCATCATGATCAACTTGAACATTTTGATCGCCATATCCGCGCTCTTTATCATGTAGTGCTCTGGTTAAGGCTTGTTCAATATCATCCGGTTCTAAGGGTTTTAGTTCAAAGATTTGACACCTACTTCGAATCGCTGGGTTAATCGCATGATAAGGGTTACTGGTAGTAGCTCCAATCAACGTAATAAGTCCATTTTCCAAATAAGGAAGTAAAAAGTCTTGTTTCCCTTTATCTAACCGATGAACTTCATCCAATAACAAGATTACTTTGCCAGACATTTTTGCTTCTTCAGCTACAATCTCCATATCTTTCTTATTATTCACAACCGCATTTAGCTGCCGGAAAGCTATTTTGGTTGTTTTTGCAATAGCTGTAGCAATAGACGTTTTTCCTACGCCAGGCGGGCCGTACAAAATCATTGAACTCAAGTGGTTGGCTTTGACCATTCGATAAATCATTTTGTCTTTTCCAACAAGATGCTGTTGTCCAATGATTTCGTTGATAGATTTAGGGCGCATGCGAAATGCAAGTGGGTTCTTATTCATACACTGACCTCCTTTTAGGATTGGATATGTAGTTTTTCTTTACTGTATCATATCTAAAAAAGTGTTGAAATTTATCTCATAGGGATAGTATGATATAATGTCAACAGTATAACGTTTTTGAATGGGCTATTTTAATTTGAAACAATGAACGACCTATTATAAACACCTTTATTGAATATAAGAAGGAGTGGAGAAGATGAAAATCTCGACAAAAGGACGCTACGGTTTGACAATTATGATTGCATTAGCAAAACGTTTTGGTGAAGGACCCATTTCATTGAAAACAATTGCTCAAAACCATGACTTATCCGAACATTACCTTGAGCAGTTAATTTCCCCTCTTCGTAATGCAGGCCTTGTGAAAAGTGTTAGAGGTGCATACGGTGGCTATATTTTAGCACATGAACCTGCAAATATTACAGCAGGAGACATTATTTCGGTACTAGAAGGACCAATCAGTCCAGTAGAAGGGTTGGAAGACGAAGAGCCAGCTAAAAGAGAGCTGTGGATTCGCATTCGTGACGCGGTTAAAGAAGTGTTGGATAGTACAACGCTTGAAGATTTAGCGAATCATTCAGATGGCGAACAAGAATCATACATGTTTTATATTTAATTTGCTGATTTAGGAGGAGTTTTTAGTTGGAGCGTATTTATGTAGACCATGCAGCCACGTCTCCTGTACATCCAGCGGTTGTTGAAAGAATGACGACGTTTATGCATGAACATTTTGGGAATCCGTCAAGCATTCATCACTATGGACGAGAAAGCCGTAGATATCTAGATGAAGCGCGTCAAACAATTGCCAGCAGTATTGGAGCACGTGAAAATGACATTATCTTTACGAGCGGTGGAACAGAAGCAGATAACATGGCGTTGATTGGTGTTGCGCTTGCGAATAAACATCGTGGCAATCATATTATTACTACATCTATTGAGCATCATGCTGTCTTGCATACCTGTCAGTTTCTAGAAGAACAAGGTTTTGAAGTGACATATCTACCGGTTGATGAAACTGGGCGTGTATCCATTGAAGATATTAAACGCTCATTAACGGATAAAACAATTTTAGTTTCAGTTATGTATGGCAACAATGAGGTTGGTACAATCCAACCAATCTCAGAAATTGGTGCACTGCTAAAAGAACATGGTGCTTATTTCCATACGGATGCAGTGCAAGCTTATGGATTAATTTCTTTAAATGTGCAACAATTAGGTGTCGATCTTCTTTCCGTTTCTTCTCATAAAATCAACGGACCTAAAGGAATTGGCTTTTTATATGTTGCTCCACACGTTGTGCTTTCACCGCTTTTATTCGGAGGAGAGCAAGAGCGAAAGCGTAGAGCGGGTACAGAAAATATGGCAAGCATTGTTGGGTTTGAACAAGCTGTTCGCATTGCGCAAGAATCATTAAAAGAACGTGCAGTTCAGTATAAGCAGTTTAAAGAACGAATGATGCAGATACTAGAAGAGGAGCAGGTATCGTTTAACGTCAATGGTAATGTCGATTATGCTTTACCACACGTACTGAATCTTTCTTTTGAACGTGTAAACGTAGAATCCATGCTTGTGAATCTAGATTTAGCAGGAATTGCTGCATCAAGCGGATCAGCTTGTACAGCAGGAACTGTTGATCCGTCTCACGTACTTGTCGCAATGTTTGGCAAAGAATCTGATCGTATTACCTCTTCAATTCGCTTTAGCTTTGGCTTGGGTAATACGATGGAGCAAATAGAAGAATTAGCTCGTAAAACAGCAACAATCGTAAAGCGATTGGCAAAATAAAAGAACACGTTTATTGGAGGTGACTAAGTTGACGAAAGCACCAAAAGATACGCGTGTTGTTGTTGGAATGAGTGGAGGAGTAGACTCTTCAGTTGCTGCTCTTTTATTAAAACAACAAGGTTATGATGTAATTGGAATCTTTATGAAAAACTGGGATGATACGGATGAAAATGGCGTATGTACAGCAACAGAAGATTACAATGATGTCATTCGCGTATGTAATCAAATCGGTATACCATACTATGCAGTCAACTTTGAGAAACAATATTGGGATAAAGTATTTACGTATTTCCTTGATGAGTACAAAGCAGGTCGTACGCCAAATCCTGATGTTATGTGTAATAAAGAAATTAAATTTAAAGCATTTTTAGAACATGCGATGACGCTTGGAGCAGACTATTTAGCAACAGGTCACTACGCGCAAGTAGCGTATCGTGATGGTGAGTACAAAATGCTTCGCGGGGTAGACAATAACAAAGACCAAACGTATTTCTTAAACCAGCTTGGTCAAGAGCAGCTCTCAAAAGTGATGTTTCCACTTGGAGGAATCGAAAAATCCAAAGTGCGTGAGATTGCGAAAGAAGCGGGACTTGCGACAGCTACTAAGAAGGATAGCACGGGCATTTGTTTTATTGGAGAACGCAATTTCAAAGAGTTTTTAAGTCAGTACCTTCCAGCTCAGCCTGGTCTTATGCAAACGTTAGATGGTGAAGTAAAAGGAAATCATGATGGCCTGATGTATTATACAATCGGTCAACGTCACGGGCTTGGAATTGGTGGAAGCGGAGAGCCTTGGTTTGCTGTTGGTAAAGATTTAGAAAAGAATGTTCTTTATGTTGATCAAGGGTTTCATAATGAACTGTTATACTCAACGTCTATTACAGCAACTAATGTTAGCTGGGTAAGTGATCGTGAGTGGAACGAGCCGCTTTCTTGTACAGCTAAATTCCGTTATCGTCAAGAAGATAATGAAGTAACGGTTGAAAAGCTAGACGAAAATACGGTTAAAGTACTTTTTAAGAAACCAGTTCGTGCCGTAACGCCAGGACAAGCTGTTGTATTTTATAACGGTGAAGAGTGTCTAGGTGGAGCTACAATCGATAATGTGTATAAAGATGAAGAGCAGCTTTGGTACGTGTAATACGAATCCAAAGGCTTTTTAACGAAACCTCGGCTCTGTAGAGCGGGGGTTTTGTTATGATATACTACTAGTAATGGGATAAACTAATAAAAAACAACGGTGGAGTGAAATATGACAGATAAAAATCAATTAGGTATTCAATATATGCAAGATGGAAAATTTGAAGAAGCAGCAAAAACATTTTCAGAAGCAATTGAAGAAAATCCAAAAGATCCAGTTGTATACGTAAACTTCGGCAACCTTTTAGCCGCAGTTAGCGAAACGGATCGAGCACTAAAATTTTATGAACGGGCAATTGAAATTGATGAGGAAACAGCAACTGCTTATTATGGTGCTGGTAACGTGTACTTTAACCTTGAGCAATTAGAACAAGCGAAGCATTATTTTGATTTAGCTATTAAAAAGGGCTTAAATTCTTCAGATGCGCATTTTATGCTTGGCTTAACACTATTTCATTTAGAACAAACAACGTATGCTCTGCCTTATTTAAAACGAGCAGTAGAGCTCAATGAACACGATACAGAAGCCAGATTTCAGCTTGGACTTTGTTTAGCTCAACTGGAAATGGTAGATGAAGCGGTAGAAGAGTTACTTCGCGTTGTCCAAGAAGATGAAGAACATGCTGATGCTTACTACAATCTAGGCGTAGCTTATGCGATGAAAGATGATAAAGATAAAGCTATCTCAATGTTTGATCAAGCATTAGAAATCCAACCAGATCATCATCTAGCAGCAAATGGTAAAAATGTTCTTTCAATGATGGAACACTAAGAAGTGAATGTAAAAATGGGGGAATAGTATGAGTGAGGAAGTTCTAAACCCTTTACAACCCGAGGAAGAGAAAACGTACATAAAAGGCACGGCAATTGTCACGGTCTTTCATAACGAAGAAAACTTGTATAACGTAACAAGAATTAGAATAAAAGAAACAAATGTATCTATGGACGATAAAGAAGCGATTGTTACGGGTTATTTCCCTCGTTTAAATGAAGATGAGCTTTACACTTTTATTGGAAATTTTAAAGAACATCCGAAATTTGGCCTTCAGTTTCAAGTAGAGCAGTTTAAAAAAGAGCTTCCCCAGTCAAAGCAAGGGGTTATTCAGTACTTATCAAGTGATCTCTTTAATGGTATTGGTAAAAAAACGGCAGAAAATATTGTAGAAGCACTGGGTGAGCGTGCAATTTACCGAATGCTACAAGACCCTGCAGTATTAAAAAAGGTGCCTAGACTTTCTGCTGATAAAGCTGAAAAGCTAATTGCTCAGCTAAGAGAGCATCAGGGGTTAGAAGAAGTAATGGTTAAGCTGACAGATTTGGGTTTTGGTCCGCAGCTTTCTATGAAAATTTTCCAAGCTTATAAACAAGAAGCTCTAGAAGTGATTCAAACAAATCCCTATCAGCTCGTAGAAGATGTGCAAGGAATTGGCTTTAATCGAGCGGATGAATTAGGGAGAAAGCTCGGGTTAGCAACCAATCACCCTAATCGGCTTCGAGCCGGGATTTTATATGTTATTGAACATGAATGCAATCAAATGGGACACGTCTATGTGAAAGCAGAGCAGCTATATCAGAAAACGGGAGAACTGTTACAAAAGAGTCGTCAAGAACCACTCTCAGAAATGGATATTACACGCGAGATTGACGCATTAAAAGAAGAGAAAAAGATTATTATTGATGACGATAAAATGTACTTTCCACCGCTTTTTTATGCTGAAAAAGGAGTCGTTAAAGCAATTAGCAAGCTCATGGCCCAAACAGAGTACGCAGAGCAATTTCCCGAATCAGAGTTCCTTCTAGCTCTAGGGGAGTTAGAAGAACGTTTAGGCGTACAATATGCACCTTCGCAAAGGGAAGGGATTCAAAAAGCACTTTTATCCCCAATGCTTCTTCTTACAGGAGGCCCAGGGACGGGTAAAACAACAGTAATTAAAGGTATTGTAGAACTTTATGCAGAGCTTCATGGCTGTTCGTTAAATCCAGGCGATTATAAAAAAGACGAAGGGTTTCCCGTATTGCTTGTCGCTCCTACTGGACGAGCGGCTAAGCGTATGAGTGAGGCAACGGGCTTACCAGCGGTGACGATTCACAGGCTTCTAAAGTGGAATGGACAAGAAGGGTTTGACCACAATGAAGAGAATCCAATCAATGGCAAGTTGTTGATTGTGGATGAGGTCTCCATGGTGGATCTATGGCTTGCTCACCAACTCTTTAAATCACTTCCAGCTAGCATCCAAGTAGTGCTTGTAGGAGATGAGGACCAATTGCCTTCAGTTGGTCCTGGCCAGGTACTGAAAGACTTATTACATTCTGAAGCCGTTCCTACCGTACGATTAACAGACGTGTATCGCCAAGAAGAAGGCTCATCTATCATTGATTTGGCTCATGAAATTAAAAAAGGACGTCTTCCATCCGATTTAACTAATCAACAAGGTGATCGTTCTTTTATTCGCTGTTACGGTGGGCAAATTACAGATGTCGTCAAACAAGTGTGTGGCAATGCTGTAAAAAAAGGCTATACGGCTAAAGATATTCAGGTATTAGCTCCAATGTATAAAGGTCCAGCTGGTATTGATAAGATGAATGAAGTCCTTCAAGAGTTATTTAATCCGGCTTCTCATCAACGGAGAGAACTGAAGCATGGAGATGTAACCTATCGTGTAGGCGATAAGGTGCTTCAGCTTGTCAATCAACCGGATAGCAATGTTTTTAATGGGGATATGGGGGAGATTGTATCTGTTTTTTTCGCCAAAGAAAATACAGAGAAGCAGGATATGCTCGTTATTTCATTCGAAGGAAATGAAGTAACGTATACGAAACAAGACTTTAATCAGATTACGCATGCGTACTGCTGTTCTATTCATAAATCACAAGGAAGTGAGTTCCCCATTGTTGTGTTGCCTATTGTGAAAAGCTATTATCGAATGCTGAGACGAAACCTTCTCTATACAGCAGTCACCAGAAGCAAGCAGTTCTTAATCTTATGTGGCGAAGAAGAAGCGTTTCAAATTGGCGTAAATCGGAACGAAGATAGCGTTCGGCAAACCAATCTACAAGCTCTTCTCAAAGAGCAATTAGTTGATGAGTTAGAAGATCCTGAGGTTCCATTTATGAAAGATGCAAATATTGGTATGGAAAACCTTACGCCGTATGATTTTATGTAAGATATCGCAACCTACAAAAGAATTAAGCATTGTTTAATTCCCTCCTCCTACCCTGGTGTTTAGGTATGGACATGGTAAAAAGTGGACAGAATACGTTTTATAAACGAACGTATAAAAGAGGTGTTCACTTTGTTAAAGTGTCCAAACTGTAGAAGTATTGATGTTGGTAAAATTGGGGTTAATCAATATTATTGCTGGAATTGTTTTATTGAAATGACGATTTCAAAAGGACAAATTAATACCCACCAAGTAGAAGAGGATGGCACATTAAGCTCATTGGATGATCTATTTTCAGAGGATGAGCGTACAATGAACTTTTAACTCATTTAGGGGGGCTTTGCGATGAATCGAATTATTCCGTCAGTAGTTGCTTTTGGTCTAGGGGCGTATGCGTTTAAAATGGCAGATGACCGAGATATGTTTACAAAGCGCAATATGAAAAAAATGCGCAAGCGTGTAATGAAAGCAATGCACTAAAATCATTGTTGGTCTCTTTACAAAAAAAGCTCTTGCTTAGCAAGGGTTTTTTTTATGTCAAAGGATATCTTAAAAACATCATGAATAAACTCTTTTCTTTGTTGAAAAATAAACATGAGGAGGAGTTTATTGTGAAAGAGGTACCGATTAAATGGTTTTATCGCTTGGGGATTTTTTTGCTGGCACTGCTTTGTATATTGCTTTTATTTAAAATAAAGTTTGTTTGGCTACCGTTTCTTGAGATGTTTTTTAAAGCAATGTTGCCTTTTTTTGTTGCTGCCTTTATTACATATTTACTTCATCCAATTATTGAGAAGACGCATGAAAGAGGTGTTCCGCGACCTCTTGCTATTTTACTGATTTACCTCATCTTTTTTGGTGGAATAGGTTATGGCATCTATAAAGGATTTCCTCTTTTCGTTATTCAGCTAAAAGAATTAAATGAACAGTTGCCCGAACTTACGGAGATGTATAAGGGGTGGGTGCATGAAATTCATGATCGTACTTCAACCCTGCCAAACGGAGTTCATGAGAAAATTGAACAAAGTATTGTCGATTTAGAGCAAACTGTTAACGCATGGTTATTACGAGTGATGGAGGGAGTTAAATCCATCGTTAATTCATTTTTAATTCTCATTATTATTCCATTTATTGTATTCTACCTACTAAAAGACTTTGGGCTTGTTCGAAAAGCAGTCGCATATATTGTGCCAAAAAGATGGCATGAGGAAGGAAAGCATTTTCTACATGATGTAAATTTGTCATTAGGGAGCTATCTTAGAGGGCAGTTTTTTGTTTGTCTCATCATAGGTGCCATTGCCACGACTGCATTTTGGTTTTTTAACGTACCGTACGCACTGTTGCTAGGAGTAATCATAGGCATTACGAATATCATTCCGTATTTTGGCCCAATTATTGGAGCAGTACCGGCCGCTATTCTCTCTATGACGGTCTCTGTTAAGCTTGTGCTAATTGTTGTCGTCATTATTTTTGTGCTTCAATTTTTAGAAGGCAATGTTTTATCTCCTCTAATTGTAGGGAAGAGCTTACATATTCATCCTCTTTTTATAATCTTAGCGCTTTTGCTTGGAGGAGAATTTGGAGGAGTATTTGGGTTAATTATTGCTGTTCCCATTTTAGCTGTTGTAAAAATTTCAATTCTACATGTGCGAGGGCATACTTTGAAACATTGACAAAGCAACCCGAATTTGTCATAATATCGCCATAGAAAACGTTACATAGTAAACAATACAATGATGGAACCAAGTAGGCTGTACACTGGTATATAAGAGAAGCACTTCCAAGGCTGAAAGAGGTGCAATACAAAGAATAGCTGAATAGCTAGTCCTGAGTGCAGGAAAAACCTGCCGTTTCAGCAGCGTTAATGCGATGAAGGTGATGAACATCCTTGTATGTTCATAATCAGGGTGGTACCGCGAGCTAAACTCTCGTCCCTGCTTTTTGGGATGAGAGTTTTTTTGTGCGCAAATTTCTAAAATTGCCTATTGTATTGTGCGTAATGAAGCAAGCTGCTTTTAGGTCATTCTGTTTTTGTCTATAAATAATGAAGAGTTCTAAAGGAGGAACCAATCATGAAAAAGTTAACATCTGCACAAGTGCGCCAAATGTACTTGGATTTCTTTAAAGAAAAAGGTCATGATGTAGAGCCAAGTGCTTCTCTTGTACCTCATGAAGACCCATCCCTTTTATGGATTAACAGTGGTGTTGCCACGCTAAAGAAATACTTTGACGGACGTGTCATTCCACAAAACCCACGTATTTGTAATGCTCAAAAATCAATTCGTACAAATGATATTGAAAATGTCGGTAAAACAGCGCGTCACCATACGTTCTTTGAAATGTTAGGTAACTTTTCAATCGGTGAATATTTTAAGGAAGAAGCAATCGACTGGGCTTGGGAATTCTTAACAAGTGATAAATGGATTGGCTTTGATTCTGAAAAACTATCGGTTACTATTCATCCAGAAGACGAAGAAGCATTTAAGCTTTGGAATGAAAAAATCGGTGTTCCAAAAGAGCGTATTATTCGTTTAGAGGGTAACTTCTGGGATATCGGTGAAGGACCAAGTGGACCAAATACAGAGATTTTCTATGACCGTGGTGAAGCTTATGGAAACGACTTAACAGATCCTGAGCTGTACCCTGGTGGAGAAAACGAACGCTATTTAGAAATCTGGAACTTAGTATTTTCTCAATTTAACCACAATCCAGACCATACCTACACACCGCTACCAAAGAAAAACATTGATACAGGAATGGGACTAGAGCGTATGGTATCTGTCATTCAAGATGTACCAACAAACTTTGATACAGATTTATTCATGCCAATTATTGAAGCAACTGAAAGTATCTCAGGTGCTAAGTACCGCACGGAAGATGAAAAGGACGTGGCATTTAAAGTAATTGCTGACCATATTCGTACGGTAACATTTGCCGTTGGAGACGGAGCTCTTCCATCAAATGAAGGCCGTGGATATGTACTGCGTCGTTTATTGCGTCGCGCTGTGCGTTATGCGAAGAAATTAGGCATCAATCGTCCGTTTATGTATGAGCTAGTACCCGTTGTAGGCGAGATTATGGTTGATTTCTATCCAGAAGTTAAAGATAAAACAGACTTTATTCAGCGTGTTGTGAAAAACGAGGAAGAGCGTTTCCATGAAACGTTAAATGAAGGTCTTGCTATCTTAGCAACGATGATTAAAAAAGCAAAAGACCAAAGCAGTAATATAATTTCTGGTGAAGATGTATTCCGCTTATATGATACGTATGGCTTCCCTGTAGAGTTAACGGAAGAATATGCAGAAGATGAAAAAATGAAAATAGACCATGCTGGTTTTGAAAAAGAAATGGCAGGTCAACGTGAACGCGCAAGAGCGGCTCGACAAGATTCTAACTCTATGCAAGTTCAAGGTGGCGTACTAGGCGAATTAACAGTTGAAAGTGAATTTGTCGGCTACGATAAAGATGAAGTGGAAACGTTCATCGAAGCCATTATTGTAAATGGCGAGCTTGTTGATAGAGTAACAGAAGGTCAAGAAGCACAGGTTATTTTAAAGCAAACTCCATTCTACGCTGAGAGCGGTGGACAGATTGCTGACCAAGGAGAAATTTCAAATGCGACAGCTGTGGCGTCTGTTAAAGATGTACAAAAGGCACCAAATGGCCAAAACGTACACACGGTAGAAGTAAGAAATGGTGAGCTTGTAAAGGGTGAAACATACACAGCAACAATTAGTGGGAAAAAGCGCGACGCAATTGTGAAAAACCATACGGCAACTCACCTCCTTCATCAAGCGTTAAAAGATACGTTAGGAACGCATGTTAACCAAGCTGGTTCATTAGTAACTCCAGGTCGCTTACGTTTTGACTTCTCTCATTTTGGCCAAGTAACAGCGGAAGAAATTGAAAAAATTGAGACGATTGTTAACGAAAAAATTTGGGAAAACATTGCGGTAAATATTGAAAATAAAGCTATTGACGAAGCAAAAGCAATGGGAGCAATGGCGCTGTTTGGTGAAAAATATGGTGATATCGTTCGAGTTGTTCAAGTTGGAAACTATAGCTTAGAACTTTGTGGTGGTTGCCACGTTGCGAACACGTCTGAAATCGGTCTATTTAAGATTGTGTCAGAATCAGGAATTGGAGCTGGAACACGCCGTATTGAAGCAGTAACTGGAAAAGCAGCTTACCAGTTGATGAATGACCAAGTAACATTGTTAAAAGAAGCAGCAGCAAAAGCGAAAGCAAATCCTCGCGATCTTGTTGGACGTGTAGAAGGTTTACTAGAAGAGATTCGCCAGCTTCAACGTGAAAATGAGTCATTAGCAACAAAATTAGGAAATATTGAAGCAGGAAACTTAATTGACCGTGTAAAAGACGTAAACGGTGTGAGTGTCCTAGCAGAAAAAGTAAACGCAACGGATATGAACAATCTTCGTTCAATGGTAGATGACTTAAAGCAAAAACTTGATTCAGCAGTTATTGTACTAGCAGCACCTCAAGGTGAAAAAGTAAACATCGTTGCGGGAGTGACAAAAGATTTAATTTCAAAAGGTCATCATGCAGGTAAGATTGTAAAAGAAGTGGCAACAATTTGTGGCGGCGGCGGCGGCGGGCGTCCAGATATGGCTCAAGCAGGCGGAAAAGACCCGAACCAAATTGAAAATGCATTGAAGATTGTAGAAGAATGGGTTAAATCCGTTTAATTCTCCGCTTTCTTGGTGTACAATAGAAGTAAGACTTAACATGATTCATAATGTGCTCACAAATTAAACGAGTGAGGTGGGAAAATGAGTTCATTTGATAAAACAATGCAATTCAATTTTCAAGATGAGCCAGCTGAAACAAGCGTCCATGAGGTTTTATTTACGGTTTATGACGCATTGAAAGAAAAAGGATATAACCCGATTAACCAAATCGTTGGATATTTGCTATCAGGCGATCCTGCTTACATTCCTCGTCATAATGATGCGCGAAATACAATTCGCCAATTAGAGAGAGACGAGCTCATTGAAGAACTTGTGAAATCTTATTTACAACAGCATCGAAAGGATTCATAAATGCGCGTATTAGGATTAGATGTTGGTACGAAAACGATTGGCGTAGCTGTAAGCGATGAAATGGGCTGGACAGCTCAAGGAATTGAGACTATTAAAATTGCTGATGAGCAAATGAAGGAGTCTTATCCTCGATTACAGCAGTTAATTGATGAATATTCAGTTGAGAAAGTCATTGTTGGACTACCCAAAAATATGAATGGAACAATCGGTCCTCGCGGTGAAGCTTGTCTTCAATTTGCGGAGGAACTAACGAAGAATCTAGACATTGAAACGATGATGTGGGATGAGCGTTTATCGACAATGGCTGCAGAGCGTGTGCTACTTTCAGCGGATGTTAGTCGTAAAAAGCGTAAAAAAGTCATCGATAAGATGGCAGCTGTTATGATTCTTCAAGGATATTTAGACAGCAAACAATAAGGTTGATTGTTGCTTAGCTTCTGCACGGTTATACTCGATTATAAGAGTCTAATTTGATAAGAAGCTAGGGCTTTCAACTTGTCATAAAATTGCTAGTAACTAGCTGGAAAATGAGGTGTCAAACATGACAGAAGAAGGAAAAATTACAATCGTAGACGAAAGTGGTAACGAACAATTATGTGAGATTCTATTCACATTTGATTCTGAAGAATATGGTAAATCTTATGTGATTTATTATCCGATTGGTGCAGATGAAAACGACGATGAAGAAATTGAAATTCATGCGTCTGCCTTTACACCAAGCGAAAATGGTGAAGATGGTGAGCTTCAACCAATCGAAACAGAAGAAGAGTGGGATATGGTTGAGGAAATGGTTAATACGTTCCTTGACGAAGAAGAAGGCGAATAAAAAAGTTGGTGGCGAGAGCTACCAACTTTTTTTATGGTTTTCTTTCAAATAATTTACATCTTTACTGTCTATCCTAATGAGGATATGTCTTTTCACTTGCTTTTATAGGCGGTCTTGTATGATAATGACGAAAAATGAGATAAATTGTAGTATAATAGTGCGTGCGTATGAGAGGAGGATGCAACTTGTCGCACCAGTCTTTTTTAACCCCTAAAAATAATAAACGAAAAAAAATTATGATTGTGACAATAATTCTTTTAGCTGTACTTATTGGTGGAGGCTTTTTTTATGCCCAATCATTTGTACAACCCGTTGATAAAAACAGTAGTAAACAAGTAAACATAACGATTCCACAAGGTTCTTCAGTACGCTCGATTGGAACGTTGTTAAAAGAAGAAAAGCTAATTAAAAGTGAAAGTGCTTTTCGATACTATATTAAAGCTTCTAGCGTATCAGGTTTTCAGGCTGGAACATACACTTTCTCTCCTTCCATGAGCTTAAGTGAGATGGTAGATATGATGGAAACGGGAGATGTATCAAAGAATCCCGATGTTCGCTTAGCGATTCCAGAAGGGCGTCAACTTGACGAGATAGCTACTATCATTGCAAATAGAACGAAGTATACAGAAGCAGAAGTAATGGATACTCTAGACAATCCTGCTTTTATTGAGAAGATGAAGAAGAAATATCCGGACCTTGTGACGGATGAAGTGCTTAATAAGGATATCAGGCATCCTTTAGAAGGGTACTTGTATCCTGCTACTTACGATTACTATGATTCAAATGTTTCGCTTGAAGTTATTTTAGACGAGATGATTGGCAAAACAAATGGTGTTTTAGCTCAATATCAAAAAGAAATGAAGAGCAAAAAATATACTGCTCATCAACTTTTAACAATGGCGTCTTTGATTGAAGAAGAAGCAACGAAACAGGTTGATCGCGAGAAAATTGCAAGTGTGTTTTACAATCGTATTGAAGAGGATATGCCATTACAGACGGATCCAACGGTGTTATATGCTTTAGGTGAACATCGTGAGCGCGTCTACTATAAAGATTTAGAAGTGGACTCACCTTACAATACGTACAGAGAGAAAGGACTTACACCAGGACCGATTGCTAACTCTGGTTTAATGTCCATTAAAGCAGCTTTGGAGCCCGCTGATACAGATTACCTTTATTTCTTAGCGAATAAAGATGGAGAAGTCATCTTTACTAAAACACTCGATGAACATAACCAGGAAAAAGCGACTCATATCACAGGTCCTCGGGAAGAAGATAAGGAATAAAAGTAATAATATACGTTAATTATGTGTTTAAAACCCCCTCTATTTTAAAAAGCAGAGGGGGTTTTAGTTATAAATTTGTATGGATAGCTCTAATAATCGATTCGACTTTTGGCATCTGCTCTACTTTTATGTTAAAATATATCGGGTTTACGTTCAGAAAAAAACCACTTATAATAGACTAGTTGTATATTTTTATTGCGGTATATTTTGTACGTTAGTACATGGTAATTAAGGCTTTTTTAAAGCTTTAGTCACGTTTATTTAGTAAATCAAACTATATATAACCGCTTTTGACTAACGTCAAACATACTTCTTTGAACGGAGGAAGTGTTTTGCTTTTACAAAATGTTGAACAATATGTAGAAAACCTTATTCCTAAGCGTACAGAGCTTGTTGAAGAGATGGAGAACTATGCAAAAGAGCACGTGGTACCAATTATGGAACTTATCGGAATCGAAACATTGCTTCAAATTCTTCGCCTTCATCAGCCAGCACATATATTAGAAATTGGGACAGCCATCGGCTATTCTGCTATTCGTATGGCTGAAGCATTGCCAAATGCTAAAATCGTTACGATAGAACGTAATGAAGATCGTTATAAACAAGCTCAATTATTCATTAATCGAGCTGAAAAGAAAGAACAGATTAAAACCTTGTTTGGAGATGCTTTAGAACTTCAAGCAGACATTGAAAAAAATGGCCCTTACGATGCAGTGTTTATTGATGCTGCCAAAGGACAATATCAGCGATTCTTTCAGCATTATGCACCACTCTTAAATAAAAAAGGTATTATTATTTCAGATAATATTTTATTCAAGGGGCATGTAGCAACAGATTTATCGCAGATTGAAACGCGTCGTAAGCGAAGTTTAATTAAAAAAATTGATGCATACAACGTATGGCTAATGGAACATCCAGATTTCCAAACCACAATTTTACCAATTGGGGATGGAATTGCAATTAGTATAAAAAGAGGTGACTGACAATGAAAAAACCTGAATTATTAGTAACACCAACTGCTGTTTCAGATATTAAACCATTAATAGAAGCAGGTGCAAACGCATTTGTAATTGGTGAACAGCGATACGGGTTAAGACTTGCAGGAGACTTTAAGCGTGAGGATATTGTAGAGGCAGTTAATGTTGCACACGCTCATCATGCAAAAGTTTATGTAGCTATGAATGCATTATTTCACAACGATAAAGTAGCTGAGTTAGATGAATATATCTTATTTTTACAAGAAGCAGGCGTAGATGCGATTGTCTTTGGGGATCCGGCAGTATTGATGGCTGCTCGTGCAGTTGCGCCGAAAATGAAGCTTCACTGGAATACAGAGACGACGGCAACTAACTGGTATACATGTAATTATTGGGGGCGAAAAGGTGCTAAGCGTGCAGTATTAGCTCGCGAGCTAAGTATGGACAGCATTATTGATATTAAAGAACATGCAGAAGTAGAAGTGGAAGTACAGGTCCACGGAATGACATGTATGTTCCAATCGAAGCGCTCTTTATTAGGTAATTATTTTGAATATCAAGGTAAGGTTATGGAAGTTGGAAATCGTAAGCTTGAAAAAGACATGTTCTTATTCGACAAAGAGCGTGATAACAAGTATCCAATTTACGAAGATGAGAACGGTACACATATCATGAGTCCAAACGATATTTGTATTATCGACGAGCTTGCAGAAATGATTGATGCGGAAGTCGATGTCTTTAAAATTGACGGCGTGTTAAAAAGCTCAGAATACATTATTGAGGTAACGAAAAAGTATCGCAAAGCTATTGATTTATGTGTAGAGAATCGTGAAGAGTATGAAAATCTAAAAGATGAGTTACTAGAAGAAATTGAAGGAATGCAACCAGCAAATCGTCCTCTTGATACAGGGTTCTTCTTTAAAGAAACTGTTTACTAAGCATCATGAGAACGGAAAAATCGAAAAAGTAGACAATTAGGAGGTACTAACTATGGCTGTACAAATCGATACGGTTGTTAATGGGAAGCGTGTTATTACGAAAAAGCCCGAGTTGTTAGCTCCAGCAGGCAATCTTGAAAAGTTAAAAGTAGCAGTACATTATGGTGCTGATGCGGTCTTTATCGGTGGAAAAGAGTTCGGTCTTCGCTCAAATGCAGGCAACTTTTCATTAGAAGAAATGGCTGAGGGAGTAGAATTTGCAAAAAAATACGGAGCGCGTATTTATGTAACAACAAATATCTTTGCTCATAATGAAAACATGGATGGCTTAGATGAATATTTAATGGGATTACAAGCTGCTGGCGTAGCTGGAATTATCGTAGCTGACCCGTTAATCATTGAAACATGCCGTAAGGTTGCGCCAAAGCTAGAAGTTCACTTAAGCACTCAGCAGTCGCTTTCAAACTGGCGTGCTGTTCAGTTCTGGAAAGAGGAAGGCTTAGAGCGTGTTGTACTAGCACGCGAAACCGGGGCTGATGAGATACGTGAAATGAAAGAAAAAGTAGATATTGAAATTGAAACATTTATCCACGGAGCTATGTGTATTGCTTACTCTGGTCGATGTACGTTGAGTAATCATATGACAGCTCGTGATTCAAATCGTGGTGGTTGCTGTCAGTCATGTCGTTGGGACTACGACTTATTCAAGTTAGAAGGCGAAGCAACAGAAGTTCCTTTATTCAATGAGTCAGATAGTCCGTTTGCAATGAGTCCAAAAGATTTAAATTTAATTCAGTCAATTCCAAAAATGATTGAGCTTGGTATCGACAGCTTAAAAATTGAAGGCCGTATGAAATCAATCCACTATATTGCAACAGTTGTAAGTGTCTACCGCAAAGTTATTGATGCTTATTGCGCAGACCCAGAAAACTTTGTAATTCAAAAAGAGTGGTTAGATGAGCTTGATAAATGTGCTAATCGTGATACTGCGCCTGCTTTCTTTGAAGGTGTACCAGGCGTAGATGAGCAAATGTTTGGTATTCATGGTAAGAAAACAACATTTGATTTTGCTGGACTAGTGTTAGACTATGATGAGGAAACAAGCATGGTAACACTCCAACAACGAAACCACTTTAAGCCTGGAGATGAAGTGGAATTCTTTGGCCCAGGAATTGAAAACTTTACACAAGTAGTCGGCACAATTTGGGATGAAAAAGGAAATGAGCTAGACGCTGCTCGTCATCCGTTACAAATTGTAACGTTTAAGGTAGACAAACCATTGTCTTCTTACAACATGATGCGGAAGGGGATGTAATAAGAAAATGGGGAAAAAGCCCGTTGTAATCGGTATTGCTGGTGGATCTGGCTCTGGAAAAACAACTGTTACAAAAGCAATTTATGAATATTTTAAAGGTCATTCAATTATGCTTCTGGAGCAAGATTATTATTATAAAGACCAAAGTAACCTGCCATTTGAACAGCGTTTACAGACGAATTATGATCATCCTTTAGCATTTGATAATGACCTTTTAATTGAGCACTTGCAGAAATTATTAAATTATGAGAGCATTGAAAAACCTGTATATGATTATACTATTCATACTCGCTCTCAAGAAGTTATTGTAGAAGAGCCAAAGGACGTTATTATCTTAGAGGGGATTTTAGTGCTAGAGGACAAACGTCTGCGTAATTTAATGGATATTAAGCTGTATGTTGATACAGATGCTGATTTACGTATTATCCGCCGAATGTTACGAGATATTAAAGAGCGTGAGCGTACGCTAGAATCCGTAGTCGATCAATATATTTCAGTGGTACGTCCAATGCATAATCAGTTTATTGAACCAACTAAGCGATATGCTGATATTATTATCCCAGAAGGCGGACAAAACCACGTAGCAATTGATTTAATGGTAACGAAAATCCAAACAATTCTTGAACAAAATGCGATTTTATAATAACATAGCATAGATACAGGGATTTTTTTGAAAATAAAATCGTCATATTCTATAAAAAAGGTCTTGACATATAGTAGAGAAACGAGCAGCTTCTAATTTGAAGCTGTCATTTCTCTATTCACTGAGATTTTAGAATATGAAACCTTTTAGTACATACAGAAAACACTGTATAAGGCACTAATGTATTTCGATTTTATAAAGGAGTGAAGGGTTATGGCACAAGAAAAAGTGTTTCCAATGACGGAAGAAGGAAAGCTAAAATTAGAACAAGAATTAGAATATCTGAAGACGGTAAAGCGTAAAGAAGTAGTAGAGCGTATTAAGATTGCTCGTAGTTTTGGTGACTTATCAGAGAACTCTGAGTACGATTCAGCAAAGGATGAGCAAGCTTTCGTTGAAGGGCGTATTACAACGCTTGAAAATATGATTCGCAATGCAAAAATTATTGAAGAAGATGTAGAGAATTCTTCAATTGTATCTTTAGGAAAATCTGTTACGTTTGTTGAACTACCAGACGGAGACGAGGAAACGTATACAATTGTAGGTAGTGCGGAAGCTGATCCATTTGAAGGCAAAATTTCAAATGACTCTCCAATTGCTAAAAGCCTAATAGGCAAGCAGGTTGGAGATGAAGTAACAGTTCAAACTCCAGGCGGAGAAATGGCTGTTAAAATTGTTACTGTAAAGTAAATATAAGTCAATTAGCTTGTTAAAAGGAAGCGCCAACGAATAGTTTCGTTGATGCTTCCTTTTTTTCTACTTCTATAAAAAATTTTAATTCTGAATTTTATCTGTTGTGTTTGTTTGAAAAAAAGATACATCGGCGACAATGGTACAGAGTGAGGTGTATCGACATTGAGAGTAGTTCGAAAACGAATGCAATCGATTTTGATTATTATTATGTTGTTAATTTTTTTACTTATTGGCAGACTCGTTCAAATACAGCTTATTAGTACAGAATCATTTTCAAATCATAATGTTAATTTAATTGAAGAAAGCGTTCATCAGCGCACACAAGAGATGGTAGTAGACGATGGAAGAGGGAAATTTATAGACCGCAACGGTCAATCGCTTACATCCGTTACGAATAATCGTCTTGTGCTGTTTCCGTTTTTAAATGAAATGAAATGGCCTATGCAGCAGGTTTCTACTATTACGGGAATCTCGACAGTAGAGATGGTCACAAAGCTAAAAGATACGAGGTCTCCCGTAGCTGTTGGAGATCATTTAACTATTGATCAGTTAAAGCAAGTAAATGAATTAAAGATACCTGGAGTTTTTGGTGTTCCATTAAAGGATAACCGTCCTATACCTATTGCTGAGCATGTAATTGGTTTAGTGAGACAAAGTCAGGAGAAAATCGTAGCACAGTATGAAGATAAATTGAAAAGTGGGGAATTAAAAACAAATACGCCGATTGGCATTACAGGTATGCAAAAGACATTTGACGAATTTCTTCTACCACAGCAAGAGTCGAAGTTGTTATATCACGTGGACCGGTTTGGGGGGCCCATGTTTGGAATTGATGTTAAGTATACGGGGGATGCTAATCCTTTTTATCCAGTAAATGTGAAAACGACGTTGGATTTGACAATTCAAGAAAAGGTAGAAGAGTTATTAGAACAATATAACTTAAAAGAAGGCGGAGTAGTACTATTAGATATTGAAAAGAGTAACATCTTAGCCATGGCTAGTAGACCTAATATCAATCAAACTCACCCGTATGAAGAAAAAGCAAAAGGGTTATATAATCGCATGCTAATTCCACAAGTCCCTGGATCAGTGTTTAAAACCGTCACGGCAGCTGCTGCAGTAGAAGAAGGGGTTCTTGCTCCGAATATGACGTTTAATTGTGATCAAAGCATCTATGACCAACCGTTAGAGAATGGTCATCAAAAAGGGATGTTATCCTTTGAAGAGAGCTTTGCTCAAAGCTGTAACAAAACATTTGCACAGCTAGCTAAGCAGATGAGTGAAAAAAACCCTGATTCATTGGACCAATATGCTCAAAAATTAGGTCTGACGGACCCTGTGGGATGGAGCGGAGATGTGTTTCACTTTGACCATTTTACACAGCTTCAAGAGGGAAAAGGAACAGTATGGCAGAAAGATACCAATAAACATGTTCCTAATGCCATTTCTCAAACCGCAATCGGTCAGTTAGACGTGAAGCTTACTCCTTTAGCAGTTGCTAATATGATGGCTACGATTGCTAGAGGTGGAGAAAAGCGACAAGTAAAGATAGTCGATGAAATTCAATATAAAAACAAAGCTTCGCTTTATACGTTTAAAAACAAAAAGTTACCTGGCGAAAATATAGAAAAGCAAACAGTTAGGGAACTTCAACAGTTACTAAGTCAAGTTGTTCAAAGTGATGATGGCACGGGGAGGCGTTTTCGAGATCTTCCTTACTCAGTAGCAGGAAAATCTGGTACTGCTGAAATTGATGTAGAGAACGAAATCGTCAATAAGTGGTTTGCTGGATACTTTCCTGCCGACAAGCCTAAGTATGCGTTAGTAGTCGTGGATTTGAATACAAAAAGTACAATATCATCTACAAATCAAGTTTTTTATGATATTGTTAAAGAAATGTATGATTTAAATCATCAATAACTAAAAGCCATGTAAAAAATATTACAAAAATGCTTCAAATGAAGGTATGTGCTTCATGAATTTCCAAACACATGGTAAAATAGAACATTATAAAAGTTGGAGGAAGTTGTAGCAATGAATAACAATCGTTCTTCAAGACATCAAAACAAAGAAAAAAAGGTTAACCGATTATATAATGTGTTAATTGCCGTAGTTGCGGTAATGATTGTCTTTATCGGTGGCTCACTTATTCTTGGAGGAGGATCAGATGAGACATCTCCAGAACAGAATAATGAGCAAACGCCAAAGTCCGAAAATAATAATGATACGGAGCAAAATACTCCTGAAGAAAACACGGAGGAACCTGCAGCTGATGAAGAAGCGGATGAAAATGCAACGGATGATGAAGCAACAGAGCAAGAGGAATCTTCTGATGTAGAAGTGGAAGAAAATCCTGAGCCAGGTGTTGAAAGCCGTACAGTAGATCCATCTTGGGAACCTGTAGGTACAGAGCAAGGTGAAAAGCCAGCAGCTACGTATAAAAAAGGTTCAACTGACTGGAATGAAATGCTTGCAGCCGTTGGTGCTGGAGTAGGTGTTAATCCAAGCGATATGACAGTATGGCGTTTAGGTAATAATGGTGCTCCTGAAAAAGCAGTGGCAACAATTAGCCCTAAAGGTGAAGGTTCAGTAAAATATCGAGTGGAGATTGAATGGGTAGAAAACGAAGGTTGGAAACCAACTGTCGTTGAAAAATTATCTTAACAAAAAAGCGGCGCTTTTATTAGCGCTGCTTTTTTAATTTGAAATGAACAACAGCAGAGTAGAGCTTTTTACCTTTGTCATAGTCCACTGCCATTTGATGTGACACACTTTTTACTTCTAACAAGATAGCTTTATTTTGTTCAATTTTGGTGCTAATTTGCTTTTCTAAATCCTTTAAATCATGTGATTCAAAAAACTCAATCTTATCCTCAATCATATCAAACTGAAAGTTCATAGTTATTCTTTCCTTTCTGCATCCCATATTTACCAAGCTTTATTTTAACAAGAATTCTTGCCGAAATAAATTTATTATGATACTTTAAGAACAATTAAACTTTTAAATCATACTATATCTATAAGAATTATAAGGAAAAGAAAAATGACCTTTTAAATAACAGCAACTTTTTATTGTACAAAAATAACTTGGATAGTAACAAATTTAAACATGAGGGTGAGATAGATGGGAAGAGAGTTTTTAAACATCTTTGAAAAATGGGCAGAAAACTATGATTCGACTGTTGAAGGACATGATCAAGAATATCAAGAAGTTTTTCGAAACTATGAAGAGATTTTACAAGCAGTTGCAAATCGTTCATCAGGAAACGTAATTGAATTCGGTGTTGGAACCGGGAACTTAACGAAAAAACTGCTGGAAAACAATTTAACCGTAACAGGAATTGAGCCTTCAAATTCAATGCGAAAGCTTGCGGCAGGAAAGCTAGGTGAACTAGCTACTTTATCTGATGGCGATTTCTTAGCGTTTCCTGCTCCAAAAGAGCAGGTTGATACAATTGTTAGTACTTATGCTTTTCATCACTTAACAGATAAAGAAAAAGAGCTTGCGATTAGAAACTATAGCAACCTTCTACAAACAGATGGTAAAATAGTGTTTGCTGACACGATGTTTGAAACAAACGAAGCGTTTCAAGAGACGATTGAATATGCTAAGCAACATAAATTCTTTAACTTAGCGGAAGACTTACAAAGAGAATATTATACAACGATCCCTGTCTTAAAAAATCTTTTTGAGCAAAATGGGTTTGAAGCAACTTTTGAACGTTTCAATCATTTCGTTTGGATTGTGGAGGCAACGAAACAATAACAGAAAGAGGTTCGTATAATGAAAGTAGCAATCATTGGTGCTATGGAGGAAGAAGTAACCATTCTCCGAGACAAGGTAGAAAACAGAGAGGAAACAGTCATTGCAGGCTGCGAATATTCAACTGGTACAATCAATGGAGTTGAGGTAGTACTGTTGAAGTCGGGAATTGGAAAAGTAAATGCTGCATTATCAACAGCAATTTTATTAGAGAAATTTCAGCCAGATTATGTAATTAACACAGGATCTGCTGGTGGGTTTCATCCAGACCTAAATGTTGGAGATGCAATTATTTCATCGGAAGTACGTCACCATGATGTTGATGTAACAGCATTTGGCTATGAGTACGGTCAAGTTCCAAATTTACCAGCTGCATATCAAGCTGACGAAAAACTTGTTGAGATCGCAGAACAAAGTGCACAAGAAGTAACGGATATGAAAGTAGCTAAAGGTTTAATCGCAACGGGTGACTCATTTATGAATGATCCAGTTCGCGTTGAATTTGTAAGAGAAAAATTTCCAGAATTAATGGCAGCCGAAATGGAAGCAGCTGCAGTGGCTCAGGTTTGTCACCAGTTTAAAGTGCCTTTCGTTATCATCCGTGCATTATCTGATATTGCTGGTAAAGAATCAGATGTATCGTTTGATCAGTTCCTTGAAAAGGCAGCTGTAAACTCTACAAACTTAGTATTAAACTTTTTATCCAAATTAAAATAATAAAAGCTATCTAATGTTACCAATGCTATTTTATAGTATTGGTACTATTGGAATTTAATTCATACTAAACAGGTATGTTAACTATAAATGGTAACTTCTACTAAAGAGGTGTTGGCATCATGGAAGTCGTAAAAAGTATCCATGAATTAATTGGAAAAACCCCTATCATTGAAATTACAAAATTCTCGCTTCCTACAGATGTAAGATTATTTGCCAAGCTTGAATACTTTAACCCTGGAGGAAGTATTAAAGATCGTCTTGGAAAAGAGCTAATTGAAAGAGCACTTGCTGAAGGGAAGGTTACTGATGGTGGGACGATAGTTGAACCAACTGCAGGAAATACCGGGATCGGGCTTGCTCTAGCAGCTGTTCCATACAATTTAAATGTTATTGTATGTATTCCTGAAAAGTTTAGCATTGAAAAACAGGAGCTTATGAAAGCCCTTGGTGCGAAAGTTATTCATACGCCTACGAGTGAGGGAATGAAAGGAGCTATTCAAAAAGCAAAAGAGCTTGTTGAAGCTATTCCAAACTCTTACTGCCCGCAGCAGTTTGCAAACGCTGATAATCCTCTAACGTATTATAAAACGTTAGGTCCAGAGGTATATGAACAGCTCGATGGTCAAATCGATATATTTGTGGCAGGAGCAGGGACAGGTGGTACGTTTATGGGTACTGCTCAGTATTTAAAAGAACAAAATTCATCAATAAAAACAGTGATTGTGGAGCCAGAAGGATCAATTTTAAATGGTGGCCAACCAGGGCCTCACAAAACAGAAGGCATTGGAATGGAATTTGTACCAAGTTACATGGATACAAGTTATTTTGATGATATTCATACTATTAAAGATGACTTAGCATTTAAAGCCGTTCAAGAGCTAGCGGTAAGAGAGGGGCTATTAGTAGGTAGTTCATCAGGAGCTGCTTTTATGGCCGCACTAAAAGAAGCACAAAAAGCTGAGCCTGGTACAAATATCCTTACTATTTTCCCAGATAGCAGTGAACGATATTTAAGTAAAAAAATTTATGATGGAGGTATTTAAATAATGAAGCGTAAAACACAGCTTATTCACGGTGGAATTGCAGGAGATCAACATACTGGAGCAGTATCAGTTCCAATTTATCAAGTAAGCACGTACAAGCAAGAAGAAGTTGGGAAACACAAAGGCTATGAATATTCACGTACTGGAAATCCAACTAGACATGCTCTAGAAGAATTAATTAAAGACCTTGAAGGAGGAGAAGCAGGATTTGCGTTTGGATCGGGGATGGCTGCAGTTACAGCGGTTATGATGTTGTTTAACAGCGGTGACCATGTTATTTTAACGGATGATGTATATGGCGGTACGTATCGTGTAATTACAAAAGTGTTAAATCGTATCGGCATTGAAGCGACATTTGTTGATACAAGTAATGTTGCAAACATCGAAAAAGAAATTAAAGAAAATACAAAAGCACTGTACATTGAAACACCAACAAACCCATTATTGAAAATCACCGATATTTCAGAAGCTACACAAATAGCGAAAAAGCATGATTTAGTAACGATTGTCGATAATACATTTAGCACACCATACTGGCAAAACCCAATTGAGCAAGGAGCGGATATTGTTCTCCATAGTGCAACAAAGTATCTAGGAGGCCACAGTGATGTTGTCGCTGGCTTAGCTGTTGTGAATTCAAAAGAACTGGCAGAAGAACTTCATTTTATTCAAAATTCAACTGGTGGTATCTTAGGTCCACAAGACTCATGGTTACTCATGAGAGGAATGAAAACGTTAGGAATTCGCATGGAAGAGCATGAAGCAAACACAAAGAAAATTGTGAACTACTTAAGCAATCATCCAGCGGTACAAAAAGTTTACTACCCAGGCCTTGAAAGTCATCCAAACCACGCAATTGCTAAGCAGCAAGGAAGAGGATTTGGTGGTATGGTATCATTTGATGTAGGCAGTGAAGAGCAGGCTAATAAGCTATTAACTACGGTAAAATACTTCACGTTGGCTGAAAGTTTAGGAGCAGTGGAAAGCTTAATTTCTTTACCTGCTAAAATGACACATGCTTCTATTCCAGCTGATCGTCGCAAGGAGTTAGGAATAACGGACGGACTAGTACGGATATCAGTAGGTCTTGAAGATGTAGAAGACTTAATTGAAGATTTATCAAATGGCTTAAAATAAAAGAGATTGGGTGAACTCCCAATCTCTTTTATTTACATAAATTGTCATCCTTGTGCTGGTGTTCTGTATGTTACCATAAAGATAGGATTTCTAGTCACCACACGTACTAAGAAACGTAAAAAGCTTAGGGGAAAAGGGTGAAGCTTATGAATCAAAAAGAATTAAAATTAATTAAACAAAAAATAGAAGATTATCGACGATTTATTTATGTATTGTTAGCTACAGGTACATTTTTATATATTGGTGTATTAATTGGGCAAGGTGAAAAAACATTTGTTCAATTAATGTTCATGTCTGGAGTAGATGTTGTTTTATTAATAGTAGCCTTTTACTTTGCTTATCAAGCTAAAAAGTTAAAGAAAAAAATAAAAGATGAGCTTTCGTCATAAAGGTGTATAAAGAAAAGTGGAAAAAGAGTTAATTTTTCTTTCCATTTTTCTTTTTTTCTTTTTCAGCACGATAAAACTCATGAAACATCTTCATTAATGCGCGTTTCTCAATGCGAGAAACATAGCTTCTAGATATATTGAGTTCCTTAGCTATTTCACGCTGGGTTTTTTCTTTCTGTAAATCGAGTCCGAATCGTCCAACAATTACCTCTTTCTCACGTTCATCAAGAATGTCGATATACTCTTTAATTTTCTCTAATTCCATATTTAGCTGAATCATATCAATGACATCATCCGATTCGGATTTTAAAATGTCAATAAGGCTAATTTCATTTCCTTCTTTATCTTGGCCAATTGGATCGTGCAACGACACGTCCTTTTTTGTTTTCTTTAAAGCTCTCAAATGCATTAAAATTTCATTTTCAATACACCTTGCCGCGTATGTTGCGAGCTTTGTACCTTTTCCTTGAGAATAGCTTTCAATCGCTTTGATTAAACCAATTGTTCCGATTGAGATAAGATCTTCAGCGTCTTCCCCCGTATTTTCAAATTTTTTTACGATGTGTGCTACGAGTCGAAGGTTGTGTTCAATTAATAAGTTTCTTGCTTCTTGGTCTCCTTGAGCCATTAAAGTTAAATAGCGTTTTTCTTCTGCAGCCGATAGGGGCTGTGGAAAAGCGTTATTTTTAACATACGACACAAGAAATATCAACTCTTTAAAAAAGTATCCGAGCGCTGTAATAATAGTTGACATTTTCACACCTCCAGTTAGTGTAAGCGATAAAGCCGTGACATTAAACTATATGTTAGGCGGGCTTACTATGTGCCTGTACGGTTAAAAATAACGGCAAGACAAGCGAGTTTCGCAAAATTCTTTTTAAGAGGTACAGACACAATGGACACCTGCCCATACATAAGCTATCTTTTTGAATAAATTATAAGTAATACGTATGTAAGGAGTGACAACTATGTCATATGGATATGGCGCATATGGGTGTTATCCAAGCTATCCATGTTATCCACCTTGTGGCGGCGGAGGATATGGATGGGGAATAGGGTTACTAGTTGTTTTATTTGTACTACTACTTATTTTCGGCGGCTTTTACTGGTTTGGATGTTACTGGGATTAATAAAAAACCTCATGCGAGCGCATGAGGTTTTTGTTATACTTTCTTTAGTTTAAACGTGCTAACCATTAAGAAAGATAAAATAATGGTTAAAAACATAAAAACATAGGACGGTAAGTAAGGTACAGATAAGTAGCTTAGGGTTAATAAACAACCTGCAGCTGTAATCGGTAATCCTGTAAAATAACCGTTGTTCTCTGTAATATTAAAGCGTGCTAATCTTAGAGCACCGCATGCAATATATACAATAGCGAATACGGCTCCAGAAGCTCCGTAGCTAAATAGGATGCTTTGATATAGTAGTAGAGCCGGAGCAATACCAAATGATATAATATCGCACATGGAATCTAGCTGTTTCCCAAGTTCTGATTCAATATTTAACTTCCGGGCAACCATTCCATCAAAGCGATCAGCTAGCGCTGCAAGAAAAATAAGCAGTAAGCTAAGCTTTAATTCATCACGTAGAATGAATAAAATGGAAAAGCTACCAAGACTTAAATTTAGTAATGTTAAAGCATTTGCTGATTGGGATTTTATCTTTTTAATTGTATGATCAAGATAATCTAATAAAAACAAGTTCCTCACTCCTTTTAGAGGATGACCTCCTATAGCATGATGATAGAAAAGATCGTAATTTCATTTTAGACGTAAACGAGAGGCTAGTAAAGAACTATTGAAGTTTGGCACCTTAAAATTATAGGAATGTATATAAAGGTTGTTAGCTGCACTAAAGCAAAAAAATAGAACCTATTTAAGAAAGAGAAAAGCTTGTCAGATGAACGGGTACTGGACAGGCTTTACTACTCTCAAATAGGCCCTTCTATTAGTTAAGATGGAATCTGAATGGTTATTTTTAATGATCGGCGTTGAATTTCTTTTTCAATTAGCTGAATGAACTCTGGACTTAATTGTAACTGTGTAGCTTTATAATATGATTCGATAAGAAGTTCATCTGATAACTTTCGCATGATAATGCCGCCACCTCCTGTAAAAAAGATAGGTGCTTTAATTCTAAGAAGTATCTCGTGTCCTAATAGTATTCTTATTCATAATGTATCATGAATCGAAATATAGAACAATCGTTCTGTTATCCACAATTATAAGTGGATAAGCTGTGGGTATTTTGTTTATAATTACCAATAATGCATAATCTATGAAAGGGATAATGTGAATAAAATTATCCACAGAATACCAGTTAGCATAATTTGTCGAAAAGTTTCTTGAGAAAATATCGGAAATTTTAAGGTTTTTTCATTTGTTTTTAATCATTTTATTCTTTTTTTGGTGAAATTAAGATATGATTATAGTTTGACTGCAGAAATTTCAACAAAAGAAATAGCTGATGAAAATAAGTAGTATTTAAATATAAATGACTGGTGGAAAAATGAACATACCCCGTGATAATGATCGGTGGAAATTGTTCTTAGAACGTTATTAATATAGTTGAGGTGCATAATACGTGTTAAAACTTTTTTTACCAAACCAACATGTGAAAAGTGTATTGCAAATTAAACCTGAGGATTTAATTGAGCGAGGAGTAAAAGGCATTATCACAGATTTAGATAATACGTTAGTGGAGTGGGATCGACCTGACGCAACGCCTGAGCTTATCGAGTGGTTTAAGTTAATGCAAGAACACGGTATTAAGATTACTATTGTATCGAATAATGTGGAAAAGAGAGTTAAGCTCTTTTCAGATCCTGTAGGGTTACCATTTGTTCATCAAGCAAGAAAGCCGATGAGAAAAGCATTTAGACGAGCACTGCGTGATATGGAGCTACAAAAAGATGAAGTAGTTGTCATTGGAGACCAGCTCTTAACAGATGTACTAGGCGGAAATCGCTTAGGTGTTTATACCATTTTAGTTGTGCCCGTTGCGCAGACGGATGGATTTATTACAAAATTCAATCGTAAAATGGAGCGACGTATTTTAGCGTGGATGAAAAGAAAAGGTATGATTAATTGGGAGGAATAAAAGTGAGTGAAGAAAAGCTACAATGTATGGGTTGTGGGGTAGAAATTCAAACAGAACGCCCAAACGATATTGGTTATGCCCCTAAGTCTGCACTTGAAAAGGAATTTGTTATCTGTCAAAGATGTTTTCGTTTAAAGCACTATAATGAAATTCAAGACGTAGCCTTAACAGATGACGACTTTTTAAAAATCTTAAATGGAATTGGCCAAACGGATGGCTTAGTCGTGAAGGTAGTAGATATCTTCGATTTTAACGGTAGTTGGCTACCAGGCCTACATCGTTTTGTAGGCGAAAATAACGTTATTCTTGTTGGGAATAAAGCAGATTTACTTCCTAAATCTGTGAAGAAAAATAAATTGATTCACTGGATGAAGAAATCTGCAAAAGACCTTGGGTTAAAGCCTGTAGATGTCTTTTTAATGAGTGCGCATAAAGGACAAGGCATTAAGGAAGTTGCTGAAGCAATTGAACACTACCGATTTGGAAAAGATGTTTATGTTGTTGGCTGTACAAACGTTGGTAAATCAACGTTTATTAATGCAATTATTAAAGAGTTTACAGGTGAAAAAGATGTTATCACAACATCTCAATACCCTGGCACCACTCTTGACATGATTGATGTACCGCTTGATAATGGCGCATCGTTATATGATACACCTGGTATTATCAATCATCACCAAATGGCCCATTACGTAGATAAACGCGATTTGAAGCTTATCTCTCCAAAGAAAGAGATTAAGCCGAAAATTTATCAGCTAAATGAAGGGCAGACGCTGTTCTTTGGAGGATTAGCGCGATTAGATTATGTAAGCGGCGGTCGTAAATCACTAACGTGCTATGTGTCAAATGAACTTCTTATTCATCGTACAAAGCTCGAAAAAGCAGATGAGCTGTATAAAAACCAATTAGGAGAGTTGCTTCAACCTCCAAGACCTGAACAGCTAAGCGAGTTTCCAGAGCTTGTTGCCCATGAATTTACAATCAAGCATGATAAGACGGACATTGTATTCTCTGGACTTGGCTGGGTGACGGTAAACGAACCTGGTACAAAAGTAGTTGCATATGCACCAAAAGGTGTTGGGGTATTTGTACGTGAATCATTAATTTAAATATAAAGAAGAGGGGAAATATGTTGAAGCAGTTATATGGACTAATAGGTTATCCAATAGGGCATTCACTTTCACCGCTTATGCATAACGATGCGTTTGAAAATTTAGGAATAGACGCTCATTATGAAGCGATTCAAATTGAGCCTGACTCCTTTAAGGTTGAAGTTGAGAAGCTAAAAAAGCAGCAGATTAAAGGGTTTAACGTGACGATTCCGTATAAAGTTGATATCATGGACCTTTTAGATGAGGTCGACCCTTTAGCTAGAGCGATTGGAGCTGTTAATACAGTTGTAAATCAAAATGGACGCTACGTTGGATATAATACAGACGGGGATGGCTATGTGGCGTCTCTACTACAGCATGTAGGCCACACTTTAAAAGGTAAAGCTGTTGCTATTATTGGTGCAGGAGGAGCGGCTAAGGCAATTTTTTACACGCTAGCATCTCACAAAGATAGCCCTTCTTCTTTTTATATATGTAACCGAACGGTTGAAAAAGCACAGAGGTTAATTGATCAATTGCCATTTGAAGCTAATGCATCAGCTATCACGTTAGACGAAGCAGAAAAAGAAGTAGGTACGTTTGATGTCGTTATTAATACAACATCTGTGGGGATGCATCCTCATGTGGAGGATGTGCCAATTGACATTCAACATATTCGCCCAGAAACAATTGTTAGTGATATTATTTACAATCCGTTAGAAACTAAGTTATTAAAAGAAGCGAAACAAAAGCAAGCATATTGTCATAATGGTGTAGGTATGTTTGTATTACAAGGAGCGCTTGCTTTTGAAAAGTGGACAGGTATCGTTCCTGATCAAAAAAAGATGGAACAAATTGTATTGAAGAAACTTACTGAAAAGTAAAAGCATCATGGAGGTTTTTATGTTAAAAGGAAAACAAAAGCGATTTTTACGTTCAAAAGCACATCACTTATCACCAATCTTCCAAGTGGGTAAAGGTGGAGTGAATGAAAATATGGTTCAACAAATTTCAGATGCACTTGAAGCGAGAGAGCTATTAAAAGTTAGCATTTTACAAAACTGTGAGGAAGACCGTAACACAGTAGCAGAGCAGTTAGCCAAAGGTACTAGAGCTCAAGTTGTTCAAGTCATCGGCAATACGATTATTCTTTATAAAGAGTCACGTGAAAATAAACAAATCGTATTACCTCGATAAGAAAAGGATACCCTATCATACGCGTATGATAGGGTATATGTACATGTCGAGAGAAGCTTAATACAATAAAAGGAGCTATGATTTTTTGAAACGTATTGGTATTTTTGGTGGAACGTTTAACCCTCCCCATATCGGACATTTAATTATGGCAAATGAAGTATTGTTTTCGTTAAAGTTAGATGAAATTTGGTTTATGCCTTCGCATATTCCACCTCATAAAAACTTGAAACAAGAAATTGACCCTAATCATCGTTTAAATATGCTTAATTTGGCAACTAACGGTTATTCTAAATTCCGTGTTCAATCGATTGAATTCGAACGTAACGATATATCATATACATTTGATACGATGTGTATCTTAAAAGAAACGTATCCAGACAATCAGTTTTATTTTATCATCGGAGCGGACATGGTAGAATATTTACCGAAATGGTACAACATTGAGGAACTGCAAAAGCTTGTAACATTCGTGGGAGTAAAAAGACCTGGGTACGAAATGCAGTCTCCTTATTCAATATTAGAAGTAGAAGCACCTCAAATGGATGTTTCTTCATCATTCATACGAGAACGTCTTAAAATGCAAGGCCCTATTGATTTTTACGTGCCTTTATCAGTAAAACACTATATTGAGGAGAATCAGCTATATGAATCAGAGTGAAGCTTTAGCTGTTGTAAAAGAGCAGTTAACGGAACGAAGATATATTCATACGTTAGGAGTCATGGAAACGGCTAAAAAATTGGCCGAGCGATATGATGTAAACATAAAAAAAGCTGAATTAGCTGCAATCTTTCATGATTACGCAAAGTTTCGACCAAAAGAAGAAATGAAAGCGATTATCATAAATGAAAGCATGTCTGTTCATCTTCTTGAGGCAAATACAGAACTTTGGCACGCTCCAGTTGGTGCATTTTTAGTTGAAAAAGAAGTGGGGATAGCAGACGAGGAAATACTAGATGCTATTCGTTATCACACATCTGGGAGACCAGGAATGTCGCCTTTAGAAAAAATAATTTATGTGGCTGATTATATTGAGCCAGGTCGTAAGTTTCCTGGGGTTGAAGAGGTAAGAGAACTTGCAGAGCAAAATTTAGATAAAGCGTTACTTCAAGCATTAAAAAATACGATTAGCTTTTTAATTAGCAAAAATCAAAGCGTTTTCCCAGATACGCTGTATACTTATAATGAATTAGTTTTAGGAGGAAAAAATAAATGAACGAACGCGATTTATTATCACTTGTGGTAAAAGCAGCAGACGATAAAAAAGCAGTAGATTTAGTTGCATTAAATATGCAAGGAATTTCACTCGTAGCAGATTACTTTGTCATTTGTCACGGTAACTCTGATAAGCAAGTTCAGGCTATTGCAAGAGAAGTAAAAGAGCAAGCGCATGAACACGAAATTACGGTAAAGCGTATGGAAGGATACGATGAAGCGCGTTGGGTACTTGTGGATTTAGGTGATGTTGTTGTCCATATCTTCCACAAAGATGATCGTGGTTACTATAATTTAGAGCGTTTGTGGGGAGACGCTCCTTCTGTTGACTTACAAGAAGAATTGCAATCATGAGCAGCTATAAGCAATTTGCTTACGTCTATGATCATCTCATGACGGACATTCCATATGATCAATGGATTCAGCTTGTGTCTCGTAAGGTGGGAACAGGCAAAAAGCTGTCAATTCTTGATGTGGGATGCGGCACCGGTGAAATGTCAATTCGTCTAGCTAAGCAAGGTTATGAAGTCACTGGAATTGATTTATCGGATGATATGTTGGTGATTGCCCAAGAGAAAGCGCAACGTGAAGGCATTATGTTAAAGTTATACGAACAAGACATGTCAGAACTTGAATTGATGCAGCAGTTTGATTGTGTTGTTATCTTTTGCGATTCACTCAATTATCTCCAAACTGATGAACAAGTTAAAGAGACATTTACGCGTGTCTATGAACATTTAGCTCCAGGTGGCTTTTTGTTATTTGACGTTCATTCAACTCACAAACTGAAAAACGTTTTTGGAGACAATTCATTTTCATATGTAGATGATGATGTATCGTATATTTGGAACTGTGAGTACAATGAGGTGAATCAAAGCGTTCAGCATGATATGACGTTCTTTGTATATGATGAAGAAATTGAAGCGTACGATCGATTTGATGAAGTTCATATTCAGCGAACGCTATCAGAGTCTACGTATAAAGAGTGGTTAATACAAGCTGGATTTTCAACTGTTGAAGTAAGCGCTGATTTTAAAGACGAGCTTCCCAACCAAAACAGCGAAAGAATATTCTTCTCCGCAAAAAAATAAAAGAAGCATCAGCTTCTTTTATTTTTTTATAAAAAAGCAGGAATTTTGTTGAATAAAGGTGAATAGTGTTGATTACGTAAAATTAAACTGTTTTTCAACAAGCTCGATATCCTCATCAAATTTTTCGTGTGTTTTTTGAAACAAATGCACAAACATATCTCCAAGCTCTGCTTCTAATACTTTAATTCCTTCTCCTGTAACACCGCCTTTTACGCATACTTTCTCTTGTAGAGTAGGAAGCGTAAAAATTTCTTTTTCAAGTAGTTTCCCCATTCCAATAATCATATCACTAGCCATAATGGTTGCTTCTTCTTTTGAAATCTCTGTTTCTTGAACAGCAGCATCAATAAATCTTTGCAGCAAGAAGCTAAAGAAAGCGGGTCCACAGCTAACAATATCTGATGATACTCTTGTAATATTTTGTGGAATTGATACAGTTTTGGACATGCTGCTAAATAAATTCGTTAAATAGTTTTGATAAAAAGCTGAACAATGATTTCCATATGTCATAAGTGATACGCCTGATAATGCACG
Organism: Bacillus sp. CBEL-1; assembly: GCF_004348885.1. NCBI lineage: Bacteria > Bacillati > Bacillota > Bacilli > Caryophanales > Bacillaceae > Bacillus > Bacillus sp. CBEL-1. The sequence goes on along the minus strand of NZ_SBIM01000013.1, from coordinate 1,491,512 downwards.
GTTCGTAATACTTGGAATGATTCTCGCTACTTGGGTAGGCACAATGCTTTCTAGCTGTTCCACACTTATGGGACTTGTAATCGATACAATGCAATGTTCTTGTGTTAACAGCGGTTTGATTTTTATTAAAAGGGGGTGAATATCCAATGGTTTTACACATACAAAAATAAGTTGTGAAGAACGGACAACTTCTTCCGCACAATCTCCCAGCTGAATTTCTCGGTGCTGCTTTTGAATCGTTTTTGCTTTGTTTTTTGTTCGGTTTGTAATAATTAGTTGTGAAGGATGTACGGCTTTTGATTCAATAAACGCATCAATTAATATTCTCCCCATATTACCTGTTCCAATAAATCCTATATTCACTTGTACTTCCCTCCTTCAAAAGCCTATTCTTCTAAACAGTATGAGATTATTAACCAATTTATGACGTTAGTTCATAATCCCATAAGGAGGAAACCATGACTTTACCAAAAAAGCATTGGATTATTTTAGGTTTCATTTCGATAGTTGTATGTGGATTTTTAATTTACACAAATGTTTTATTTCCCCAGGTAGAAACGAGTGCTCAAGTTGAAGAAGACTTCCCATTTACTGAAAAACAAGAGGATAGCTCTTTAACACTGGATGTGCCTCAAAAAGACTCGACCAGTACTCAAATCGTTGTTGATGTGAAAGGGGAAGTTCAAAAACCAGGCATTTACAAGCTTGAGGAGGGCCTTAGAGTTCAGGATGCCATTGAGAGAGCGAGTGGAGTTACGAAAGAAGCAGACATGAACCATGTGAATTTAGCAACAAAAGTAGCTGATGAAATGGTCATCTACATTCCAGCTATCGGTGAAGAGCCTGTAGTTCCCATGTCAACTGTGGGAAGTATGGACCAGAATAAGAGTGCAGTCAATTTGAACACAGCAACTTTGGAAGAATTACAAACCTTAAATGGAATTGGGCCGTCAAAGGCGCAAGCCATTCTCACATACCGCGAAGAGAATGGACCATTTAAAACACTTGAAGATATTTTACAAGTTGCAGGAATTGGGGAAAAGTCACTGGAAAAAATCAAAACAGAGATATCAATAAATTAGTGAATGCGTTGACGTCATCTCCTTTTAACCGATACACTAGGTACTAGATAGTGAGACAAGAAAGTAGGGAGTAGACGATGTCAAGAATTTCATGGGATCAGTATTTTATGGCACAAAGCCATTTATTAGCATTACGCAGCACGTGTGAGCGTTTAGCTGTAGGTGCTACCATTGTGAGAGATAAACGCATTATCGCAGGAGGGTACAACGGGTCAATAAGCGGAGGGGTCCACTGTGCAGACGAGGGCTGTTATGTTATTGATAACCATTGTGTTAGAACCATTCATGCAGAGGTAAATGCCCTGTTACAGTGTGCTAAGTTCGGTGTTAAAACAGAAGATGCAGAAGTTTATGTAACGCACTTCCCTTGCTTAAATTGTTGCAAAGCACTTATTCAAGCCGGGATTAAGACAGTTTATTATGCTAACGATTACAAAAATCATCCATACGCTGTTGAATTATTTAAGCAATCAGGGGTAAGGTTTGAAAAAGTAGAGCTAAACGAAGCCGTCATTGATTTAAATAGTCAAAAAAAGTTGAGCTTTGTAAATAGTATTTTAGAGAAACTTCACCATAGCAATCTTTCCAAAGAAGAAATTGCTCGTTTAGAAGATCAAGCTTTTTCCCTGTTTCAGCATTCATAAGCTAGGCACTTAGTGTCTAGCTATCTCTTTTGAGTGGGAGGTTCTTTTTTGAAAGGCTTTTATTTATATGCAGCAGTTAGCGCCATGTTAACCATGTTTTTAGCCTATCACTTCTTATGGATTACACTCATAGTTGTACTAAGCTACGCAGTTTTTTTATACCTTAGATGTCCACGCTATGTTTTCATCCTTTGCGTTCTTATTGGCAGCTTTTTCTTTGGGTTATTTCATCTTTTTTTATTTCATCATCAAACATCGATTTCTTCGAATCAAACAATATTTACCGGACAAATCTCTTCCATTCCTAATATAGATGGAAGCCAAGTACGCTTTTTCTTTAGCACGCAAGGTGAAGAAGTATCTGTTGTATACTATATGAAAAGTGAAAGTGAAGTTAAGCAGGTTCAAAGCTTAATGATTTATGACCGCTGTATGTTAAAAGGAAAACTTTCATCTTTTGAAGAAAGGCGAAATCCAAACGCATTTAACTATAAAGGGTACATGGATACTAAGCATGTTCATTGGAAGCTTAAAGCATCTACGTTTACACCCTCTTTATGCCACCCTTCTAAACAATTGTCTTTTCTTCAGCGGCTTTCTATTTATCGACAACATGGAATTGATTATCTTCAAAAGAATGTTCCTCAACCAGCATCGTCTTTTATGCAAGCGCTCATTTATGGAGAGAGAAGTCAAATCGATTCTGATTTACTTCAGCTTTACCAAAGCTTTGGGCTCATTCATTTGCTAGCTATTTCAGGTCTTCACGTTGGCCTAATGACGTTTATGTTCTTTTATGTACTAATTCGAATGGGAATGACGCGCCAGTTAGCCACGAATATTTTATTAGTGACTCTTCCTTTGTACGCCATTATCGCTGGTGGGGCACCTTCAGTTATTCGTGCCGTGTTAATGAGTATGTTAGCTTTAGCGAGTACAAAGTATCAAAAGAAAATTAGTCTAACAGATAGCATAGCGCTGGCATTCTTGTTAATGATAGCTGTTAATCCATTTTACATTTTACAAGTAGGGTTTCAATTATCTTTTGTCGTCACCCTCTTTATTGTGCTTAGTGCACAGGTGATTTTAAAAAGAATTACGTCCACTATGGGTCAGTTACTGCTGGTATCATTTATTGCACAGCTCGGATCACTACCTCTATTATTGTTTTACTTCTATGAAGTTTCGCTACTAAGCCTTCCTCTTAATATGATTTATGTTCCCCTTTTTTCAACAGTCATCCTCCCTCTTTGTTTGTTCATATTTACTACGTCATTTTTCTTTTTACCCATTGCAGCTATCGGTCAATGGATACTAAATAATGTATTATTACTAAGCGAATGGTTCCTGCAACGAATACACAATCTATCTCCTGTATTCGTAGTAACAACTGGTAAGCTTTCTTTATGGGTTGTAGGACTTCTGTACATAGCTATTTACAGTGTTTTATGGTCCATTGAGAAGAAGAAATATACATCTTTTTTTAGCATAGTTACGGTCTTAATACTTGTGGTTCAGTGTCTCTTTCCGTATGTAAATCCATATGGGAAAGTGACGATGATTGACGTGGGCCAAGGAGACAGCTTGTTAATTGAACTTCCATATAGGAGAGGAGTCTATTTGATTGATACGGGAGGAAGCGTTCTGTTTTCAAGTGAAGGCTGGCAAGTACGCCGTGATTTGTTTGACGTGGGAAAGGATATTGTTATGCCAGTTTTAAAATCAAAGGGAATTGGAAAGGTAAATAAGTTATTGATTACACACGGGGACTATGACCATGGCGGAAGTGCCAGTACGTTACTGGATCAAGTCAAAATTGAACAGGTAGTACTGGGGAAAAAGAAGCAGCTTACAGATTTAGAAGTAAATATTATCGAACAAGCAAGAAAAGCAAATAGCAAGATTTCCTACGTTAAAAAAGGAGACTATTGGAAACAAGGAGATACTTCTTTTTACATTCTTTCACCAACAGGTACAGAAACAACGAGCAATAACTCATCTATTGTTTTATTTACAGAGCTTGGAGGGATTAGTTGGCTTTTTACAGGTGATTTGGAAGAAGCGGGAGAAGCTGAGATTCTTCGTACTATTCCTTCGATACAAGCTGATGTTTTAAAGGTTGCACATCATGGAAGCAAATCGTCTACATCACCTGCATTTCTTCGTGCACTCAATCCTCAAATTGCTCTCATATCCGCAGGCAAAAAGAATCGCTATGGTCACCCGCATAACGAAGTGGTTGAAAGGCTACAAGAAGCTAACGTTTTCATCTATCGAACAGATGAAAACGGTGCAATTACGTATACATTTCGAAAAAACAAAGGAACCTTTTACACAGAACTTCCATAGTCTATATCAAGTTAAAAAAAACGACTGTAGATGACAGTCGCTAAGTATTGCTGATTTTCTATCTCGTTTACCGATTCAACTAATGAATAGAACTCTGTTCATTAGCATCTACTTATGATCTATGATCCAAAGTAGTGAATGACCGTTGCGATAATAAATAAGGTAGTAAAAAATCCAAATGATGCGATAAATCCTACAGCCGAATCGACTGCGTCGTTTCGTTTACTTTGAACGCTTTCTTCAAATTGATTCATTGCCACCCCTCCTATTTACAGTATAATCCATGTTTTTTAAAAAATCTATAAAATATAAAGCGTTTTCCTAACCTGACAACAGTTAACAATCATTGTTTGTGGTAAAAAAGTAAACGATAATTATATGGGTTTACTCATTAACAAATAAGTAACCTAGGGCTTAATTTGTTAGTGTTTATTATAAACTGAGGAATTGCTACTTTTAGCAATTCCTTTTTGTATTCTTGCCAAACCGCTATTACACCTATACCATAGAAGATGAAGAACTATAGAATGGAGCGTAAAAAATTGGCAATAGATCCGTTGAAAACTATCAATTCTAAGGACATAAAACCCGTCTATTTATTACATGGTTTAAATGCTTTTATTATGAAAAAAGCAAGAGATAAAATTATTCAATATTCCTTATCAGACGAGGAAAAAGAGTTTAATTTATCGATATATGACTTAGAGGAAACGCCGATTGAACAGGTAATTGAGGATGCTGAAACGCTGCCTTTTTTAGGTGATAAGCGAGTGGTAATTGCCAAGAATGCTTTTTTTCTAACTGCAGAAAAATCAAAATCTAAGGTAGAACACGATGTTAGTAAATTACAGACTTACCTTGAGCAACCCGCACCTTTTTCAACCTTAATCGTGCAAGCTCCTTATGAAAAATTAGATGAGCGAAAAAAAATAACCAAAGCGTTAAAAAAGCAGGCTATGTATGTTGAAGCAAATGAATTTAATGAGCAGGACTTAGTGCGATGGATAAAAGATGTACTGCATAAAAGAAATGTAGAAATGGATGAAGATGCTAAGCAGCTCTTGTTGCAGCTTGTTGGATTAAACGTTACGATTATTACAAATGAAGTAGAAAAAATGATGCTTTATGTAGGAGATAATGGTGTCATTACGCGAGAAGTTGTACACGAGCTAGTAGCTAAAACGTTAGAACAAAATGTTTTTACGCTTATTGAAGCAGTTATGAATAAAAATTTAAAAGAGGCGTTAAATATTTATCAAGATTTGCTTCGAAATAATGAAGAGCCAATTAAAATTTTGTCTTTACTGGCTTCACAATTTCGCTTAATTTATCATACAAAGCAACTTTCTGGCCAAGGGTATGGTCAACAGCAAATTGCACAAACGTTAAAAGTACATCCTTTTCGAGTGAAGATTTCTCTTCAACAAAGTAGAAGGTTTGAAGAGCCGGTGCTACGTAACATTATTAAAGAGCTAGCAGAAGCAGATTATGAAATGAAGACGGGGAAAATAGACAAAGCATTGCTTTTACAATTGTTTTTCTTAAAGCAAGCTGGTGGCTAAAAACCATAAAAAAAACGATCCTATGGGGATCGTTTTTTCGCTTATTATGCAGATAAACCGTTAAGTTTTTGCGCTAAGCGAGATTTTTGACGAGCTGCAGCGTTTTTGTGGATAAGACCTTTTTGTGCAGCCTTGTCTAATTTTTTAGAAGCAACAGAGTATGCTGCTTTTGCATTATCTACATCGTTGTTTTCAACTAAAGCTTCAAAGTTTTTGATAGCAGTACGCATAGCAGATTTTACTTGGATGTTATGTGCACGACGAGCTTCAGTAGTTTTTACACGTTTGATAGCTGATTTAATGTTTGGCATTCGTTTCACCTCCCGAAATTATAGCAATCGAGATTATATAGAACTCGACATTTCTTACAATAAGAACAAAGGATATTTTATCAAACCCACGGCTATAATGCAATAGCACCTAAAAGGAATTTTATCGCTCTTGTGCATGAATTAATTAGCAACAGGTGAAACTAACTTCTATGATAATAGCTGAGGAGGGTCTGCAATGAATGAAAACTTGGATTTAAGTCAATATAGTATTCGCACCGATTTAGCCGTGGAAGCAAGGACGATGGCTGTTGAAGACAATGAAAAGCAAGCGAAGCAGTCTGAGCTTGAAGGAGTTATTTTTAAAGAAAAAGATGTCGATGGAGTAAAGGTTTCTTTAGTTGAAATAACTGAACAAGGTGCCCAAACGGTGGGAAAGAAAAAAGGGCGCTATCTTACTCTAGAATCTGTTGGAATTCGCGAGCAGGATACCGAAAAGCAGGAAAAGATGGAGGAAGTATTTGCTAAGGAACTGAATCATTTTATAAAAGGCTTAAATATTGCAGATGATGCAAGCTGTTTAGTAGTCGGCCTTGGAAACAGTAGCGTTACTCCGGATGCACTTGGTCCAAAGACGGTAGAAAATTTATTAATTACTCGTCATTTATTTGCTCTACAGCCTGAAAGCGTAGAAGAGGGGTTCCGTCCAGTAAGTGCTATTATACCTGGTGTGATGGGGATCACTGGAATTGAAACTAGCGATATTATCTTTGGGGTTGTACAAAAAGTCAAACCAGATTTCATTATTGCTGTTGATGCTTTGGCAGCGCGTTCAATTGAACGTGTAAACGCAACAATTCAAATTTCAGACTCAGGTATTCACCCCGGCTCTGGAGTTGGAAATAAACGAAAAGAAATTAGCTATGAAACGCTAGGCATTCCAGTAATTGCAATTGGTATACCTACAGTTGTTGATGCGGTATCAATTACAAGTGATACTATTGATTTTATTTTAAAGCATTTTGGACGTGAGATGAATGAACAAGACAAGCCTTCGAAGTCACTTATTCCTTCTGGAATGACGTTTGGAGAAAAGAAACAGCTAACTGACGAAGATTTACCAAGCGAAGAACATCGTCAAACATATTTGGGGATGATTGGTACGTTACCTGATGAAGAAAAGCGTCGTTTAATTCATGAGGTGTTAGCCCCATTAGGCCATAATCTGATGGTTACACCAAAAGAAGTTGACTTATTTATTGAAGAAATGGCTAACGTCGTAGCTGGAGGATTAAACGCAGCTCTTCACCATGAAGTGGACCAAGGAAACTTTGGATCTTATACTCATTAAAAGTGAATGAAACCAGCAGAAGTGTCCCATAATGAATACTACGAAAATGAATAGGTATGTTTAGATGAAAGGAGCATTCTCATGGTGAAATTCATGATGAAGTCGCTGCTGCTAAGCGTTGTGTTATTGTTCGGCGTATTATTAGGGATGCAGACTGCCCAGCAAGGATTAATCAAGATGAAAGGGTATGATGACCCTAGTATTGAGCAAGTGTTTACAGTTTCTAAGACGGGCGAGGGCGAAGTAGAAGCAGATGTAATGGGAAACAAACGAGTTGTGGACCTTGAAGAAAAACAAAAGCTGCTGGAAGAGCGAAAGGCATTTAACTTTTTTTCTTCAATTGGAAAAAGCTTAGCTAACAGCATCCAGGCTGTTATACAAAAAGCAGTCGAAGCTTTTCATAACCTGTTTGTATAAAAAAACAAAGCAGAGCAGCCTTAATGTTTCGCTACACATTAAGGCTGCTCTGCTTTATTATTGAACTCATCTCTCTTCCTCCCTTGAGAAGTTTATTGAATGTTGACTGATGTGTTGTTATAATTTACTTTAGTGTATTTTGCCGATTTTCAGTAGGAGTGAAAAAATGATGGATAGAGAAGCGAAGTTAAACCGACAGTCGAAAATTAGAAACTTTTCGATTATTGCTCATATAGATCACGGAAAGTCAACATTGGCTGACCGTATTTTAGAAAAGACAAATGCGCTTACCCAGCGCGAAATGAAAGCTCAACTTTTGGATTCTATGGATTTAGAACGTGAACGTGGAATTACCATTAAGCTAAATGCTGTTCAGCTTAAGTATAAAGCAAAAGATGGAGAAGAATATATTTTCCATTTAATTGATACTCCAGGGCACGTCGATTTTACATATGAAGTGTCTCGTAGTCTTGCAGCTTGTGAAGGAGCAATTCTTGTAGTGGATGCTGCCCAAGGAATTGAAGCGCAAACATTAGCCAACGTATATTTAGCGTTAGATAATGATTTGGAAATTTTACCTGTTATCAATAAAATTGATCTTCCAAGTGCTGAGCCTGAACGCGTGCGTCAAGAAGTGGAAGATGTAATTGGCTTAGATGCTTCAGAAGCAGTGCTTGCTTCTGCAAAAGCAGGTATTGGAATTGAAGAGATTTTAGAGCAAATTGTAGAAAAAGTACCTGCTCCTGAAGGGGATCCAGAAGGGCCTTTAAAAGCCTTAATTTTTGATTCATTCTATGATGCTTATCGTGGTGTTGTTGCATCTATTCGTATTGTAGAAGGATCGGTCAAAACAGGCGATAAAATTCGCATGATGGCAACAGGAAAAGAATTTGAAGTTACTGAAATTGGTGTGTTAACACCAAAAGCAGTTCCACAGGACGAACTATCTGTTGGAGATGTAGGGTATTTAACAGCTGCTATCAAAAACGTAGGAGATACACGCGTAGGGGATACGATTACACTTGCTAAAAATGGTGCAACTGAACCCTTACCTGGTTACCGCCGATTAAATCCAATGGTATATTGCGGCTTGTATCCAATCGATACAGCCAAATATAACGACTTACGCGAAGCTTTAGAAAAACTAGAACTGAATGATTCAGCTCTTCAGTTTGAACCAGAGACATCTCAAGCGTTAGGGTTTGGTTTCCGTTGTGGATTCTTGGGCCTCCTTCACATGGAGATTATCCAAGAGCGTATTGAGCGTGAGTTTAAGATTGACTTGATTACAACAGCTCCAAGTGTTATTTACGATGTATACATGACAGATGGTGAGAAAGTATCTGTTGATAATCCGTCTAATATGCCAGATGCTCAAAAGATTGAAAAAGTTGAAGAGCCTTATGTAAAAGCAACAATGATGGTTCCTAATGATTATGTAGGAGCAGTTATGGAGCTTTGTCAGAAAAAGCGCGGTAATTTCATCGACATGCAGTACTTAGATGCAAATCGAGTAAGTATTGTGTATGAGATTCCGCTAGCTGAGATTGTGTATGATTTCTTTGATCAACTAAAATCAAACACAAAAGGGTATGCATCTTTTGATTATGAACTAATTGGTTATAAAGAATCTAAGCTCGTGAAAATGGATATCTTGTTAAATGCAGAAAAAGTCGATGCACTATCCTTCATTGTGCACCGTGACTCAGCATATGATCGCGGTAAAATCATCGTAGAAAAATTAAAAGAACTGATTCCACGTCAGCAGTTTGAAGTGCCTATTCAAGCAGCTATTGGTCAGAAGATTGTCGCGCGTTCAACAATCAAAGCCATTCGAAAAAATGTATTAGCAAAATGTTACGGTGGGGATATTTCTCGTAAGCGTAAGCTTCTTGAGAAACAAAAAGAAGGTAAGAAAAGAATGAAGCAAGTCGGATCAGTAGAAGTTCCACAAGAAGCATTCATGGCTGTACTACGTATGGATGAAGAGTGAGGAATTATTTAACATAAGCAGTTTAGTGTTGTATAACTGATTGATTTGTTACACTATAGCGTAGAGCGATTAAAGGCGCGTTACGATAAAAATACCGCAGAGAGCATCTGCGGTATTTTTATCATTTACTTTAACTATTTTGAGGTGGAAGACGATGATTGAAGCAGCTTATTTGCATATTCCTTTTTGTCATCATATTTGTCACTACTGTGACTTTAATAAAGTATTTTTCAAAAATCAGCCGGTTATGCCTTATCTAGAAAAAATGAGGGACGAGATGAGGCATACAGTAGCAAAATATCCTGCTAATCAATTAAGGACAATTTTTGTTGGTGGAGGAACTCCAACAGCTCTCGATGAGAAGCAGTTGACTTACTTTTTAGAATCGATTCACGAATCATTTCCGGTTCAAAATGTAAAAGAGTTTACGTTTGAAGCAAACCCAAATGAGCTGACAGCAGAGAAATTACGAGTTTTACATGCGTACGGTGTAGACCGCTTAAGTATTGGAGTTCAAACATTTAACGAAAAGCTCCTTGAAAAAATTGGACGTGTTCACAGTAACCAACAAGCATTTCAAGCCGTTGATGAAGCTAGAAAGATAGGGTTTGAAAATATCAGCTTAGATCTCATGTACAGCTTGCCTGGTCAAACGATTTCTGATTTTAAAGAAACGCTTGATATTGCGTTCTCAATGGACGTAGAGCATATCTCTGCTTATTCTTTAATCATTGAGCCTAAAACAGTATTTTATAACTTGATGAATAAAGGACAGCTTCGCGTGCCTTCCCAGGAAGATGAAGCGTTCATGTACGAGATGTTAATGGATGAGATGGAGAAGCACGGATATTCTCAATATGAGATTAGCAATTTTGCTCGCTTGGGCTACGAAAGCCTTCATAACCTCACATATTGGGATAATAATGATTACTACGGAATAGGAGCAGGAGCACATAGTTATATTGATGGAATTAGACGGTCTAATATTGCACCATTGAAAAAATATATGCAAACTATTACGGAAACAAAGAGTGCCTGCTTAGATGAAATTTCTGTTTCTAAAGTGGAAAGAATGGAAGAGGAAATGTTTTTAGGGCTGCGCAAAACAGATGGTGTGAATAAAGCTAATTTTTATGACAAGTATAAAGTAGAAATGAATGAAGTTTTTTCAAAACCGATACAAGAGTATGTTAACAAAGGGCTGCTTGAAGAGACAGACAGTTCGCTAAGATTAACAAAAAAAGGGCGCTTTCTAGGAAATGAAGTATTCCAGGCATTTATTGGTGGAATCTAATCGTTGACATGACCCATGATGATTTGGTAATTTATTATTAGATTTAGCACTCAAGCTTTTAGAGTGCTAACAGAGGTGATGAAACGTGCTTACTGATCGACAGCTATTAATTTTACAAGTCATAATTGATGATTTTATTCGATCTGCACAGCCTGTTGGCTCTCGTACACTTTCTAAAAAAAGTGAGATTAATTTTAGCTCAGCAACAATTCGCAATGAAATGTCTGATTTAGAAGAGCTTGGCTTTATTGAAAAAACTCATACATCTTCAGGGCGCGTTCCGTCTGAAAAAGGATATCGCTATTATGTGGATCATTTATTGTCTCCGCAGCTATTAACGGATGAAGATATTTCAACGGTTAATTCTCTTTTTGCTGAACGCGTTGTTGAGCTGGAAGAGATTGTACAAAAATCTGCTCAGATTTTATCAGATTTAACAAGCCTAACGTCAATTGTTCTTGGCCCTAAAGCGGTAACCAATAAGCTGAAGCAGCTGCAAATTTTGCCGCTAACTGAAGAATCAGCCGTTGCTATTATTGTTACAGATGCAGGTCACGTACAGCATCGTACAATTACTTTACCTGCTGGAATTGGCGCATCAGATATTGAAAAGATGGTCAATATTTTAAACGATAAGTTAGTGGGCGTTCGGATTACTGAGCTACATGATAAGATGTACAAAGAAGTAGCGTTATTGCTAAAGAATCATATTCGAGGGTATAAAGAAACGATGACGATTTTAAACGATGCATTAAAGCTAAACACAAGCGGTAAAATGGTTATCGGTGGAAAAACGAATATGTTTGCTCAACCTGAGTTTCATAACATCGATAAAATTCGTGATTTATTCACTATTATTGAACATGAAAAAGAGTTTTCGCAGCTTTTAACGTCTAGCAAATCTGGTATTCACGTTAAAATTGGTCGTGAAAATGAAGTGAACGAAATGGCTGATTGCAGTTTAATTACCGCTACGTATTCGTTTGGTGAAGAACAAATTGGTACCATTGCTTTACTAGGTCCGACTCGCATGGAATATGCGCGAGCTATTAGCTTAATGACATTGTTATCTTCCGATATGTCCCGCTTATTAACGAATTTATACAAGCAATAAAAATATAAGGAAAGTGCTGGAAGATATTGCTTCCTGCCTTTCCTATGATAAAATAGACAGCGGCATGAACGTGCTCTAACTTTAAGGAGGTGAAGGAATTGTCAAACGAAAAGCAAGTAGAAGAACAAGTAGAAGAAGTAGTACAAGAAACTGTAGATACAGAAAATCAGCAAGAAGAAACTGTTGAAGAATCTGCAGAGGCTACTCTTCAAACACAAATTGACCAATTAAAGCAACAGCTTGAAGAACAGGAAAATAGATATGTACGTCTACAAGCTGATTTCGATAATTTCCGTCGTCGTTCTCGTCTTGATGCAGAAGCAGCACAGAAGTATCGTGCGCAATCTTTAGTGACAGACATCTTACCAGCACTGGATAACTTTGACCGTGCTCTACAGGTGAACACAGAAGATGAGAACACGAAGTCTGTAATGAAAGGTGTAGAAATGGTTTACCGTCAATTAGTTGAGGCACTTCAAAAAGAAGGTGTTGAGGCAATTGAATCTGTTGGAAAACCGTTCGACCCTTATGAACATCAAGCTGTTATGCAAGTAGAAGATGAGGCGTATGAATCAAATACAGTCGTAGAAGAACTTCAAAAAGGGTATAAGCTAAAGGATAAAATTATTCGCCCTGCAATGGTAAAAGTAAATCAATAAAATTATTACATAAAACAAGGAGGTTATTTTACATGAGTAAAATCATTGGTATCGACTTAGGTACAACGAACTCTTGTGTCGCTGTCTTAGAAGGCGGCGAGCCAAAAGTAATCCCAAATCCAGAAGGAAATCGTACAACACCATCTGTTGTTGCGTTTAAAAACGGTGAGCGTCAAGTTGGGGAAGTAGCAAAGCGTCAAGCAATTACAAATCCAAACACAATCATCTCAATTAAACGTCACATGGGTACAGATCACAAAGTAGAAGCTGAAGGAAAAGAGTATACACCTCAAGAAATGTCAGCAATTATTCTGCAACATTTAAAAGGATATGCAGAGGAGTACTTAGGTGAGCCTGTAACAAAAGCAGTTATCACGGTTCCTGCATACTTTAACGATGCTGAGCGTCAAGCAACAAAAGATGCTGGTAAAATTGCTGGTTTAGAAGTTGAGCGTATTATCAACGAACCAACAGCGGCTGCTCTTGCATACGGGTTAGAAAAAACAGACGAAGACCAAACTGTACTTGTATACGACTTAGGTGGAGGTACGTTTGACGTATCAATTCTAGAGCTAGGAGATGGCGTATTCGAAGTGCGCTCAACTGCTGGTGACAACCGCCTTGGTGGAGATGATTTTGACCAAGTAATCATCGACTACTTAGTAGCAGAGTTTAAAAAAGAAAATGGCATTGATTTAGCTAAAGATAAAATGGCACTTCAACGTCTAAAAGATGCTGCTGAAAAAGCGAAAAAAGATTTATCTGGTGTAACTTCTACACAAGTTTCACTACCGTTTATCACAGCTGGCGAAGCTGGACCACTTCACTTAGAAGTAACGCTATCACGTGCGAAGTTTGAAGAATTATCTGCAGACCTAGTAGAGCGTACAATGGCTCCAGTACGTCAAGCCTTACAAGATGCTGGTCTTTCTGCAAGTGAGCTAGATAAAGTAATTTTAGTTGGTGGTTCTACTCGTATCCCAGCGGTGCAAGAAGCCATTAAAAAAGAAACTGGTAAAGAGCCTCATAAAGGTGTAAACCCTGATGAAGTTGTTGCTTTAGGTGCAGCAATTCAAGGTGGAGTATTAACTGGTGATGTAAAAGACGTAGTGTTATTAGACGTAACGCCACTATCTTTAGGAATTGAAACAATGGGCGGCGTATTCACAAAGCTAATTGAGCGCAACACAACAATTCCTACAAGTAAATCACAAGTATTCTCAACAGCAGCTGATAACCAAACGGCTGTAGACATTCACGTACTTCAAGGTGAGCGTCCGATGTCAGCTGATAACAAAACGTTAGGTCGTTTCCAATTAACGGACATTCCACCAGCTCCACGTGGTGTACCTCAAATCGAAGTAAGCTTTGATATTGATAAGAACGGTATCGTAAACGTACGTGCAAAAGATTTAGGTACAAATAAAGAGCAAGCAATTACAATTAAGTCTTCTACTGGTTTATCAGATGATGAAATTGAACGCATGGTAAAAGAAGCAGAAGATAACGCAGATGCAGATAAACAACGTAAAGAAGAAGTTGAATTACGCAATGAAGCAGATCAACTTGTATTTACAACTGAAAAAACGTTGAAAGACCTTGAAGGTAAGGTTGAAGAAGCTGAAGTAGCAAAAGCTAACGAAGCAAAAGAGGCGTTAAAAGCTGCAATCGAAAAGAATGACCTTGAAGAAATCAAAGCGAAAAAAGATGAGCTTCAAGAAGTTGTTCAAGCTTTAACGGTGAAAATGTATGAGCAAGCTCAACAAGCTCAGCAAGCAGCTGGTGGCGAAGGCGCTCAAAATGATGATGTTGTAGATGCAGAGTTTGAAGAAGTAAACGACGATAAAAAATAATGCATCTTGACGACTAATGTGAAGGACGCCACGGTGCAATTCACAGGATTTTAAAAGTCAAAGTCAAGCTATCTCTTGGCTTTGACTTTTTTAACGTACAAAAATAGCAATTCACAATAGGTTCGGTGTATCGCTTAACTTTTCTGTTGCGATGAAAAGATTAATGATGATACAATTACGTTTATGTGAAACGATTCGGGAGTGAGTATTGATGAGTAAGCGAGATTACTATGAAGTACTCGGCATCAGCAAAGGCGCTACAAAAGATGAGATTAAAAAAGCGTATCGTAAGCTTTCAAAAAAATATCATCCGGATATTAATAAAGCCGAGGATGCTGCAGAGCAATTTAAAGAAGTCAAAGAAGCATATGAAGTGTTAAGTGATGACCAAAAGAAAGCACACTATGATCAATTTGGTCATGCTGATCCAAACCAGGGCTTTGGTGGTTTTGGCGGAGGTTCAGACTTTGGCGGTTTTGGCTTTGAAGATATTTTTAGTTCAATCTTTGGTGGCGGAGGTCGTAGAAGAGACCCTAATGCTCCAAGGCAAGGTGCCGATTTACAGTACACGATGACATTATCGTTTGAAGAGGCGGTATTCGGAAAAGAAACAACTATTGAAATTCCTCGTGAAGAAACGTGTGACACATGTAACGGATCGGGTGCAAAGCCAGGTACAAAAGTCAGCACGTGTTCACATTGTAACGGTTCTGGACAATTAAATGTAGAACAAAACACGCCGTTTGGTCGTGTAGTAAACCGTCGTGCTTGCCATCATTGTAATGGGACTGGTAAGAAAATTGAGCAAAAATGTTCAACATGCCACGGTGAAGGCAAAGTAACAAAACGTCGTAAAATTAATGTGAAAATCCCAGCTGGTGTGGATGATGGCCAACAGCTTCGTGTGAGTGGTCAAGGAGAACCAGGTGCAAATGGCGGTCCATCTGGAGACTTATACGTTGTGTTTAACGTTCGATCACATGAGCTCTTTGAGCGTGACGGTGATGATATTTATTGTGAAATGCCATTAACCTTTGCACAAGCTGCATTGGGAGATGAAGTGGAAGTACCGACGCTACATGGAAAAGTAAAGCTGAAAATTCCTGCAGGTACTCAAACGGGTACAAGGTTCCGACTAAAAGGAAAAGGAGTAGCAAACGTTCGAGGATATGGTCAGGGTGACCAACATATTCATGTGCGCGTTGTTACACCAACAAAGCTCTCTGAGAAACAAAAACAATTAATTCGAGAGTTCGCAGAGTTAAGCGGACAAGAAGCAGTTGATGAGCAACACGATTCTTTCTTTGCAAAAGTAAAGAGAGCAATTAAAGGCGAATAATAAACATTGACAGGTTGGTAAAATGCTTTACCAACCTGTCAGCTGTGATAAAACAAAATAAAGCGAAAAAACAGAAGGGATGAAGTTGGTAGAGATGAAATGGTCTGAAATTTGTATTCATACGACACAGGAAGCGATTGAACCAATCTCACATATTTTACATGAATCAGGAGCAAGCGGTGTTGTAATCGAAGATCCAGCAGATTTAATAAAAGAGAGGGATACAACTTTTGGGGAAATCTACCAGCTTAATGCCGATGATTACCCTGAAGAAGGTGTAATCGTAAAGGCATACCTTCCTGTAAACAGCTTCTTAGGTGAGACGGTTGAAGGTATTAAAGAAGCTATTAATGGCTTGTTAGTTTATGATTTTGATTTAGGTGCAAACAAAGTGACAATCAGTGAGGTAAATGAAGAAGAGTGGGCTACTGCTTGGAAGAAATACTATCATCCTGTAAAAATATCTGAGCGTTTTACAATTGTTCCTACTTGGGAAAACTATGAAAAAGTCAACACAGATGAATTAATTATTGAATTAGATCCAGGGATGGCGTTTGGAACAGGGACCCACCCAACAACAGTCATGTCGTTGCAAGGACTTGAGCGAACGGTTAAAGAAAATGATACGGTTATTGATGTCGGAACAGGTTCTGGTGTTTTGAGTATTGGTGCAGCAATGCTTGGTGCGAAATCTGTAAGAGCGCTTGACCTTGATGAAGTAGCGGTTCGTTCAGCTCGTTTAAACGTAAAGCTAAACAAAGTGCAAGGTGCTGTAACGGTTGCTCAAAACAACCTTTTAAATAATATTGAAGGTCCTGTAGACGTTGTTGTTGCAAATATTTTAGCAGAAATTATCGTTCGTTTTGTTGACGATGCATATGCAGTTTTGAAGCCAGGCGGTTCGTTTATTACATCAGGTATTATTAGTGCTAAGAAAGAAGAAGTAAAAGAAGCCCTTGTGAAAGCTGGATTTGTTATTGAAGAAGTGACAATGATGGAAGATTGGGTAGCTATTATTGCAACTAAACAAGCTTGATAAGTGAGAAGGTGTAGCTGTGCAACGTTATTTTTTAAAAAATGATCAATTTGTTGATAGAACGGTGAAAATTACTGATTCAGATGCTCACCACATCCAGCGAGTGATGAGAATGTCAGAAGGAGAACGCGTTATTTGTTGTAATGAAAACGGACAAGCGGCTCTTTGTGAGATTGAAATGATTTCCACTGACGAAATCCAAGGATCTATTATAGAATGGTTAAGTGAAGAAAAAGAGATGCCTGTGACAGTTACGATTGTGAGCGGGTTGCCTAAAGGGGATAAGCTTGAGCTTATTATTCAAAAAGGGACAGAACTTGGCGCAACGAAGTTTATCCCTTTTATTGCGGATCGCTCCATTGTGAAATGGGACGAGAAAAAAGGCAAAAAGAAATTAGAGAGATGGAACAAAATTGCAAAGGAAGCTGCAGAGCAATCCCACCGTACCACAGTGCCAGCTGTTGATAGTCCCATGACTTTAAAACAGCTTGTTGCAGCAAGTGAATATACGCATAAAATCGTAGCGTATGAAGAAGTAGCTAAGCAAGGTGAAGCTTCTAATTTGCATCATGTTTTATCTCATCTGCAGTCTGGTGATTCTCTTTTGGTTGTTATTGGACCAGAAGGTGGATTGACAGAACAAGAAGTTGCGTTTTTAGAAGAACATCAATTTACTAAATGTGGATTCGGTCCTCGAATTTTACGTGCAGAAACAGCACCGCTATACGTGCTATCTGCTATATCATATCAAACTGAGTTAATGGGGTGAATACAATGCCAACAGTTGCTTTCCACACATTAGGGTGTAAAGTGAATCACTATGAAACAGAAGCTATTTGGCAGTTGTTTAAAGGAGCTAACTACGATCGCGTAGAATATGAGCAAACTGCTGATGTATATGTTATCAATACCTGTACGGTAACGAACACAGGTGATAAAAAAAGTCGTCAAGTAATTCGTCGTGCAATTCGTAAAAACCCAGATGCGGTTATTTGTGTAACGGGTTGTTACGCACAAACATCACCAGCAGAAATAATGGCGATTCCTGGCGTGGATATTGTTGTAGGTACACAGGATCGTGTAAAGATGCTAGATTACATTGAACAATTTAAGCAAGAGCGTCAGCCGATTAACGGTGTAGGAAACATCATGAAAACACGTGTATATGAAGAGTTAGATGTACCGGCTTTCACAGACCGTACACGTGCATCTTTGAAAATTCAAGAAGGTTGTAACAATTTCTGTACGTTTTGTATTATTCCTTGGGCAAGAGGCTTAATGCGTTCACGTGATCCAAAAGAAGTTGTAGCGCAAGCTCAACAATTAGTAGATGCTGGTTATAAAGAGATTGTGTTAACAGGAATTCATACAGGTGGCTATGGTGAAGATATGAAAGATTATAATCTTTCACAGCTACTACGTGATTTAGAGTCTCAAGTAAAAGGATTAAAACGTATCCGTATTTCATCAATTGAAGCTAGTCAGATTACAGACGAAGTTATTGACGTGTTGGATAAATCTGAAATGGTTGTTCGCCATTTACACGTTCCCCTTCAATCTGGATCAAATACAGTGTTAAAACGCATGCGTCGTAAGTACACAATGGAATTCTTCGGAGAGCGTTTGACTCGCTTAAAAGAAGCGTTACCAGGTCTTGCGATTACATCTGATGTAATTGTAGGATTCCCTGGTGAAACAGAAGATGAATTTATGGAAACATATAACTTCATTAAAGAGCATAAATTCTCAGAGCTTCACGTGTTCCCGTACTCTAAGCGTACAGGTACACCGGCTGCTCGTATGGATGACCAAATTGATGAAGAAGTGAAAAACGAGCGCGTACATCGCTTAATTGAACTTTCAAATCAACTGGCAAAAGAGTATGCGTCGGAATTTGAAGGTGAAGTGTTGGAAGTGATTCCAGAAGAACGTTACAAAGAAGAGTCAAATAGCAATTTGTATGTGGGTTATACGGATAACTATTTGAAAGTAGTGTTCCCAGCAACGGAAGAAATGGTTGGAAAGCTTGTTAAAGTGAAAATCTCTAAAGCAGGTTACCCTTATAATGAAGGTGAATTTGTCCGCGTGATGGATGAGGTAGAAATGCCAACTGATCGCGTTAAACTAAGTTCTTAATTTTAAAGAATGCACGTGGATTTGCAGAATAAAGTAAATCTGCGTGCATCAGCTTTATAACTACTTGAAAAAATGGGTATGGTTTAATAAGTGAATTCATAAAATACAATTGAATGGGTTTATTACTTTATTTAAACTGGTTGACCTTAAGAGTTCATTATATTATAATGGCAAAAGACATGTCTAACACATGTCATTATGATGTTAGTGGTTTTGTTCGGAGGGAGGGAATTAGAATGTCAAAAACAGTTGTTCGTAAAAACGAATCGCTTGAAGATGCTCTTCGTCGCTTCAAACGTTCAGTTTCAAAAACTGGTACGTTACAAGAAGCAAGAAAGCGCGAATTCTATGAAAAGCCTAGCGTAAAGCGTAAGAAGAAATCTGAAGCTGCTAGAAAGCGCAAGTTCTAATAAGAGGGTGGATTTATTATGAGTCTTCTCGAGCGTTTAAATAGTGATATGAAGCAAGCGATGAAAAACAAAGAGAAAGAGAAGCTAACCGTGATTCGCATGGTAAAAGCATCTCTTCAAAATGAAGCCATTAAGTTGGGCCACGATCTAACTGAAGCAGACGAGTTGACGGTTATTTCTCGCGAATTCAAACAACGTAAAGACTCCCTCCATGAATTTGAGAAAGCAGGTCGTCAAGATCTTGTTGATAAAATTCATTCTGAATTAGTTATATTAGAAGCTTATGCGCCTAAGCAACTAAGTGAAGAAGAGTTAAGCGAATTGATTAAAGCAACGATTGAAGAAACGCAGTCTTCCTCTAAAGCTGATATGGGGAAAGTTATGGGAGCGCTTATGCCTAAAGTGAAAGGTAAAGCTGATGGCTCTCTTGTAAATAAGCTTGTTCTTCAACACTTATCGTAAAAAACACCTTACACACGTAAGGTGTTTTTTATATGTCTCTATCAATTAATACATAAAATAGTTTCAAAAACTTGAAACTATTTGTAAAGTTAATCGTATAAAAAGATAAGCACTCATATGATGCAAAGAGAGGAGGGGTGATAGGATAAGTGAAAAAAATAACTTTAAGCATCATTGCCGCTACGTTCATCATACTTTGTTTTTTACCGCAAACCTTAACTGCTAATTCAAAAAAAGTATACGTAATCCCAGTTGAAGATACGGTCGAAAAAGGCCTTTTAGCCTTTTTAAATCGCAGCATTAAAGAAGCTGAAGCTGAACAGGCTGAATTGATTGTATTAGATATTAATACCCCTGGTGGAGCCGTAGATGCCGCTTCTGACATTGGAAAGAGTATTACAAAAACGGACATTCCCATTGTTGCTTTTGTCAATAAGAAAGCATTGTCTGCAGGAGCATACATTGCATTAAACGCTGATCAAATTTATATGACTCCTGGATCAACGATGGGTTCTGCAGCCGTTATTGATGGATCTGGCAACGCAGCAGATGATAAGGCACAGTCTTACTGGCTGTCTGCAATGAAAAGTGCCGCTGAGCAAAATGGACGTGATCCTAAATATGCAATGGCAATGGCAGATAAATCAATTGAGCTGCCAGAGCTGGACATAACGAATAAAGAACTATTGACGCTGACCCCAAAACAAGCCGAAGACGTACAATACTCTGAAGGTACAGTTGCTAATTTAAACGAGCTATTAAATAAATTAGGCTATGAAAAATCGGATGTGATTACAACAAAGGTTAGTTGGGCAGAGCATATTGCTCGTTTTGTTACCAATCCAGTAGTCGTACCGATTTTGCTGTCAATAGGAGGGCTAGGTTTAGTGATCGAGTTATATACGCCAACGTTTGGTTTAGCTGGATCTATGGGAATTGGTGCGCTACTTCTATTCTTTTATGGTCATCTTGTAGCAGGGTTAGCAGGAATGGAAGCAATTATTGTATTTATTATTGGAATAGTTCTTCTATTACTCGAGCTTTTTTTACCGGGTGGAATACTGGGAATCATTGGGTTAGGGGCTATCTTTATTAGCTTCTTTCTTACTACGGACAACTACATGCAAATGGGCGTGTCACTAATCATTGCTTGTGCTGTTGCTTTGGGAGGAGCGTTTGTTATGGTGAAATTTTTTGGTAAGAGAATGAAAACGTTGAGAAAAATGGTTTTAAGTGATTCATTGAATACCGAATCGGGTTATGTTTCAAACCAAAATCGTTATGAACTAATTGGTAAAGAAGGAATAACGGTTACACCACTTCGACCATCTGGTACAGTTTCCATTGATGATGAATACATCGATGTAGTATCAGAAGGGAATTATTTGGCAAAAGATGTTAAAGTGAAAGTGATGAAAGTAGAAGGGTCACGAGTTGTTGTACGTAAAGTGAAAGATTTACCAACTGAGGAGGAAATTAAATAATGGAACCAGGTAGCTTATTATTTTTTGTGGGAATTGGCTTAGCAATCATTTTATTAGCCGTGTTCTTTACGTTTGTACCGGTAATGCTGTGGATTTCAGCATTAGCAGCAGGTGTACGAATTAGTATTTTTACACTAGTGGGAATGAGATTACGTCGCGTTATTCCATCTCGCGTTGTAAATCCTTTAATTAAGGCAAGTAAAGCTGGATTGGATGTTTCAACAAATCAGCTAGAGAGTCACTATTTAGCAGGTGGTAACGTTGACCGCGTTGTTAATGCGTTAATCGCTGCTCAACGTGCAAATATTGAGTTATCGTTTGAGCGCGGAGCTGCTATTGATTTAGCTGGGCGTAATGTATTAGAAGCTGTTCAAATGAGCGTTAACCCAAAAGTAATTGAAACACCATTCATTTCAGGTGTTGCGATGGATGGTATTGAAGTAAAAGCAAAAGCTCGTATTACAGTACGTGCAAACATCGATCGTTTAGTAGGGGGAGCTGGAGAAGAGACAGTTATTGCTCGTGTTGGTGAAGGAATTGTTTCTACCATTGGTTCTCAGCAAGACCATAAAAAGGTGTTAGAAAACCCGGATATGATTTCACAAACTGTTTTAACAAAAGGATTAGATTCAGGCACAGCTTTTGAAATCCTATCGATTGATATTGCAGATATTGATATCGGTAAAAACATCGGTGCCGTTCTTCAAATTGATCAAGCAGAAGCTGACAAAAATATTGCACAAGCAAAAGCGGAAGAACGTCGTGCAATGGCTGTAGCGCAAGAGCAAGAGATGCGTGCAAAAGTAGAAGAGATGCGTGCAAAAGTAGTAGAAGCAGAAGCGGAAGTTCCGTTAGCAATGGCAGAAGCACTACGCTCTGGCAATCTTGGCGTGATGGATTATATGAATATCCGAAACATTGATGCAGATACAGATATGAGAGACTCTATCGGTAAAATGGGACAGGATGAAGAAGAGAAGTAAGGAGGACTCTCCTCATGAACGTAATTCAAGGTATATTTGAATTTATTATCGGAAATCTCTTTCTTGTTATCATCGTCGGAGGCTTTATTTTAAACGTTATTCAACGTTATATTGGTTCGGGTGCAGAGGATCAAGAAAAACGTCCACAGCGTCAGCCAATGCCTCCTGTTGGTAATCCTACTTCTAGAGAAGAGAGAAATCGTCCGCAACGAATACCGTACCGTCCTTCTGATCGTGATGAAAAGGAAACGGTAGTAGAAGTTAGGAAAGATATGCAAGAAGAAGCTCAAGCAGTTCGTAATGAGCTTCAAGAAAAGCTTGAACAGCTAAAAACCCAAAGGGAAATGCCGAAGCGAGCTGTCGGAGGCTCATCTCTAACCATCGACAAGAAGCAGAGAACGTCTACTCGTCCTGTTGCATTTTCAAAGAAATCAGCAGTTCAAGGAGTTATTTGGTCGGAAGTACTAGGACCACCAAAGTCGAAAAGACAAAGTTATAAAAGATAAATAGATGTGATACATTAACCCCCTTTCTCATAAACATGAGATGAAAGGGGGTTCTTTTTTATGAGCAAAACATGGAGACAGCAAATGAAAAGATGGATGACGAAAACGATGGAACTACCCGCTGATGTGTTAATGGATCTTCCTCGGATTACGTTAGTTGGACAAATACACATATATATTGAAAATCATAAAGGTTTATTAGCCTTTTCTGATACTGAAATACGAGTGTTGTTAAAGCAGGGACAAATGCTAGTCCGCGGTGAAGGACTCGTGATAAAGGTGATTTTACCTGAAGAATTAGTATTAGAAGGGAAAATTAATCAAGTTCTTTATTTAGAACAGTAGGGGTAGGAGGAACATAATGAAGAATGGATGGACAAACTTTATTATTGGAACCGTGCGAATTCGAATTGTTGGAAAAGGCATTGAACGTTTTGTGAATTTATGCGTACGCCAAGGAATTATGGTCTCTCATGTCAAAAAAGTAGAAGAGGGCTGTATTACAGCCACTATTTTGTTGAAAGATGTTAAAAAAATTCGTATACTGATTCGAAAAGCTGACTGCAAAATTTATTTTGTACGTCGGCAAGGCTTTCCTTTTTTAACAAAAACAATGTGGAGAAACAGCGGGTTTGTCTTAGGTTTTCTTTCTTTTTTTCTTTTGCTCACGCTGCTATCTAATATGATATGGAAAGTTGAAATAACTGGAGCTTCTCCAGAAACAGAATATGAAATGACCAAGAAGCTAAAGGAAGTGGGCGTTAAGAGAGGGGAATTTCAATTTTTACTAGGTAGCCCTGAACAAATACAGCGTTACTTAACCGATTCTATGAATAACATCACATGGGTCGGTGTAGAGGTTAAAGGAACTTCTTATCACTTTCAAGTGGTTGAGAAAAATGAGCCAAAACCCCAAGAGAAATCTTCTTACCAGCACTTAGTTGCAGCAAAAAAAGCAACGATTACAAAAATGTTTGTGGAGAAAGGACAATCTTTGGTAAAAGTAAACGATGTGGTTAATGAAGGTGAGGTGCTGGTTTCTGGAATTATTGGCAATGAGAAAAATAAGAAGGTTGTATCAGCTAAAGGAGAAGTTTACGGGGAAACATGGTACAAGTCTGAAGTAGAAGTTCCACTTGAGACTAATTTTCATGTGCTAACAGGAGAATCCTATAGTAAGCATTACTTAGATTTAAGCGCATTTAAAATGCCTCTTTGGGCGTTTTCAAAAGAAAAGTATAGAACAACAAAAGTTGAAAAAGAAGTAAAGCCGCTGTATTTTTTTAAATGGAAAACACCGCTTTCTTATGAAAAAGTTATTATAAGAGAAGATCAAAGTACAAAACGGGTATACTCTAAACAAGAAGCCGTTGAAAAAGGGCTTGAAACGGGTCGGAAACAATTAAAAGCATTTTTAAGTGAAGATGCTGAAATAAAAGGTGAAAAAGTTTTGCACCAACAACTTGAGAATGGTAAAGTAAAATTATCAATACATTACCAAGTTATAGAAAATATTGCGAGTACCCAACCAATTATTCAAGGAGATTGAGGAATGTCAGAACAGCTAGTAACAATTAACGTACAACTTGACGATTCAAACGAAGCAATTTCTTTATTCGGTGTACAGGATGTTAACTTAAAGAGAATTGAAGAAGAAATGAATGTCAACATCATCTCTCGAGGTGAAACAGTTATTGTTTCAGGTAATCCTGAAGATGTACAAACCGTTGAAGAAATGTTAAAAAAACTAGTAACAATTATTCGTAAAAACATTACAATTTCAGAACGAGATGTTGTCTACGCTATTCAGCTCGCCAAAAAGGGTACGCTGGAGTTTTTTGAAGATGTATACGAAGAAGAGATTGCCAAAAATGTACAAGGCAAGTCAATTCGTGTTAAGACATTGGGACAAAGCCACTATATTTCTGCTATTAAAAAGAATGACCTTGTATTTGGTATTGGACCAGCGGGAACGGGAAAAACGTATTTAGCCGTTGTAATGGCCGTTAATGCTTTGAAAAATGGGTTTGTAAAGCGTATTATCTTAACGCGCCCAGCTGTTGAAGCAGGGGAAAGCTTAGGTTTTCTACCGGGAGATTTAAAGGAAAAGGTGGATCCTTATTTACGACCACTATATGATGCGTTGCACGATGTGTTAGGAACCGAGCACACGCAGCGATTAATCGAAAGGGGCGTAATTGAAATTGCACCGCTTGCTTATATGCGTGGGCGTACCTTAGACGATGCTTTTGTCATTTTAGATGAGGCGCAAAATACAACATTAGCACAGATGAAAATGTTTTTAACTCGATTGGGTTTCGGGTCAAAAATGATTATTACAGGTGACGTATCACAGGTGGACTTGCCTAGAGGTGTGAAGTCTGGTTTAGGGTCAGTTACAAAAATATTAAATAATGTAACAGGCATTTCGTTTATCCATTTAGATCAATCAGATGTTGTTCGTCATCCATTGGTTGGTCGAATTATTCAAGCGTATGACCAATTTGACAAAGAGACCCTTTAATTTAGGGTCTATTTTTTGTAAAAGGGGGAAATTGGTGTGTCAAAGTTTCGGTTTTTGAAACAAACAATGGCACAGATCGAAAAGCTGCGGTTAATTCAACTAGGGTTATATGCTTTAATTGGTCTCATTATGTTTGCGTCTATGTATAGCAATGTAAAGCCAGAAGAATTGGACTTGAGGCTTCTATCGATTTCACCGGAGACGATTTATTCACCTGTGACAATTGAGGATAAAGAGAGTACTGAAAAGAAAAAGGCAGAGGCAAAAGAAGCAGTTGAAGATGTGTATACACAAAAAACAGAATATGCACAAAACCAGGTCGATCTTGTCGCATCTATTTTTGATGCTATTATTGAAGTGAATAAAGAATACGATCAGCTAGAAAATAAAAGCGAAGCAAGCAAACAAGAAATGTTGCAGGATAAGCTTCCGGATAATATTCGCAAGGATCTATCTGACAAGGCAATTAGTGAGCTTTTACAGACGAACAAAGAAGAATTATCGGTTGCCAAAGATGCGGTTGTTACAGCGGTCCATCACGTAATGAAAAACCAAGTCATGATTAGTGACTTAGAAGAAATGAAAGACCAAGCTGAGGGGCAGTTGGTGTATACGACTAATGTAAGTTCTAATCTAAAGGCGGCAATGAATGAAATTGCAAGATCTTCTATTATTCCAAATGTTATTTATGATCCACAAAAAACATCTGAAAATCGCCAGGCAGCAGTTGAGAAAGTAGAGCCTGTAAGAATTAAGCAAGGTCAAATTATTGTGGAAGAAAATCAGCTCATTAATGCCGATATCTACCGCCAGCTTCAGCTTGCTGGGCTGTTAAATAATAAAGGAATGCTGCAGCCGTTTATTGGCTTAAGCTTGTTAATTATTATTATGATTGGCGGAGCAGCTTTTTATTTGCGCGGCTTTCATGCAAATACATATAAGCCACTCCTTTTATATGCGATTATCACGAGCATTACGATTGCTTTAATGAAGATCTTAAGCTTTTTTCAACGAATTGATTTATCTGAAATTGGCTATTTAGCCCCTGTGGCTGTTGGTGGTATTCTGCTGCGAGTGTTAATGAATGAGAAGATTGCGATTATCTCTAGCATACTCTTTGCCATTTGCGGTAGCATTATCTTTAACGGTGAATTGACAACAGCTTTTAATATGAATATAGGGATTTACTTGTTGATTAGTAATATTACAGCCATTTTGTTTTTAATGGACAAACAGCGCAAAGCAAGAGTGCTACAAGCAGGACTTGTTGTTGCACTAATGAATGTTATCGTTAGTCTATCCATTATTTTTATTAAAAATGGTCAGTTAGATACGGTTGAGCTTGGCTACTATAGCTTAATGGCAATGGCATCTGGTATTATTTCTTCAGTATTAGCTATTGGTTTGCTCCCTTTCTTTGAAAGTGGCTTTGGGATTTTATCAACGATGAAACTAATTGAGCTATCTAGTCCCAACCATCCTTTACTGAGAAAAATTTTAACCGAAACGCCGGGTACGTATCATCATAGCGTAATGGTAGCTAACTTGTCAGAGGCCGCTTGTGAAACTATTGGGGCCAACGGCTTGCTCGCACGTGTAGGGGCCTATTATCATGATATTGGTAAGACGAAGCGGCCTCAGTATTTTATTGAAAACCAAATGAATATTCGTAATCCACATGATGCGCTATCTCCAAAAGTTAGTAAAAATATCATCACGTCTCATACAACAGACGGAGCATCTATTTTGCGCAAACATAAGCTACCAAAAGAGATTGTTGATATTGCTGAACAGCATCACGGAACGTCTTTGTTAAAGTTTTTCTATCATAAAGCGCTGGAACAAACAGAAGAAGAGATAAAAGAAGAAGACTATCGTTACGAAGGGCCTAAACCCCAAACAAAAGAAGCCGCCGTCATCTGCATTGCAGACAGCGTAGAGGCTGCTGTGCGTTCAATGCCAAATCCAACCCCAGAAAAAATTGAGAAAATTGTGCGCAGCATTATTAATGACAGGGTTGAAGATAAGCAGTTTATTGAATGTGACATTACATTAAAAGAATTGGAATTAATCAGACAAGCTCTTTGTGAGACGCTAAACGGTATATTCCATTCTCGTATTGAGTATCCTGAATTAAAAAAACAGAAGGTGAAAGCATGAGTTTACTAATTGACTTTATTGATGAAACAAATGAAATAAAAAATGAACAAAAAGAAACATTAGAAGCCTTATTAGCGGTAGCTGCTGCTAAAGAAGGTGTAGAAGATGGAACGGAAGTGTCAATCACGTTTGTAAACAATGAGCGCATTCAAGAAATAAATCGTGAATATCGTGACAAGGACAAACCAACTGATGTTATTTCTTTTGCTTTAGAGGAAATGGGAGAAGGTGAAATTGAAATTTTTGGTGAGGAAATGCCGCGAGTGTTAGGGGATATTATCATTTCTGTCCCAAGAACAATTGAGCAAGCTGAAGAGTATGGCCACTCCTTTATGCGTGAACTAGGTTTTTTAACCGTACATGGGTTTTTACATTTGCTTGGTTATGATCACGAAACGGCTGAAGACGAGAAGCAAATGTTTACACGTCAAAAGGACATTTTAGATGAGTATGGCCTTACGCGATAGGGGAAAAATAAGACGTTTGGTCCGTAGCTTTGGCTATGCAATAGAAGGTTTTAGGTATGTGGTTGCAAAGGAAGCGAACATGAGAATTCACGTTTTGGCTTCTTTTGTAGTCATCCTAGCGAGTTTTTGGTTTCGTATCTCATTAACAGAATGGTTGATTGTTTTACTGTTAATTGCAGGTATGTTTAGCTTGGAACTGATGAACACAGCTGTTGAAAAAACAGTGGATTTAATTACAACTAAACGTCATCCCTTAGCAAAGCACGCAAAGGATGCTGCCGCTGCGGCAGTGTTGGTTTATGCGTGTTTTGCTGTGATTATTGGCATGCTAATCTTTTGGAAATACATCTTCTTTTCATGAGTTGTTTGTATTCCACATATAGCGTTGTGCTATAATGATGCTATAGTAAGATTTTCTTTTTTGACAGCACGCTGAACTTATTACGTGTTGGAGAAAAGATAGTAAGAATACTATGAATGGATCAATCATCGGAGGCTTTACATGAGTAATCATACATTTAAATCAGGTTTTGTTTCAATTATTGGTAGACCTAATGTTGGAAAGTCTACCTTTTTAAATCGAGTAATTGGACAAAAAATCGCCATTATGAGCGACAAGCCACAAACAACTCGTAATAAAATTCAAGGCGTTTATACAGAAGATGAGGCACAGATTGTGTTCATTGACACACCTGGGATTCATAAACCTAAGCATAAGCTTGGAGACTTTATGATGAAAGTTGCGCAAAATACCTTAAAAGAAGTAGACCTTGTGCTGTTTATGGTAAACGCAGCTGAAGGATTAGGCCGTGGTGATGAATTTATCATTGAACGTTTAAAAGAGACAAAAACACCAGTGTTTTTAGTCATTAACAAAATTGATGAAATTCATCCAGATGAGCTGTTTACAATCATTACAACATATAAGGATTTATATCCTTTTGCTGAGATTATCCCAATTTCTGCTTTGCAAGGAAACAACGTAGAGCGTTTGTTAGATCAAATTAAAAAAGTACTTCCAGAAGGTCCACAATACTACCCTGCTGATCAAGTGACGGATCATCCAGAACGTTTTATCATTACAGAATTAATTCGTGAAAAGGTATTGCATTCAACTCGCGAAGAAATTCCCCACTCTATTGCAGTTGTCATGGACTCTATGCAAAAGCGAGATAACGGTGCAATATACGTGGGAGCAACAATTATTGTTGAACGTGATTCTCAAAAAGGTATTGTGATCGGGAAGCAAGGAAAAATGTTAAAAGAAGTAGGTAGAAAAGCGCGTGCTGACATTGAAGCTTTATTAGGCTCAAGAGTTTTCTTAGAACTTTGGGTGAAAGTACAAAAAGATTGGCGTAACCGTGCATCACATTTAAGAGACTATGGATTCCGAGAAGATGAATATTAAGTTAACACGTCATAAATTGTAAAAAATTGTGTTACATGATTTTAGCTAGGAAGGCTATTCTAAACGTAAGGAATTGAAATTGTATCTGATCTATACGATTAGAAAGGTGGGAGTTCTATGTTAAATTTTACTTGGAACGTCTTTTCACAAACAGGTAGTATCGATACATACCTTCTTTTCAAAGAACTTGAAAAAGAGGTAATAGAAGGGCCCGAAGCACACGAAGATGATCCTGAAGGTCTCAATTCTCCAGTTTCGTAGCCTTCCCAATAGTAGGTGATAAAGTTTGTTTAAAAAATGTGAAGGTATTGTTATTCGAACGAATGACTATGGTGAATCAAATAAAATTGTAACCATCTATTCACGTGAATTGGGCAAGGTAGGCTTAATGGCAAGAGGTGCGAAAAAGCCTAGTAGTCGTTTAGCTTCTGTGACACAGTTATTTACGTATGGCTATTTCTTTATACAGGCAGGTTCAGGAATGGGAACTCTTCAGCAAGGTGAAGTGATTTCTTCTATGAGAAGCATACGCGAAGATATTTTCACAACCGCGTATGCTTCTTATATTCTTGAATTAACGGATAAAGGAACAGATAATAACAAGCCAAACCCCTTTCTTTTTGAGCTACTTTACCAAACGATTCATTATATGAATGAAGGATACGATACTGAAATCTTAACGTATATTTATGAAATGAAGATGCTGAATGTACTGGGGTTATATCCAATTCTCGATGAATGCGCGGTTTGTCATGCAAAAGAAGGAACCTTTCACTTTTCTGTACGAGAAGGGGGCTTTATTTGTCACCGTTGCCTAGAAAAAGATCCTTATCACTTTAAACTTACGCCCACGTCCGTTAAATTACTGCGTTTATTTTATTATATGGATCTAAAAAGGCTAGGGTCTATTTCAGTCAAGCCTGAAACGAAAAAACAGTTGCACTTTATTATTGATCAATATTATGATGAGTATTCAGGCCTGTATTTAAAAACAAAGCGATTTTTAACTCAAATGGAAT
The DNA here is from genome assembly GCF_004348885.1 of Bacillus sp. CBEL-1. NCBI lineage: Bacteria > Bacillati > Bacillota > Bacilli > Caryophanales > Bacillaceae > Bacillus > Bacillus sp. CBEL-1. The sequence goes on along the minus strand of NZ_SBIM01000013.1, from coordinate 1,460,991 downwards.
CGTTGAAAGCGGCATTGCCAACTAAAAGCGAATAAGGTTACGTGTGAGTTCTATAATATAATGTGAGGGTGCCTCAAGATAAAGTGATATTTGAGACGCCCTTTTTACTGTTGTTTTAAAAAAAACAATAGCGATTAGAAAAGTGACAAGCATCTTTCATGTTTTTTTGGACGTAACGTGATAGAATAAAAAATCCTTTTAAAAAATATATCTTTTCATCTTTTACTTTTAAATAAAAAGTATATAATGTTTTTATAAATAGTATGTCACATTTAACGGTTAGGTGGTGATTAAAATCGAACTAAATAAAAGACAAGAACATATCTTACAGATTGTAAAAGACCAAGGTCCCATTACTGGAGAGCATATTGCAGATAAGCTAAACTTGACACGGGCAACACTTCGACCGGACTTAGCGATTTTAACAATGGCAGGTTATTTAGAAGCACGACCTCGCGTGGGGTATTTCTATACGGGAAAAACAGGAGCGCAACTTTTAACGGATAAAATCAAAAAAATCCAAGTTCAGGACTATCAATCTATCCCTGTTGTAGTCAATGAAAATGTGTCTGTATACGATGCAATTTGTACGATGTTTCTCGAAGATGTAGGAACATTGTTTGTTGTGGATGAACAGTCGTTATTAGTAGGAGTTCTATCTCGAAAAGACTTGCTGCGTGCAAGTATTGGAAAGCAAGAGCTTACATCAATTCCTGTTCACATTATTATGACTAGGATGCCTAATATTACATATTGTCATCGTGAAGAGCTTCTCATTGATATTGCACAGGTGTTGATTGAGAAACAAATTGATGCCATTCCCGTGGTGAAAAAAGTAGATGCAGGACTTGAAGTAGTAGGAAGAGTGACAAAAACAAATATCACAAAATTACTAGTAGCACTGGCTCATGATGAAGTATTATAATCGAAGTGATTAAAATGATTAAGGGGATGTGCCAAAATGAACAACCCATGCTTATATGTAATCTCGGATTCGGTTGGGGAAACAGCAGAATTAGTTGTCAAAGCAGCTTCCAGTCAATTTAATATGACGGAATTTATTATTAAAAGAGTTCCTTATGTGGAAGATACAGCTACGCTAGCGGAAGTAGTATCTCTAGCTAAGTTGAACAATGGAATTATTGGGTTTACACTTGTGAAACCAGAAATGCGCAGCTTTTTGCTGAACGAAGCGGCTAAAAAAGGCGTGGAAGTTTTTGATATTATCGGACCACTTATTGACAAAATTCAATCATCGTATCAGTTATCGCCAAGGTACGAACCAGGAACAGTTAGCAAGTTAGATGATGATTATTTTAAAAAAGTAGAAGCGATTGAATTTGCAGTTAAATATGATGATGGACGAGATCCACGAGGTATTTTACGAGCGGATATCGTACTCATTGGCGTATCACGAACGTCAAAAACACCATTGTCTCAGTTTTTAGCTCATAAACGCTTAAAGGTGGCTAATGTTCCAATCGTACCGGAAGTAGATCCACCAGAAGAACTCTTTCACGTGTCACCTAAAAAATGCATTGGTCTAATGATCAGTCCTGATAAGTTAAATGACATTCGCAAAGAGCGTTTAAAGTCATTAGGATTAAATGACCAAGCTATCTACGCAAATATCGAAAGAATTAAAGAAGAGTTAGATTTCTTCCAAGGGATTGTCGATAAAATTGGATGTGAAGTAGTCGACGTCTCAAATCGAGCTGTAGAAGAGACTGCTGGGATTATTGCAAAAATCATTCAACAAAAAAAATAATGCAGTTGTCAGCAGAGCTAAAAAATGACGTGACAATACCGTATTGCTTTATGAGCCATCATTCCTGAATGATGGCCCTTTGCATAACGAGCTATTCCTTAACTTTATGGTAGAAAATATCGCGTAGTTATATTATAATTAAAAATTGTGATAAAAAAGAATAGTTTTAGGTTTAGACTTTGTGAAGAACGAATAAACTATTTATATAAATGTCAAGGATCGAGTCTAAAAAGTATTCGACAAACGCAATCTACATGAAATTACAAATGGTAGAAGGAATCTGTGGAGGGATGTAGAATACAGAGTTATAGCAAAAGAAACTATACGATTTTTGTCGATGCTGATGCGTGTCCTGTAAAAAAAGAGATTGTAGAACTAGCACATACATACTGCGTTGAGGTTATGTTTGTTGCTTCATATGCTCACATGCAAACAAACCCTTCAGCGGGTAAGTGGGTTTACGTAGATAGTGAGAAAGAAGCAGTAGATTTATACATTTTAAATCACGTTCAGCAAGGAGACATCGCTGTAACACAGGATACGGGGTTAGCGAGCATGCTTCTTAGTCGACGGGTTTATGTATTGTCTCCACGTGGAAAAGTATATAGTGAGAGTGATATGGATACGGTTCTTTTTTTTCGATATGTTTCAGCAAAGGAAAGAAAAGCAGGTCGTTATTCAAAAGGCCCTAAAGCTTTTAGCGATGAAGACAGAGAGAATTTCAGTACAGCGCTCGAAAAAATATTGTCGAAACGTGAAGGAATTTAGCTTTTAATGAAGAATTACTATAGAAATACGGAGCTGTTAACATGGCAAATCGAATTCCCGATGAAGTGATTGATCGTATTCGACGTTCAGTAGATATTGTCGATGTCATAAGCGACCATGTGCAGCTAACAAAACAGGGCCGAAATTATTTCGGGCTATGTCCGTTTCATGGGGAAAATACACCATCATTTTCTGTATCGCCAGACAAGCAAATTTATCATTGCTTTGGGTGTGGAGCTGGAGGAAACGCATTTTCATTTGTTATGGATTTAGAGGGGCTTTCGTTTACCGAAGCTGCTCAACACCTTGCTGATAAAGGGAATATTCCATTTGAATATGAAGTTCAACAGCCGAGTTCCGAGGGTTCAAAGTCAGAAAATGCCCTGGTTGATGCACATGAGCTTTTAAAGAAATTTTATCATCATTTATTGGTAAATACAAAAGAGGGCCAGGAAGCATATGATTATTTAATTAACCGTGGTTTCACAAGGGAAATCATAGATGAGTTTGAAATTGGATATGCACTGGATTCCTGGGATTTTGTTACTAAATTTTTAACAAAGCGTGGATTCAAGCCAGATGAAATGGAAGCTGCAGGTCTTATTATTAAACGAAACCAAGAAGAAAGTTATTTCGATCGGTTTCGAGATCGAGTTATGTTTCCCATTGCAGATTTACAAGGGAGAACCATTGCTTTTTCAGGGCGCCTATTAAAAGAGATAAAAGGGCAGCCTAAGTATCTAAATAGTCCCGAAACTTCGATCTTTAATAAAAGTCGTACACTCTACAATTTTCACCGTGCCAAAAAACACATTAGAAAAAATCAACAAGTCATTTTATTTGAAGGATTCGCAGACGTTATTTCATCGGTGACTGCGGAGTGTCAGCAGTCCATCGCCACGATGGGTACCGCGCTTACCGAAGAGCAGGCTAAAATCATCCGTCGAAATGTTGAATCCGTTATTTTATGCTATGATGCAGACTCAGCAGGTATTGAAGCCGCGTATAAAGCTGTGAATATTTTAACAGATGCAGGCTGCTCAGTAAAAGTCGCTATGATGCCAGATGGATATGACCCTGACGATTATATAAAAGAGTTTGGAGCAGCAAAGTTTCGAAACGAAGTTATTGAAAACAGCTTGACGCTTATGGCATTTAAAATGCGATATTTGCGACGTGGTAAAAACTTGCAGATTGAAGCCGATCGTATGAAGTATATTGACGAAGTGTTAAAAGCAATTAGTCGATTAACAAAAGCGGTCGAAAAAGATTATTATTTAAGGCAGCTGTCTCAAGAGTTTTCAATTTCATTAGATGCTTTAAAAGAACAGCAACAACAAGTTCGCCATGAAGTGAAAAAGAAAAAGGATAATGATTCTTGGAATAGAAATACTATATCAAGACATCCTGTCACAAAAAAGAACCTCCTTCCTGCACATGAAAATGCAGAGAGGCATTTAATTGCATATATGCTAAAAGACAGGGATATAGCGTTTCGGATTCAAGATATGCTTCAAGCACAGTTTAATATAGAAGAACATAGGGCTCTTGTGACGTACTTATATGGGTACTATGAAGAAGGTTATAGTCCTAATCCAAGCAACTTTATCGAACGTATTCCTGATTCAAACCTGACAGGTTTAGCTTCGGAACTAGCGATGATGTCAATTAACGAAGAATTGTCGGAGCAAGCGTTGCATGATTACATTCAACAAGTGTTGAATTATGAAAAGAAGTCCATAATAAAAGACAAAGAGCAGCAAAGGCAAGAAGCGGAGCGTCAAAAGGATTATGTAAGAGCTGCGACAATTGCAATGGAAATTTTGGAATTAAAAAAGGCGTTAAAATAAAACGTGTTTATTAGTCCCACTTTTAAAAAAGGTGTCCTCAAAATTTTGGAAGGAGGGGATTTGATGGCTGAAAAATCAGCACATTCAAAGCAACTTGATTCAGATTTAACAATAGAGCAAGTCAAAGAACAATTGACTGAAATTGGTAAAAAACGTGGTGTTCTCACATATGAAGAAATTGCCGAACGCATGGCGAATTTTGAAATTGAGTCCGACCAGATGGATGAATATTACGAATTCCTTGGGGAACAAGGTGTTGAAGTGATGAGCGAAGCAGAAGCAAATGAAGATGCGGATCCAGATATTCAACAATTGTCTAAGGAAGAAGAGTTTGATTTGAATGACCTTAGCGTACCACCAGGAGTAAAAATCAATGACCCTGTTCGTATGTATTTAAAAGAAATTGGTCGTGTAGATCTTCTATCTGCTGAAGAAGAAATTAACTTGGCAAAACGTATTGAAGAAGGCGATGAAGAAGCTAAGCGTCGTTTAGCAGAAGCAAACTTACGTCTAGTTGTAAGTATTGCTAAGAGATATGTAGGACGCGGTATGCTTTTCTTAGATTTAATTCAAGAAGGAAACATGGGCTTAATTAAAGCAGTTGAAAAGTTTGATTACCGTAAAGGTTACAAATTTAGTACGTATGCAACATGGTGGATTCGTCAAGCCATCACCCGTGCAATTGCAGACCAAGCGAGAACAATTCGTATTCCTGTACACATGGTAGAAACAATTAACAAGTTAATTCGTGTTCAACGTCAATTACTACAAGACTTAGGTCGTGAGCCATCTCCAGAAGAAATTGCAGAGGATATGGATTTAACACCAGAAAAAGTACGTGAAATTTTAAAAATTGCTCAAGAGCCTGTTTCACTTGAAACGCCTATTGGTGAAGAAGATGACTCTCATCTAGGTGATTTCATTGAAGATCAAGATGCAACATCGCCTTCTGAGCACGCTGCCTACGAATTATTGAAAGAACAATTAGAAGACGTCTTAGATACGTTAACAGATCGTGAAGAAAATGTGCTACGTCTTCGTTTTGGTTTAGATGATGGTCGTACACGTACGCTTGAAGAAGTTGGAAAAGTGTTTGGCGTAACGCGTGAACGTATTCGTCAAATTGAAGCAAAAGCATTGCGTAAGTTAAGACATCCAAGCCGCAGCAAACGTTTAAAGGATTTCTTAGAATAGAATTTAAGATGAATTAATAGTTTACTTCTATATAGGAGTAAACTATTTTTTTTTTTTGCTTCTTTTTTTTACCAGTCATTACCCTTTGAATATATTTTACTGAAATGAGTTTTGTTTTGCAAATGCTCTTTTTTTAAAAATCCACTAAATTATACAAGAAAACTTTTAAATGCAATCGCTATCATTTTTTTAAAGGAACTTTTCATTTATTATATCATGAAATGGATTCTCTTATTTTAAAAGTTGAGAAAATTTACAAAAATGACTTATAATTAATTATTGTAAGCGTATACATTTTGTTTTGGGGGGAATTTGAGATGAATTTTGAATTAACGGCAGAACAGAAAATGATTCAAAAAACACTTCGAGAGTTTTCAGAAGCTGAGGTTGCACCAGGAGCATTGGAACGAGACAAGACGAAAGAATTTCCGTTAGATGTGTTTAAAAAGTTATCTGATTTAGGCGTTATGGGGCTTCCTTTTCCAGAAGAGTATGGTGGAGGGGGTGCTGATACTGTTAGCTTTGCTATTGTAGTAGAAGAGCTAAGCAGAGCATGTGGTTCAACGGGAATTACATATTCTGCTCACGTATCGTTAGGCGGTGCACCTATTCATCTATTTGGAACACCTGAGCAAAAAGAAAAATACTTAGTTCCAATCTGTACTGGAGAATCGTTTGGAGCATTTGGTTTAACTGAACCGAATGCAGGAAGCGATGCTGGAGGAACTGAAACGAGTGCAGAGTTAGAAAATGGTGAATATACGATTAACGGCAGTAAATGCTATATTACCAATGCAAGCTATGCAAAATTTTTAGCTCTGACAGCTGTTACAGCAAGGAATGAAGGGAAAAAAGAAATCTCTGCGCTAATTGTGCCGACTGATTCAGTTGGTTTTTCAGTTATTGATAATTATGAAAAGATGGGCCTTCATGCTTCGAATACAACGGAACTAATTCTAGAAGACGTAAAAGTGCCAGAAGAAAATTTACTTGGCAAAAAAGGAGAGGGCTTTAAGCAATTCTTAAAAACGCTCGATGGAGGCAGAATCGGAATTGGAGCAATGGGAGTTGGAATTGCTCAAGCGGCTTATGAAAAAGCTCTTGCTTATGCCCAAGAAAGAAAGCAGTTTGGAAAAAACCTTTCATCTTTTCAAGCAATCCAATTTAAACTGGCAGATATGGCTATGAAAGTGGAACTGGCAAGAACGATGGTTTATAAGGCAGCGTGGCTGAAAGATCAAGGCAAACCTTTTACTAAGGAAGCGGCTATGTGTAAGCTTTATGCGTCTGAAATATGTATGGAAGTAGCAAGCCAAGCTATTCAAATCCACGGTGGATATGGGTATATGAAAGAGTATCAGGTCGAGCGTTTTTTACGAGATGCGAAACTATTGGAGATTGGTGAAGGGACATCTGAAATTCAGCGTTCCGTTATTGCTAGACAGATTGGCTGCTAATGAACTTTAAAAAGTGTAAGCGTTTCGAAAAATAGTGGATTTTATAGAGAGATTAGATAATTCTGTCAATAAAACCCTTTCACTTGTCCCCGTTTTACAGTAAAATAAAGATGCTTATATTATTTTGCTATTTCACGGGATGGGAATACATAAAGGGGGTATAGTTAATGAATCGAAATCCACTGATACCATTTTTGCTCATCGCACTTATTGGAATTGGATTAATGGTAACCTTCTCATTTAATGGTCTCAACAACGCAGAAGAAATAGCCGCTGAAAAAGAAGGTGGGGGCGAAGAAGATCAAGCCTCAGCAAAGCCTGAAGATCTCTATCAACAAAACTGTATTGGATGTCATGGCGATCAGTATCAAGGAGGCGTAGGGCCAGCTTTAAAAGGAGTGGGCGACAAGCTTTCTGAAGAAGAAATTGCTGATATTCTAGTGAACGGAAAGGGATCAATGCCATCCGGGTTAATATCTGCTGAAAAAGCTCCTGAGATGGCGAAATGGGTTTCAGAAATTAAATAACTAAGATTTTTATGGTAGCCTCTTATAAACTAAGAGGCTTTTTTTTATACAAGTTAGGAAATAATAGAACCGGGATCACAGTATGATTCGTAAGAGTGTTTATGATAAAATAATGAACAGTAATTACATAAAGAATAGGTGACAAGACAATGAATGAGTTAAAATTATCTAAGCGACTAGAAGAAGTGGCAAAATCAATACCAAAGGGAGCAATGATTGCTGATATTGGATCAGATCATGCTTATCTACCTTGCTATGCATATTTACAAGGATATATAAAAGGCGCAATTGCAGGTGAAATTACAGAAGGTCCTTTTCAATCAGCTGTTAAACAAGTAGAAAAAACCAGCTTAACAGACGTCATTGAAGTAAGAAAAGGCGATGGGTTAGCTGTTATTACACCGGGTGAAGTGGATTGCATTACCATTGCAGGAATGGGTGGAACCTTAATTCAAACTATTTTGGAAGATGGGAAAGAGAAGCTGCAGGGCGTTAAAAGGCTTGTGCTACAGCCTAATATCGGAGCTCACCATATCAGACAGTGGTTGATTGAACATAAATGGTCTTTAGTTGACGAAAAAATCATGGAAGATGACGGCCGAATCTATGAAATCCTTGTAGCTGAACAAGGGGATCCATTAGGTGCCTATGGTGACAAGGTCGAAGAAGGAATTTTAGTAGGACCAATTTTGGCAAGGGAGAAAAATGATGCCTTTAAGAAGAAATGGAATCATGAGTTAGCACATACGAAAAAGATTGTCGAGCAAATGGAAAAATCAGCTACAACAAAAGAAGGACAAGAAAAAAAGAAAAAATTAGAAAATGAAATTCGAATCATTGAGGAGGTTTTATCATGAATAAAGTACCAAACGGTTATCAAGTTATTGAGCTGTTTGAATCTTTTTCTCCGAAGCACTTAGCTATGGAAGGGGATAAAATTGGTTTGCAAATCGGCACATTAAACAAGCCAGTTTATAAAGTGATGATTACCTTAGATGTATTAGAAATGGTTGTTGATGAAGCAATTGAACAGCATGTTGATCTCATTATTGCTCATCATCCTCCTATCTTTCGACCGTTAAAGCAAATCCAAACGGATCAGCCTGCTGGACGTATCGTTGAAAAGTGCATTAAACATGATATTGCTGTATATGCTGCTCATACAAACTTAGATATTGCTGAAGGTGGCGTTAACGATTTGCTAGCTGAAGCATTAGGTTTGCAAAACACAGAAGTTCTTGTTCCAACGGGTGCTGAAGAACTAAATAAATTTGTAGTTTACGTACCAGAAACACATTACGAAGCGGTTCACCAAGCAATCTCAAAAGCAGGTGCAGGTGAGATCGGATTATATAGCGGCTGTGCGTTCTTTACAGAAGGCGTTGGAACCTTTACCCCATCGGAGCAGGCAAATCCTTATATCGGCTCACAAGGTACTGTAGAACGCGTGAAAGAAGTGAAAATTGAAACGATTTTTCCAGCAAGGCTTCAAAAGAAAGTTGTGCAAGCCGTACTACGTGCTCACCCATATGAAGAAGTAGCCTATGATATTTATAACCTTAAGCAAAAAGGAAAAGAGTATGGTCTTGGGAAAATCGGACATCTATCCCGTGAAATGACACTAAAAGAATTCGCTCATCATGTAAAAGAAGCGTTAGATGTAGAAGGGTTAAGAGTCGTTGGTAACTTAAATGATACTGTGAAAAAGGTTGCGGTATTAGGTGGGGATGGTAACAAATACATTTCTAATGCAAAATTTAAAGGTGCCGATGTTTATGTGACAGGGGACTTATATTTTCATGTAGCACATGACGCAATGATGATGGGGCTGAATGTTATTGATCCTGGTCATCATGTCGAAAAAGTGATGCGTCAAGGAGTTGAAAAGAAAATGCAAGAGCTCTGTAAAGACAAGAAGTTTGAGTGCACAATCTTTTCATCAAAAGTTAATACAAATCCATTTACGTTTCTATAAAAAAAGATGCTCATCAGAGCATCTTTTTTAGGATGATTTTTTCGTACGTACTTTTGGTAAGATTTTCGATAATGGAACAGTTTTTTCAAGTGTCCATGTTGTTTCGTCAGCAGGGTCAAACTGCTCTAGAAACTTAATGACTTCTTTTGTAATTGGCGTAGGAGTGGATGCACCAGCCGTTACAGCGACTGAAGTAGCATCTTTCAACCAATCTACTTTAAGCTCAGAAATATCGCTAATACGATAAGCTTTTGTTCCAGCAATCTCTTCAGAAACTTGCGCTAGGCGGTTAGAATTATTACTTTTTGGATCACCAACAACAATTGTCACGTCAGCTTCTCCAGCTTGTTCTGCTACCGCTTCTTGACGTACTTGTGTTGCTAGACAAATTTCTTTATGCACTTCAGCATGAGGGTATTTCTCTTGAACTTTTTCAATCACATCGGCTACGTCCCATTGGCTCATTGTTGTTTGATTCGTCACAATGATTTTATCTCTTGTAATATCAAGGGATTCTACATCTTCTTCTTTTTCAATTAGATGAACGATGTGAGGCGCAATACCAACTGCTCCTTCCGGCTCAGGATGGCCTTTTTTACCGATATAAACGACTTCATAGCCTTCTTTCTCTTTTGCAAGAATAAGGTCATGTGTTTTGGTTACGTCTGGGCACGTTGCGTCAATTGTAACAAGTCCTTTTTCTTTTGCGCGCTCTTTTACTTCTGGTGATACACCATGAGCTGTAAAAATGACCGTACCTTCATTAATTTTATCTAAAATCTCTAAACGATTTGCGCCGTCTAGGGTAATGATTCCATCTTCTTCAAACGCGTCTGTTACGTGTTTGTTATGCACAATCATGCCTAATATATAAATTGGGCGTGGAAGTGATGTATCCAAAGCTGCGTTGCGTGCAATAACCATTGCATCAACAACTCCATAGCAATAGCCGCGTGGAGCAATTTTTATAACTTTCATTAGTATCCTCCTCATCATAAGGTGACGAGTATTTGTAAACTCTTTTCTATTATATAAAAGCATGAACAATAATACAAAGGATATATTGGTCGTGTAATGCTTCCTCTCTATAATTGACATTAGTCTTTCTTTTTGGGTGACAATATGTATAAAAGGTAGATGTTAACCTCTCTACCTTTCTTTTGTTAAATATAAAGCTTTGGTGTTGATTGGCGTACTTTTTTAACGGGTTTAATTTCTTCATCATCAAAATTAAATTCGTCGCTTTCTAATTTCTTTTCTTTTTCGTTCTCGTTCTCTTTAGAATTATTAATTTGGGTGCTTCCTTCATTGTTTTTTTCTTCGCTATTGTTACTTGCGTCATCTTCTTCCTCTTCACCTGTATCCGCTGTGCGTAGTAGCTGATACATTTTTATAAGAGACGGAGCGTTTTTAACGAGTGGTCCGTACTGTTGTACCATTGGCCCCATTGTTTCAGCCACTTTAATAACCTTTTGAATATTGGTCATCATGGAGCTAAGCGTAGCAGGGTTCGTTAAATTTTGTAAATTGCTTAATAATGAAGCAGACGATGCGGGTGTAGCTGCACTTTGAACCGTATTGAATAGAGAAGTAGGTGGAATCATCCTTTGAGCTCCAGCAGCTCCAGAACCTCCAAAGGCTTCAGTGCCTCTGGCACCAGCACGACCTCTTCCAAATATACGAGCTAGCAAATTTCCTGGACCACGAGGCGTTCCTTGAGGGTTGATTCCCTGTGTATTCGGGAAGAATGTTTGTTGAGTATTAGTAGGTCCAAACGGGCTCTGCATACGAGGGGGAAAGGATGGTCTTCTTGGAATCAAAGAGCGCACCTCCTTTAGGTTAGTAAACTTCTTCTTTATCCTATGCATTTGTACCGAAAATGTTTGCAAAACCCAACATAAGTTTTTAGAATCAAAATGATCAGTAGTCAGCGAGAGCAAAATGGATTATAATCATATATTGTGTTTAAAATTGAACGTGACAGTAAAAAAAGGAGATTTAATATGGAAAAAACTAACTTTGAACGTTTTGAGCTACAGCCATTTTTAATAGAAGCAATTAAGCAATTAGGGTTTTATAACCCAACAGAAATTCAAGAACGCTTGATTCCATCAGTTTTAAAAGGAGACAGCGTTATTGGTCAGTCGCAAACAGGAACAGGTAAAACACATGCATATTTACTTCCTCTTTTAGAAAAAGTGAATCCGGCAAAGCAAGAAGTACAGGTTGTTATTGCAGCTCCAACACGTGAGCTAGCTTCACAAATTTATCAAGAAGTATTAAAGATTACGAAATACTGTGAAGAAGGAAAAGAAATTACAGCAAAATGTTTTATTGGTGGAACAGACAAGCAGCGTACGATTGAAAAGTTAAAAAAACAGCCACAAATTGTAGTTGGAACACCTTCACGTCTATTTGATTTAGTAAATGAAAAAGCGTTATTTGTTCATACGACTGCAGCAATCGTTGTAGATGAAGCAGATTTAATGCTTGATATGGGCTTTTTAGAAGATGTAGATCGTTTGGCAAGCAGCATGCCTGAAAAGCTTCAAATGCTTGTATTCTCAGCTACAATTCCAGAGAAATTAAAGCCATTCTTGAAAAAATATATGGATAACCCTAAATATTCTCATGTGGCACCAAATCAAGTAGCAGCAGCTAAGCTAGAGCATGTATTAGTACCCCTTCGTCATCGTAACAAGTTTAAACTTTTACACGATATGCTTGTTTCTTATAATCCATACTTAGCCATTGTGTTTACCAACACGAAGAAGATGGCTGATGAAGTAGCGGATGATTTAATGGCAAAAGGCCTTCGTGTAGGGCGTATTCATGGGGATTTAACGCCACGTGATCGTAAGAAGATGATGAAACAAATTTCAAACCTAGAGTTTCAATACGTTGTAGCAACAGATTTAGCAGCTCGCGGTATTGACATCGAGGGCATTAGTCACGTAATTAACTTTGAACTTCCTTCAGATCTAGATTTTTATATTCACCGCGTAGGACGTACAGCACGTGCTGGATATTCAGGGATTGCTGCTACAATGTATGATGTAGAAGATGAAGATGCAGTGATTCGACTTGAGAAAATGGGAATAGAGTTTGTGAACAAAGACTTGAAAAACGGTGAATGGATTTCAATTGATGACCGCAACCGTCGTAAAAAACGTCAGAAAAAAACGGATGATGTTGATAAAGAAGCAAGTCGCTTAATTCAAAAGCCAAAGAAAGTAAAACCTGGCTATAAGAAAAAACGTGCTCGTGAAATTCAAAAGTTTGTTCAAAAGAAAAAGAGAAGCGAGCGCCGCAATAATCGATAAAACAGAGGTGGTAACAACATGTTAAAAATCGGTTCGCACGTATCAATGAGTGGGAAAAAGATGCTGCTTGGGGCTAGTGAAGAAGCTGTTTCGTATGGAGCTAATACGTTTATGATTTATACGGGCGCTCCTCAAAACACAAGGCGTAAAAAAATTGAAGAGCTAAACATTGAAGCTGGTCTACAGCATATGAAAGAAAACGGTATTGATAACATCGTTGTGCATGCTCCATATATCATTAATATTGGTAATACAACAAATCCAGCCACGTTTGAGCTTGGAGTAGAGTTTTTAACTTCAGAAATTCAGCGTACCCATGCTCTTGGTGCTCGCCAAATTGTACTTCATCCAGGAGCTCATGTAGGAGCTGGCACAGAAACAGGCATCAAGCAGATTATCAGTGGATTAAATGAAGTGCTTCGCCCAGAACAAGAAGTACAGATTGCCTTAGAAACAATGGCGGGAAAAGGATCTGAATGTGGACGAAGTTTTGAGGAAATCGCTATGATCATTGATGGTGTTACGCATAACGAAAAGTTATCGGTTTGTTTTGATACATGCCACGTTCACGATGCAGGATATGATATTGTGAACGATTTTGATGGAGTATTAAATGAATTTGATAAAATGGTGGGGATTGATCGTATTAAAGTACTGCATGTTAACGATAGTAAAAATAGCTGTGGGGCTAAAAAAGACCGACATGAAAATATTGGCTTTGGTCATATTGGCTTTGACGCGTTAAATTACATTGTTCATCATCCAGCATTTGCAGATGTGCCGAAGATTCTAGAAACACCGTACGTTGGCGTGGATAAAAAGACGAAAAAAGCACCATATAAGCTTGAAATTGATATGTTGAAAGCAAAAGTATTCGATCCCGAGTTACAAAATAAGCTGATGAACTAACAGTTAAAATAAGCTGAGACATAAGTATTTGAGCGAACGAGATATCCGAACTAGTGGAAGGTAACGACTTTTAATAGTTTGGGTATCTTTTTATTTGTTCCAAAAATAAGTTAAAAAGCCTAGTGGAATGGAGCGTAAGATACATAGCTCCTGAGGGAACTAGAGGAAAGGCTGAGACCCCGCAGCACAGCGAGGAGAATCAGGTTCCTCCCTGCGAAAAGCGAGTGTCTGCAGCATCATGGAATGAGCTTGTTATTGCAGCCTAAAAGATTTTAGAAAAGGCATAAGTCGTGTTTGAGAAAGAATCATTTCGTTTTCCTAGATTCTTTGTTTGTGTTACATCAGTTTTTGGAAAAGCTCATTGACCTTTTTAGCTGTTTCCCGATCTGTTACTTGAGCAATTTGCTTAATTAAATAACGCCGCTCAGCTTCATTATAAATGTTTACAGGTTTTTGCCTAATGACGTTCACAAGAGTATGAGCCTGCTCGGGTGTAATAAACACATTATACTGTTTACTATATTTAAGCAACTCGTTTGGTGTTAAGCTATTCACTTTTTTGTTAACGATTTGTTGAACTAATTTCATGTCAATCCCTCCTCGTTATATACATTGTATGAGGGAAAGTGCAACATGTGCTGATTTTCTTTATGTATTAACATTTACAACAAAGTAGGATTGAGGTATACTACTAGAATGATTAAATCGTAACGATTCTGACGTGAATGGGGTAACGGCTAAAATAATGAAACCGTGCCCTGTTCGTCGTGCTTAAATATAGAAAAGAATGGTGATAAATATGAGTATAGCGAATGCTATTGAAGTTGAACAATTATCGTTCCAATATGATGGGAGATATGTTTTAGAGGACATTAGCTTTTCAATTCCAAAAGGATCCTTTTTAGGACTTGTAGGTCCAAATGGTTCTGGAAAATCAACGCTCATTAAATGTATTCTGGGACTGCAGAAGCCTTCAAAAGGGTTAATTCGCTTATTTGGAACAGAACAAAGAAAATTTAAAGAGCGAAGCAAAATTGGCTATGTGTCACAAAAAGCAAATAGCTTTAACAGTGGTTTTCCCGCAACGGTATTTGAAGTTGTATCAACAGGGCTAACATCTAAGATTGGATTGTTTAAGTTTATGACATCAGCACATCGAAAAAAAGTTAAAGAAGCAATAGCTGCTGTTGGTATGAGTGAGTTTATAAATCGAAACATAGGTGAGTTATCAGGTGGGCAGCAACAGCGTATTTTCATTGCACGTGCTCTTGTAAGTGACCCGGAGCTGCTCATATTAGATGAGCCTACGGTTGGTGTGGATGCTCAAAATGTTCAAAATTTTTATCAATTATTAGAAAAACTAAATAAGGAACACGGAATCACTCTGTTACTTGTTACACATGATATTGGAACGATTACTGATAAAGTAACGCACGTTGCGTGTTTAAATAAATTTTTACATTTTCACGGGGAATCAAAGGACTTTGAAACGTTTTGTGAGCATGATGTATCCATGTTTTATGGACATGACGTTCATATGTTAACTCATCACCATGACCATGGAGGGCAGCACGCATGATTGCAAGCTTATTTGAATTTGAATTTTTACGCAATGCATTTGCAACGGGAATGATCATCGGGGTCTTAGCTCCGCTTTTAGGCGCTTTTATCGTTGTGCGCCGCCTTTCTCTTATTGCAGATGCGCTTAGCCATGTAACTCTTGCCGGCATTTCTTTTAGTTTGTTATTGAGTCAGAAAGTAGGGTTTATGCAAGGGGTAAACCCACTATATCTAGGGATGGTTGCTTCAGTTGGAGGATCGCTTTTCATTGAAAAGCTACGTGCAGTTTACAAGCATTATCAAGAATTAGCCATTCCCATTATTTTATCGGGCGGAATAGGAATTAGTGCCATTTGTATTTCATTAGCAGATGGCTTTAACAATGACTTAATGAATTATTTGTTTGGTAGCGTCAGCGCTGTAAGCCGATCAGATTTATGGACGGTTATTGGTATTGCGGTAGTAGTTATTACGCTCGTTTTCGTATTTTATAAAGAATTGTTTATTTTATCCTTTGATGAAGAGCATGCGTCAGCATCTGGCATTAAAGCGAAATGGGTGCATTTTTTATTTATCGTAATGGTTGCTTTAGTTATTGCGGTTTCCATGCGAATTGTTGGAATTTTATTAGTGTCATCCTTAATGACGCTCCCGGTAGCAGCGAGCATTCGCTTAGCTAATGGTTTCAAACAAACCATTTTATTATCGGTCATTTTTGGAGAAGTATCCGTACTAGGTGGATTGTTTTCAGCTTACTATTTAGATTTAGCTCCCGGAGGTACAATTGTTGTCATTGCTGTTATAATTTTAATTATATCAATCATGATTAACAAAGGGCGAAAGGGGAAAAGAACATGAATTTGTCAGAAGCAATTAATTTGTTAAAAGATGAAGGATATAAGCATACTGGAAAACGAGAAGAAATGCTTGCGTTGTTTTCAAAAACGGATAAGTATTTAACGGCTAAAGATGTGTTAGAGCATATGCGATTGGATTATCCAGGTCTTAGCTTTGATACTATTTATCGTAACTTATCACTATTTGCAGACCTTGGCATATTAGAGATGACGGAGCTTTCAAGTGAAAAGCATTTCCGCTTTAAATGTGCAACTAAACACCACCATCATCACTTTATTTGCTTACAATGTGGCAAAACAAAAGAAATTGATGCTTGTCCAATGAAGTATGTAAACGAAGATTTAGAGGGATTCGATGTAACGGGACATAAATTTGAAATCTACGGTAAGTGTACGGATTGTAACGAGCAAGTGGTAAATTGAATTTGATAAAAAGAAGGCGAACTTAGCTAAGTTCGCCTTTTGTTTTTGTCATTACGATTGCTTTTTGATCCAATTGTTTACCCATTCATTTGCTTCTAACCAATTGTGAACTCGTACAACTTTTGAAGGCACTGGAAGACGGTTATATGGCGTATCAAAAAGAATGACAGGTATATCACACTCTTCACTTATATCACAAGCATTGTCATGCTTGTCTTCAAAGAATATATCCACTTTGTACTTTTTTGCTGCTTCTACTTTGAAATGTGTTCCAATAAGTTCAATATGATGAAACGATACATCATGTTCATTAAACCAATTTTTCGTCACATCTAATAGTTTATCTGAGCGAGCACTGATAAAAAAAAGTTCATGCTGCTTATGCCACTGTTGTAAAATTTCTTTTGCGTGGGAAGCAAGAGGGGATGAC
This sequence comes from Bacillus sp. CBEL-1, assembly GCF_004348885.1. Classification (NCBI taxonomy): domain Bacteria; kingdom Bacillati; phylum Bacillota; class Bacilli; order Caryophanales; family Bacillaceae; genus Bacillus; species Bacillus sp. CBEL-1. The sequence goes on along the minus strand of NZ_SBIM01000013.1, from coordinate 1,443,950 downwards.
TTGTAAATTGCGGCTTCGTTGTCTGTAAACCATTGTGCTAATTCTTCACGAGTAGCATTTACAAAAGGTAAGAAATCATACTCCGTAATATCTTCGTAAGTTAAATTTGCATTAAATGCTTTATTTAAATGAGGAACAAATGTTTCGGGTGAAGTAACTGTTCCATCAATATCAATTCCAAATCGTTTAGACAAACAATTGCACTCCAATCTGTAAAATCTTCTCTAGCGGTTTGTTATGTTAAGTGTACTAAAGTAAGAAAACATTAACAACTATAATTTTAAGATGACATCACATACTATAAATGCTCCTTTATTTCAGAAAGTGAGGGATAGACATGGAGAATGAGCAGCATGAACGACGTAAGGATACAGATTACGACGCGTACGAAGCGGACTTTATGGAAGAAACAGCTGCTGAGATAGCAGTTCCAGCTTCAGGACGTGAAGAGCATATTCATCGTGAACATGAAGTAGTTGGTCAAGATGAAGGAAAAGGGTATGGGCGCTTTGCGCTGATCCTATCCATTCTTTCGTTATTTTTCTTGCCGATTATCCTTGGCGCAGCTGGGATTATTTTAGGGTTTATCGCACGAAGAAAAGGAGCAAACACGTTAGGAGCATGGGCAATAGGGATTGGGATTGTATCCATTATTGTGGGAACCTTTATCCTCCCGTTCTTTTAACAAAGAAAACAGGGTACCGTTTGGGTACCCTGTTTTTTAAGTGTTTTGTTCTGCTTTTTGCTTTTCATAATATTCTTCAGCAATCTTATCGACTTCTTTTTTCAACTCTTCAACCATTGTTTCTTCTGGAACCTTGCGAACGATTTCTCCTTTGCGGAAGAGCAATCCTTCACCTCTTGCACCAGCTATTCCGATATCTGCCTCGCGAGCTTCACCAGGTCCATTTACTGCACAACCTAATACAGCAACTTTAATCGGTGCCTTAATATGTGAAATATACTCTTCAACTTCGTTTGCGATGCTAATAAGGTCGATTTCAATGCGTCCACATGTAGGACAAGAAATTAAAGTCGCTGCATTAGCTGCTAAGCCAAATGATTTTAATAATTCGCGAGCCACTTTTACTTCTTCAACGGGATCAGCACTCAAAGATACGCGAACGGTATTTCCAATACCTTTGGATAGGATAGCACCTAATCCAGCAGCACTTTTTACTGTTCCCGCAAATAACGTACCAGACTCTGTGATACCTAAGTGTAAAGGATAATCAAAAGCTTTTGCTGCTTTTTCATATGCTTCAATTGCCAGGTTTACATCAGAAGCCTTCATAGATATGATGATATCGTGGAAGTCTAGATCTTCTAGAATTTTAATGTGATGTAATGCACTTTCAACCATTCCATCAGCTGTTGGATATCCGTATTTATCTAGAATGCGCTTTTCAAGTGAGCCTGCGTTAACCCCAATACGAATTGGAATGCCTTTAGCTTTTGCGGCGTTAACAACAGCTTCAACTTTTTCACGGCGTCCAATGTTTCCTGGGTTAATTCGGATTTTATCAGCTCCGCCTTCAATTGCTTTTAAAGCAAGACGGTAATCGAAATGAATGTCAACAACTAAAGGGATATTAATTTGTTTTTTAATATCTGCAATAGCATTTGCTGCGCGCTCATCTGGGCAAGCTACGCGAACAACTTGACAGCCTGCTTCTTCTAGGCGCTTAATCTCAGCGACCGTTGCTTCAACATCATGTGTCTTTGTTGTTGTCATACTTTGGATAACTACTTCATTATTGCCACCGATTGTTAAATTTCCAACTTTAACAGGGCGTGTTTTTGTACGATGTATAATTTCACTCACGTGATAATCTCTCCTTCAAAAAGAAATCAAGAATTTAGATTCATTAATAGAATAACTCTTTATAGATAAAATAACTAGTATAAAGTGTTGCCTGTTTATTTTAACAATGACAATCTTTGTTTGACAAGAAGTATGCTGTAATTACTTGTAAGTAGGGAATTTATATGTTTTTCCAACTTGGATTTCATGTGGAGAAAGCCCGTTATTTAAAGTGGTAAAGTCTTTTGACAGCTGATTGATTGAAACGGGAATAGAACCTTTTAGTGACTTTTCCATAATAGACAATACCGTATCTCCAGCTTTTACTTTTACTTCTATAAAATGTGTTGTTGTTTGTGTTGGCTGTTCTTTCTCAACATTTGCCAGAACAGGAGCAGCTTCAGTTGAGGAAGGAATCGTACCATATTTAATATCATAATGACAAATATAACCAACAAATGCGAGAGCGGCAAGGGCAGATAGTCTTTTCATAAGCTCCTCCTGAAAGCAAATTTTAAATAAACAGGGTGTTATAGCTTATGCTTGTCCAACTTTAACTATGAATGGAGAATTTATTTTGAAAGAAAAATTAATGATGATTTCACTAGGACTATTACCGCTCATTATGGTTCTGGGGAATTCTACCTTGATTCCTCTGTTACCAAATATTCAGCAGTCCTTGGATTTAAATGAATTACAAACGGGCTTTATCTTAAGTGCTTTTACAATTCCAGCAGCCATCTTAATTCCAATTGCAGGTATCTTATCAGATCGTTATGGTAGAAAAAAACTTATCTTAATTTCGTTAACTTTTATTATGGTAGGAAGTATTGTATCTTTTTTTAGTATGGCAATACCAAGTCAGGCGTTTTCAATATTAATTGGAGGGCGAGTAATACAGGGAATAGGAGCAGCAGGTACGACAACTCTTGCAATGGCTTTAGTAGGTGATGTGTTTCATAATGACAAGCGGGCGACGGCATTAGGATTGTTAGAAGTATATAACGGAGTTGGAAAAGTCATTGCTCCTATTATAGGTGCGACTGTTGCGCTCGTAACATGGTCTGCCGTTTTCATTGTCTATCCCTTGGTTGCATTAATGGCTTTTTTAGGTATTAATCGATACGTAGAAAATGTAAAGAACAGTGAGAATGCGTTAGGAATTCGAGCTTATTTTCAACAAGCCTTTCGGATTGTTTATCAACGGAAGAAAGAATTGTTTCCTCTTTTTTTTATAGGAGGGGTAGGGCTGTTTATTGTCTTTGGTGTTCTGTACTTTCTATCTTTTTTAATTCAAGAAACGTATCATATCGATGGTTTTTTTAAAGGGACAGCTTTTTTCTTCCCTCTCAGCGCGATGACCCTTGCTTCTTATTGGAGTGGAAAACGAATTAAAAACGATGAGGTCTTAATGAAGAAATTAATGCTTCTAGGTACGAGTTTATTATTTGTAACGTTTGGTTTGCTTATTTTTGTCCATTCTCTTTCTGTTTTAATGTTTAGCTTGACGCTTGCTTTTGGCGGGCTTGGCTTTGTGTTGCCGTGTGTGAACATGATGATTACGTCTACAACTTCAGATGCAGAAAGAGGGTTTGTTGTGTCATTATACGGCACAACCCGGTTTCTAGGTGTTGCTTTAGGACCCATCGTATATGGAGTTTGGATGGTAAATGAAAAAAGCATGTACATGTATAGTTTTCTAACTTTGCTCATAGCGGGCGGATGGCTGATTTTACGAATCTTCAGCTCAGTTGATATTGGAAAGAGAAAAGTTGTAAAGGTGAAACTGAAGTAGTTTTTCATTTGAAAAGAACAATTTTTTTATATAGAGTTTACAACCTTCTTTCATACTTTGGACTACTAATTAAAAGAGGGAACAAAGTTGCATCTATGTGTAATAAATGAGATACATGATATCAGAAATCAATCCATTCGCTGAAAGCTTAATGGCAGTTTCCAAAGAAGTGGTTGCGAGTACCACGGAGCTTTGTACATACTTTTAATAGCTAAAGAAAGCATGTTGAAAACACTGAGTAAATAGCACAAGAGTTAACCATACTCTCCAAAAAGCTACAGCAAGTCGCTCAGTTTTTTTATTAATATAAAGGGTACCTCTTAAGCGTTTAAAGAGATACCCTTTTCCTTTTTAATTGGAAGCCTCGATAAAATAAATACATACGTAAATAGCACTCCAGCTAAATAAAGGCTTGTTGAGTAGGGGGCAGAATAAGAGAATAAATCAATAATCATAAATAGAACAGTCATGGGAGTAATGCTGTAAGCACTCAATACCCAAGCGTGTTTGAACGTTACTGTTTTTTTGGTGAAGCGACTCGTGTACAGACCAATTACAGCGAAAAGTGTAATTTGAATAAACTTTAATCCTGCTGTTAAACAAAATAATAAAAAGACAGAGAGAGGAATAAAAACAAAAAGCGTATTTTTAATATCTTTTAAGTGATGTAAAAGATCCACTTTGCTTAAAGAGTTCCAACCTAAAAGTTCGTATGAATACACTTGTGCTTGTCCTTTAATGGCAAGAAAGACACCATCTTTCACCAATCCTATTCCGTATAAAGGCGGTGTAATTGAAACTTCCTCAGTTGTAGTCGTGGAATCTAGAGTAAATGAAGAACTAGAAATATTCCTTTTTCCTTCTTCGTAAAGTGTGTAATCTTCAAGGTAAACAGTTGTGGATGGTGTTGTAATATACTGAATGGCATTTTGATAACCGCTTACAATTGTGGGTATCATAAAAAGCAAAGCTGGTAGTAATGAGAAAGCAGTTAACAATAAAACATAACCGATGGTTTTATTTGGATGTTCAAATCTAAGCATCACTACTTTTTTTGGAAGGTATGTACTCATTAAAAAGCGGCGAAACATTTCCATGGACAAAGCTCCTTATTTTAGTAATATTTGCTTTTTATTTTACCATTATATTCATAATGAAAGTGCGAAAAGGTGATTTTTTTTATGTAGATGCTGTGTTATGTAAATGAAATGTTAAGATAATGTAAATTTTTCAGAATCAGCGTTTACACAACATTTATTTTACGTTAATAATTATGTGGGACTTGTAGATGTCTGTCGAAAAATGAAACTGTAGAGATAGGAGTGGAATTCTTTGGAACTAGATGTTCAGAAGATGATATTTGAATTTATCGGTGGCCTCGGGATTTTCCTGTTTGGGATTAAATTCATGGGTGATGGCTTACAAAAGTCAGCCGGAGATAAATTGCGCGATATACTAGATCGTTTTACAACAAATCCATTTATGGGTGTGCTTGCAGGGATTTTGGTTACCATACTCATTCAAAGTAGTTCTGGTACAACCGTTATTACAGTCGGGTTAGTAAGTGCTGGTTTTATGAACTTACGTCAAGCAATTGGAGTTATTATGGGAGCGAATATCGGAACAACCGTTACAGCTTTCATAATCGGTATTAAAATTTCAGATTATGCGTTACCTATTTTAGCTGTAGGTGCTCTCATGTTATTCTTCTTTAAGAGCAAGCCAGTTCAAAACTTTGGTCAAATTGTGTTTGGCTTTGGGATGTTATTCTTTGGACTAGAGCTAATGGGTGATGGTATGAAGCCACTCCGTTCACTTCAAGCGTTTCAAGACTTAACGGTAAGCATGAGTGATAACCCAATCTTAGGTGTTGTCATTGGTACGGTGTTTACAGTTATCGTTCAAAGTTCAAGTGCAACCATTGGTATCTTACAGGAGCTATTTGGTCAAGGAGCAATCGATATTTATGCAGCGTTACCCGTATTATTTGGAGATAATATTGGTACAACCATTACAGCAATTTTAGCATCCATTGGTGCAAGCGTTGCGGCAAGACGCGCAGCGTTAACTCATGTAATGTTCAATATCATTGGAACAGTTATCTTCTTAGTTATTTTACCGCTGTTTACAAAGTTTGTTCTGTATTTACAAGGTGCATTAGCACTAAACCCAGAGATGACAATAGCCTTTGCACACGGAACGTTTAACATCACGAATACTATTATTCAATTTCCGTTTATTGGATTATTGGCTTTAATCGTAACAAAAGTAATTCCAGGAGACGATGCGCTAGTTGACTTTAAACCGAAACATCTAGATCCAGTTTTTATTGAGCAATCACCATCGATTGCGTTAGGACAAGCAAAAGAAGAGCTGGTTCGTATGGGACAGTTCTCAACAATTGGATTAGAAGAAGCAAACAATTATTTAAAAACGAAGCAACATAAGCATTCTGATATGGCTCTACAAATTGAAGATGCTATTAATAATTTGGATAAAAAAATTACCAACTATTTAATTTTACTTTCTTCTTCTTCTATGTCAGCGTCAGAAAGTGAAGAGCATTCAATGTTGTTAGACACAGCTCGTGATATTGAACGTATTGGAGATCATTTCGAAAATATCGTTGAGCTCGTTGACTATCAAATCACTAACAAAGTAAAAGTAACATCTGAAGCTAATAAAGATTTAGCAGAAATGTTCGAACTAACAATTTCAACAGTTAAAGAAGCTGTTGCAGCACTAGAGCACAACGATCGTGAAAAGGCTGTTCACGTTATGCAGCAAGAAGATCAAATTGACAGCATGGAGCGTTCACTTCGTAAAAAGCATATTTTACGCTTAAATGAAGGAGCTTGCACAGGGTCAGCTGGAATTGTATTTGTTGACATTATCAGTAACTTAGAGCGTATTGGAGATCATGCTGTTAATATTGCAGAAGCGGTATTAGGCGAAAATAAAAAAAGCGTGGCTCAAAAATCTAAATAAAAATAAGCTAAAAAGAGCGACTTATTAAAAGGTCGCTCTTTTTTATGGAATATTATTATCAAAAAAGTTGTTAAGGTGTATACTGTTTGATAATGGCAAATAGAGATTGAGATGAAAGGGAACGTGTTAAGTTGGACTTTTTATATTGGACACTCATTGTAGTTTGTTTTGTAGTATCATTTATTGGATTAATCTATCCTATTATCCCAAGCGTACTGTTTGTAGCATTGGGGTTTTTATTGTACGGTTTCTTCTATAGTTTTGAGCCATATACCTTCTTGTTTGTACTTATTCAAGGTCTGCTTGTAGCAGCGCTTTTTGCAGCTGATTATTTGGCAAATCTAATTGGGGTTAAAAAGTTTGGTGGAACAAAAGCAGGAATTTGGGGAAGCACCATTGGGTTATTGGTTGGCCCGTTTTTAATTCCTGGAATTGGCATACTACTTGGTCCATTTTTAGGAGCGGTGATTGGAGAGCTAGTCGTACATCGTACTAGTGTTCAAAATGCTGTAAAAATTGGTTTTGGTTCGTTAGTTGGTTTTTTCAGCGGGGCCATTTCAAAAGGAATTATTCAAGCGGCAATGATTATATATTTCCTTATTGTTGTTTTATAATAATTTGTTGACTTTTATTTAAAATCATGTTAAATTTTTAATGTCGCTAATAAATGTTATATCGTTCCACAGTAGCTCAGTGGTAGAGCAATCGGCTGTTAACCGATCGGTCGTAGGTTCGAGTCCTACCTGTGGAGCCATGGCGGTGTAGCTCAGCTGGCTAGAGCGTACGGTTCATACCCGTGAGGTCGGGGGTTCGATCCCCTCCGCCGCTATACCTTTCAGTGACAAAGTTTACATATTATTATTCCACAGTAGCTCAGTGGTAGAGCAATCGGCTGTTAACCGATCGGTCGTAGGTTCGAGTCCTACCTGTGGAGCCATGGACCCTTAGCTCAGCTGGTTAGAGCAGACGGCTCATAACCGTCCGGTCGCAGGTTCGAGTCCTGCAGGGTCCACCATGAAAAGGTTGGAGGAATACCCAAGTCCGGCTGAAGGGATCGGTCTTGAAAACCGACAGGGGTGTTAAAGCCCGCGGGGGTTCGAATCCCTCTTCCTCCGCCATACATATTGCTGATAAATCTTTCTTTACAATTGTAAAGAAAGATTTTTTATTTTGTTTTTAGCTAAAATTTTACGTTTAAATAGGATAGACAATGGGAATCGGGTAAATATAAATGATGATTAGATGCTTTTTCATTGAAAGCGTAGGTTAAATTTGCTAATCTAAAAACATGAGGTGAATTTTCTTTCACCAAATTAGGTACATATTTTAAAGGAGGAATTACCCATGGCTTACGAATTACCACAATTACCTTATGCATACGATGCACTTGAACCACACATCGACAAAGAAACGATGAACATTCACCATACGAAACATCATAACACTTACGTTACAAACTTAAACGCAGCAGTAGAAGGAAAAGCTGATTTAGCTTCTAAAAGCGTTGAAGAGTTAATCTCAAACATGGACGCTGTACCAGAAGACATCCGTACAGCAGTACGTAACAACGGTGGTGGACATGCTAACCATTCACTATTTTGGACAATTCTTTGCCCTAACGGTGGCGGTGAGCCAACAGGTGAGTTAGCAGACGCAATCAGCAGCAAATTTGGAAGCTTTGATGCATTTAAAGATGCATTCGCTAAAGCAGCAACTACACGCTTCGGTTCTGGCTGGGCTTGGTTAGTTGTAAACAATGGAGAATTAGAAGTAACAAGCACACCAAACCAAGATAGCCCACTAATGGAAGGTAAAACGCCAATCCTAGGACTAGACGTTTGGGAGCATGCTTACTACCTAAACTACCAAAACCGTCGTCCAGATTACATTTCAGCATTCTTTAATGTAATTAAATGGGATGAAGTTGCAAAGCGTTACGCAGCAGCAAAATAATAAAAAAAAACCAGTAAAGCAATTATTGCCTTTACTGGTTTTTTTGTTTTCCAATTCTTTTACATATCTCTTTTTCTTTTTCACACACTAGGGGTAGAAGAGAAAAGGAGTTTTTTATATGCCTTTATTAAAGAAAGTTGTTGGAGATGTAGAAGTTAATAAAGATTTATTGTTATTACTTATTATTGGAGGGCTATATGCTTTAGCTATTTCAATTTCGAATTCGTTTGTAAATGTGTATTTATGGAAGCAAACAGGAGAATTTTCTGCTTTAGCGATCTATAACTTAGTCATTGTTATTTTTCAACCACTGACCTTTATTTTAGCTGGAAGGTGGGCTAAAAAAATCGATCGGGTGGTTGTGCTTCGATTAGGTGTTTCGTTTCTGTCTATTTTCTATATTGTTGTATTAATGGTAGGTGACCGAGCTGATGAGTTTTTAATTCTTCTCGGTGCGCTTTTAGGAATAGGATATGGATTCTATTGGTTAGCATTTAACGTATTAACATTTGAAATTACAGAACCTGATACACGGGATTTTTTTAACGGATTTCTCGGAGTATTGAATTCATTTGCCGGAATGATTGGCCCTCTAGGCGCAGGTTTTATTATCGCTAGCCTTTACGAATACATCGGTTATCGCGTAGTCTTTGGAGTGTCACTTTTAATGTTTGTTAGTGCGGTTGTCCTTAGCTTCTTTTTACAAAGACGTCCAGCTGAGGGCGTATATAAATTTAGAGAAGTATTGAGGGAAAGAAAATATAATCGAGACTGGCGCAGAATTTTATATGCACATGTATTTCAAGGAATTAGAGAAGGTACGTTTATTTTTGTAGTGTCAGTATTGGTCTTTATTACAACTGATAGCGAACTTGCACTTGGTACGTTTGGTCTGGTTAACTCAGCTGTAGCCTTTGTTGCATATTATGTTGCCTCTAGGTTTATTAAACAAAAAGATCGCTTAAAGTTCATTTTAGCAGGTGGAATTCTTCTATACGGTTCAGTTTTTTTACTGCTATTTAATTTATCGTACACAAACCTTATTTTATATGCAATTTGTATTGCAATTGGCTACCCTATTTTGCTGGTACCGTATATGTCCTTAACATATGATGTTATTGGTCGAGCCAAAGATATTGTTTCTAAACGTATTGAATATATTGTGGTTCGAGATGTCTTTTTAAATATTGGACGCATCATTTCAATTGGCTCTTTTCTCATCGCTGTCGTTTTTTTTAATGAACAGCAAAGTTTACCCATACTATTAGCCATTATTGGCGCAGGACACTCTTGTATTTACTTCTGTGTTCGCAACATTTCTCAACCTACAAATAAGCATACCCCTAAGCCGGTTACGCAGCCAGCTTTAAATGAAGGAGACGGTGAATCTCCAGCATAATGGGGATAGATAATTACTTTGTACTATAGAAATCAACACAAAATTCTTTTACAATAGACACAGCATAAATAGACACCTTTAGGGTGTCTATTTATTTGCCAAATTTAAAAAATTATGATGAGATTGTATATATGCTGATAAATTGTAGGTGAAGAAATGAAAAAGAAAAATAAACGTAAAAGTCATGTCTCGTTTCGAATGAACATTTTATTTCTAGGCATCTTTGCACTGTTTTCGGTACTGATATTACGTTTAGGTTTAGTACAAATTGTACATGGAGAAAGTTACCAACGTGAAGTTGAACGTACGGAGGACGTAACCGTTAACACTCCTGTTCCACGAGGTAGAATGTATGATCGTTATAATCGTGTAATCGTCGACAATACACCATTAAATGCGATTACATATACACGCTTCCAAGGAAATACTGCGGAGGAACGGTTAAAAATTGCTCGACAACTAGCAAAGCTAATCGATGTTTCGTACTCAACGAATGCAATTGATGTACCGGAAAAAAACGTAGATAAAGATTCCGAAGATATTGTGAAAATCACAGAGCGTGATCTAAAAGATTATTGGATTATGCTTAATCCAAAAGAAGCTGAAAAGAAAATCAGTGATAGTGATCGAAGCAAAGTAGAAGCGGGAGAAATGACGGATGAAGAGCTTTATAACAGGCAGTTAAGTCGTATTACAGAGGGAGATTTACAAACATTAGCGGGCGACTTAGAAGTTTTGGCAATTAAAAGACAAATGGAAGCAGGTTATGCTCAAACTCCTCAAATTATTAAGAAAAATGTAACTCCGGCTGAATTTGCTATTGTTAGTGAAAATTTATCGCAACTTCCAGGTGTTGATACAACTACTTACTGGGAACGTTATTATCCACAAGGTGGTACGCTTCGTACACTGCTGGGGAATGTATCATCGGCCAATGAAGGTCTTCCAAGAGACAAAGTAGACTACTACTTGTCCAGAGGATACAGCCGTAATGATCAAGTTGGTACGAGCTATCTTGAAAAAGAATACGAATCACAGCTTAAAGGTCAAAAAGAGCAGGTTCAATACGTAACGGATCGAAGCGGAAATCTTGTCGATACCTTACATTTAACTGAAGGGCAGCGCGGAAGTGATTTAGTATTAACTATTGATATGGAGCTTCAACAAGCAGTAGAAGAAGCAATTACAAAGCAACTAATTGAGAAGAAACAAATGTCTGGTACAAGGTTTTTAGACCGAGCATTTGTTATTATGATGGATCCAAATACAGGTGAGATTTTGACAATGGCAGGGAAAAGATATACAACTGATTCTAAAACAGGTGCTGCTAAAATTGAAGATTTTGCCTTGGGGAATTTATCGACTTCATATACAATGGGTTCAGTAGTAAAGGGTGCTACCGTACTAGCAGGGTTTGATTCTGGTGCCATCACAACAGACACTGTTTTTGTCGATGAGCCAATTAAGTTTGCAGGAACAAAAGAAAAGAAGTCCTTTAAAAATATGGGACCTATTAATTACTCTACCGCGTTAAAGCAATCGTCAAACGTATTTATGTTTAAAACGGTTATGGCAATGGCTGATGTTCAGTATAAGTATAATGGTTCTTTACCTATTAAAGCGGATACCTTTGCGCAGCTTCGCTCGTACTATAGTCAATTCGGTCTTGGCGTGTCTACTGGGATTGAGCTTGACAATGAAGCAACAGGTTTCCAAGGCGGAAGCAGCATCCCAGGTACAGCTCTTGACTTAGCTATTGGTCAATATGATACGTATACGCCTCTTCAAGTTGTACAGTATGCATCTACAATTGCGAACGGTGGCTATCGTATTAAGCCCCAGATTGTAAAAGAGATTCGAAAGCCAACAATTAAAGAAGAAGAAATTGGTGGTGTTGAATACTCGTTTGAGACACAAGTATTAAACCGAATTACTATGAAGCAGGAATATATTGAAGCTGTACAAAGCGGAATGAAACGTGTTACGCAAGAGCAAGGTGGAAGTGGATATGCAGCATTTGCAAGTGCTTCTTATAATCCAGCAGGTAAATCTGGTACGGCGCAGGCTTATGAGAAAAACCCAAATGGTGGCGACCCAATTGCAATTAATAATTCAACATTTATCGCTTACGCTCCGGCTGACAATCCAGAAGTAGCAATGGCGGTTGTTGTTCCGTCTGCATTCACACCAAGTAGCCCGAACAATATTACAAAAGAACTAGCTCGAGAATCAATGGATTTATATTTTGATTTAAAGCAAAAAGGTGAAAAAGAAGTAGATGAACAAGAACAACAGCAACAAGTAATTGATGCAGAAGCTACAAATATAGAAGAATAGAAAAGGAAAAGGCGCTGAGGAACTCAGCGTCTTTTTTGCATGCTCTTGTTTTCTTAAGGAAATAATATATCTAAATTAAGGAGTAAAGATCAGTTAAATAGTAATATGAAATCCAAAAATAAGAAAAAGGACTGTTGTTTTTCCAATAGTTTAAGTAAAAGGACCTTGATTTACAAAAGCTTTACATTTGCTTAAAACGGAATTAATAGTTGGGCTTTAATGTATAGCTTGTAGGACAAAACAACGAAATGTCGTAGGAGGAATTTGAGAATGAAAAGCTTTAAATTTCTAGCAATGTCAGCAGTAATTGGATCAACAGTTGCACTAGCAGCATGTGGCGGTGGCCAAGGAAGTGGCGCTGGTGGGTCAGGTGAACAGTTAAAAGGAAACGTGGCAATTGATGGTTCATCTACTGTGTATCCAATTATGGAGGCAGTTGGCGAAGAATATATGGCAACTCAACCTGGAGTTCAAGTATCCGTTGGTTTGTCTGGTACGGGCGGTGGATTTGAAAAATTCACAAAAGGTGAAACGGATTTAAGTAATGCATCTCGTCCAATTAAAGATGAAGAAAAGAAAGCAGCTGAAGAGGGCGGAGTAGACGTTCAAGAGTTTGAACTAGCTTACGACGGACTATCAGTTGTTGTTAATAAAGAAAATGATTGGGTTGATCATTTAACAGTTGAAGAACTAGAAAAAATGTGGGTTAACGATGGAAAAGCAAAAAAATGGTCTGATATTCGTGAAGGTTGGCCAGATGAAGAAATTAAATTCTATTCTCCAGGACATGACTCTGGGACATTTGATTACTTTGATGAAGTAATTTTAGATGGAAAAGAGATTACAGAGTCTGCAACATTATCAGAGGATGACAACGTATTAGTAAATGGTGTAACGGGTGATAAAAACGCAATTGGTTACTTTGGTTATGCGTATTACTCAGAGAACAAAGATAAGTTAAAAGTTGTACCAATTGATGGTGGAAACGGCCCAGTAGAACCAACAAAAGAAACGGTAATGAGCGGTGAATATGCACCATTATCTCGTCCACTATATACGTATGCAAGTGTTGGAGCATTAAAAGATAAAGAGCAAGTATATGACTATGTTAAGTTTACGCTTGAAAATGCAGGAGAGCTTGCTGAAGAAGTAGGTTATGTGAGCTTAAAAGATGAGGAATACGACGAGCAGCTAAAAACGCTTGAAGGTTTAAAGAAATAGACAAATGAAGATGAGGAGCAGAGCAACGCTTGCTTCTCATCTTTCCATGCGATGGAAGGGAGTTTACTACATTGGCTTTAGCGAATAATAGCAATACTAAGAAGGGTTCCGTTAGAGAATTAATCAAGCAGAATAAATCAAAAAAAGGCGCATCAATGATTATAGAGAAAGTGATGCCCATTTTGCTTTTCTGTACGGCTGCTGTATCAGCATTAACAACCGTGGGGATTTTGTTTACATTAATTTTTGAAACAATTATGTTCTTTGAAAGAGTATCTTTTGTTGAGTTTGTTACGGGACAAAAATGGCTTCCGTTTATTGAAAAAGCAGGTAACTTTGGGATTTTACCACTTGTTACGGGAACGCTACTGATTACGGTAATTGCAATGATTGTTGCGATTCCAATCGGGTTAGCAGCAGCTATTTTTTTGAGTGAGTACGCGTCGGATCGAACAAGACGTATTATTAAGCCGATTTTAGAAGTATTAGCGGGTATCCCAACAATTGTATATGGCTTCTTCGCATTAACATTTGTTACGCCGCTTTTAAGAGGTCTTATTCCAGATTTAGGATTATTTAATGCTTTAAGTCCAGGTATTGTAGTTGGTGTCATGATTATTCCTATGATTGCTTCTTTATCAGAAGATGCAATGAGTTCTGTACCTCAATCAATGAGAGAAGGAGCTTTAGCTTTAGGGGCGACACGTTTAGAGGTGGCATTAAAAGTAGTGCTGCCAGCAGCTTTGTCAGGAATTATCGCATCGTTTGTACTCGGTATCTCGCGTGCGATCGGTGAAACGATGATTGTTACAGTAGCTGGTGGAGCTACACCGACAATGGCACTAGACGTAACGGGTTCAATTCAAACGATGACTGCATATATCGTGCAAGTAGCAACGGGAGATGCAGGATACGGGACGACTGTTTATTACAGTATCTATGCTGTGGGAATGACGTTATTCGTCTTTACACTCATTATGAACCTACTAGCTCAGTTTATTACAAAGCGCTTTAGAGAGGAGTACTAATTATGTACGTGGATCGCGAGCAAGTACAACAACGTATGCATGGGCGGTTATTAAAAAATAGTATTTTAAGATTCATCTTTTTCTGTGCAACGATTTTTGGATTAGCAGTTCTAGGTATACTTTTATATCGGGTATTGACTCAAGGATTAGGCTGGCTCGATGCGGGGTTTCTACAAAACTTTGCATCAAGAAGACCAGAAGATGCTGGAATTAAGGCAGCACTAGTTGGCTCCTTATGGCTGATGGCTGTCATTGCACCAGTATCATTAATTTTAGGAGTAGGAACAGCTCTTTATTTGGAAGAATACGCAAAGAAAAATAAATTTAACGATTTTATTAAATTAAATATTTCTAACTTAGCCGGTGTACCTTCAATTGTCTTTGGATTGTTAGGATTAACTATTTTTGTTCGTGAGTTATCCTTAGGAAGAAGTATTCTAGCAGCTGGATTAACAATGAGTTTGTTAATTTTACCGGTTATTGTAGTAGCGGCACAAGAAGCCATAAGGTCAGTACCAACCCATCTACGTGAAGCTTCATTTGGAATGGGAGCAACTAAGTGGCAAACGATTTACCGTGTGGTACTCCCAGCAGCAGTCCCTGGTATTTTAACGGGAAGCATCCTAGCTCTATCAAGAGCCGTAGGTGAAACAGCGCCGCTTGTAGTAGTTGGCTTACCTACATTCATTGCCTTCTTACCAGCGGGTGTATTAGATACAGCAACTGCTTTACCAATGCAAATTTATAACTGGACGAGTAGACCACAAGCAGACTTCCAAAGTGTAGCAGCAGCAGGAATTATCGTGCTATTAGTGTTCTTAATTGTAATGAACTCTATTGCTGTATTTATTCGTAACAAATTTCAAAAGCGTTATTGAGCTTAATTGAATGATGATAGTAGGATGAAGGAGGAGCTTTCCATGACAATCACAATTGATCAAAAAATGACAGAGAAAGATATAAATCCCATTAAAAAACAAAAAGAAGTTGTTTACAAAACAAAAGGTTTAAATTTATGGTACGGAGAAAATCAAGCATTAAAAAATATTGATTTAGATATTTATGAAAACGAAGTAACAGCCATTATTGGTCCATCAGGGTGCGGGAAGTCTACGTATATTAAAACGTTAAACCGAATGGTTGAAATGAGTCCAATTGTGAAAACATCCGGTGAAATTGAATACCGCGGACAAAACATTTTTAATAAGTCGTATCGAGTAGAAGAGCTGCGTACCCAAGTAGGAATGGTTTTTCAAAAGCCCAACCCATTCCCGAAATCAATTTACGATAATATAGCTTATGGACCTCGTATTCACGGTATTCGAAATAAAAAAATCTTAGATGAGATCGTGGAAAAAAGTTTACGTGGTGCAGCAATCTGGGACGAAGTAAAGGACCGTTTAAATCAAAATGCTTATGGTTTATCAGGTGGTCAACAGCAACGTTTATGTATTGCGAGATGTTTAGCAATTGAACCAGATGTAATTTTAATGGATGAGCCAACGTCTGCTCTGGATCCAATTTCAACATTAAAAGTCGAAGAGCTTGTTCAAGAATTGAAGAAAGAGTTCAGTATCATTATCGTAACGCACAATATGCAGCAGGCTGCACGTATTTCAGATAAAACGGCGTTTTTCTTAAATGGAGAAGTTGTTGAGTTTGCAGAGACAGATCGAATTTTCTCAAACCCATCTGATAAACGAACAGAAGACTATATTACAGGACGTTTTGGCTAATAATTGATTAATTAAGGGGAGAGGGACTACATGGTTGTACGCGAAAAGTTTCATGCTGATTTAAAAATTTTACGTGAAAAACTTTTAGAGATTGGTCGATTGACAGAAGAGGCACTAATAAAGGCTATTGAAGCTTTACAAACGCAAAATGTCGATTTAGCGCTTGAAATTATTGATGGGGATACGGAGATTGATCAACTTGAAGAAGAAATTAATGACTTAGCTATTCTGCTGCTTGCAAAACAGCAGCCGGTTGCTACGGATTTAAGAAGAGTTATTGTAGCTATTAAGATTGCATCTGACGTTGAGCGAATGGCAGACTTTGCAGTGAACATCGCTAAATCAGCAATTCGGATTGGCAAAGAAGACTTAATTAAGCCTCTAGAGCATGTGAAAAATATGCATTCTATTTCAATTGAAATGCTTAGCTTGTCCTTGAAGGCATATCATGAAGAGAACCTAACTCTTGCTAAAAAAGTTGCTGAAATGGATGATGAAGTAGATGAGCTTTATGGCATTACTATTAAAGAGCTGCTTAGCCTTGCTAAAGAAAAGCAGGAAGCTATGAATCAAATTACGCAGCTATTATTTATTGCTCGCTACTTAGAAAGAATGGCAGACCATACCACAAACGTAGCAGAAAGCGTATTTTACCTAGTGAAAGGAAAACGATACGACTTAAATGAATAATAAAAATAAAAAGCACACAGCATTTGCTGTGTGCTTTTTATTTTGTTAAAGTGTTAACAATTTGCTCTAAGCTCATATTCGATGTAAGCGTATATGTACCAACTTGAAATTTTGTGCTTGCGTTCTTTTGAGCAACGAGGTCTTCAAATTCATCTGTCGAATTAATAACATGATTGTTTACTAATGTATTTGCAATATCTAAACTAGACATCCCTGCTGTTATAGAGATTGAGACTTCGTTTGTTTTAGGTATATTCTCTTGCTTCTCAAAGCCAGGCTTCAATGAATCCTTGTATTCTTTTTCCTTAATTAATATATACTCATGGTCTTTTGCGTAAGCACGTAGGTCAGCAGCGCTAATTTTTAAAGAAGCAGCATTGTTCTCTTGAATCACATAAACGACAGCTAGAATTGAAGTGGCTGTTAATATCCCGATAGCAAATCCTCGTATTGTTAAACTATTCATAGTGATGTGTCCCTTGCATGCTAAGCAGTCGTTTCATATCTTCTTTATGAAGTGGTTGCTGATTTGGGGATAAAAGCTTAGCGTTGGCCGAGCGAATCGCGTTATCATCATCTTCGTCAGAGAATAAGGCTTCTTCTAATGAATCTAAACGTTTAGAGGTTTGATATTGGTCTTGTAGCACAGTCAATGAAAGGTGCTCTAGCTGTTTTTCTAGTGAATGTACTTTTGTTTCCTTTAAAAAAGAAAATAAAAGTAAAAATAAGGAAATAGCGGTTAGTGTAATAAAAGCATATAACATGTGGTTCACCTCTTATAAAAGATAAAATCAATCCATGATATCATAAATCGACAAATTGTGTTTATTGTTACAGTTTTTTCTTAGTGGTAATATGACAATAAGTATATCTTAAGTAAAGTGGTGAGGCTTTGAAGACAGAAGTAAATGAATTGGATGTATGCGTTGTAAATCGAGTAAACGCTTCGGCCTTATATGTACACTGGTCTTTTTCTGACGCTATTCAGGAAATGGTAGAAAAGATGTATCAAAAGAAATGGAATGATCTGTCATTTGCTTTATGTATTTATGATGTAACCGGTCTTAGCGTTGCATTTGATGGACATCAATCGAAGCGGCATACGCTTTTAGAGATTTGTAGCCATCAGACAGAAGCATTCTTGAGAGATATGGATACTAACTGTACATATGTTGTAGATGTGGGGGTATACGAACATCACTTCTTTGCGCTGATACGTTCGAGCCGAGTTCAGCTGAGGTCAGATATAGAACCCGAACAGTTGGAACAAATAACGTGGTCCTGGAGTGAAAAGGCACCACAAACCGATTATTTTCATGATGACTGCTTTAGTACGTATTCTTATTATACAAATGAGTGGGACAAGGTGAATAAAAGTGATGAATGACTGTACGTGCTTAATTATTAATATGGAAGACCCTGTATACGACATGATTTGTTGGGATAAAGCGAATGAAAACGTACTATTTGAGCATTTGTTTAAAAATTATCTCCCGCTTGTACATGACATTCAAAATAATAGGTTAAAAGGTGCTTCAATTATTGTTTCTTCTTTTATTTTAGGAATTTTAGATCATAGTGACTTTAATCAACGATTCAATGATTTTATACAACGTCAAGGGCAATTTATTAATACCCTGAAACAATGGGACGGAAGGCTGCTTGACGCGTTAAACTATTATCAGCGCGAACAAATTATAGAGTGTATAGCAACACCTATGACCACGTGGCATCCATCTTTATTAAAAACACCTAACGGCTACCATTTACAGATTAGCCTTGCGATTGAGCTATTTAGTAAATATCTTGGGGAGAGCCCTAAGGGGTTTTACTTGCCAAGTGGAGATTATACGTATGAAATTGATAAGTTATTGAAAGCGCATAACATTGAATATAGTTTTATTGATGTACAGTACGATTACGGAGACGGAGTGAATCTATATAGTACACCAAGCGGTATATGCCTTCTTAAGCATGCTGAGTTAACACCGATCATTTCAACAAGTGCAAAAGCCGTGAAATTTTTAACAGATGGAAAGCTACTATATCAATGTGTGAAAGATATAAAAAATCAACAGAAACTAGTGAAGATTTCGCCTAAGTATGAGTCATCTAAATATAATTATCCCATCACAGAGGAAAACAGCTGGTTTTATAAGACAATGCAACAGACGGAAGCAAAGTTAAGTAAAGTCTATCCTAAGCTGCATACACTTGAGAGAAAAAAAGAATTAGAACGTACGTGGATTATCTTGGCGTGCAGCGATTGGTTAATTCATGCCAAATATGACTATAGCAAGCAGTTAAACTTATTTAATCAGCTATGCCAGGCTGAAGAACAAAAAGTAATGAAGAATGACTATTTACAATGGTTTCCCTCTGTTTTAAAAGAATACGGGATTGTTCATAAAGAAACGGATAAAGAGATTTCTTTATATTTACCGGGAAATATGTCGATTTTAATGCTGGCATGGGAATATCCCCCGCTTGTTATTGGCGGATTGGCTCGACACGTATTTGATTTATCCCGTGCTTTAGCGAAATCTGGCCATTATGTGGTTGTTATTACAACATTTGTAGAAGGGTTACCCTTGTATGAATGTATGTATGGTGTTCATGTTTACCGAGTGAAAAGTTTACAACCTCATCATGCTGATTTTCTTACATGGGTAAATAGTTTAAATGTAGCAATGGCACTAGAAGGTATTCGTTTAGCAACTGCTAGGCCATTCCAAGTAATTCATGCTCATGATTGGCTGGTTGGAACAGCAGCACAAAGTATTGCTACCCACGTGAAAAAACCGCTTATTACAACTATACATGCAACAGAGCATGGACGAAATAATGGCATTCATAATGACATGCAGCAAAAGATTCATCAGCGTGAAGAAGAACTTGTGCATGAATCCACAGCTATTATCGTATGCAGTAGCTATATGAAAAAAGAAATAATGGAATTGTTTAATATAGAAGAAGAGCGCATTTCAATTTTCCCAAACGGCATTGATCAGCATATGGTTGCTAGTGTTGTTAATCGTTCAAAAGAAGTAGCGGTCAAAGGAAAGTTTAAGCTGCAAAATACACCTATCTTTTTTTCAATTGGTCGTATTGTTTATGAAAAAGGCTTTCAGCTTTTAATTCAAGCTGCAGAATATTTTAAGAAGGTAAATATTGATATTCAATTCATCATTGCTGGTAAGGGTCCACTTTTACATGAGTTTCAACAGCAAATTAAAGATCGAAAGCTAAATCAGTATATTAAATTTATTGGGTATATTACGGATGAAGAACGAAACTGTCTGCTACACTTAAGCACCGGAGTAATATTCCCAAGTCTGTATGAACCATTTGGGATTGTGGCATTAGAAGGAATGGTAGCGAAAAAACCTACAATTGTCTCTGAAACAGGCGGTTTAAAAGATATCGTTAATCATAGGATAACCGGACTTAAGTTTAAGCCTGGAGTTGTCGAAGAGTTAATCCACTGCATTTTTACTGTGATAACAGACTCACAACTGGTTCAAGAAATTAGCGAAAAAGGATATATTGAAGCAACTACAATGTTTAGTTGGGAACAAATTGCACTGGATACAAGCGTGTTATTTCAAAATCAAATCAAACAGAGTAAAAGGAGGAAGGAAAAGCGTTGAAAGCCATTATACTTGCCGGTGGTAGAGGGACGCGTTTACAGCCACTAACAAACGACGTTCCAAAACCAATGCTTCCACTCTATGAATATCCTGTTATTGAATATATAGTTGAACTCTTAAAAAAGTATGGAATTAATGAAATTGGCATTACGCTGCAATATTTACCTGAGCAAATTATGAATTACTTTGGGGACGGAAAGAAGTGGGATGTCTCAATTACCTATTTTATTGAAGATATGCCTCTTGGAACAGCCGGAGGGGTCAAAAAAGCAGACTGGTTTATTGAAGAAGAATGTATCATCATTAGTGGAGATGCTGTAACGGATTTAAATCTAGCTAACGTTATTGCGTTTCATCGACAGCATCAAAGTGAAATGACAATTGTAACAAAGCTTGTACCAGACGTTACACATTACGGACTGGTATCTGCAAATGACAAAAATGAGGTCACGCGTTTTATTGAAAAGCCAAAACAATACGAAGCAACTGGCAACTTAATCAATACTGGTATTTATGTAATTCATAAGTCAGTTTTAAACAGTATTAGATGTGAAGGAGCAGTTGACTTTAGCTTTGATGTTATTCCTGCACTGCTAAAGGAAAAGCGTAAAGTCTATCATTATACAACGGCAAGCTATTGGATTGATATCGGACAGCTACATCATTATCGGCAAGCACATTATGATTTATATGAAAAGCTATTCGGTTCTAACAGCTTGAACCATATTTCAGAAACCGCTGTTATTGCAGAAGATGTGAAGGTAATTCCTCCAGTTTATATTGGAGAAAAGGTACAAATTAGATCGGGATGCACAATCGGTCCATGGGCCGTTATTGGGAAGAATAGTCATATTAATAGTAACGCAACAATTCGAAAAAGTGTGTTGATGAATGATGTTATTGTAAAAAAGAACTGCTTTTTATACGATGTTGCATTGGAACATGGGATGATTCTTGAAAGAGAGAGTGTTCTTTTAAATGATAAAGCCGAAAGCGGAGCTGTAGCGCGTGTGTTTGATGTAAAAGCTAAGCCTCTTTTTAGTATCGCAAAGTTTATGAATCAATTTTCACTTAGAGTGCAAAAACAAAAAAAAGAATTTTAGAAAAATCATCATTAGAAGGAATTTATTAGTTAGCGAATGTGCGTGCTAATCTGTGCTAAAGGTGAAAAGAAACAATATAATCAAAAATTAACTATGTTAGTTAAAAAAACAGACTGGCATTCCGAAGTGAAAAATGATATTATAGTAAAGTCTGATTTATGTTTATAATGTTTGGAGGGAAAATAGATGCGCGTAAACGTTACATTAGCTTGTACTGAAACTGGTGATCGTAACTACATCACAACTAAAAACAAACGTAACAACCCAGATCGTCTTGAGTTGAAAAAATATAGCCCAAGACTTAAAAAAGTAACACTTCACCGTGAAACTAAGTAAGCAGTAGGAGAATATTCCTGCTGTTTTTTTTATATAAATATCAGTGTAAGGAGTGGAAAGATGAACAAAGCGGACATGCGACGTAAAATGAAGCAGCGGTTATTGAATTTATCGACAGCAGGTACATACCATGCAAAATCAATGTTGATTGCAAAAAAACTCTTGGATACTACCTGGTGGCAAGAGGCTGATGTAATTGCAATAACAATTTCTAGAGGACAAGAAGTAGATACAAAACGACTAATTGAAATAGCTTGGTCTCAAGGAAAAACGATTGCTGTTCCAAAATGCGTCTCCGAAAAAAGCGAAATGATTTTTCGGAAAATTACGTCTTTCTCTCAGCTAGAAGTCGTATTTTTTAACTTGCAGGAACCAATTGAATTACAAACAGAGGTTATTAAAAAGAGTGAGATTGACCTCATTCTTGTACCGGGTGTTGTATTTAGTTCAAATGGTTATCGAATTGGATACGGAGGAGGCTATTATGATCGCTTTCTCGTCGGTTACGAACAAATGAAGGTAAGCTTGGCTTTTCATGAACAAATTGTACAAAGTGTCCCGGTTGAATCCCATGATATCCCGGTGGACGCTATTATTACAGATGAGGAGATTATACATTGTGCTCATAAATAGTTTTCTTATTTATGTAATCATTTGCTTTGTGTCCTTTATAGGATATGTACTTCGTGTTTTATCAAGGTCAGGTGCCATTATGGCTGCTGCTGTTGGCATCAGCATTTATATTGGTTTTGAATTAAAAGGCTTATTATTGTTAGGAGTGTTTTTTGGCACATCTACGTTTTTTAGTCAGTATAAAAAAGTGAAAAAGAAAATAGTGGAGGAAAAATTAGCTAAGCATAATCAGCGTGACTATGTACAAGTAGCTGCAAATGGTGGAGTTGCGGCGCTGAGTGCTCTTTTATTCTTTAACTTTGAATCTCACGTCTTTTTAATGATGTTTGTCATTAGTTTAGCAGCGGCTAATGCCGATACATGGGCTTCTGAAATCGGCGTATTAAGTAAAACCAAACCAGTCTTTATCTTAACTTTGAAACATGTAGATCCAGGGACGTCGGGCGCTATTTCAATACTTGGAACAGCAGCGAGTATCGGTGGATCGTTCATTATTGCAGCTACTGCTTTCTATGCTTTTCCCGAACTATCAATTATAGAGTGCTTACTTATTAGTATGTTTGGGTTTTTAGGAAACCTTATTGATACGTTTTTAGGAGCGACAATCCAACTGAGGTATCGCTGTTCAGTTTGTCATTTGCAAACTGAAAAAGAACAGCACTGTGGGGTTCCAACTGCTTATGAAAAAGGCTGGAAGTATTGTAATAATGATGCTGTTAACTTGTTATCAATTATTTTTGCGACTACTTTTGGTGGATGGCTTTTTTGTCTTATGTAAAGCTAAAGGATAAAGGAAGTGAAACTGTGCATGCTAAATCGTAAGGAGGTTTAGCGAAATGAAACGTTTTATAGGATGGCTTAGTGTACTTTTAATCGGTTATGTTATATACCAGATAAGATATCGTTTAGTTAACGTGTTTTTTCGTAATTCGTTTTTACGTAGCTTAGCAGTTCGTTCATTTTTTAATATGCCTTATGTGCGTGAGCGTTTAATGAATCAAGTGTTTCGCTAAATGCAACGCATAATAAAAGCACTTTATAAGCCAACTTATAAAGTGCTTTTGTTATGGGGAGAAAAGATTGATTTTTTAAGTTTTTTTTGCGATGGTAATAAAGAGAAAAAAACAGGGGGAGGCATAAGAAATGTCGGCCATGCAAGATTATTATTATTGGTCCTTTATTCATGCAGTACAACATAAGAAAGAATATTCGCTTATACATACGAATCATGATGGAACAGAAGTGTGGTTTGATTATAACAGACGAGGTGAAAAAACAACGTTTCGAGTGGCTCTTAAAACCTTTAGCTGGGAGAACGATTTCCAAAAAGATCAAGTGCTAGCGTTAGAGCGCGCTGAAGGGCTGCGAAAGCAACGGTTTCAGCGTAGAATGACCTTTCACAATATATACATAATGGATTTTGAACCTTTGCAGTACGATGGCAACGAGCAAAAAAACCTTCAGTTAAAAAAAATGAAGGTAAAAGTAGAAAGGTATGTTGGCGAACAAGTTTATAAAATGGAATCGCTATTTTCACTTTTAGACTTAGCAGCACCAAATGTTGAAAGGTACTCTGAAGAAGAGTTATTTCACCAAGCACACCAAATACGCTATGAAGTATTAAGTAAAATTGATGCAGAGCGTAAAGAAGAAGAGAAATTATTTCAGTATGGAAAACCTTTCTTTACATACATCTTTCTTGCTGCTCAAATTTTAATGTTTCTATTTTTAGAATGGAAAGGAAGCAGTGAAGATCCGTTAACTCTCATTGAGTATGGTGCTAAATACAATCCTCTTATTTTAGAGGGAGAGTGGTGGCGGTTTTTTATGCCAATCATTATACATATTGGTGTTTTTCATCTATTAATGAACAGCTTAGCGCTCTATTATTTAGGAACATTGGTAGAAAGAATGTATGGTAACGCACGCTTCTTATTTATTTATATACTAGCAGGATTTGCTGGCGTTTTAGGAAGTTTTGTGTGGACTTCAAATTTATCAGCAGGAGCTTCAGGTGCAATATTTGGCTGTTTTGGTGCGCTGCTCTTTTTAGCACGTACAAATCCACGAGTCTTCTTTCGGACAATTGGATACAATGTATTAGCTCTAATCGTCATTAACCTTATCTTTGGCTTAGTAGTACCAGGAATTGATAACGCAGGACATATTGGTGGGCTCATCGGTGGGTTCTTAGCTGCAAGTATTGTTAGTTTGCCGAAGAAACCAAAGCTATACGTACAGATACCAGCACTTGTATCAACTATATTGCTCGTAATGGGCCTATTATATTATGGATTTTATGTTCGAACAACAACATCAGATGAGCCGTACGCTCTCAGCTTAGCAAACGAGTATATTGAACAAAAAGAATATGAAGTAGCGATTAAATCTTTAGACAGCTTTGTAGAACGAGATACAAACAATGCATTGATTTACTACTTAAGAGGGTATGCTTACGCACAGCTTAAAGAATATGAACGTGCAGAGCAAGATCTAAGAGAGTCCGTTAGGTTTAACTCTAATTTTCACGAAGGTTATTACTACTTAGCTTTATTGAATGCGGAGTTAAATCACATAGATGAAGCGAAAGACAACGTAGAAAAAGCCTTAGCAATAGAACCAGCTAACAAAAAGTATCAAAATTTACAAAGGAAATTAAATGGATAAAAATAGACAGAGAACTTAAGATTTTCTGCTTTACTATTGTGAGAACGTTTACTAAAATAAACTAGATAGGATTAAATGGACTCATTATTTTATGACTATATGCAGGTGAAGAGATGAACACATTATACGATGTGCAACAACTTTTAAAATCGTTTGGAATCATCATATATATTGGTAATCGTCAAGCTGATATAGAGTTAATGGAAACAGAGATACGAGAGCTATATCAATCAAAACTGATTGAAACACAAGATTATCAAATGGCAATTTTATTACTTAGGCAAGAATTACAAAAACAAAAGGAAAAAGGATGAGTACACAATGGATGATAAATGGTTAGTTGGTGTTGACTTAGGTGGTACAACAATTAAGATGGCTTTTGTTAATCAATATGGAGAAGTAATTCATAAATGGGAAATCCCCACAGACATTAGTGAACAGGGTCGCAAAATTCCAACAGATATTGCGAAAGCAATTGACAAAGAAGTAGTGAACCTAGGAGAAAGTAAGTCAAAGCTTATGGGGATTGGTATCGGTGCTCCAGGCCCTGTGAATTTTGCAAACGGTTCAATTGAAGTAGCAGTTAACTTAGGTTGGGAAAAATTCCCTATCAAAGATATTCTAGAAGTAGAAACTTCTTTGCCTGTAGTAGTGGATAATGATGCAAACATTGCAGCAATTGGTGAGATGTGGAAAGGTGCAGGAGACGGAGCGAAAGATTTATTATGCGTAACGCTTGGAACAGGTGTAGGAGGCGGCGTTATCGCAAACGGTGAAATCGTTCAAGGGGTAAACGGTGCTGCTGGTGAAATTGGACATATTACATCAGTTCCTGAGGGCGGAGCACCATGTAACTGTGGGAAAACAGGCTGCTTAGAAACTATTGCTTCTGCAACAGGTGTTGTGCGATTAGCAATGGAAGCAGTTGTGAACACGGATAAGCCAAGCACTCTTCGTACACTTCTAGATGAGCATGATCAAATTACTGCTAAAGACGTGTTTGATGCTGCGCGTGCAGACGATGAATTAGCAGTTGAAGTTGTTGACAAAGTAGCATTTCATTTAGGACTAGCGCTTGCCAATTCGGCTAACGCATTGAATCCTGAGAAGATTGTTCTTGGGGGTGGTGTATCACGTGCCGGAGATGTGTTGCTCAATCCAGTGAAGTCTTACTTTAAAAAGTTTGCGTTCCCACGAGTAGCTGAAGGGGCAGAGTTAGCAATTGCTACACTCGGTAATGATGCTGGAATTATTGGCGGTGCATGGTTAGTTAAAACATATGTATAAATAGATGTAAAACAAAAAAAGAGAATGGTAGATGATTCTACCATTCTCTTTTTTATGTAAAATAAAAGAAGGATTATCTGAACTCTTTGGTAAATTATCTTAATTATGTTTTTTTGAAACTTTTTAGAAGAAAAAACGTAGAAAAAGAGAGATATCCAATCTTATCATAACATTTCAATTGTACAGGTAATATGTTATAAATCATTTGCTTTTTTGTAAAAAAAACATTAAGATTAGGGTCGTTATATGACATTTACTATGTCTGAAAACAGTGGATAAGGAGGTCCTTGATGAAAGACAAAATTTCATTGTCAAAGTTGTCGTTTATTCTTACTGCTGTCGTTTTACTTTGGATAAAAACATATATTGTTTATAAAACACAGTTTGATATTACAATTGAGAATTCGACACAAGAGTTTCTATTGTTTATAAACCCACTGAGCTTTTTATTGCTTATTCTAGGGGTAGGTTTATTCTTTAAAACACGTAAAGGAGCTAAAGCTTACGTTTTAACTACTAGCTTCATAGTTTCCTTTATTTTATTTGCAAACGTCATGTTCTATCGTTTCTTTAATGATTTCCTAACGTTACCCGTTCTTTTCCAAACAAGTAATATGGGAGACTTAGGAAACAGTGCGTTTGAGCTGTTTAAAATGACGGACGTTTTAATGTTTGTAGACGTGATTTTTCTAGCAATTCTCGCTTTCTTATTTAAAGCAAACAATAAAGTAGACGAGCCGACTACTCGTAAGACAAGGTTTGCTTTTTATATCGCAGTGGTGGCCGTGTTTATTTCAAACTTGGCTCTCGCTGAAACAGAACGTCCAGAACTATTAACTCGTGCATTTGATCGTGAAATGCTGGTGAAAAATATCGGTACGTACAACTATCATATTTACGATATTGTACTGCAGTCAAAAACAAAAGCCCAGCGAGCATTTGCTGATAGTAGCGAATTTGTCGAAACAGAAAACTACTTAAAAGCAAATCAAAAAGACCCAAATCCTGATATGTTTGGAAAAGCAAAAGGGAAAAACGTAATTGTTGTTTCACTAGAGTCTACCCAAAGTTTTGTTGTGAATAATACGATAAACGGTGAAGAAGTTACGCCATTTTTAAATGACTTTATTGAAGAGAGCTATTACTTTGATAATTTTTATCACCAAACAGGACAAGGAAAGACTGCTGATAGTGAGTTCTTATTAGACAATTCACTGTACCCACTAGGGCGTGGATCGGTATTCTTTACGCATGGAACCAATGAATTTAATGCAACGCCTGAAATATTGAAAGAAGAAGGTTACTACTCTGCTGTTTTCCACGCAAATAACAGTAGTTTCTGGAACCGAGATATTGTATACCCTAACTTTGGTTACGATCGATTCTTCAATATTAATGATTACAACGTAACAGATGAAAATTCTGTAGGATGGGGATTGAAAGATAAAGAATTCTTTGAACAATCTGTGGAACATATGAAAACATTACCACAGCCTTTTTATTCAAAGTTCATTACCTTAACAAACCACTTCCCGTTTGAGCTAGATGAAGAAGATCGAATGGTTGATGAGTACGATTCAAACAGTCGCACGTTAAATCGTTACTTCCCAACATTACGTTATCAAGATGAAGCGTTTAAACAATTCATTCAAAAGCTAAAAGACGAAGGATTGTATGAGGATTCCATTATTGTTGTATATGGTGATCACTATGGTATTTCACAAAACCATAACGCAGCAATGGAAAAATATCTAGGAAAAGAAGTAACGCCTTATGTATGGACACAGCTACAGCGAGTGCCTATGGCGATTCACATTCCTGGAGAAACCGATAATAAAACAATTTCAAAAGTTTCAGGTCAAGTTGATTTAAAACCTACTATTTTACACTTATTAGGTATAGCTACAGATAATCACGTGCAGTTTGGAACAGATATGTTTTCGGAAGATAAGTTAGATTTCACTGTACTTCGTGACGGAAGCTTTATCACCGATAAATATGTGTATGCTAGTGATAAATGCTATGATAAATCTACTGAGCAAGAAACAGATATAAGTAATTGTGAACCTTATATGGAGAAAGCAAAGCAGGAATTAAGTTACTCTGACCAAATTGTATATGGAGATCTTCTACGTTTCTATGACGGAACAAATTATCGTCCAGATAAAAAGCAAAAAGAAGCTGATAAAGAATAAGAAAAAAGACTTTAACATTCGTGTTAAAGTCTTTTTTTGTTCATGCTTCGTCATAGTTTTAACATATAGATAATAAAGAGGAGCGTGATGTGATGACCATTGTAAATGAATTTGTTCCCTATAGCTATGAGCGAACAGTAACTGACCTCTATCGACTACTCTCTAAGTATCCTTATGGAAAGGTTGAAAGCATTGGAAGGAGTGTACTTGGAAAACAAATTCCACATCTACTCATTGGCCATGGAACCCATGTTGTACATATAAATGCTTCATTCCATGCAAACGAGTGGATTACAACAAACGCGCTAATGAAATTTCTAGAAACATATTTACGAGCCATTTATCGAGGAGAACGCGTTGCTGGAATTGACGCACAGCTTTTATACGAAAATATTACTTTATCAATTGTACCAATGGTAAATCCAGATGGTGTGAACTTAGTTATAGATGGAATAAACATGCAAGAAGCGTATGCAGCTTTCATTCCTTATATAGGAAGGGAGGTTGATGATTTTCAAGGGTGGAAAGCAAATATTAGAGGAGTGGATTTAAATAATCAATTTCCAGCATATTGGGAAATTGAAAGGGATCGAAAAATTCCAAAGTCACCTCATTTTCGAGACTTCCCTGGCTATGCTCCTTTATCTGAACCTGAGGCTAAAGCCATGGTAAAAGTTGCAAAACGTTATCAATTTGACTGTGTAATTGCGCTGCATACACAAGGGGAAGAGTTTTACTGGGGATATATGAATAAAGAACCGAAGGAAGCGAAAGAAATGGCTGATTATTTTGAGAAAGTGAGCGGATACCGAGCGGTAAGAACAATTGACAGTCATGCTGGATATAAGGATTGGTTCATTCTTGAAACTGGAAAGTTGGGCTTTACGCTTGAACTTGGTAAAGGAATTAACCCAATTCCTTTATCACAATTTCATATTTTATATCCAAAAACAGAAGCCATTTTGGCTAATGCAATGAATATGCTTGCATGTAAATAAAGTATAATATTAATAAAAGCGCCTCTAAAAGAGGCGCTTTCTTATACTCATTCGTTAATGAGCTGCTGGATATCCGTGATGTAAAATAGTCATAACCGTAAACCAACCAAACACAGCAAACGTTGCCACAGCAAAGCCTACTCCAAGGAAGTTTTTATTGCGCAAAGATGAAATAGCGGCAAAAATACCTAATAGTGTTGTTAAGCCTAATATAATCATTAGTCCCATGAAACAACCTCCTTATTTGTAAGGATTGAAAGTAAAGCGCTAACATACTTCTAACTTCTTTATTGTAAAACTTTTCTAAACATTTGTCGAGGTGAAAAATTCGCAAAACAATGTTCAAGGGTTTTCATTTATCTATATTTATGTGTATGATAAAACATAGAGAAAATGAACTTAGAAAGATAAGGAGGCGCTGCTGATGAAATATCATCGCGTACCGCTAGGACCTATACAAACAAACTGCTATTTACTCGTAAATAATGACAAAGAATGCTTAATTGTTGACCCAGGCGGCGAGGGAAAAAAGCTTAATCAACTCATACATAAGCAACAATATAAACCACAAGCAGTGGTGTTAACTCATGCGCACTTTGATCATATTGGTGGAGTGGATGATGTAGCATCACATTTCTCTATCCCTATATATGTTCATAAAAAAGAAAAATCTTGGTTAAAAGATCCAGAAGTAAATGGTTCCACATTCTTTGGCTTAGGAGAAGTAACGGTTCAATCTGATGTGACGCTTTTTGCCGGAGAGGGTAGTACAACGATTGGATCATTTTCGTTTGAATTATATGAAACGCCAGGTCACTCACCAGGCAGTGTATCCCTTTACTTTAAAGAAGCAGAGTTAGTTATTTCAGGAGATGCATTGTTTGAAGGAAGTGTTGGACGTACCGATTTACATGGTGGGAATCACGAACAGTTGTTGAAAAGCATTCATACAAAGCTTTTAGTACTGCCTGAAGAAACGTTAGTTTTATCTGGACACGGTGCAGAAACAACAATCGGTCAGGAAATGGATCACAATCCGTTCTTAAATGGATTTTAAAAAAGAAGCAGCGATAAATTCATCGCTGCTTCTTTTTTTATCATTATTGTCCGCCTGGCGCCATCATAAATGTACTCCAGTAAGTAAATCCTACAAAGAATACTGTTAAATAAGCACCAAACACATAGATGTACATACGTTCTGACAGTTTTAAATAGCTTAGTAAGACAAAAAAACCTGTTTGAGCTAAAAAGAGCAAGGATGTTTGTGGCATATGTCCAAGGTAAAACATGACTGCAAAAATCCCTGTCCAAAACCCCATTACACGGTACATACGTTCCATGTTTGTTGCCTCCTTTATCCCACTTGTCAATTATTAATTATAAAGTACAATTTATCCAATTGTAAATATAATCTAAGCGAGCGTGTTTAACGAGTATTAAACACGTGTATATAAAAAGATAAGTAATTCTTTTCCATTATAGTACATTTATAGTTTGATGAAAACGTTATCTTTTGGGTTTTGTTAATATTTTTATGAAAAACAACAAAAATAATATAAAATAGTGTACAAAAGTTATACAAAACATGTACAATGTATATAAATTGATTAAACGATCTTACAGGAGGCTATAAAATGGAATCAGTGATGTTTTATACGTATCCAAGTTGTACATCTTGTCGTAAGACGAAAAAATGGCTTGTAAAGCAAGAAGTTAATTTCAATGAGCGCCACCTTTTCCGCGAAACCCCTACTTATGAAGAGATGCTTGAACTATTATCAATGACAACTGAAGGTATTGACGAAATTTTAGCGAAGCGGAGTCAAGAATATAAAAATTTAGATGTCGATGTAGAAAGCATGACGCTATCGGAAGTCGTTCATTTGTTGATAGAGCAACCAAGACTTCTGAGACGGCCCATCTTAACAGATGGTAAAAAGCTTGTAGTAGGATACAATGAATCAGCTTTAAAAAACTTAGTAAAAAAGCAGAAAAAAGTTTCATCCATGGTGGGGTAATGTCAGTAGTTATAATAGATGAATGAACGGTAACGATTAAAGTTAAATAAATCGTTACCGTTTTTTTATGTTTTCGTGGAAAAAGTAGTTCTGAGTCGGTTTTTTGAAAAAAAAATAAAAAAAGAAGGAATTTATCTAAATAAGTCGAATTTTAACTAACACTACCGAGAAACATGCTTAAATATGACAGGAAAAGGAGAGATGTTCTTTGAACGAAATTGAACAATTAGCCACCCGCATGATTGGTGAAGCATGTGAGATGAAGAGCTCAGACATTCACATTATTCCTCGAGCTAGAGATGCCATAGTTCAGCTAAGGGTTGATCAAGATTTAGTGGCTCATCAAACGCTCCCAAAAGATGTATCTGAACGACTTATCTCCCATTTTAAATTTTTAGGAAGCATGGATATTGGTGAAAGACGCAAGCCTCAAAATGGTGCACTGTCTACAACAATTAATCACATCAAAGTTAATCTACGTTTATCCACTTTACCTACATCGCAGGATGAAAGTCTCGTTATTCGTGTATTACCCCAAACACAAACAACTTCTCTTAAACACTTATCACTTTTTCAAAATCATACAAAAAAACTTATTTCGCTGCTTAAGCATTCACATGGTTTAATTGTGTTTACTGGGCCGACGGGATCTGGTAAAACAACGACTTTATATACGCTACTTCATGAGGTTAAACATTTGTTAAATCGCAATGTCATTACGCTTGAAGATCCGATTGAACAGCAGAGCGAAAAAGTCCTGCAGGTACAGGTCAACGAACGAGCTGGTATTACGTATGCAACGGGATTAAAAGCAATTTTACGTCATGATCCTGATATTATTATGGTCGGTGAAATTCGTGACGCTGAAACAGCTCAAATCGCGGTTCGTGCAGCCTTAACCGGTCATCTAGTGTTGACAACTATGCATACAAAAGATACAAAAGGCTCTATTTATCGGTTGCTTGAGTTTGGTGTTAGTATTCAAGAAATTGAACAAACGTTGGTAGCTGTAGCTGCGCAGCGATTGGTCGAAATAAAATGTAATTTCTGTGAAGGGAAATGTCATCCACTATGTAAGAGAGAGCGTTTAAATAGACAGGCAAGCGTGTATGAGCTTCTATATGGGAGAGAAGTAAATCAAGTACTCAATGAAGTGAAAGGAAAGGAGTTTCAATATGAATATGCACGACTAAGAGATGCAATTCGAAAAGGTATTGCGCTTGGCTATTTATATTCACATGCGCTAGATGGGTGGGGGTCCTATTAAACGAAAAATATCTAACAAACATTGGGGGCTTTCTAAACAAGCTAAAATGTTAAGTCAGCTATCAAAGCTTGTTGAAAAAGGCTATACGTTATCTCAAGCCTTATCTTTTATAGCATTTCAGCTATCAGCGAAGCAGCGCAGCGATATAAAAGCTTGTTTAACAGAAATGCGTCAAGGGAATTCTTTGCACAGCTGTCTTTTAAAACTGAATTTTCACCGAGATGTGCTAAGCTACCTTTATTTTGCTGAACAGCATGGAGACCTTCATTTTGCTTTAAAAGAAAGTAGTTATATGCTAAGTGAGAAAATAAAGAACAAAAAACGATTTCAAAAGCTAGTACAATATCCACTTTTACTTTTAGGGTTTATACTGGGAATTTTATTCATATTAAGCACCGTTTTATTACCACATTTTCAGTCTCTGTATAAAACAATGGGACACGAACAATCACCGTTTCTTCTTATCTTCATGTCGACTATGTCTTACTTTCCACATGCACTTGTTGGGATTACAGGAACCTTATTGCTAATCGGAGGTTTGTATCTTATTAGTACAAAAAAACTAGCTCCTGTAGAAAAGATGAATATCTTAATGAAGGTTCCTTTTATGAAGCAATTTACTAGGCTGTTCAATTCATATTTTTTTGCTGTCCATACAAGTAATTTATTAAAAGGGGGGCTGTCAATTTACGAGTGTCTTTCACTCTTTCAATTGCAGCAACATTATCCGTTCTTTAGAGAAGAGGCCAAGCTTTTCACAACAGAACTTGCCGCGGGAAAAGCTCTTAATCAAATTCTACAATCCCGCCCTTATTATCAAAAAGATTTAGCAGAGGTGGTTATTCATGGACAAAAAAATGGTGATTTAGCAGAAGAATTGTACGACTACAGTCTATATATGGTCGAGAGAATGGAAGAGTGGATTTTTCATATTCTAAAGTATATTCAGCCAATTACGTTCGCTTTTATCGGTATCGTTATTCTACTTATGTATATGTCAGTCATGATGCCAATGCTAGAAATCATGTCGAGTTTATAAAGGAGATTCAAATATGTTAAAAAATGAGAAAGGTTTTACTTTAATTGAGATGCTCATTGTCATGTTAGTTATTACAGTGCTATTGCTTATTATGGTGCCAAACGTATTAAAGCACAATGCTGTTATTAACAATAAAGGGTGTTCTGCTTTAGTGAAGACAGTCGAAGCACAAGTACAGGTGTATGAGCTTGAAAACGGAAAAAAACCTACTTTAAACGATCTTGAAAGCGGAGGGTACTTAAAAGAAGGAACGGTGTGTCCAAATGGTTCCAAAATTACAATAGGCACGGATGGGCGCGTATCAGCGAGTGATGGAAACTCGTAAAATGAATCAAAAAGGCTTTACGCTAATTGAGTCCTTAATCATATTAGCCGTTGTGCAAGTTATGGTGTTAATTATTGTCATCAATTTAAAACCTCTTATGGACCACTATCAGTTAACCTCTTTTTTACGTCAACTTCAAGCAGATACCTTTTATACGCAGCAGCTAGCTATGACTACGCAACGTCCGGCAAGGCTTACATTTGAGCCAGTGAATTCCCGATACGTGTTGCTTAGAGTTGGAGCTGAAAAGCCCATTATGCAAAGAGGTTATCATTCCAACATTCGCATTGTGTTTAGCAGCGGCACAAATTCAATTCAATACAATGAGCAAGGAAATATTTCTCAGGCGAAAAGTTTGTTCATTTCGAACAACAAAGAAACATATAAGGTCACGTTCCAAATTGGAAGAGGGCGCTTTTATGTTACGAAAATATGATAATCAAACAGGCTTCACACTACTGGAAATGCTAGTAGCATTCAGTGCGCTTATTATGCTCACTACCGTCATTGTTCCTTTATATATTCAAGCAATACAAGCTGAAAAAGATAAGAAGCGAATGTATGTGGGAAATGCACTTTTGTATGAAAAAGTCATGACTGAGGCTAATCAAAAACATTTACTGTCTGAAAAGAGGACGTATAACGGCATTGACTATGTCATTGTATTCAAAGAAGAACCGGTTTCAGAGTGGTGTGTTTCTTGGAAAAGAGTTAATCAGAAAACAATAGAAAGATGTGAATCTACGTTACAATGAAGAACCAAAAAGGTTTTACATTAGTAGAGATGTTACTTAGTTTAACGATTTTCTTTGTCATAGTGTCCTTCATTCCACCTATTCTGTCATTAGCTAACCCAAACTATGATACGGATAATTTAGCGACGGAAATGGAATGGGAAATCTTTATTCAGCAGCTAACAAAGGAATATCGAAGAGCGCAGCATGTTAGTATTAATGAAAAAATTTTATCCTTACAACTAAATGGAGAGCCCTTAATTACGTATGAACCTTTTAGTGATAAAGTCCGTCGAAGAGTCGACCAGAGTGGTCATGAAGTTGTCTTGCAGTTTGTGAAATCAATTGAGTACAAGCACCAAAACAATTTACTTCGTATTAAGGTGGTATATAAACACGGTGAAATTCATGAAACAGCGATTAAAACATTTATGCACGTTGAATAAGGCTACAAAAGCGTGCCAAGCGGGATTTGTTCTCCCTTTTGTACTAGCTTTTAGTGCACTATTTTTGTTTTTACTGTCCCATCAGTTAGTGTATTTTGTAACGAAAAGTACATTTTATGCAGAAGTAAATCAGCGTCATGAATTAGATTATTTACTTCAAAAAGGAATTCGACATTTACAAGTTGATGTTCGCAGACATCATTTTTCACAAGAAAGCGATGGATCCATGACTTATGATTCAGGAACGGTTAAGTATCAAGTGCTAAGGCAAGCGGAGGATAGTGTGACTATTCAGGTTCGCTGCGCTACAAATGAAGGGAGACAACTTATTCATACAATTACTTTTCAGCGAGAAAGCGGCAAGGTGATTGCTTGGGTATAGGCACAAAGCAAAAGACCTTGAATTTATCAAAAATTCAAGGTCTTTTGTCATTAATCATCGATTTCAACATCTTTATCGTTGATTTTGATTTTTACATGATGCTTTTCAACATCGCGGTCTGAGTAATTATTGGAAGGTGGACCAATAACTACGGTTTCATCGATGGGCTCCAACGCTTGTTTAATTGTCTTTTCATTGACATTATAAGCTTTTTGAAATACTTCGGGAGGTGTTAAGCGGAGGATATCCGATCCTTCCGATGATTCAAACTGGTCGTTATTAAAGAAAAGGTGTAAATGGGCTTCTTCTGTTAGTGGTTCGATCCAATGCCACCAACCCATTGGGATAAAAGCTACATTTCCTTCTTTAATTTGAAATGTGTGTAGACTGCTTGTATCTGGATCTACAATAGATACTTGAACTTCTCCAGATACAACAACATCTAATTCCCAAGCGTTAGGATGCCAATGAGGTTCTCTCATATGACCTTTTGTTAAATATAAGTCTACAAAAGCTCCACCAATCATGGCGGGAAGCTGAGTAGATGTTACTCGATACGCAATGTTGTTGGCGTCTCTTTTAAATAATATGCTGTTTTGGTAGTTAAACGATAAGTTTGGTGTACCAGACGTCTTCTTAATATTCGAATTATCAGGAACGAATCCAGAGTGACTCATAGTTGTTTCAACCTCTTTCTTACAATGGAATATAACGTATCATATTATTAGTTAGGAAAGAGTGTGTTACATCACCATAAAGTCTTCTTGTTTTGATTAATAGCTTTTCAGCGAGGATATACTAGTTCGTGAGGAGATGATTATTTGAAAACAAACGACTATGTGAAGTACGTAACGCAGCAGCTTGTTCAATATATGGATCAACCGAAAGAGATTCGTAAAACCAAACGAATTGAAAAGAAAGAAGCACGAGATCCATTTTTTAATAGGTGGTTTGGAATGATTCCTCTGTCATTTCAAATTTGGTATCGAAATACGAAAAAAGGTAAAAAGTAGCTAGCGCTCTTTTTACCTTTTTTATTTATGAAATGTCTTATGCGAAGTGACGTGAAAGGTGATGATTTACAGTTTGTTCAGACAGGTAGAACAACCCTCCATTTGTTATTTTTGTTAAAATAACAGGCTCATATAAATCTTGTAAGGCTTGTTTTTCTGTTGTATAGCTTTCCGGTACTTCTTCCATATTCTCATAGAAATGATCTAAAAGTGCCAGGTCTTCATACCATCTTTCTTGCGCTTTTTTAGCCCATTCCATCGGTTGCTTTGAAATGTGATCTTCCACATAAGCTGATAATCTTGAAATTCCACTTTTTGGGCGAATGATTGGTGAGAGTGTAAAGCAGTAGTCGGGAATCTTTGACGTAAAGTCTTGCTTGGACATCATCAGCTGAAAGTTATCAAGAATTACTCCTGTAATTAAATTTAACCCAAGCGATAGTAATTCATCTTTTTTTCGGTCACACTTATACGATACTTTCATATTTAAAGCAAGCCAAGGCTGAAGCGAACGCTGCGATTGTGAGTGAGAATGCATTTTTTCATATAGATGAACGAATCCACCAAATTTTTGAGCAGAGCCAAAAATTTGGTGTAAGCGCGGTGAACCAAAGTGAATTTTTTCGCCTTGTACAGATGAATCATCATAAGTTGGATCAGTTATAAACGTAAGTGAAGCGGGATTAGGTTCTCCACCTGTTTTTTCAATATAATG
Source organism: Bacillus sp. CBEL-1 (assembly GCF_004348885.1). Taxonomy (NCBI): domain Bacteria; kingdom Bacillati; phylum Bacillota; class Bacilli; order Caryophanales; family Bacillaceae; genus Bacillus; species Bacillus sp. CBEL-1. The sequence goes on along the minus strand of NZ_SBIM01000013.1, from coordinate 1,406,191 downwards.
CCAATAAAAGGGCCGATTCATAAGCTCTTTATCCATGTCAATAGTAAGCTGAACTTTTAAGTAAGATGGGTGGTCTTCTGTCAAGTTACAGCCGTGTGCCGTAAAATATGTTTTGAGAAACTGATGAATGTCAGTTTGCTGCATGTTGTTCACCTTCTTCATCTTCGTGATATTCAATAATGGATGTGAGATTGTTCATCTTAATTTTCATTTCTCCTTCACTTCGTGAATGAAGAAGGATATCTTGAATGTGATCTTCAATGTTGTCAATTTCTAGCTTTGTTAAAATTTCATCCAGCTCGCCAACAACACGCTCAAATAAATTTATTTTTTCATAAAGCAGCTTCAAAATATGTTCTTCGACTGTATTTTCAATTGCTAGATTATAAATGTGCACGTCATGCTGCTGGCCTAGTCTATGAACGCGCCCAATCCGCTGCTCTAATCTCATTGGATTCCAAGGTAAATCGTAGTTAATAATATGGTGACAGAATTGAAGGTTAATTCCTTCACCACCAGCTTCCGTTGCGATAAAAACCTGAGCGTGACTTTCAAAAAGCTGCTTCATCCAGTCCTTTTTCCCACGCTTAAATCCACCCCTAAACGGAACCGATGTAATACCGTGTTGTTTTAAATACCACTGTAAATAAAGCTGAGTTGCACGATACTCCGTAAAAATAATGACTTTATCATTAATCTGTTGGATTAATTCAATCACCTTTTCTGCTTTTGCATTTTGAGGAACTGTTTGTACTTTTTCAAGTAATGGTTTAAGCATCTGAGTAGCTTTTTCACTATTTTCATCCTCTTGGCGTTCAAGCATGCTTTTTAACGTCATAAATACGGCTTCACGACTGCTACAAGCTTCGCGTTGCAATGTTAAAATGGCAAAGGAACTGCTGGGTAGATGGTCATGCTGCTTAAATGAGGTGATTTGATCATATAATTCTCGTTCTTCAGATGAAAACTCAACAGGAACAGTTTGAACAATGCGCTTTGTCCATTCAATACCTGTGTCTTGCCTGCGATTTCGAATCATCACTTTGTTAACGAGCTCCTTTAAATGCTCATCATTTTGAACCGAACGCTTCTTAGCAGAAAATAAATCAGCAAAATAATCTTTGTTTCCTAGATGCCCTGGCTTTAATAACGAAACTAAATTAAAAATCTCTTCTACACGATTTTGAATTGGTGTTGCTGTTAATAATAAGCAAAACTTTTTCTTTAAGCTTTGAACAAACTCATAGTTTTTTGTTTTGTTATTTTTAAGTTTATGAGCTTCGTCAATGATGATAAGGTCATAATCTTGTTCTAACACAATTTCACGATGAGGAGAGCGTTTGGCTGTATCAATGGATGATACCACTACGTCGCATTGCTCCCACACGTACGTCTTCTTTTGGGGGACAGCAGGGATGAAAAATTTATGATTAAGTTCCATTGCCCATTGAGATACAAGAGATGCCGGTACAAGAATAAGGGCTTTTTTTACAAGACCACGAATCATATATTCTTTTAGGATAAGCCCTGCTTCAATTGTCTTTCCAAGCCCCACTTCATCGGCTAGAATTGCTTTTCCATTCATCTCTTCTACCACTTTTTTAGCTACTTCTAACTGGTGTGGATGTGGCGTTAGATCTGTTAAATGACGAGGTGCTTGTAGACCTTCGAATTCAGTAATTAACGTTTGCTCCTCAATTTCATATGCTAATTTATACATTTCCCAATCAGACCAAGGTCCATCTTGTTCAAGTTTATTTAAAAAAGTAGATTCCCATGCTTCATCTTGCTTCATACTAATGTTCATCGTTAGTTTTGCTCCTTTCTGAAAGTTTTTATTGAACTGCTGAACAGAATCATGTAGGATAAAAATATATTTTAGAAAATTTTAAATAGAAAATAGATTATCACTAAAAAAACTATTGTGTTATTGATATGTTTAAGTAATAGTTTCTTAGTAGTATGCCCAAAATTACAAACTTTATAGAGGCGAATGATGACAAGGGGAGAGACTGCTTTAAAGTAGCGCCGAAGGAGCAAACAACATGTGAATCTCTCAGGCAAAAAGACTCTTGTTGGACGCAACTCTGGAGAGCGTCTATTTCGAATAGACCACCCACGAGGCAAACCTATTTAACGGGTAAACTTTCAGGTGAAAAGGACAGAGACTTCCTGCTATATAGCAGGGAGTTCTCTGTCCTTTTTTATGTGTAAAAAGATACAATGATTCCCCAAAACCAAAGCAAATGGCCTTATATGAGGAGGATGTTAAATGACTGAGCTAAACAAAACACCACTTTACGATGTCTATCAACAATACGGTGGAAAGATTATTGATTTTGGAGGTTGGGCTCTTCCAGTTCAATTCTCATCCATTAAAGAAGAACATCATGCGGTTCGTACAAAAGCTGGCTTGTTCGATGTTTCTCACATGGGAGAGTTCGATGTGAAAGGTACAAATAGCTTGGAATTTTTACAAAAAGTTATGACGAATGATATTTCAGCATTACGTCCAGGTAAAGCACTATATACTGCGATGTGCTATGAAGATGGAGGCACAGTGGATGATCTCCTTGTTTATCAAAAAGGGGAAGGTGACTACCTGCTGGTTGTAAACGCAGCAAATATTGAAAAAGACTTTGAATGGTTACAACAACATAAGTCACAGGATATCGAACTTGTAAATCGTTCAAGTGAATTTGCTTTACTAGCTTTGCAAGGTCCAGCTGCACAAGATGTTTTGCAGAGATTAACAGCTGAATCATTATCTGACCTAAAGCCATTTACATTTAAAGATAATGTAGAAGTAGCTGGTGTGGGAGTGCTTGTTTCACGTACAGGTTATACAGGCGAGGATGGTTTTGAACTGTATTGTTCTGCATCAGATGTAGTAACGCTTTGGAATGAACTTTTAAAAAATAAAGAGGTCGTTCCATGTGGTTTGGGAGCGCGAGATACGCTGCGTTTTGAAGCAACGTTAGCTTTATATGGTCAAGAGCTTTCAAAAGATATTACGCCGATTGAAGCACGTATCGGATTTGCTGTGAAAACGGATAAAGAGGATTTTATCGGCAAAGAAGTATTAAAGAGTCAGCGTGAAGAAGGCCCGAGCCGCAAGCTTGTTGGGATTGAAATGATTGATAAAGGAATTCCACGACACGGATATGAAGTGTTTAGTGAGGAAGAAGAGATTGGCTTTGTTACAACAGGCACACAATCGCCAACTTTAAATAAAAACATTGGTCTTGCACTTATTGATGCTAAATATGCTGAGCTAGGTACAGAAGTATATGTGCAAGTGCGAAAAAGACGTTTAAAAGCAAAAGTCGTGAAGACACCTTTTTATAAGCGTTCAAAATAATGTTGGGTAATTAAAGAGAGGGGACAAAAGAATGGTACATCGTTATTTACCAATGACATCAGAAGATCAGCAGCAAATGTTAAAGGCAATTGGCGTGTCTTCAGTGGATGAGCTATTTTCAGATATTCCAGAAAGCGTTCGTTTCCAAGGGGAATATAATATAAAAAAAGCGGCATCAGAATCTGAATTAATAAAAGAATTAACAAACTTGGCTACTAAAAATAAGAACGTAAAGGAATATGCTTCATTTTTAGGAGCGGGTGTTTATGATCACTATATGCCAATTATTGTTGATCACGTTATTTCGCGTTCAGAGTTTTATACGGCTTATACACCATATCAACCTGAAATTTCACAAGGAGAACTGCAGGCTATTTTTGAATTTCAAACGATGATTTGTGAACTAACAGGAATGGATGTTGCCAATTCATCTATGTACGATGGTGGTACAGCACTTGCTGAGGCAGCAATGTTAAGTGCAGGTCAAACAAGAAAGAAAAAAGTGTTAGTTTCAGAAACAGTTCATCCGGAATCACGCGCTGTATTAGAAACGTACGCAGCGGGTCAGTACATTGAAGTCGTAGAAGTACCAAGTCAAGATGGCGTAACAGATTTGACTGTGCTCAAGGAGCGCATGGATGATGATGTAGCAGCTGTCATCGTTCAATATCCAAACTTCTTCGGTCAAGTAGAACCTTTAAGAGAAATTGAAGCCATTGCTCATCAAGGCAAAGGAATGTTTGTTGTATCAAGTAACCCACTATCCCTTGGGTTGCTAACTCCTCCAGGCCAGTTTGGTGCTGATATTGTTGTAGGAGATGCACAACCTTTTGGTATCCCAACACAGTTCGGCGGTCCTCATTGCGGGTATTTTGCTACAACGACAAAGCTGATGCGTAAAATTCCAGGGCGCTTAGTTGGTCAAACGGTTGATGAAAATGGTAAACGCGGCTTTGTGTTAACGCTTCAAGCACGTGAGCAACATATTCGCCGTGATAAAGCAACTTCAAACATTTGTTCAAATCAAGCGCTAAATGCACTTGCAGCTTCAGTAGCAATGACTGCCTTAGGAAAGCAAGGAGTAAAGGAAATGGCTACCCAAAACTTATCAAAAACGCATTATGCATATAATGCATTAAAAGCAAGTGGAGTAGACGTTGTATTTAATGGGCCATTCTTCAATGAGCTGGTTGTAAAACTACCTCAATCTAGTAAGGAAGTAAATCAAAAGTTACTAGCTAAACACATCATTGGCGGCTATGATTTAGGTCGTGACTATCATGAGCTTAAGGATCATATGCTACTTGCTTTTACTGAACTCCGTACAAAAGAAGAAATCGACCAACTTGTGAAGGAATTGGGGGATCTTTATGCATAATCAACATCAATCGCTTATCTTTGAAATGAGTAAAGAAGGACGTGTTGGCTACTCATTACCAGAACTAGACGTGCCGGAAGTAATCAGTACAGAAATACTGCCAGCAGAATATGTACGTACCGAAGCGCCGGAACTTCCAGAAGTATCTGAGTTAGACATTATGCGTCACTATACCGCTCTTTCAAAACGTAATCATGGGGTAGACTCCGGTTTTTATCCGCTTGGTTCTTGTACGATGAAATATAATCCGAAAATTAATGAATATACAGCTCGTATTCCAGGATTCGCTAATATCCACCCACTTCAAGATGAAGAAACCGTTCAAGGTGCTCTGGAGTTAATGTATGATTTACAGGAACACTTAACAGAAATTACAGGGATGGATGAAGTTACGCTTCAGCCAGCAGCAGGTGCTCACGGTGAGTGGACAGGATTAATGATGATTCGTGCTTATCATGAAGCGAACGGGGATACGAAGCGTACGAAAGTAATTGTCCCTGATTCAGCTCACGGTACAAATCCAGCTTCGGCAACAGTAGCTGGTTTCGAAACAGTTACTGTAAAATCTAATGAACATGGGTTGGTAGACTTAGATGATCTTCGTAAAGTAGTAAGCGAAGAAACAGCTGCTCTTATGTTAACAAATCCAAATACTTTGGGTCTTTTTGAAGAAGATATTTTGGAAATGGCAGAAATCGTTCACGCCGCTGGTGGGAAGCTTTATTATGACGGAGCGAATTTGAACGCTGTATTAAGTAAAGCAAGACCAGGTGATATGGGCTTTGACGTTGTGCATTTAAACCTGCATAAAACATTCACGGGCCCACACGGTGGTGGTGGTCCAGGTTCTGGTCCAGTTGGTGTAAAAGCAGATTTGATTCCGTTCTTACCAAAGCCAGTACTAGTCAAAACAGAAAGCGGCTTTGCTTTTGACTACAATCGTCCACAGTCTATTGGACGAGTTAAGCCGTTTTACGGAAACTTTGGTATTAACGTCCGTGCTTATACGTACATCCGCTCTATGGGACCAGACGGTTTAAAAGCAGTAACGGAAAATGCGGTATTAAATGCAAACTACATGATGAGACGATTAGCAGAACATTATGATTTACCATTTGATCGTCATTGTAAGCATGAATTTGTTTTGTCAGGAAAACGCCAGAAAAAGCTCGGTGTTCGCACCTTGGATATTGCGAAGAGATTGCTTGATTTTGGGTATCATCCGCCGACAATTTATTTCCCTCTCATTGTGGAAGAGTGCATGATGATTGAGCCAACTGAAACTGAATCAAAAGAGACGCTGGATGCGTTTATTGATGCAATGATTCAAATTGCAAAAGAAGTGGAAGAAAAACCAGAAATCGTTCAAGAAGCACCTCATACGACAGTTGTTAAGCGATTGGATGAAACGCTCGCAGCAAGAAAGCCTGTACTTCGTTATCAAAAAGAAAATTAAAAAAACAGCCCCTTCATCTAAGAAGGGGCTGTTTTTATGAATTATTTCTTTGTCTTAATTTTACCGTTCCATGCTTTGAATCCGCCTTTTAGGTCATGAATTTCTTTCACACCATGCTTGCGTAAGAGTTGAGCAGCACGACCTGTTCGCATGCCACTTTGGCAATAAATATAAACAGGTTGATCAGTACGAAACTCCTTTATACGCATACGGAACTGTGAAAGGGGAATATTTCTTGCGCCTAAAATATGTCCGTTTTCAAACTCATTTGGTTCGCGAATATCAACTAGCTGTGCTTTACGGTAACCGCTTCGGAATTCTTCCTCCGTTAACGTTTTCATAATGCGACGTTGGTAAAAAAACATTACGACAGAATAGATAATAATTGCCGCAAGTACAATGATTAGTGCCCACATGTTGTTTCTTCCTTTCTTCGACAAAATACATAACCTTATTATATAAGTGAATGAAATTAGAAGTAAAGGGAATCTTCCTGAAGTCAGGGTAGTTTTTACGAAAGAAAAGTAAAAAATTACTGCTTCACTTTTCTTTTCCTTCTGCTTATCTTTTGGTAGACTAAAAAACGGATTAAGTTTATTACATATGTAAATGTCTACTATACTAGTTAGGGATGAGAAAAATGAAGCAAAAATGGAGATTCATTGATTCAAAAGAACGTTCGCCATATTATAACATGGCACTTGATGAGGCGCTTTTAGAGTGGCATAGCACTGGTCAAATACCACCAACGATTCGATTTTACGGCTGGAATCCTCCAACATTATCAATTGGCTACTTTCAAAAAGCCGAAAAAGAAATTAACTTTGAACAAGTAGATAAATTAGGATTAGGGTTTGTACGTCGTCCAACAGGTGGTAGAGGCGTTTTGCACGACGAGGAGCTTACTTACAGCGTTATTGTATCGGAAAACTATCCAAATATGCCTAAGACGGTGACTGAGGCGTATCGTGTCATTTCTGAAGGATTATTAGAGGGGTTTCGCTCATTAGGGCTTGAAGCATACTTTGCAATTCCTCGAACGGAAGAAGAAAAGAATAGCTTAAAAAATCCACGTTCATCTGTTTGTTTTGATGCACCTTCATGGTATGAGCTTGTGGTAGAAGGACGTAAGATTGCCGGAAGCGCACAAACTCGTCAAAAAGGGGTTATCTTACAGCACGGTTCAATTTTATTAGAGATTGATGAAGATAAATTATTTAGCGTATTTAATTATCCAAATGATCGTGTGAAAGAGAGAATGCAGCGTGCGTTTCGTTCCAAAGCTGTTGCAATTAACGCTATTGCAGGTCGTAAAATTCAAATGGAAGAAGCTAAGGAAGCATTTTATAAAGGCTTTGCTAGCGCTTTAAATATTGACTTAGAACCTTATGAGTTAACAGAAGAAGAAGAGCGTTATGTAGAAGAATTGGCACAAAAGAAGTATGCTTCTGATGAATGGAATTTTAGAAGATAATGACTGCTTGGGAGTACCCGATTTAATCTGTACTCCTGCAGGTTTTATTTAACTGACGAAAGTAATTGATGTAAAAGTCAAATACTTTTTTTAATGTAAAAAAAATATTTCTCTTGACACCTATCTATATGTGGGTGCTTGGTTTTCGATTGAATACTACATGTTGAATTTGTCCAATTCGTGTGGTAAGTTATTGATAGTTGAAATTTTATTTTTTCCAAAATGAGGTAAATGATTGGTAAAATAGAGCACGATTGGTAAGGGAGTTGTCAGAATGACTGTTATAGTTAATCAAAAAGTAAATATGAATATTGAAAAGCTCAATCAAGATATTGAACGCTTTCCGCAAGTACACCCAATTACACCCGATATGAAAATTACTCATAAAGGTGTATCTCGACTCGTAATGTTAGACCGCTATGCGTTTAAAGATACGGAAAAACTTACGTTATCAAAAGGAGACTTTGTTGTTTTAACCGTAAAGGAAGATCCGAAGTTTCCAGCTCGAGGACTTGGCTATGTGGAAAGCATTAATTTTGACCAAAAGATGGCAGTCGTAAAGGTTGAAGATGAATTTCGCGGAGCTTTAGCGCCTGAAGAAGCAGAAAGTGGACTTATTACTCGTTCATTAGACGTAATTGAAAAACCACTGGAAATCTTCTACGAGCAAATTGCAAAACGTAACGCTACTGGGTTAGCTTCCGCTGAACAAACGGAAGAGAAGCGAAACGAATGGTTTGAAAAATTCTATCAAGAGCTTGTTCAAATGAACTTTGTACCAGCTGGACGCGTTCTGTACGGAGCGGGAGCTGAAACGGATGTTACATACTTTAACTGCTATGTAATGCCATACGTAAAAGATTCTCGCGAAGGAATCTCTGAACACCGTAAGCAAGTTATGGAAATCATGAGCCGAGGTGGAGGAGTTGGAACAAATGGTTCAACTCTGCGTCCACGCAACACGCTAGCGCGTGGTGTAAACGGTAAATCATCAGGTTCTGTCTCTTGGTTAGACGATATTGCGAAACTTACGCACCTTGTAGAGCAAGGCGGTTCTCGTCGCGGTGCTCAAATGATTATGTTAGCGGATTGGCATCCAGATATTGTTGAGTTTATTATCTCTAAAATGCAAAATCCACGCATTTTACGATTCTTAATTGAAAACACAAATGATGAAATGATTAAAAAACATGCCCAAGATAAGCTGAAATTTACGCCGCTTACGGAATCTGAAAAAGACATGTACCAAGGAATTATCAATTATAAGCAAATTCCAGGTCTTGGTGGATTCAGCGAGAAAATTATTGCAGATGCTGAAGAAAAGCTACAAACTGGTGGAACGTATAGCGTTCATAATTCTGAATTCTTAACAGGAGCAAACATTTCTGTTTGTTTAACAAAAGAGTTTATGGATGCAGTTGAAAACGATAGTGAATACAATCTTCGCTTCCCAGATGTAGAAAGCTATTCGAAAGAAGAAATGGCACACTACAACGAAAACTGGCATGAGGTAGGAGATGTTCGCGAGTGGGAAAAACAAGGTAATAAGGTTCGTACGTATCGTAAAATTCGTGCAAAAGAGCTTTGGAACTTAGTTAACATTTGTGCAACGTACTCCGCCGAACCAGGTATCTTCTTCTTTGATAATGCGAACGACATGACAAATGCACAAGCATACGGTCAGCATGTTGTAGCAACAAATCCATGTGGAGAACAACCACTTGCACCGTTTTCAGTTTGTAATTTAGCTGCTGTAAATTTAGCGCAAATGGCAGATAAAGAGACAAAAACAGTGAACTTTGAAAAACTTCGTCAAACGGTTGAAACGGGTGTGCGCATGCAGGATAACGTTATTGATGCAACGCCTTACTTCTTAGAAGAAAACCAAAAGCAAGCTCTTGGTGAGCGTCGTGTAGGTCTTGGTGTAATGGGGCTTCATGATTTACTTATCTACTGTGAAACAGAGTACGGTTCTGAAAAAGGAAATGAACTTGTTGATCAAGTATTTGAAACAATTGCAACAACAGCATACCGTGCATCTGTAGAGCTTGGAAAAGAAAAAGGAAGCTTCCCATTCTTAATTGGTGATTCAGAAGAGGAAACAGCTCGTTTACGTGAAGCTTTCACTAACACAGGGTTTATGAAAAAAATGCCTGAAGATATTCGAGAAAGCATCAAAGAGCACGGTATTCGTAACTCACACTTACTAACTGTAGCACCGACTGGTAGCACAGGAACAATGGTTGGCGTATCAACAGGTCTTGAACCATACTTCTCATTCTCTTACTTCCGAAGCGGTCGCTTAGGGAAATTTATTGAAGTAAAAGCAGATATCGTTCAAGAATATTTAGACCAACATCCAGAAGCGGATCCAAATAACCTTCCTGAATGGTTTATTTCAGCAATGGAATTGGCTCCAGAAGCTCATGCTGATGTTCAGTGTGTTATTCAGCGTTGGATTGATAGTTCAATTAGTAAAACAGTAAACGCACCTCGTGGCTATACAGTTGAACAAGTTCAAAAAGTGTACGAGCGTTTATATAAAGGCGGAGCAAAAGGTGGTACGGTTTATGTAGACGGTAGCCGTGATGCTCAGGTATTAACGCTAAAAGCAGAAGAAAACACATTTGATGAAGAAGTAAAAGAGAGAAAAGCAGAAAAGCCACACGTTGTATTAGTAGATACAATCAACGAAGTAGGATCAACAGACGTAACGATTGGTTCTGAAGTTGGAAATACGTGTCCCGTTTGTCGCCAAGGAACAGTTGAAGAAATGGGCGGATGCAACACATGTACAAATTGTGGTGCCCAGTTAAAGTGTGGTTTATAAGAAAGTCATAAAAAGGCTGACAATGTGTCAGCCTTTTTATATGTTGAGATAAATGCATACTAGATTTTCTTGTATTTGCTTATACTATATAGTATGATTTTACATGAATGTCTTTTGTAATATCGTTAGTTTTTAACTTTTTGAGCAATAGATTACTAAAAGTTTATAGAAGCGTGTTTCGGTAGTTTATACATAATAATTATTTTATTGGGGGAGATTTCATGCCTACGCCAAGTATGGAAGACTATATTGAACAAATATATATGCTGATTGAAGATAAAGGATATGCTAGGGTTTCGGATATCGCTGATGCTTTAACAGTTCATCCCTCATCAGTCACAAAAATGGTGCAGAAGCTTGATAAAGATGAATATTTAATCTATGAAAAATACCGCGGTCTTGTTTTAACTCCAAAAGGACAAAAGATTGGTAAACGCCTTGTTTATCGTCATGAGCTATTGGAGCAGCTGCTGCGTATTATCGGCGTAGATGAAGAGAATATTTATGAAGATGTTGAAGGTATTGAACATCATCTAAGCTGGAACTCAATTGACAGAATTGGTGATTTAGTACAATACTTTGAGGAAGATCCAGAGCGTGTGCAAGGCTTGCGAAGCGTCCAAAGGAAAAATGAAGAAGAGCAACAGTTATAATGCATATTGGAAAAGTCGTTCTAATTTAGATTAGAGCGGCTCTTTTTATTTTTAGCATAATTTAATGCGAGAGGTACTAAAGTGTAGATAGGAGGCAGACTGAAGGAGTTGAGAACTTCTGTATATTGATGGTGTTTTTTCAGGTGGTGGGCTTAAAGGTTTCGCGCTACTTGGAGCCTTGCAAGCTTTAGAAGAGCGAGATTTTATTTTTAGGCGCCTAGCGGGTACAAGTGCTGGTTCGATTGTATGCGCCCTTATTGTAGCCGGTTATACAAGTGAGGAAATGATGGAAATGATGGATGAAATGAACGTGAAGTCTTTACTAGATCAACGTGTTTCTTTTTTGCCGTCTGCTCTTACAAAATGGCTTCTTCTCTATTGGAACTTAGGCTTATATAAAGGTGAAAAGTTAGAAAAATGGATAGCTAGCAAGTTAAAAGCAAGAGGGATTGTTACATTTGGTGATCTGCCAGTCGGATCATTACGAATCATTGCTTCTGATTTAACAAATAGTCAGCTAGTAGTATTACCTGATGATTTGCCTAGATATGGAATAGATCCAAAGAAATTCCCCGTAGCAAAAGCGGTACGGATGAGCTGTAGTATTCCCTACTTCTTTGAGCCAGTTAGGCTGCGGACAAATCCTGTAAGCCTTATTGTTGACGGTGGGGTATTAAGTAATTTTCCCATTTTTTTATTTGACGATGATCAAAAACGTAAACAGAGGCCTGTGTTGGGTATTAAGCTTAGTCCTCGTGAAAAAGAAGAAGATAAAAAAAACATAAAAAACGCAATCGCGATGTTTTCAGCTTTATTTGATACAATGAAAGACGCACATGATGCAAGGCATATATCAAAACGTCACGAACGAAATATTATCTTTTTACCAGTTAGTGAAGTGTTTGCTACGGAATTTTCTTTATCAGAAGAACAGAAACACCAGCTTTTTCACTATGGAAAGAATAAAGCAGAGCTGTTTTTAAAAAAGTGGTGCTATTAAATAAAAAAACTGCGTCTTTGTAAGGCGCAGTTTTTCATTAAAAGAAGGCACGATTTTTCTTTTTTCCTTTTTTGCCTTCAATGACTGTTAAGTGTGTATTGCTTTTCTTTTTCTTTAACGGTTTGTTAACTTTAGCAGATGGACGTTTTTGGACGTTTCGATAAGCGTTCATATCCACTTTATTACCGCTTCGTTCTTTTTCTTTTTGACGTATTTTTGATTGTTTCACAGCTCGATGGTATCCTTTGTCTTGCCCTTTTGTTTGAGCAGGGCGGATAATAAATCGATAAACTAAGTAAAACAAAATGATAAATAAAAAGATATAGCCTGCTTGACGCAATAGGCTTGTTGGATTTGTTGCAAGAGTGTAAATAAATCCAATGATCCCTAAAGCAATTAATGAATTAACAAGTGGTTTAACGAATGGACGTCTCATTTTGTTCACCTCCTAAAATGATAAAAGAAAGCAAAACAGTCTTAACTTACTTGTTCGCCACCGGGTACAGAGCTCCCTTCGTTTTCAATGCGTAAAAGCTCTTGAAATGAAGAGATTGCAACTTCGACTTGGTCATCTTTAGGTTCCTTTGTAGTAAGGAGCTGTAACCATAATCCCGGGTAACCTAAGAAGCGTAAAACAGGTACATGGCGAACCTTATTGGTTAATTGTAGTACTTCAAAAGACAGCCCCAGCACGACTGGAATTAATGCAAGTCGGTTTACAACTCTAAGCCAAAGCGGGTCCGTAGGGACGAGTAGGTAAACAAACATTCCAACAACAACTGTAAATAGAATGAAACTACTTCCGCAGCGATAGTGAAGGCGAGACTGAGCTTGAACTGATTCTACCGTAAGCTCCTGGTTGTTTTCATATGCATTAATGACTTTGTGTTCTGCTCCGTGGTATTGAAAGACGCGTTTAATAAGCGGAGTTTGTGAAATCGCGTAAATATAAGCGAGCAATAATAAAAGCTTAAAGAAGCTTTCAATAACTACTTGTGCTAAATCAGAAGCGAAAATAGGACGAGTCAAATTTGCCAGAAACACCGGAATTAGGGTGAAAAGCACTTTTCCAAATAGAAAAGAAAGTACACCAATTGTTGCAACACCCAATATTAAGGATAGTTTTGATTCTTTTTTTTCTTCTTTAATTACATCATCTTCGTTAGGATGCACATCGTAACGTTCAGATGAAAAATTTAAATGTTGTGTACCGTTTGCACTTGCTTCAATAATTGCTGCAATTCCTCTTAAAAACGGAATTTTTTTCAACGCTGTTAGTACACGATTTGATCTCCGAGGAGATTGAAAATACTCAATAGATTGATCTTTACGACGAATGGCAGTGACCATCACTTTCTTGCCACCAAACATGACACCTTCAATGACGGCTTGCCCACCGTATGCGGCTTTTTGTAATTTAGACATTTCAGACACCAACCTAACCCAGACTAATTGTCTCTTAATAATCTATATTCTACAGCAATTTCGAATAAACCTCTAGGTCGATGTATGTTATCTAGTTTAGACAAAATTTTTCTATATCACACATGAAATGATAAAATTTTCCTGCTTTTATCTTTAAGAAACGTTTCGCAGTATAATAGAACAACAAAAATCAGCTCATACTATCCAGTAGAGGTGATGAAGATGACAGCTAAACAAGATAATAAGCCGGCAAATCAACAAATACAATCAAAGGAAGGCTCATTCTTAGCTAAAGCGATAGTTATTGGTTTTGTAGGAGGAGTGTTTTGGAGCTTAATGGGATACGTTACGTATTTATTTAGCTTTAGTGAAATTCATCCTAATACAATTTTACAGCCGTGGGCTTTTGGTAGTTGGAAAGACCGTTGGCCAGGGCTTATTGTTAGCGTTTTGATTATTGGTATTATATCAATTGGTGTAGCGCTTCTTTACTATGTGTTCTTGAAAAAGTTCAAGTCAATATGGTTTGGTATTGTATATGGAGCAGTGCTTTGGGCGTTCGTCTTTCTGCTGCTTAACCCATTGTTTCCAAGCATGAAAACGATAGGAGAACTAACTTCTAATACCATTATTACAACTATTTGTTTATACATCTTATACGGGATATTTGTCGGGTATTCCATTTCCTTTGAGGCAGCAGAGCTAAACAGCAGTTCTGGACATAAATCAGAACTTGTGAATGAGTAGTGTGAATGTTTTGATTTATGATAAACTAAAAAGAGAAAACATAGGGTCTATTTTAATAATAGAACTAGCTGTGTAAGTAAGGGAGAGTGTCCATGAGAAAGTTTTTAGTAATTAATGGTCCAAACCTAAATAGGCTGGGCGTTCGAGAGCCTGCGGTTTATGGTAGAGAGAATTTAAAAACGTTAGAGCACAACCTACATCAGCTTGCTGAGCAACAGAGTGTGCATATTGAATGCGTTCAGTCTAATCATGAAGGAGTCATTATTGACTGGATTCATGAAGCAGACGAGAACTTTGATGGCATTGTCATTAACCCAGGGGCATTCACACACTATAGTTACGCAATTCGGGATGCGATTGCAAGTATTTCAGTTCCTGTGCTTGAAGTTCATATTTCAAACGTACATAAGCGAGAAGAATTTCGTCATGAATCCGTGACGGCACCTGTCACAGCAGGACAAATTGTAGGCTTGGGCATTTATGGATATGAGTTAGCGATTCTTGCTCTGTTGCAAAAGAAAGGGGAATGAAGTATGAAAATAGAGAAATTACGTAAGCAGTTGCAAACGTTAAATGTTGATGGAATAGTTATTACAAGTGAATACAACCGTCGCTATATGACTAATTTTACTGGTTCAGCAGGTATAGCAGTAATCTCCAATGATAAAGCTGTATTTATCACAGATTTTCGCTATGTAAAGCAGGCTAGTGAACAAACAGAGGGGTTTGAAATTGTTCAACATAAAGGCCCAATCCTGGAAGAAGTAGGTCAAGTTATTACACAGCTTGGAATTAAAAGCGTTGGTTTTGAAGAAAATCATGTTTCATACGCTCAGTTTCAACAGTTTAAAAAGCATGTTAAAGCAGAGCTTGTTCCAGTTTCCAATGCGGTTGAAAACTTACGCTTGATAAAGAGTGACTCAGAGATTAAGATATTAAAGGAAGCTGCAAAAATTGCAGATGCAGCATATGAGCATATTTTGACCTTCGTTAAGCCTGGTGTAACAGAGCTTCAAGTGTCTAATGAGCTGGAGTTCTTTATGCGAAAGCAAGGTGCAATTTCGTCCTCGTTTGATACAATTGTGGCGTCAGGTCATCGTTCGGCATTACCGCACGGCGTTGCTTCTGAAAAAGTCATTGAAGCAGGAGAATTTGTTACGCTTGATTTTGGTGCGTATTATAAAGGCTATTGTTCTGACATTACGCGCACATTTGCGGTAGGGAAAGTCAGTCAAGAACTAAAGGGAATTTATGATACAGTATTAGAGGCGCAGTTAAGAGGCATGAAAGGAATTAAGGCGGGTATTACGGGTAAAGAAGCCGATGCCTTAACACGAGACTATATTGTAGAAAAAGGATACGGACAGTATTTTGGTCATTCTACCGGTCATGGTGTGGGATTAGAAGTTCATGAAGGCCCGTCGCTTTCTGTGAAGTCTCAGGATACGCTGCAGCCAGGAATGGTTGTAACCGTTGAACCAGGTATTTACATACCAAACCTTGGTGGCGTTCGTATTGAAGACGATACCGTGGTAACAGAAGAAGGAAATGAGTCATTAACATACTCACCGAAAGAACTTATTATTTTATAAGATGTAGGAGGATTTTTTCATGATTTCAGTAAACGATTTTCGCACAGGTCTAACAGTAGAAGTGGACGGAGGTATTTGGCGCGTAATGGATTTCCAACACGTAAAGCCAGGTAAAGGAGCAGCGTTTGTTCGCTCAAAACTTCGTAATTTACGTACTGGAGCTGTTCAAGAAAAAACATTCCGTGCAGGGGAAAAAGTAGCAAAAGCACAAATCGATAACCGTAAAATGCAGTATTTATATGCAAGTGGTGATCAGCACGTATTTATGGATAACCACTCATACGAGCAATTAGAACTTCCAGCAACAGCAATTGAATATGAGTTAAAGTTCTTAAAAGAAAATATGGAAGTAGCTATTATGATGTATCAAGGTGAAACGCTAGGTGTTGAGCTTCCAAATACAGTTGAATTAAAAGTTACTGAAACAGAACCAGGTATTAAAGGTGATACAGCATCAGGTGGCACGAAGCCAGCTACAGTTGAAACAGGCCTAATTGTACAAGTTCCATTCTTCGTAAATGAAGGCGATGTATTAATTATCAACACAACAGATAGCAGTTACGTATCACGTGCATAATAAAGCAAAAAAAAGAAGAGATAATTATCTCTTCTTTTTTTTGTGCTTTTCTTTTTCGTAAGTGATAAGTTGTCCACCGATTGCATAGGTTGTACTAAATGATGTAATACGTGGGAGGAAGTTATGAAGCATTGGTTTGATCACATAAACGGAACTGTTTTGACAATGGCTTGCTTACGATTTGTTTCATCTTTTATTGAATTCATTGCGGCTATTTTAATTTTTACGAATAATGATGTCAAAAAAGCATTAATGATTAATGGAATGCTGGCGCTCGTAGGGCCAATTGTGATGATCACGTCATTTAGCCTTGGGTTAGTGTCGGTTGCTGATCAGCTATCTTTTGGTAAGCTTGTGCTCATCGGTACAGGCGTCCTTTTAATTTTAATTGGAGTGTTTAAGTGAAGTTTCTGACATAACAACTAAAAGCTTGCCATACATTGAAATGAGTATAAAGGTGAGGGGATTTCAATGCTAGATGAAATTGTCGCTATTTTTCCAGAAGGTATTAAGCATAATGTCCAGCCGTATATACAGCGTTATATAGCAACTTTAGAGGAAGTACGCATTCGAATTGGAAGGCAAATTGAGTTAACGATTGACAGTGAACCTGTGTTTTTGCCCTATGTGGTAACGGCAGAAGACACGCTATTTATTTTAAATAAACTCAGTCATTTCTCTATTTATATGATTGAAGAAGAATTAAAAAAAGGGTATGTGACGATTGAAGGCGGTCATCGTGTAGGGCTTGCGGGTAAAGTTATTACTGAAAATGGACATGTTCGTGTAATTCGCGATGTGACTTCGTTTAACATTCGAGTAGCAAAAGAACAAATCGGCATAGCAGAACCGCTAATTCCTCTGCTCTATCAATCCAGATGGCTTAGTACTGTTTTGATTGGTCCTCCACAAACAGGAAAAACAACAATGATAAGAGACTTAGCAAGAATGATGAGCACAGGAAATAGTCAACAGAAGATTGGAGCGGTTAAAGTGGGTATCGTAGATGAACGCTCGGAAATTGCAGGCTGTGTCAAAGGTGTTCCCCAACATACCTTTGGAACACGAATAGATGTTTTAGATAGCTGTCCGAAAGCCGAAGGAATGATGATGATGATTCGATCGATGAGTCCAAACGTATTAATTGTGGATGAGGTAGGAAGCGAAGAAGACTGTCAAGCCGTGCTAGAGGCCGTCAATGCAGGAGTACAAGTATTTATGACGGTGCACGGTTACGATCTGTTTGATTTAAATAAACGCCCTTCTTTGAAACAATTATTAGAACTTGAAGTATTCGATCGCTATATGGTATTAACCAATGAGAATGGGCCAGGAACTGTGAAAGCCATCTATGATCAAGCAAGAAAACCACTTTCGTTGAAGTCCAATTATTCTTTGAAATAAAAAGGGTGACGAAGAAATGAAAATTTTAGGAGCTATTTTTATTTTACTGGCTTCTACGTTCACAGGCTTTGAAGTTGCCAAGCAGCTTAGTGAAAGGCCAAGACAACTTCGGCAACTAAAAACAGCGCTACGATCGTTAGAGTCAGAAATCATGTACAGTAACCGCCCTCTTCATGAAATATCAAACATGCTTTCAAAACAATTTCCTAATCCATTATCGCTTTTTTTTAAGGAGTTCGAACAGCGTTTAATACAAGGAATGACCACTGCGAAAGAAGCGTGGGAACATGCTCTTCAAGCACATAAAAAAGCGCTTGCCTTTAAAGAGGGAGAACTTGAAGTGTTAAAGCAGTTTGGTGAAACGTTAGGGCAACATGATCGGTATTCCCAGCAAAAACATATATTGTTAGCTATTAACCACTTGGACCGGGAAGAGCAGGATGCGCTTGAACAGCAAAGTCGGTATGAAAAAATGATAAAAAGCCTTGGCTTTTTATCAGGATTGCTACTCGTCATTTTATTGATGTAGTGATTGGAGGAATAAGGATGAACATTGATATGAATACAATTTTTCAAATAGCAGGGATTGGTATTGTTGTAGCGTTTCTCGTTACGGTGTTAGAGCAAATGGGCAAGAAAGATTATGCAAACTGGGTAACACTTATAGGGTTTATTTATATCTTGTTTATGGTTGCATCGATTGTTGAAGATTTATTTCAAAAAATTAAAGCCGTTTTTTTATTTCAAAGCTAAGGGGGTGATTAGCCATTGAAATGATACAGATTGTGGGCCTAGGCTTAGTTGCTACCTTTTTAGCACTCATTTTAAAAGAGCATAAATCCCCCATTGCTTTTTTACTTGTTGTCTTTGTAGGGTGTGTGATCTTTTTATTTTTAATCGATCAGATATACGAGATTATTAAAATGATTGAAAAGCTCTCTGTGAACGCACACGTTAACATGATTTATGTTGAAACGATCTTAAAGATTATAGGAATTGCTTATATTGCAGAATTTGGTGCTCAAATTACGAAGGACGCTGGGCAAGGTGCGATCGCTTCTAAAATTGAACTGGGCGGTAAAATTTTAATCTTATCAATGGCTATTCCCATCTTAACAGTAATTATTGAAACAATTATTTCCATGCTACCGTCTTAAATTATTAAACTCATGAGGTGACGAGATGAAGTGGTGTATGAGTAAACGAAAATTGCTCGCATTCCTTTTGCTCCTCTTCTTTTTCTTTCCAAATAATGTACAAGCCTCTCAGTCTGCGCCTCAAGAAGAAATAGTAGATGAACAAATTGACCAGCTCAATATCGACGAAGTGAAGCAGTTTTGGGATGATATCTTGACTCAATATGGTGGCTTTTTACCAGAAAGTCAAAAAGGTAGCTTAGTTGACTTCTTAAAAGGTGACAAAGAGTTTTCACTTCAAGAGTGGCTGAGCGGGTTGGTGAAATTTTTACTTCATGAAATTATTTCAAATGGAAAACTGCTAGGAACACTCATTATGTTAACCGTATTCAGCGTCTTTTTACAAACGTTACAGAGCGCATTCAATCAACAAGCTGTTAGTAAAGTTGCCTATGCGCTTGTGTATATGGTGTTAATTATCATTGCGCTAAATAGTTTTCAAGTAGCTATTTCATACGCAACAGGCGCAATCGAAACAATGTCTAAGTTCATTTTAGCTCTGGTTCCACTATTATTAGCGTTAATGGCTTCATCGGGCGGGGTAATATCGGCGGCATTCTTTCATCCAGTGATCTTATTTTTAATGAATATTAGCGGCATGCTCATCCAGTATATAGTCATGCCACTATTGTTTTTATCAGCGCTTTTAAGCATTGTAAGTACTATTTCAGATCAGTATAAGGTCACCCAGTTAGCTCAGCTGCTTCGAAACATCAGCATTGGTATTTTAGGAGTCTTTTTAACAATTTTTTTAGGAGTCATTTCAGTACAAGGTGCTACTTCTGCTGTTGCGGATGGAATTACTATTCGGACCGCTAAGTTTGTTACCGGAAACTTTATTCCAGTTGTGGGAAGGGTATTTACAGACGCGGCAGATACCGTTATCACAGCCTCACTTCTTTTAAAGAATACGGTTGGAATAGCGGGAGTGGTTGTTTTACTCTTAATCGTTGCCTTTCCAGCTATTAAAGTGCTAGCGCTTGCGTTAATTTATAAGCTAGCTGCAGCACTTTTACAGCCAATCGGAGGCGGTCCTGTTATTTCGTGTTTAAGCATTATCAGTAAGAGTGTTGTTTATATTTTTGCTGCATTGGCAATTGTCTCACTGATGTTTTTCCTATGTTTAACAGTCATCATTACAGCCAGCAACGTTACGATGATGGTCAGGTAGGAGGAGAAAAAATGCAAGCATTAACAAGCTGGATTACAAATATTATTCTATTCATTTTACTAGCAACAGTTATAAATTTATTGCTTCCTAATTCAGGGTTTCAAAAATATACGAAGCTCGTCATTGGCTTACTCCTAATGCTAATTATTGTTACGCCAGTCTTTCAAATTTTAAAAGTAGACGTAAATAAAATGTTTAATTCGATTCGATTATCAGCGGTTGGTGACGATGCAGGAGTAGAAAATTTAATAGAAAGTAAGAAAAAAGAAATACAAGCTTCACAACGTGCATATATTTTAGAACAAATGGCTGTCCAAATGGAGACAGAGGTAAAAGAGGAGCTGATGGAACAGTATGGTGTAGCAATTGATCAGATGCACATTGAAACGAAAAATGAAGAAGCAGATCCTGAAGCCGACAACATAAAAACGATTACAGTTGTGATGAGTGCACAAGAGCCTGAAGATGAACAGGCCGTGGCAGTTGTGAAAGAAATCTCCATTGACACCTCCACACCAATTGAAAAAGAACCTTCAAAAGAAGCGACGGATATTACTACGTATCTAGCAGCTAAATGGGGCATAGATGAAAAACAAATGATTGTAAACTTGGAGGAGGAGTGAACGTGACATGAATGATAAAAAAGAAGAATCATCGTTTTTTAAAAGACTTTTCTCCATGACCAAAAAATCAGGTGACAAAAAGCCTTCTAAGCTCGTTTATATGGGTATTTTATTAGCAGCAGGAATGGTCTTTATGCTCATGAACGGTTCAAAGGGTATGTTGCAATCAACAGTAGATGAAGCAAAACCAGCTTCTTCTACTGTACAGGACCAAGAGGATGTTCCAACGTTTGGTTCGAAAAAAAACACAGCGATTACTGATTATGAAAAGAAATATGAAGAACAGTTACAAGAAGTATTAGAACAGATTGATGGTGTAAGCAAGGTGGAAGTAATCGTGAACCTCGATGCAACAGAGGCGAAAGTTTATGAGAAAAATACGGTGACCCAAAAGCAATCGACGGATGAAACGGATCGTGAAGGTGGAAAGCGAAAGGTAGAAGACATTTCTACAGATGAAAAGTTAGTTATCGTTAGAAGTGGTGACCAGGAAAAGCCTGTTGTAGTGAAAACAGAAAAACCGAAAGTACGAGGCATTCTTGTCGTCGCGAAAGGGGCTGATAATATCGAGGTGAAAAAGTGGATTATTGAAGCAGTGACACGCTCCTTAGATGTTCCTAGTCATAGAGTTGCCGTATTACCTAAAAAAGGTTAAGGGGGAAATCCAAATGTTATTAAAAAAGCAAACAGTTTGGTTATTAACAATGTTAAGTTTAGTAGTGGTTTTATCAGTATACTATATGACAACCCCAGAAAGCCCTCAATCAAACGTAGCGGTTGTGGATCAACAAGAAGAAAATACGAAAAAAGAAGCTGGAAAAGAAGATGCTAAAGAGCCCGCAAAAGAAGATACAAAAAAAGAAAATGCTAAGTCTACTACAGAGAGCAAAACGACTGTATCAAATGTAGAAAGTGATGAATTGTTTACGGCGCTTCGATTAGAGCTAATTGATGAGAGAAGCAAGTTGAAAGAAGAGTTACAAGAAGTAGCTGCTTCCAAAAACGTATCAGCTACTGAAGTAAGTAAAGCAATGGATAAAATCGACCAACTGTCAGAGCTAGCAGAAAAAGAGGCTGTCATTGAAACATTAATTAAATCTAAAGGTTATGAAGATGCATTGGTAAGAGCTGATGGTAGCGAGGTTAATATTACTGTGAAAACTGAAAAGCATTCTAAAGCAAAAGCAAATGAAATTATTCAATTAGTGAAAAAAGAGCTTGGACAAAAAGAGGTGGCAGTTGAGTTTCAACCAACAAAATAAATCAATTCAAAAAGCGATGAAGCCTATTGTCATCGCTTTTTTTTACGTTTTATTCCATGGGGGTAGCTAAATTTTAACGTGGATTTATCCAAGTGGTTGGGTTATAATTATCATTATAGCCTTATATTAGTACTAGGTTATAATATTTTTCTACAATTGTAATTTCTCCATCGATACGATTATAATTGTAAATAGTAGTAAGTTCTAAAACCCATTTTGAGTAGATTATTCTTTTAAATGCGTACAAAGCAATTTGAATGAAGATTGCAATTTGTCGTATCATAGCAAAGTAGTAGAAAGATTTCTATTTCATGAAGTAGGAGTGTTTAATATGTTAAAAATTCAAGAAATCCGTGAATTAATTAAATTAGTTGATCAATCATCCATTGAAGAATTTGTATATGAGCATGAAGGATCAAAAGTAAAAATGAAAAAGAAAGATGCAATTGTTTCAAAGAACGCTTCGCCTGTACAAGTTGTTTCATCAACTCCTGAAGTAGTAGCGCCACAACCTGTTGCTCAACCACAAGCGGCAGCCGTAAGCGAAACAAAACCAGCTGAGCCAGTAGAAGCAGCGCCAGCTAAAGATGAGAATCTACATAAAATTACGTCTCCAATGGTTGGAACGTTTTATGCATCATCTTCTCCAGATGAAGATGCATATGTTGCAGTTGGTGACAAAGTTCAAAAGGATTCCATTGTATGTATCGTTGAAGCAATGAAATTATTTAATGAAATTGAAGCAGAGGTTAAAGGTGAAATTGTAGAAATTTTAGCTGAGAATGGTCAGCTTGTAGAGTATGGTCAACCTCTTTTCTTAGTGAAGCCTGAATAAGGAGCGGTAAAACATGATTAAAAAGCTTTTAGTTGCAAATAGAGGAGAAATTGCAGTCCGTATTATTCGTGCCTGCAAAGAATTAGGCGTAGAGTCAGTTGCAGTTTATTCCCAAGCCGATCGCAACGCTCTTCATGTACAGCTTGCAGATGAAGCTTATTGCATTGGACCTACGGCATCAAAAGATAGTTATTTAAACTTTACAAATATCATGAGCGTTGCAACATCAACAGGTTGTGATGCAATTCATCCAGGATATGGATTCTTAGCGGAGAACTCTGATTTCGCAGAGCTTTGTCGAGAATGCAATATTACGTTTGTGGGACCTACTCCTGAAGCTATTACAAAAATGGGCACAAAAGATATTGCGCGAGAAACAATGCGTCAAGCAGGTGTGCCAATTGTTCCAGGTTCAACTGGTATTGTAGAGTCAGTTGAAGATGGCATGTCAATTGCTAAAGATATTGGATATCCTGTAATTATTAAAGCAACAGCCGGTGGTGGCGGAAAAGGAATTCGCGTTGCAAGAACAGAGCAAGAGCTTGTAAAAGGCATTACGATAACGCAACAGGAAGCTGCTACGGCATTTGGTAATCCAGGTGTTTATATCGAAAAGTACATTGAAGATTTCCGCCATGTTGAAATTCAAGTATTAGCAGATACACATGGTAACGTGATTCATTTAGGAGAGCGTGACTGTAGTATTCAGCGTCGACTTCAAAAATTAATTGAAGAAACGCCTTCGCCAGCACTAAATGAAGAAACACGTGCTAAAATGGGAGACGCAGCTGTAAAAGCAGCTGAGGCAGTTGGCTACACGGGTGCCGGTACAGTAGAGTTTATCTTTGATTATCGTGAAAATAAATTCTATTTCATGGAAATGAATACGCGTATTCAAGTAGAGCATCCTGTAACAGAAATGGTAACAGGTGTTGACTTGATTCAAGAGCAAATTAAAGTAGCAAATGGCGAATATCTTCCTTTGAAACAAGAGGAAGTAACATTTAATGGATGGGCGATCGAATGTCGTATTAACGCAGAGAACCCTGAGAAAAACTTCATGCCATCTGCTGGAACAATTGAAATGTATTTACCACCAGGCGGCTACGGAGTACGCGTTGATTCAGCTGCATACCCAGGCTATACAATCCCGCCATATTATGATTCTATGATTGCGAAGCTAATTGTTCATGCACCAACTCGTGAAGAGGCAATTGAGCGAATGAAGCGTGCTTTAAGTGAGTTTGTTATTGAAGGAGTTGCAACAACGATTCCGTTCCACTTGAAATTATTAAATCACGAACAATTTGTAGGTGGAGAATTCAATACAAAATTTCTTGAGCTACATGATGTAATGAATTCGTAGTATAGTATAAATAATAGGAGGTGCTGTACATGAATGAAAATCATGTATTAGAAATGGAAGAACATCCAAATTCCTTAGGTAAAGTTGAAATTGCTCCTGAAGTTATTGAAGTAATTGCAGGGATTGCGGCTTCAGAAGTAGAGGGCGTTACGGCTATGCGTGGCAATTTTGCAGCAGGTGTCGTTGAAAAGCTAGGGAAGAAAAACCATGGAAAAGGCGTTAAAGTCGATTTAACTGAAAATGGTATTAAAGTTGATGTATTCTGTATGATGAAGTTTGGTGTATCTATTCCAGTTGTGGCGCAAAAGGTACAAGATAATATCCGCCAAGCGTTAAAGAATATGACAGCAATTGAAATAGATGAAGTAAATATTCATATTGTGGGCGTTCAATTTGATACGCAAAAGCAAGAAGTTGAAGAAGAGGAGTAACTCCTGATTTTAGTTATTTCTTTTCCAGACAAGCTATGGTAAAGTGAAAAAGACTGTCTCGTCACATAGACGGTCTTTTTCGTGTTTATGAATTGATCTAGAAGGTGTAACATGGCGGAAAAGCACTGAATAAAGAAGGACGCCATGTTACGCTTTCTAATGTTGGATGATTAACAGTCGCGCAAAAGTGAGATAGTAATGACGGGTGAAATTCCTTCTTTGATTTACAATAAATTGTGCTATTATCTAGGTATACTAGTGAAAGTAGATAAATAAAGGAGTCAAAATAATGAAAAGACATACAGCAAGACAAAAAGCATTACAGGCCTTATTTCAGCACGACCTTGGGCAAATTGAGCCGTTAGAAGCAATGGAGAATGTGTTGCAAGAAGGAAAAGGTGACGATTTCTTAGAAAAATTAGTATTAGGCGTAGCAAATAACCAAGAAGAAATCGATGGCATTCTACGTGATCACTTAGAAAAATGGACGTTAGATAGAGTTGCAACGGTAGACCGTACTATTTTACGTATGGCGGTATATGAAATGAAATACGAAGAAGAAATTCCTGGAAATGTTACGATGAATGAAGCAATTGAATTAGCGAAAGTATTTGGTGATGATCAATCTGGTCGCTTTATTAATGGTGTATTATCGAAGGTAGCTGTTACTCTATCTCGCTAACCGAGTACAATCTAATGAGGTACTTCTCTCCTTTATCTAAAAAGGAGAGGGGAAGAACCTTTTAGAAACAAGGAGGTTATATTATGAGTGAAGTTCGTTATTTAACTGTATCAGCATTAACACGCTATATTAAGCGGAAATTTGATGTTGATCCTCACTTACAAGATATTTGGATTAAAGGTGAAATATCTAACTTTAAAAAGCATAGTAGAGGTCATATGTATTTTACCTTAAAAGATGAAAATGCTCGAATTGCAGCGGTTATGTTTGCTGGTCATAACAGCAAGTTAGCTTTTCAGCCTGAAGAAGGAATGAAAGTGTTAATTCGCAGCGAAATATCCGTATACGAACCAAGTGGAAACTATCAAATGTATGTAAAGGAAATGCAACCTGATGGTGTTGGTAATCTCTACTTAGCTTATGAGCAGTTAAAGAAAAAGCTTGAAAAAGAAGGCTTATTTCATGCTTCCCACAAACAAAACCTTCCAAAATACCCGAGTGCAATCGGTGTAATTACATCCCCGACAGGAGCCGCAGTCCGCGATATTATCACAACGCTGAAAAGGCGCTACCCAATCGCTAAAATTATTGTTATACCAGCTCTCGTTCAAGGTGTGAATGCTGCTCCTTCAATCGTAAAAGCAATCAACGAAGCAAACAAGCGAGACGAAGTTGATGTACTAATTGTTGGGCGAGGAGGAGGGTCGATTGAAGAGCTATGGGCGTTTAATGAAGAAGCGGTTGCACGTGCGATTTATCATTCAGCGCTACCTGTTATTTCAGCAGTTGGGCATGAGACCGACTTTACAATTGCAGATTTTGTAGCAGATCTAAGAGCCCCGACTCCAACAGGAGCTGCAGAACTCGCAGTACCAAGTATTGCTGAGATTTCGGAGCGTATTTCGCAACGAAATATTCGCTTACTTCGCGCGATGAATGAAAAAATTCAGCATAGTAAAAGACGATTGGAAAAGTCCCAAAAATCCTATGCGTTTCGCTATCCACAAAAACTAATCGAACAAAAAGAGCAACAACTTGACCGCGTTATCGATACATTATATCGTGAAAGCAAGAGATTTTTCGAAAGAAAGCAAAATCAATACGAACAACTTGCCATGAACTTGCAGCGCAATCATCCTCAGCAAAAAATCAAGCAAGCACGTGAACAGCACATGCAGCTAACAAAAGTGTTGCAAAGAGAAATGCAACAACTTATGAAACAGCAGCACCTTTTATTTGCAACCACAGCCTCTAAGCTACATGCACTAAGCCCGTTAAAAACAATGGAGCGGGGATATAGCTTGGTGTATGATGATGATCAGAAGTTAATAAAATCAACAAAGCAATTGGCAAAAGGTGATACTATTCAAGTTCGGTTAACTGATGGGCAACTACAGTGTGAAGTGTCAGATATAAAGGAGCGATAAAAGATGGCGAATAAAAAAGAGCAGACGTTTGAAGACGCAATGGATCAGCTGGAGAAAATTGTAAATAACTTAGAAGAAGGTGACATTCCGTTGGAAGAAGCGATTGAAAAATTTCAGCAAGGAATGTCTTTATCAAAATTCTGTCATGATCGTCTCCAGCAAATCGAAAAACAAATGGAGAACATTTTGCAAGAAGACGGAACGTTAGCACCTTTTACTGTTCAGGAGGAAGAATAAACGTGAGTGAACAGCAGCTACAGAATTATATTCAATTTACAAAAGAGAAAGTAGAGACATTTTTTCATGAGTATGTAACAAATCTGCAAGCTCCTTCATTATTAAAAGAGTCGATGTTGTATTCATTAATGGCAGGAGGAAAGCGTCTGAGACCAATGTTAGTTTTTGCGACGTTAAAAGCATTGGGGCATGATGAAGAAAAAGGAATCGCAGTTGCAAGCGCAGTTGAAATGATTCACACGTATTCACTCATTCACGATGACTTACCAAGCATGGATGACGATGATTTACGAAGAGGCAAGCCTACAAATCACAAGGTATATGGCGAAGCAACGGCAATTTTAGCGGGAGACGCGCTATTAACAAACAGTTTTCAGGTGATTATAAATGCCTCACAAATAAAAGATGAAGTAAAAGTAGAGCTTCTGAGCGAGCTTACAAAAGCAGCGGGAGCAGAAGGCATGATTAAAGGACAGGTTGCTGATATGCAAGGAGAACAGCAACATGAATATTTAACCCTTCAGGAGCTAGAAGATATTCATATACATAAAACAGGAAAGCTTTTAAGTTTTTGTGTGAAAGCAGGTGCAATCTTAGGTGAGGCAACTGAAGAGCAGTTGAAGCTTCTAGAAAAGTTCAGCTTTAACTTAGGAATTGCTTTTCAAATTCAAGATGATATTTTAGATATTGAAGGGTCCGAAGAAGCAATTGGCAAACCAGTGGGAAGCGATACGGAAAACGAAAAGACGACGTATCCACTTCTACTGGGAATGGAAGAAGCCAAACAAAAGCTTCATCACCATATTCAATCCAGCTTAGATGCGCTTAAAACAGCGAATTTGGATACGGGGTTGCTTGAAGAAATTTGTCTATACGTAGCAAAACGTGATCGTTAAGCAACGGCCCTGTTTTTTATATAAATGAGATAAAATAAGATTGAGTCCCAATATTGCCTATGCTATAATAGCCTTACTACTATGTCAAAGACGTAGTGCATAGGTTTGCAAGACATATACAATATTTTGGTGGCCGTTATCACATTTGTGTTAGCGGCTATTTTTTCACTGTTTTCTTTTAAAGAGAGGTATGTTTACTTATAACCTGACAAAGGTATTATAAGTAGTAACTGTGTTAATAATTGACTATTAGTATAAAACCATACAAAATGTATTAAGGTAACTTTATAACAAGTACGAAAGTGAGTGATCCAGATTGGATCTTACAGCGATAAAAAGTCCTGATTTTTTAAAAAAGATGTCAATAACAGAATTAGAAGCATTGAGTGAAGAAATTCGTCGCTTTTTAATTACAAAGCTCTCTGTAACAGGAGGCCATATTGGGCCAAACTTAGGAGTAGTTGAGCTGACGGTGGCCCTTCATAAAGTATTTAACAGTCCTAAAGATAAATTTCTATGGGATGTTGGACATCAGTCCTATGTTCATAAAATTTTAACGGGACGAGCATGCGAATTCGATACTATTCGCCAGTATAAAGGCCTTTGCGGTTTTCCTAAGCGTGATGAAAGCGAACATGATGTGTGGGAAACGGGACACAGTTCTACTTCATTATCAGCTGCAATGGGAATGGCAGTTGCGCGTGATTTACAAAAAACAAAATCTCATGTTATCCCAATTATTGGTGACGGAGCCTTAACAGGCGGTATGGCCTTGGAAGCGCTAAACCATATTGGCCATGAAAAAACAGATATGACTGTTATTTTAAACGATAATGAGATGTCGATTGCTCCAAATGTAGGTGCCCTTCACAGCGTACTGGGGCGACTTCGTACAGCAGGGAAATACAATTGGGTAAAAGATGAGCTAGAAGTGCTTTTGAAAAAAGTTCCAGCCGTTGGTGGGAAACTAGCAGCCACAGCGGAGCGCGTTAAAGATGGTCTAAAGTATATGGTTGTATCCGGTATGTTTTTTGAAGACCTTGGATTTACATACCTCGGTCCGGTGGATGGTCATAATTACGAAGAGCTTTTAGAAACTCTTCAGTATGCCAAGAAGACAAAAGGGCCAGTTGTCGTTCATGTTATTACGAAAAAAGGTAAGGGGTACTTACCAGCAGAAAGTGATACTAGCGGTGCGTGGCATGGTACAGGCCCTTACAAAATTGAGTCTGGTGACTTTATTAAAGATAAAAATGTACCGGTAGGATGGAGCGCACTAGTGAGTAATACTGTTTTAAAAATGGCTCGTAAAGACGAACGTATTGTAGCGGTCACGCCTGCTATGCCAGTTGGGTCTAAGTTAGAAGCATTTCAACAAGAGTTTCCGCATCGTATGTTTGATGTTGGAATTGCAGAGCAACATGCAACAACGATGGCAGCTGGCTTAGCTACTCAAAATATGAAGCCGTTCTTAGCTATTTATTCAACGTTCTTGCAGCGTGCTTATGACCAAGTTGTACATGACATTTGTCGTCAAAAGCTAAATGTATTTATCGGAATTGACCGAGCAGGCTTAGTTGGAGCAGACGGAGAAACACATCAAGGTGTATTCGATATTGCATTTTTACGCCATTTACCAAACTTAGTGTTAATGATGCCGAAAGATGAAAATGAAGGTCAGCATATGGTTCATACAGCATTAACATATGAAGCAGGACCAATTGCTATGCGTTATCCTAGAGGGAATGGTCTAGGGGTACCGTTAGATGAAGAGCTAAAGTCAATTGATATTGGAACATGGGAAGTACTAAAAGAAGGTACAGATGCAACTATCCTAACGTTTGGTACAACGATTCCAATGGCTATGGAAGCGGCGGAAGCGTTAAGTGAAAAAGGTATTCAAGTTGAGGTTATCAATGCACGTTTCATCAAGCCAATGGATGAAGCAATGCTGCACCAAGTTTTAAAATCAAACCGCCCTGTTTTAACAATTGAAGAAGCTGTATTACAAGGTGGATTTGGAAGTGCAGTATTAGAGTTTGCTTCAGAGCATGGATATTATTCCCCTATTGATCGTATGGGAATTCCAGATAAGTTTATTGAGCATGGAAGCGTAACAAAGTTATTAGAAGAAATTAACCTAACAACTGATGAAGTAATTAATCGAGTAAATAAACTCGTAAGACCAATACAAAAGAGGCTTGAAGTGAAGTGACGAAAAAAGAACGAGTAGACGTTCTACTAGTCGAAAAAGGCTTGGTAGAAACGAGAGAAAAAGCGAAGCGAACAGTTATGGCTGGCCTTGTATACGCGAATGAACAGCGTTTAGACAAGCCTGGGGAAAAGATTGATCGAGAAACACCTTTGACTGTAAAGGGAGCAGTAATGCCGTATGTAAGTAGAGGTGGCTTTAAGCTTGAAAAAGCACTGAAAGAGTTTGATGTACAAGTGAAAGATCGTATTATGATTGATATTGGCTCGTCAACAGGTGGATTTACTGACTGTGCTTTGCAAAACGGAGCAAAAATGTCATATGCACTGGATGTCGGCTATAATCAACTTGCTTGGAAGCTACGACAAGATGAGCGAGTGGTTGTGATGGAACGTACGAACTTTCGCTATGTTACGCCAGCTGACCTTACGGCCGGGTTACCTGAATTCGCGTCAATCGATGTTTCATTTATTTCCTTAAAGTTAATTCTACCCGTGCTAAAACAACTTCTTGTATCAGGGAGTGACGTGGTAGCCCTTGTGAAGCCGCAGTTTGAAGCAGGTCGCGAGCAAGTTGGAAAAAAAGGAATTGTACGAGATGCAAAGGTTCATCAAGAAGTTGTTGAGAATATGGTGAGTTTTGCTTTGAAGGAAGGGTATGATGTACGCAACGTATCGTACTCACCAATAACGGGTGGAGACGGAAACATTGAGTTTCTACTTCACCTACATTGGAAAGGACAAAGAGAGCAAGGAGAGAATCTTGCTACTCTAACAGCTCAAGAAGTTGTGGAACAAGCGCATTTAGTACTTAAAGAGAAGAAGTCTTAACGCTCTTGTCTCTGTCCAAGCATGAAAAGCCAATGCTAGTAACTCTAGCATTGGCAATTTGATTATACACCTTTATACGCAAAGGTGTATAATCAAATTGAATGTCAGCATGATGTGGAAGAGAATCATAACATTCCGTCTATACTATAAGAAATAAGATAATACATATTAGTGTGAGGTGCCAGTATGAACAAAGGGCAAAGACATATTAAAATTCGTGACATTATTACAAACAATGATATTGAAACGCAAGACGAGTTAGTAGATATTTTGAAAAATCAAGGATTTAACGTAACGCAAGCAACCATCTCTCGCGACATTAAAGAGCTTCACTTAGTAAAAGTTCCGTTAATGGATGGTCGCTATAAATACAGCCTTCCTGCCGATCAGCGCTTTAACCCTTTACAAAAGCTAAAGCGGTCATTGATGGATGCTTTTGTAAAAATCGATTCAGCAGGGCATATGCTGGTAATGAAAACTTTGCCAGGTAATGCCAACGCTATTGGAGCATTGATTGATCATTTAGATTGGGAAGAAATTCTAGGTACAATTTGTGGTGATGATACGTGTTTGATTATTTGTCGAACGCCTGAAGATACTCAAAAGATTTCGGATCGATTCTTAGAAATGTTGTAAAGGTGTGTGAAACAGATTGTTAGCAGAACTATCAATCAAAAACTTTGCCATCATTGATGAGCTTTCAGTATCGTTTGAAAAAGGCTTAACAGTTTTAACAGGTGAAACAGGAGCTGGTAAGTCAATTATTATTGATGCTATTCATTTGCTTGTTGGAGGGCGTGGTTCATCTGAGTTTGTAAGGCATGGAACAAATCGAGCGGAGATTGAAGGGTTATTTTTAATTGAAGACGAGCACCCTTGCTATGAAAAAGCCAAGCAGGTGGGAGTTGAAGTTGAAGATGGAATGGTGGTGCTAAGACGAGACATCACTATGAACGGTAAGAGTATTTGCCGTATCAATGGAAAGCTAGTCACGCTTGGCATTTTACGTGAAGTGGGTCAAACACTGATGGATATCCATGGACAGCATGAACATCAGGACTTGATGAACCAAGATCGACACCTAATTCTTCTTGATCAGTATGGGGGGCAAAAGGTTGAAGAAGCACTATCAGAATATCGAGAAGTGTTTACTACATATACGACGCTAAAGAAACAGTTAGAACAATTGACAGAAAATGAACAGCAAATGGCTCATCGCTTAGACTTAATTCAATTTCAGCTTGATGAAATCAAAGCAGCTGATCTTCAACCAAATGAAGATGAGTTGCTGATGGATGAGCGCCTTAAGATTTCTAACTTTGAGAAGATTTATACGTCCTTAACAGATGCGTATAATGCGCTTCATGGTGAGCAAAGAGGGTTAGATTGGCTGGGTGTAGCTATGAATCATGCCGAAGAAATTTCAAACTTAGAAGATACCTATGGTGAAATTTCAGAAGTTATATCATCAAGTTTTTATCAAATTGAAGATGCTTCTTATCGTATTCGTCAGCAGCTTGATTTATTAGAGTATGACCCAAAGCGCCTTAATTTTATTGAATCACGGCTAAATGAAATTAGTCATTTAAAGCGTAAGTATGGTCAAAGCGTTGATGAAATTCTGGAGTATGCAGCTCAAATTGAAGATGAAATTGATCGAATTGAAAATCGAGATACTCACGTTGAGAAAATTAAACAAAAGCTGTCGAGCATAGCGGAAGATTTGCTTGTTGAAGCGAAAAATGTTTCTGAGGTTAGAAAGCAGCTAGCAGCAGAATTAACGGATAGTATTCATCAAGAGCTACAGGAGCTTTATATGGCTAAAACTATTTTTAATATCGTATTTGAAAAGCTACCATCAAATCAAGCTGATAGCGAACTTAGCGGTGATTCTGTTAAGTTTACTAAGGATGGTATCGATTCAGTGGAGTTTTACATTTCTACAAACCCAGGTGAGCCGTTAAAGCCTCTTGCTAAAGTAGCGTCTGGTGGAGAACTATCTCGTATTATGCTTGCACTAAAGAGTATTTTCTCTAAGCATCAAGGCGTTACGTCCATTATTTTTGATGAAGTAGATACAGGGGTGAGCGGCCGTGTCGCACAGTCCATTGGTGAGAAAATTCATGCCATTTCTGTAGATTCTCAAGTACTATGTATTTCTCATCTTCCACAGGTGGCTGCTATGGCAGATACACATTTGTTTATTTCAAAGCAAATTAAAGATGATCGTACTACAACATCTGTTCTACCTTTAAGTGAAGAAGAGAAAACAAAAGAAATTGCTCGCATGATTGCAGGAGCCGAAATAACTGATTTAACTCAGCAGCACGCCCAAGAACTGTTGGGTTTAGCAGCGAAAATTAAACAATAAGCATTTAAAAAGCGCTTCTGGTGGATTGTTATGTGCCAAAAGCGCTTTTTTTATGTAGTAAACTTTGGTTAAAAATCTTTCCTGCCGTTCTTTTTATTTTTCTTTGAACTTCGGTTATAAATGGGCTATAAGAAGGCAAAAGTAAAAGTGTAGCCATTTAGGCGAGGAAGCGAGGAGAGTGAAAAGATGAACAATCGAATTAGATATATAATTGGTGCAATTCTCCTTGTTTCGTTTATTTTTGTAGGCTTTATCCCTGTTGTGCAGCAATACCTTACTATCCCAAAACAAATGACATTGTTTAAAAGTGATGAAGTGAATTTTCCTACATCGTTAGCAGTTAGCACTCATAGTAATGATGTTATTGAAACGATGAAACAAGACGCTAAGCTTAGTATCGCTGGCAAAGAAGTAGGAAAAGAAGAAATGATGCTCCACCTTGCAGGAGTACCGGTCAAAAGAGTAGATGTTCAAGTATTATCTGACTTTAAAGTCATTCCTGGAGGCCAATCAATTGGTGTCAAGCTGAACTCTAAAGGTGTTTTAGTTGTTGGTTATCATCAAGTTGATACGAAAGATGGAAAGAAATCTCCTGGTGAAATTGCAGGCATCCAAGTAGGCGACATGATTACAAAGATCAATGGCAAAACGATTGAAAAGATGAGTGATATTACCCCATTTATTCAGCAAGCAGGAAAAACTGGAGAGCCTTTAAAATTGCAAGTAATGAGAGAAAAAGAACAATTTCAAACAAAGTTATATCCTTTAAAAGACAAAGAAGATTACGCGTATCGAATTGGTCTATATATTAGAGATTCGGCAGCAGGTATTGGTACGATGACTTTCTATGATCCAAAATCAAAGAAATATGGAGCGTTAGGTCACGTCATTTCCGATATGGATACCAAAAAACCAATTGTTGTAGAAGATGGGCAAATTGTACGCTCTACCGTCACATCAATTGAAAAAGGTGAAAACGGCGTTCCAGGCGAGAAGCTAGCACGCTTCTCAGAAGATAAAGAAATTATCGGCAACATCAAAACAAATAGCCCATTTGGTATCTTTGGAAAGCTATCTGAAACGATGGAAAACGGTATTTTAGATAAGCCAATGCCGATTTCACTATCTCATCAAGTAAAAGAAGGACCCGCTAAGATTCTAACGGTAGTTGAAAATGATAAAGTGGAAGAGTTCGATGTGGAAGTTGTTAGTAGCATTCCGCAAAAATTCCCTGCTACTAAAGGGATGGTCATTAAAATTACAGACAAAGAGTTATTAGACAAAACAGGTGGTATTGTGCAAGGAATGAGCGGCAGCCCAATTATTCAAGATGGCAAAGTAATCGGAGCTGTTACGCATGTATTTGTTAATGATCCAACTTCAGGATATGGTGTTCATATTGAGTGGATGTTAAATGAAGCTGGTATTAATATTTATAAAAAAGAATCAAAAAGAGCGAGCTAACGATAAATAGTTCGCTCTTTTTGCGATGAAAAGACTGTCGTAATACCGTTAGAAAAACGTCGAAAAAACCAGAAAACACAAGGAATTTATGGGATAATGATAAAAAAGACTTTTTTATAAAAAAATAAAGGAAATAATGTTGCATTGTCGAATTTGTCCTTTAGAATAAAGAGTAGAGACATGCGGGACTGGCGTATAAGTTAAGGGAATGAGGAGGAAGATACTTTGAAAAAAATTAAAGTATGTTTAGTCGATGATAATAGAGAATTAATTGGACTGCTTGAGGATTACATTTCTGAACAAGATGATATGGAAGTAATCGGGGTTGCGTATAACGGGCAGGAATGTTTGTCTATTTTAAAAGATAAAGATCCAGACGTGCTTGTACTAGATATCATCATGCCTCATTTAGATGGGCTTGCAGTATTGAGTCAATTAAAGGAAATGAAAAAAGAAAACTATCCTAACGTAATTATGCTAACCGCTTTTGGTCAAGAAGACGTGACGAAAAAGGCAGTCGATTTAGGCGCTGCTTATTTTATTTTAAAGCCATTTGATATGGAAAACTTAGTAAACCATATTCGCCAGGTAAGCGGTCAAGCTTCATCTTTCACAAACCGTTCATCCTCATCAGCAATGCGCTTACAGCGTGATAATAAGCCTGCGAACTTAGATGCAAGCATCACAAGCATTATTCATGAAATTGGCGTGCCTGCTCACATTAAAGGCTATTTATATTTACGTGAAGCGATTTCCATGGTTTATAAAGATATTGAATTACTGGGTTCAATTACAAAAGTCCTTTATCCGGATATTGCTAAAAAATATAATACTACAGCAAGTCGTGTGGAACGTGCGATTCGTCATGCAATTGAAGTAGCATGGAGCAGAGGTAATATCGATTCAATTTCCTCTTTATTCGGCTATACGGTTAGCATGACAAAAGCAAAGCCTACAAATTCAGAGTTTATCGCCATGGTTGCGGATAAATTACGTCTTGAACACAAAGCTTCTTGAGAGGGTAAGAAGTAAACGAAGGCTTACTAACTGTTAAATATGAACGAGATAGTACAATAAAAAACATCATTCTTTACGAGGACGCTAATCCGATAAAGAATGATGTTTTTTATTGTACTAGTTTTTCAAAACCTAGTGATGATGTTTACGCATTAAGTCTAATAACGTTAATGCGTGTCTGTATAATTAGATTTAACAATAGTTAATTTACTAAAATAAATATAGGTGATACCATATATACTTGTAAAAGTGTTGAATTGTAGAGAAGTGGAACGAGCTGTTACACATACTTGTTATTTTTTTCACATATTGAATACGTAATATAACATTCACTCCCACTTTTAATTTATCTATTAAAAAAGAAGGTGACATTCAAAATTGAGGATTCATATGAGATATAAGCGTATTATTTTTGCCTTCTGCATGGCTTTAAGTATTTCTTGTTTTGTTTCATTTATGTTGGTATCCATTAACTTTGGTTACAATGATACATTTATGCAAACGTGGTTAAAAATCTGGTCTGAAGCTTTTGTATGTGCTTTTTTTGGCTCTTATTTCTTTCCAATCGGCATTAATAAACTAATGAGTAAAATTCAGTTTGTAGAAAAGTCTCTAAATGGTAGTGGTAAAGAAATATAAAAAAACTCGGCTTTTTAAGCCGAGTTTTTTTATTGAAAAAGAGATAAGATAAAAGTCCAAATACAAACAAATAAAAGTAAAGTGAGGCTGTAGCGCAGCGTCATTTTGGTTAACTCAGCTTCTTTTCCTGTTTGGCCAACTGCTGCTGTTGCAATAGCAATTGACTGTGGAGATACGAGCTTCGCCATGACTCCTCCAGCTGTGTTGCTAGCAACTAGCATAGAAGGATTTGTTCCAATTAAAGACGCGGCCGTTGTTTGGATTGGAGCAAAAAGCGTATTGTTATTCACAACAGAACCTGTCATAAACACACCAATCCAGCCAAGAACAGGGGAGAAGAAAGGAAAAATTTGACCTGCTTCAGCTACCGCATTCCCAAGTGCCATCGTTAATCCACCGTATGTCATTAGTTTGGCGATGCTAATAACAGCACAGATCATCCCAATGGGAATGATAAATTCTTTTATTGTCTTTCCTAGAAGTGCTAGGCTCCGAGATGGACTAATTTTTTTCGTTGTTAAAACAGTGGTTACAGCAGCCAAAAGGATGGCCGTTCCAGTTGCTCCAATAAAGTCAATTGAAAGTGCAATTGGTGTTCCAGGAGCATTAAACGTGAAAACAAAAGATGATAACGGGTTTCCTGGTTGGAAAAGAGATTTGAAAACTGGAAGACTCCAAAGCAGTACAAATCCTGTTAACAAATAAAAAGGTGACCATGACAGAATGATTTCTTTTAATGCGTACTTGTTTACAGTAGATACTTGTCCATTTAGTAAGAAAATACGCTTTGGCTGCCATTTACGTAAGAAAAGAGCAAGGGCTCCCATTGCTAGAAGGGCAGGAATAATATCAGCAAGCTCTGGCCCAATCCAGATAGTCATAGCGGCTTGTGCACTAGTATAAACAAAAGACGTGACCAAAATAGCAGGGAGTGTTTCTTTAACTCCTCGCCATCCATCAAGTAATAAGATGAGCAAGAAAGGAATCGTAAAGTTAACCAAAGGGAGCGTTAAAGCTGTTTGAACAGATACATCCATAGCACTTACATTCTCTAACTGAAAAGTATCAACGATTGCTATTGGAATACCAATGGCACCAAACGCACCAGATGCTCCGTTTGCTATTAGGCAAAGCATAGCTGCTTGAAGTGGCTTAAAGCCGAGTGAAACGAGCAGCACGGCGCAAATTGCAATTGGTACACCAAAGCCCGCAGCTCCTTCTAAAAAGGCATTAAAGCAAAAGCCGATGAGCAACAGTTGAAGTCGCTGATCACTGGAGATGTTGATAATACTACCTCTTAGAACATCAAATTTCCCGGTTTCGACGGCAATTTTGTAAAGCCAAACCGCCATAATAATAATATAGCCGATAGGCCAAATACCTTGAATGAAACCTTGAATAACGCTCCCAACTGCATTGGTAGGTGAAAGGTCAAAAAAGTAAACAACAAGAAACAGTGTAATAGCTAGGTTTAATAGTGCTGCATAAATCCCTTTCATTTTAAAAAGAGTTAAGCATATTAAAAATGAGATAATAGGAATAGCTGCAATAAGTGCTGAAAGTGTAAGATTCTCAAATGGATTATACGTATCAACAAGCATTTAAACGGCTCCTTTAGGAAGCGAGAAAGCGAACTTACTCGCTTTCTGCTTAGTTTGTTAAAGTGAAAAGTGATTTCTGAATTTCTTTTAACGTTTGAATAGATTCTGAGAACTTTTTCTGTTCCATCTCATCTAACGGAAGTTCTAAGACTTTTTTGACACCTCCGCGATGAATGATACTTGGAACACCCACATAAATATCGTGCTGATCGTATTCACCATCTAAATAGGCTCCTACTGGAAGAACAACTTGCTCATTTTTTAAGATAGCTCTCGTAATCCTGGCTAGCCCCATTGCAATACCGTAATAAGTAGCGCCTTTTGATTTGATAATGTCATAAGCTGCATTTCGTACTTGAACAGCAATTTCTTCTTTTCGTTGTGGTGATAGCTGATTTGCAATTGGTGTTCCACAAATATTTGCTCCGCTCCAAACGGCAAGCTGAGAATCACCATGTTCTCCAATGATATAACCATGAACGCTTGTTGGAGCTGCACCAAGCTCTTCACTGAGGAGGTGGCGGAAACGAGCTGAATCAAGGATGGTGCCTGAACCAATTACGCGTTCCTTTGGAAGACCTGAAAATTTCCATGTGGCATAGGTAAGAATATCAACTGGGTTTGTCGCTACTAAAAAAATGCCATTAAATCCAGATTCCATAACTCCATTTACGATATGTTCGAAGATTTGGACATTTTTATGAACAAGGTCAAGTCTCGTTTCTCCTGGCTTTTGAGCAGCTCCTGCACAAATTACGACAATAGCAGCGTCTTTACAATCATCATACGTTCCAAAAGAAATGTGCATAGAGCTTGGAGCATATACGATACCGTGAGCTAAATCCATTACATCACCGCGTGCTTTTTCTGCGTTTAAATCAACTAATACTAACTCATCGCAAATACCTTGATTCATTAATGAATACGCATAGCTTGCTCCAACTGCACCTGTACCTACTAACACAACTTTATTTCCTAACGTCATTTCCATAAGAGTGCCTCCTCAAGAGAATAGTATGTGAAATATTTCACATGTTCGGATAAATAAAAAACAAATCAACTTTATTTTTTAGGCTCATTTCAACAAAAAAAGATATTGTGAAATGTTTCACAAATAGATAATAACACTTGCTTTTTCATTTGGCAACAACAAAATATCATTTTTTATTAAATGTTAATTAAATAAAAAAGGCCTTAAAAAAGGCCTTTTTATCTTCTGTAGTTTCATAATAGCTAGTGCTATTTCTGATATTAGTTATTTTCGTCTTCTTTATCCAGCTGAGCAAGCTTTTGCAATAGGATATGCTGTGGCATGTGCATCAGTTGTTCTAAAGGGACGTTCAGTTTTTCAGCCAGTTTAACAGCCGTATCAGGTGAGATTTGTAGTGGTCTCATACATATCAACTCCTATTCTCTTGTAAAATATATGTGTAAGCATTATGATAAATTGCAACTACCTTGTTAATCATAAGTCATAATGAAGGGATTGAGCAAGTATGCGTATTATGGGTCACAGAGGAGCAGCAGGGACGTTTCCTGAAAATACAATGATTTCGTTTGAAGAAGCAATCAGAGTAGGAGCAGATGGAATTGAACTTGATGTTCATATGTCCAAAGACGGTGAGCTCATGGTTATTCATGATGAAAAAGTTGATCGAACAACAAATGGTAAAGGGTATATAAGAGACTTTAACTATAAAGAATTAAGAAGTCTTGATGCGAGTTATAAATTTAAAAAGAAATACGGAGCTTGTCAAATACCTACGTTAAATGAAGTACTAGCTTGGGCTTCTAATCAGCAGTTTTCTGTTAATATTGAATTGAAAAATAACCTGTTTGAGTATGCTTATTTAGAAATGAAGGTACTTGATCTCATCTACTATTATAAAATGAAAGATCGTATCATTATATCTTCATTTAATCATAATAGCTTAGCAAGAGTCACATCTTTTGATTCAACAATTGAAACAGCTATTTTATATTCATATCCAATGTTTGAACCCTGGATTTATGCTCAACACCTTGGTGCTAGAGCACTTCATCCAAATTATCGCACAGTTAATCAAGTAAACGTAGCCGCTTCCAAAGACTATCGTATCCCTGTGCGGCCATATACAGTGAATGATGTAAAGCTAGCGAAACAGCTATACGGATATGGTTGTGAATCCATCATCACTGATTATCCTGAGAAAATGATTAAAGAATTTGCTGCTAATCGTATGTAATAAAAAAGCATCTCTATTTTTTTGATAGAGATGCTTTCTCTTTTTGCTGAAAGCGAGGTTGAACCTTTTGACGCTTTCGATCTCGATGAAGAATAAAACCTGCTACAAATCCTAAACCAATTACAAACAATAGTAACCCTATGGTAAATTGAAGCATTAAGGATGAAAAAGGAGGCTGTAAAATTCCAAACACCATATCTCTCATTAATTTAATGCCATACCCTGCTAAAACTCCGGGAATTAATAAAATGAGCAACGCAATAATCCTCATCATAGTTAGGAAATCCTTTCCTGATCTGTCTTACTTAAATGATAAAACAGCAAAAAAAATTGTCAATACTGTTTAAAGTTTTATATGATAAAGTAGTGCAAGAAGTTGCAGAGTATTTTTCCATTTTAAATGAAAAAGGTGAAAAAATATGCAAACTGTGTTGATTATTGGTGCTAACACGGGTGGATTAGCCGTACTAAAAATGATTGAAGAAGCCGAGGGAATAAAGGTAGTTGGAGTAGTAGACGTTAATTCTAAAGCCCCAGCGATGAAGTATGCAGAGCAATTAGGAATAAAAGTTTCCACAACCTGGAGGTCTTTTCTCCATAAAGGTGTAGACGTCATTGTAGATGCGACTGGGAATGAATATGTGTTTCAGGAACTACATAAGCAAAAACAAAGTAATACGTTACTGATACCAGGTTCAGTTGCTAAAATGATGGCTAGCTTAATGGACCAAAAAGAAGAGTTAATTGAACGCTTAACGCATGAATCAGATAAGTATAATCTAATCTTTAACTCTACACATGATGCAATGATTGTTGTAGATAAAGAGGCGAAAGTAACCCTCTTTAATAAAAGTGCTGAAAGAATCACGGGCTTAAAAAGTGAAAATGTCATTGGAAAGCATATCCATGAATCCATTCCAGCAAGCGAGTTACCAACAACTTTACTGACAAAACGAACGGATTATAATCGAGAGTTTACTATTACCAATAGTCATAAAGTAATTACGTCACGTATTCCTATGGTTAATGAAAAAGGAGAATTATTTGGAGCCTTTTCTGTTTTTAAAGATATTACAGAAGTGGTAAATTTAGCTGAAGAAGTGACGAATTTAAAGGATATTCAAACTATGCTTGAAGCAATTATTCAGTCATCAGAAGAAGCCATTTCAGTTGTGGATGAAGAAGGTGTTGGGTTATTAATAAACCCTGCTTATACAAAGATTACGGGGCTTCAGCGCTCAGATATTATTGGAAAGCCGGCGACCACAGATATCTCTGAAGGAGAAAGCATGCACATGCAAGTGTTAAAAACAAGAAGAGCTGTGCGTGGTGTTAGCATGAAGGTAGGGCCGAACAAAAAAGATGTTGTTGTAAACGTTGCTCCAGTTATTGTTGATGGTAAGTTAAAAGGGAGCGTAGGTGTTATCCACGATATCTCAGAGATACAGCAGCTTACTACGGAATTAAACAGAGCGCGCCAAATTATTCGTACGCTAGAAGCGAAGTATTCGTTTGCAGACATTATTGGTGAATCTGAAGAGTTTTTGTTAGCTATCGAACAAGCAAAACTAGCAGCTAAAACTCCTGCAACAGTATTATTACGCGGAGAGTCCGGAACTGGAAAAGAGCTGTTTGCCCACGCTATTCATAATGCAAGTGAACGAAAGTATAACAAATTTGTGCGCGTAAACTGCGCTGCGCTATCAGAATCTCTTTTAGAAAGCGAACTCTTTGGATATGAAGAAGGAGCATTTTCAGGTGCTAAGCGTGGAGGCAAGCGCGGGTTGTTTGAAGAAGCAAATAACGGAAGTATTTTCTTAGATGAAATCGGTGAATTATCAGCACATATGCAAGCAAAACTATTACGAGTACTGCAAGAAAAGGAATTAGTACGAGTAGGAGGAACTAGCTCAATTCCTGTAAACGTACGAGTAATTGCAGCAACGAATGTGAATTTGGAACAAGGGATTGCAGAAGGAACAATTAGACAAGATCTTTACTATCGATTAAATAAAATTCCAATCCAAATTCCGCCTCTTCGTCTGCGAAAAGAAGATATCGAGGCCTTGGCGCTACACTTGATTACAAAAATTAATCAAGACTATGGTAGAAGCGTAGAAGGTCTATCAGAAGATGCGTTGAAACTACTTCTACACTATGATTGGCCTGGGAACGTCAGAGAGCTTGAGAATATTTTGGGAAGAGCTGTTATTTATATGCAGTATAGTGAAGTGCTCATTACTGCAAAGCATCTTCCAACCTTAAATAATGTAAGTGAGCAGTCTGAATCAATACCTGTTGATTTTACTATACAAAATGGTGAAACTCTTTCAACGTTAGTGGAACAATATGAAAGAGATGTTATACTGCACGTTTTAAAAGAACATGATTATAATAAAACAAAAACTGCAAAACGTCTAAATATATCCATCCGTGCTCTTTACTACAAACTTGAAAAATATGGAATTGCAAATATAGGCATGCAATAATATGCATAGTATGCAAATTATTGCGCATGGACTTATAAACTTATTAACTGATTTTGTATCCCTGAAAAATAATAAAGTCTACTGTTTTTAGCATTAATCAAGGCAATTCGTTAGAAAACGAGGGATTTTTCGGTGTTATCAGTATTTGGCATGGTTCTTGCAAATATAAAAAGTGGTGAAGCTATTCGCTTCGTTTTTACCAAACTCTAACATGAAAGGTCGAGCACTTCATGATACTTAAACAGTTAATGCGTAAAAGTATAAC
This sequence comes from Bacillus sp. CBEL-1, assembly GCF_004348885.1. Classification (NCBI taxonomy): domain Bacteria; kingdom Bacillati; phylum Bacillota; class Bacilli; order Caryophanales; family Bacillaceae; genus Bacillus; species Bacillus sp. CBEL-1. Next base: position 1,363,055 of record NZ_SBIM01000013.1, on the reverse strand, counting down.
GAATAAACAGGTTACAATCGCCGTTGCTGCTGCTGAGGACGCAGAAACCCTTGAAGCGGTTAATCAGGCCTGTGAGCACCAATTAGCTCGTTTTATTTTATATGGAAACGAAGCTAAAATTAAATCAAATTTAGAGCAAAAAATCAAAAGACGCTTGGAAGCAGGCGAAGTTACGATTGTGCATACAAATTCACCTCAACAATCTGCCCAAGAAGCAGTGCGTGCTGTAGCAATGAATGAAGCGCATATCGTTATGAAAGGTCACCTCTCAACTTCAACCATTCTTAAAGCTGTTTTACATAAAGAGAACGGTTTGCGAACTGGAAACGTCTTGTCACACGTAGCTGCCTTTGAAATTCCAGGGTATGACAGACCTATTATTGTCACAGATGCAGCAATGAATATTGCACCAAATATTCAAGAGAAAGTACAAATTATTGAAAATGCCGTGGGTGTTGCACAAGCAATGGGGATAACCAAACCGAAAATAGCGCCAATTGCGGCTGTTGAAGTAGTCAATCCAGCAATGGAAGCGACTACTGATGCTGCATTATTAACACAGATGAACAAGCGTGGTCAAATAAAAGGTTGTGTTGTCGATGGACCTCTTGCTTTGGATAATGCCATCAGTCACGTAGCTGCTGAGCAAAAAGGAATTCAAAGCGAAGTTGCTGGAGCAGCTGATATTTTAATGGTACCTACAATTGAATCGGGAAACATTTTATATAAATCACTTATTTATTTTGCGAGAGCAAAGGTTGGAGCTGTTATTGCTGGAGCAAAAGCGCCAATCGTACTTACGTCACGAGCAGACTCTGCTGAAAGTAAACTTTACTCGTTAGCGTTAGCAATCAACGTAGCGACACATAATTAATAGGAGGAAACAACAATGAAAATTTTTAGCTATATGGAACAATACGATTATGAACAATTAGTTTTTTGCCAAGATGAGCAATCGGGGTTAAAAGCAATTATTGCCATTCATGATACAACAATTGGGCCTGCTTTAGGTGGAACGAGAATGTGGACGTATGAGTCTGAGGAAGCGGCAATTGAAGACGCGCTGCGCCTTGCAAAAGGGATGACATATAAAAACGCAGCAGCAGGGCTTAACCTGGGAGGCGGTAAAACAGTTATTATCGGTGATCCTAAAAGAGATAAAAACGAAGAAATGTTCCGCGCGTTTGGACGTTATATTCAAGGGCTAAACGGACGCTATATTACAGCTGAAGATGTGGGAACAACTGTTGAAGATATGGACCTTGTATATCAAGAAACAGACTACGTGACAGGAGTTTCACCTGCGTTTGGTTCATCAGGAAATCCTTCGCCAGTTACGGCTTATGGAGTTTATCGCGGGATTAAAGCAGCTGCAAAAGAAGCATTCGGTACGGATATTTTAGAAGGAAAAGTAATAGCAGTTCAAGGAATCGGAAACGTTGCATATAACCTGTGTCGTCATCTTCATGAAGAAGGAGCAAAGCTCATTGTGACAGACATCAACAAGGAGTCTGTGCAGCGTGCAGTTGAAGAATTCGGTGCAAAAGCAGTAGACCCGCAGGATATTTATGGAGTAGAATGTGATATCTATGCACCTTGTGCACTAGGTGCAACAATCAATGATGAAACAATTCCACAATTAAAGGCAAAGGTAATTGCAGGAGCAGCAAACAATCAGTTAAAAGAAGCCCGTCATGGTGATATGATTCATGAAATGGGAATCATTTATGCACCGGACTATGTAATCAACGCTGGAGGAGTAATTAACGTAGCGGACGAATTGATTGGTTATAATCGTGAACGCGCATTGAAAAAGGTTGAAACGATTTATGATAATATTGAAAAAGTAATTGAAATTTCAAAGCGAGATGGAATTCCGACATATGTAGCGGCAGATCGCCTAGCAGAAGAGCGAATTGAGAAACTAAGACGCTCTCGCAGTCAGTTTTTGCAAAATGAACATCACCTTTTAAGTAGACGTTCTCGCTAATAATTAACAGCTAGGGACCTGTAGAGATACGTTCCCTAGCTTCATTTAGGCAAACAGCATTTTACCCCACTCTTAACGGATAGTAAATCCTTCTTTTAAGATGATGAGGTTACAAAGAAAAGAAGTGGGAAATCAGCTGTCTGTAAAGGTTCGGTAAGTTGAACTAAACGTCAATGGAGATAAAGAACGTTTCCGCTGATGGAAGTTAAACTTGATACAGCTAGGAGGCTCTATGTTAATTATGCAAGATTATCGAATACTCACCATTAATCCAGGATCGACATCAACGAAAATCGGTGTATTCCACAATGATCAAATGATTTTTGATCGCACGATTCGCTATGAAGCAAAAGAACTGAGTGTATTTGAAACCATTTATGATCAATATGAGTTTCGGAAAAAATCTATTCTAGAAGCGCTTGATGAAGAGGGAATTAATTTATCAAAACTTAATGCAGTCTGCGGACGTGGTGGGTTGTTACGTCCAATTGAAGGCGGTACGTATGAAGTAAATAAGCTAATGCTTACAGACTTAAAAGAAGGATATGCAGGTCACCATGCATCAAACCTTGGTGGAATCTTGGCATATGAAATCGGTTCTGGTTTGAATATTCCAGCATTCATTGTAGACCCTGTGGTTGTTGATGAATTATTGGACGTGGCTAGGATATCAGGTAGCCCATATATGGCGCGTAAAAGCATTTTTCATGCATTAAATCAAAAAGCAGTAGCCCGTAAAGTTGCTGCCAAACTTGATAAAAAATACGAAGAATTAAATTTAATTGTGACACATATGGGTGGAGGTATCACTGTAGGTGTTCATAATTATGGAAGAGTCGTTGATGTGAATAACGGTTTACATGGTGACGGTCCTTTTAGTCCAGAGAGAGCGGGAAGTGTTCCAGTGGGAGAACTTGTCCGCTTATGTTTTTCCGGTGAGTATTATCGCGAAGATATTATGAAGATGCTTGTTGGTAAAGGTGGATTAGTTGGATATTTAGGGACGTCTGATGTTCAAAAAGTTGAAAAACTTATTGAACATGGAAATGAAAAAGCAAAATTGGTGTATGAAGCAATGGCTTACCAAATTGCAAAAGAAATTGGTGCAGCAAGTGCTGTGTTAGCAGGTAAGGTCGATGCGATTATTTTAACAGGTGGAATTGCTTATTCAAAAATGTTCGTGAGTTTAATTATTGAACGCGTAAAGTGGATTGCAGATGTTACGGTGTTTCCTGGGGAAAATGAGCTTCAAGCACTGGCTGAGGGTGCACTGCGCGTCTTAAAACAGGAAGAAAAAGCAAAGCAATATCCTGGTGAGCACATTCACTCTTCTACACTTTAAAAGGAAAGGCGTGACAATATATGGCAAGAGAATATGATGTAGTAGTTCTAGGAGGAGGCACGGGCGGATACGTAGCGGCAATTCGTGCTTCTCAGCTCGGCTTAAGCGTTGCAATTGTAGAAAAAGAAAAGCTGGGTGGTACATGCCTTCATGCAGGGTGTATTCCAAGCAAAGCTTTGTTACGAAGTGCAGAAGTATTTCAAACAACAAAAAAAGCAGCCTCTTTTGGCGTTTTAGCATCTGATGTAAAACTTGATTATGAGCGTGTACAAGAGCGAAAAGATTCGATTGTCACACAGCTGTATAATGGTGTCAAAGGATTGATGAAAAAAGGCAAAATCGATGTGTATGAAGGCTTTGGTCGCATATTAGGACCATCCATCTTTTCACCGATGCCAGGAACCATTTCAGTTGAACTAAAGAGCGGTGAAGAAAATGAAATGCTTATACCAAATAACGTAATCATTTCAACGGGCTCGCGCCCAAGAACGTTACCAGGACTAACGATTGATGGAGAGTTTATCATTACATCGGATGAAGCTTTACAAATGAAAAATCTTCCTCAATCTATTATGATTGTTGGTGGCGGTGTGATTGGTGTTGAATGGGCTTCAATGCTTGCTGGCTTTGGAGTTAAGGTAACAATTATTGAATACAGTGATCGGATTCTGCCGACCGAAGATTACGATGTATCAACTGAAATGAAAAAGCAGCTACAGCGAAAAGGAATTGAGGTAGTTACTTCTGCTAAAGTATTAGCGGATACTGTTGAAGTAGCTAGCAGTGTAAAAGTGAAAGCTGAAGTGAATGGTGAAACAAGTACATACGAAGCTGAAAAGATGCTTGTATCTGTTGGGCGACAAGCCAACGTTGAAGGTATTGGATTAGAAAACACAGATATTGTTGTTGAAAATGGTTTTATTAAGACAAATGAATTTTATCAAACAAAAGAGTCACATATCTATGCAATTGGTGATGTCATTGGTGGTCTTCAACTTGCACACGTTGCTTCTCATGAGGGAATTGTAGCCATCGAACATATAGGAGACAAAAAGCCGCTGCCAATTCAATATGAAACTATTTCAAAGTGCGTATATAGTAGCCCAGAAGTGGCAAGCGTGGGTTTAACAGAGCAAGAAGCAAAAGAAAAAGGTCATGCCGTGAAAGTTGGTAAAATGCCGTTTAAAGCAATTGGTAAAGCACTTGTATATGGTGAAGCAGAAGGATTTGTAAAAATCATTAAAGACGAAGAAACAAATGACTTGCTTGGAGTGCACATGATTGGTCCACACGTAACAGACATGATTTCAGAAGCGGGTCTTGCAAAAGTGTTAGATGCAACGCCATGGGAAGTTGCTCATACTATTCATCCACACCCAAGCTTATCTGAAGCAATCGGTGAAGCAGCACTAGCTGTTGATGGAAAGGCCATTCATTTTTAATTATTAAGGAGGTTTTAACTGATGACTGAAAATCGTCATGAAGCGCTAGGTTTAACAAATGAACAAGTAGTTGAAATGTATCGTACAATGCTTCTTGCTCGTAAAATTGATGAGCGTATGTGGTTACTAAATCGTGCTGGGAAGGTACCCTTTGTTATTTCGTGTCAAGGACAAGAGGCAGCGCAGGTCGGTGCAGCGTTTGCGTTAGATCGTGAGAAAGACTACGCATTACCTTATTACCGAGATATGGGAGTAGTTCTTGCGTTCGGAATGACAGCACGTGATTTAATGCTATCAGGATTTGCAAAAGCAGAAGATCCAAACTCAGGCGGTCGTCAAATGCCAGGTCACTTCGGGTATAAAGAGAAGCGCATTGTAACGGGGTCTTCTCCGGTGACAACGCAGGTTCCTCATGCTGTTGGCATTGCTTTGGCAGGTAAAATGGAGAAAAAAGAGTTGGTGACATTTGTAACATTCGGTGAAGGCTCATCAAACCAAGGTGATTTTCACGAAGGTGCTAATTTTGCAGGGGTTCATAAATTACCTGTTATTTTCATGTGTGAAAATAACAAATATGCCATTTCAGTGCCAGTAGAAAAGCAGCTTGGGTGTGAAAAGGTATCAGACCGTGCAATAGGCTATGGAATGCCTGGATACACAGTGGATGGAAACGATCCTTTAGAAGTATATAAAGTTGTAAAAGAAGCAAGAGAAAGAGCAGTAAAAGGTGAAGGACCAACACTTATTGAAACGGTTTCTAGCCGTTTAACTGCTCACTCAAGTGATGATGATGATCGTGCGTATCGTGAAGCAGACGAAATTTCAGAAGCGAAGAAAAATGATCCAATTATTCGCTTTGGTGCGTATTTAAAAGAAACTGGGACTCTAACAGATGCGAAAGAAACTGAAATGCTTGAAGAAATCATGAAAATTGTGAATGAAGCAACAGACTACGCAGAACATGCTGCATATGCAGATCCAGAATCAGCTTTAAAATACGTATACGGTGAGTGAGGAGGAAACAAAAATGCCAGTAATGTCATATATCGATGCCGTAACAATGGCTATGCGTGAAGAGATGGAAAGAGATTCACGTGTATTTGTATTAGGAGAAGATGTGGGAAGAAAAGGCGGCGTATTCAAGGCAACTAACGGCTTATATGAGCAGTTTGGAGAAGAACGAGTAATTGATACGCCGCTGGCAGAATCAGCGATTGCTGGAGTTGGAATTGGAGCAGCAATGTACGGAATGCGTCCAATTGCTGAAATGCAGTTTGCTGATTTTATCATGCCTGCTGTGAACCAAATCGTTTCAGAGGCTGCAAAAATTCGCTATCGCTCGAACAATGATTGGAACTGTCCAATTACAATTCGTGCACCTTATGGTGGAGGCGTGCACGGTGCTCTTTATCATTCACAATCAGTTGAAGCGTTGTTTGCCAATCAGCCAGGGTTAAAAATTGTGATGCCATCTACGCCTTATGATGTAAAGGGATTATTAAAAGCAGCAATCCGTGATGATGATCCGGTGTTATTCTTTGAACATAAGCGTGCATATCGCTTAATTAAAGGTGAAGTGCCAGAAGACGATTATGTACTCCCAATCGGAAAAGCAGATGTGAAACGCGAAGGCGATGATATTACTGTTATTACATATGGTCTTTGTGTCCACTTTGCACTTCAAGCAGCTGAAAAACTTGCCGCTGATGGAATTTCAGCTCATGTATTAGATTTACGTACAGTGTATCCATTAGATAAAGAAGCAATTATTGAAGCTGCATCTAAAACAGGTAAGGTGCTTCTTGTAACAGAAGATAACAAAGAAGGAAGCATCATGAGTGAAGTAGCGGCTATTATTGCAGAACATTGTTTATTTGATTTGGATGCACCCGTTCAACGTTTGGCCGGTCCAGATATTCCAGCTATGCCATATGCTCCAACGATGGAGAAGTATTTTATGGTAAATCCAGATAAAGTAGAAAAAGCAATGAGAGAATTAGCTGAATTTTAAAGGAGTTGTTTCCAATGGCAATTGAAAAAATCAAGATGCCTCAGCTTGGAGAAAGCGTAACCGAAGGCACGATTAGCAAATGGCTAGTAGCTGTGGGAGATCAAGTTAATAAATATGATCCATTAGCAGAAGTGATGACGGATAAAGTGAATGCAGAAGTTCCATCTTCATTTACGGGTGTAATTAAAGAAATTATTGCAGCTGAAGATGAGACGCTACCAGTTGGAGAAACGCTGTGTTTGATTGAAGTAGAAGGAGCACCTTCAGCAGAGGCAGCTCAAAACCCTTCAAAAGAAACGAGCGAACAAGTTTCACAATTAAATACAGCTGACCATTCCAATAAAAAGCGCTACTCACCAGCCGTTCTTCGTTTATCTCAAGAACATGGAATTAACCTTGAAACACTTATAGGGTCAGGTGCAGGTGGTCGAATTACAAGGAAAGACGTACTGGCTGCAATTGAAAAAGGTCCACAGATGGATTCAGCTGGTCATCAAGAGACGCCAAAAACAGTATCGGTTCCATCAGCAACGCCTTCACCAAAAGCAGAGGTCAAAAAGCCAGAGCCTGTTCCAACGGCTTCTGGGGATAAAGCAATTCCTGTATCTGGTGTGCGTAAAGCAATTGCTAGCAACATGTTACGAAGCAAGCACGAAATTCCTCATGCCTGGACAATGGTTGAGGTGGACGTAACAAGCCTCGTATCATATCGTGATTCTATCAAAACAGAATTTAAACAAAAAGAAGGATTTAACTTAACGTACTTTGCTTTCTTCGTCAAAGCGATTGCACAGGCTTTAACGGAATTCCCAGAAATCAATTCGATGTGGGCAGGGGATGAAATTATTCAAAAGAAAGATATTAATATTTCAATTGCTGTTGCAACAGACGATGCGCTATTCGTACCTGTCATAAAAAATGCGGATGAAAAAACAATTAAAGGAATTGCACGTGAAATTAATGAATTGGCACAAAAAGTACGAGCAGGTTCATTACAAGCAGCAGACATGCAGGGTGGAACGTTTACCGTAAATAACACAGGATCATTTGGTTCCGTTCAATCTATGGGAATCATTAACTATCCACAAGCAGCGATTCTACAGGTAGAATCCATTGTGAAACGTCCAGTTGTTATCGATAATATGATTGCCATTCGAGACATGGTTAATCTATGTTTATCTCTTGACCATCGTGTACTTGATGGACTTGTCTGTGGTCAATTCCTAAAACGCATTAAGGAAATTTTAGAATCGATGTCTAAGGAACATACATCGATTTACTAAAAATAAAAGCACAATGATTCGCTCATTGTGCTTTTATTTGTTTAATATTTAATTCGAAAAAGTTCTGCTCGTTATGACGATTTGACATAGTGGATTTTGAGAAGGTATATATATTTCGCTTATAGAATGTAATAAAATAAAAGAAAGTATGTTAGTAGCAAAAGGCTTTGGTATCAAAGTGCAAAGGGGAAATGACGATGAATAAACCATCTTTTCATGAATTTACCTATACTCCTCAACAAGAATGGATAGAAGAAGTAAAAAAAGCGCTAAAAGATGATCCTCATTTATATGAAAAAGGAACATTTGAGAACATATCTTTGAAAACGCTTTATCGGAAAAAGGATGTGCAGAATTTATTGCATTTAAAAGATGAAGACCTTTACTTATTTGTCAGAGGTATAGACTCACATTCCGCATCAAATAAATGGAATATTGCACAGCGAATAAATGTAGCCGTTCCAAAGAAAGCAAATCAAATGATAAAGGAAGCGTTAGATAACGGACAAACGTCATTGGCTATTGAGTTAAACCCTATCTCAACTAACGGACAGAATCCTTTAACAGTTCCTTTTACTGAATTGAAAAATGGCGTTTTGCTCTCTAACTATACAGATCTATGTGCGCTTTTTAAAGATATTCAGTTGCCTGAAGTACCTCTTTTTATTCCTTCTGGATATACAGTAATACCGTTGATTGAATCTATCAATACGTACTGTCAACAGGAAGGAATCACGTTATCTCAAATGGTTGGAGTGATTGGAATGGATCCGCTCGGTTCGTTAGCTGAACACGCTAAGTCACCAATTCCGATTACTGATTTGTATCATGACATGGCAAAAGCGATTTCGTTTGTACAAGAAAAGAAAAGCTTGCTAAAGACAGTACTTATTGATACAAAACCTTATCATATGAGCGGAGCAACAGCCGTTCAAGAGTTAGCATATGCACTTTCAACAGCCGTACAATACACGGATGAATGTTTAAAGCGCAATATTCCCTTACATCATGTATTACCTCATCTGGCATTTTCATTCTCAACAAGCTCACAGCTTTTTATGGAAGTTTCAAAACTGCGTGCATTTCGCTTTCTATGGCTTCAGGCCGTTCGAGCGTTTTCCAAGACTATAGACGTACCGCTTCCTTTCATCCATGTCAACACATCCATCCATACGCTTTCAGCACAAGATTTACATACGAATATTTTACGAGGAACCCTGCAAGCATTTGCTGGAATTATTGGAGGAGCAAATAGCCTACATGTTTATCCATATGATGCTATAACAAAGCAATCAACAGAGTTATCCAATCGACTCGCACGAAATACTCAGCTAATGCTTCAAGAAGAATCACAATTAGGAAGAGTCATAGATCCAGCAGGAGGTTCATGGTACATTGAATCCTACACGCATGAACTTGCAGAAAAAGCTTGGAAGCTATTTCAAAAAATTGAGTCCAAAGGCGGTATGGAAGCATGTCTAAAGTCAGGGTGGATTCAATGTGAGCTCCAACATATAAGTGAAAAGAAAAGAGAACAGCTACATAGTAGAAATGAAAGAATGGTAGGAGTGACGCATTATGTATCTTCAAGTGAAAGTATTTATGAAGAAGACAACGCTGCAAAAAAAGACTACCATGAATATCAATTGCAGTTAAGAAACGAATTAGCAGAGCCCTTCCTGTTAGTGGATGCATATGAGCAACAATCCTGTCCTGAATCAATTCTTCCTTTAAACCAGTGGAGAAAAAGCGAAGCGTTTGAGCAGGTGCGTAAAAAAACCAAAGGAATGACTATTGGTTGCATTGAACTATCACAAAGTAAATTGGTCAAGCAACAAAAAGAGTTTGCTTATGGTTTCTTCCAGTCTGGTGGATTTCAATGTGAAATTTTTTCGCCTTTATATCATGACTTGGATACCATTGAATGGTTGAAAAAACATCCTTGTCATGCATACGTAGTATGTGGTGAACCTGAACAAGTAAAAGATATGCTTGCTTTCCTTAACAAGTATAAGCAAGAAAAACTTTATGTATATGTTGTAGCGAAATCAGAGGTAGCCGGAGCGACAAAGGTTATTAATGAAAATGTAAGTGCAATTAACTGCTTTACCCAATTAGTACGCTGGATTGAGGTGAATCAACATGTATAAAAAACCACAATTTGAAAACATTGATTTTGGCTCTGATACACAAACAAAGGGAGTAAAGAGTAAGCAGCATACTGTAACATCTTTTCAAACAAATGAACAAATTCCTGTGAAATCTTTATATACAGAAAAAGATTATACAGGCATTGAATTTCTGGACTTTACACCAGGAAAGCCGCCTTACCTAAGAGGACCTTACGCGACGATGTATGTGAAAAAACCATGGACGATTCGTCAGTACGCAGGGTTTTCAACAGCAGAAGAAAGCAATGCTTTTTATCGTAGAAATTTAGCTGCAGGACAAAAAGGGCTGTCTGTTGCTTTTGATTTAGCAACACACCGAGGGTACGACTCTGATCATCCTCGTGTTGTGGGCGACGTAGGCAAAGCAGGGGTGGCAATCGATTCTATCTTAGACATGAAAAAGCTTTTTGACGGTATTCCGCTGGATAAAATGTCAGTTTCAATGACTATGAATGGTGCTGTACTACCAATCATGGCTTTTTATATCGTAACTGCTGAAGAACAAGGTGTGCAAAGGGAACAACTAGCCGGTACCATTCAAAATGATATTTTAAAAGAATACATGGTGCGGAATACGTATATTTATCCTCCAGATATGTCGATGAGAATTATTGCAGATATTTTCAAGTATACGTCTGAACATATGCCTAAATTTAATAGCATCAGTATTTCGGGTTATCACATGCAAGAAGCAGGAGCACCAGCTGACCTGGAGCTAGCCTACACGCTAGCAGATGGATTAGAATATGTCCGAACGGGGATAAAATCTGGTATTTCAGTAGATGCTTTTGCCCCGCGGCTATCATTCTTTTGGGCGATTGGAATGAATTACTTTATGGAAGTAGCAAAAATGAGAGCTGGTCGATTGCTATGGGCTAAGTTAATGAAGCAGTTTAACCCCAAAAATCCCAAATCACTAGCTTTGCGCACCCACTCACAAACGTCTGGTTGGAGTTTAACGGAGCAAGACCCATTCAATAACGTAGTACGTACATGCGTAGAAGCACTTGCAGCTATTTCAGGACACACACAATCATTGCATACGAATGCATTAGATGAGGCAATTGCGTTACCAACAGATTTTTCTGCAAGAATAGCACGTAATACACAGCTATATTTGCAAGATGAAACGTCTATTTGTTCTGTTATCGACCCACTGGGAGGAGCTTATTATATTGAATCGCTAACAAATGAGCTTGTTCATAAAGCATGGGCTCATTTAGAAGAAATTGAAGCACTTGGTGGCATGGCTAAGGCAATTGAAACTGGAATTCCAAAAATGAAAATTGAAGAAGCTGCTGCGAGAAGGCAAGCCAGAATCGATTCCAAAGCTGAAATTATTGTTGGAGTGAATGCATTCAAAGCGAACGAAGACGAGGAACTAGAGATTTTAGATATTGATAATCAAGCGGTGCTAACAGCGCAGGTAGAAAGGTTAAAAGAGCTGAAGAATCAGCGCGATGACAAGCAGGTGGAAAAAACCTTACGTGATTTAACACATGCTGCTGAAACAGGCCAAGGAAATTTACTAGAGCTAGCGGTTGAAGCTGCGAGAACAAGAGCAACGCTAGGAGAAATATCATTTGCTCTTGAAAAAATATCTGGTAGGCATCAAGCAGTTACACGCTCAATAAAAGGTGTTTATCAAGCAGAATTTGAAGGAGCAGAGCTTATTGATAAAGTTCGCCGGTTAACGGATGATTTCTTAGAAGAAGAAGGAAGAAGGCCAAGGATTCTAGTTGCTAAAATGGGTCAAGACGGTCACGATCGTGGAGCAAAAGTCATTTCTACAGCATTTGCCGATCTAGGTTTTGATGTTGATATTGGTCCGCTTTTTCAAACGCCTGAAGAAACTGCAGTGCAGGCAATTGAAAATGATGTTCATGTAGTAGGGTTTAGCTCGCTTGCTGCAGGACATAAAACGCTACTTCCACAGCTTGTTGAACAGCTGCACTTACATGGTAGAGAAGATATTTTAGTCATTGTAGGAGGCGTTATCCCTAAACAAGATTATCCATTCTTAGAAGCAAGCGGAGCAGCAGCTATCTTTGGTCCAGGTACGATCATTCCAAAAGCAGCTATCCATGTGTTAGAAAAGATTAAAGAAAAGCTAGCGGTAGATGAGTGATTATATGGCCAAATTAAAAACGGTGTCTCAGTATAAAGATGGAATTTTAAAAGAAAATCGAGCTGCTTTAGCACAAGCCATTACCTTAATTGAAAGCCAGGCTGCTAAGCATAAACACTTGGCTCAACAGTTAATGAAAGAAATTTATTCGCATACAGGAAAATCAATTCGAATTGGATTTACAGGTGTACCAGGAGCCGGAAAAAGTACGTTAATTAATGCATTTGGGACGTATCTATGTGATCATGGGTACCGAGTAGCAGTACTGGCGATTGATCCCAGCAGTACGGTGTCCGGTGGAAGTATCTTAGGTGATAAAACGCGCATGGAACAGCTCGCTAAGCATCCAAGAGCTTTTGTTCGACCGTCTCCTTCACAAGGAACATTAGGAGGAGTTCATCGTAAGACAAGAGAAGCTATCCTTTTATGTGAAGCAGCAGGTTATGACGTTATTTTTGTCGAAACAATGGGCGTGGGGCAAGGTGAAGGAATCGTTAAGCAAATGGTTGATGTTTTTATTCTTCTTGTGTTAACAGGGGCAGGAGACGAACTTCAAGGAATTAAAAAAGGAATTCTAGAATTAGCTGACTTAATTTGTGTCAATAAAGCGGATGGAGATAATCGACAAAAAGCAGTACTTACGAAAAAAGAGTATGAATCCGTTATTTCATTTCTATATGCTCATTCACCTAATTGGCAACCAAAAGTGTTAACAACCTCTATTTATGAAGCAGGTGACTTTATAAACTTGTGGAATCACATTGCTGATTATAAGGGTTGGATGATACAAAATGGCCAGTTTGAAAAAAAGCGGGGATTACAGCTATCTGCATGGTTGCAGTCAAGAATTTCTGATTATCTGTACGAATCTTTTTATGGTAAGCAAGAGCTGCGACAGGCTTTAAAAAGCGTTGAGCAACATATGCAAAAAGGACACCTAACGATGGAAGAAGCATTTGAGAAAATAATTCACCAGTATGAACAAGTGAATCAACCGATAAAATAACAATAATTTTTTTACAAACATAAGCGAAAGAAATCGCGTTTTAAGTCATGGTTTGCTATGATAAAAGTAGCTAACTAAAGGAGGTAAAAAGATGAACATCGATTTTAATTTATTTATGAATGATGTTGTTCGCCAAGCGCGTCAAGAGATTGAAGCTGCAGGCTATACACAATTAACGACAGCTGAAGACGTAGAGGATGCGCTTCAAAAGTCAGGTACAACATTAGTAATGGTGAACTCAGTTTGTGGATGTGCAGGTGGAATTGCTAGACCAGCAGCTGCTCATTCCGTTCATTACGATAAGCGCCCAACGAATCTCGTTACTGTATTCGCTGGTCAAGATAAAGAAGCAACGGCTCGCGCTAGAGAATATTTTGAAGGTTATCCACCATCTTCCCCATCTTTTGCGTTATTAAAAGATGGTAAAATTATGACAATGGTAGAGCGTCATGAAATTGAAGGACATGAGCCAATGTCTGTTGTAACAAAACTTCAAGAAGCGTTTGAAAAATATTGTGAAGAAGTATAAATGAAAAAGCCGCGTAAGCGGCTTTTTTTGTTTGGTGAAAATGTTTATAATATTAATTTTTTATACATAATTCACATAGTTATGGAAAATGGTGGATAAGTATTTTCATATAGCTAAATCTATATTTAAAAAAAGTATTGCATAAATATAAATACGTGTTAAAATACAGTTACATGAATATATATTTATTTTTTGTAATGACTTGTAATAAGGAAAAACTTATTTCATAATATTATTAATTTTAAAAATATTAGAATTTGGAGGGTATGTGATATGAAAATGAAGAAATGGCTATCAGTAACAGTTATAGGGTTGTTAACAGCCGGAGCATTAGCTGCTTGTGGTGCTGGTGAAGGTGCTTCAAATGGAAGCGGAGGCAGTGATGATGCAAAAGTATTAAAAATGGGAACTTCAGCTGATTATCCACCGTTTGAGTATATTGATACAGCAAAAGGCGACAATGAGCCGATTGGTTTTGATATCGACTTAGCAAAAGCAATTGGTAAAGAACTAGGTTATGAAGTGCAAGTTGTCGACATGGAGTTCGGTAGCTTAATACCATCTTTACAGTCTAAAAAAGTGGACTTTGTTTTAGCAGGAATGACGCCAACGGAAGAGCGTAAAAAGAACGTGGATTTTTCAGATGTATACTATGAGGCGAAAAATGTACTTGTATCTAAAAAGGACGAGCCAATTAATAGCATTGAAGAGTTGAACGGAAAAAAAGTAGGTGTTCAAACAGCATCTATTCAAGAAGATGAAGCAAAAACACTATCAGAAGAAGTAGACATTAAAATTGAAAGTCGCGATCGTATTCCACAATTGATTCAAGAAATGAAGTCAAATCGTATTGATGTAGCAATCATTGAGGATACAGTAGCAAAAGGCTATGTTGCAAAAGATGATACGTTACAACTTGTAGAAACAGGCCGAGAAGACTCTAATAAAGGATCTGCAATTGCGTTTTCAAAAGATAGCAAACTGACAGACGAATTTAACAAAGAGTTAAAAGAAATGAAAGACAATGGAGAGCTAGAAGAGCTAATTGTTAAATGGTTTGATAGCAAAGAATAAGAGACAATGAACGGAGAGGAAGGAAAACAGGCATGAATTTGGACTTTTCACAAATCGTGCCTTCAATCCCTTATATTTTAAAAGGGATAGGAGTGACGATTCAAATAGTTTTAGCTTCAGCCATTGTGGGTTTTGTACTAGGAACAATCTTATCCCTATTTAAGATTAGTCGTTCAAAACCGCTCATTTGGTTAGCTGACCTTTATACATCAATCTTTCGTGGTACGCCGCTCGTACTGCAGTTATTGCTTATTTATTTTGGGTTACCACAGATTTTAGGTTTTGATATTGCGCCGTTTCCTGCTGCAGTTGCTGCATTTGGATTAAACTCAGCTGCGTATATTTCAGAAATTATTCGTGCTGGTATTTTAGCAGTCGATAAAGGGCAACGTGAAGCTGCTCTTGCTCTAGGAATTCCATATCGTAAAATGATGGGCCAGGTTATTATGCCACAAGCCTTAAAAAATATTTTACCAGCTTTAATGAATGAGTTTATTACGCTCACGAAAGAATCAGCACTTGTAACGGTTATCGGTGCTCTTGATATTATGAGACGTGCATATATCGTTGGAGGAGAAAAGTTTGCATATTTTGAACCTCTATTATTTGCAGGATTAATTTATTACATCATGGTAATGGGCTTAACGCTCCTTGGTAAAGTGATCGAGAGGAGAATGAGAAAAGGTGATTAAAATTGAAAACTTACACAAGTCCTTTGGCCACAATGAAGTTCTAAAAGGCATTTCTACAATTATTAAAGAAAAAGAAGTAGTCGCTGTCATTGGCCCATCAGGTTCAGGGAAGTCAACGTTTTTACGTTGTATGAATTTACTTGAGCAGCCAACTAGTGGAGCTATTACAATAGCTGATCAAGAAATTACCAATGCGAAAACAAACATTATGAACGTACGACAAAATGTCGGAATGGTGTTTCAGCATTTTCATCTGTTTCCTCATATGACGGTGCTTGAAAACTTAACGTATGCGCCTATTACAGTTAAAGGCATTTCAAAAGAAGAAGCGAAAAATAAAGGAATGCAACTGCTAACCAAAGTCGGACTAGCTGAAAAAGCAAACGAGTATCCAAATCGACTTTCAGGAGGTCAAAAGCAGCGTGTTGCTATTGCTCGTGCTCTTGCGATGGAGCCAGAAATAATGCTTTTTGATGAACCAACATCTGCTTTAGATCCAGAGATGGTAAAGGAAGTATTAGATGTAATGAAATCATTAACTGAAACGGGTATGACAATGGTTATTGTTACGCACGAAATGGGATTTGCGCGCGAAGTAGCAGATCGTGTTTTATTTTTAGATGGTGGTCGCCTAGTGGAAGACTCACCTCCCACTGAGTTTTTTACTGCACCTAAAAGTAAGCGTGCGAAAGATTTTCTTGAAAAAATCTTATAATAATCAGAAAGCGTAGAACGAAAGTTGTTCTACGCTTTTTTTAATTTATAAAAAGCTCCAAGCATTGCGTAATTGAATGAAACATGTTAATAAATAATAGTATTATGAATAACTTATAAAAAAGGAACTGCTTAGGAGTTTTGACGACATGAAATATAAAATTGGTTATCGAACCTTTAAAACAGCCGTAGGTACTGCACTAGCAATTAGCATTGCACAGCTCATTGGCCTTGAGTTTTTCCCATCAGCGGGGATTATTACAATCTTATGTATACAAAATTCACAGAAAAAATCGTTGCAAAGTGCGTTTGATCGCTTTGTAGCTTGTTCGATTTCAATTTTATTTTCATTTATTTTCTTTGAAGGAATTGCTTACCATCCAGCGGTTATTGGGCTAATGCTGCTATTTTTCATTCCGTTAACCGTTATTTTAAAGGTGAACGGAGGAATTGTAACAAGTTCGGTTATCTTATTGCACATTTATTCTCTTGAAAATATGACGTGGCAAATTGTTTTAAACGAATTGGGGCTAATTGTGGTTGGGATTGGCGTAGCGCTTCTTGTTAACTTATACATGCCAAGTTTAGACAAAGAGCTTCGTCAGTATCAGCAGGACATTGAAGAGAATTTTCATATTATGCTTAAAGAAATGGCGATTTATTTAAGAACAAACGAAAGTACTTGGTCCGGTAAAGAAATTGCTGATACAGCAGTGCTTTTAGAAAAAGCTAAAAGTTTAGCCTTTCGAGATGTTGAAAACCATTTTGTACGTTCAGAAAATTATTATTATCGATATTTTAAAATTCGTGAAAAACAATTAGAAATTCTAGAACGTACTCTTCCTCTTCTCACATCAATCGATCTTGTGGTTGAACAAAGATATATGATTGCTGATTTTATTGAAGAATTAAGTTTTTCTATTCACCCTGGTAATACAGCCAAGCTTTTTTTATTAAAGCTAGAGCAACTCAAAGAATCTTTTCAAAGCATGGATCTACCTAAGTCTCGTGAAGAATTTGAAGCGCGAGCGGATCTGTTACATTTTGTAAAGGAAATAGAGCAATATTTAATTATTAAACAAAGCTTAAAAATTACGTAAACAATATGCATGTTGTAGCAACCCCTTACGAACAATAAGAAAAAGCGTAAGGGGTTGAATTGTATGCACGTCGTATTTCTTATTTTAGTACTTGTATCACCAATTTGGCCGCTGGGAGAAAATCCTTTACCAGCTGACCCTTTTATTATTGTAAACAAACAGACAAATGAATTAGCATATATTGAACATGGCAAGATAGAGAGTGTTATTAAAGTGGGTTCAGGAAGAACAAAAGATTTAACACCAGAAGGGGAATTCACAATAACGGTCAAAGCAGCAAATCCTTATTATCGCAAAGATAAGATTGAAGGTGGGGACCCTGCTAATCCACTTGGATTGAGGTGGATTGGATTTGATGCAAAAGACACGGATGGACGAATTTATGGCATTCACGGTACAAACCAGCCAAACTCTATCGGTAAGTATGTTTCGAATGGGTGCATTAGGCTTCGAAATGAGCGAGTTGTGGAGCTATATGAAAAGGTTCCTCTTGGAACAAAAGTATGGATTGTGACCAGTGGAAAACCCTTTGAAGACCTAGCGAAAGAAAAAGGAATAGAGGTGCAATAAAAGGTAGGTGAGAAATCACCTACCTTTTTTATAGCCACATTGTAATGCCAGCAAGAACAGTTGTGATTACCATTGTTCCTAGCATTAAATAGACCACAATTTTTTGCCATTTTTTATTCGACATAAAAGAGTAGCTCCTCTCACAACCTTTTTTTCTATTTTACATGTAGCAACGAAATGGGACAAGCAACTTCTTTATTCGCTTTTGTTTTAAGAAGGAGAATGACGATTCATTCAAGAATATGTCTAAATGAAAACGCTTTTTTGTGGGGGTGGGAAATATGAACAAAATTGATCATATTGGCATTGCTGTTCACTCGATTGATAAAATTAAACCATTTTATGAGAGGCAGCTTGGCTTAGTATGCTTAGGGACAGAAAAAGTAGAAAATCAAGGTGTAAAGATAGCTTTTTTTCAATGCGGTGATTCGAAAATTGAGCTTCTTGAACCTTTAAATGATAGCAGTCCAGTTGCTAAATTTATTCAAAAGCGTGGAGAAGGTATACATCACATTGCTTTTGGCGTTAAGAGCATTGAAGAACGGATTCAAGAACTGAAAGAACGTGGAATTAAAATGATTGATGATGAGCCAAGATTAGGAGCTGGTGGTGCGGCCATTGCTTTTTTACATCCGTCTTCCACGGCAGGGGTTTTGTATGAGCTTTGTGAAAAGAAACCAACAAAGGAGGAATAGCAGATGGTTGATATTTATGAAAAGCTAAATGAGCTATACGATAAGCGCCGCAAAATTGAACAAGGGGGGGGAGATGAAAAAATTGAAAAACAGCATTTTAAAGGAAAGCTAACGGCTAGAGAGAGAATTGATTTATTGGTTGACAACGGAACGTTTGTTGAGGTTCAGCCTTTTATAGAACACCGCTGTCTGGACTTTAATATGAACACACAGACAGGTCCTGGAGACGGTGTTGTCACGGGGTACGGTAAAGTAAATGGTCGAGGCATCTATTTGTTTTCTCAGGATTTTACGGTATTTGGCGGTGCGCTTGGAGAAATGCATGCAAAAAAAATCGCCAATGTAATGGACCTAGCAGCGAAAACTGGTGTGCCTTTTATCGGATTAAATGACTCCGGTGGAGCGAGAATCCAAGAAGGCGTGATGTCGTTAGACGGATACGGTCAAATCTTTTATCGAAACGCTATTTATTCTGGAGTCATTCCTCAAATTTCAGTGATTATGGGACCATGTGCAGGTGGGGCAGTATACTCGCCAGCCATCACTGACTTTGTATTTATGGTGGAAAAGACGAGCCAAATGTTTATTACAGGACCGAAAGTAATTGAAACAGTAACAGGTGAAACCATTACAGCAGAGAACTTAGGTGGAGCTGCTGTTCATAATGAAATTAGTGGAAATGCTCATTTTAGTGCAGGTTCAGAAGAAGAAGTGCTTGAGCAAGTTCGCCTCTTACTAAGTTATTTACCTTTATCTAATACTGAAAAGCCACCGAGTGTCCCTTATGATGATCAAAGCAATGACCGCCCGGAATTACTGGATGTTGTGCCTTTTGATGCTGTTAGACCATATGATGTTCGCCATGTTATTCAACATGTCGTAGACGAAGGCACATTCCTAGAAGTGCAAAAAGATTTTGCTAAAAATATTGTGGTTGGCTTAGCTCGCTTGAATGGAAGCGTGGTGGGGCTTGTTTGTAATCAACCAAAATTTATGGCCGGCAGCTTAGATATTAACTCCTCAGATAAAGCCGCACGTTTTATAAGGTTTTGTGACTCTTTTCATATTCCACTTATTACGTTTGAAGATGTAACAGGATTCTTTCCAGGTATTAAGCAAGAACATGGCGGTATCATTCGTCACGGTGCTAAAATTTTATATGCCTATTCTGAGGCAACTGTTCCGAAAATTACGGTGATTTTGCGAAAAGCTTACGGTGGAGCTTATGTTGCGCTAAATAGTAAATCAATTGGTGCAGATATGGTATATGCTTGGCCAAATGCTGAAATTGCCGTCATGGGTCCTCAAGGAGCTGCCAATATTATCTTTGCGCATGAAATTCATAATAGTGATGCTCCTGAAGAGGTTCGAGCTGAAAAAATTGAGCAGTATCGCGATAAATTTGCTAATCCGTACGTTGCAGCAAGGGCGGGTATGGTAGATGATGTAATTGATCCAAGAGATACGAGAATAAAACTAATACAAGCACTTGAAATGTTGCACAATAAAAAGGAAGAGCGTCCACAGCGAAAACATGGTAACATACCATTGTAGGTTAATTTTGGAGGGATTACATATTATGGTTAATGAGCAACGTTTAGTTGATCTATTTTTAGAACTTATACAAGTTGATTCAGAAACAAAGTATGAAGCCGAGATTGCAAAAGTATTAACAAAAAAATTCACGGCGTTAGGAGTAAGAGTTGTTGAAGATGATACAACAGCTGAAACTGGACATGGTGCAGGTAATTTAATTTGTACCCTTCCTGGAACAAAAGAAGGAGTAGATACCATCTATTTTACTTCTCATATGGATACAGTTGTTCCTGGAAAAGGCATTAAGCCATCCATTGAAGACGGTTATATTAAAAGCGATGGAACAACGATTCTAGGAGCTGATGATAAAGCTGGGTTGGCAGCAATGTTAGAAGCTATTCAAGTGTTAAAAGAGCAAAATGTTGAGCACGGTACCATTGAGTTTATCATTACGGTTGGAGAAGAATCCGGATTAGTGGGTGCAAAAGCATTAGATCCAAAACTTGTAACGGCTAAATTTGGCTATGCGCTTGATAGCGATGGAAAAGTGGGCGATATTATTGTTGCTGCTCCAACTCAAGCAAAAGTTAAAGCAGATATTTACGGAAAAACAGCTCACGCTGGTGTAGCGCCTGAGCGCGGGGTTTCAGCCATCACCATTGCTTCAAAAGCGATTTCACGTATGCCGTTAGGGCGCATCGATGAAGAAACAACGGCAAACATTGGTCGTTTTGAAGGTGGAACACAAACGAATATTGTGTGCGACTACGTATCGATTTTAGCAGAAGCTCGTTCACTGGTTCCTGAAAAAATGGCAGCGCAAGTTGCCAAAATGAAGGAAGCTTTTGAATCTGCAGCAAGTGACATGGGAGGAAGAGCTGAAGTAGATATTAAAGTAATGTATCCTGGATTTAAATTCAGCGATGGAGACCATGTTGTTGAAGTAGCTAAAAAAGCCGTTGCCAATATCGGTCGCTCTTCACGTCTGTTACAAAGCGGCGGTGGCAGCGATGCAAACGTCATTGCAAGTTTTGATGTGCCGACTGTAAACTTAGCGGTGGGTTATGAAGACATTCATACAACGAGCGAAAAGATTCCAGTTGAAGAACTTGTAAAAACATCAGAGCTGGTTGTATCGATTATCAAAGAAGTAGCAAATGGATAATAATCTTATTGTAAAAAGCTTGAGCCTTGCAGCTCAAGCTTTTTACATATCGGCTAATTTAAAGTTTGAATTTTTTGACACTTTGTATAATGTAAACAGCAGGTTTCTTCAGTAAAATGGATTATAAGCTTAAAACCTTAACGAAAAGGAGTGAAATCAGTCGAGGGGGAAAGTCAATAAAAAAATATGTAAGCGCTTTCAATAATATTTTATATAAAGCAATTTAGAAGGGGGATGGATTTATGAAGTCTTCAGTTCAGCCGATGCTTCAAACAATTGTACAGAATTTTAGTGAAGTTGAAAAAGGCTTGTCAAATCAAGAAGCTATTGAAGAAGCTAATCGATGTTTATACTGTTACGATGCTCCTTGCATTCAAGCTTGTCCAACGGGCATTGATATACCAACGTTTATTAAAAAAATTGCGTCTGGAAACTTAAAGGGGTCTGCTCAAACGATTATGACATCCAATCCTGTTGGAGCGAGCTGTGCGAGGGTTTGTCCAACAGAAGAGCTTTGTGAAGGAGCATGTGTATTAAATCATTCGACTAAGCCTATTATGATTGGCGATCTTCAGCGGTATGCTACTGATTGGGCTATTCAAAATGAACAGGTGTTATTTACAAAAGGAAAGCCAAATGGAAAGCGAGTTGCCATTGTAGGTGGAGGACCAGCTGGGCTTTCAGCTGCCAGGGAGCTAGCTCGCTTTGGATATGCCGTAACAATTTTTGAAGCAGAAAAAGAAGCAGGTGGGTTAAATACCTATGGAATTGTATCATTTCGACTTCCTCAAGCTATTTCCTTTTGGGAGGTACAACAAGTAAAAGCTCTAGACGTTGAAATTAAGACAAACGTGCGCGTTGGTGAAGACGTGATGCCGAGTGAACTTTTAAAGAACTATGATGCAGTCGTTCTTGCTATTGGAATGAGTAAGGTTCCAAATTTAGGTATTGAGGGAGAACAGCTAAACGGGGTTTATGATGCAATTGAATTTGTGAAAAAAACCAAATCGGAAGCTTTGACTACAGAGTTTGTAGGAAAAAAAGTAGCGGTTGTTGGTGCAGGAAATACAGCGATTGATGGAGCAACATGTTCCGTACGATTAGGGGCAGAAAACGTGCAGATTCTATACCGTAGAACAAGTGCTGAAATGACAGCTTATGATTTTGAATATGAATTTGCCAAGCAAGACGGTGTAGAGTTTCGCTGGTTAACAGTACCTGTGAGAATTGTTGGAAATGACAAAAACGAAGTGACAGGTATTGAATGTATTAAAATGGAACTAAAAGAATCGGAAGGCCATGGACGAAAAAAGCCTGTACCAATAGAAGGGTCGGAGTTCTTAATTGAAGTCGATGCTGTTATTAAAGCCATTGGACAAGAACGTTACTTATCTTTAATTAATCAATTTGAATTAAAGCAAGATGGTGGCGTGGTAATCATTAATCAAGATACGTTTCAAACCTCCAATCCTAAAGTTTTTGCCTGTGGTGACGTTGTATTTGGAAAAGGACAAGGTGAAGCCATGGTTGTAACTGCTGCACAGCAAGGGAAGAAAACGGCATATGGCATTCATGCTCAGTTAAAGAAAGAAGCAATTGAAACAGCTTAAACAAACGAGAGGGGGAAACAAGTATGGCAGATTTACGTATAAATTTAGCAGGTATTAAATCACCAAATCCATTTTGGCTAGCATCAGCGCCGCCTACAAACTCAGGGTATCAAGTACAGCGTGCCTTTGAAGCAGGGTGGGGTGGAGCAGTTTGGAAAACGCTTGGAGATCCAATTTTAAATGTATCATCACGGTTTGCAGCAGTGAGTTTCAATGGCCAGCGCGTAGCGGGTTTTAATAATATTGAGCTTATTACAGACCGTCCGCTTGAGGTCAATTTAAAAGAGATTTATGAGACTAAAAAGAAATTTCCTGACCATGCTATCATCGCTTCTTTAATGGTTGAACCGAAACAGGAGAAATGGCATGAAATTGTAAAGCATGTAGAAGATGTGGGTGTTGACGGCTTAGAGCTAAATTTTGGCTGTCCTCACGGTATGGCCGAGCGAGGAATGGGAGCAGCTTCAGGGCAGGTGCCAGACCTTGTTGAAAAGCAAACGTACTGGGCTAAAGAAGTAGCGAAAACGCCTGTTATTGTTAAGTTGACTCCAAATATTACGGATATCACGGTTACAGCAGAAGCAGCTGTAAGAGGTGGAGCGGACGCAGTGAGCATGATCAACACTATTAATAGCTTAGCCGGAGTGGATATTAATTCATGGAACACAATTCCTCACGTGGCTGGTAAAGGTGCACATGGAGGCTACTGTGGTCCAGCTGTGAAGCCTATCGCATTAAATATGGTGGCTGAATGTGCAAGAAGTCCTCATATTAACGTACCGATTTCAGGTATGGGAGGCGTATCGAATTGGCAGGAAGCAGTGGAGTTTATGCTTATGGGGGCGACTGGGGTTCAAGTGTGCACAGCCGCTATGCATCATGGCTTTAGAATTGTAGAGGACATGCTTGATGGGCTAAATAACTACCTTGATGAGCGAGGAATTGCAAAAGTGAGCGATCTTGTTGGGAAAGCTGTTCCGAAATACTCTGATTGGGGAAATCTTGATTTAAACTATAAAGTTGTGGCTCGAATAGATCCCAATACATGTATTAACTGTAACAAGTGCCATATTTCATGTGAAGACACGTCTCATCAATGTATTGATATGTTAAAAGACCCTTCAGGAAAACCATATTTGCAAGTAAGAGAAGAAGATTGTGTGGGCTGTAATCTCTGCTCGATTGTCTGTCCTGTTGATGGCGCAATTTCCATGGTGGAGGTAGCAAGTGAGCAGCCACCTATGACATGGAATGAAAGACAAGCGGCACTTGCGATGACATCTGCACAAAAATTAGACGTATAACAAACAATAGGGGGATTAAGCCATGAGAAAATTAGTGAAAGATGGAGTGATTGTTACAGCAGCAGATACGTACAGGGGAGATATTTTAATTGAGGATGGGAAAATCACAGCAATTGGAACAGGGTTAGATGAATCTAACTGTGAGGTTGTTGATGCCAACGGAGCCTACATTTTTCCTGGAGGGATTGATCCACATACTCATTTAGACATGCCGTTTGGAGGGACTGTCACCAAAGATGATTTTGAAACAGGGACCATCGCAGCAGCGTTCGGAGGGACTACAACAATCATTGATTTTTGCTTAACAGATAAAGGGAAACCATTGCAAAATGCCATTAATACTTGGCATGCAAAATCAGAAGGAAAAGCAGCTATTGACTATAGCTTTCATCTAATGATTGGAGAGATGAATGATGAGGTATTAGAACAGCTTCCTACTATTATTGAAGATGAAGGAATTACGTCTTTCAAAGTATTTATGGCATATAAAGACGTCTTTCAAGCGGACGATGCGACCCTTTACCAAACGCTCATTCAGGCAAAAGAGCTTGGTGCGTTAGTTATGGTACATGCTGAAAACGGAGACGTAATTGACTATTTGACAAAGAAAGCATTAGAAGCAGGAAATACAGATCCAATTTACCATGCGCGCACTAGGCCCCCAGAGATTGAAGGTGAAGCAACAGGTAGAGCAGCATGTTTTACAGGTCTTGCAGATTCGCAACTATATGTAGTGCATGTATCTTGTGCTGAAGCGGTGAATCAAATTGCTCAGGCTCGGAACCGAGGTGTAAATATTTGGGGTGAAACATGCCCACAATATTTAGTTTTAGATGAATCGGCCTTAGAGAAGCCCAATTTTGAAGGAGCCAAATACGTTTGGTCACCACCTCTTCGTGAAAAATGGAATCAAGAAGTGTTGTGGAATGCATTAAAAAATGGAGATCTACAAACGATTGGATCTGATCAATGTTCATTTGATTTTAATGGACAAAAAGATTTAGGTAAGAACGATTTCACAAAAATTCCAAATGGCGGTCCTATTATTGAAGATCGTATGAGCATCTTATTCTCAGAAGGCGTGCAGAAAGGGAGAATAACGCTCAATCAGTTTGTGGATGTCACCTCTACTCGTACGGCGAAGTTATTTGGCCTATATCCGAAAAAAGGAACAATTGCTGTAGGAAGTGACGCTGATTTGTTAATTTTTGATCCAACAGTTAAACGCAAAATCTCGGCTGAAACCCATCATATGGCTGTTGACTATAGCGCATTTGAAGGAATGGAAGTTACGGGTGAGCCGGTTTCAGTATTGTGTAGAGGAGAGTTTGTGATTAAAGAAAAGCAATTTGTTGGTAAAAGTGGTTATGGTGAGTACATTAAGCGGTCAAAATTTAATGAGCGTAATGAAGCTCAGCAAGCTCCGGTGAAATTGTAACTATACTACTGTGCTGTGCTATGGCATAGCGCAACCCCTAGAGAAAGAGAGAGAAAACAGCCTTCATGATGAATGTAACGCGTTTACTAAATAGTATGAGGGGTGCAAGAAATGAAAAAATCAAAAAGCTATTTAAAATCACCGGATTTATTACCTATTGCGCATCAAAATCGTAAGATTGGAACGCTTGGCTTTTCGTTAATGTGGGTTAGTATGGCAGTTGTATTAGCTGCATTTGCAATCGGAGGATCTGGTGTGCAAAGCTTATCTCTCGGTTGGGTTGTAGTAGCAACTGTAATTGGATCTATTGCAATTGGTTTGTTTGTAACAATTATTGCTGATATTGGAATCGAACATGGTTTATCATTTCCAGTTTATATGAGAGCTCCGTTTGGAACAATTGGTACTCATATTCCCTCTGTTATGCGTGGGCTTGCAGCTTCTTGTTGGTTTGGGATTAATACGTATTTTGGTGCTACGGCAATGAATGGAATTTTAAATGCTCTAGCAGGGTTTAATAACTGGCTCGTTTGTTTTTTTCTCTTTGCGTTATTACAGCTTATCAATACAGCACTTGGAATTAAAGCAGTAGAACGGTTTACAGACCTAGCAGCGCCAGTTATTATCATCATTTCAGCCTGGATGTATACAACTCTGTCAGACCAAGCCCTTTCTCAAGGTAGAGAGGTTTGGGCTTGGATTGAAAGTCCGGTTACAGGAGGGGCAGCTGTTACAGCATTTATCGTAGTCATTATGAGCAACATGGGGTTTTGGGCAACGCTTGCGGCAGATATTCCATCTATTTCAAGGTTTATTAAAGCACCGACACATGAGCGGAGCTGGATAAAGCGTAATAAAGGGGCTCTTGTAGGAAGCGTAGTAGCATTGCCGTTAACTCAAACGTTTATGGTTATCATTGGCGGTGTGTCATATATTGCTGTGAAGAACTACGATCCAGTAGTGGCACTTCAAGAAGCTGCATCTGGACTTGCGCTTGGCGTATTACTTTTGATGGTTGTGTTTGCCCAGTGGTCAACAAATATCTCAGCAAATCTGATTCCAGCTGCCACGATTTTTTCAAATGTTGGTGGACCGAAAGTACCCTTTTGGGTTGGGGTAGTTATCGCTGGAATTGTAGGCACAATTGTACAACCTTGGAGCTTGTTCAGCATCATTGTTCCAGCATTGTTAATTGTAGGTGGGATTTTATCAGCGATTGTTGGCATTTTGTTTGCAGATTACTACTTATTGCGAAAGCGTAGAGTAAATGTAACAGAGCTGTATGAAGAAAATGGACAGTACCGCTACTTTTACGGCTTTAATATAGCTGGGTTACTAGCATGGACTATAGGTGGAACAAGTGCTTACTTTTTATCAACTTATTCGTTTGTCGTTGGATTTGTAGTAGGCTCTGTCTGTTATTATGTTTTAGCTAAATATTGGTGGTTTAAGCATTATAAACAAGATGAGATTGAGACACCAAGTGATGAAAAGTATCTAGGTATTACAGTTGGTCGAGATTGGGTTATCTCAATTGATGAAGAAGTAATTCAACCTGTCGCATCCAACCAAACTATTTCAACAGATTGAGGTGAAGTTATGTCAGACTACCAGCATTTTGTTGCAGAACGTGAAAAGATTGATTTTCTTATTGAAAAAGGTTTTATTATTAAAAGCGTGACGGAAAATCTAAGCGGTGCGTTTCTAGAATTTGAACGCATAAAGCAAGGAAAGGTTGAAAAAGAAAAGCTCCATATCCTAACGGCAGATGCTAGAAAGTATTTTTCAGGAATATTAATTCAGCAACTATAAAATAAGCCTACTTCATATTTCAAATATGAGGTAGGCTTATTTTTTTTAAAAAATTAGGGTGAAAAGTGAAACTAAATCATAAAATCTTTCGTTACTATTCATGTCAAGTATTACGTATTACAAACAGTTATTACATTTCATTTACAACAATGGAAAAAGGGTTTAGTTAGGGTGTGATTTGTAGTAAATAGTATAGTATGAAAGTTTTTTGAAAATGAAAATGTAAACGTTAAATAATTTAATAAATGATAAGGGTGTGACACAGAGATGATGAATGAGAAAGATTTAGACGTGATGACAGTTGAGGAAAGAAAAGTAATAGATAAGCTTAAGATGGAAATGCTTAATGCAGTGTCACTTCATGACCTACGTTTTTATAAACAAGAGATTCAAAGAATAAAAGAGCAAGCTAAAAAAAGACATGGTTTCTTTAAAACGCTGCAAGTAGCTGCTGAAAAGCTGTAAATCGCTGAATGATTTATAGCTTTTTTTTTGCAAAATTCTATGTAAGCAAAGGCGTGTATGATTATATTCTAAAAAAATATAAAGAGATAAAATGATTTATTTTTCAGAAAACTTAAGCTAATATAAAGAGATAGACTGATTAAGGGTGGTGTGGGTTTGAAATCTTATTTGACCATTAATGAGGTTTTAAAAAGAAAACATTTTAACAGCTGTGAAGTAATTGCAGGTAAAGTCGGTCTCACAAATCGAGTGAAATGGGTTCACGTTATGGAAGTGACTCGGGTGAATGAGCTTCTAAAAGGGAATGAATTAATTCTTTCAACCGGTGTAGGATGGAAGGAAGATAATGAATTGTGCCTGTCGTTTTTAAAGCAGTTAATCGAATGTCAGGCTTCAGGATTATGTATTGAACTGGGTACGTACACCTCTCAGATTCCTCAAAACGTCATTGAATTTGCAAATCAACATGAATTTCCTATTATTTTATTTCATGAAGAAGTGCCGTTTGTTGAAATAACCCAAGATTTGCATGCGTTACTAGTAAACCAGCATTATTTAATGATTTCAGATTTAGAAAATTACTCTCAGCAGCTGAATCAAATGCTGCTTTCTGTCAACGATCCAAAAGATATATTACAGCATCTTTGCGAATCAACCGGACTTTTAGCCGGGCTTCGTATACATAATGAAGTAATACTTTTTCCAGCCTGTCTAGACTTACCCCAACAACAATTATTACAACATCATATTACTGAACAAAATCAGAATCAAAGCAGCTTTTTTACTCATTCCATTCAATTGTTAGGTGAAAGCTATGCAGAGCTCCATATTCTTTCAACTAATGATTTTTTTACAGAGCTTGAAATGTTAACGGTTGATCGCACAGCTACAGCTCTAGCACAGCACTTTTTACGAGACTTATATGTTGAAGAAAAAAAGCGAGTTCAAGAAACAGAGTGGATGGTTCAATGGGTTAACGGTGAAATTTCTTCCTCGCAAATTACACATTATTTACAAGAAGTATTAAATGATTTTCCAATCCAAGGCGGAACAATCGTATGCTGTCAATGTGTACAAGACGTCAAGGTAGATCATACGTATTTAAAGCTAACGATTCGAGCAATTTTTGAACAAGAAGGCTTTCATCTTCTCATTTTAGAAAAGAAGAGAGAGTTAGTGTTGGTGGTTTTAAATAAACGTCAGGTGACGACGTGGAGAGAAAGGTTAGAAAAAAGCTTGAACCGTTGGATAAACCACGGTGATTTACAAGAAGTCAACAAATCACTAGGAGTGCAGCTGATCGGGGTAGGGCAGTTTAATCGACGATTAGACTACATTCATAAAGGTTATGAAACTGCTAAAAAAACGGTTTCGATTCAAATGACTTTGCACAACGAAATGAAAAATCATATTTGTTTTTATGAAGACCTTCACATGTATCGCATTATTTCGTTAGTCAATGAACAGCAGGAATTACAAGAAGTGGTGATGGAGTATTTACAGCCAGTTCTCGAATACGACCGTAAATTTAATGCTAAGTTATTTGAAACTTTGAAAGTATATTTAGCATGTAACGGATCAAAGCAAGAAACAGCAAAGCGCTTATATATTGTGCGTCAGACTCTGTATCATCGTATTGAAAAATTGGAAAAGCTATTAGGTTCTGATTTTATGGTTCATGAAAAACGAATGGCCATTGAATTTATGATTATGACCTATGACTATTTGTTTGCACTAAACGCATCTACTACTGCTATTAATAAATTAGGAAAAGCATCTTTTACATGATTCTCTTTCATTTTACTAGGTTTGTTTTGTATTTCATTACCCAATGTGTGAAACCATACAGAACTTCTATTTCACATTCTGTCTAATGAATCCGAAGCAAGAATTAATGATAATAAAAGTAAGATTGTATGTTAAAAGGGGGCTAATGGGATGTCAGTCGTGAATGAAGATACAAAGCAGTTAAGAAACTATGTGGGTGGAAAGTGGGTTGCTTCAGCAAGCAATCAGTTTCAAGATGTAATTGATCCTTCAACAGGAAAGACGCTTGCAAAAGTACCTCTCTCAACGAAGCAAGATGTTGACCACGCTGTTAAAAATGCGAAAGAAGCGTTTAAAACATGGAGGCATGTACCAGCCCCGAAACGAGCAAGGCTGATGTTTGCCTTTCAACACTTGCTTATCGAGCATCATGAAGAGCTTGCAAGACTCGTAGTAAAAGAGAATGGAAAGGCTTATAAAGAAGCTTATGGAGAGGTCCAACGTGGTATCGAATGTGTAGAATTTGCTGCCGGAGCACCAACGCTACTTATGGGTGAATCACTTAGCAATATTGCGGAAGAAATTGATTCAGAAATGTACCGTTATCCAGTTGGAGTTGTGGGAGGAATTACGCCATTTAACTTTCCAATGATGGTTCCGCTTTGGATGTTCCCGTTAGCTATCGTCTGTGGAAACACGTTTGTATTAAAACCATCAGAACGTACTCCTTTATTAGCTACGCGAATAGCTGAGTTGTTTACAGAAGCCGGAGCTCCATCCGGCATACTAAATCTTGTGCATGGTGCACATGATGTGGTAAATGGTCTCATTGAACATGAGGAGATTAAAGCAGTTTCTTTTGTTGGCTCCCAGCCAGTTGCTAAATATGTGTATGAACAAGCTGCGGCTCAAGGCAAGCGAGTTCAGGCTTTATCAGGTGCCAAAAACCATCATATCGTTATGCCAGATTGTGATATAGATAAAGCTGTAAACCATATTATAAGTTCTGCTTTTGGTAGCGCTGGGCAGCGCTGTATGGCATGCAGTGCTGTTGTGGTGGTAGACGGTGTTAAAGAACAGTTCGTTGCGAAGTTAAAGCAAAAAGCAGATGAATTAGTTATGGGCAGTGGGTTACAGGATGAAGTGCTTTTAACGCCTGTTATTCGTAAAGAACATCGAGATAAAGTACTTGGCTATATCGAAGCTGGAGTGGAAGAAGGTGCTCATTTAGTTAGAGATGGTCGTAAAGAAATGGAAGATCATTCGGAAGGTAATTTTCTTGGCGCAACGATTTTTGATCACGTAACACCTGCTATGACCATTGCAAAAGAAGAGCTATTTGCACCAGTATTAAGTCTGCTTCGAGCGGAAAGTTTAGATGAAGCGTTAGAATATATTGAAAAATCTCGATTTGGAAATGGTGCAACAATTTATACAAAGGATGCAAAAGCAATCCGCCAATTTAGAGAAGAAGCAGATGCTGGTATGCTAGGTGTCAACGTAGGAGTGCCTGCTACTATGGCTTTCTTCCCATTCTCAGGTTGGAAAGACTCTTTTTATGGAGATCTACATGTAAATGGAAAAGACGGATTAAACTTTTATACGCGTAAAAAGATGATAACATCACGCTTTGATTTTTAACATATTTATTAGGTGAAAACAGAGACTTCGGCTTTGGTCGGGGTCTCTTCATCCATATAATTATTGGAATCAGAAGGAGTGAACGCAATGGTTCAAGCTAGCAGTGGGGAAAAGAATAAAAGCTTAAAAAATAAGGATGAGCAATATTTATGGCACGGCATGAAACCTTATTCTCCTGAAGCTACTATGGTAGTAGAAAAAGCAAAGGGCGCTTGGGTAACAGATGAGGATGGAAATCGCTTTTTAGACGCTATGGCAGGGCTTTGGTGCGTAAATATTGGGTATGGAAGAGAAGAGCTAGCACAGGCAGCATATGAACAGCTCAAAGAACTAGCCTATTTTCCTTTAACGCAAAGTCACCCTCCTGCAATTCAATTAGCTGAAAAGCTCAATGAATTGCTAGGAGAAGAATATGTGATCTTTTTCTCTAATAGCGGATCAGAAGCGAATGAGACCGCATTTAAAATTGCGAGGCAATATCATCAGCAACAAGGGGAACAGGGGCGGTATAAAATTATTTCACGGTACCGTGGATATCATGGAAACTCAATGGGGGCATTATCAGCTACGGGTCAAGCTCAGCGTAAATACAAGTACGAACCTTTAGCAACTGGTTTTCTTCATGTCCCACCTCCTGATAGCTACCGAGGTGTCGATGAAATAGATGCACCAAAAGAGCAGCTTCAGTCGGTGAAGGTGATTGATGAAACAATGACGTGGGAGCTTAGTGAAACAATCGCTGCAGTTATAATGGAGCCAATTATTACAGGCGGAGGCATTTTAATTCCACCAGATAACTATATGCAAGGGGTAAAAGATGTTTGTGAAAAGCACGGAGCGTTATTGATTGTAGATGAAGTTATATGTGGGTTTGGACGCACAGGCGAAGCGTTTGGATTTATGAACTATGGCGTGAAGCCTGATATTATTACGATGGCAAAAGGTATTACAAGTGCTTATTTACCTTTGTCGGCAACAGCGGTCAAGAGAGAAATTTATGAAGCATTTAAAGGTAGCGATCAGTATGAATATTTTCGACATGTAAACACATTTGGAGGAAGTCCAGCTGCCTGTGCACTTGCACTCAAAAACCTAGAGATTATGGAAAGTGAAGGTTTATATAATCGTTCCAAAACGATGGGAACCTATTTATTGAATGAGTTAAAAGAAGAATTGAAAGAACACCCTTATGTAGGAGACATTCGTGGAAAAGGACTGCTGGTAGGGATTGAGCTTGTGTCTGATAAAACATCCAAAGTGCCCCTGGATATACAGTTGGTGAATCAAGTAATTACAAAGTGTAAAGAAAAAGGAGTTATTATTGGGAAAAACGGTGCAACAGTAGCTGGCTATAATAATGTGCTCACTCTTTCACCGCCTCTCATGATTCCAAAGGATGATTTAAACCTTCTTATTTCTGTATTAACAGAGGCACTTCAAACAATTAAGTAGCATAGGTAAGCAAAAAGCCTGTATAATGTGCATACAGGCTTTTTGTTCGGATTCACGTTTGGGTTAAGTAGAAAGGAAGAAGCACATGGAACTATTATTTTTAGGAACGGGTGCCGGAGTACCAGCTAAACAACGAAATGTTTCGTCGATTGCTTTGCAGCTTCTGCAAGAGCGAAGTGCCGTATGGCTTTTTGATTGCGGAGAAGCAACGCAGCATCAAATTTTACATACCTCCATTCGCCCTCGTCGCATCGAGAAAATTTTTATTACGCACTTGCATGGTGACCACATTTATGGCCTTCCAGGTTTATTAGGTAGCAGATCGTTTCAAGGAGGAGAAGAGCCTCTTACAGTATACGGTCCCCCTGGTATTGAGCAATTTATTAAAGTTACGTTAGAAGTTAGCCAAACCCACTTGAAGTATGGTCTTAAAGTTATTGAAGTGAATGAAGGGGTCATTTTTGAAGACAGCACGTTTAAAGTAGAATGTGCAAAGCTTGAGCATGGCGTGACGTCATATGGATATCGAATCGTTGAAAAAGACTTACCGGGTGCACTACAGGTAGAGCGTTTGAAAGAAGCTGGAGTACAACCAGGACCTCATTATAAGCAGTTAAAAGAAGGCAAAAGGATTTGTCTAGAAGATGGACGAGAAATTAACGGAGCGGAATTCATTGGAGAATCCAGACCGGGAAAAATCGTAACCATTTTGGGCGATACGCGAATGTGTAAAAATAGCACCAAGCTTGCAGAGAATGCGAACGTTTTAGTTCATGAAGCAACATTTGCTGAGGGAGATGAAAAACTAGCTTATGATTATTATCACTCCACAGCCAAGCAAGCGGCACAAGTAGCTCGGCAAGCGAACGTGCAGAAGCTAATCCTTACTCACATAAGTGCGAGATATCAAGGTCAAGCTGTTGAACGCTTAGTAGAAGGCGCGCTGAAGGAATTTAAGTACACTGTGGTTGCTTCAGACTTAGCAAGTTTTCCTGTTGAATAAAAGTAAAGTGAGGGCCATAAGGGCCCTCACTTTTTTACCATCCTCGTTCATATTGAACAGGTGCTTCAATATTTGTATTTAATTCTGTGGCAGCAGTACGTGGCCAATAAGGATCGCGCAGTAGTTCTCTTGCGACGAAGATAAGGTCAGCACGTTTGCTTTGGAGAATTTCTTCTGCTTGTAGACCGCTTGTAATTAAGCCCACAGCACCAGTATTAATAGCTGCTTCTTGCTTAATTTGTTCTGCAAATGGCACTTGGTAGCCAGGATATACGTTAATTTTGGCATGTACAAGTGCTCCTGAACTTACATCAATTAGATCAACACCTTGTTCTTTCATCCATGTAGCGAATGTTACATGGTCATTGACAGTTAATCCACCTTCAGTATAGTCAGTTGCAGAGACGCGAACAAATAGAGGTCCATCCCATACTTCTTGTACACTATCAATGATTTCTTTTAAGAAACGATAGCGGTTTTCAGCAGAGCCACCGTACTCATCCGTACGCTTATTGCTTAATGGAGACAGGAATTGGTGAACTAAATATCCATGCGCTCCATGAATTTCAATAATATCAAAACCTGCTTGCTTCGAGCGCTGTGCACCTTCTTTAAAAGCTGCAATTGTACGCTCAATATCTTCTTTTGTCATTTCAGCAGGTGTTTTACTTTCATCATCAAATGCAATAGCAGAAGGAGCGTAGATTGTTCCATCTACCGTTGCTTTACGGCCTGCGTGTGCAAGCTGGATTGCCGTTTTACTACCGTTCGCTTTTACTTGGTTAACAAGTCTTTGTAATCCCTCAACATGCTCGTCATTCCAAATTCCTAAATCACGTGAAGAAATACGACCCTCAGGTGTTACAGCAGTCGCTTCAATCATAATTAATCCAACTTGTCCAACTGCTCGTGAGGTATAGTGAGCTAGGTGCCAATCTGTTACGATGCCGTCTTCTTTTTCGCATGAATA
Organism: Bacillus sp. CBEL-1; assembly: GCF_004348885.1. Classification (NCBI taxonomy): domain Bacteria; kingdom Bacillati; phylum Bacillota; class Bacilli; order Caryophanales; family Bacillaceae; genus Bacillus; species Bacillus sp. CBEL-1. The sequence continues at coordinate 1,328,145 of NZ_SBIM01000013.1, read as the reverse complement.
CATGCACATCGGTGACATAACAATACGGTTTTTTAGCTTTACATTTTTTACTTCATAGGGTGTAAATAATTTAGCAGTCACTTCATATCCCTCCATTATTTCGAGTTCCTAACAAAATGCATTATAGCACTGAGCTTTAGTAGATTTCACTTTATATGCTTTGCTGTTTCATGGCCATTTAGTAAAAAAACCTCAGCACTATGCTGAGGTTTTAACGTGACGTACGACTGCTCATCATTTTTTCATCAATGGCTTCGCCTAATTGTTTTGAGCGAAGTGTAGCTTTGTCAATACATTGGATAAGGGCTTCTTGAAATTCGTAATCAGTCAGCTGTTCTAGCCCTGCTTCTGTCGTCCCCCCTGGACTTGTAACTTCTTTTCGTAGCGTCGTAGGACTCTTTGGAGACGTTCGAAGCATTTGAGCTGCACCAATTAATGTTTGTGTAATTAAGTCTTTCGCTACGTCTGATTCAAGCCCTTGATGTAGCGCAGCTTTTTGCATCGCTTCTACCAAATAATAAACGTATGCGGGTCCGCTGCCTGATAAGCCTGTAACGGCATGTAGCTGTTCTTCAGGAACAACTGTAACCGTTCCAACTGTATGGAAGAGAGTTTCTGCTAGTTTTATATGCTCGTCGTTAGCGTGCTCTCCTTTGGAAATAGCTGTTGCAGACAAACCAATTGAAGCAGAAGTATTTGGCATAGCTCGAACAACAGGCACATCGTGTTGAAATAACGATAGGATGCTCGTTGTTGACACTCCTGCAAGGACAGAAATAATAAGGTGGCTTCTATGGATATAAGGTTTAATACTTTCAATGCTTTCTACAACGTCTTTTGGTTTGACTGCCAATATAATTACATCGCTTTTTTGAACGATTAAAGGAATATTTCGGGTAATATTAATCTTATATTGATTACGTAATTCATGAAGTCGTGCGTCGTTGCTGTAATTTGTAACGTGAATTTGTCCAGGTTTAAATTTATTTGTGCTAATTAGCCCTGAAATCATGGCTTCAGCCATTGATCCAGCACCGATAAAAGCAATATTTAATGGTTGTTTCATCAAGGGATGAACCTCCTTTTTATATACTTATTAATGAATAAAAATACTTTTTGTTCTGTATGAAGTCGTTGGATTTAATACATATAAGCTTTCTTCTATTAGTTGATTTTATAAGCATATTGTTGTAATTATGCACTGAGAAAATGATGGATGTCAATCTAATTTTCAGAAAAGAAAGCATATTGTATGAATGTATATTGGAATCGTGTACACTTAAAGAAAACGTCATTGCTTAGAAGGGGACAACGTTATGAAGGAACAAATTCACAAGTTCATATTGCCAACACCTTTTGCAGTTGGAGATGTAAATGTATATGTACTAAAAGGGGAATCCATTACTTTAATTGATGCAGGGGTGAAGACCGAAGAAGCTTGGAATTCTTTTACGAAACAGCTAAATGAAATTGGCTTACATGTAGAAGATATCGATCAAGTATTACTGACACACCATCATCCGGATCATGTAGGTATGCTTGATTATTTTTCACCAGATACACCTGTAATTGGACATTGGAGAAACGAGCCGTGGATTTCAAAAGATTCCGCTTTTTTTGATCGGTATGACGAATTTTTCACCGGGTTCTTCACACAGCTTGGCGTAGATGAACGGTTTCGAAAATATCTAAAAGGCTTACGTCATTCAATGAAGTATTCTTGTGACAGGTCACTAACAACTCAAATTCAAGAAGGTAGTCTAATAAAAGGTTTGGAAGATTGGAGTGTTATTGAAGTGCCAGGGCATGCTCAAAGTCATATTGCTGTATATCACGAGCAAAGCGAAACTTTAATTGGGGGAGATGTGTTACTTAAGCATATTTCATCTAATCCACTTATTGAGCCTCCGTATCATGAAGGTGAGGAACGAAAGAAATCAATGCTTCAATATAATGCATCCCTTCGTCGTCTTTCTGAATTGCCTATTTCATGTATCTACACAGGCCATGGAGATGAAGTGAATGAAGTAAGTAAGCTTGTGTCAGAACGACTAGCTAAGCAAAGAGAACGAGCTGAAAAAGTATATCAGCTTTTAAAGAACAAGCCGATGTCTGCATTCGATGTTTGTAAATTCTTGTTTCCATCCGTGTATGAAAAAGAATTAGGGTTGACGATGTCTGAAACGGTAGGGCAACTAGACTACCTTGAAAGCCTCCGCCAAATTAGTTGTCAATATGAAGGGAATCATTTTGTTTATCATACTCATTGAGCTTGTTTTTTTAAGTATAGAAAGATAAGATTAAAAACACTGAGTTTGTACAATTGAGGTGTAAAAATGAATAATCTTAAAGGAAAGTATATTTTAATTACGGGTGCATCTGGCGGATTAGGAGAAATGATTAGCTATGAAGTAGCTAAAAAAGGAGCTAACCCAATCCTTGTTGCTAGAAATGAAGCCCGCCTTCAAGAAGTATCAGAACAGATTAGTGAGAAGCATGGAGTTACTTGCCGTACATATAGATTAGATGTTGCCAATCTAAGTGATGTTGAAGTTGTCATAGGTAAAATTCTGGAAGATGTTCCTAAAATTGATGTGCTGATTAACAACGCTGGCTTTGGTGTGTTTGAGGAAGTGACGGAAGCTTCGATGGATACAATTTCGTCCATGTTTCAAGTAAATGTACTAGGGCTAATCGCGTGTACGAAAGCTGTTTTACCAGCTATGTTAGAAAGAAATGAAGGTCACATTATTAATATCGCGTCTCAAGCAGGTAAGCTTGCTACGCCTAAATCTAGCGGATACGCTGCTTCAAAGCATGCTGTATTAGGATTTACAAATGGACTACGTCTCGAAATTGCTAAAACTAATGTGCGCGTCACTGCAGTTAATCCAGGTCCAATTCAAACCAACTTTTTTACAATTGCCGATCAAACAGGTTCCTATGAAAAGAGCATGAAAAATATGATGCTTGACCCAGTGGATGTTGCAAAAAAAGTCGTTGAATCTATTGGCACCAATAAGCGAGAGATTAACTTGCCAAGATGGATGGGCATTGGCTCTACAATTTATCAGGTTGCGCCTCGGTTGGTTGAAACACTAGCAGGAAATGCGTTTTATAAAAAATAAGCTCAATGCCCTCAATGGGCATGAGCTTATTTTTTGTAGGCTGGGTCATAAAGCATTTTACCAGGACGTGTGTATGCCGTGTGACCTCCATCAACCGTAATGCAGTCTCCCGTTCATCATCAATAGCCATTGTTCGAGTGAGAGGTGTAACAGCCTCTTGTTCAGCATTACATCCGAATCAATCTAAATCTGTAGCTAGCCCAGATACAGAGGAGTTATTACTCATTGAAGCAGTTACAGATTACTCGTCTAATACGGCTTTAGCACGTACACAAGACTCAAATTTACCTTTATGATTTCCGTCACAAAAGGGCATCTTTTGTGACATGCCACATCGACATAGTGAAAACGTGGGTTTCGTTTCATACTTATTACCCTCAGCATCGATCAATTCAACATCACCAGTCACTCGAAATGATCCGTTATCCATTACCTTGATTTGAACTTTTGACAAGTTAATTCCTCCTTATGTATGATAAGCGCTCTTCCATAGTCTATATTAATGAGCGTAATAGTTTATGGAGTGAGCATTGTATATTATACTTCATTATATAAACATGTTCGCATCGTTTATACATTTATTTAAAAGGAGCGATAGAATGAATATTACATTTACTAATCGTGCTCTTGAAAAAGTGGCTGAAAAATATGACCAAAACTCATCTCTGTTTTTAAAATTGAAATATGATACGGACGGCTGTGGCTGTGTTGTAAGCGGCGTTACATCACTTTGGATTGTTGCTGATAAAGAATTTGATGATGTTGTTGTTTCAACAAATGGTGGTGACATTCTTGTTGAGAAAACAAAGCAAGTGTTTATGGATGATAATATGACGATTGATTACAGTGATGCTGCTGGAACATTCATGCTAAAAAGTCCATCCCAAATTTTAAATCCAAGAATGTCAATTATTGACCAGTCAGCAAAAGCGCGGTAGATTCTACCGTGCTTTTTTACTTTCTTATTGCTTAGCTAATTGATAGAGGCGATATTGTTTGCTTGAAATTGGATGTGAAAGGTAAGGTTCAATATACGAAACAGCAGCCAGAAGCTTTTCACTGTTAACGTTTGTTTGAACACCCATCTCATCTAACATAAAAACTAAGTCTTCTGTTGCAATGTTTCCTGTTGCACCTTTAGCAAATGGGCATCCGCCAATTCCGCCAGCTGAAGAGTCAAAGCGCATGACGCCAGCTTGAAGGCAAGCATAAATATTAGCCATGGCTATTCCTCTTGTATCGTGAAAGTGTGCATTTAGCAAAACCGTAGGAAATGCGCGTTTCAATGATGAAAAGAGAGTAAAAACGTCTTTGGGGTTAGCCATTCCAATTGTATCTGCGATGCTTAGCTCGTTTACGCCAGCTTCTACAAAGCGTGCGCACAGTTCAATGGTTTTGTCTGGATTAATTTTCCCTTCATACGGACAATAAAAGGAAGTTGATATGCATGTGCGAATGTAGGCGTTACGTTCTTTAAGCTTCTCAATAAGAGGTAGCTGCTGGTGAAGAGCTTCAGTGGTAGTTTTATTAATATTATGCTGGTTAAACGAGTTGCTGACGCCGATAAATAAAGCAACAGATTGACAATTTTCTTCAAGAGCTTTAGTTAGGCCTTGCTCATTTGGAACGAGAACAATATGACGGTCATTAGTAGAATGCTGCAATGGAAATGCTTGCATAATTCGATTTGCATCTTTCATTTGAGGTACCCATTTTGGCGACACAAAAGAAGTTAATTCAATCTCCGATAGGCCAGCTTCTTTTAGTAAAGAAATAAACTGAATTTTTACAGGAGTTGGTACAAACGCTTTTTCATTTTGGAGCCCATCTCGCGGCCCCACTTCAATGATGGTTGCTTTAGAAGGTAATGACATAATTCTCCTCCTTTTTTTTGATAACGCTTTCAATTACTTATTTTAAAGGATGGAAGTTTAAATTCAATAAAAATTATAAATCTTTACAAAATAATCGAAATTACAACAGGAAAATTAAGTTGGTTGTCGAATAAGCATATATGTGACAGTAATCAAACAGTAAGGAGAGGTTAACGACATGAGTCAAACAGAAGTGGTCATTGTAAGCGCTGTTAGAACGGCAATCGGCAGCTTTGGGGGAAGCTTACAAAATGTTTCTGCGCCAACTTTAGGTGGAGTAGTCATTAAAGAAGCACTAAATAAAGCAGGAATCGCAGCAAATGATGTAGATGAAGTAATTATGGGGAACGTCTTGCAAGCTGGATTAGGTCAAAACCCGGCTAGACAAGCAGCTCTTGCAGCTGGATTACCAGAAACAGTTTCTTCATTAACAATCAACAAAGTGTGTGGATCAGGACTAAAAGCAGTTCATCTTGCAACTCAAGCGATCCTTGCTGGTGATGCTGAAGTTATCGTAGCGGGTGGAATGGAAAATATGAGCCAAGCGCCATATTTGTTAAAGAATGCTCGCAATGGATTTAAAATGGGAGATCAAAAAGTCGTTGATAGCATGATTCAAGATGGATTATGGTGTGCTTTTAATGATTATCATATGGGAATTACAGCTGAAAATTTATGTGATAAATATAGCATTACGCGTGAAGAACAGGACTCTTTTGCAGCTGCTAGCCAGCAAAAAGCAGAGGCTGCTATTGAATCAGGACGATTCCAAGATGAGATTGTGCCTGTAGAAGTACCAGGACGCAAAGGTCAAGTAACCATTTTTGATCGTGATGAGTTTCCACGTGCTGGTACAACAGCAGAAAGCTTAGGCAAGTTACGTCCTGCATTTAAAAAGGATGGTTCTGTAACTGCTGGAAATGCTTCTGGTATTAATGATGGTGCTGCAGCTGTTGTTGTAATGAGCCGTCAAAAAGCAGATGAGCTAGGTTTAACACCTTTAGTAACAATTAAATCTAATGCAAGTGCTGGTGTTGACCCAAGTATTATGGGAATCGGCCCAGTAAGCGCTGTAAAAAAAGCATTGGAAAAAGCAGCAGTATCTTTAGAGGATGTTGAGCTAGTAGAAGCAAACGAAGCGTTTGCAGCACAGTCAATTGCTGTTGATCGTGAGCTTAAATTTAACCAAGAAACATTAAACGTTAACGGTGGAGCAATTGCACTAGGACATCCAATAGGAGCTAGTGGAACTCGCGTGTTGGTTTCTCTTATTCATGAAATGCAAAAACGTGAAGCGAAGCTAGGCCTTGCAACGCTATGTATTGGTGGCGGACAAGGTGTGGCTACATTAGTAGAACGTCCATAATAAAACAAAAAGCCATGAAGCTATTTTAGCCATTCATGGCTTTTTTTTATGATATATATTCTTAAACGAAGTGAACGTTCTTAAATAGTGGGCATATAGTATAGAAAATACCTATAACTTTTTCGAACGAAAAAATAATTACTTATAATTGCTAGTTATATATTTAAAAAAAGTTCTAAATATTCTATAATAAAAAAGTAAGCGTTTTCAAAAAATCAAAGGGGTGGGTTATGTATGAAACCGGTACATACATCATTTATTGAAGCAGTTAAGCCAGTAAAAGATGGTTCGACAATTATGGTTGGAGGATTTGGTCTTTGTGGCATTCCGGAAAATCTCATTTTAGCGTTAGTCGAAAAAGGGGTGAAAGACTTAACGGTTATCTCCAATAACTGTGGAGTTGATGAGTGGGGACTAGGGTTATTATTAAAAAACAAGCAAATTAAAAAGATGATAGGTTCCTATGTTGGTGAAAATAAAGAATTTGAGCGTCAAGTTCTATCAGGAGAGATTGAAGTAGAGCTCTTACCACAAGGGACGCTTGCAGAAAAGATTCGTGCTGGAGGAGCAGGGATTCCAGCTTTTTATACACCAGCAGGAGTTGGCACGCCAATTGCGATGGGAAAAGAAACGAGAATATTTGATGGCAAAGAATATTTATTAGAAGAAGCATTAGTGGCAGATGTCAGCTTGGTAAGAGCTTGGAAAGCTGATTACATGGGAAATCTTATATACAATAAAACAGCTCGCAACTTTAGTCCAATGATTGCAGCTGCAGGTAAAGTGACAATCGCTGAAGTAGAAGAACTTCACGAAACCGGTACATTAAATCCAAATATGATTCATACACCGAGTGTTTATGTTCAGTCTTTAATTGTTGGTGAACAGCAAAAACGTATTGAACGCTTAACGGTTCAAAAATAACGAGAGGAGCGGTTATGATGATTGAAAATGGTGTAAATGTAAGAGAGCGAATTGCAAAGCGAGCAGAAAAAGAAATTCAGGATGGATTTTATGTAAACTTAGGTATTGGTATTCCAACACTTGTTGCCAATTATATTTCAGACAATAAAACGGTGGTACTGCAGTCAGAAAATGGATTATTAGGTATTGGACCGTATCCAAAAGAAGAAGACGTAGACCCAGATTTAATTAATGCCGGTAAAGAAACCGTAACAGCCATTGATGGAGCAGCATATTTCGATAGCGCTGAGTCGTTTGGAATGATTCGTGGTGGTCATATTAACATTGCGATTTTAGGCGGTATGGAAGTTTCTGAAACTGGTGATTTAGCAAACTGGATGATTCCAGGAAAGATGATTAAAGGCATGGGTGGGGCCATGGATCTTGTCCACGGAGCTCAGCGCATTATTGTTATTATGGAACATGTGACTAGAAAAGGCGAGCCTAAGATTTTAAAAGAATGCACGCTTCCTTTAACAGGTCAAGGCGTTGTGAACCGCATTATTACGGATCGTGCTGTGATTGATGTAACCGATAGCGGACTAAAGCTTATAGAAGTAGCATCAGGCTATACGGTCGATGATATTATTCAATCAACCGCTCCAGATTTAGCAGTAGACGAAAATGTAAAGCTAGATGCATTTTAATTAATTGTTGTAGGTATTTGCTTATGGTAAAATGTCTATCATAATTTAATTGCAGTGGGTGAATAATGATGGCAAAACAAAAGCAAAAGAACAGCCAAAAGAAGAAAGATGATCAAATTAGCTTAAAAGATCAACTGAATAGCGATTTAGTAAAGCAGCTTCAGGCAAAAAAACATGCGCTTGCGAAGCGTGAAGAGCAGAGAATTGAGGAAGAGCAAAAAGAGAAAGAGCGCGCTCGAAAAGAAAGAGAAAAAAATAAATCATTTGAAGAATTATTTAATGAAAGTAATTTGAAATGGAATGAATTTAAATAAAAGCTCTTGCCTTATTGGCAAGAGCTTTTATTTAGCGGTGCGCTTCGTACTTATTTGCTTGAGTTAATGATTGAAGCTTTTCATAGTGCAGTTCACTTAATGGAAGCTTTTCAACAGCTTGTACATTTTCACGAAGCTGAGCTGGACTACTTGCTCCAGCTACTACTGACGCAACAGCAGGATGATAAAGGCAGTAACTTAACGCTGCGTGATTTAAGTCTGGTTCCACTGTCTGTAGAGCAGGTATAAGCTGTTCTAAATCTTTTTTCGTATAAGTTAAATAACCTGAGTTATTTAAAGAAAGCTTTTGGTAAGCTTGATTGGTTAGCAATCCTTTTGCAACGGGACCTCTTGCTACCACGCTGATAGTATGTTCGTTTAAAAGGGGAAGCACGCTTTCTTCAGGTCGACGGTCTAATAGGCTATACTGCATCATTACGCTCACAATTGAAGATTTTTTTACGAATTCGCGAATAACGTTTGGGCGTATAGACGAAATTCCGTATTCACGAATGAGTCCTTCTTTTTTTAGCTCTTCGAACGTTTCAATTGTTTCGTCAATGTTGTCTTCAATTGTGCCTCCATGCAGCTGATATAAATCAATATAATCAGTTTTTAGTCGGTGTAAACTCTCTTTTACAGCATCTTTTATGTATGCTTTTGATGGATCCCAGCGCCAACCATCCTCAACATCATTCCAGCGGTTTCCTACTTTTGTAGCCAAAATAATATCTTGTCGTTTATGTTGTAACGCTTGACCAACAATCTCTTCATTAATACCAAAATCATATAAATCAGCCGTGTCAAAATAATTGATACCAAGATCAACGGCTTCATCTATAATGCGCTCAGCATTTTTCATATCTGTTCCTAGAGACATACATCCCAAGCTAACTTCACTAACCAATAGATTGGAAGAACCTAGCTGCCTTTTTTTCATCCTATCCACTCCTTTAAATCCGTTTTATCTATTATATTGTAGCCTGGATATTTTTATAAACTCAACTAATTCACTCAACGATGCATAAAAAAAAGCAGCGCTTAGCTAGCACTGCTTAACTGTTTATTACCTTTTTTGATTCATTTGAAATAGAAGAGACCCATTCGTGAACGTATTGAAAATGTGCACCATATTCTTTTAGCTTTTGACGGATTTCCCATGCTTTGCCTACTAGAATTACTTGCTTACCTTCTACATAAACTTTCATTTCTTCTACCTCCTAAAAGTCATATGATAGAATATATGTAAAGGATTTAAATTTAGAACGAGGTGGATAAAATGGATCATTTAATTGAAAAAACGCTTGCGAAAAAAGAGATTTTTAAAGGAAGAGTGATTGATTTACAGGTAGAAGAGGTAGAGCTCCCGAACGGGAAAACGAGCACAAGAGAAGTTGTTAAGCATCCTGGAGCAGTTGCTGTTATTGCATTAACGGCTGACCATAAGCTAGTAATGGTCAAGCAATATCGTAAAGCGATGGATCGAGTTTTAGTGGAGATTCCAGCAGGTAAACTTGAAAAAGGAGAAGAACCTATCGCCACAGCAAAACGTGAGCTAGAAGAGGAAACGGGTTATACATGTAAAGAACTGAAACATATTATTTCTTTCTATACGTCCCCTGGCTTTGCCGATGAACTTGTACATCTCTATACAGCTGAGAAGTTAGAAGTTATGGAAACAAAAGCAAGCCTAGATGAGGATGAATTTGTTGAAGTGGTGGAAGTAAGCATCGAAGAAGCGCTTCACATGATTCAAGTAAATGAAATTTACGATGCCAAAACAGCGTATGCCGTTCAATATTTACAGCTTCGAAGTGCCCTAGGAGAGTAACTAACATTCAATTCTACTATAAAAAGCAGAGTAATCTCTGTCATAGTTGCGCTGAATCTATCATATACTCTATCAAGTGATTGATAGGGGGAAGACGATGAGAAAAATGTGGGTGAAGCGTGCTTATACACAGCACTTACGTGATAATAGTTCAATTTATTTATTTGTAACAGTGTTGTTTTTAATGGGGATTATCTTTGGAGCTATCGTAGTCAATAGCTTAACTGTCGATCAAAAAGAAGATCTTTATTTTTATCTAAACCGTTTCTTTGGCCTAGTGAAAACTGGAGAAGTCGCCACAAGTACTGAAATGTTTCAACAAAGCTTTTTTCATAACGTAAAATATCTAGGACTTATTTGGATTTTGGGTATAGCCATCATCGGCCTACCAGTCGTGTTAATCTTACTTTTTATTAAAGGAATGGTTATTGGGTTTACGGTTGGATTTTTAGTGAATCGTATGGGGCTTTCCGGCTTTGCGCTATCTTTTGTTTCGGTAATGCCACAAAACATTTTCTTAATACCTGCATTTTTAATCTTAACAACAGCTTCCGTAGCATTTTCTCTAAAGCTTATTCGTCAGCAGTTCTTTAAGGGAGCAAAGGAACAGGTGGCTGCTTCTTTCTTTCGTTACAGTGGTATCCTAGTAGGAGTATTTGTTCTAATTGCGTGTGCATCCTTAATTGAAGGTTATGTTTCTCCTACATTAATGAAAACGATGATGAGCTTAGTAAATAAATAATAGTTATTCTTATTTTAAAAACATTCTTTTATTTACGTTATAATAATTTTATTTTGACACCCCTTCCACATTTGATATAATAAATGAGTGAATGGCGAGGGAGGGAATGTTATGGAAAATCGAGTTGAGCGAATAAAGCAACAGTTGCACTCAGCAAGCTACAAATTGACACCTCAACGTGAGGCGACTGTAAGAGTACTCCTTGAACACGAAGAGGATCATTTGAGTGCCGAAGATGTGTATCTCCTCGTCAAGGAAAAGTCTCCGGAAATTGGTTTAGCAACTGTTTATCGAACTTTAGAATTACTAACAGAATTAAAAATTGTTGATAAGATAAACTTTGGTGATGGCGTGTCTCGCTACGACCTTCGTCAAGAAGGGGCTGCACACTTTCATCATCACTTAGTTTGTATCGAATGTGGATCAGTGGACGAAATTCAAGAGGACTTGCTTGAAGATGTAGAAGAGATTGTTGAAAAGCAGTGGCGTTTTAAAATTAAAGATCACCGCTTGACGTTTCATGGCATTTGTCATCGTTGTCAAGACGAAGATGAAAACAAAGACGAGTGAAATAAGCCTTTTCCTTTTGGGAGAAGGTTTTTGTTTTTTTTTGAAAACAACTAAGCTCAGTGCTGTATTTATAAGCGCTTAGCTTAGTCGTAGAAAGTTAATAGAATGGAAGGTTTTGAAAAAGTGAAACCGTTAATGGTACGGCTAGTAGAGTACCCGCAGATAGTAGCGTAATAAGCTTGTAGTTATTTATTTCTTTAGATGGTTTCATTGTTTCTCGAGAGACTTCATACCATATTGCGGTTGATACTAAAGCAATTAAAAATAAGTAGTGGTCATTGTTTTACCTCCTTTAAATGTATTTTAACATATTTGTAATTTATTTACATTAATTAATCCTGAATTAGGTAGGGTAAAGTAGGTATAAAACATGTCCAGATTGGCATATCTTTTAATAGTGTTGAAAATTGGAGGATATGTCTAATGAAATCATGGGTTGAGCTAGTATATAATAGTTGTAAAGTATTTATTTTATTTACAGGCTGCACGCTACTATTCTATTTCGGCATGGTATGGGTGTCAGGAGAATACCAAGACTATAAGCGCTATGATGAGCCGAGCGGATCAGCAGTGAAAGTAATGCAAATGAATGTATATGAAGATCAAACGTGGATTGAAAGATTATTTATGTTTTATCAAAACGGGGAGTAGAGGCAATTGAAGGATCAAGTTCAAGATTTTATTCACTATTTAATAGTAGAAAGAGGTTTAGCTAAAAATACAATCGATTCGTATGAGCGGGATTTAAAGAAATATAGTCAGTATTTAGAACATGTCGAGCAGTTGAATCACCTGAATGCTGTAACGAGAGCACATATTGTGAGTTTTCTTAAGCATTTAACAGATCAGCAAAAATCATCAAAAACAATTGCCAGGCATATCGCATCGATTCGTTCGTTTCACCAATTTTTACTTCGAGAGAAAGTGACTGAACAAGATCCATCCGTTCATATTGAAACGCCGCAGCTTGAACGAAAACTACCGAAAGTATTAAATGCAGAGGAAGTAGAAGCACTTCTGTCAGTCTTTGATACGTCTACGCCGTTTGGATTGCGAGATAAAGCGATGCTGGAGCTTCTCTACGCAACGGGCATGCGTGTGTCAGAGCTTGTGAACTTAAACATAGAAGATGCACATTTAACAATGGGCTTTGTTCGTTGTTTTGGAAAAGGTAGCAAAGAGCGAATTGTGCCACTTGGACGAATGGCAACGGAAGCAATTGAAGCGTACCTAGCACAGGCTCGTCCTGTTTTAACGAAAAAGCAGCAGGGAGAACATGCTTTGTTTGTGAATCATCACGGCAAACGACTAACAAGGCAAGGGTTCTGGAAGATTTTAAAAGGATTAGCGAAAGATGCGCGTATTGAAAAAGAATTAACGCCTCATACCTTGCGACATTCTTTTGCTACACATTTGCTTGAAAATGGAGCGGATCTTCGAGCAGTTCAAGAAATGTTGGGGCATGCAGATATTTCGACGACTCAAATTTATACGCACGTAACAAAAACAAGGTTGAAAGATGTCTATAATCAGTTTCATCCGCGTGCTTAAAGGTAGAGGGTTAACGGCATTGTTTCTAGCAATGTCGTTCTTTAATTGAAAACACTTTCATTTTCTGTGTACAAATTAGAAAAAACCTTTTATACTATAGAGGTCAGACTTCTGACCAATAAAGATTATGGTTAAACTTTTCTTTAAAGGGAATTTTATAATATATTGGAAACTATACGATTACAGTATGGTTTATTATAGCTTCATGAGTGAAGTGAAATTTACAACAAATATGGAGGAATGAAGATGTCATCATCTACATACAAGCGCGTATTCCTAGTTGTTATGGACTCTGTAGGAATTGGCGAATCACCAGACGCAGAAAAATACAATGACTTGGGAGCAGATACACTTGGGCATATTGCAGAGCATCGCAACGGCTTAAAGATGCCGAACATGAGCAAGCTCGGTTTAAGTAACATCCGTCCAATTAAAGGAATTGAACCAGCAGAACAGCCGTTAGCGGTTTACACAAAGATGCAAGAAGCTTCAGCAGGGAAAGATACGATGACGGGGCATTGGGAGATCATGGGACTTAATATTGATACACCATTTAACGTATTTCCTGATGGATTCCCAGATGAGCTTATTAAAAAGCTAGAGGAGAAAACAGGACGTAAAATTATTGGTAACAAGCCTGCGTCAGGAACAGAAATTTTAGATGAGCTTGGCGAAGAACATGTTAAAACAGGTGCGTTAATTGTATATACTTCAGCAGATTCTGTGCTACAGATTGCAGCTCATGAAGAAGTAGTGCCGCTTGAAGAACTATATGAGATTTGTGAGTATGCTCGCAAGATTACACTAGACGATCCATATATGATTGGGCGTATTATCGCTCGTCCATTCCTTGGAGAGGCAGGCAATTTTACACGTACAGCAAATCGACATGACTACGCACTAAAGCCGTTTGGTCGCACAGTCATGAATGAATTAAAAGATAGCAATCTTGATGTCATTGCCATTGGGAAAATTTCTGATATCTATGATGGGGAAGGCGTGACAAAGTCACTTCGTACAAAGTCCAACATGGATGGAATGGATAAGCTAATTGACACATTAAAAATGGACTTTAACGGATTAAGTTTCTTAAACTTAGTTGATTTTGATGCGTTGTTTGGTCATCGTCGTGACCCAGAAGGATATGGAAAAGCTCTTGAAGAATTCGATGATCGTTTAGCAGAGGTATTTCCATTATTAAACGATGATGATTTATTAATTATTACAGCTGATCATGGAAATGACCCGGTTCATCATGGTACAGATCATACACGTGAATATGTTCCAATGCTAGCTTATAGCCCGAGTATGAAAACTGGTAAAGAGATTGACGTGCGCTCAACGTTTGCTGATATTGGCGCGACTGTAGCTGAGAACTTCGGTGTGAAGATGCCACAGTTTGGAAAAAGTTTTTTACGTGAATTAAATTAAGAGAGCGGGGAAAAAAGATGAAGCGAGACGTAATTCATACAGCAGCAACATACATTCAAGGTAAAACGACAATTCAACCAACAATTGGATTAATTTTAGGATCAGGTTTAGGCGTATTAGCGGATGAAATTCAGGACGCTGTAAAGATTCCGTACAATGATATTCCAGAGTTTCCGGTATCTACAGTTGAAGGACATGCAGGTCAACTTGTAATTGGTACTATTCATGATGTACCGGTTATTGCAATGCAAGGACGCTTTCACTTTTATGAAGGGTACTCTTTAGAAAAAGTAACATTTCCGGTCCGTGTTATGAAAGAGCTTGGAATTGAAACAATTATTGTTACGAACGCAGCGGGAGGCATTAACGAATCTTACAATCCTGGAGATTTAATGCTTATCTCAGATCATATTAACAATTTTGGAACGAACCCTTTAATTGGCCCAAATGATAGTGAACTAGGCGTTCGTTTTCCGGATATGTCAACTGCTTATTGTCCAAAGCTACGTGCATTAGCAAAAGACGTAGCTGGTGAGTTAAATATTACTGTTCAAGAGGGTGTATATGTAGGAAATACTGGTCCTACTTACGAAACGCCAGCTGAAGTTCGTATGCTACGCGTTGTAGGAGGAGACGCAGTAGGAATGTCAACTGTGCCTGAAGTAATTGTTGCTCGTCATGCGAGTTTACGCGTCCTAGGAATTTCATGTATTTCAAATATGGCTGCAGGAATTTTAGATCAGCCTCTTCATCATGATGAAGTAATTGAAACAACAGAAAAAGTAAAAAAACAATTTCTAGCACTAGTAAAGGAAATTGTAAAACAAATTCCACAACACTCATAAGAAGAGAGGAGCTGTTACACACCGTGTAACAGCTGCTTTTCACCTAATAATGAATCCGTTTTCAAATACTATTTTAAAGGGGAGTTACGAATATGAGGATGGTAGATTTAATTGAAAAAAAGCGTGATTGCAAAGAACTTACAACAGAAGAGATTCAATTCATTGTAAAAGGTTTTACAGATGGAGATATTCCAGACTACCAAATGAGCGCTCTTTCTATGGCTATTTTCTTCAATGGTATGACAGAGCAAGAGCGTGCAGATTTAACAATGTCAATGGTGAACTCAGGTGATGTCATTGATTTATCAGCAATTGAAGGTATTAAAGTTGATAAACATAGCACAGGAGGAGTGGGAGATACAACAACTCTAGTGCTTGCGCCTTTAGTGGCAGCTGTAGGTGTACCGGTAGCGAAAATGTCAGGACGTGGTTTAGGACATACAGGTGGGACAATTGATAAACTAGAAGCTATTTCAGGCTTTGACGTAGAAATTAGTAAGCAAGAATTTATTGATTTAGTTAATAAAAATAAGGTTGCTGTTGTAGGACAAACTGGAAACTTAACGCCTGCTGACAAGAAGCTATACGCGCTTCGCGATGTAACGGCGACCGTTAACAGCATTCCTCTTATTGCAAGTTCAATTATGAGTAAGAAAATTGCTGCGGGGGCAGATGCAATCGTATTGGATGTAAAAACAGGTGCCGGTGCTTTTATGAAGAGCTTGGATGAAGCAAAAGAATTGGCTCAAGCGATGGTGAACATTGGTAATAACGTGGGGCGTAATACAATGGCTGTGATTTCAGATATGAGCCAACCACTTGGCTATGCAATTGGAAATGCGCTTGAAGTAAAAGAAGCAATCGATACTCTACAGGGAAAAGGGCCAAAGGATTTAGAAGAGCTATGCTTAACGCTAGGAAGTTACATGGTACTATTAGCTGAAAAAGCAGAATCATTAACAGAAGCACGTCAAAAGCTAGAAGAGGTAATCAATAATGGCAAAGCACTTGAAGCATTCAAAGTCTTTTTAGAATCACAAGGTGGAGATGGCTCTCTTGTAGATGACCCGACAAAATTACCACAAGCGAAGCATATCGTGGAAGTTGAAGCAAAAACAGATGGTTATGTATCTGAAATTATTGCTGATTCTATTGGGACAGCGGCGATGTGGTTAGGTGCTGGTCGAGCAACAAAAGAATCGGAAATTGACCTTGCGGTAGGGTTGGTTCTTCAAAAGAAAATCGGAGACTACGTGAAGGCTGGAGAATCACTTGTAACCATTCATAGTAATACAGAAGATGTTGTCAAAGTAAAAGAAAGAATTTATGAAAGCATCAAGCTAAGTGAAGAAGCGGTGGAAGCACCACCACTTGTATACGATACAATTCCTAAATAAATCATTAAAAAAGCATTGAGGTTAACCTCAATGCTTTTTTATTTGGCAGCGTAGTATAAAGTCTTACAACGGTGGAAAAAATAGGTTTGTATAAAGAATGGAGGTTTGTGTAGATGAAGCGTAATATTATGAAACTACTCGTTGTCATCTTTTTATTCTCACTTATGACACAGCCTGTTTTAGCTAGTGAAAAAAAATCTACAGAGCTAGCGGCACAAGCTAAATCGGCAATTTTAATTGAACGAGATACGGGAAAAATTTTATACGAAAAAAATAGTAATCAACCACTCCCACCTGCAAGTATGACTAAAATTATGACAATGATTTTAATTATGGAAGCGCTTGATGAAGGTAAAATTACGTTCAAAGACAAAGTTAGAGCAAGTGAATATGCAGCTTCTATGGGAGGTTCACAAATCTTCTTAGAGCCTGGTGAAGAGATGACGGTCAATGAGTTATTAAAAGGGATTGCAATTGGATCTGGAAATGATGCTTCAATGGCAATGGCTGAGCATTTAGCCGGTTCAGAGGATAAGTTCGTTGAAATGATGAACAAAAAAGCCAAAGAAATTGGCTTAAAACATACAAAGTTTCAAAATCCAACGGGACTGCCTGTGGATGACCATTATAGTACTGCCCATGATATGGCTATGATGGGAAAAGAGCTGCTGAAATATGAAGACATTATTAATTATACAAGTAAATATGAAGACTATTTAAGAGAAGACACAGATAAGAAATTTTGGCTCGTAAACACAAATCGTCTGGTGAAATTCTATCCGGGTGTGGACGGTTTAAAAACAGGGTTCACAGGACAAGCCAAATACTGCTTAACAGCTACTGCTAAAAAGGGAAATATGCGCGTCATTGCAGTTGTATTTGGAGCAAATACGCCTAAAGAGCGAAATAATGAAGTAACAAAAATGCTAGATTATGCATTTAGTCAGTATACAACCACTCCTTTATATAAAAAAGACGCACCAATTAAGAAGGTAGAAGTTAATAAAGGAGAGCAAAAATATGTAAATGCTGTAACGTCAGAGCCATTATCTGCTCTTACGAAAAAAGGAACAACAGCTAAGGACATGAAGACAGAAGTGAAGCTTGATAAAAATTTGAATGCTCCTGTAAAAAAGGGTGATGAGATTGGTACCATTACTATCAAGAAAGATGGCAAAGTTATGAGTACATCTCCACTTGTTGCGGAAGACGACGTTGAAATTGCTTCATATTGGCAGCTGTTTAAGCGTACGTTTTCACTATTTTCACAAACATCTTGAGAAAAACGACTAACATTGACGAAATGCTACTAGTTTTGTCACTTAGAAGGAATCCGTCTTTGCTATAGCGAAAGATTGACTATACGACTGATAGGAGGTTTGTATAGTGAGTCTTTCTATAGAACTTGAATTAAAACAGGATGTGCTGTTAGTTCGATTGGGTGGAGAATTAGATCATCATGCTGCAGAGCATTTAAGAGCACGCATTACAGAAGAGTTAGAACAAAATGCGATTCAGCACTTAATTTTAAACCTTGAGAACTTAACGTTTATGGATAGCTCAGGTCTTGGGGTTATCTTAGGAAGGTACAAGCAGGTTCGAAACAATGGAGGAGAAATGGTTGTATGTGCAATCTCTCCGCCGGTCGAACGCCTCTTCAATATGTCTGGTTTATTTAAGATTATTCGCTTTGAGCCAAGTGAACAAAATGCGCTACAGAAGCTGGGGGTGGCATGATGAAAAATGAAATGCACCTTCAATTCTCAGCTCTTAGTCAAAATGAATCATTTGCACGGGTGACGGTGGCAGCTTTTATTACGCAGCTTGATCCTACAATGGATGAATTAACGGAAATTAAAACGGTTGTTTCAGAAGCCGTAACGAATGCCATTATTCATGGTTATAACAATAACGCAGAAGGTATCGTACACATTGACGTTACGCTTCATGATAATGGAATGGTTGAACTTACTATTAAGGATGACGGTGTGGGAATTGATGATGTTGATGAAGCTACGCAGCCTCTTTACACAACAAAACCTGAACTTGAGCGTTCTGGAATGGGTTTTACAATCATGGAGAATTTCATGGATGAAATTAACGTCGTATCTGCGCCTTTAGCGGGAACAACTGTCTACTTAAAAAAACAATTAACAAATAGTAAAGCGCTATGTAATTAAGGAGACTTGCCGATGGATGTGGAGGTCAAAAAGGAAAAAAATGAGCCGTATTTAAAAGATCATGAAGTGAAAGACCTCATCAAGCGCAGTCAAAAAGGTGATCAGAATGCTAGGGATACAATTGTTCAGAAAAATATGAGGTTGGTTTGGTCAGTGGTACAGCGATTTATTAATCGAGGGTATGAACCTGATGATTTATTTCAAATTGGCTGTATTGGCTTACTTAAATCAGTCGATAAGTTCGATTTATCCTATGATGTAAAATTTTCAACCTATGCAGTTCCAATGATTATTGGTGAAATACAACGTTTTATTCGAGACGATGGAACAGTGAAAGTAAGCCGTTCATTAAAAGAAATGAGTAATAAAATTCGAAAAGCAAAAGATGAATTATCCAAAATGCTTGGGCGCGTTCCCACTGTGGCAGAAGTTGCTGAACATTTGGATTTTACACCTGAAGAAGTTGTTATGGCACAAGAAGCAAATCGAGCACCTTCTTCTATACACGAAACTGTTTATGAAAACGATGGTGATCCAATTACGCTTCTTGATCAAATTGCTGACCATAGTGAAGCAAAATGGTTTGATAAAATTGCGTTAAAAGAAGCTATTGAAGAGCTAGAAGAACGTGAAAAGCTCATTGTATACTTGCGTTATTATAAAGATCAAACGCAATCAGAAGTTGCGTCTCGTCTGGGAATTTCGCAGGTGCAGGTATCAAGGCTCGAAAAGAAAATTTTAAAACAAATGAAAAGTCAAATGAACGAATAAAGAGTGGTAGGTTATCTATAACCTGCCGCTCTTTTTTTGGTAATTAATGGTCTGTTGTGAAACTCTGAATTAGAAAATTTAAGTAAATACATACTACACGTACAAGGAGGATAACGAATTGTAGGTGTGATGTAAATGGATAATACTTTATATATCAAAATGAGGCATCGCGTGCAGGTCGAACCAAATGCAATGGTTAAACTTGGACAGCTAGCTCTCTTGATAGGTGAAGAATCAATCGAGAAAGAATTTGCTCAGCTCAGCGTGTATAAGGTGAAAAAGAGTGATCGTAACATTATCATCATTGATTTAATGAAAGTAATTGCATTATTGAAGAAGACTTATCCTCACCTTGATGTTCAGACAATTGGTCCTGCTCAAACGATTGTTGAAGTAGTTTATAAAAAAAAGCAATCGTCTTTTATCGCGTTTATAGCTGTTTGGTTTCTATTGTTTATCGGTGCGGCCATGGCCGTCATGAACTTTCATGAAGATGTTAGCATGCAGCAAGTGCATCAAAAATTGTTTTATATGCTGACTGGAATAAAGGATAAGCAGCCTTTAGTCATTCAGATCCCCTATTCATTTGGCCTTGGTTTAGGCATGATTCTCTTTTTTAACCATGTGTTTCGTAAGCGAATTAATGAAGAGCCTAGTCCTCTAGAAGTTGAAATGTTCAATTATCAGCAGGATTTAGATCAGTATGTCATTATGCATGAGAATAAAGAAAGTATGAAGAATTTAGATGATCGCTAACATTGTATTTACCATAATTGTAGGATTTGCTAGTGGGCTAGCTGTAGGTGGAGGATTCGTTGCTTTTTTAACAGTACTAGGTATCATTCCAAGGTTGATGCAGCTTACAAAAACAATGAAATATATTCAGTTTTATGAGTGGGCTGTTGTTGGAGGAGCAGTAGCTGGGGGTTGGTGTAGTTTACATCAATATACATGGAGCATTCCTTCACTATTTATTGGCGTTATTGGGTTAGCGAGTGGTATTTTCTTTGGCATGCTCGCAGCTGCCCTAACGGAAATGCTAAATGTATTACCCATCTTAACAAAGAGAATAGGAATGGATGGAAAGCTTATTCTATTATTAATGGCCATTGTAATGGGGAAAGTTTTTGGATCGCTTTTTCACTGGGTTTATTTTGTTAATCAATAAAAAGGAGTGGATACTAAGTGGCAGATAATCAAAAGCTAAAAGATAACTATCAAGAGAATATAAAATCGTTTCAACCAAAGCCTCCTTATGCGTTGAATTGTCTAAAAGCTTTTATCGTTGGAGGGTTGATATGTGGGTTTGGGCAAGCTGTCCAAAACTTTTATATCACGTTTTTTGATTTTACGACAAAAACAGCAGGGAATCCAACAGCAGCAACGCTCGTGTTAATTTCAGCCATCTTAACAGGTATTGGTGTTTACGATCGAATTGGTCAGTTTGCGGGTGCTGGATCTGCTGTACCAATTACTGGGTTTGCAAATTCAATGACGAGTGCAGCCTTAGAACATAGAAGTGAAGGAATTGTTTTGGGAGTTGCCACCAATATGTTTAAGTTAGCTGGGAACGTTATCGTTTTTGGAGTTGTAGGTGCTTATATCGTCGGAATGATTCGATATGCGTTTAAAACATTTCTATAAAAGGAGAGGGGAAAGCACATGAGAAAGGCTGGAAAACAAACATGGGTATATGAAAATCCTGTTTATATTAATGCAGCTGGTACAGCTGTTGGGCCTAAAGAAGCGGATGGTCCATTAGGGAGTACCTTTGATATTACGCATAAAGATTTACATTGTGAAGAATCGAATTGGGAGTTAGCTGAGCGTAAGCTTATGCGTGAATCCATTGACTCATGTTTGGGAAAGGTGAATTTATCGTATGAGGACGTAGATTTGTTTTTAGCTGGGGATCTTTTAAATCAGAACGTAACGGCTAATTTTGTAGCAAGAGATCATCAAATTCCATTTCTTTGTATGTTCGGAGCCTGTTCTACTTCGATGGAAACGTTAGCAACCGGAGCAGCACTTGTTGATGCAGGGTTCGCTAACCGTATTATAGCCTCTGCTAGTAGTCATAACGCCACGGCAGAAAGACAGTTTCGATATCCGACTGAATATGGAGGACAAAAGCCTGATACTGCGACCGCAACGATTACAGGAGCAGGAAGCGCGCTCGTTTCTAAACAAAAGAGTTCTGTTCGCTTAACATCCGCTACTATAGGGCGAGTAATGGATTATGGAATTAAAAATCCTTTTGATATGGGTTCAGCTATGGCTCCAGCAGCTGCAGATACGATTCAAAAACATTTTGAAGATTTACAGGTGTCTCCCGATCACTACGATTTAATCGTTACGGGAGATTTATCAGGCGTTGGTAGTCCAATTTTAAAACAGTTATTAAAAGATGAAGGATATGATGTTTCAGAGAACCATAATGATTGTGGGTTAATGGTTTATCGTCCAAATCAAAACGTGTTTGCTGGAGGAAGTGGATGTGGTTGTTCGGCTGTTGTCACATATGGACATCTGCTTAATGAATTAAAGTCCGGAAACTTAAAACGAATCTTTGTTGTTGCAACGGGAGCATTACTTAGCCCAACGATGACGCAGCAAAAAGAATCAATACCAACCATTGCACACGGTGTCGTAATGGAACATGTTGAGGAGGGATAATTGTGGATTATGTTATTGCTTTTGTGGTAGGAGGAGCAATCTGTGTAATCGGTCAGCTGTTGCTGGATTTTGCCAAGCTTACCCCTGCTCACGTTATGAGTTCCTTTGTAGTAATTGGGGCTATTTTAGATGGATTTGGGATTTATGATAAATTTATTGAATTTGCTGGAGCAGGCGCCACGGTTCCAATTACAAGCTTTGGTCACTCGCTATTACACGGAGCTATGCACCAAGCAGATGAACACGGCTTTATTGGAATTGGAATTGGTATGTTTGAGCTAACATCCGCAGGTATTTCAGCAGCTATTTTATTTGCTTTTATCATCGCGCTAATCTTTAAACCAAAAGGATAAGAGGTGTGACATGAAAAAAAGGCAAGTTATTTTAGTTACCGATGGAGATGAATACGCACGGAAAAATATTGAGTACATTGCGAAAAAGGTGGGCGGGAGATGTATCTCAAAGTCCTATGGGAATCCAACCACTCTAACCGGTAAAGAAATTGTTGGCATGATTTTAGAAGCACCGTATGATCCTGTATTTGTAATGTTCGATGACAGTGGCTTTGTTGGTGAAGGTGCTGGAGAACAAGCGCTCAGGTATGTAGCGACGAATAAGCAAATTGATGTATTAGGGGTTATTGCGGTAGCTTCTAGAACCCATCAAAGTGAATGGTCCAAAGTAGATGTTACCATCGACCGTTTTGGTGAACTAACGCATTATGGTGTAGATAAAAGTGGTATTCAAGAGTTGGAAGTTGGGCGAATAAATGGTGACACGGTTTACTGTTTAGATGAGCTTGATGTTCCGCTTATTGTCGGAATCGGAGACATTGGCAAAATGGCACGTATGGATGATGTAAAAGCCGGGTGCCCAATTACAGAACAAGCTGTACAGCTGATTTTAGAAAGGAGTGGGTTCAGTGAGCGAAAAAGTGGAAAATAAAACAAAAATTTTTCCAAAGATTCAACAAAACGATGAATGGTATAAAAAGAACGCTAGTATGATTACAAGCTTCGACGTAGGTGTTCGTAAACTGCTTATACTAGGTCGAGAAGTGCATGTATACTACGTAACAGGCCTTTGTGATAGTGCATTTATTATTGAGATTACCAAAGTGCTTGTTCAAATTAATGATAATGAAGTTGAGCAGGCAAAGTTAAAAGATATTATTGAAAATCGTTTAATTCATCAACAGGTTAAGCCTTTAAGAACACTAGACGAAGGAATGGATACAATTTTATCAGGCCTCATCTTTGTTCTTATTGATGGAGAAGAAGTAGGTTTTGAAGTTGATGTAAGGATGTATCCAGGGCGTTCGCCAGAAGAACCAGATACGGAAAAGGTTATTCGCGGTGCACGCGATGGATATACAGAGAATATTATCGTCAATACAGCATTAACTCGCCGTCGAATCCGAGATGGAAGACTACGCTTTGAAATCTTTAAAGTAGGTGAACGTTCCAAACTGGACGTAGCAATTGGTTACATAGATGAAATTGCAGATCCTGGACTTGTGGAAACTATAAAAAAAGAGCTTACTTCTATTAAAGTAGATGGTCTACCTATGGCAGATAAATCGCTAGAAGAGTATTTGGTCAAACAAGGTTTTAATCCATTTCCTATGGTACGTTACACGGAAAGGCCAGACACGGCTGCTACGCATTTATTAGAAGGACATGTTATCTTAATTACAGATACATCGCCGAGTGTCATTATTACGCCAACGACGTTTTTTCATCATATACAACATGCAGAAGAATATAGACAAGCTCCTGCCGTTGGCACATTTATTAGATGGGTAAGGTTGTTGGGGATTTTAGCATCTTTATTTTTATTACCATTATGGTTATTGTTTGTTTTAGAACCACAGCTTTTACCACCGGACCTTCAGTTTATAGGGCCAAATGAGGAAACAAATATTCCAACTGTTGTTCAGATTTTCTTAGCTGACTTAGGGGTCGAATTCTTAAGGATGGCCGCCATTCATACACCAACTGCTCTAGCCACCGCCATGGGCTTGATTGCAGCTGCTCTCATTGGACAGATTGCCATCGATGTAGGGCTTTTTGTACCTGAGGTAATCTTATATGTAGCCGTAGCAGCAATCGGTACATTTGCTACTCCAAGTTATGAATTGGCCATTGCAAATAAAATGATTCGTTTAATGCTCTTGATAGGTGTAGCAGCTTTTCACACGCCTGGATTTGTCATTGTATCCACGCTGTATTTAATTCACCTTGTGAGCTTAAAGTCGCTTAATACACCTTATCTATGGCCATTTATGCCGTTTAACCCTAAAGCATTGCTTCAGGTTATTATTCGACCATCAGTACCATCTGCTAAATCAAGACCGAGTATTGTGCATCCACAAGATAAAGATCGTCAGCCAGCAGAGTCGTAAATCTAGTATCTGTCTCTTGTTTATTTAGCAATATGTAGTTGAAACCTGTAAAAAAATGTGATAAGTTTGTTTTAATTATGTAAAATAATAAATCTTTAGACAGTTAGCAGCTCTTTATGCTGTCAGCTGTCTTTTTTACAATATATAAAGGAACGGGGTAGAAGGATGTTTTTACATGGTACAAGTCGCATTAATGAACAAGGTCATCTAGAAATCGGTGGTGTAGACGCGATTAAGCTAGGAAAAGAGTTTGGAACGCCTCTTTACGTATATGATGTCGCTTTAATTCGTCAACGCGCTAGAGGGTTTAAAGAAACTTTTGAAAAACACAATATCAAAGCGCAGGTAGCATATGCAAGTAAAGCCTTCTCAACCGTTGCAATGGTACAAGTAGTAGACCAAGAAGGCCTGTCCTTAGATGTTGTATCTGGAGGAGAGCTATATACGGCGCTGGCAGCTAATTTTCCTAAAGAACGCATTCACTTTCATGGCAACAATAAAAGCAGAGCTGAGTTAGAAATGGCTATTAAAGAAGATATTGGGTGTATTGTTGTAGATAATTTCTATGAAATTGCTCTTTTACAAGAGCTTACAGAGCAGCATGATAAAAAAATGCCCGTACTATTGCGCTTAACACCTGGTATCGAAGCTCATACGCATGATTATATCTTAACTGGGCAAGAAGACTCTAAATTTGGTTTTGATCTTCAAAATGGTCAGGCTGATGAGGCAATTAAAGCCGTGATGGAAAGCAGTGGACTTAATCTTTTAGGAATTCACTGCCATATTGGTTCACAAATCTTTGAAACAACAGGATTTGTTATGGCGACTCAGAAACTCTTTTCAAAAATGAAAGAGTGGAAAGAAACAATTGGCTATGTGCCGGAGGTACTTAATCTTGGCGGAGGGTTCGGCATTCGTTATACAGAGGAAGATCAGCCAATTCCTGTTTCCGAGTATGTAGAAGTGATTATCGAAGAAGTTAAAAAGCAATCAGCACAGCTAGATGTTCCAATTCCAGAAATTTGGATTGAACCTGGACGTTCACTCGTAGGAGATGCAGGGACAACACTTTATTCTGTTGGTTCACGCAAACATGTCCCAAATATTCGTGAATATGTAGCGATTGATGGAGGGATGAACGATAATATTCGACCAGCATTGTATCAAGCAAAGTACGAAGCTGCTCTTGCGAATCGAATGAATGATGTGAAAGATGAACTTGTATCAATCGCTGGGAAATGCTGTGAATCTGGAGACATGTTAATGTGGGACTTGTCGTTGCCAACAGCGCGTCCAGGTGATGTTTTAGCCATGTTCTGTACCGGTGCATATGGTTATTCAATGGCGAGTCAGTATAATCGTTTACCTAAACCAGCAGTTGTATTTGTTGAAGATGGAGATGCTCAGTTAGTTGTGCAGCGTGAAACGTATGAAGATATTATTAAAAATGATCTAAAATATAACGTTGCGTTAAAAAAATAAAAAAACGGTTGCCGTAGAGGCAGCCGTTTTTTTATGAGAATAAGGCTTTAATAGCATCAATGATACTAACAAAGAAGTTCTTTAGTTTATCAAGAAACGATTGTCCTTCTTCAGACTGTAAAAATGTTGTTACTTTCTCTTTAGTAGCTGACAATTGATCTTTAACTTGATTCCAATCAATATCTAAGTCTTTTAAACGATTGAAAAAATCAACGAGTGCGTTGAGCTCAGAGTCTGTTAAGCTAATGCCTAAATCATTGGCTACACGCTCGATTAAAGCACGC
The DNA here is from genome assembly GCF_004348885.1 of Bacillus sp. CBEL-1. Classification (NCBI taxonomy): domain Bacteria; kingdom Bacillati; phylum Bacillota; class Bacilli; order Caryophanales; family Bacillaceae; genus Bacillus; species Bacillus sp. CBEL-1. The sequence continues at coordinate 1,301,686 of NZ_SBIM01000013.1, read as the reverse complement.
AAATCATCTTTTGTTTGTGGGTTTTCCTTGGCAATTTCTTCTTTTATTGTGGCCATAAATTCAGCTGCTTTTTCTTTTCCTACTTTTTCACCAAGTTCAGCTGTTTGGACCATCTCTTCGTTAGCAGCTTTTTTAACCTCTTCAGGTATTTTTTTATTTGTTTGTACTTCATAGGCTTTCATAATGCCTGTTAATGCAGCAGTACCTGACACTTCAAAAGGTGCCGTGATTTTAATGTCAGCATCTTTTACACCTGCAGTCATTAAAGCATTTAGATACATATCATCGGTAATGGATGTAATGTTTTGAGTTGCTACACTTAAGCCTGAATCTTTTGCAGTAAGCGTAATGCTTGAAGATGAAATCGCTCTAGAGCCAATGGTTGCTTTTGGAATAAAGTCACCTAAGTACTCATGCTCTTCGGCATTTGATACAGTAATGGTTTGCGCATTTTCAGGCGCTTCAAGATCTTTTAATACTTTTTCTTTTTGCGCAATTGTTAAGTCTTCTCCTAACGTAACAATAACGTCACCTACGGCTGCGTCTGCCAAGCTTTTTATTGGTGCAGTTAAAAATAAAACCAAGCTCATAGTAAGCAAAATTACTTTTATATAAGGCTTCATAATTTTTTCCTCCTTTAACCATATCCTATTATAATACGATTTTAGATAATGCGATAGTTTCATCCCACGCTATTTATTAAACGAAGAGAAAACAAGAAAGTTTCAAAAAAAGAAAAATTCGCTGATGGGTTGAAGAAAAGTGATTCGTTGAATTTAGATATTCACTTATAGTACAATAAGATGAAACATTGTAAGAGCGTGCATAGTTACTTATGTACAACCATAAGTGTTGAAATACATAATTTGGAGGTTTTACACATGAAAAAAGCAAGTATTTTAATGGAAAATGGAGAAAAAATCCTAATCGATTTATTTGAAAACGAAGCGCCTGGAACAGTTGCAAACTTTGAAAAATTAGCAGCTGAAGGTTTTTACGATGGCGTAACGTTTCACCGTGTAATTCCTGGATTTGTATCACAAGGTGGAGATCCAACAGGAACAGGTGCTGGTGGCCCTGGTTATACAATTAAGTGTGAAACAGAAGGAAATCCTCACAAGCATGAAGCGGGTTCATTATCAATGGCTCATGCAGGAAAAGATACAGGAGGAAGCCAATTCTTTATCGTACATGAGCCACAACCACACTTAAATGGCGTGCATACTGTATTTGGTAAAGTAACAGAAGGTTTAGACACAGTATTGAAGATGCGTAACGGTGATGTAATGAAAGAAGTTAAGGTGTGGGAAGAGTAATATTCTGATTCTGTAGTAACTCAAGATTAGCTTGAAAAGAGCGATAATAGAGCGCCTTGTAAGTTGTGAAATCGACTTTACATGTCGCTCTTTTTATGTGAATTTACGGTGATGTTGCTATTATTTCATAAATTTTGTATGATAAAAGCATTAGAATTAACGAACACATCGTAGGAAAGTTTGAGAACGAGGGAGAATTTTATGCTTATTCGCTATAAAAGAAGTCATGAAAAAATTGCTATGGGTCTTCTGTCGTTTGTGCCAACTGAAAAGGATTTAAAAAAACTTCAGCAAACGATGAAAGATTATGAGCAAAACGAAAATCGCCAGCTATATTTATGGAAACAGGGAGAAGACTTTATCGGTATTGTTGGAGTCTCAATTATTGATCAAGATCTAGTTGAGGTTCAACATGTGAGTGTCAATCCATCTCATCGCCAGCAGGGGATTGGAAAAGAAATGATTAAAGCACTTCAGCAGATGTATTCTAATGCTCAAATTAAGCCTAGTGAGTTAATTGCACCGTTTTATGAAAAATGTCAAAGTGAACAATAAAAAGCAGAGCTGTAGTAGTTTTAACTACGAGAAGCTCTGCTTTTTCGTAATTTCTTTGCGCGCTCTGCGATAATAGCTGTTCGATCACGCAGCTTATGACGGTGAATAAGGTGTTCATCCTGCAAATTAGATGGTGTAAGCCATCCGAATGTTTGAGCTAAAGGGTGTGCTTTGCATTGCTGAACAAGATGCTCATCGATAATTGGCATATTTAAACTTTGGTAAGGCTTTGAAGCCTGTATCAAACGCAAATGTTTAGTGAGCATGCTAATTAAATCGATTGGTTGTAGACCAATCTGAAGTAGTTCTTCATGGTGCGCATCAAGAATTGAGATTGCTTTTTTTATCGTACGTTCAGCACCTGCGTAGTTACTTCTTCGATGATGATACAACGAAACAGCAACTTGAATGAGCCCAACCCATAAAATATTGCGATGTCCAGAATCAGCAGCTTTCCAATGTTCTTCTAGTACTTCATGGCATTCGAAATAATCTCTGTTTGTATGAAAATAAACAAGATAATCTATATATGGTTTTGGATACATAGCTGATAACCTCCTAATGCCAGTGTAACACAAAAAAAGTGTCCAGCTAAACTGAACACATTTGGGTCATTTTATTAAAAGTGTAAGCAAGCGCATCCGATGATCACTAATAAAATAAACAATACAATAATTAAAGAAAATCCTCCGTTATAATCATGCTTGTGAGTCATGAGAATTCCTCCTTCGAGTTATCAAAATGCTATTACCCTGACATCATATGTTCATTTTTACGTTTGGTATGGGCGAATGACCTATCTTTCCTAGAAATTATATTGGACATGTGTCTAGAATCCTCTATACTAATGATAGTGCAACTTATGACTAAATGATAATTTTGGTGGGATAGAATTGGAATATAGTGTGAAGGTAGATGCTTTTGAAGGACCGCTAGATCTCTTATTGCATCTTATTAACCGATTTGAAATTGATATTTATGATATACCAGTAGCAACGATTACCGAACAATACATGATGTATATACATACGATGAACGAGCTTCAGCTAGACGTGGCAAGCGAATATTTAGTAATGGCTGCGACGCTTATTCAAATTAAAAGCAAAATGTTATTGCCAACATACGACGAAGACGACATAGATGATAGTATGGATGATGTAGAAGAAGATCCTCGCGAGCAGTTAATGCAACAATTAATCGAATATCGAAAATTTAAAGAAGCTGCTGTTGAACTTCAAAAGCTTGAAGAGACACAAACGCATATTTACGCGAAGGCACCTAGTAACTTACAGCAGATAAGTGATGAAAAACCGGCGCAGCAAGGTAGTGGAGATTTAGATGTGTCGCTTTATGATATGCTCAGTGCTTTGCAGAAACTGATGAAGCGAAAGCAGCTACAAAAGCCAGTTCAAGCAAGGGTAGCTCGACAAGACGTCCCAATTGAAAAAAGAATGACGGAAATTGTATCCGTACTTCGGAAAACAAAAGGAAAACAAAGTTTTTATACGCTGTTTCCTTATCCTGAACGCAATCATATTGTGGTAACGTTCTTAGCCATCTTAGAACTAATGAAAAAGAATGAAGTCATCGTAGAACAGTCAAATAACTTAGATGAACTATACGTTGCATATCAAGAAAGGAATGATGAAAGATGAGTAAACAGCATATCTCTGCAGCTATCGAAAGTTTACTATTCGTTGTAGGAGATGAAGGGCTATCTATTAAGCAACTGCAAGAACTTCTTGATGTGTCGAAAGACGAAGTGAGTATAGAACTAGATAAATTAATGAAAGAGTACGAGAATGATAAGCGAGGTCTTCAACTAGTAGAGATTGCTGGACAATTTCAATTTGCAACGAAGCAGGAATATGCTTCTTATGTGGAGAAATTAATTGAAACGCCACCTGCTCAATCCCTATCTCAAGCTGCACTCGAAACGCTTGCAATTGTGGCATATCGCCAACCCATTACGCGAGCTGAAATTGAAGAAATTCGAGGTGTGAAAACTGAAAGGCCGCTTCAAACGCTAATAGGAAAAGCACTTTTAAAGGAAACGGGACGCGCAGAAGGAGCAGGCCGAGCGATTTTATATGGAACAACAAAAGAATTTTTAGCTTATTTCGGCTTAAAAGATTTGAGTGAATTGCCACCGCTTCCAGAAGAAGAATCAGGTGCTGAACAGGAAGCAGACTTGTTTTTTAGAACGTTTCAAGAAGCTGAATAACTTACTTGATGAAGAACACGATGAGCAAACATCGTGTTCTTTTTATGAATAAATAAGAAGAATATTACAAATAAGATAAAACTTGAAAAATACCTTCGCGTAAATAAATCATAACATGAAAACAAATGCATAAACTTGTACAAACAGATAAAGGGACGGGGATGACATGCGAAAAATAAAGCAAAGCATTATTTGTTTCATGATTTTATTTTTAGGTCTAAGCAGTTTGCCTCCTACTACATATGCAGCAGGTGTAAGCGCCCATAGTGCAGTTTTAATTGAGCAAAAGTCTGGAAGAGTTTTATACGAGAAAAATGCTGATGCCATTAGTCGTATAGCAAGTATTACGAAAATTATGACGGCTATATTAGCAATCGAATCTGGCAAAATTGATCAAACAACAACCGTTAGCCCTCGAGCAGTAGGAGTAGAAGGGTCATCCATTTATTTAGTTGAGGGTGAAAAAATTAAGCTCAAAGACTTGGTATACGGGCTCATGATGAGGTCCGGCAACGATGCGGCTGTAGCGATTGCTGAAACAGTGGGTGGAAGCGAAGAGGGATTTGTGTATTTAATGAATCAAAAAGCAAAAGAAATTGGAATGACTAATACAACATTTCAAAATCCTCATGGCTTAGATGATCATGAAAATCATCGTTCAACGGCTTACGACATGGCAATCTTAATGCGCTACGCGATGAATAATAAGACGTTTAGAGAAATTTCAGGAACGAAAGTTTACAGAACACCTCATCCCGAAGAAAAATGGGATCGAGTGTGGAAAAATAAAAATAAATTATTGACGAGCTTATATGCATACTGCACAGGTGGTAAAACTGGATATACCAAGCTAGCAAAGCGAACGCTGGTAACAACGGCCACAAAAAATGGAATGGATTTAATAGCTGTTACGATTAATGCACCTAGCGATTGGAATGACCATATCTCGATGTACGAAGGGGCTTTTGACACTTATAAAATGACAAGCTTAGCTCCAAAAGGAGAATTAAAAGGTATTGAAGATTCATTTTACAAAAAGAAGCTTGAAATAAAAAGAGATGTTGTATATCCACTAACAAAAGATGAGCAAGAAACCGTTAAGTTGAAAACAATTCTAATTAAACCTCAAAAAGAATGGAAAGAAGGAAAGCCTGTTCCAAGCGTTGTAGGAGAATTACAGGTGACGCGAGATGGTGATTCGATAGGCAATATCCCAATTTATTTTCACAGTGAGCCAAAGAAAGAAGAGGGGTTCTTCAATAAGGTAAAGAATTTATTTTTAGTTTATCCAGGAGCACGATAAGATGGTCAATATCATTTGGATGTTGCTGACGATTATTGGAATTGTATTTGCAATCATTAATGGAAAGATGGAGGCAGTTAACAAAGCAATTTTTCAAGGGGCAGGAGAAGCCGTTACCATCAGTATTGGTTTAATAAGCGTATTAGTGTTTTGGCTAGGTATTATGAACATTGCACAGCACGCTGGATTATTAGAAAAATTAGCAAAGTTGTTTCGCCCCATTATTGGAAGGCTGTTTCCTGATATTCCAAAAGACCATCCTGCTTTAGGGTATATACTGTCTAATATGATGGCTAATATGTTTGGTCTGGGTAATGCCGCTACCCCGCTTGGGATTAAAGCAATGGAGCAGTTAAAACAGCTAAATGGTAATAAGGATGAAGCGAGCAGGTCAATGATTACGTTACTAGCGCTCAACACAACCAGTCTAACACTAATTCCAACAACTGTTATTGCTATTCGAATTACGTATAATTCCGCCAATCCAACAGAAATTGTAGGAACGACACTTCTTGCAACGGTTGTCGCTACAATGGGAGCCATTGTCATTGATCGTTATTTCTACCATCGCCGCATGAAAAAAGGAGGCGGACGTAGATGACCTTATTAAATCAGATTTCCATTATGTTTATCCCTCTTATTGTAGGGTGTATCCTTTTATATGGAACATATAAAAAAATTCCAACTTATGAACGGTTTGTAGAAGGCGGGAAGGATGGTTTACAAATTGCGTTTTCTATTATTCCTTATCTTGTCGGGATGCTCGTCAGTATTTCAATCTTTCGAGCGTCTGGAGCATTAGATTTCTTTTTAAACTTTATGAAGCCATTTTTGAATGCGGTTGGCGTGCCTGCTGATATAGTCCCACTTGCTTTAATCAAACCAATTTCAGGAACTGCTGCTTTGGGTATTACCACCGATTTAATTTCAACGTATGGACCGGATTCTTTTATTGGGAGATTAGCTTCTACTATGCAAGGAAGTACTGATACCACTTTTTATATTTTAACCGTTTATTTTGGAGCCGTAGGGATAAAGAAAATGGGCGATGCTCTAAAGGTTGGTTTGTTAGCGGATTTAGTAGGTATTATCGCATCAGTTGTAATTGTTATTCTTGTTTTTGGGTCATAATAAAGGTAAAAGAAAGCAAGCTTGGCATGCTTTCTTTTTTTGTATGAGAAAATTAATAGGTATTTGTTGTACAGGCTTGTATATTAGAGAGTAAACAAGTAAGATGTTACAAGAGGTGAGATATAAATGGAACGATTACAAAAAGTAATTGCTCATGCGGGTGTTGCTTCAAGGCGTAAAGCTGAAGAGCTTATTACGCAAGGACGAGTAACGGTGAACGGAAAAGCAGTAAAAGAGCTAGGAACAAAGGTAGGACCTAACGATAAAATTGAAGTGGACGGTGTACCATTAGAGCGTGAGGAACCGGTCTATTTTATGTTATATAAGCCAAGAGGCGTTATTTCAGCAGCGAAGGACGACAAAGATCGAAAAACAGTTGTAGACTTTTTCCCCCACGTTGAAGAACGTATTTATCCAATTGGGCGCTTAGATTATGATACGTCAGGTCTAATTCTTTTAACAAACGATGGTGAATTCGCCAACCTGCTAACGCATCCAAAGTACGAAATTGATAAGGTGTACGTAGCAAAAGTTAAAGGTATTCCACCACGTGAAAAAATTAGACAGCTACAAAGAGGTATTATGCTTGAAGATGGAAAAACATCGCCTGCGCGTGCAAAAGTTCTGTCGATTGATAAAGGAAAACAAACAGCTATCGTAGAGCTATCGATTCATGAAGGTAAAAACCGCCAAGTTCGTCGCATGTTTGAAGCGATTGGTCACCCTGTTTTAAAGCTAAAGCGTGAGCGCTATGCGAATTTAGATTTAAGAGGTTTAAATGCAGGAGAAGCAAGAGAATTAACGGCTCATGAGGTAAAGCAACTGTATACGAAAGCACAAACAGGTAAATAAGTATAAAGAGGCACGTTTAGCTAATGGTATAATCCGTCAGCTAAACGTGTCTTTTTTTATGAAGACGTATACCTAGAGATGGCAAGTGAGCTTTCTGTCGATGGCTGATTAAACAAATAAGTGTGTCACATAACCTTCATAATATTTTTCCCTTTACGAATGCGAAAAAATGCTATAATTGTAAGAAAACGCATAATGAAAACGATTTAGAGGAGTTCGATTGGGATGAAAAAACGTCGCTTATTTATTCGTACTACGATTCTAACTATTTTATTAGTTGCCGTCGGCTACACTCTATATACGCAATTTATAGCTGACAAGCAAGCCTTTTCAGTAGGTGATCAGGCTCCTAACTTTGCGCTCCAAGATTTAGAAGGCAATGAGCATAAGCTTTCTGATTACAAAGGTAAAGGCGTCTTTTTAAATTTTTGGGGCACGTGGTGTAAACCTTGCGAAAAGGAAATGCCTGTAATGGAAGCGCAATACGCCAAGTATAAAGGTCAGGGTGTTGAAATTTTAGCTGCAAATGTTGGTGAAACAGATGTTGCTGTTAAGCAGTTTGCAAACCGCTATGGATTATCCTTTCCGATCCTAATGGACAAGGATTCACAGGTTCTCCATGCATACGGTGTAGACCCGTTACCAACTACGTTTTTAATTGATAAAGATGGAAAGATTGTCGATGTGTTTATTGGAGGGTTAGATGAAAAACGAATTCAAGAGTACATGGAATTAATTAAGCCGTAGGGAGTTTTTGCTATGAAACAAATACGATGTGAATGCGGTCATCAAAATAAAGAAGGAACCGTGTTATGTGAAGCGTGTGGGAAGCCATTAAATGAAGAGGCCTCAAAGCAACTGGTTGATATGCGATACGAAGGAAGTGCAAGGCGGTCACAAACATATAATAAAACAATCATTGATAAGATATGGAACTTTTTCTCCTCAGTAAAGGTAGGTGTTTGGATTATTATCCTTACACTTACAGCATCAGCTCTAGGAACGATTTATCCACAAGAAATGTACATACCACCAGGAACAACAGCAGTTCAATATTATGAACAAGAGTACGGATGGACGGGAAAACTCTACTATGAACTAGGATTTCACAATTTATACGGTTCATGGTGGTACATGCTTTTAATCGCATCACTTGGTATATCATTAGTCATTGCCAGCTTAGATCGAGTTGTTCCACTTTATAAATCACTAAAATATCAAAGGGTAAAAAAACACGCAAATTTCTTGAAAAAGCAGCGTTTATTTAGCGTCACGAAGTCATGGACAGATGAAGACTATGAAACTTTGAAAGAACAGCTGAAAAAGCGTCGATATACGGTTCGAGAAGAAAGCGGAAACATATTGGCTGAAAAAGGAAGGTTTTCAAGATGGGGACCTTATGTCAATCATGTTGGGCTTATTATTTTCTTAATCGGCGCCATGCTTCGGTTTGTACCTGGCATGTACGTTGATGAAGTGCTGTGGGTACGAGAAGGTGAAACAAAGGTAGTGCCCGGTACTGATGGGGAATACTATTTAAAAAACAATGCGTTTAAAGTTGAAATGTACGATAAAGACACGGAAAAAGAAGTTTTTCAACAAGCGATTGACCGAGTCGGTAATCAAACGATTGTAAAGAATTATCAAGCTGATGTGACACTATACGAGCGTGAAGGGGACAGTATTCCTGGACAAACGCCAGAATTAAAAGAATTAAAGGATAAAAGCATTCGTGTAAATGAACCTTTAAAGCACGAGGGTTATGCCATTTACCAGGTGGATTATAAGCTTAATGAGTTTAACGCCATGTCATTTCATTTAACAAATAAAGAAACGGAAGAAAATATTGGCCAATTAACAGTTGATTTATATAATCCGCAGGAAACATATAAGCTTAAGGATGGTTATAAAGTAGATTTAATTAGTTATTTCCCAGACTTTTACTTAAATGATGACGGAAATCCTGATACCAAAACGCGCGTACCGAATAATCCAGCCTTTGTGTTTAAAATGTTTTCACCTGAGCATCCCAAAGGTGAGGTAGCACTTGTCGCTATTCAACAAAACCTAGAGCCACTTGGTGAAAATGACTATAAAATGTCCTTTGCAGGTGTGGATACAAAAAATGTAACAGGTTTAACAGTGAGGAAGGATTATACACTTTGGGTTTTAGGCCTTGGAGGTGCCATCTTTATGATTGGTGTCATTCAAGGAATGTATTGGAATCATCGTCGACTATGGATTCAAAGAGTGGACAATGAGCTCTGGTTAGCTGCTCATACAAATAAAAACTGGTACGGTTTAAAAAAAGAGCTAAATCAAGCAATTCAACAGACCAAGGTTATGCCGTTGCATGATCAAATGGATAAAGACAAGGGGTAGGAGGAGACAAAATGGATTTTGCTAGCGTTAGTAGTAACTTGCTTTATGTAGCTTTTATTGCTTATTTAGTCGCTACGTTTTTCTTTGGTGGAGCCATTAGAGAAAAGAATTCAAAGCATAAGACAAACAAGTGGCCGGTATTTGGAATTAGCGTAACGATTGTTGGATTCATTGCGCAAGTTGGTTATTTTATTACGAGGTGGATTGCTTCAGGTCATGCACCAGTTAGTAATCTATTTGAGTTTACAACCTTCTTTGGCATGATGGTTGTCGGAGCATTTATTATTATTTACTTTATTTATAAGTTGAGTATTCTAGGCTTATTTGCTCTTCCTGTGGCGCTGTTAATTATTGCGTATGCAAGTATGTTCCCAACAGAAATTTCGCCTTTAATACCGGCTCTTCAAACAAATTGGTTACATATTCACGTTACAACAGCTGCTGCAGGCGAAGCAATTTTAGCCATTAGCTTTGTAGCGGGACTGATTTACCTTATTAAATGTATTGATCAAACAAAAGCAACAAAAAAAACATTTTGGCTAGAGTTTATCTTGTATTCTTTACTTAGTACGGTTGGATTTATTATTATGACAACAGCTTTTAGCTTATCAAACTATGACGCTACCTTTACATGGGTTGATAAAAATGAAAAACGGGCTGAAATGGTATATCATCTGCCAGCCCTAGTTGGTCCGCATGACGGGGAGCTAATCACGGGTAATCGATTAGAGCCAACGGTTTCGGTACCTGCAATTATAAATGCACAAAAATTAAATACAGTTTTATGGTCACTGATGAGTGGTTTAGTCCTATATTGGTTACTTCGCCTTGTTCTTCGCAAGCGAATTGGTGCTGCTTTAAAACCGTTAGTCAAGCAAGTCAATAGTGAATTACTAGATGAAGTAGGCTATCGCTCTGTTGCTATTGGGTTTCCCGTTTTTACTTTAGGTGCTTTAATTTTTGCAATGATATGGGCGCAAATTGCCTGGACGCGCTTCTGGGGATGGGATCCGAAAGAAGTATGGGCTTTAATTACGTGGCTTTTCTATGCAGCCTTTTTACATCTGCGTCTAGCAAAAGGGTGGCAAGGTGAACGTTCAGCGTGGTTAGCAGTTGGTGGCTTTGCTATTATTATGTTTAATCTCGTTGCGGTTAACTTAGTCATTGCAGGTCTACATTCGTATGCATAACCAAAACTCGCTGTCATTGCGACAGCGAGTTTTTTTTGTCATAATGAATCCAACCAGGTCTGGGAATTAGATATGAATGAAAAATGATTTCAAAAGAGTACAAATAAAAGAGAAATCTATTAAGCCTCATTCATTTGTTACATAGATTGTCACAATGTTGGTTAGACATTGGTAGCAGTTCATCTGTTTTTTTTGTAAACTAAACGTAGGAGGTTGAGAACATGCAAACTGAACAAAGGTTATTACTTGTGGACGATGAAGATCGTATTCGTCGTTTATTAAAGATGTATTTAGAAAAAGAAGGATATACGATTGAGGAAGCTGCTGATGGCCATGAGGCTATAGAGAAAGCGTTACATATAAATTATGATCTTATTATTTTAGATTTAATGATGCCTGGAATTGATGGAATTGAAGTGTGTAAACAAATCAGGGAGAAAAAAACAACACCAATTATTATGCTAACGGCAAAAGGGGAAGAAGTAAACCGTGTTCAAGGCTTTGAAGTTGGAACCGATGACTATATTGTTAAACCCTTCAGCCCTAGAGAAGTTGTACTGCGCGTGAAGGCCTTATTACGACGCTCATCGTCTATACCTGTTATGGAACCAACACCTTCAGTTAAAAACATGATTGTATTTGATCATTTAACAATTGACAATGATGCACATCGTGTGACTGCTGATGATAAAGAAGTAAACTTAACACCAAAAGAGTACGAACTGCTGTGTTTTTTAGCAAAAACGCCAGATAAAGTGTACGACCGAGAGCAGTTGCTGAGAGAAGTTTGGCACTACGACTTCTTTGGAGATTTAAGGACGGTAGATACCCATGTCAAACGTTTGCGAGAAAAATTAAACCGCGTATCTCCAGACGCTGCTAAAATGATTGTAACCGTTTGGGGTGTAGGATATAAATTTGAGGTTGGGAACAGCTGATGTTTTGGCGCAGTGTTGTTGGTAAACTTTGGTTTACTATTTTATTACTCGTTACGTTTGTTTTATTTATTTTAACGGTTTTATTGCTGCAGTTCTTTGAAAATTATCATGTAGATGACGCAGAAAAGCGATTAACGAAAACAGCAGCTAAAATCTCCACCATCGTACAAGAAACCAAAGACCAGGAGCTTGGACTTTCAATTGCACGAGAATTAGCTGATCAAGCCAGTATCTTAATTGTGCAAGGAGATAAAAAGTATTGGAATTCTACACATCCAGAAGAAGAGAGCCGCGACACTGTCATCTCGCTTATTTCTGAAGACAAAAATCTTCAGAGAGTAACTACACATGGTGAAGTTGTACACGAAGAGATGTACATGAACGAAGATAGAGGTACTTCAGAAAGTCCACTGATGTTTATTGTAGGCGTTCCGTTATCTGTGGATGGTCAAGGTAATGGAGGAGTTTACTTGTACCAATCATTAGCTGAGATTGAAGAGCCTGCGCGCTATACAACAAAGTTTATTATCTTAGCTGCGGGTATTGCCATCGTGTTGACTACAATCTTTGCCTTTTTCTTATCAACGCGAATTACCGCTCCGCTTCGAAAAATGAAGCAGGCAGCTTTTGAGGTTACGAAAGGAAATTTCGAGACGAAAGTACCGATTTTGACACATGATGAAATTGGTGAGCTAGCCATTGCTTTCAATCAGATGGGAAGACAGTTAAAGTTCAATCTTAACGCTTTAAATCAAGAAAAAGAGCAGCTATCAAGTATTTTAAGTAGTATGGCGGATGGTGTTATTACATTTAGCCAAAATGGTTCAATTTTAATTACGAATCCACCTGCAGATCAGTTTTTACAAGCATGGTACTATGAGCAAAATATGAACAATCAGTCCATTCCAGAACTTCCTTTAAAAGTTGTTCGTTTGTTCGAGAGCGTTGTTAAAAGTGAAAAAGAGCAGAGCGCAGAACTAACAATACAAGGGAAGACATGGGTTATTCTCATGTCACCACTTTATAACCAAACAAAGATTCGAGGAGCCGTTGCGGTTTTACGCGATATGTCAGAAGAGCGTAAATTAGATAAACTTCGAAAAGATTTTATCGCCAATGTTTCACATGAATTACGAACACCGATTTCAATGCTACAAGGTTATAGTGAAGCGATTATTGATGACATTGCGAGTACTGAAGAAGAGAAAAAAGAAATTACCCAAGTTATTTATGATGAATCCTTAAGGATGGGGAGGCTTGTTAACGAACTATTAGATTTAGCTCGAATGGAAGCGGGGCATGTTCAACTCCACGTAGCTGAAATTGAGATGGTTGAACTTGCTGAGCGAGTAGTTCGTAAATTCCAGGGCATTGCTAAAGAGCAAGACATTAGGTTGGAACTTCAAACCAATGCACAAATAAAACTCCCGGCAACCATTGATGCAGATCGGATAGAACAAGTATTAACCAATTTGATTGATAATGCAATTCGTCATACTCCTAAAGGAGGCAAAGTGACGCTTGGTATTAACAGTAACCAAACGGAAGTTCATCTTTCAGTTGAGGATACAGGTGTAGGAATACCAGAAGAAGATTTACCGTTTGTTTTTGAAAGATTTTATAAAGCAGATAAGGCAAGAACAAGAGGAAAGTCGGGTACGGGACTCGGGCTCGCAATTGCAAAAAATATTGTAGAAGCACATCATGGAGTCATTGTGGTAAATAGTATTTTAAATCAGGGCACAACATTCTTTATTAAGCTTCCTAAACACTACTCATAGTGATAAATGTTACTTTGGGGTCACAGGTTGAATAGTAAAAGGTTAGAAAATATTTCACTATTTTCTAACCTTTTTTTATTGGAAATGTCTAGAATTTTTGAAAATGCATATAGTATATTTATGTGTCAAGAAACGCTTAGTACATAGGAGGATATGTATGCTTGATATTGTAAGGCGAATATTAGTAGTAGTTATTATGGGGATGTGTATAGGTCTATTGTTTGTTGGCGGAACAATGGCTAAAGCACAAGCTTCAACACAGTGGAACTGGCCTACTGAAGAAGGAACGCTTACAGATGTGTTTGGTTCTCGTAACGCAAAACATTTTGGTATTGATATTGCAGCGCCTGTGGGAACACAGGTGTATGCAGTATATAGTGGGAGAGTCACAAAATCTTATTACTCTGATACATATGGACAAGTTGTGTTTATCAAGCAGGATAATGGATATGAAACGGTGTATGCACATTTGAATAATCGAGGTGTTGCGGAGGGAGAAAGAATTTCTGCTCGTCAGACAATTGGACAAGTAGGTAATACAGGTCGATCGTCTGGTGCCCATTTGCATTTTGAAGTTCATAAAGGAACGTGGAATATTGATAAAACGAATGCTATTAACCCAATCGCAAAGCTTGATCAAGAAAAATTATCAGCCTACGTAACGGAACAGTTAGAAGCTGCTGTATTTAGACAGTTAAATGAAGGATACGTTGTTGAAAGAGGGGACACGTTATCTGAAATCGCAAAAAAATACAAAATAGATGTAGACGATTTAAAAGGAAGAAATCATATGACAACCAGTGATATTTATCCTGGTCAACACCTAAAGATAACAAAATAAAAACAAGAAAGGCATTTGCCTTCCTTGTTTTGTTTTATAGTTCAATACGTTGAATTGTAACAATTTCACTTGCTTGCTTCAGAGACTCAATTGTTGCATCTTCAATAAGACGATCGAACGTAAGCATCATAATCGCTTCTCCGCCTTTTTGTTTACGTCCTACCTGCATTGTTGCAATGTTGATATTTAAATCACCAAGCGCTTTACCAACATTTCCAATAACGCCAGGTTGGTCTGTGTGTCGGATATATAATAAATGTCCTTCTGGATAAAAATCAATGTCAAAGGAATCAATATTAATAACGCGAGGACCGTAATCTTTGATATACGTACCGGTAATAGAGAATGTACGAGATTCTCCTTTTACAACAACTTCAATAATATTAGCATAGCCTTGAGTGTTATCAGAAATTTTCTCACCAAACGTAATGCCTCTCTCTTTGGCAATCATTGACGCGTTTACTTCGTTAACTGAGCGGTCGATACGATGAGTTAAAAATCCAGACAACAAGCTTCGGGTAATATACGTTGTTTCTAAATCCGCTACTGTTCCTGCGTACGTAACAGAAATGTCTTGAACAGGTTCTTTCATGCATTGTGATAAAACGGCACCAAGCTGTTTTGTTAAGCTAGTAAACGGCTGGATTTTTTCGAATACGTCTTTTGAAAGTGTCGGTAAGTTAATTGAAGAACTTACTGGGTTACCTTCTAAGAAGCGTAGCACATCATAAGCAACATCTTCAGCTACATTTAACTGCGCTTCTTTTGTTGAAGCACCTAAATGTGGCGTTGTAATAACCTGATCAAAGTTTAAAAGTGGATTATCAGTAGGTGGCTCTACTTCAAACACGTCAATTGCAGCACCTTGAACGTGACCAATTTCTAAATAGTGTGCAAGTGCTTCTTCATCAATAATGCCGCCTCGTGCACAGTTTAGTAAATAAACGCCTTTTTTTGTTTTCGCTAACGTATCACGATTTAATAAACCTTTTGTATCTTTCGTTAATGGCGTATGAACAGTAATAATATCAGCTACTGCTAGTAAATCATCTAACGATAAGAGGTCAACTCCTAGTTTTTCTGCGCGAGATGTTGTTAAAAATGGATCATATACATGTACCGTCATGTTAAAGGCTTTCGCACGTTTGGCAAGTTCAGAGCCGATACGGCCAAAACCAACAATTCCTAAGTGCTTGCGGTTGAGTTCTGTACCAACAAATGCTGATCGGTTCCATTCGCGAGATTTGACAGAAATATTTCCTTGAGGGATATGGCGAACTAAACTAGCCATCATGGCAAAAGTATGCTCAGCCGTAGAAATAGTGTTTCCATTTGGAGCATTGATAACAACAACCCCTCGCTTAGTTGATGCTTCAATGTCAATATTATCGACACCTACACCTGCACGAGCAACAATCTTTAAATTCTTCATCTTGTCTAACAAGTCTTCCGTCACAGTCGTTGCGCTTCGAACAAGCAGTGCATCGTATGTATGCAATAAATCTTCAACTTCCGTTACTTTTTTTCTCGTTAAATTAACATTTGATGCTTCTAATAATGGAGCAAGACCTTCATTGCTAATTGAATCGGCTACTAACACTTCATACATGTATTAACATCTCCCTTTCACAACTCAAATATCTGATAATTTATCACGTTAAAAAAATTCTGTCAATTAGATTGTAAAAAAGTTCACAATTGGTAACGTTTTCATTTTTATTTTTTTGATTAATATTCGGATTTTTTATAAAAAAAGGAGGATTTAGAAGATTTATTTCTAGTTAAATATTTTTAAAACGTACTTTTTTGAGGTTTTTATATATGAAAGTACGTTGAAAGGATGCCTGACAATCTTTCAATATTCCGCTGCTTTTACCGCCGTGCAAAAATAATGACTAAAAGAATGAGAATTGTAGGATTTTTTATATTAAATGATTTACTTTTAATTCAAGGTATCATATAATGTGAACATCATTAAATATTGATCTATCTTCGGGGCAGGGTGTAATTCCCGACCGGCGGTGATAAACAAGTTGTTTTAAGCCCGCGAGCTCTTTAAGTTTGGAGCAGGATTTGGTGTGATTCCAAAGCCGACAGTAAAGTCTGGATGGGAGAAGGTGGAGGTTCAAACGTTCAAAAGCAAATGTGCTGAACGTTTATTGAATGTGCCTGCATTTTCCCTCAACAAATTTGTTGAGGTTTTTTTATGGAGCGCATATGCAATGAACCTTTCTTCTTGGAAGAGTGGATCGCAAGAAGGAGAGAGGAAAATGGAACAAAGCAAGAAAACACAAAAGCTTGTTATTTTAGGGATGCTAAGCGGTTTGTCTTACGTATTAATGATGCTTAACTTCCCAATACCAGGTATACCACCATTTTTAAAAATTGATTTTAGTGAGGTGCCGGCACTGCTTGCTGCATTAATCTTTGGTCCTGTAGCAGGTATTATTGTCGAAGGAATTAAAAATCTTCTCCACTACCTCATTCAAGGAAGCGCAACAGGCGTCCCTGTAGGCCAATTCGCAAATTTTGTAGCAGGGCTATTATTTATTTTACCGGTTTCTCTTATGTTTCATAAATTTAAAACTACAAAAGGTATTACAACAGGTTTAGTAGTTGGAACAGTAGTAATGTCCGTTGGCATGGCGTTTTTAAATTACTATGTGTTCTTACCGGCATATACGCTTTTCTTGCAGTCACCGGCACTGTCAAGTGAGGAAACACGTCAGTTAGTCGTAACGGGGATTCTGCCATTTAATATGATTAAAGGGATTATTACAGGCTTAATTTTCGTTGTTTTATTTAATAAAATGAAGTATTGGATTACAAAGCGAGTCGCAGTTTAAATAGAAAAAAAGACCTGTACATCTCTATGTACAGGTCTTTTTTTACTTCTTATTCAAATTTGTTAGAGTCACCGTCAAACTTCTCATCTGCTACGCGGATTGAATCTGTTGGACAGCCTTCAAATGCATCCATCATATCATCTTCTAATTCATCAGGAACTTCCACAATCCCTTGGTTATCATCTAATGTTACGAATGCAATTCCTTCATCATCGTAATCATAAATGTCTGGTGCTGCTGCTCCACATGCTCCACATGCAATACATGTATCTTTGTCAACAATTGTATATTTTGGCATAACAAGACCTCCTGTAAAGTGTTCGAAAATTTCGTGTTATATAATCTCTTTTCAACATAAGCGTGAAATTTCTCTTTACCCATTGTAAGACGATTTTTAAAACTTTTCAATAGAAAAGTCATTGATAATGCTTATCAGACAAGGGTTTGTCATGACTTATAGCACTGCTTTTTTGATTCATCTCGATTCGCTCAATGACAAAAGGATGCGTTCTGTTAAAGTTTTGGTAAAATGAAAAGAGAAAGGAAGTTGACGATTGTGAACTATATTCAAACCGTTATGCTATATAGTATGCAACAACTAAAAGGTGAACGAACAGTTTACGGAATTTATCATATAGTAGCTGGTAAAAAATCAGCGCAAACAATTCAAGACGGTAAAATCTTTGGCTTGTCTTTTTTATTTCAATCATTTAGTTACTTGAAAAAAGAAACATTTTCTCGATACGTAAAAGAGCTTAATTCTCAACAATTTATTAAAGAAGTAGATCATCAAAAATATGTGCTAACAGCCAAGGGCGAACAAGTACTTCGCACACAGTTACGTGAATGGCCTCTGCCAGCTAAGCTTAGCGGTTGGCAATTTGCAAGTAGCACACAATTATTTTTATCGAGACTGACCTTGTTCATTCAAACAATCTCTAACCTACAGTATTTTCAAAAGGGATTTTTACCAATAACGCAAGATGCTGAGCCCATTCAATGGGTGAAAGCTTATCTATTTTCTCAGTCGTATTCACGAGAAGAGTTGGCAAAGCATTTATTTGATGAGTTACAATGCATATTAAAGAGGGGTTCTTCCCGAGATGCTGATATATTTGTCCAACACTTGAGTGGATATAAACGAATTGGCTTAACGAAAAACCAGCTTGCTGAGTATTACAATATGGACGAAAACTACGTTCACTTATTGATAATCAGCGTTGTTCATCAAATTATTGAGCAAATTAGCGAATGTCCAAGTGAATTTCCTGTTCTCCAGAAATTTGTACAAGATGTACATATGACTGTACCATTAACAGCTTCAACAGTTAAAACGTATGAGTGGTTACAAAAAGGAAAATCGTTAAAAGAAGTAGCGAGAATTAGGCGGTTAAAAGAGAGCACAATTGAAGATCATATTGCTGAACTGGCATTGTTTCTTCCTAACTTTACGATTGATGCTTATGTGAAAGTAGAGGATCAAGAGGAAATTATCAACGCTTTCAAAGCGTTAAATACCAATCAGCTCAAAGAAATAAAAAAAGAGGTTAGTGATCACCTTACTTATTTTCAAATTCGTCTTGTATTAGCTAAGTGCGTAACGGATTAAGAAAGGAGTAAGACGATGCAGTTAGAACAGGTACTTCAAAGAGAATTTGGCTTTTCAACTTTTCGAAACGGTCAAAAAGAAATTATAACGGACTTATTAAATCACAATCATGTTCTGGCCGTTTTGCCTACTGGAACAGGAAAGTCACTTTGCTATCAGCTCCCTGGCTATTTTTTAAAGCGGCCAATCCTTATTGTGTCCCCACTACTTTCCCTGATGGAAGATCAGGTTCAGCAGCTTAAAGCCAAAGGAGAGAAGAGGGTTATTGCTCTTAACAGCTTTTTACGTGAAGATGAAAAGCAGCAGGCACTACGCTCTTTAAATAGCTATCGTTTCATTTATGCTTCCCCCGAAATCTTACAGAATCCCCATGTAGTTCATGCTTTAAAACAAACGAATATCGGTATGTTCGTTGTAGATGAAGCACACTGTATTTCACAATGGGGACATGACTTTCGATTAGACTACTTAAACTTAGGTATTGTATGGGAAAAGCTAGGGAAGCCAACTTGCTTAGCGCTAACCGGTACAGCAACGAGTGAAGTACTCAGTGATATTAAAAAGTATTTACACCTTGATCAAGTTAATGAGCACTTATATTCAATGAATCGTTCAAATATTGCTATCAGCGTAGAGCATGTGCATGGTCTTGAAGAAAAAAAGAAAAAGCTATTGGAATACGTAACGAAAATTCAAAAACCAGGTATTATTTATTGTTCTAGCCGGGCTTTAACAGAGTCGCTAACGCACTACTTAAAAGAAAACGGTGTTGAGAAAGTTCAATATTACCACGGAGGAATGGAAGCTAACGATCGTACGCTTATCCAGCGACAATTTCTTGAAAATCAGCTCGACTTTATTTGTTGTACAAGTGCTTTTGGAATGGGAGTTAACAAATCAAACGTTCGGTTTGTACTGCATTTTCAAACGCCTACCCAGCTTGAATCCTACGTTCAAGAAATTGGCAGGGGAGGTCGTGATGGGTTACCGAGTTTGGCGATTTTATTATATAGTGAAGAAGATGATGGTTCTGCGCAGGCTTTGTTAGACTTAGAGCTTCCTTCTTCGGATACGCTTTTATATTGTTTGTCACAAATTCGTTCAAGTTCCAGCCCGGTTGGAGTTCGAGAAGTAGAAGCGCACTTCTTATTTACAATTGGTATTTACGAAACCCATTGGCGTTTTATCCGTCACTACTTAGAAAATATCGGTGCTGTTCATGATGGATTAATTTATCCAGAGAAGGTCACGGAATCTCTATATGAAGAGCTGATGGAAATTGTAAATAAACGCTTAAATGCTAAACAGAAAAAATACCACGCAATGAAAGAGTTTATCCATACAAAGGGTTGTAGAAGAAAAGCTTTAATGAGCTATTTCGAAGAAGAGGGTATTTCAGAGAAGCACAATTGCTGTGACCTTTGCAATATTGATTTGGATGAATATAGTCAACCTGAACATGAGTGTACGGAGTCTACATTTTTAGGATGGCAAGGCGAACTAGCAAGGTTGCTCAAACAAGCTGTCCATTAAAAGATTCATTGTTGAAATTTTAAACATAAACAGTCATCTTTCTTCATACTGTGGTACTAGCCTTATAAAGGGGAGTTGAAGAAAGTGAAAGAGCTATCTCATTATCATGTTGATGAACCAACTCAATATATATTAGAAAGTGTTATAACTAAAAAAGAAAAGCTATCAGCTACTCAAAAATCGATGAATAAATGGAAGTGGGCATTCTTTGGGTGTTTGCTTCTTGGGATGAGTTATTTATTTGTATTTACTTCGCAGCTGAATTTACGAGCTTTTAGTGATTTTATTCAATTCTTTCTCGATGATAGTAAGCATCTTTTTTTGCTTATTATTATTGTTTCTACCTATTTCAAAATGATACAGATGCAAAAGCAGTGCGATAAGTTGGAAAAAGAATTTAATGATTTGCGGTGTGAAATCATTCAAAAAAGCAAGGATATTTGGTCAACGCCAGCACAGTGGGAAAACCGAAAAGATTTGTATGCGGCAATGAAACAAACCTACGATATTAATTTGTATCATGAAAATAAATAAGGATTAAATACATGCAATAGCCTCTTCTCACATACAAGTTGTAGTGAGGGGAGGCTTGTATTATGAGAAAGTGGTTATTATTTGTAATAGGTTGGGTATGTAGTTATTATTTCATTACAACCTCTGTATTTGAACAAAAAGGAGTTTCACTAGATACCATTGTGTACTTTCTGAAAAATCCAGAGAATCTCTTTGCAACGATTTTGCTCTTTTTGATTAGCTGTACGTGTCAGGCTATTTGGGTAAAAATGCTATTTGAAAATATGTACCGTTGGATACAAGGGACAAGGGTGCAGAAGATGGACTTTTTCGTAGCATGGATTTCTTTAGTAGGATGCGTAGCGTTTATTTCATATGAGTGTTACTTACTATTACCAGTTATAGTGGCTTCATTTATTTACGGTATAGGTGCTGCTTCACAAAGCAAATAAAAAGGAGTGAGCATAATTATGATTATAGGAATTATCGGTGTATTAATAGTAATTGCTATTGTTTTACTTACTTACATGGCAAAAGAAGCACAGCGTACAGTCGTCGAACAAGAAAATATTGAAGTGAAGGGTGTTCCAAAGGAGTGGCAGTCATTACGCATTTTCTTTATTTCAGATATACATAAACGTACGGTTACACAATCCTTAATTGAACAAGTAAATGGAAAGATTGACTTTGTTGTTATTGGAGGAGACCTAGCTGAAAAAGGTGTCCCGATCCAACAGATTGAAACAAATATTAAGCAATTAAGCCAGTTAGGTTCTATTTACTTTGTATGGGGAAATAACGATTATGAAATTGATCAAGAAAGTTTAATGAATATCTTTAAAAAGCATGAGGTAATAGCTTTAAAAAACGAAGCAATTTGCATAGAGAAAGAAGGGGTTTCCTACAATATTGTAGGAGTTGATGACTTGTCAGAAGGACAATTAAACATGAACCAAGCCTTTAAAGGCATAGATCAACGGTATTTTACATTGTTGTTTAGCCATAATCCGGATGCAGTCTTTGAAGTAGAAAACCATCGTGTTGACTTAATGCTTAGTGGTCACACCCATGGTGGACAGATTCGTTTTCTTGGATTCGGTCCTTATGAATTAGGTGGACTAAAAGCACATAAAGATACAGTTTATTTTGTAAGCAATGGTTATGGAACTACTTCTGTGCCCCTTCGTTTGGAAGCAAAAGCTAAGGCGCATGTTCTCACAATCACTAGAGCAAACTAACTACAAGAGTCTCTGAAACCCAGCATATATAAATTTTACACAACGTGTAACTTATCCTATAATGCAAGTAATACGTTATAGTTCATGAAGAGTCGTTGGAGGTTACATATGGCTTCACAAGAAGGAAAGTATAATATTAAAGCCATCTCAAACATGGTCGGAATCCAACCCGGAACGTTGCGTGCATGGGAGCGTCGCTATAAAATATTTAACCCTGTGCGAAACGAGTCGGGTCATCGTTTGTATACAGAGGCAGATTTTAAAAAGTTAAAGTGGTTAACAGATAAAGTAAGCAATGGCTTTACGATTAGTCAAGCCGTCTCGTTGTTAGAAACAGAGAGCGCAAATGTTCACCAAACTGATGACCAAAGTGAAGTGGAAACACCTCAACGTTTAAAGGATCAAATTTTACATCATTTATTATCTTTTGAAGAAAGTAAAGCACAAGAGCTAATTAATCATGCTTTTAGCTTATATTCGGTGGAGCAAGTAGTCATTGATATACTGGGTTCTTTATTAGTTACAGTAGGAGACATGTGGGAGAAAGGAAAGATTACAAGTGCCCATGAACACTATGCTACACAGCTTTTAAAAACAAGAATTAGTATGTTATTTTATTCTCTTCCTTCAAGTGGCTTATTGCCAAAAGCCATTGCGGTATGCGGTCCGAATGAAACACATGAAGTGGGGCTGCTTGTTTTTACATTATTCTTAAGAAGAAAAGGGTTCGAAGTTATTTACTTAGGGAGCAGCATTGAAGAAAGGGATATTTATCTCATTTTAAAAGAAGTGGATCCAACCTTCTTCTTTATGTCCTGTACAATGATGGAAAATGCTAAGAAAACCGTTGATTTAGCGTGTGATGTACAGGGAGAGTTTCCTCATTTGAAAATTGGCCTTGGTGGTTTTGTTTTTGAAATGTTAGAAGGAAAAGATAAAGAGCGAGCTTCTTCATTTTTATTAGGGAATTCTAAAAACGAATGGAATGAATGGCTAACTGAAAAATTAGCTGAGCATCATAATCAATAGGCTTGTTTTTAACCGTGTAAACCTGTAAACTCGTAAGTAAACATCACGAACCGTTTTCTAGAAGGTACATATACTGCATTATCAAACCATGTGGTTATGAGTGCAAGCGGGGAGGGACGCAAATGAGACTTGAGCGTTTAAATTATAATAAGTTAAAAGTCTTTGTCACGTACGATGATTTAAAAGAGCGAGGACTCACAAAAGAAGATTTGTGGACTGATACATTTAAGGTTAAACAGCTGTTTCGTGAGATGATTGAGCAGGCGTCCAAAGAATTGAATTTTGAACCGACAAGCTCGCTTTCAGTAGAGATTTTTTCCCTTCAAGCTCAGGGGATGGTCGTGTTTGTGACGAAACAAGATAGTCAAGATGAAATGGAAATTATGGATGACCATGAAGATATGTATGAAGAATTTATCGAGATGCAAGTGATGTTGGATGAGAGTCACGATTTATTCTTTGAGTTTCAAACGTTTGAAGACGTTATTCAACTAGCAAAACGGATTAATGAGCATTACGATATTGAAACCATTCTCTATTCGTTTGAAAATCGGTTTTATGTGTTAGTAGGAGAAGAAAAACTGACGATGAAAGAGATTGGAAATATTATAGCGTTATTAGCAGAGTACGGAAACCCTTCTACGATTACGAAACATCGTGTACAGGAGTATGGAAAGCAGCTAATTCATAATCAAGCTCTTTCGTATATTGCAGATACTTTTTCATAAACTTAGAGCAAAGGTACATTCAAATGTAACAGCTCCTTTTATTGCTATAGGTGTTACGTAAACCTGCGGCAATAAAAGGAGTTTTTTTAGGGATTTACCTCACATGGTCTTGCGAAAAATAGTAAAAATTATGATGATTACACAATTAATTGGAAGCGTTTTCGTTTTGTCCTACAAAATATCATAAAACTTTCATATTTCCCTTTGCATTGTAAAAGTAAGGGTGTATACTATGTCATGAAAGATGCACCAAATTAATGAATTACTAATTTTTTGATCCACTTTAGGAGGTTTACAGATGGTAGCCGACAAAATGCAAGAAAGCAAGAGCAATCGACAAGAAGAGAAAAATGATGTGTTAAAATCTACTCAAACGGTCATACATAAGGCGTTGGAGAAATTGGGCTATCCTGAGGAAGTATATGAATTGTTAAGGGAACCACTTCGCATGATGACGGTGAAAATTCCTGTCAAAATGGATGATGGTTCGGTTAAAATCTTTACAGGTTACCGCGCTCAGCATAACGATGCTGTTGGTCCCACAAAAGGTGGAATTCGCTTTCACCCAAATGTAACAGAAAAAGAAGTGAAAGCTCTTTCTATTTGGATGAGTTTAAAATGTGGGATTGTAGATTTACCTTATGGCGGGGGAAAAGGTGGAATTGTATGTGACCCTCGTAACATGTCGTTTGGAGAATTAGAAAAGTTAAGTCGTGGATATGTAAGAGCAATTAGTCAGATTGTAGGTCCAACAAAAGATATTCCAGCACCAGACGTGTTTACGAATTCGCAAATTATGGCCTGGATGATGGATGAATACAGTCGAATTGATGAATTTAATTCACCAGGTTTTATCACAGGTAAACCGCTTGTCTTAGGAGGTTCTCACGGACGTGAAACAGCAACAGCTAAAGGGGTTACAATCTGTATAAGAGAAGCGGCTAAAAAACGTGGAATTGATTTAAAAGGTGCAAGAGTCGTGGTGCAAGGTTTTGGAAATGCCGGAAGCTTTTTAGCGAAATTTATGCATGATGCAGGAGCTAAAATTATCGGTATTTCGGATGCATATGGTGCTTTGCATGACGAGAACGGTTTAGACATTGACTATCTATTAGATCGCCGAGATAGTTTTGGTACGGTAACAAAGTTATTTAATACAACAATTAGTAACAAAGAATTATTAGAACTGGATTGTGATATTCTTGTTCCGGCAGCAATTGAAAACCAAATTACAGAAGAAAATGCTGATAAAATCCGAGCAAGTATTGTTGTAGAAGCAGCAAATGGACCAACTACATTAGAAGCAACTCGTATTCTGTCTGAGCGTGGCATCTTGCTTGTGCCTGATGTATTAGCTAGCGCTGGAGGCGTTACGGTTTCTTACTTTGAATGGGTTCAAAATAATCAGGGTTATTATTGGACAGAAGAAGAAGTAGAAGAAAAACTAGAAAAAGTAATGGTTAAATCCTTTAATACTATTTACGAAACGTCGACAACACGTAAGGTTGATATGCGCTTGGCTGCTTACATGGTAGGCGTACGTAAAATGGCTGAAGCATCGCGTTTTAGAGGCTGGATTTAATAAGTAGAAAGATTTGCGTATTTATAAAAAATCTCCTATCATAAGATAGGAGATTTTTTTGTGCGTAAAGATAATTTACTTAGTAGGAACCAATGGAGTTGAAAGAGAGCTTGGTGCAACGCTAAAGTTCGTTGGAAGTAAAGGAGTGAGTAGTTTGGAAAAAGAAACAGCAATCATTATCGGAGGGGGACCTTGTGGACTTTCTGCAGCACTGGAACTGCAGGCTATCGGCATCAATGCCCTTGTCATTGAGAAAGGGAACATTGTAAATGCCATCTACAATTACCCTACCCATCAGACTTTTTTTAGTTCAAGTGAGAAGTTAGAGATTGGAAATGTTCCATTTATTACAGAAAACAGAAAACCAGTTCGAAACCAAGCTCTTGCTTACTATCGTGAAGTAGTTAAACGCAAAAAATTACGAATTCACTCGTTTGAACTTGTAAAACATGTACAAAAGAACAATGGAGGACAATTTGTTGTTACCACTTCAAAAGGTGAGTACGAAGCAGAGTATGTTATTGTTGCAACTGGCTATTATGATTCACCTAACTATATGAGCGTGCCTGGTGAAAATTCATCGAAAGTCCATCACTATTTTAAAGAAGGGCACCCATACTTTAATCAAGATGTAGTTGTAATTGGTGGTAAAAATTCCAGTGTGGATGCAGCATTGGAACTAGTAAAAGCAGACGCTCGTGTGACAGTTATTTATCGAGGGACAGAATATTCAAAAAGTGTGAAACCTTGGATATTACCAGAATTTGAAGCCTTGGTACGAAACGGCATCATCGAAATGATTTTTGATGCAGTTGTCACTCGTATCGATGAACACACGGTAACGTATTCGAATGGAAAAGATGAAATTACAATTCCAAATGATTTTGTCTTTGCGATGACCGGTTATCATCCAGATCATTCATTCTTAGAGAAAATGGGTATTGAGATTGATTTTGAATCAGGTCGTCCGCTGTTTGATCCTGATACAATGGAAACAAATGTGCAGGGTATTTTTATTGCAGGGGTAATTGCAGCAGGAAATAATGCAAATGAAATCTTCATCGAAAATGGGCGTTTTCATGGAAGGCAAATTGCTGAATATCTAGCAAGCAGACAACCATAATGGTGTAACACCATTATGGTTGTCTTTTTCTATTAATGATGAAAGATTTCTTGAATTTCTTCTTGATTTGAAGAGCTTTGAAGAGCAACTAACAATTTAATTCTTGCTTTTTGACCGTTGAGCCCATTTGAGAAAATCATACCTAGTTCCTTTAAATGCTTTCCTCCACCTTCATATCCATATACATCCTGTGCAATACCATTAAAGCAACGAGATACCAGTACAATTGGAATGTTTTTATCCAATAGTTGTTGTAAACCTTGTAAGGTGCGGGGAGGTAAATTTCCTTGCCCAAGTGCTTCAATGATTAAGCCATCAATATGTAAGGATGCTAATGATTGAAAAATCTGTTCATCCATACCTGCATAAGCTTTCAGTAAAACGACCTGCTTGTCAATATTATCTACAGGATAAAATTCATGCTCTGTAGGCATATGATGAAATGAGATGCCTTGCTTTGTTACAATTCCAATTGGTCCATATTGAGGGCTTTGGAATGTAGCTACATTGCTTGTATGTGTTTTAGTCACGTTTTTAGCCGTATGGATTTCATCGTTCATGACCACGAGAACGCCTTTTCCTTTAGCAGCATCACTTGAAGCTACGCGCACTGCAGAAATAAAGTTATAAGGGCCATCAGATCCAATTTCATTGCTGGAGCGCATTGCACCCGTTAATACAATTGGAATATCCGTTTTAGTTGTTAAGTCTAAGAAGTAAGCGGTTTCTTCAAGCGTATCAGTACCATGTGTAATTACGACGCCATCAATTTGGTCAGTCTCAATTTTTTGCTCAATTTTTTTCGCTAACGTAAGCATTTCTTTTGGTGTAACGTGAGGTGAAGGTAAATGAAATACTTCCTCGACAATTATGTTTGCTAAGCTAGCTATTGACGGTGTGGAGTGTTGTAAAGGATTATGATCATCAGGTTTTACTGCGCCAGTTTGAGCATCCTCTTTCATTGAAATAGTTCCACCGGTGTGAATAATATAAAGAGTTTTCATAATGACATCCTTTCGTTATTGAATTGTTAAAAGTCTTTGCTACTTTCAATTAGGTAGTAGATAAATGATTTTCTTTCTAACAATAACATGATACGATGGAAAAAAACAGATGAAAAGAGGCGCTGCTTTATGTTAGCGATTTTATCTGCAGGTATTGCGCCTGGATTAGCATTACTCAGCTTTTTTTATTTAAAAGATGAGTACGAAACCGAACCAATTTCAATGGTCTTCAAAACTTTCATTTTTGGCGCGATGCTTGTGTTGCCGATTATGTTTATCCAATATGTGCTTCAAGAAGAAAACTTGTTTCATTCTCCTTTTTTAGAAGCATTCGTTTCCACCAGTTTCTTAGAGGAATTTTTTAAATGGTTTATTTTGTTTTTTACGGTATATCAACACGTTGAGTTTGATGAGCATTATGATGGCATTGTATATGGTGTTTCTGTTTCATTGGGATTTGCTACTGTTGAAAATATCTTTTACTTGTTTGCTAACGGTTTAGAATCAGCGATTGGTCGAGCGATTCTACCGGTTTCTAGTCATGCCTTATTTGGAGTTATTATGGGTTATTACTTAGGAAAAGCAAAATTTTCAAAAGGAAATGAAAAAATAAAATGGACCTTATATTCAATCGTTACACCATTTTTATTACATGGCGTTTATGATTATATTATCATCACAATGGATAATTGGATTTTTATTATTATTCCATTCATGATT
The DNA here is from genome assembly GCF_004348885.1 of Bacillus sp. CBEL-1. Classification (NCBI taxonomy): domain Bacteria; kingdom Bacillati; phylum Bacillota; class Bacilli; order Caryophanales; family Bacillaceae; genus Bacillus; species Bacillus sp. CBEL-1. The sequence continues at coordinate 1,273,248 of NZ_SBIM01000013.1, read as the reverse complement.
TATTTATGGTGGTTGGGATTACGTAAAGTAAAGCAAGCAAAAAAGGTATTTATTGCTTAATAAAAGGACGTAGCTTTCTGATTAAGAAAGCTACGTTTTTTGTTTTATTTGGGTAAATTTCTCCTAGCCTGTATAAAAAAACATCCTTTACAAAAAATACTCCTATCATCTTATCACTTACATACGATGTAGGAGGTTATGGAATGTTTTTAATGGGACGAATTACAAAGTATATTTGTTCAGCTTGCGTATGTTCTTTATTAGCAATAACAATGATTAATCCGCAGTCTTCATCAGCTTTTACCAATCAAGTCATTCAACAGGGTGCAGTAGGGGAAGACGTTATTGAATTACAGTCTCGTTTACAGTACATCGGCTTTTATAATGGGAAAATCGACGGTGTTTTTGGATGGAGTACGTACTGGGCACTTCGAAATTTTCAGTATGAGTTTGGTATAAAAAAGATTGATGGATTAGCCGGAGCGCAAACCAAACAAAAGTTAGCAGACGTAACAAAATATTATGAGTATCATGTAAAGACTGAGTTGAAAAAAGGAAACAAGTTTACGCATTACGGTGGAGTTCCAATTGATAAACAAAAGGGTTCTTCATCAAAGTCGAATCAGAACAATGTACAAAGAAACGCAAAATCACAATCAGAAAGTCAACGTCAGCAGTCGGCAGGCCAACAATCAGGAAATCAGCGTCAGCAGTCAGCAGGCCAACAATCAGGAAATCAGCAACAACAGTCACGAGGACAGCAGCAATCAGCAGGCAGAAATAACAATCAAGCTACTCCTCAACAAAGTCAAAATAATAACGCTGCTACCAATGGAGGCAGTGAACAACAGCAAGAAACAGCACAAAAACCTACGGCTTTAAATGTTCCAAATGGATTCTCACAAAATGATATACAGCTAATGGCCAATGCTGTATATGGAGAGTCAAGGGGTGAGCCGTATAATGGGCAGGTGGCTGTAGCAGCGGTTATTTTAAATCGAGTTAACAGCCCTACATTTCCAAATACGGTGGCAGGAGTTATTTTTGAACCAAGAGCTTTTACAGCCGTAGCAGATGGCCAAATTTGGCTTGAACCAAATGAAACAGCAAAAAGAGCTGTATTGGACGCCATTAATGGCTGGGATCCAACAGGTAACGCAATGTACTATTTTAATCCGGATACAGCAACGAGTGCATGGATTTGGTCAAGACCGCAAATTAAACAAATCGGTAAACACATTTTCTGTAATTAAGAGAGGTGATAATAATGATTCGAACAATTTTAATTACAATTTTAGCAGTTGGTGTGGTAGGAGTCGGATACTGGGGGTATACAGAGCATCAAGAAAAAGATGCAGTTTTGTTACAAGCCGAAAATACGTATCAGCGAGCGTTTCATGATTTATCGTACGAGCTTGATTTATTAAATGATAAAATTGGTGGGACGTTAGCGATGAGTTCGCGAGATCAGTTATCGCCGGCGCTTGCAGAAGTATGGCGTTTAACTTCAGAAGCACATAGCAATGTAGGACAACTGCCACTTGCGCTATTACCTTTTAATAAAACGGAAGAGTTTTTATCCGATATTGGCGATTTTGCGTACGAGGTAGCGGTTCGAGATCTCAGTAAATCTCCACTCACAGATAAAGAGTATAAAACATTAAACTCTCTTTATGAAAAGTCATCTGAAATTCAGAACGAAATGCGTACAGTTCAGCATTTGGTTATTGATAATAATTTAAGGTGGATGGATGTGGAACTAGCTTTAGCAACAAAGGAAAAGCAGGGTGACAATACCATTATTGATGGATTGAAAACGGTTGAAAAGAGCATGGATTCCTATGCTGAGTCAGACTTGGGTATTACCAATACATCAAATGAAGAAGAGAAGAAAGCTTTTAACCAGCTTAAAGGTCGTGAAGTGGATGAAAGAGTTGCAAAAGAAGTAGCACGATCATTTTTAGACTTAAAAGGAAAAGAAGAAATGCGCATTGTTGAAAGTGGTAAAGGAGCTAATTATCCTTTTTACAGCTTAACAATTAAAGACCCTTCAACAAAGCAAGAGATTTATATGGATATTACGAAAAAAGGTGGATATCCGATTTGGGTGCTAGAAAACAGAGATGTTAAAAAGCAAAATATTAGCTTAAACGAGGCAATGGAAAAAGCTAATAAATTTTTAAAAGATCATCGTTTTGAGAGCCTTGTAATGTCGGAGAGCGCTCAGTACGATAACCTTGGTGTCTTTACATTCGTTGAAGAAACTGAAAGTGGAGTGCGTATCTATCCGGATGCTGTAAAAATGAAAATGGCGCTAGATGATGGAACAGTAGCGGGGTTCTCAGCAAAAGAGTTTTTATTGAGACACCGCACACGAGATATTCCTGAACCAACGATTACAAAAGAAGAAGCAAGGTCAAAGTTAAATCCAAATCTTAAAGTTATGGAAGATCGCCTAGCCATTATTGAAAATGATTTACAGGAAGAGGTATTGTGTTATGAGTTTCTTGGCACAATTAATGACGATACGTATCGAATCTTTGTAAATGCAAAAACAGGTTATGAAGAGAAGGTAGACAAATTACAAAACGCTGAACCAATCTATGATGAGGTTTAATCAAAAAGCCTTCAAGTATGAAAAATACTTGAAGGCTTTTCTAATTTTGTATAAATGATGTGTAATTTATTGGATGTTAAATAAGTATATAAGACTAAATGTATTTACAAAGTAAGTACATTTTACTATTTTTAATAGTAGGTCTACTAATGATATGGGGGGCTTTTATATGATTAAAGTTGGAATGCCGCTTAAACTGGAAAATGAAGAAGGTGAAATCACCTATCGATGTAAAGTGGTTGATTGCACAGAGCATAAGTTAATAATCGATTATCCACTTAATGAAAAGACCAAAAAAACCGCTTTTTTAATGAAAGGGACAAAATTAAATGCAATGTTTATAGGGGAAGATAAAAGTGTTTATGGATTCTCAACAGAAGTGAAAAATCGAGCGATTAAAGATATACCTATTATCGAATTAGATTATCCAGGGGACAAGTATTTAGAAGCTGTACAGAGAAGAAATTTCTTTCGTGTTCCTGTAACGCTAACAGTAGTTATGAAGAAAGATGGTGAAAAGGAGGGTTCATTGCAAAGCTTTACCAAAGATTTAAGTGCCGGGGGAGTTTGTATTCATTTGTTTGAAAGAAGTGATTTTAAAGTGAATGAAGAAGTTAAGATAGGTTTACTATTGAAGTATGAAGAAAAAGAGGTAACTCTTGAGTTGCAAGGTAAGCTTGTACGCATTGAACAGCCAATTAACGAACAGCATGGACAGTTATCCGTAGAGTTTTTGAGCGCAAGTATAAAAGCAAAACAACTACTAATGCGCTATACGTTAAAACGGCAGCTTGAATTAAGAAGAAAGGGATTGTTATAAAATAAGTATAAATTAAGTCTGTTCGTTCCAAACTAGTATGTAAATACAATAGTGGAATGAGAGATTAACATGAAGCGTATTGAAAATTTACTGATAAAATTTGTTATTGTACAGTTCTTTTTTTTGTTTACTGCTCAAGCTCTTTTATTTTATAGCGAACACACAACTTATTTTTCGAAAGTTATACAGTATGAAGGAGTAGCGAAAAATAATTTCAACAAAATTATTGAAACGTTCGACCAGTAAAGCGGCGATATGATAAAATAAAAATAATGATTAAAAAAGCAGGGGACAACCTGCTCTTTTTTTTCGTGTAAAAAGAAATGAATGAAAAATATGTTCTTGTTAGCACGTCAAGGAGGATTTATGGAAAAGCAAATTTCAATTGCTATTGATGGACCTGCTGCGGCTGGTAAAAGTACAGTAGCAAAGATTATAGCAGAAAATTTATCATATATTTATGTAGACACAGGTGCGATGTATCGTGCACTTACGTATCAAGCCCAGCAGCAAGGGATTGAATTAGAAAGCGAAGAAGCGTTACTTCGTTTATTAAATAAAACAGAAATTGAACTGAAGCCTTCGGAAAATGGACAAGTTGTTAGTGTAAATGGTAAAGAAGTTACAAACGACATCCGTTCAGCAGAGGTAACAAATTCAGTATCAATCGTTGCTAAACACCGATTGGTACGTGAAGAAATGGTCGTTCGCCAGCAGAAGTTAGCTCAAAACGGAGGCGTCGTAATGGATGGACGTGATATTGGCACGCATGTGCTTCCTCATGCAGAAGTGAAAATCTTTTTACTTGCATCAGTGGAAGAGCGAGCTCAGCGTCGTCATGAAGAGAATGTGAGAAAAGGCTTTCCATCTAATCTAGAACAGCATAAGATTGACATTGCCCGACGAGACAAAATTGATTCAGAGCGTGAAGTCGCACCTTTGAAAAAAGCGGATGATGCAATTGAAATCGATACAACAGCATTGTCAATTGAAGGTGTCGTTGAAAAAATACTTTCTATTACGCATGAAAGGGTTGGAATGCTGTGAGCTTTTATACATTTGCACGTTCAGTAGTACGCGGTATATTAAAGCCTGTCTATCGTTATGAAGTAATTGGCACAGAGAATATCCCATCAGAAGGTGGGGTATTACTGTGCTCAAATCATATTGATAACCTAGATCCGCCTACCGTAGGAATTACGTGTCCTCGCCCAATTTCATTCATGGCCAAAGCAGAATTATTTGACGCACCCATCTTAAAAACCATTTTACCTAAATTAGAAACATTTCCAGTAAAGCGTGGCATGGGAGATCGTGAAGCTCTGAGAAAAGGGTTGGGGATTCTAAAAGAAGGGAAAGTGCTTGGACTTTTTCCTGAAGGAACAAGAAGCAAAGACGGTAAGCTAAAAAAAGGATTAGCAGGGGTAGGTTTTTTTGCATTGCGTTCTACAGCTGATGTTGTACCTTGTGCAATTATTGGTCCATATAAAGCATTTTCCAAAGTGAAAGTAGTATATGGAAAACCATTGGATATGTCAGAATTTAGAGAACGTCGTGCATCTGCTGATGAAGTGACGGAAGCAATTATGAGTGAAATTGCTAAATTGATTGAAAAATACCAATAGTTCATAAGCTTTTCGCTTGACAAAAGATTCTATTTATTAGAAGTTAGTAACAAAGAGAGTTTTTTCTATACAAAAATAGATACAAGGATATATAGTGATAAGAGCTTCGCTGCTTTTTATCTGAAAATATATTGCTGCTAGATATTGAAGGAGGAAAAGACGATGGTAGAAGATATGAATCAAGTAGAAGTAAAAGCATTAGAAGTTGGCGAAATTGTAACTGGAACTGTAACGAAAGTTGAAGATAAGCAAGTTTTGGTTGAAGTTTCCAATAGTAAGTTAGATGGTGTTATTCCAATTAGTGAATTATCAAGTTTACATATTGAAAAAGCAAGTGATGTAATTAAAGAAGGTACAGAGATTCAAGCAAAAGTAATTAAAGTTGAAGAAGAGCTGTTAGTTTTGTCTAAGAAGGCAGTCGATGCCGAGAAAGCTTGGGATGATTTAGAAAAAAAACTAAGCACAGGCGAAGTGTTTGAAGCTGTTGTAAAGGAAGTTGTTAAAGGTGGGTTAGTAGCAGACATTGGTGTGCGAGGATTTATTCCTGCATCTTTAGTTGAAGCGCATTTTGTTGATGATTTTGCTGGTTACCAAGACCAAAGGTTAACAGTTAAAGTAGTAGAACTCGATCGTGAAAAAAATCGTATTATCCTATCACACCGTGCTGTTGTTGAAGAAGAAAACGCACAAAAGAAACAAACAGCTCTTAGTTCTTTAGCAGAAGGTCAGGTACTTGAAGGAACCGTGCAGCGCTTAACAGATTTTGGAGCTTTTGTTGATGTTGGAGGCGTTGATGGCCTTGTTCACATCTCTCAACTTTCACACGAACGAGTAGAAAAGCCCTCTGATGTAGTAAAAGAAGGGGATAGTGTGAAGGTAAAAGTACTATCAGTTGATAAAGGAAACGGACGTATTTCTTTATCAATTAAAGATACGCTTGAGGGACCATGGGACAATATTTCTTCAAAGCTCAAACAAGGTGATGTAGTCGACGGAACTGTTCGTCGCTTAGTATCGTTCGGAGCTTTTGTAGAGATATTACCTGGTGTAGAAGGGCTTGTACACATTTCTCACATTTCCCACAAACATATTGGTACTCCTCATGAAGTATTAACTGAAGGAGAAAAGGTTAAAGTAAAGGTATTAGATGTGAGCGAAGGCGAACGTCGAATTTCATTAAGCATTCGTGATCTTGAGGAAGAAGAACCACTGGATTACGGTGACTACAATCTTCAAGAAGAATCAAAAGGTTTTCAATTAGGCGACATGATTGGAGATCAATTAAAAAAATTAAAATAATGGTGATGTTTGGTGAGTAGAGCGAAACGAAAAATCGATCACATTCATCATGCGATCCACACCGGACAACATCGCTTACACGGACTCGACGACATTCAGTTTGTGCATAACACCTTGCCAGATAAAAGCGTAAAAGATGTCCAGTTAAATACAAAAATTGGCGAACTTTCACTGAGTTCGCCAATTTTTATCAATGCAATGACTGGCGGCGGTGGATTAGAGACGGAAGACATTAACCGCTCTCTAGCAAGGGTTTCTAACGCTTGTGGTTTAGCGATGGCTGTAGGTTCGCAGATGGCTGCAATTAAAAACGAAGAAGAAGAAAAAACATATCGAGTAGTAAGACAAGAAAATCCAAATGGGGTTATTCTTGCTAATCTTGGAAGCGAAGCGACAGTGGACCAAGCAAAGCGAGCTGTTGATATGCTTGAAGCAAATGGAATGCAAATTCACTTAAACGTAATTCAAGAGCTAGTCATGCCGGAAGGAGATCGTGACTTTACTGGAGCTTTAAAGCGCATTGAACAAATTGTGTCTGCTTTAGATGTACCTGTCATAGCAAAAGAAGTCGGTTTCGGTATGAGCGGCGCAGCGGCAGCTAAACTAAAAGAAGTTGGCGTAAGTATTATTGATGTTGGTGGCTACGGTGGTACCAATTTTTCGAAAATCGAAAATGAGAGACGTGAGAAGCATTTTCATTTTTTTAACGATTGGGGGATTTCAACCGCAGCATCTTTAGCAGAGGTATCACAGAGTGTAGATGGTATTTCAATTATTGGCTCTGGGGGTATTCAAACATCAATGGACATAGCTAAATCGCTCGCTTTAGGTGCTTCAGCAGCTGGACTAGCTGGGCATCTACTGTCTATTTTAATAAATTCGGGTATAGAAGCTGTCATTGAAGAGATTTTAGAGCTTCACGAACAGTTAACGTTTATTATGGTTGCGTTAGGTGTCGCCTCTATTTCTGAGCTTCAGAAAGTTCCGCTTGTCATTACGGGAGAAACTTATGATTGGCTACGCCAGCGACCAGTGTTTATTGAGAAATTTAATAATAGATAGCTAAAAAAAGAAAACAAGTACACGTTAGCGTGTGCTTGTTTTCTTTTTTTAATTGAGTTTTCATCTTCATAGTAAAAAGGTGGGTAAGAAACCTGACAACTTGAATGAAATACAAAACGTTTACTAGGTATAATGGTCTGAAAATACAGAAAAAAGAGGTGTAGTTATGAAAAAAGGGCATCCTGTACTAACCATTTTTCTATTCTTTTTAGGCTGGGTTTTCATGTATGCAGACCGTAATATTTTATCTCCGGTGATGGGTGATATTGGAGAACAGTGGGGACTGACAAAAACAGAATTGGGATTAATGTCTACGGTATTTTTTGCTTCCTATGCGGCTATGCAGATACCGACTGGCTTTTTAGCAGATCGTTTTGGGCGAGTGAAAGTGCTTGTTATTGGATATATTTTATTTGGAGTAGCAACGTTTTTAACTGGCCTGGCTACGACGTTTGGCATGTTTTTGCTAATGCGTGCACTAACTGGTCTTGGAGAAGGTACTTATTATGGTTCACAGTATGGTATCTCTTCCAGCATCGCTTCAGAAAGGTACCGAGGGCTCGTGTCGGCATTGATTAACAGCGGTATGGCGTTTGGTATTTCACTAGGCTTTATCGGCTCATCTTATATTACATATACGCTTGATAAAGGGTGGCAGTTCACTTTTTATCTTTTTGCTGTACCAACTATAATTGTAGCTATTTTAATTGCACTATTTGTGGAAGATGGGAAAGTTAAGGAGAGTAAGGCACAAGTAAAGGAAAAAGAACCGCTGCGAAAACTATTTACAAAAAACCATATTCTAGTGTATATATTAATCTTTTGTTCACTTTACGGCTTTTTTGGAATGCTAACATGGTTGCCGTACTACCTACAAAGTTCTAGAGGGCTTGAAGCTTCAGAAACAGGTATTATTGCTTCTTTGGTACCATGGGCATCTATTCCTGGGGCTATTTTCTTTGGCTATATGTCTGATCGAATTCAGAATAAAAAAGGGTTGATTGTTAGTTTGTCAGTTGCTGGGGCACTATGTCAATTTTTTATACCTTACACAAACAGCTATGCTTGGCTTTTAGTTGGACTTGTAGTGTATGGGCTGATTGGAAAATTAGCGTTAGACCCAATTTTAATTTCCTACATTGCATCTATTACGCCTTCTACAATGTATTCTAAAGTGTATGGATTTTTTAACTTTAGCGGAATGCTTTCATCTATTTTTGCACCGTATATTACTGGTTATTTTGCTGATCGCTCAGGAAGCATGGAATTGGGGTTTTATTTGTCAGGTGGACTTCTTTTAATTGGAGCGCTGCTCTTTTTGTTTACAGGGAGACAGAAGTCTGTTTACACTGTTTCAAATCCTGTTTTAAAATGACAAATATAATATGAAGGTACAAGGCTGGGACATAAATATTTAAGGCAGTAATATATCCAAACTATGGAGGAGTAACCCTTTTTATAGTTTGGTTTTTTTGTTAAGTGAGTAATCTGTTTGAAAAACTAGTAAAATAGAGCGTAGGGCACGTAACTCCTGCAAGTACTAAAGGAAAGGCTGAGACCTCGCTTTCCACGAGGAGGCTCAGATTCCTTCTGGTGGAAAGCGAGTGTCTGCAGCGTAATGAAACAGACTAGCTGTTACAACCTCAATTCTTGAGAAACGTCATGATTCGTTTCTGAGAAAAGGTCATCAGCATCTTACTTTTGTCCGTTTATATCTCGTGCTTCTTCAGGGCTTTGTAAATTAGTTGCACCAGGGTAATGCAAACCTTGGTCACGGTCTGACTCAACACGCTTTGATTGTTTTAACTTTTTCTCTTGGCGATCTTTTCCCATAATCTCTACCTCCTCATTTTTTATTTATTATAGGTTTACCGAAGTTTGTGTTTCTATGCTTACACACACGGTTAATTTTTATAAAACTGATACATAATGAGAGAATAGGGAGTTGAGAAGATGGACGGTTTTCTATTCTATTGGTTTGCTTGGATTGGGTGGATTATTTCAACATTTTTTTTGGGTAAAACGCCTTTAAGGTGGAAGGTGTCGATGCTGTTGCTGATAAGCATTATGCTATCAACAACGTCTGTCTGGGTAGGACCATTTTTCATTAGCTATACTTACCTTTTTTTACTAGTCATGGTGTGTATAGATGCTTCAAGGTTTAAGGCTTCAAAGCAATTATACGTATTATTTATTTCACTCATTGTTATGTTTGCCTATGTAGGATTTTGCTTGTTAGAGCTGTACGATCCAGTATGGATCTTTGTGAATCGCCAATGGCTTTTAACAGCTATTATTTTATATATTGTTTTTCTTCTAGTAAAAGATGACTATATGCGGTGCATAGTTATTTTGCTAGGATTGTTGGGCGGAGATTTTCTGTATAGCTTAATAGTCACCAGTCTCTCAATGCCTTATCCTGTAGGACACCCAACGTTCCTTGACCTTGTAGCCGCTGTACTAATGCTTCTTTTTATTTGGAAAATTGTGCGGACATTCGCATCACAGTTTGATTGGCTGTTAGGGAAATTTCAGCGTCAAAAGCACAACCCGGTAAAACCTAATAATTGATTTCTGAAAAATTTGTTGTTGTGAAGCAGCTTTTTTGATAAAATTGTTTGATTGAGAGAGTACTCTTAATTGTTGCATACAGGTGAATAAGATATTGACTAGTAGGCAATAATTTGAGGTCATGCATGTTTGCATGACCTCCATTTTTGAAAAAGAATGATCTTATCTATTAAAAATATTCAATTGTGAAACGAATGAGCAAAAGGTTGCTATTTATACATAGAACAGATCAAAGAAAGGAAAGATTCGCATGCCAAAACCAATTATTGCAATTGTAGGCCGACCAAATGTTGGAAAGTCAACGATTTTTAACCGAATTGTAGGAGAGCGCGTATCAATTGTCGAAGATATTCCAGGCGTAACGCGCGATCGTATTTATAGCTCAGCTGAATGGCTTAATATGGACTTTAATATCATTGATACAGGGGGAATCGATATTGGAGATGAGCCGTTTTTAGAGCAAATTAAGCAACAAGCTGAAATTGCTATTGATGAAGCGGACGTTATTGTCTTTTTGACGAATGGGCGAGATGGTATTACATCAGCTGATGAAGAAGTAGCAAAAATCCTATACAAGTCTAAAAAACCCGTTGTATTAGCAGTTAATAAAATTGATAACCCTGAGATGAAAGAGTTAATCTATGATTTCTATGCTTTAGGATATGGCGAGCCATTCCCTATTTCAGGCACGCATGGTTTGGGGCTAGGAGACTTATTAGACGAAGCAGCTAAGCATTTCCCAAAAGATGAAGATGAAGATTATGGAGACGATGTTGTTAAATTTTCGTTGATTGGTCGACCAAATGTTGGAAAATCATCACTTGTAAATGCTGTGCTAGGTGAGGATCGCGTTATTGTAAGTAATATTGCAGGTACGACTCGTGATGCTATTGATACAAAGTTTACAAAAGAAGAACAAGAATATGTTGTGATTGATACAGCTGGTATGAGAAAGCGCGGTAAAGTATACGAGAGTACAGAGAAATACAGTGTACTTCGTGCGTTACGAGCGATTGAACGTTCAGATGTCGTCTTAGTTGTATTAAACGCAGAAGAAGGAATCATTGAACAAGATAAAAAGATTGCCGGTTATGCACAAGAAGCAGGAAAGGCAGTTGTTATCGTCATTAATAAGTGGGATACAGTAGAAAAAGACGATAAAACGATGAAAAAGTTTGAAGAAAATGTTCGTGAACATTTCCAATTTTTAACGTATGCACCAATTGTCTTTTTATCAGCGAAAACAAAAAAACGTACGCATACTCTTTTACCAGTTATTAATATGGTAAATGAAAACCATGCAATGCGTGTTGAAACAAGTATCTTAAACGATGTAATCATGGACGCTGTTGCGATGAACCCAACACCAACACATAACGGTAAGCGTCTTAAAATTTATTATGCAACGCAGGTAGCAATTAAACCACCTACCTTTGTTGTTTTTGTAAATGATCCTGAACTACTTCACTTCTCTTATGAGCGTTTCTTAGAAAACAAACTGCGCGCAGCGTTTGGATTTGAAGGAACACCAATTCGAATTATTGCTCGATCAAGAAAATAAAAAGGAGTGCAGATGACATGGAGAAAATTGCGGTATTAGGTGCAGGAAGCTGGGGCACAGCTTTGGGCTTTGTATTAGCGGATAACGGTCATGATGTACGTATATGGGGACATCGCCAGGAAACGATTAATGGTATTAATGAAATGCATGAAAATAAAAAATACCTTCCTGGCGTAGAGCTTCCAATGACTATGCGAGGCTACACATCATTAGAAGAAGCAATTCTTGGAGTAGAAACGATTATTTTAGCTGTTCCAACAAAAGCAATTCGTGAAGTGTTACAAAGTCTTGGAGATGTTGCGACCAATCCGTTAACAATTGTTCATGTTAGTAAAGGAATTGAACCAGATACGCTGCTTCGCATTTCTGAAATGATTGAACAAGAAATGGAACCTGCTAAATTACAGGATGTAGTTGTTTTATCTGGACCAAGCCATGCAGAGGAAGTAAGCAGAAGGCAGCCTACTACTGTTACTTCGTCCTCTAAGAATATGAAAGCAGCAGAAAAAGTACAAGATTTGTTTAATAATCAGCAATATTTTCGCGTATACACAAACCCAGATATAATAGGGGTAGAAATTGGTGGAGCGTTGAAGAATATTATTGCATTAGCTGCTGGAATCACTGACGGCCTTGGATATGGTGATAATGCTAAAGCCGCACTTATGACACGTGGATTAGCAGAAATTGCGCGACTTGGTAGCATATTGGGTGCAAATCCACTTACATTTTCAGGATTGACTGGAATCGGTGACCTAATCGTAACGTGTACAAGCGTGCACTCAAGAAATTGGCGTGCAGGTAATATGCTAGGTAAAGGTCACAAATTGGAAGAAGTACTAGATAGTATGGGGATGGTAGTAGAAGGTGTTCGGACAACTAAAGCTGCCCATCAGTTAGCTGAAAAGTACAGTGTTAAAATGCCAATTACCCAAGCGCTATATGATGTATTGTTTAATGATGTTAGTGCAAAAGCAGCTGTTGATTCTTTAATGTCTCGTACAAAAACTCATGAAATGGAAGATTTAGCGAACATTTTAGGAGAACGAAAGAACTAACTTGCAAAGAAATGTAGAAAAAATAGTAAATTGGTGATGCGGAATCACTTGTAGTTGCATAAAATAACATGTAAATAAAGATGAGTGGAACTCTTCATGGGAATATTTAGTTGTAGCCGAAATAAAGTGCCCCCTTTATTTCGGCTTTTTATTTTGAGTCAATTAATAGAATCCTTTAATTCCCTTTTTTTACACGAAACATGGACTTCCTATGCTATAATGAGAGCGAGAAGGGAGTGGATGAGCGGTGTCGCCAGCGTTATTAAAAATGTGGATTTCACTTGGTTCAATTGCATTTATGTTTATTTCCGTGTTTTCTATTTATTTAAGTCGTTACAAAATTAAAAATGTTATATTTAAATATGTACTCGCTTTCATTGCCTACGTATTGATGATTATTGCGGGATTTATTATGGTGATTGTTGTCTTTAGTGGCCCAACACCTGGAGCATAACAAAAACTGATAGGGTGAAGTTTAATGAGAAAAGTCTTACTATTTATAATTTTCTGTAGCTCAACATTCTTATTATCAGCTTGCTTGTACCCTGAGGCCAATCTATCTCAAAATCAGGTGCCTTATAAAGATCAGCTTGCAGCTGTGCAACAAGCGGTTGATGATTTTCAAAAAGATAGCGGAGGATTATTACCAATCAAAACAAGAGATAACGATACGCCTATTTATCAGAAGTACCCTATTGAATTTAACAAACTTAGCCCACGCTATATGCAAGAGCCACCTGGTACAGCGTTTGAAAGCGGAGGCGTTTTTTCATATATGCTGGTGGACGTAGAAAAAAATCCAACCGTCAAATTAATAGATTTACGAATGGCTGAACAAATCAAAGAGGTAAATATTCACCTGAATCTATACAGACAAAAACATAGCGGTTATGCGCCATTTAAAGAGGTAATTGCCGATGGTGTTTTTTCAATTGACTATAAAAAATTAAACATGAAAGAGCCACCCACCGTTGTAAGTCCTTATAGCAGCCAATTACTTCCACTTGTGTTAAATGAGAAAGGTGAGCTGTTTGTGGATTATTCATCAGACTTATATGAAGCGTTGCAAAAGCATAAACATACATATAAAGAAGGAGAAGATATTCGGAATCTTCTAGTTGAGCATTCTCCTTTTGTTCCAGCTTATTCACTGCCGTATACCATTAACGAAAAAACAAATGAACCAATATTTTTAGAAAAATGAGTCATTAACCCTTTCTCGCTGAATAAAATTCAGAGAGAAGGGGTTTTCTCTTTCTTCTAAGAAATTTTAGCCTAACTTGTGATTGAGTCAGCATGTGCATGAAAAAAATTATAAATTTTTCTATCGAAAGTCATATTTTAATAGGACAACGTCATAACTATATAGTGTCCTAATTTACTCTCGCAATGGATGTCATATCCTATGAACTCATAGATCGGAGGGGATCTTTTGGAAAAGGTAGATGTGTTTAAGGATATCGCCGAACGTACAGGAGGCGATATATATTTAGGGGTAGTTGGTGCAGTAAGAACAGGAAAGTCAACTTTTATAAAGAAATTTATGGAACTGATGGTATTACCTCATATTGAAAATGAAGCAGAACGAGCACGAACACAAGATGAACTGCCTCAAAGTGCAGCAGGAAAAACGATTATGACAACTGAGCCCAAATTCGTTCCAAATCAAGCGGTTAGCGTACAGGTGGATGATGGGCTAGATGTTAACATAAGATTGGTAGACTGTGTAGGGTATACGGTTCCAGGTGCGAAAGGTTATGAGGATGAGAATGGTCCTAGAATGATTAATACTCCTTGGTATGAAGAGCCGATTCCGTTTCATGAAGCCGCTGAAATTGGCACTCGAAAAGTAATTCAAGAGCATTCTACAATCGGTGTTGTTATTACAACGGATGGAACAATTGGAGATATTCCACGCCATGATTATCTAGAAGCGGAAGAGCGAGTAATCAATGAATTAAAAGAAGTAGGAAAGCCTTTTATCATGGTTATTAATACCGTACAGCCTTATCATCCAGATACAGAGAAGCTAAGAGCAAGTCTTAACGAGAAATATGATATTCCAGTGTTAGCAATGAGCGTGGAAAGCATGCGTGATACAGATGTGCTAAACGTGCTAAGAGAAGCGCTATACGAGTTCCCAGTGCTAGAAGTTAATGTTAACTTACCGAGCTGGGTTATGGTGCTAAAAGATAAACATTGGTTACGTGAAAGCTATCAAGAAGCAGTTCAAGAAACGGTAAAAGATATTAAAAGGTTACGGGATGTTGATCGGGTAGTGGCTCAGTTTACGGAATTCGAATTTATTGAGCAAGCTCGATTAGCAGGAATCGAAATGGGGCAGGGAATTGCAGAGATTGATTTATATGCTCCGGATGACTTATATGATCAAATTTTAAAAGAGGTTGTTGGTGTTGAAATTCGTGGGCGAGACCACCTATTACAGCTTATGCAGGATTTTGTGCATGCTAAAATGGAGTATGATCAAGTATCTGATGCGCTTCGAATGGTGAAGCAAACTGGTTATGGGGTTGCCGCACCATCTTTAGCAGATATGAGCTTAGATGAGCCAGAGATTATTCGTCAGGGATCTCGCTTTGGAGTTCGTTTAAAAGCCGTTGCACCTTCAATTCATATGATTAAAGTGGATGTAGAATCAGAATTTGCTCCAATTATCGGTACGGAAAAGCAAAGCGAAGAGCTGGTTCGCTATTTGATGCAGGATTTTGAAGATGATCCACTGTCAATTTGGAATTCAGATATCTTTGGTAGATCATTGAGCTCCATTGTAAGAGAAGGTATACAAGGCAAACTTTCACTAATGCCGGAAAATGCACGATATAAATTAAAAGAAACGCTAGAACGTATTATCAACGAAGGTTCAGGTGGTTTAATTGCGATTATTTTATAAGATTGATTAATAATAGATGGTTGCAGGCTCTTTTAATAAGGAGCCTTTTTCTTATGTTTAAAAGCCAAAATACGGAGATATCTCTTAAATCAATAAGGGGTCAAAAATAACAAAAAGAACATACGTTTCTGTTTTTTGCTATATGACGATTTTCTGCTTGCTATGCTATTAGCGATATGTTAATCTTTTAAAAGAAATCGATTGGACATACTAGTTTTAGTATGGAAGTCTCCGAGACAAAATGAAAAACGTTGAATTATTCATAACAATCGTTTATTATTAGGCTTGTTGATACATAGGTTATGTATAATATTCGTTAATTTTGTTAACAAATGAGATATCGTCGATTACTAGATTCCTTTTGTAATGGGATTTTAGTTTTTATATGATCCGATTTTTGGGAGGAGGTGAATGGCATGAACAAGACAGAATTAATCAATGCTGTTGCAGAAGCGAGTGAGCTTTCAAAAAAGGATGCTACAAAAGCAGTTGATGCTGTTTTTGATACAATCTTAGATGCTTTAAAAGATGGTGACAAAGTTCAACTAATTGGTTTTGGTAACTTTGAAGTACGTGAGCGTGCTGCACGTAAAGGTCGTAACCCTCAAACGGGTGAAGAGATTGAAATCGCTGCAAGCAAAGTTCCTGCATTCAAACCAGGTAAAGCTCTTAAAGACGCTGTAAAATAATATTTACATAAAATGTCTATTTTTATAGTCACAATACAAGAGCTTTGAAAGGTCGCATATTTTGCGACCTTTCTTTTTTGCCTTTAGTACATACATATGCTAGAATTTTTTTAACTACGTCGTAATGCAACGAATGGGAGGCTACAGGATGTCAGCTGTAAATAAAGAGCAAATTGAACAAGCGGTAAGACAAATTTTAGAAGCAATTGGAGAAGATCCAAATCGAGAAGGACTATTGGATACACCAAAGCGCGTAGCTAAAATGTATGAAGAAGTCTTTTCAGGATTGAAGGAAGATCCAAATGAACATTTTAAAACTATATTTGGCGAGGAGCACGAAGAGTTAGTTTTAGTAAAAGACATCAACTTTCATTCAATGTGTGAACATCACTTGGTTCCTTTCTATGGAAAGGTTCATGTTGCATATATTCCAAAAGGTGGTCGCGTAACTGGATTAAGTAAGCTTGCACGTGCAGTGGAGGCTGTCTCTAAGCGTCCACAGCTTCAAGAAAGAATTACTTCTACAGTTGCTGATTCAATCGTGGAAACTCTAACTCCTCATGGAGTCATGGTTATTGTAGAAGCTGAACATATGTGCATGACGATGCGAGGGGTTCGCAAACCAGGAGCTATGACCGTTACATCAGCAGTTCGAGGAGTATTTGAACACGACCAAGCAGCGCGTGCAGAGGTATTATCATTAATCAAGTCGTAATTGGCTAGATATGGAGGGAAAGTTATGGCACAAAAATCGAATCCAGAATACATCGTCATTAAAGCGGTGGAAGATGGTGTAAATGTTATAGGTTTAACAAGAGGTGCGGATACACGATTTCATCATTCTGAAAAGCTAGATAAAGGTGAAGTGATGATTGCTCAATTCACAGAGCATACGTCAGCAATTAAAATAAGAGGCAAAGCACTTATCCAAACAGTTCACGGTGAGGTTGAATCCGACGGCAAAAAATAAGCAGGAGTTTCCTGCTTTTATTTTTATGGTATCCACGAGCACTTAAAGTGACGTGAATAACACCATGTAAAGAATGGAAAAAATAAAAGTGCGAGAAAATCCAACAATAACCTAGCTGTCGATTATGATTTTACAGGTTAAATTAACCTATAGTTATGGTATAATTGACACTATCGAATTTACTTTGGAAAAAGCAGTGACTGAAAGGGAGACAAGGGTGATGAATGTGCAAAACATCTACGATACGGTTGCAGACATGAAAGAACAGATTCATGCTGAGTTGAGTCATCCATATGTTCAAAAATTTATTCATCATCCAACTGTAGATGAAAATAAATTATTATACGTATGCTCGTTTTTAACGACTCTTTCACTTGAACAGCAAAAGTGGAGTCGCTGTGCGCTGTCGGTTATGCTTGTGCAAACTGCACTAGATACTCACGACTTAGTCTCTACTCAAAATGTTGATAGCGAAGGAAAACAACTGCATGAGCGACAGCTAACCGTATTAGCAGGCGACTATTATAGCGGTTTGTATTATTATTATTTAGCACAGACGGGGCAAATCGACTTAATTAAGGTAATTGCTTCGTCTATTAAAGAAATTAATATTGCTAAAATCCACATCTATCATAACCATACAAAAGACTTACAGGATATGATGACAAATTTCTTTACGGTTGAATCATCACTTATTAGTTCCTTATGTGATTATTTTAATTGTTCAGAGTGGCAAGAGCTTTTAGAACACGCTTGTCGTTTAAACGCTATTTCAACTCAGTTAACGAAGCTGGAACAGCATGAACCTTCTATTTTGTTAGACAGTTATAAAAAAAATGGAATGGAAAGCACGAGAATTCAAGAAGCGCTCTATGCTTCAAGTGAGTCATCAATTGCTGTAGTAAAGCAATATTTAGCAGCGGGTTCAATTGATATTAATGAGCCATTAAAGAAGCATTTATACGAAATGATTGGCAGCTTAGAGCGTCTTAAAAATGTTGTAGGAGAAGGATAGTATGCAGCAATCAAAAGAAGAGCGTGTGCATGGAGTTTTTGAAAAAATATATAAAAACTACGATCAAATGAACTCAGTAATTAGCTTTCAGCGTCATAAAGCATGGAGAAAAGATACGATGAAGCGAATGGACGTACAGCCAGGGACAGCTTCACTTGATGTGTGTTGCGGAACTGCTGATTGGACATTAGCTATGGCTGAAGCAGTGGGACCAAAAGGAAAAGCTGTTGGACTTGATTTTAGTCAAAATATGCTGAAAATCGGGCACGAAAAAGTAAATCAATCCTCATTTTCAAACATTGAATTGTTACATGGAAATGCAATGAGTTTACCGTTTGAAGATAATTCATTTGATTATGTCACAATAGGATTTGGGCTTCGAAACGTTCCCGACTACATGACTGCCTTAAAAGAGATGTATCGAGTAGTAAAGCCAGGTGGAAAAGTAGTATGCTTAGAGACGTCGCAGCCGACCATGATAGGTTATCGACAAGCTTATCTTTTCTATTTTAAATACATCATGCCTGCATTTGGGAAACTGTTTGCAAAAAGCTATGATGAGTATTCATGGCTTCAGGAATCAGCACGTGATTTCCCAGGCCCTAAAGAACTAGCTGAAATGTTTAAAAAGGCAGGATTTCAAGACATTGAAGTCAAAACCTATACAGGTGGAGTAGCTGCAATGCACTTAGGGTACAAACGAGTATAGAGACAATTGTAATAAATATTAATGTGTAAAGTAGTGTAACATCGAACGATTGAAATGAATTTATAATGCTAGGTGAGTCCAATGAAATTAAAAATGATGTATACTTTTCTAAACACGGATATTGCACTAATTGAAAAAGAATTAGAGCAAAGGATTGAAACAAAAGAGGCATTAATTACAAATGCATCTCTTCACCTTTTACAGGCAGGGGGAAAAAGAATTCGCCCTGTCTTTGTTTTATTAGCCGGCAAATTTGGTTCTTATGATATTAACCAGATTAAGCATGTCGCAGTAGCCCTTGAACTGATACATATGGCGTCTTTAGTTCACGACGATGTAATTGATGATGCAGATATGAGGCGAGGCAAGCCAACGATTAAAGCTAAGTGGGATAATCGAATTGCTATGTATACAGGAGATTATATTTTTGCGCGTGCGCTTGAAACCATTACTAAGATTGAACAAGTGGATGCTCATAAAATCTTATCCGATACGATGGTTGAATTAACGCTAGGCGAGATTGAACAAATCAAAGATAAATACGATTTAAACCAAGACTTGCGTACGTACTTGCGTCGTATTAAGCGAAAAACAGCGTTGTTAATTGCAGCAAGCTGCCAGCTTGGAGCAATCGCAGCTGGTGCTCCTGAGTCTATACATAAAAAGCTATTTCTGTTCGGTTATTATGTGGGAATGTCGTTTCAAATTACTGATGATATTTTAGATTTTACATCCTCGGAAGAAAAGCTGGGTAAGCCGGTAGGAAGTGATTTGTTACAGGGGAACATCACACTGCCTGTTCTTTACGCACTAGAGGATCCAAACTTCCGCCTTAAAGTTGAGAAGTTATTTGTAGCCGACGATCAAACAGAGCTTATTTCCGAAATTATTACGTATATTACTTCTTCTAACGTAATTGATCGTTCTGTTGAAGTAAGTGAGCGATACCTTGAAAAGGCCATGATGATCTTAAAAGAGTTACCCGATAATAAAGCTCGCAAAGCGCTATATCAGATTGCTAAATATATTGGTAAGAGAAAATTTTAAAAAAATCTTTTTGGTAAGTTGTAAAACAACTTAAAGAGTGGTAAGATTTTCTTGAGTGTGATTACGCTTTCATTTGCTTTACATATCATAACTTCAGGGGTGGAGAGAAAATGATACAACAAACATTTTTAATGGTCAAACCAGACGGGGTACAAAGAAGTATTGTAGGAGAAATTGTATCTCGCTTTGAAAAAAAGGGGTTTCAATTAGTTGGTGCAAAGCTTATGCACGTATCGCAAGATTTGGCTGAAACACATTACGGAGAACATCGTGAAAAACCATTTTTTAAAGAACTAGTTGACTTTATTACATCAGGACCAGTATTTGCAATGGTATGGGAAGGGGAAAATGTCATTGCAAATGCACGTCAAATGATGGGGAAAACAAATCCCCAAGAAGCGCTTCCAGGTACAATTCGAGGAGACTACGGGCTTATCGTTGATAAGAATGTTATTCATGGTTCAGATTCTCCAGAGAGTGCTCAACGTGAAATTGGGCTGTTCTTTTCAGAATCGGAAGTTGTATCATACAACAAACAGTTAAATAGCTTGCTTTATTAAGCAGACAATTAGACAATTACCATAGAAAAAAGCAAATGAATTTAATTCATTTGCTTTTTTCTATGGAGAAATTTAACATCAATAAACAAGATTCCGATATAATGAAATAAAAAGAAATATGTAATGTGATAGATAGGGGTCTTATTTATGACAAATGAATATGAAGAATTTGTTCGCAAAATTAAGCTAAAAACAGGTATCGACCTGGCGTTATATAAAGAAGCACAAATGAGAAGAAGACTGGTATCTTTATATGAAAAGAAAGGCTTCACTAGCTTTCAAACTTATTATCAAGCCCTAAATTATCAAGAAGAATTATTAACTGAATTTTTAGATAGAGTTACCATCAATGTCTCAGAATTTTATCGAAACCGCAAGCGGTGGGAAGTATTAGAAGAAACAATCTTACCTCAGTTAACAAAAGAAAACGAAACCCTAAAAGTCTGGAGTGCGGCATGTTCTACCGGAGAGGAACCGTACACGTTAGCGATGGTGTTATCTTCTTACTATCCACTTTCAAAAATTAAAATTCTAGCTACAGATTTGGATCAAACGGTTATTGAAAAAGCTAAAATAGGCTTGTATACGGAAAAATCACTACAAGAAGTGCCTGTACATATAAAAAACAAATATTTTACTAGTCAAGGATCATTTTACAAGGTAAACGATGAGATAAAAAAAACCGTTACTTTTAAAAAACACAATTTACTTGCGGACCCTTTTTCACAGCAGTTTGACTTAATTGTTTGTCGCAATGTGCTTATTTATTTTACGGAAGAGGCGAAGCACCAGCTTTATCAAAAGTTTTCAGATTCATTGAGACGAGGAGGTATCTTTTTTGTAGGAAGCACGGAGCAAGTGTTTCAACCTCAGAAATATGGGTTAGAAGTAGCAGATACGTTTTTTTATCGCAAGCTATAACAGAGAAAGTAAACAGTGCGTTCGCTTTTTTTTATGTGGTGAAGTAACATAGAGTGTGGTATAGTCATATTTAAAAATAAAAATTCAGACGATTTCCTGAAAAATACATAATCGTGGAGGTAGAAAGATGAGATACTTAACCGCAGGAGAGTCGCATGGTCCACAATTGACGACAATTCTAGAAGGTGTTCCAGCAGGACTACCTTTAACTGCAGAAGACGTAAATACAGAGCTTGCGCGTAGGCAAAAAGGGCATGGACGAGGACGCCGTATGCAAATTGAGAAGGATCAAGTGCAAATTTTGAGTGGTGTTCGCCATGGCTATACGCTAGGGTCTCCTATTGCGCTTGTTGTTGAAAATAACGATTGGAAGCATTGGACGAAGATTATGGGTATTGAGCCAATTTCCGAAGAAGAAGCCGAAGACGTGAAGCGAAAAATCTCACGCCCACGACCTGGACATGCAGATTTAAATGGAGCAATTAAATATGGGCATCGGGATATGAGAAACGTATTAGAGCGTTCCTCAGCACGTGAAACAACAGTTCGCGTCGCGGCTGGTGCAGTGGCAAAGCAAATTTTAGCTCAGTTTGGAATTAAGGTGGCAGGACATGTTCGTGAAATCGGTGGAATTAAAGCTAATCCTCCAGCTTATGAAACCCTTGAACAACTAAAGGAAGTTACAGAGCAGTCACCGGTTAGGTGTTTTGATGCAGCTGTTGAAAAAGATATGATGCAAGCAATCGACGATGCAAAAAAAGCTGGAGATTCAATCGGTGGAATTGTTGAAGTCATCGTGGAAGGTATGCCAGCTGGTGTTGGTAGCTATGTACACTACGACCGGAAATTAGATGCTAAAATTGCTGCGGCTGTGATGAGTATTAATGCGTTTAAAGGGGTTGAATTTGGTCTTGGCTTTGAAGCTGCTCGAAAGCCCGGTAGCGAAGTTCATGATGAAATTTTGTGGGATGAACAAAGTGGATATACAAGAAGAACAAACCGTTTAGGTGGCTTTGAAGGTGGAATGACGACTGGAATGCCAATTGTTGTTAGAGGTGTTATGAAGCCTATCCCGACGCTTTATAAGCCATTGAAGAGTGTTGATATTGAAACGAAAGAACCGTTTGAAGCGAGCATTGAACGCTCAGATAGCTGTGCGGTTCCTGCGGCTAGCGTCGTAGCAGAAGCTGTCGTTGCTTGGGAATTAGCAGATGCCATTATGGAACAGTTTGGTCAAGATCAAATCAAAACAATATCTGAAAACATCAATCAAATGCGTAAATATGCGAGGGGATTTTAATGGAACAAATTCAAATCGAAACCAAGTCTAAAACATACCCTCTTTATTTAGGTGAAAATATTCTATCTGAACTTCCATCAGTGATCAAAGATGTAAAGCCAAACACATCACAAATTCTAGTATTAACAGATGAAGCGGTAAACGAACGCTATGGAGATAAGATGATAGAAGCGTTAGCTGCTTATTCAACGGTTTATAAATACGTACTTCCTAGCGGTGAACAAGCAAAATCCTTTGACCATTACTATGCGTGTCAAACGTTTGCTTTAGAAAAGCAGCTGGATCGTAATGCTCTTATCATTGCATTTGGAGGAGGCGTAATTGGAGACTTAGCTGGCTTTGTTGCAGCAACTTATATGCGTGGTATTTCATTTATTCAAGTTCCAACAACCCTTCTTGCCCATGATAGTGCAGTTGGTGGAAAGGTAGCAATTAATCATGAGCTAGGCAAAAATATGATTGGTGCGTTCTTTCAACCAGAAGCTGTTTTTTATGATGTTGACTTATTAAATACGCTACCTGAAAAAGAATGGCGTTCTGGTTTTGCTGAAGTTATTAAACATGCGTTAATTCATGACGTGGAGTTCTATCAATGGTTAAAAGCAACGATTAAAACGTTAAGTGACTTACGAGAAGAGGCTTTAATCTACGCGCTTAAAAAAGGAATCTCTGTCAAAGCAGCGATAGTAAAAGAAGACGAAATGGAAGCGGGTGTTCGAGCACATTTAAACTTCGGACATACATTAGGCCATGCCATTGAATCAGAATGTGGGTATGGGAAAATTAGCCATGGAGAAGCGGTAGCAATCGGAATGCTTTTCGCTATGGATGTGAGCAATGCTTTAGGGAAAACGAAATTTCCGGTATCTGAAATTGCCTCATGGTTTAAACAGTTTGGTTATCAAACGTCTATTCCTTCACATCTAGAAAAAGAGCGTTTGTTAAAGAAAATGCAGGCTGATAAAAAGTCTAAGCAAAGCGACGTATATATGGTCTTACTTGAAGAAGTTGGTCAACCTTATGTTCAAAAGGTTGAAAATGACCTTATTCTCACACTGTTAAGTCAGCAGCTAGAGAATTCCAATTAAAACAGTCTCATGGTTGACAATTTTTAGATAATCGTAATACAATGTAGATAGTTTAGAGCTAGTAATAAGTAGTTTAGTTGAGTTTAGGGTAGACGAGAATGAGATAGTTGAGAAGAGCTGAGTTTAGTTAAAATATGACATTCGTTTACCCAAAGGCATGCTTTTTTTAATGTGCCTTTGGGTTTATTTATAATAACTTCTAAAAACACCTCACTATTTCTCATTCTCCATTTGAAATGGAGGAATGAATCACATGACAAACACGTATGCTTCCTTTTTGGAAGACTCTTCACACTTTTTAACAATTCCTATTACAAAGACGTTATATGTTGACAGTCTAACCCCGGTTGATTTGTTTCAGCGGGTACAGGACGAAGCAGTTTACTTACTTGAAAGTAACGATGATACATCACCTTGGTCCAACTATTCATTTATTGGATTAAATCCTTTTTTATATGTTGCCGAAGAAAACGGTGAGTATATCATTAAAGACCGTCATCTCCAACAACAGTTTTCAGCTTCTAGCTTTAAGAACGCTGTTCAAACAGTGAATGAGAAGTTTAAAGTAAAGCTTCCCAATCTGTCGCTTCCCTTTAAAGGTGGTGCAGTTGGTTTTATTAGTTATGATGCGGTTTCACAAATTGAAAAGGTACCGGTCAATAAAGAAAATGATTTACAAATGCCAACATTTCATTTTATGTATTGCGAAACGCTGTTAGCATACAATCATCAATCAAAAGAGTTAGTTTTTCTCCGCTATGTTCAGCTTAACGAAGGAGATACAGATGTAGAAAAAAACAAGAAATATCAGCTTGCGGTTGAAGATATCAATTCGTATGTTAACAAGATAGTAAATCCTTTAATAAATAAGTTACCGCTAGTGTTTAATTCAGAACAAAAAGACGTAACGTTTAAAGGTGTAACTTCTTCATATGAAAAAGAGCAGTTTATGAACGACGTTAATAAAATTAAAGAGTATATCAAAAGCGGGGACGTTTTTCAGGCGGTGTTATCCCAACGCTTTCAAGTTCCGACTAAAGCTTCTGGATTTGATATTTACAGAGTATTGCGGCTAGTTAATCCATCTCCTTATTTATTTTATGTCAAAGTAGACGGTGTGGAATTAATTGGAAGCTCTCCAGAAAAACTTATTGGAATCGAAAACGGTGAATTAGAAATTCACCCTATTGCTGGCACAAGACGCAGAGGACGGAACGAACAAGAAGATCAGCATATGTACAAAGATTTAATTCAAGACGAAAAAGAACGTGCTGAACACTATATGTTAGTCGACTTAGCGCGTAATGATATTGGAAGAGTAGCTAAATACGGTAGCGTACAAACACCTGTATTAATGGAATTAGTTAAATTTTCACACGTCATGCACTTAATTTCTAAAGTAACAGGAACCATTCGCCCAAGCGTTCATCCAATTGATGCTTTGTTAGCGGCTTTTCCAGCGGGGACAGTATCAGGTGCACCGAAGGTGAGAGCCATGCAAATTTTAAATGAAATAGAACCTGTTGCGCGCAATGTTTATGCAGGAACCGTTGCATACATGGGGTTTGATGGAAATATTGATTCGTGTATTGCCATTCGAACAATTGTCTTAAAAGATAAAGTAGCTTATGTACAGGCGGGTGCTGGGATTGTAGCAGACTCTAAGCCAGAACTAGAATGGAAAGAAACTCGTAACAAAGCAAGTGCTTTAATTAAAACGATTCAAATCGCTCAAGACATCTACGACAAAAAGGAGAATGTGTATGTTTAAAGAACTGCTATCAAAATGCTTGAACGGTGAAACATTATTAGCTGCAGAAGCACAAGAGCTTATGAATGACATTATGAATGGGCAAGTTCCACCTACACAAATTGCAAGTATCCTTACTTTGTTAACCTATCGAGGCGAAACGGTTGAGGAAATCGTTGGCTTTGTAAAAGGGATGAGAAATAACATGAACACAATCTCTATCAAGTATGAAAACGTCATTGATACATGTGGCACGGGAGGAGACGGTGCGTCAACGTTTAATATTTCTACAGCCAGTGCTATTGTGGCATCAGCAGCTGGTGTAAAGGTAGCAAAGCATGGCAATCGTGCTGTTTCATCAAAAAGTGGAAGTGCAGATGTACTAGAGAGATTAGGAGTAGATATTCAAGGCGAGAAGACTGAAGTTGAGGAAGCGCTTGAACGTGTTAACATGTCATTTCTATTCGCGCCTCTTTATCATCCTGCTATGAAACATGTTGCTCAAACCCGCCGAGAATTAGGATTTCGTACAGTTTTCAATGCCCTTGGTCCTTTGGCTAACCCTACTAATTGCAGCAAACAGGTAATTGGAGTGTATTCAATAGATTTAGCAAGAAAGCTTGCGCAAGCTTTAGTGCAGCTTAGAGCAAAACACGTGCTGCTTGTTTGTGGTCGAGATGGTTTAGACGAAATAAGCGTAACGACTGAAACAGACGTGGTGGAAGTTAAAGATGGACGCATAATAGAATATACACTGTCACCTGAATCACTAGGTATCCAAAGAGGAACTATGAAAGACCTTATAGTAAATGGTGCGGAAGAAAGCGCAGCTCTTATTCAATCAATCTTTAAAAACAGTGAAAATAAAACTGCACAGTCAGCGGTTGCTGTGAACGCAGCGGCTGCAATATATGTAAGCGGCGCTGTTCAAACAATCCGGCAAGGAGTCGTTGAAGCGATGCGAATCATTGAAAGCGGTCAGGCATTCAAACAGCTCCAGCTTTTAAAATCTGAAGAGGTGGTTAATCATGCTTAACAAAATTATTGAAACAAAAAAACAAGAAGTGGCAAACCTGGTGTTACCAGATCCCGTTCAGGTAAAGAAAGTATCATTCTTAAAAGCTCTTGCAAATCCAAATCGTATGCTTTCGCTGATTGCCGAAGTGAAAAAAGCATCACCTTCAAAAGGATTGATTCAACGGAATTTTAACCCTGTTACAATTGCTAAAGCGTATGAAGAAGGAAGAGCAGATGCACTTTCAGTTTTAACAGATGAGCAGTACTTTATGGGCCATCACACGTATTTGACTGAAATAAAGCAAAGCGTAAACCTTCCCGTTTTGAGAAAAGACTTTATAATCGATGAGCTTCAAGTTGAGGAGAGTGCTCGCATCGGTGCAGATGCTATTTTATTAATTGGAGAAGTCCTTGACCCTGTACATTTAAAAGAGTTATATGAACAAGCGGGAGAGTTGGGACTTGATTGTTTAGTAGAGGTTCATGAAGCTGAAACGTTAGAACAAATTTTACGCGTATTCACGCCTCGCATTATTGGTGTCAACAATCGCAATTTACGTACATTTAAGACATCAATTACACAAACGAAGGACATTTCTTCAATTGTTCCTAAAGATAGCTTATTCGTTAGTGAAAGCGGAATTTATGAATATAAAGATCTTATTTATGTAAAAGAAGCTGGTGCAAAAGCAGTTCTAGTTGGAGAATCATTAATGAAACAAGATGATCAGCAAGCAGCAATTAAAAATCTATTTGGAGAAACAAGTCATGCACATTAAATACTGCGGTATCCAAACAATTGAAGATTTTCAATTAGCAGAGGCTGGACTTGCTGATTACGTAGGCTTCATCTTTTATTCGAAAAGTAAGCGGTACGTTACGCCAGAAAAAGTTCAGGCTATGAAACAATCAAACTTTAAAATAAAAAAAGTGGGCGTGTTTGTGAATGAAGCTCCTAGTCATGTATTGGAAACAGCGGTGACAGCAGACTTACAGGTAATTCAATGTCACGGGAATGAATCACCTGAAGAACTTATTTTTTATAAAAATGTTGGCTATGAAGTTTGGAAAGCTTTACCTCATGGTCCAGAAACTTTACAAGCGATGGAGCGTTATAAAAGCGTTGTTGACGGCTACGTAATTGATAGTAAAGTGAAAGAACAATTTGGTGGAACAGGGGTTGCGTTTGACTGGAGTTTTATACCAACCTATATAAATATGGCTCGTTCTTATAAAAAGAAATGCTTTATTGCAGGTGGAATCACAGACTCTAATATTGATAGTTTAATGTACTATCAGCCAGATGGTATCGATTTGTCCAGTGGAATTGAAAGTGAAGGTAAAAAAGATCAACAAAAAATAAAGCGTATTGAAAGGAAGATTTTACATGACATACAATCATCCAGATGAATTTGGTAGATTTGGAGAATTTGGCGGGAAATATGTACCAGAAACGTTAATGAAACCATTGGAAGAAGTGGAAAGAGCACTAGACGAAGCTATGCAGGACCCAGCTTTTAAAGATGAGTATTTATTTCTTCTTAAAAATTATTCAGGAAGACCTACAGCGCTAACTTATGCAGATAATTTAACAAATACACTCGGTGGAGCGAAGGTTTACTTAAAACGTGAAGACTTGAATCATACGGGAGCTCATAAAATCAACAATGCGATTGGTCAAATTTTGCTAGCAAAGCGCATGGGGAAAAAGAAGATTATCGCTGAAACAGGCGCTGGTCAGCACGGTGTAGCTACAGCCACGGTGGCAGCTAAGTTTGGAATGGAATGTAAAGTGTTTATGGGAGAAGAAGACATTGAACGTCAAGCGTTAAACGTATTTCGCATGAAACTATTAGGAGCAGAAGTTATCCCAGCTACTTCAGGTACAAAAACCTTAAAGGATGCAACGAATGAAGCAATTCGTTACTGGGTTCAACACTGTGAAGATCATTTTTATTTAATTGGATCTGCTATTGGTCCTCATCCATATCCAAAAATGGTTCGCGATTTTCAAAAGATTATTGGAGAGGAAGCGAAACAGCAGTTTCTGCAAGTGGAAAGAAAGCTTCCTGATACGGTAATTGCTTGCGTTGGTGGTGGTAGCAATGCAATCGGTATGTTCTATGACTTTATTAAGGATGAAGGGGTAGAGCTTGTAGGAGTAGAAGCTGGAGGAAAAGGTGTTCATACCCAGCTTCACGCTGCCAAAATGGAAAAAGGAACTAAAGGCGTTATTCACGGTACATTAACGTATTTACTGCAAGATGAAAATGGTCAAATTACAGAGCCTTATTCGATTTCGGCAGGCCTTGACTATCCTGGAATTGGACCAGAACACTCTCACTTATCTTCAATAGGGAGAGTAAGATATGAAAGTGTAACGGATGACGAGTCGATTGAAGCGCTTCAGCTACTTTCAAAAACAGAAGGGATTATTCCGGCAATTGAATCAGCACACGCCCTTGCTAAAGCGTTTGAGATAGCGAAAACCAAAACAAAAGATGAAAGCATTTTGATTTGTTTATCAGGTCGAGGAGATAAAGACGTTCACACGCTTGTTAATTTGTTAGAAGGGAAGGAGAACGAATATGAGCACATTTAAACAGAGATTACCAAAGCATGATACGCTATTTATTCCATTTATTACAGCTGGAGATCCGCATGAAGATATCACTGTAGAGTTAGCTTTAGCTTTGCAAAAAGAAGGAGCTTCTGTACTGGAGCTAGGCGTTCCTTATTCCGATCCTTTAGCGGATGGACCAATTATCCAAGCTGCTTCTAACCGTGCACTTGCGCAGGGAATGTCTATATTAAAAGCAATTAAACTTGTGCCAAAAATGAGAAAAAAAGGGGTGGGAATTCCGATTATTCTCTTTACCTATTTTAATCCTGTGTTACAATTAGGTTTAGAATCCTTTTTCGCTTTAGTGCGAGAAAATGAAATTGATGGTGTACTAATTCCTGATTTACCTTATGAAGAAAGTGCAGAGATTCGTTCCCTTGCTGAGCGAAACGAAGTAGCTTATATTTCAATGGTTGCTCCAACATCTAAAGAGCGTATTGAAAAAATCTCCAAAGATGCAACAGGTTTTTTATACTGCGTATCATCTCTTGGCGTGACTGGAGTTCGAGAAACACTTCCTGAAGACTTAGATTTATTTTTACAAGAAGTTAAAGCAGCGACGTCTATACCAGTTGCTGTTGGATTTGGGATTTCAACAAGCCAACAAGTTGAAATATTGAAAGAATACACGGATGGTATTGTAATTGGTAGTGCAATTGTTCACAAAATTGCGGAACTTCAATCTGTACTTTTAAATGAGGAGACAAGATCAGAAGGAATAGCGAATTTTCAAGCGTATATAGCGTCCATCGTTTCACCGATACAAAAATGCGAGGTGTAACAAGTTGAAAGTAAAAGAGCAATTATTAACATTATCTCCATATAAGCCAGGCAAGCCTATTGAGGAAGTTAAAAAAGAATATAACTTAGAAACTGTTGTGAAGCTAGCATCTAATGAGAATCCGTACGGCTGTTCAAATCGTGTGAAGGAAGCTATTTACGAAGAGCTTAATCATATGGCACTTTATCCAGACGGCTATAGTGCAGAATTAAGAACAGCACTTGCTGAATATTTACATGTCAAAGATGAACAGCTTATTTTTGGGAACGGATCAGATGAAGTTATTCAAATTATTTGCCGTGCTTTACTATCACCAGAAACAAATACGGTGATGGCAACGCCGACATTCCCTCAATACCGCCACAATGCGGTAATTGAAGGAGCTGAAATTCGTGAGGTTCCACTGCGAAACGGTGACCATGACCTTTCAGCAATGTTAGGCGCAATTGATGAGCAAACGACTGTTGTGTGGGTATGTAGTCCTAATAACCCAACCGGTACCTATGTAAAGCAACAAGACCTGATGGAATTTATTAAGCAAGTTCCAAAGCATACGCTAATTGTTATGGATGAAGCATACTATGAATATGCAGCACAAGAAGAGGACTTTCCACAAACGGTAGATTTACTGGATGAGTATGAGAATTTAATTGTGCTACGCACGTTTTCAAAAGCTTACGGATTGGCTTCACTTCGAATTGGGTACGGTATTGCAAATGAAGCATTATTACAAAGGATAGAACCTGCTCGTGAACCGTTTAATACAAGTCGCATGGCTCAAAAAGCAGCAGTTGAAGCTTTGAAAGATCAAGAATTTATTAATGAGTGCAAGCGTAAAAACGAAGAAGGTTTACAGCAATACTATGCATTTTGCGAAAAGAACGGTTTAAATTACTACGCTTCTTATACAAACTTCGTACTAATTGATTTTGGTCAACCAGGCGATGAAGTATTCCAGTTTTTATTGGAAAGAGGATATATTGTTCGTTCTGGTAATGCATTAGGTTTTCCTACATCTGCACGTATCACAATTGGGACGAAAGAGCAAAATGAACAGATAATTCAACTGCTTCAAGAGTATGTGAGTAAACATAAATCATTTGCATAATAATGTAGAGATGAGAGTGTGAGATCACACTCTCATTTCATATGTGAAATATGAGGTGACAAAGGTGACAGGAACAGTTTTTGTAATTGGGATGGGCCTAATTGGTGGTTCGTTAGCGTTAAATATAAAGAGTACATATGAATCAATGCATGTTATTGGTTACGATATTAATGAAGAACAGGTAAAGTTAGCAAAGTCGTTAACAGTTATTGATGAAATAAGTAATTCAATTGAAGCGGGAGCTAAAGAAGCGGATTTCATTGTTATTGCTGTGCCTGTTACGCAAGCCGTTCAAGTTGTGCAAGAATTAGAAAATATTCCTTTGAAAAAAGAGGTTATTGTTACTGATGTTGGAAGTACAAAAGAACAAATCGTTCAAACAGCCGAATGCTTGATTTCAAAAGGTATTCATTTTATTGGCGGTCATCCGATGGCTGGATCTCATAAAAGTGGCGTCGCAGCGTCTAAAGCCCATTTATTTGAAAATGCAATGTATGTGTTAACTCCTTCTCCTCATACGGAAAGTGAGGCTGTTGATAAACTTAAAAAGCTACTCGCAGGTACAAAAGCTAATATCATTGTTTTATCACCAAAAGAACATGATAAACTTGCAGGTGTTATCAGCCATTTCCCTCATATCATTGCGGCTAGCCTTGTGCATCAAGCAGAACATTATCAACAAGGGAACCCGCTTGTTTCTAAGCTAGCAGCGGGTGGGTTTCGTGATATTACTCGCATTGCATCGAGCAGTCCAGCGATGTGGAGAGATATTTTACTTCATAATCAAGATGCGTTACTTCAAATGTTCGATTATTGGCTAGATGAGATGCAAAATGTGCGTAGTATGATTGAGAAGAGAAATGCTGAGAATATCTATGCTTATTTTTCTCAGGCAAAAGAATTTCGTGATCAGCTTCCCGTGCGTTCAAAAGGAGCTATACCGTCTTTTTATGATCTATATGTAGACGTCCCTGACTATCCTGGTATCATTTCAGAAGTAACAGGGTACTTAGCAGAAGAAGAAATTAGCATTACAAACATTCGTATTCTAGAAACGCGCGTTGATATCTATGGTGTTTTAAGACTTAGTTTTCAAACCGATGAAGATCGTAAAAAAGCAAAAGTATGCTTAGAAGGCCGAGGTTATCAGACGTTTATTTCATAATGTAGTTACAAGAGAGGTGATATACTTTATCACCTCTCTTATTATTCAATCCGTTTTGTTGAACAAAACAGTAATCTCATTTATTATAGGGACTACCAACAAATTTGTTTATACCTATTAGTCAATACAATTAATCATACTAAGTGATAAAAACATATAGACGAAGTGATAAAGGAGATCATAGAATGACGAAATTAGATCGTGCTATACGATATGTAGAGGAAAATGAAGTTGAAAAAGGACTAGCGCTTATCAATGAGCTGAAGCATGAGGCAACTGACGAGGAAAAGTTTTTAATGGTCGAACAGCTTCATGAATGGGGACTTGTAAATGAAGCACTACCTTTAATAGACGAGCTAATTAAAGAGTATCCATCAGAAGGTGAGCTTCATCTATTAAAAGCAGAAATTTTAATTGACTTAGAGGAAGAAGAAGAAGCTATCCATATCTTAAGTCAAGTAGCAACGACTGACTCAAATTACGTAGCAGCTTTGATCTTAATGGCTGATTTATACCAAATGCAAGGTTTAACAGAAGTAAGTCAACAAAAGCTCCTTGAAGCCAAACGTTTGTTGCCAACTGAAAAGGTAATTGATTTTGCACTAGGTGAATTCTACAGCAGTCAAGGTATGTATCAGCAATCTATTCCTTATTTTGAAGAGGTGCTAAAAACAGATAAAGAACTAAATGGAATTGACTTAAGGCAACGTCTGGCAGAAAGTTTAAGCGGAGTAGGGAAATTTGAAGAGGCTCTTCCTTATTTTCATGATGCGTTAGAAGATAAGCTAGAAATTAACACGTTATTTGAGTACGCATTTTCAGCTTATCAAGCTGGTCACTATCAAACAGCTATTGAAAAATTTGTGGAGTTAAAAGAGTTAGATCCTCAATACCATTCTTTGTATTTATATTTAGCAAAATCCTACGAGCACGAAGAGCTACTTGAAGAAGCTGCAGCTGCAGTTAATGAAGGAATATCTCAAGATGAATTCCAAAAAGAACTCTATTTCTTTAAAGGGAAAATTGCGTTAAAACGCGGTATAGAAGAAGAGGCAGAAGCAGCTTTTAAACAAGCCGTTGCGTTGGACCCAGGATATGTTGAAGCAATTTTGACATTATCTAAACTGTATATGAGCCAGGAGAAATACGAAGAAGTTATCGAGTTAATTACCCATGCTAATGAATACAATGAGCATGACCCAAACTTTGACTGGGATCTGGCAAAAGCCTATCAGGAAATAGAAGAATATGAAAAAGCAGCAGAGCATTATGAAGCAGCATCTCGCGTCTTTTTAGATGAATATGCGTTTCTTGAAGAATACGGCTATTTCCTACTGGAAGAAGGAAATAGAGAAAAAGCCAAAGCAATGTTTGAAAAATTACTAGTCTTAGATCCATCATCAGTTGAAATTCAAGACATATTATTTCAACTAGAAGAATAAATAATAGTTCAAAGGATTTTCTAATTGTCATGTGGAATATTAATCTGTAAAAGGTGTTTAAGACCTGTGATTAAACACAGAGGAGGGAAGTGAGACTATGACGACCCCTGTTACTGTCAACGAAAAGAAAGAATTTGTTCGCTGGTTTTTAACAAATTATCAATTAAAACGCCGAGAGTGTGTATGGATTTTAAACTATTTAATGAGTCATGATCAACTGATGCAGCGCGTTCACTTCGTAGAGCAAGCGCAGTTTTGCCCTCGAGGAATGGTCATGTCAACACATTGTGTAGAAGACCCACCGTTTCGCTTTTATAAAGAAAACATCATGACAACAGATGCAGAAAAATCATTTCATGATATTCGATTAAATCGAGATGAAGATATTTATATTCAGCTTAATTTTCGTTCATTATATTCATCAACGCAATATGTTGCGGTGCTAGAAGAAAACCCATATATGCCTAAAACAGTTCAAACAAATGAAAAAGATCGCCTCCTTGCAGAGCAAGTGTTGGAACAGTCCATTCAGCGCTTCCAACGTTCAAAAATCATGGAGTTAATCGATAAAGCACTAGATGAAAATAACAGAGAAGAATTTGAGCGTCTCACGACATATTTAAATAAGCATTATCAATTAAAATGATGTAAAAAGAGATTGGCTACACTAGCAGTACAGTCAATCTCTTTTTGCCATATCTAAAAAGTAATGTACAGCAACAATGGGGTGAAATGTGAATGAAATGGCATGTAAAAGATATTGAATTATACCTACAATCTAAAGAATATGTTGATTCAATTATTATTCCGCTAATTCCAATTGACTTTGGATCAGCAATGAAAACAACTGCAGCAATGAACGAGTATACAGCAATTATTACGTCAGAATTAGAACGACAATTTAAAGGACGAGTTCTAGTAGCACCAAGTTTTACATACCTAAAACAACCAGGAAATCAACATGCTCTCAAGAGCTTGATAGATTGGAAGAATCAAGCGTGTGCTAGTGAGATAAAGCATATTTTCTTCTTAACAAATGACCGGGACTGGATTCCTTATGATCAAGAGTTGGCATCAAAGCTAATATGGATTCCAACGCTTCCTTTAGAACATATGGAAGAATCCCATAAGCAAAGGGTGGTTGCAGATCAAATTGAACAAATCATTCCAGATTTCCTGGAAAAGTGGAAAAGCTAAACCTTAATAAGATAAGAATGGAAGCGTAAACAAAAAATAACCAAAAAATTTAGAAAAATACGGGTTATTTCCATGTTTTAGGGGTTGCTTATATTGACCTTCCATGCATATTGATATATCATGAAAATGTCCTAGTTTAATAGAATAAATCATCATGTTTCCACACTATGTTTAAGGGGCTGAGCTTTTAATAGAGGGGGGAATATCATGAGTGAGAAAGACCATCGGGTATCAAGACGACAGTTCTTAAATTACACTCTTACTGGTGTAGGAGGATTTATGGCTGCCGGTATGCTCATGCCAATGGTAAGGTTTGCGGTTGATCCAGTATTAAAAAAAGGGGTAGATCAGGATTTAGTGGCTGTCGCACAAGTGGATGACATCACAGCTGAACCGAAGCGGGTTGACTTTAAAGTAAATCAAGTTGACGGTTGGCATGAGTCAGAAGAACCGCGTTCAGCTTGGGTTTACAAAGACAAAGATGGAGAAATTGTAGCTTTATCACCCATTTGTAAGCACTTAGGCTGTACGGTTAACTGGGCTGGTGATAAAGCGCATCCAGACCAATTTTACTGTCCATGTCATAACGGAAGATATTACAAAGACGGAAAGAATGTAGCCGGCACTCCACCGATGGGGCCGCTAGATGGATACGTACAAAAAGTAAAAGATGGTACATTGTATCTTGGGAAAGCTAAACCACGGGGAGGGGCATAGAGCATGCTAAATAAGATCTATGATTGGGTAGACGAGCGGCTTGATATTACCCCATTATGGCGTGATATTGCCGATCATGAAGTACCTGAACACGTCAATCCAGCTCACCATTTTTCAGCGTTTGTTTATTGCTTTGGTGGTCTGACGTTTTTTGTAACCGTTATTCAAATTTTATCTGGTATGTTTTTAACGATGTACTATGTACCGGACATTAAAAATGCATGGGAATCTGTTTATTATTTACAAAATGAAGTTGCATTCGGTCAAATTGTTCGTGGTATGCACCATTGGGGAGCTAGCCTTGTTATTGTCATGATGTTTCTACATACACTTCGCGTTTTCTTCCAAGGAGCATACAAAAAGCCAAGAGAACTAAACTGGATTGTAGGAGTTCTAATCTTTTTCGTTATGTTAGGTTTAGGGTTTACAGGCTATTTATTGCCATGGGATATGAAAGCGCTATTTGCTACAAAAGTAGGGTTACAAATAGCTGAGTCCACGCCAATTATTGGCCAACAAATAAAAACGCTGTTATCAGGACATCCAGATATTGTTGGTGCCCAGACGCTTACTCGATTCTTTGCGATTCACGTCTTCTTCTTACCTGGTGCTTTGCTGGGATTAATGGGTGCTCACTTCTTAATGATTCGTAAACAAGGTATTTCTGGTCCACTATAAGTTAAAACATTTAATTTATATGTGAGAAATATGTGAAGAAAGGGAGGGAGAATCGGCATGCATCGTGGTAAAGGGATGAAATTCGTCGGTGACTCACGTGTACCTGCTGAAAGAAAACCGAATATTCCAAAAGACTATTCGGAATTTCCAGGTAAAACGGAAGCATTTTGGCCAAACTTTTTATTAAAGGAATGGATGGTAGGTGCTGTCTTTTTAATTGGTTATCTTTGTTTAACTATCGCGCATCCTTCTCCATTGGAGCGGATTGCAGATCCGACTGATACAGGATATCTGCCATTACCAGACTGGTATTTCTTATTTTTATACCAGCTCTTAAAGTATACGTATGCTTCAGGTCCATATAACGCCATTGGAGCCTTTATTATTCCAGGTATCGCTTTTGGTGCGCTTATGCTTGCGCCGTTTCTTGACCGTGGTCCGGAAAGAAGGCCAACGAAGCGCCCGTTGGCAACTGGCTTTATGCTATTAGGAGTAGCTGCCGTGTTTTATTTAACATGGGAGTCAGTTGTAAGTGTTGACTGGGAAGCAAAAGAAGCACAGGGAGAAATTCGTGAAGAAGTAGCAATTGATACGGAAGCAGACGGCTACAAAATTATGCAAGAGCAGACGTGCTTAACCTGTCATGGTGAAAATCTTCAGGGAGGACCTGCAGCTCCGGCACTGACAGGATTAGATTTATCTGCTGAAGAAATCGCAGATATTGCTAAGAATGGTCAAGGTAGTATGCCAGCCGGTATTTTTAAAGGCTCAGATGAAGAATTAAAAACGCTTTCTGAGTTTATAGCAAACATAGGGAAAGAGGAATAAAAAGATACCTATTTATAGCTTTGCTATGAATAGGTATTTTTTTTTGTGAAAAATAACTTTATAATGATGAAGAAATTGTCGCAATTCATATGAAACGGAAGAGAGGTGTTCACGTTGAGTTGGTTTTGGTATACGTTAAAGGATAAACGCTTTTTGACACTTTTACTAATCATCAACATCTTGGGAACAATCTATGGTTATATTTGGTATGGGAATCAGTTATCACAAACTCCTGCTCATTTTCTTTTATTTGTTCCAGATAGTCCGACGGCAAGCTTGTTTTTTGTTATCGTTTTAATTGGCTTTTTATTTAAAAAGCAGCTTCCACTCTTTGAAGCTCTAGCAATGATTACGCTGTTTAAATATGGAATTTGGGCAGTTGTAATGAATATTCTTGTCTATTTGACAACGGGGCAAATGGATGCCATCATGCTTATGCTTATGGGATCACATGGTGCCATGGCTGTTCAAGGTTTATTATATTCACCGTTTTACCGAATCAAGCTTTGGCATTTAGCAATTGCGGCTGTTTGGACTTTACATAATGACATCATCGACTATGTGTTCTTTATGATGCCAAGGTATAGCATGTTAAATGATTATATCCCTCAAATTGGTTACTTTACGTTTTGGCTGAGCATCTTTTCAATTCTGTTAGCATACATACTAGCGGTTTTACCGTTTCAAAAAAACAGCATAATTATGAAAAAAATTTAAAAAATAGGCGAACCAAACAACCCCTCATGCTCTACACTATAGTAGGCTATTATGTATGAGGTGAGTGACTGTGAATGAGACAAAACGAGAAGTTCATCCATCTGTTGTAGAATTTAAAAACTTTGTTAAAGCGCACCCGAAGCTAGTGGAAGAAGTTCGGGCGCAGAGAAAAACGTGGAAAGAACTATATGAAGACTGGTACTTATTTGGAGCTGAAGATTCCATATGGGATACTTATCGCTCTGAAGGTGAGAAAGCAGAATTAGAAACGGCAGAGGAAGCAGAGAACAAAAAAGATATTATGTCCACAATTGTATCATCCTTTAAAAATATGGATTTAGATCAAA
The DNA here is from genome assembly GCF_004348885.1 of Bacillus sp. CBEL-1. Lineage (NCBI taxonomy): Bacteria > Bacillati > Bacillota > Bacilli > Caryophanales > Bacillaceae > Bacillus > Bacillus sp. CBEL-1. The sequence goes on along the minus strand of NZ_SBIM01000013.1, from coordinate 1,235,055 downwards.
TGCAAAACCATATTACAAACATTAACTCAGCTATTACCAATATCCAGCAGGTGTTGCAGCAGTTTCAATCACCAAAATCATTAACGCGCAGCACGCCGACTGGTCCAAGAAATCCATTTGGTTTTCGGAAGGATTAGCTAATTATGAGGGAAGATGTATATGAGTACATTCGTTCTAAGCCAAAGTTGAATGAGTTCATTCGGGAGCAGCCGATGTGGTATCGACGCTTGACGAGAAACCCAGATGAATTAGAGAAGTTTGACTTAGAGTCCAAAACCTATTATAAGCAGACAATTCCTCATAAAGTTGAAAAATTTTCAAACTCAATTCAGATGGCAAACATGATGTTTCACATGTTTCAATCGATGAGGAATCAATAATGTGTTAGAGAGCTTCGTGTTTACGAAGCTTTTTTTTGAGTAAAAAAGAATGTCAGTGCAAAAGCTAAGCATAAAACATATGCAAAGGATGATCTGGATGCGTGTTATATTATGCTTAGTAGCTTGTATCTTTTCACTTGTAGGATGCCAGAATGATAAGCCAAAGCCGGAAACAAATAAAGAAATAGTAAGCTTTTCAGGCCAAGCTGCTATGGAAACGATTGGTACAGAGAAACAATTGGTAGTACATCAGCATGTAAGGGGAGCTAATGTATATGTTGAATGTATCATTAACGGCTTTTCATTTAATGATGGCAATGGTTTTCTTGAAGTAAAAGTCGACGGTAAAGCAATTAATCCTATTACACAAGCAGCTTTTGTTATTAAAGAATTACCTAAAGGTTCTCATCAAGTTACGATTGAACTAATGAAAAATGAGCATGAAAGTTACAATTTAAAAGAATCTTTTACAATTAAAATTGTATAAATGAAAAGAACATGTAATAAAATGTTGCATGTTCTTTTTCTTTTGAAAGTGAAACATGATAAGATAAAGTAGGAGGTGTATATTTACGATGCTCACAACAATGAGAACTATTGAGCTACTTGATGAGTCTGATGCACTAGCAAATATGGTCTTGCATTCAGATGTAGCTGAACATTATCGTGAATGTTTAAATAGATTAAATAAAGACACAGAAGCACAGGAATTAATTGCTGAATTCGGTAAAATGAAAGAGCAATACGAAGATGTCCAGCGGTTTGGTAAATATCATCCCGATTATAAATCCATTACAAAGCAAATGCGTGATATTAAGCGTTCTGTAGACTTACAGCATACGATTGCTGCGTTTAAAAAAGCAGAAAATGAGCTACAAAAGCTTTTGGATGAGATTAGTGTTATCATTGGACAATCTGTGTCAGAACATATAAAAGTTCCAACTGGCAATCCATTTTTCGATACAGGAAGCAGCTGTGGCGGAGGGTGCGGAGCAGGTGGAAGCTGCGGTTGTAGTGCCTAAGCCTTACAATCGCAGTCTCGTACAATCTGTACCGCACACGTTTCCACAACAGAATGATTTTCTTTGAGGGACAAAGAAGCGGTGGCGGTAGACATATGTTGAAGTGGCGTGGCGAACAAACTCCGTTTGCCACGTTACTTTTGCATTTGTGGTAGCGGCCTCAGATGCTATACGAATCCACTCTTCAATTTGATGTAAATCACCTTTGCTTGAGGTAATGTAAAGGAACGGAACATGCGTAATTTCTTTTTTTTCTACTTGTTCAATTAATTTATTCCTAGTAAAATGAGAAAAAAAGGAAGACCAAATGTCATCTAACGTCATACATAACTCACCTACTTCAGTTTCATATAAAACTATTTTAACCTATGTAAAAGGGGAAGCTATTATGTTTGTTAATCGTCAAGGACTTATTGCATATGTACACTCTGTAAAGCAAGCCAAAGCACTTCGTAAGTATGGAAATGTACAGTATGTTTCAAGAGAACTAAAATACGTTGTGTTGTATTGCAATCAGGACGGAATTGAAAAGACAATGGAGCGTATTCAATCGTTGCCTTTTGTGAAAAAAGTATTGCTTTCTTATCGACCAGAATTAAAAACTGAATTTGAAAATTCAAAGCCTGATAAAGCAAAAGAGTACGACTACAAGATTGGCATATAATTAAAAGGAATGTTTCTTTGAAACATTCCTTTTTTTATGTATGTCTATTGCAAAGGTGAAATATATCTGTTCATACGCAAAATGCCAATTAAATGTTGGTAATAAAGCTCTGTTTCTGAAAACATTGTGGAAGGTTTAACGTCTAATACGATTATGCTTTTATCTAGGGAATTAGCTAATTGTTCAAACAGCTCGACGCGTTTACTTGCTTTCGTTTCTGATAGGCTAATTCCTTCTCGACATACGTAAAGAGGTTGGAAATTTCCTTCAGTTGTTGGATTCAGTGCAACAATGAACGATGCTTTTGGCTGATTTTCAATCACGGTGCGCAACATGATTAAGTGCTGTAGGCGATGCGTATTGTGCTTTGCAATTTCGAATAGTTCATAGATATCTGAGTAACCTTGTCCAAGCTCAATAAAACGTTGAATCATCCTTAATCTCCTTTAGTTTTATTTACAGTCAAGTTTAATGTAACATTGAATTTTTTGAGAGTAAATAGAAAAATCCCTTGTCTCTACCTTATAGTAATATCCTTCCTAAGAGAATGAGACGTCGAAAAATATAGAAAGATAAAGAGCGGTGAGTAATATAAGACATACTATTACTTGCACACCTATTGTATTAGAAGTAGAGCTTGGCTTGTATAAAATAGTCATTTTAACGTGAGTTATCGTTTTCTTTTCCTGTATATTTTTTATCTCACACATAAAAGTCTTCACTTTTAGGACAATATAATTGTATCGAGTGGTTAGCTGTCGAACCTAAAATTATGTGTAAATAAATGGAAAAGAGGTATTGCTTATGTGGAATCAAGTTTATGATCCGTTTAATAACATTTGGTTATCTGCCTTAGTTGCAACTATACCTATTTTGTTGTTCATCATTTTATTAACTGTTTTGAAAATTAAAGGACACATTGCTGGTTTAATTAGTGCAATTATTGCCGGACTTATAGCGATTGTTTTTTACGGAATGCCTATTTCAAAAACAGTATGGACGGGTATTTATGGGGTGCTAGCAGGTTTATATCCAGTTGCTTCTATTGTGCTGGCTGCAATCTTTCTTTATAAATTGACTGTTAAAACAGGTAAATTTGACATTATTAAAAAGAGTATTACTTCCATGTCTCCGGATAAACGCATTCAAGTAATTATCGTTGCTTATTGTTTTGGTGCTTTCTTAGAAGGGGCAGCAGGATTTGGAGCACCAGTTGCCATTACTGCTATCATTTTAGTTGGTTTAGGTTTTGAGCCCGTTAAAGCTGCTGGTATTTGTTTAGTTGCTAATATTGCTGGTGGTTCGTTCGGTGCTATGGGTATTCCAGTTACAACCCCTGCTCAGCTTACTGGGCTTGATCCCTTAGATGTTGCGATGAGAACAACTTATATTATTCCCTTTGTTACGTTTGTTCTACCTTTTCTGCTTGTGTTTTTAGTTGATGGTATAAGAGGTATTAAGGAAACATTTAAGACAATTTTAGTGGCTGCTGTCACATTTACAGCAGTCCTATGGGCGACACTTAACACTATTGGAGCACCGTTAGTTGACATTTTATCTGCTTCTATTACGCTGATTGTTCTGTATATATATTTAAGGCCAAAACAACAGGAAAGTGTTGGAACGCTTATTAGAGCTTGGAGCCCATTTATCTTCTTAACCTTACTTGTAATTGTATTTTCTAAGTTAAAATTTGAAAGCCTAATTATGAATTTTCCTATTCCAACCCTCAATGGCTTAATTAATAAAGTTCCGCCAGTTGTATCAGATGTTACACCGTTTGGAGCGGTGTTTACTCTTGATTTGTTATCATCAACAACAAGTGCAATTGTTTATGCTTCCCTCCTTACAATCCTTATATTTAAAGTTAAACGTTCAATTATAAAGCAGGCTCTAAAAGAAACGGTTAAAGAACTAGTTATTCCAATTGCTACTATCTGTGCAGTTCTAGCATTTGCTTACATTTGTAACTATTCAGGAATGAGTTCTACATTAGGACTTGCTTTTGCTTCTACCGGTGGTTTATTTCCGCTATTTAGTCCGGTATTAGGATGGATAGGTGTATTTTTAACAGGATCGGTTGTTAATAGCGGATCACTCTTTGCACCACTACAAGTTATTACAGCAGAGCAAGTCGGTTTAAGCCCTGCTGGTATGGTAGCGAGTAATATTGTTGGAGGGGATATGGCAAAAATGTTAAGCCCTCAATCTATAGCGGTAGCAGCCGCTGCAGTTGGCCTGGTAGGTCGTGAAAGTGAAATATTCAAATATACTATTAAAATAAGTTTGATATTCCTTGCTTTTGTGGGAATTATAAACTTGATTATTTATTAAGGATGGTGAGAGCATGAGGAAAATTGTTTTAGTTGGTTGTGGTTCAGTTGGTACAGCTTATGCTTATAGCTTAGTCAATCAAGGCTTTGTTACAGAACTTGTATTAATTGATGCTAATAAAGAAAAGGCAGAAGGTGAAGCAATGGACTTGGTTCATGGTATGGCTTTTGCTAGTACAAATATGAGAGTATACGCAGGAGATTACTCAGACTGCAAAGATGCTCGTATTGTTGTAATTACAGCAGGAGCTAATCAGAAGCCAGGTGAAACAAGACTTCAATTAGTAGAACGTAACACTCGTATTATGCAATCCATTATTCAAAATATTAAAAAAAGTGGGTTTGATGGGATTATTGTGCTTGCTTCTAATCCGGTAGATGTATTGAGTTATGTTGCATATAAAGAAAGCGGGCTTCCAGCAAGCCGAGTTATCGGTTCAGGAACTACGTTAGATTCAGCTCGCTTCAGAGTTCTTTTAGGAGAATACTTTGAAGTGGATCCTCACAATGTACATGCTGTTATTGTGGGAGAACATGGTGACAGTGAACTACCCGTATTTAGTCAAGCATCCGTTGGAGTTGAATCATTTGACAACTTACTTGAAAGAAGAAACAACGAGAAAGATAAAGAAAATCTCACTAAAATCTTTGGGTCAGTTCGAGATGCTGCTTATGAGATTATTAACCGCAAAGGGGTTACAAACTTTGGAATTGGCATGTGCTTAACAAGAATTACAAAAGCTATTCTGAATAATGAGCACTCGATATTACCGGTGTCTTGTTTACTCAATGGGGAATATGGTCAAGAGGATATCTATATGAGTGTTCCAGCTGTCGTTACCCGTGAAGGTGTAAAAGAAGTGATTGAGTTAAAATTGAATGATAATGAACAAGAATTATTCAACAAGTCGGCCGATATACTGAGAGAAATTCGTGTTAAATAAGATGAAAATATTGCCGTGGTATCTGCCCACGGTATTTTTTTATGTTTAGGCAACCATGTCTATAAAAGTGAACAATAAGCTGCTTTTAAACTAAAAAAACCCCCATAACCACTAGGGTCATAGGGTTATTTTCATGCACCCTTCGAGTGAGAAAATAAAAGGGAGAGGAGAAACCGGAGGAAGAACTTATGGGGAAACGTAAGTCTTCTCCGCGGTTGGCAACAACATCGGTTCGATGATGTTGTTGGTAAGTAGTATGTCCTCTAATTCTTGTTTTATACATAATCAGAGTGAAACTTCTATTCTTTTCGTTGTTGACGTCACTTTATGCCATAAAAATGGAAAAAGTTTATTTCCGCTAGTTTTTATAGTTAATTTTGTGTTAGGATAATGAAGAATAAGCAAGTAAAAGTAAGGTAGTGATAGACATGAGAGTAGTAGCTGGAAGCTGTAAAGGACATTCACTAAAAGCAGTCCCAGGTAATTCCACGCGCCCTACAACAGATAAAGTAAAAGAAGCTATTTTTAATATGATTGGCCCTTTCTTTGAAGGTGGAATAGCTCTTGACTTATTTGGAGGCAGTGGAGGCTTAGGCATTGAAGCGCTAAGCAGAGGGATAGATCGAGCGATTTTTGTGGATCGAGACGGTAAAGCCATTCAAACGATAAAAAGTAATTTGGAAACATGTAGTTTACAAGAACAAGCAGAAGTGTATCGCAACGACTCTGAAAGAGCGCTAAAAGCTATCATTAAGCGAGAGATACAGTTTGACTTAATTTTACTGGATCCTCCGTATAAGGCACAAAAGTTGAAAGCGCTTATCGAAACAATTAGCGAGCATAAACTGTTGCAAGCTTCAGGTGTAATTGTTGCTGAACATGCAAACGACGTAGTGCTTCCAGATGAAATTAATGAGTTTGAAAAGATAAAAAGTGAAAACTATGGAATTATTGGTGTATCAATTTATACATACAAGCAGCCTGAAGAAGTATAACAATTGTTTTACATAAAAGAAAGGGGATTTTTATGGGGAGCATAGCAGTTTGCCCAGGGAGCTTTGATCCTGTAACGAACGGTCATTTAGACATTATTAAGCGAGGCTCAAACGTATTTGATACGTTATATGTCGTTGTATTAAACAACTCATCCAAAAACCCGTTGTTTACAGTACAAGAGCGAATTGAACTATTAAAGCAAGTAACAGAATCAATTCCAAATGTAGTAGTAGAATCGTATAGCGGCTTACTGATGGAATATGCAAAACAAAAGCAAGCTAGCACCATCTTACGTGGTTTACGAGCAGTATCGGACTTTGAATATGAAATGCAGATAACATCTGTAAACCGTGTGTTGGATAAAGAGATTGAAACGTTGTTTATGATGACGAATAATCAATATTCTTTCTTAAGTTCTAGCATTGTAAAAGAAGTCGCTAAATATGGTGGCAATATTTCTGAGCTTGTGCCTCCGCTTGTAAAAGAAGCACTTTCTAAGAAATTTTCAGCAAAATGATAGAACGCCATTACATCCTTACGCAAACGTTTATTTTAGCTTGCTATAGGAATGGATGGCGTTTTTGTCGTTTATTTTAGTGGAAAGTTACGCTTCATATATAACAAAGAATAAGTAAATAATAATAAAATCGTAAACGTTGGTCCATATAGAGTGCAAAATTCAAAGTAAGCTTGACTCCAGCTTGTTGTGCCGTCCTGTAAAAAAGTAGGCAAAGCATGTGGAGACCACTGAGCCTGAGATAAAATATTTTGCTCAAAAGGTCTCCATGCTAGGATAGCAAGGATACTAGCAAATAGTCCGTGCATCAGGCGTGCACAAAAAAAGGGGAAAAATCGAATATCTGTATCAGCAAGAATACTCGCAACTTGAGCATGAACAGAAAAACCACTAAAGCCCAGGATGAAGCTAACAACAATGACCTGTTGCAATAGGGTAGATTCTGCTGTTTGGCTAGTCAATTGACTGCCCATTGTGATTTCAAAAAGTCCTGATATAAAAGGAAGACTTAGTGCCGTTGAAAGCTGCAGTAAACTAAATAAATATGAAAGGCCACTGCTTATAAACGTTGTAATGTTCATGACGAACAGCAGCTTGTTTAAAACAGAAAATAAAATAATAAATCCACCAATCATCAATAAAGATTGAACTGACGATAAAACAGCATCACCTAAAAGCTTACCAATGGGCCTTTGATCTTTTATGCGGGCTTCGTGCATTTCTTTGAAAGCTTGGATAAGGGACGGACGCTGCGCTGAAGCAGAGTATGTTGTATCCGTCTTTTTTCCGTAAAATCGCATAACAAGTCCTACTAAAATGTTTCCGAGATAGTGTGCAAAAGCAAGGATTACTCCTACCGCTGCGTTGCTAAAAAAGCCAACCGCAACCGCTCCGAAGATAAAAATAGGGTTTGAGGAGTTGGTAAAAGAAACAAGGCGTTCAGCTTCTGTTTTTGATAGCTGCTCTTCTTGTCGTAATCGAGCGGTAATTTTTGCTCCAGAAGGGAATCCAGAACCCATTCCCATTGCTAACGCAAACCCTCCGACTCCTGGAACTCGAAACAAAGGGCGCATTAAAGGTTCTAATATTGATCCAATAAAGCGAACAACTCCAAATCCTATTAACAGTTCGGAAAGAATGAAGAAAGGCAACAATGAAGGAAATACGACCTTCCACCATGTATTTAATCCTCGGACTGAAGCTTCCAGTGCTTCTTTTGGATAAGTGAGTAAGGCAAAGGTAAGCGTTAAAGCAGTTCCTCCTAACACAATCGTTTTTACCATGGATTTATTCAATTCGATTCCCTCTCCTTTTAAACAGCATACGATACAGCAGGTACATGTCCTATATATCAATATACGAATTAGTTAGTCCAATTTATGCTAGTTAATCGTTTAGAACACGTTTTCTTTCTCTACTTTCTTGGTTAAGCTAAAGATAAAAATGATTATTTATGTGCTCAGGTTTCACTTTATAGCGACAGACGTATATACTGAATAAAACGAGTGATTAGTAAGGGGGCCTAACTATGAAAAGCCCAACGATTGGAGTAGCATTAGGGTCAGGAGGAGCAAGAGGATTTGCTCATCTTGGGGTTATTAAAGTTCTGGTGGAAAACAATATCCCTATTCACTATTTGGCGGGTAGCAGCATGGGCGCTTTAGTTGCGGCTATGTATGCATCTGGTACTGAGATGAATCAACTGTATAAAATGGCACTTACTTTTAAAAGGAAATATTATTTAGATTTTACAATCCCTAAAATGGGGTTTATTGCGGGAAATCGTATAAAATCTTTGGTAAAAGCTCTAACCAAGAATAAAAAGATTGAAGATTTAAATATTCCCGTTGCTATTGTAGCTACGGACTTAAAAGCTGGGGAAAAAGTCATTTTTAAAACGGGATCAGTTGCACAAGCTGTAAGAGCGAGCATCTCTATTCCAGGTATCTTTGCACCGGAGAATGTAAATGGACGCTTGCTAGTAGATGGAGGGGTTATCGATCGTATTCCGGTATCCGTTGTACGAGAAATGGGAGCAGATATTGTGCTTGCAGTCGATGTCTCTCATGTGAAAAGAAATGCAGAAATCACATCGATTTTTGACGTTATTTTACAGAGCCTAGATATTCTTCAAGACGAGCTTGTAACGAATCGCGCAATTGCTTCTGATGTAATGCTTCGTCCTAAAGTAGAAAGGTTTAGTTCTCGAGCGTTTACAAATATTAAAGAAATTATTGAAATTGGTGAACAAGCTGCAATCGAGCAGTTACCGTCTATTCAAGAGGCTATCGAAAAGTGGAAGGAGAATCGTAAAGGTGAAGAAGAGAGTTAGAATTTTATCTTACATAGCATTAGTAGTAACAGTTGCTATGTTATTTTTTTACCCCTTGCCTTATTATATTACAAAGCCTGGCATAGCACAGGAGCTAAAGCCTATTATTAATGTGCAAGGGGGGTATGAAGAGCAGGGAACGTTTATGTTAACCACAGTTCGGATGGGAAGAGCAACGCCTTTATCATATGCTATGGCTCACATTCAAGATTTTCATCACTTGTATCCTGAAGAAGACATTTTGCAGCAAGGAGAGAGTGATAGCGATTATACGGTAAGGCAATTACATATGATGGATACGTCCAAAGATGCAGCGGTTATTGTTGCATACAATGCAGCAAATAAAGAAATTAAGTTTGAAAATAAAGGTGTTTACATTGTTACAGTAGTACCTGATATGCCGGCCTATGGCAAGCTTAAGGTTGGCGATATCGTGAAAGAGGTAGATGGTCAAAATATTGAGACAGCAGAGCAACTAATTGAATACGTAGCGAAGAAGAAAAAAGGTGATAAGGTCGCTGTAACTATCCTACGAAATAAAGAAGAACAAGTAGTAGAGCTTCCTCTATCCCCATTTCCAGACGATCAAACACGCTTTGGGTTAGGCATCTCTTTAGAAACGAGTCGAGAAGTGGACGTAGAACCAGACGTAGAAATTGATACTGAAAAGATTGGTGGCCCTTCTGCTGGTCTTATGTTTTCACTTGAAATTTATAATCAACTTATAAAAGAAGATATGACAAAAGGGCATAAGATTGCAGGCACAGGAACAATCAACGATAAAGGTATTGTAGGTCCTATTGGAGGAATCTCTCAAAAGATTGTGGCTGCGGATAAAGAAGGAGCCGAAGTTTTCTTTGCTCCTAACCAGCAAGGAGCGCCTAATTCGAACTATAAGGAAGCGCTACAAGCGGGAGAAAAAATTGAAACTGATATGAAAATTGTTCCGGTTGATACATTTAATGATGCGGTCGAATACCTAGAAAAGTTAGATAAAACTAAAAAAGCGAAGTGAGTCGATACTAACTCACTTCGCTTTTTTTAAATCATGATAGGCGGCTGCGTATACTCCTGTTTTAAAAATTGGGAGCGTATGGGCTCTTTTAAAGGCGAACTATAAATGTTCGTCGCTTTTATATCCAGTAATAAGTCTGTGTGTTTACATTGAGACACAGTGGATACAATAGGAACAGACATGTCTTTTTTTACGTGCTTTATATATTGTCTACCCGTTTGAGACATACCAAGCAATCGAAGGTAATTGATTAAAGGTGATTTGTTCATGTCGCTTTTTTGGGTGTTGGTTAAAATATGAACACACATCCGCTGAAGGCGTGTACGAGTATAGCGCTTGGTCTTTACTTTGCTTAGAAAATCTTCAAAGGATAGCGAATCTTTTATAGCGTTCAATAAGCGATGTTCAATGCCTTCTTCAATTTCGTAGATGGATTGAAGAGACTTAGGTGAATGGGTCATGAGCTGATACTTTAAAAATGCAAAATAGAGCTCCCAGTTATGTAAAAAGCCAGTTCTTGTTTGATAATCTTTTAACTCTTGAATAACATGAGTAGGCATATGGCGTGATAAGTCTTTAACATCAATGATATCCTGGAATAAAGCATGACGAATACTTGTTGCGCTTGTAATTTCTGTCTCAGAAAGCGTTTTATCGTGATAATGGGATTGAATTCGAGTAATCGTATGTGGTTTAATAGATGCATGCTGTTTTTCAATAGCTTTTACATAGCTTAACCCTAAAATGTTATTTGGTTGGTCCATATTTAGCCCAATTTGTTCATTAGTAATATTGTTCATAGCAAGGGAAAGCGCTTTTGGATAGCTATTTCCATCCTTTAAGTAGTTTTTTGTATGCTCTGCTATAGAATGTTCATGCTCTCTTAACAGTTTGCTAAATTCAAGAAAAGACTGCGTGTTTCCATGTTCGCTGCCAAAGCATACATACGAAGCTTTAAGGTGTTCTAATATGGCTATAGCACCGTTTGCGAATGTATCAGCTTGCTGAGTGGAGAATGCATAAGGTAGTTCAATGACAAGGTCGGCACCTGCTTTTAAAGCCATTTTCGTACGAGCCCACTTTGATACGAGAGCAGGTTCACCCCGCTGTAAAAAGTGACCGCTCATCACTGCGATGACGCAATCAGCATTTGTTTGCTCTTTTGCTTTTTGCAAATGATAGTAATGGCCATTATGAAAAGGATTGTATTCAACTATAATTCCTACAGCTTGCATAATGAGTCTCCTTTTATTAAATTTTTAAGTACTATTGAGCAGTTTTAGCGTAAGGATTATGAAAAGAAAAAAATAAATTTAAGTACATTATAGTGTAAAGAAAAAATATTGACAAATAATCTTGTGAAAGCTATAATAACCTTTGTTGCCTTGAGGTGATTAACAATGAAATGGACAATACATCAGTTGTACCAGTTACAAAATAAAGGATTAACTTTTGATGAAATTGTAGACGGTAAGGATTTTGTTAATACCGATCCACAGATTCGTCGCATGTCAGATGTTCATGTGAAAGGAAGAGCTGATATCAGTTCTTCAAAAGTCACATTCCATCTTAAAATTTCTGGAGAAATGACATTGCCTTGTGCTCGTACATTAGTCGATGTTCCGTATCCTTTTTCTATTGAAGCAACAGAAACGTATCTGTTCAATAGCGATGCCGATTATGAAAATGACGGTGAAATGAGAATTGTGGAAGGCGAAGTAGTGGATTTATTACCACTTATTAAGGAATTAATTATTGTTGAAATTCCGCTTCAAGTTTTTAGCGATAATCAAGAACAAAAGGGTGCTGCTCCTCAATCAGGAAAAGATTGGGAAGTTGTAACGGAAGAAGAGCAACAGGAAAAGGTCGATCCACGTTTAGCTGTATTAGAAAATTTCTTTAAAAACAAAGAAAATAACTAACGCGAAGATCCGGCTTTCGGGCCTTCATATGATTAAAAACTCTTTTAAGGAGGTGGGAATAATGGCTGTACCTTTTAGAAGAACATCTAAAATGAAGAAAAGAACGCGTCGTACGCACTTTAAACTACAAGTTCCTGGTATGGTAGAGTGCTCAAATTGTGGCGAAATGAAACTATCACACCGTGTATGTAAGGCTTGTGGTACTTACAAAGGAAATGACGTAGTAAACAAATAATGCAAAAATAAAAGACCCTGTTGAAGGGTCTTTTATTTTTGCATTAAAACGTTCTTTAAGGATTGGAATAACTGCTTTTCTGAAGGAAGATGCAGGAGTTTATATTTCGCTTCTCGAATTCTTTACTTATGAAAAAGTTGAGTAAAGATGAAAAAGGGGGAAAAAGACATTGGTAAAGACAAAGTTTTTTGTAGATAACAACGGCATTAGCACATTTGTTATTAATCGCCCCGAGAAGCGAAACGCTGTGGACTATGACGTGATGAATTCTTTAGAGGAGGCTTTAGCTGAAGTGAAAGCGAATCCTCATATTAAAGCATTGGTAATTACCGGAGCAGGTTCACAAGCTTTTTGTAGCGGTGGGGACATTTCAGCTTTTCATGCTCTAGAAACAGCGGCAGAAGCCGAGAGTATGCTAAAGAAAATGGGGAGAATTTTATATCAATTACTTGTATTACCAAAACCCACAGTAGCTTTATTAAACGGTACAGCAGTTGGGGGCGGATGTGAAATTGCAATTGCTTGTGACTTTCGCATCAGCGCAGCTCACAGCGAATTTGGGTTTATACAAGGGGACTTAGGCATTACAACTGGCTGGGGGGGCGGCACAATTTTATTCGAAAAACTTCGTTACTCGGATGCAATGGAAATGCTAACGAGCTCTCAAATCTACAGCGTGGAGCGTGCCAAGCAGGTTGGCTTTTTATCTTACGTAACATCATACCAAGAGCTCGCTATGCGCTGTGAAGAATGGTTGTTACCAATTATTACAAAGCCTAGTACGGTGCTGACGGCATACAAACAAATGCCTATTGCAAAATGGAACCAAGTTGATTTATGGGAACGAATGGAGGCAGAGGTTAACCATTGTAGTTTGCTCTGGGAAAGTGAAGAACACAAGCAAGCGGTAAATAACCGACTTCAAAAGAAGGCTTAATAAAGCTAATTATGTGGATAAAGTATCTTGAAAAAGGCAAGTTAAGAAATTCTGCCTTGAGAAGTTGAACAATAGTCTATCTTATCTAGTAGTTGCATACTTATTTAATAAGTACGGATAAGGAGGGATAGAAAAATGACTTCTTCTCGTCAAGATGCATGGACTCAAGATGAAGATTTACTACTAGCTGAAATTGTATTGCGTCATATACGTGAAGGTGGCACACAACTCGCTGCATTTGAAGAAGTGGGAAAGAAACTTTCGCGAACATCAGCAGCTTGTGGCTTTCGCTGGAATTCTTTTGTGCGCAAACAATACAAAACTGGTATTGACATAGCGAAAATTCAACGAAAACAGTTAAAATCACGCGTGATCACAAAAGATGAAGAACAGCCCGTGCGCTTCTCATATATAGATGGTCAATCGATTACTTCGTTAAGTGAGGTTATTCGTTACTTAGAATCGATTGAACAAATTCAGCAGCAGTCGAGTGGGTTACTGGAAGCAAATGAGGAGCTGCAGCATAAACTTGAACAGTTACAGCAAAAAGTGACGGTTCTTGAAAAAGAGAAAAAAGTGTTAGAAGGCAATCTATACACGGTGGAAGAAGACTATAAAGCGTTGATTGAAATCATGGAACGGGCTCGTAAGATGGTTGTTCTAAAAGAAGATGAAAAAAGTAGAAAAGTTAAATTTCAAATGGAGAAAAACGGTAATTTAGAACGAGTTGAAAATAAATAATAAAGCTTAGTACCTCATTTATATAAAAGCCCTTGACTCTTTATCACACTGTAGCTTAAAGATAAAGAAGATTCAAGGGCTTTTTTATATTATCTATTAGTTTGAGGTTGATACATCTTCTGGACTCCAAAGCATTGGATTTTCTCCTAAATCTCGCTCTAAATCATAAGAAGCAGGAGTAAAGCCCATTTTTGTCCAGAAATGACTAGAATGAACTCGTGGATTTGTTTTAATAGGCAACTTAAAAGATTTAGCATATTCAATTAGACTCGTGCCCAGTCCCTTTGATTGAAATTCTTGGAGCACTTCAAGCTTCCATACTTCAAGGTAAGGTTGGTGTGGCTTAAAGTAGTGATCATGCTTTTTAGACTGTTGGTACAAACTCATTCGAGCTACAAGACGATTTCCAATATAAATACCGTAAAACGGGGAATGAATCTCGTTTTCAGATATTTGGGCATTTAATTCTTCTAACATGGACAATTCTTGGAGCCCATATTGCTTAAACTGCTTAAATTCTTCAAGTGTTTTATAGTTAATGCGCAACTGCTGGACTTCATACATTATCAATCACTCCTTAGAAATGAGCTGCTTGTATAGCATATGAACAAATTTTCAAATATAGGATAGATAGATGAGAATAAAAAAAGTAAGCGTTTGCAAAAAAACAAAGGGATTTTAAGAAAATTGTAGAATTATACGTTTTGGGAGATTTTTTTCTCTTTTAGTCTCATCATACCATGGTTTTGAATAGACTTGAGAATATTTTATACTGCAGCGAAGGGAGAAGAAATATAATGAAAAAAGTTTTAATCGCTAATCGAGGCGAGATTGCTCATCGTATTATTAAAACTTGTCATACGATGGATATACAAACTGTTGCTGTTCATTCTACAGCCGATGAAAATCTACCTTATGTTAAAGCTGCTACAGTTGCTTATGAAATTGGAGAGCCTCCTGTTCAAAAATCGTATTTAAATATTGAGCGCTTGTTAGAAATTGCTCATAAAGAAAACGTTGATGCAATTCATCCAGGCTACGGATTTCTATCAGAAAATAGCACATTTGCTAAGCGTGTGGAAGAAGAAGGGTTTATTTTTATTGGACCATCTCCAAAAGTTATAGCAGATATGGGAGATAAAGTGAGAGCGAGAAAAATTATGCAAGAAGCAGGAGTTCCTGTTGTGCCTGGAAGTGAAGGGGCTGTAGCTGATATTGAAGAAGCGTGTAAAGTAGCTCAAGCTATTGGTTATCCGGTTATGCTGAAAGCTAGCGGTGGCGGTGGAGGCATTGGAATGGTTCGGTGTGATGATGAAAAGTCACTGCGTACAACATATGCATCGACAAAAGCGAGAGCTAAAGCATATTTTGGTCACGAAGAAGTATTTATTGAAAAATTAATTACAGATGCAAAGCATATAGAAGTTCAAATTTTCGGAGACCAGCTTGGGAATGCAGTTCACCTTTTTGAACGAGATTGCTCCGTACAGCGCCGCAATCAAAAAGTGATTGAAGAAGCGCCTGCAACATCGCTATCTATTGATACAAAACACCGTATGTATGAAACGGCCGTAGCCGCTGCTAAGGCAGTTCAGTATTACAATGCTGGCACTATTGAATTTATTGTAGATGCGCAGGAAAATTTTTATTTTTTAGAGATGAACACTAGACTTCAAGTTGAACACCCAATTACAGAGCAAGTTACGGGATTAGACTTGGTAAAGTGGCAGCTCTTAGTAGCTAGAGGGGACGCGCTACCCTTACAACAAGAAGAAGTTCAGCTTGCCAACCATGCGATAGAGTTTAGAGTATATGCAGAAGACCCTGTCACGTTTTTGCCTGCTCCTGGACAAATCACGCAGTTTTTGCTTCCAGAGCGTTCTTATGTTCGAGTGGATGCAGGGTATGATAGCGGAGACAAAGTAACACCTTTTTATGATCCGATGATTGCAAAGGTCGTTGTCACGGGTCGTACGAGAGAAAATGCAATTGAGCTTGCTAAAGCGTATTTCACGGAGGCATCAATTGAAGGAATTAAAACAAACTTACCGTTGTTTAAACAATTATTAAATGCAGAGCAATATGTAGCTGGAAAATACAACACAGCGGTATTGACAGAAGCTTTGAAGTGAAAAAGGAGGACTAAAAATGAAAGAAATGACAGCAACGATGGCGGGGATGGTATTAAATATTCATGTATCCGAAGGGGATTCTGTGACACAAGGTCAGGTGTTGATTATCCTTGAATCTATGAAAATGGAAATACCAATTGAAAGCACTTATGCAGGAACAATTGATGCAATTTTAGTTGGTGTAGGTGACTTTGTAAATGAAGGCGATGTATTAGTAACAATTTCTTAAAAGGAGTGAGCGTATGATACATACAAATGATTTACAAAAGCGCTATGAAGATAAATGTGAAGAAATTCGAGCAGGTGGAGACAAAAAATATCATGAAAAGTTAAAGCAACAAAATAAATTATTTGTTCGAGATCGTTTGGCTTTATTGTTT
Organism: Bacillus sp. CBEL-1; assembly: GCF_004348885.1. Lineage (NCBI taxonomy): Bacteria > Bacillati > Bacillota > Bacilli > Caryophanales > Bacillaceae > Bacillus > Bacillus sp. CBEL-1. Next base: position 1,218,505 of record NZ_SBIM01000013.1, on the reverse strand, counting down.
GATGAAGGTGAGTACAAAGAAGACGCGATGTTTGCTAATAATAAAGCGAAAGGCCTACCAGCTGATGGTGTTGTTACAGCCATTGGCAAGGTGAATGGTCAAACGGTATGCGTAATGGCGAATGATTCAACAATTAAAGCGGGGTCTTGGGGAGCAAGAACAGTTGAAAAGATTATTCGTATTCAAGAAACTGCTGAAAAGTTGCAGGTCCCAATGCTCTATTTAGTTGATTCAGCAGGAGCCCGAATTACGGATCAATTAGACATGTTCCCGAACCGACGAGGCGCGGGGAAAATCTTTCATAACCAAGTGCGTATGTCGGGAGTAGTTCCGCAAATCTGCTTATTATTTGGTCCTTCTGCAGCAGGAGGGGCTTACATCCCTGCTTTTTGTGACATTGTTATTATGGTAGATGGGAACGCTTCGATGTATTTAGGGTCGCCACGAATGGCTGAAAAGGTTATTGGAGAAAAAGTCACGTTAGAAGAGATGGGTGGTGCTCACATGCACTGTAGTGTGAGCGGTTGTGGAGACGTTCTAGTTTATTCGGAAGAAGAAGCAATTTCAAAAGCAAAATCGTACCTAAGCTATTTCCCTCAAAGCTTTCACCAAAAGCCAGCTGTGCTTGAAGGGAGGTTGCCTGTTAGTACGTCTAAAACACTGGGAGAGTTAATTCCTGAAAATCAAAACGTGCCGTTTGATATGTATGAGGCAATTGATACGTTGATTGATGAAGGAACGTTCTATGAAATTAAGAAATTATTTGCACCCGAACTTATTACAGGGCTCGCAAGGATGGATGGGAAAGTTGTTGGCATTATCGCAAATCAACCAAAGATAAAAGGTGGCGTATTGTTTGTTGACTCCGCTGATAAAGGAGCGAAGTTTATCCAGCTATGTGATGCATTCCATATTCCACTTTTATTCTTAGCTGACGTACCAGGATTTATGATTGGAACGAAAGTGGAAAGAGCAGGGATTATTCGTCATGGTGCAAAATTGATTGCTGCAATGAGTTCTGCGACTGTTCCAAAAATCTCTGTAGTGGTACGCAAAGCATATGGAGCTGGATTATATGCTATGGCAGGCCCAGCGTTTGAACCAGATTGTTGTATTGCCCTTCCTACAGCACAAATTGCCGTAATGGGTCCGGAAGCAGCGGTTAACGCTGTTTATTCCAATAAAATTAATGAGATTACCGATCCAAAAGAGCGAATGATGTATATCAAGCAGAAGCAGCAAGAGTATAAAGAGCATATCGATTTATATACGCTAGCTTCTGAGATGATTATTGATGATATCGTGCCAGCTAACGACCTTCGCCAAACTTTAATTGAACGATTTGCTTATTATGAAACAAAAGCAATAGCTGAAGTTCGAAGAAAACACCCTGTATATCCAGTTTAATTATAAGAAATGAGAGTGTAGAAAAGCTAGGTAAGGGCTCCTTACCTAGCTTTTTATTATAAAGAGATATTATTTTAATGGTTAAAGATATTTGCTAAACTAATAGAGCGTGTGCTACTTATGTAAAGAGGCATATCGAGAAAATAAACTAATAGAATGAGGAAATTTTAATGAGGATAGCAGTTATTGGAGGCGGTGCAATCGGCCTTTTAATGAGTTCATACTTGGCTGAGCATGCTCACGTTACTCTGTATACGAGAAGAAAAGAACAGAGAAATCAATTACGGACGAATGGAGTAACACTAAAGCATAAAGCGACTGAGAAAAATGTAAAGGTAGATGCGCGGATTTTAACATCTAATGAAAACTTTGAACAGTATGAACTTGTTATTATAGCGGTTAAACAATATGGTATTAAAGAGGTTATTCCTTATTTAATGAAAGCTTCAAAGCATACATCGCTATTATTTGTTCAAAATGGAATGAGTCATCTTGGTTTGGCGCAGAACCTTCCTCAGCATAATGTATACTTAGGTGTTGTTGAACATGGTGCAATGAAAGAGGCAGATGATGTTGTTATCCATTCAGGGGTTGGCATCACGCGCGTTGCTTTGTTTAGAGGAGACCACCTAATTCCCTTTCAACAGTTTCATTCGACTGAGTTTGGATTTGTTTGGGAGAATGATTGGTATGAGATGCTTATTCAAAAGCTAATTGTAAACGCGGTAATCAATCCTTTAACAGCTCTTTATCGAGTGAAAAATGGTGAGATTACAGCTAACCCATTTTTTTATAAAACAGCTAAAGCCGTTTTTAATGAGCTGCATGCTGTGTTACGATTAAAAGAACCAACAGCCTATTGGAATCGAGTAGTAGATGTTTGTGAAAAAACGGCTCAAAATCATTCATCGATGAGGAAAGATCTTCAACAGCAAAGAAAAACAGAGGTTGAATCCATATTAGGTTATATTTTAGAAGAAGCGGCTCAGCGCCAGGTTAATACTCCTATTATCCAATTTGTATATAATGGAATATTAGGGTTGGAAGATAGTGAAGGAAGGTGATCGGGAATGGGGAGCTTAGTTGCAAGCATCTTGGCTACGTTTATCACGCTGCCAGTAGTAGGTTTTTTTGTATTATACACCCTGCTCAAAAAAGTGATAAAAAATCGGCGTAAAGCAGTTCATATCTCTACATATGTCTCAACGATTTTTTTCATTGTATCCACGCACTACTTTGCCAAGCAAATTTTTAACCAGTCTTTTTTGTGGTTGATTATTTTAGTGCTGCTCGTTTTGGCGATGATTGTAATGCTTATAAACTGGCAGGTGAAGAAAGACTTACAGCTGAAAAGAATGACAAAAGGAATGTTTCGAATCAGCTTCTTTTTCTTTTTGTTTTCGCATGTGTTATTAGTTGTTAGTGGCCTAATCTTTGAATTATTAAAGTTATGAAGCATGTTACTAGACGTGTCGAGAAACAATATGGATAATGAAGCTAGGTAAACTGAACAAGTATTAGTTATAGAAAGGAAGTTCTTTCATGGAGATTACAGATGTCTCTTTATCAGCAACTAACAAGTTAACAGAAGAATATATACAGGGTAGCAACCAGGCTATGTCATACTTTGATTACAATATACATAAGAGTGATGTTTATAAAGAGCGCTTACAAGATTTGAAAAGCTATACTCATCCAAGAGAAGAGCTTGTTGAATACTTAATGGCATTTAACAAGAAATTAAATGCGTCAAATAAAACGTTAGAAAATATTGAAAAGCTTCGTAATCGAGATAGTGTTGTGGTGGTTGGAGGTCAGCAAGCAGGGCTTTTGACAGGACCTTTATATACCATTCATAAAATTATTTCAATTATCCTATTAGCAAAACAGCAGGAAAAAGAGATGGGAGTGCCTGTATTACCAGTGTTTTGGATTGCTGGAGAAGACCATGATTTTGCTGAAATTAATCATGTGTATATAGAAGATAAAGGACATATGCTGAAAAAAACGTTTAAGCAGTCTCTTAAAACAAAAGACATGGTTTCTCATGTTACAATTAATAAAGAAGCCTGTAGTGAGTGGATTGATAGTTTATTTCAATCGTTTGGTGAAACAGAACATACAAAAGAAGTGTTGGCTTTCTTAAAAAACGCCCTTCAGAACTCTCATACATTCACTGATTTTTTTGCATACTTAACAACAGAGTTATTTACACAGTATGGCTTAATTTTAATGGATGCCGCTTCAAAAGAAGTACGTAAGATTGAATCTTCCTTCTTTATTCAGCTTATTGAACAAAATGAAGCTTTATCTCAGTCTGTTATCTCTCAGCAGCAAAAGCTAAGTGGAGAATATCAAAAGGTAATTGATGTGGGAAGTGAAACGGCACATCTTTTCTACTCTCATGAAGGAAATCGTATCTTGTTAGAACGAGATGAAGCTCAGAATTTTAAAGGGAAACAAAATGAAGTATCCTTTTCAAAAGAAGACTTGATTCAACTCGCGAAACAGCGTCCAGAGTTACTAAGTAATAACGTAGTGACACGTCCGTTAATGCAAGAGTACTTGCTTCCAACGTTAGCTTTTGTTGCTGGACCTGGTGAGGTAGCGTATTGGGCAGAATTACAGCAAGCGTTTAATATCTTTAATTTTACTATGCCTCCAGTTGTTCCTCGCCTATCCTATACGTTAGTCGAGCGCAACATTGCAAAATATTTAGAAGAACTAAATATTGATTCAGAAAAAGCAGTTGTACAAGGTGTAAGTACAGAGCGAGAAGCATGGTTACATGCAGAAGTTCGTAACCCTTATGAAGGCTACTTTAATGAAGCGAAGGCAAAAATAGAAGAAATTCATAAAACTCTTCGTGAAAATGTTCAAAAAGAAGACAAAACGTTTGAAGAAGTTCTATTGAAAAATCGAGCAATTCTTCAAAAGCAAATGGAGACTGTTCAAAAGATTGTCGAATCTAAACAGCTCGTTAAGCACGATGTAACGCATACGAAATATAATAAAATTGAGTGTGCGCTTCGTCCTAATGGAGCTCCTCAAGAGCGAATCTGGAACGTCGCGTATTATTTAAATAAATATGGCATGCAGTTCGTGTCACAATTACTCAATGAGGAAGTCGAATTTAATCATCACTTAAAGGTTTGTTACCTCTAATAAAATCCTGCTGCAAAGCAGGATTTTTCTTTTGCAAAAGAGAAACAGTGTACATACACAAAGCAACCAAACAAATCCTTAACAGTTATTTTTTTACAAACACTAAAAATCATCATGGCGCCTTACTTTTTATGTCAGGAATATGTCTCATGTTTAACAAAATAAAACCTTTTGTAACAGAAAGACAAAATTCTACTTAATTCTTGTATAAATAGCTGAAAAAATGTTGAAATTTGATATATAATGAAATGGTATTGAAAATGTATAAAAGTTGCCTTTATTTTAAGGTGTTTATACATAATTAAGTAGTTTAAAAAGAAGTAGGTGTCAACATGTTTAATCACACAACTGTTTTGCTAAAAGAAGCAGCAGAAGGCTTAAATATTAAGCCTGACGGAATTTATGTAGACTGCACGCTTGGCGGAGCAGGTCATAGTGAATATATCGTCAAAAAGTTATCTGATGAAGGTAGGTTAATTGCATTTGATCAAGATGACATTGCAATTGAAAATGCAAAGGATAAATTAGCCCCTTATCTAAATCGAGTAACGCTCATAAAAAGTAATTTTCGTTATTTAAAAGAAAAGTTAGAAGAACATGGAATCACAGAAGTAGACGGGGTTTTATTTGATTTAGGTGTTTCGTCTCCGCAGTTAGATACCCCAGAACGAGGCTTTAGCTTTCACCATGATGCACCTCTTGATATGAGAATGGATACGAATTCAAGCCTTTCTGCTTATCATATTGTCAATGAATGGCCGTATGAAAAGCTTGTGAAAATTTTCTTTCAATATGGTGAAGAGAAATTCTCAAAGCAAATTGCTAGAAAAATTGAGTCATATCGTGAGCAAAAAGCAATTGAAACAACTCTGGAGCTTGTTGACATTATTAAAGACGGTATTCCCGCAGCTGCACGTAGAACAGGTGGGCATCCAGCAAAGCGCGTGTTCCAAGCAATTCGTATTGCTGTAAACGATGAACTTCAAGTATTTGAGGATGCAGTTGAACAAGCAATGGACGTAATCAGCGTTGGTGGACGAGTAAGCGTTATTACTTTTCACTCGCTAGAAGATCGGATTTGCAAAGTAGCATTTAAAAATGCGAGTACAGGCCCGCAGCTTCCACATGGATTACCAGTTATTCCAGAAGAATTTCAACCAAAGATGAAGGTAATTACGCGCAAACCAATTGTGCCTTCTGAAGAAGAAGTGGTTGATAATAAGCGAGCTCGTTCTGCAAAGTTAAGAATTATTGAGAAACTAAAGTAAGCGTAACAGGCAAAGAAAAAAGAGGAGGGGATTGTGTTGAGTAATGTAGCGTATCAAGTTAAACCAAACACGCAACATGAACAACAAAAGCAGCCGGTTCGTAAAGTTGTAAAAAAGTCGAAACGAAAGATTTCAGTCGGTGAAAAGTTTGTTTATACAGGTACACTTGCACTTATGCTGTTTGGTGCAGTTCAAATGATTTCTAATCAAGCGACGCTTTACAGTACAAATGCGGAAGTACAGGCGTTAGAATCAAACATTCAACAGCAAGAAACAAAAAACAATGAGTTGAAGCTTCAGGTAACAGAGCTAAGTGCGTATGAGCGAATTTGGGCAAAAGCAAAAGAACTAGGACTAAGTTTAAACGAAAATAACGTTAAAGTAGTCGAAAATTGAACCAATGAAAATGCCTAAGAAAAATAGCAATATTAGTACGGGAGCAGCAATATTGATTGTAATATTTGCATTGCTCTTTTTTGTATTAACAGGAAGGTTCTTTTATATACAGGCCACAGGGAAAGCTGAAGGTCAAGCTTTAGCCGAAATCGCACAAAAGAAATATACGAGAGAAACAACCATTGAAGGACAGCGTGGAACGATTTATGATCGCAACGGGGAAGCTATTGCACACGATACGGGAGCATATACGGTTGTAGCAATCCTAGACCCAGACCAAACAAAAGATAAAGACAAGCCAAAGCACGTAGTAGATACGGAAAAAACAGCAAAAGAATTAGCACCGCTGCTTAATATGAAAGAGGAAGAGTTACAGAGTTTGTTAGATAAAGGTGTAAAAAAAGGTTCGTTTCAAGTAGAGCTTGGCCCCGGGGGACGGGATATCAATAATACGACTAAGCAAAAGATTGAAAAGCTGAATTTACCTGGTATTACGTTCTTGCGAGATGCGAAGCGTTTTTATCCAAACGGAGTATTTGCTTCTCACATTTTAGGTTACGCACAAAAGAATGATGAAGGGAAAATCGTTGGAAAAATGGGGATAGAGCAAGTTTATGATAAGCAGTTAACAGAAGAGGATGGAAAAGTACTCTATCAAGCTGGTCAAAACGGAATTAAGCTTCCTGATCCCAAGGAGTCTATCGTTCCTCCTAAAAATGGTGACAACATTTACTTAACCCTTGATGAAAAAATCCAAACGTTCGTAGAAGACGCTTTGACAAATGCTCAAAAAGAATACGACCCGGATAACATTATGGCTGTGGTTGCAAACCCAAAAACAGGCGAGATTCTAGCAATGTCTACGAGACCAACGTTTAATCCAAACGTTCGTGATATAACGAATTATCGAAACCCTATTATTGAAGACAGCTTCGAGCTTGGTTCTACGATGAAAATCTTTACGCTCGCTGCTGCGATTGAAGAAGGCGTGTATAATGGCGAGGATATCTATCAATCAGGAGCTTACAAAGTTAGTGAAAAAGATGCGCCAATTCGTGACCATAACGGTGGTAACGGCTGGGGACCAATTACATTTAATGAAGGTATTCGTCGTTCGTCCAACGTTGCCATTGCGATTTTAGCGAATGAAAAGCTCGGCACAGAAACGCTCTTTAATTATTTAAAGGATTTCGGATTTATGAAAAAAACAGGAATTGATTTGCCTGGCGAAGCTTCTAGCAAACTGATTTCTAAATATCCAAGGGACCGAGTAACGACTGCTTTTGGTCAAGGTTCAGCATTCACTCCGATTCAGCAAATTCAAGCTGCTACTGCCATTGCAAACGATGGTAAGATGATGAAGCCTTACGTCATTGAAAAAGTTGTAGACGGTACAACGAACAAAGTGAAAAAAGAAACGAAGCCAGAAGTAGTAGGAAAACCTATTTCAAAAGAAACGGCTGATGAAGTACTTGACATTCTTGAAAGTGTTGTGTCTGAGGATGATGGTACTGGAAAAGCATACGCTATTGAAGGTTACGACGTAGCCGGTAAAACAGGAACAGCTCAAATACCGAATCCGAATGGGGGAGGATATTTGCGTGGACATGGTAAAAACTTATTCTCATTTATGGGGTTTGCACCAGCGAAAGATCCAGAGCTAGTAGTTTATGTAGCAGTACAAAATCCAAAATTAACTCCTCAAGAGTCAGGTTCAGCTCCGCTTTCGATGATCTTTAATCCCGTTATGAAAAATAGCTTACAAGCATTGGGGATTAAACCTAACGAAACGGACGAAGAAAAACAGAAGCAAAAAAGCACATCGTCTGAAATTAAACTTGATAATTATGAAGGTAAATCGATAAGTGACGTCACGAAAGAATTAGAAGCAAAAGGACTAACACCTGTCATTGTTGGAGAAGGCAAAAGCATCAATGACCAATTTCCTAAAGCTAATCACACCGTTATTAGTGGAGAAAAGGTATTTTTACAAACAACGGGTACACCAACGATGCCTGATATAACAGGATGGTCTCATCGCGATGTGATACGATTTACTGAGTTTATGAATGTGAAAGTTAGTGCATTAGACAGTGGTTTTGTGGTGACTCAAAGCATTAAGCCTGGTAAAGCTGTTAAAGAAGGAAGCTATTTAGTAGTAGAGCTTGAACCTCCTGAATCCCTTTCAGAGGCTTTAGAATCAAAAGAGAAACTGAAAGAAGAAGAAGTTCAAAGTGAAGAAGGTCAGGGAGATTCCGACGAAAAACCTGCTGAACCAACTGATTAGAAATACGTTCTACCCAAGAGTGTACAAGCATATATTGGAACGAGCCGATTCAGAGGAGGTTCTACTATATGCGGGTATCAGGAGTAACTGTTCGCAAACGATTAGCAGCAGTTTTAATTGCAGGTTTTTTAATCTTTTTAATTATTGACACAAGGCTTGGGTACGTACAGCTTTTTATGGGGGATACGTTGACAGAAAAAGCTAAGGGGCTTTGGAGCAGAAATATCCCTTTTGAACCAGAGAGAGGGAAGATTTTAGATCGGAACGATGTGCCACTAGCAACCAATAAAAGTGCGCCCACGGTGTTAATTATGCCAAGGCAAATTGAAGATCCGGCAAACACAGCTGAACAGCTAGCAAAAGTGTTAAATACAACGAAAGAAAAAGTATATGAGCAGATTACAAAGTCGGCTTCTAGCGTCTATTTACGCCCCGAAGGTCGTAAAATCTCACATGCTAAAGCAAATGAAGTGAGAAACTTGAACCTAAAAGGCGTGTACATCGCAGAAGACTCTAAGCGCCATTATCCATTTGGTAGTTATCTCTCTCATGTGTTAGGATTTGCGGGAGTTGATAATCAAGGTTTAATGGGCTTGGAACTTTACTATGATAAGGAATTAAAAGGTGAGCAAGGTTCAGTTAAGCTCTATTCAGATGCAAAAGGGAAAAAAATGCCCAATATTGCAGATGATTATACAGAGCCGGTTGATGGGCTGGATTTAAGACTAACCATTGATTCTAGAGTAAATACAATTATTGAGCGCGAGCTCGATAATGCACAAACTACGTATAACCCAGATGGGATGATTGCTATTGCAATGAATCCTAAAACGGGTGAAATCTTAGGAATGTCAAGTAGGCCGACATTTGATCCTGCTGATTTCCAAACAGTTGACCCAGATGTGTATAATCGTAACCTTCCTATATGGAGTGCGTATGAGCCTGGTTCCACGTTTAAAATTATTACACTAGCAGCTTCTTTAGAGGAAAAGAAAGTGGATTTATTAAAGGACCAATTCTACGATGACGGAGCGGCAGAAGTGGGCGGTGCCAAACTAAGATGTTGGAAGCGTGGAGGACATGGACAGCAAACTTTCTTAGAGGTTGTACAAAATTCTTGTAACCCAGGTTTTGTGGAACTAGGAGAGCGTTTAGGGAAAGAGACGCTTTTCAAATACATTCGTAACTTTGGTTTTGGTGACAAAACGGGTATTGACTTACAGGGGGAAGCAAGAGGTATTTTATTTCCGCTCGACCGTGTTGGTCCAGTAGAACAAGCCACAACTGCTTTTGGTCAAGGTGTAGCTGTCACTCCCATCCAACAAGTTGCTGCCGTAGCAGCGGCTGTAAATGGTGGAACTTTGTATACGCCTTATATTGCTAAGGAATGGGTTGATCCAAAAACCGGAAACGTGGTTCAGAAAAATGAACCAGAAGCCAAGCGCAAAGTTATTTCTGAAGAAACATCAAAACAAGTTCGCTTTGCTCTTGAGAGTGTTGTTGCTCAAGGGTCGGGTAAAAACGCGTTTGTAGAAGGGTACAGAGTTGGTGGTAAGACTGGAACAGCTCAAAAGGCAAAAGATGGGAAATATTTAGAGAATAATCATATTGTTTCATTTATTGGATTTGCTCCCGCTGATGATCCTGAACTAGTGGTATATGTAGCGGTAGATAATCCAAAAGGAACTACTCAATTCGGTGGAGTAGTTGCTGCGCCAATTGTAGGAAAGATTATGGAAGATAGCTTGCCAGTATTAGGTGTACAACCTCGGACTGGCCAAATTGAGAAAGAGTTGACATGGTTAGATACACCAATGATAAAAGTACCAAATCTTGTAGGGTTATCAAAAAAAGAGTTACAAGAGCAGTTAGTTAATTTAAAATTAGATGTGAGTGGTTCAGGGGAAGAGGTCATTAAACAATCACCTGAGGCTGGAACGAAGGTGAAAGAAGGCGAAACAATTCGAGTATACATGAGTAATTAAGTCATATATATATGAGTGATTACGTGGTACAATAGAAGATGTTTCATTTTATAGAATAAGTAATGACATGAACTGACTCTTTTATTCTATTCGTTTTATTCACTATAAGTGGAATTATCTACTTGTATGTTTGAGACAATTAAGCCTTGAGGGAGTTCCCTCGTGGCTTCTTTTTCTGTAAAATGTTCAAGATGATACTTCGCTTTACACATAGAGAGGACATGGTAACAATGGATTTAAGAAAGCTATTAGGGCATTTGCATGACTTCGTGCAAATTCCTGAAAACAACATTGAAATTACTTCAATTGAAATGGATTCAAGAGAAGTACAGCCGGGTGCACTATTTATTTGCATAAACGGTTATACGGTTGATGGACACGATTTTGCACAAACAGCTGTCGAAAAAGGTGCAGTGGCTATTCTGGCAGAGCGTCCGCTTAATATCGATGTACCCGTTATTTTAGTCAAGAGTACCAAGCGAGCAATGGCTGTGTTAGCTGATGCTTTTTATAGCCATCCAACGCAAAAATTACGTTTAATTGGCGTAACGGGAACAAATGGTAAAACAACCATTACACATTTAATTGAACATATGTTTAAAGCACAACAAAAGAAAACAGGTCTCATTGGTACAATTGAAATTCGTATTGGCGATCAGTCATATGACGTAAAGAATACCACGCCAGAATCGTTAACTTTACAAAAAACATTTGGTCAAATGGTAGAAGAAGATGTTGAAGTAGCAATGATGGAAGTTTCTTCACATGCACTTGATATGGGAAGAGTGCACGGATGTGACTTTGATGTTGCCGTGTTTACAAACTTGACCCAAGATCATTTAGACTATCATGAGACAATGGATGACTATCGTCGAGCAAAAGGGCTATTATTTGCTCAATTAGGCAATGCTTATTATAGCGACAAGCGCCCTAAATTTGCGATTTTAAATGCGGATGATGATGCATCAAAAGAATATATTCGCAGCACGGCAGCTACAGTCATTACATATGGCATTGACAATGAAAGTGATATACGTGCAAAAAATATTCAAATGACAAACGGTGGTACAACATTTACGCTTGTAACTCCTATGGAGAGCGTGGAAGTAACGATGCAGCTTGTTGGGAAATTTAGCGTGTATAACGTACTAGCAGCAACTGCAGCTTGCTTAGTGTCGGATATGCCACTGTCCATTATTGTCGAGGAAATAACGAAATTGCAAGGGGTCTCGGGTCGTTTCGAGTTAGTAAATGAAAACCAAGATTTTACGGTTATTGTTGATTACGCACATACACCAGATAGCTTGGAAAATGTCTTACAAACGGTAAAACAATTTGCAACAAATAACGTCTATACTATTGTTGGGTGCGGTGGAGACCGAGATCGTACAAAGCGTCCAATTATGGCGAGCATTGCCGCTTCTTATAGTACGGAGGCTATCTTAACATCTGATAACCCAAGAAGTGAAGATCCGGAAGCGATTTTAAATGATATGGAACAAGGGATTGAAACCGATAATTTTGTTACAATTGTTGACCGAGCAGAAGCCATCAAGTTTGCGGTATTAAAAGCTCAAAAAGATGATGTTATTGTCATTGCAGGAAAAGGGCATGAGACGTATCAGATTGTTGGTAATCAGGTTCTGGATTTTGATGATCGTGAAGTAGCACGTAAAATGATTAGGGAGCGAAATTTGTAATGAATTGTTTGAAACAAAAAAGAAGAAACATCAATACATTCAATGAGGAGGGAATGACATGCTAGAGCCAGCTATTTTATTAACCATCGGCTTAGCCTTCCTCATTACGGTTCTATTGTCGCCGGTATTCATTCCGTTTTTACGAAGATTAAAGTTTGGTCAGAGTATTCGAGATGAAGGACCAAAATCACACCAGAAAAAATCTGGAACCCCTACAATGGGTGGAATTATGATTTTACTATCAATCATTGTGGCTACGCTTATCATGGCTAATCAATATGCAGAGGTAACATATCGCACATTCCTACTGTTATTTGTAACAATTGGCTTTGGATTGTTAGGTTTCCTAGATGATTTTATTAAGGTAGTATTAAAGCGAAATTTAGGTTTAACATCAAAGCAAAAGTTTTTAGGGCAAGTGGTTATTGCGATTATTTTTTACTTCATCGCTAGGCAATTTGAGTTTTCAACTGAGGTAACCATTCCAGGAATTCCAACACCAATTGATCTTGGTTGGTTCTATGTTATCTTCTTAATTATTTGGTTAGTTGGTTTCTCAAACGCAGTAAACTTAACAGACGGTCTAGATGGTTTAGTATCAGGTACAAGCGCAATTTCCTTTGGTGCTTTTGCTGTTTTAGCATGGAATGTAGGTCAATTTGAAATCTCTATTTTTTCAGTCGCTGTTGTAGGCGCGGTTCTAGGCTTTTTAGTATTTAATGCATATCCAGCAAAAGTGTTTATGGGAGATACAGGTTCACTAGCCTTAGGCGGAGCTATTGCAACGATTGCGATTTTAATGAAAATGGAATTTTTACTTGTTATCATTGGCGGTGTTTTTGTTATTGAGACATTATCCGTTATGATTCAGGTAGCATCATTTAAAACAACGGGCAGACGCGTGTTCAAAATGAGTCCATTACATCATCACTATGAGCTAAGCGGTTGGTCCGAGTGGCGCGTTGTTATGACATTTTGGGCTGTAGGGTTATTGTTTGCAATGCTGGGAATTTACATTGAGGTGTGGATATAAGTGAAAACAATTGATGGTTATCAAGGTAAACAAGTCCTTATTTTAGGGCTTGCAAAAAGTGGTTTAGCAGCAGCGAAACTTGTGAAGAGTTTAGGAGCAAAAGTGGTTGTAAATGATCAGAAACCATATGAGGAAAATGATGCAGCTCAGCAACTTGAAGCGATTGGAATTAAAGTCGTTTGTGGTCATCATCCGTTAGAGCTACTTGATGGCGTGGAGGTTATTATAAAGAATCCAGGGATTCCTTATTCCAATCCTCTGCTTCAAGAAGCATTAAAGCGCAAGCTCTCAATTATTACTGAAGTAGAACTAGCATATCAAATTAGCGAAGCACCTTTCATAGGGATCACAGGGAGTAACGGAAAAACAACAACTACTACGTTAATTTATAAAATGCTAGAAGAGGATCGTAAAAGTCCGCTAATTGCAGGTAATATTGGTACAGTGGCTTGTGAAGTAGCGCAGGAAGCAAAGCCGGGAAACGTTATTGTGACGGAACTTTCTTCTTTTCAATTGATGGGTATTGAAACGTTTAAACCTAAGATTTCTTTATTCTTGAATCTATTTGAAGCGCACCTAGATTACCACGGTACAAAGGAAGAGTATGCGCAAGCAAAAGCAAATATCTTTAAAAATCAAACACAAGATGATTTTGCTGTAGTTAACATGGATGATTCAGAAGTAAAAAAAGCAAGTAAAAGTATTGCTGCACAAATTGTGCCGTTTTCTGTTAATGAAGAAGTAAAAGACGGTGCCTACCTATTAAACAACCAGCTTTACTTCCGCAACGAAGCGGTTATGAATGTAAAAGATGTTGTTTTACCCGGTAAGCATAATTTAGAGAATATTTTAGCAGCGATTGCGGTCGTTAAGTTATTAGGTTGTTCAAATGAAGCGATATATCGAGTGCTTACAACATTTGCAGGAGTTAAACATCGCGTTCAGTATGTGACAACCATTAACAAACGTAAATTCTACAACGACTCTAAAGCTACTAATATATTGGCAACAAAAGTAGCGCTGTCTGCTTTTACACAGCCTACCATTTTGTTAGCTGGTGGATTGGACCGAGGTAATGAGTTTGATGAATTAAAGCCATCGTTTGAACATGTGAAAGCTGTTATTACATTTGGTGAAACGGCACCAAAAATTGAGCGTGTCGCAAAAGAAGCAGGAATACAAGTCGTTAAACGTGTCGATAATGTTAAACAAGCAGTAATTGAAGCATATGACTGTTCAGAAGAAGATGATGTTGTACTATTATCTCCAGCTTGTGCAAGCTGGGATCAGTTCAAAACTTTTGAAGAACGTGGAGACATGTTTATCAAGTCTGTGCATAAACTGAAATAAGGGCTTGTCTAAACACCTAGAAAACAAGAGCCCTAATCTATTGTTTCGAGGTGCATGACATTGTCGACGAAAAGGTCTACGCCAGATTTTTTTCTTATAATCGTTACACTATCTCTTTTAACGATTGGACTTATTATGGTTTACAGTGCAAGCGCGGTATGGGCTACATATAAGTTTGAGGATTCATTCTTTTTTGCTAAGCGTCAGCTTTTATTTGCTGGGCTCGGCATATGTGCTATGTTTGTCATCATGAACATTGACTATTGGACGTGGCGCACGTGGTCCAAAACGCTTGTCATTATTTGTTTTGTACTATTAATATTGGTTTTGATTCCGGGTGTAGGTTTAGTAAGGAACGGTTCTCAAAGTTGGATAGGTGTAGGCGCTTTTTCAATTCAGCCGTCGGAATTTATGAAGTTCGCAATGATTACCTTTTTAGCCAAATATTTATCGGAGAATCAAAAGAACATAACCTCTTTTAAAAAAGGCATGCTACCAGCTTTATCTTTTGTTTTCTTAGCTTTTGGTATCATTATGCTTCAGCCGGATTTAGGAACAGGAACCGTACTAGTTGGAACATGTATCGTTATGATTTTTGTCTCAGGAGCTCGTATTAGTCACTTTGTAGGTCTAGGGTTATTGGGGATTGGAGGATTTGTTGTACTTGTACTATCTGCTCCATATCGAATTAAACGAATTACATCGTTTTTAGATCCATGGGAAGATCCGTTAGGAAGTGGTTTTCAAATTATTCAATCCTTATATGCAATTGGACCAGGAGGGCTTTTAGGGTTAGGCTTGGGACAAAGCAGACAGAAGTTCTTCTACCTCCCAGAGCCTCAAACAGATTTTATCTTTGCGATTTTGTCAGAAGAGCTTGGTTTTATAGGAGGCTCACTAGTTTTAGTGTTATTTAGTTTGTTATTATGGCGTGGTATACGAGTAGCTCTAGGTGCGCCCGATTTGTACGGTAGTTTCTTAGCGCTTGGGATTATTTCAATGGTTGCTATTCAGGTTATGATTAATATTGGAGTAGTAACTGGATTAATGCCGGTAACCGGTATTACACTGCCTTTTTTAAGTTATGGAGGCTCTTCACTAACCTTAATGCTTGCCGCAGTAGGAGTGTTGCTGAATGTTAGCCGCTATTCTCGCTATTAAAGATACGATACTAATGTAACGATAAACCGTCAATGAAACCTATGAAAAATAGGTGTTAATTGGCGGTTTATTTTGTTTCTTTACAGGTGTATGATATTTTTGAATGAAATGTTTTAAAAATGTAATGTTGTCATAACCAAATCTACTGTCAACTATGATATGATGTGAAAGATTGAGTGTTTTTTTATAATAAGCTAGCAAACCCTATTTACATAGGTTATTGCATGAAATATATTAAAACAATTGATAAAATAATATTGAAAGCTTCACTAAAATCTAAAATAGACGTACATTCTTTAGGTGAATGTCATACGATAAATAAATGTAATGATGGATGACAACAGTAAAAATGGTTAGTAGGAGGTTCTTATGGAAGCGTTAGTAAAAGAATTAATGGAATTAAATATTGGAAGAGTTCGTGAAAACGAACCGTTGTCCAAGCATACAACAATGAAGATTGGTGGGCCTGCAGATGTTCTTTTAGAACCAAGCTCTGTAGAAAATCTAAAAATAGCAATGGACATTATTCGCAAGCATAACGTGAAGTGGAGAGCTATTGGACGCGGCTCTAACCTATTAGTGTCAGATAAAGGAATTGAGGGTGTTGTCATTAAGCTTGGAGCAGGACTTGATGATTTACAAATTGACGGTGAGCGCGTTACAGTAGGTGGAGGATACCCTAGTATTAAACTTGCTACTGTTATTACCAAACAAGGTTTATCAGGGCTTGAATTTTCAAGTGGTATTCCAGGTTCAGTGGGCGGTGCAGTTTATATGAATGCAGGTGCTCATGGTTCTGACATGTCACAAATACTAGAAAAAGCTTACATTTTGTTTGAAGACGGAACGTTAGAATGGCTTTCAAATGAAGAGATGAAGTTTTCGTACCGCAACTCAATCTTACAAAAAGAGCGCCCAGGAGTTTGCGTGCAGGCAGTTCTACAGCTAAAGAAAGGAACTCGCGATGAAATCGTAGGGGTTATGCAAAAAAACAAAGATTATCGTCGTGAAACTCAGCCTTGGAACTTCCCTTGTGCAGGTAGTATTTTCAGAAATCCACTACCAAACTATGCGGGAGATTTAATTGAAAAGTCTGGCTTAAAAGGTTACTCAATCGGTGGAGCTCAAATTAGTGAAATGCACGGTAACTTTATTGTGAATACAGGCAACGGCACGGCAAGCGATGTCTTAGCATTGATTGATTATGTGAAAAAAACAATTAAAGAGCGCTTTGACATTGATATGCACACAGAAGTAGAAATAATAGGTCGTTAATGATAAAACAATGGAAAAAAGTGCAAAAACCAAGGGGATGGATCTTGATTGTATGCTATAATCAAGGTATTCTAACAAAGAATTTGGGAAAATGAGTAAGGGAGAGCAGGGAGCTTTCTCAACAGGGTAAGGGTGAAACAAAATGGATAAAGATAAAAGCAAGTTAATTGTTCTTGAAGATCGCGTGCCTAAGCTAAAAGAGCAGCGTAAGCATAAAGCAAATAGGCGGCTTATCTTTTATTTATCACTCTTTTTCATCCTTATTCTATTCATTGTATATTCGCAGTCATCCCTGAGTAATATTTCAAAAATTGAAGTTATAGGGAACGAATATGTGGGTAGTAAGGATGTTATAAAAGCAAGCAACCTAACAAATAAAACAAGCTATTGGGAAGTCGACAAAGATAAGGTCAGTGAGATGGTAGAAAAGCATCCTGAAATTCAAACAGCGACGATTATTAAAAGCTTTCCTAATAAGGTAACAATTAAAGTGAAAGAATACGAGCGCACAGCATACGTATTTTCAAACGGTACATATTTCCCCGTCAATGAAAATGGAAAAGTTCTCAAAGCAATCAAGAGCAGCGAAATGATATCAAGTGCTCCTTTGCTTGTAGAATGGAATGACCCAGAAGCTATTCAAGAGATGGTACAGGAACTAGCGAAGACGCCGGTAAGCCTTGCAAGTTCTATTTCAGAGATTTATTATACGCCTACCAAAGCAGAACCCCTTCAAGTTGAGGTGTTTATGAACGATGGTAGAGAAGTTAGTGCTAAGATTAAAAATTTCTCAGAAAAAATCGTGTACTATCCGGCTATTGTAAAAGAGCTAACGCCAGAACAACAAGGTGTAATTGATCTGGAAGGAAACTCTTTTACACCATATAAGAAAAATGAACAGAAGAGCGATGAATAGCTGCCCATTCTTTGAATGGATAGAAATAACAGCGAGTGCAGAACATGATATAACCTTAATGTGTTAAAAAAGGTAACATAATTAGGTAAACGTTGAAATTTCGCTTTTCTAGCTTTCATTCATGGTGTAGACTTATAGTTATAGTAAATAGTTATTCTATGAAAAAATATGCGTTCAGTACAAAACTGTATTCAAACCGATTAACTGAATGAAATTGAAAGATTAACATGAAAAAGTCGAAAAAAATTGAATTTACAAAAGGGAAACAGCTTAGTTTGTTGAATATTTTCATATAATAAAAGCTAAATTGAAAGTTTGTTGTTCTTCTGACGTCAAAGTAGTAAAGATGTGTAGAATGTAAAAGGAGGTGCCAAAGAATGAACAGCAATGAAATATACGTTAGTTTAGACATCGGTACATCCAGTGTGAAAGTAATCATCGGAGAGATGAGTAACGATTCATTGAATATCATTGGTGTAGGGAATGTAAAGTCACACGGGTTAAAAAAAGGTTCTATCGTTGATATAGACGCAACAGTTCAATCAATTAGAAAAGCAATAGAACAAGCTGAAAGAATGGTTGGCATTACAATTAAAAAGGTAGTCGTAGGCATTAGTGGGAACCACGTGTTTTTACAAGATTGTCATGGAGTCGTGGCGGTATCAAGTGAAAATCGTGAAATTGCTAATGAAGATATTCACCGAGTAATTGATGCAGCACAAGTCATGTCCATTCCACCTGATCGTGAAATCATTGATGTTATTCCGAAGCAGTTTATCGTAGATGGATTAGAGGGAATTAATGATCCTCGTGGGATGATTGGCGTACGCTTAGAAATGGAAGGCACAATTATTACAGGGTCTAGAACGGTGTTACATAACTTATTACGCTGTGTAGAGAGAGCCGGTTTAGAAATCAGTGATATTTGCTTACAGCCACTTGCCTCTGGTTCAATTGCTTTATCTCGCGATGAAAAAAACCTAGGAGTTGCACTGGTTGATATCGGCGGAGGCTCTACGACTATTGCTATTTTCGATCAAGGACATTTAAAAGTGACGACCGTAGTAGCAGTTGGTGGGGAACATATTACAAAGGATTTATCGATTGGACTTCGAACATCAACAGAAGATGCAGAAGCTATTAAAATTAAGCATGGACATGCTTTCTATGACCATGCATCCGAAGAAGAGGTTTTTAGCGTACCTATTATTGGTAGCGATCAGCACCAGCAGTTTAATCAACTAGAAATCTCTGATATTATCGAAGCAAGATTAGAAGAGATTTTTGAAATGATAACGCAGGAAGTGAACCGTTTAGGATACAGAGATATTCCTGGTGGTTTTGTTTTAACAGGTGGCGTTGTAGCAATGCCAGGCATTTTAGAACTAGCACAAGTTGTGTTGAAAAATAACGTGCGCATTGCTGTACCTGATTATATTGGAGTTCGTGAGCCGCATTACACTACTGGTGTAGGCCTCATTAAGTTCGCTTATAAAAATGCAAAAATTCAAGGGCGTGAAATTGGAGCCCCAGTTGTGGAAGAACAGGTGTTTGAGGAAGAGTTTGTTCCAGCAGCGAAACCTCAGCAGCAACAAGTACAGCCACAGCAGTCAAGTGAGAAGCCAAAAAAGAAAAATGACCAAAATTTAATGAAGAAGTTCTTTGGATACTTCTTTGATTAACGTTACGGATTGGTAATTTCGATGAATTAGGAGGAACTATCATGTTGGAGTTTGATACAAGTGTAGACCAATTAGCAACGATAAAAGTAATCGGTGTAGGGGGCGGCGGTAACAACGCAGTAAACCGTATGATTGAACACGGTGTTCAAGGTGTAGAATTTATTGCAGTTAATACGGATGCCCAAGCGCTAAATTTATCAAAAGCAGAAACAAAAATGCAAATCGGCGCTAAGCTTACTCGTGGTCTTGGTGCTGGAGCCAATCCAGAGGTAGGGAAAAAAGCAGCGGAAGAAAGTAAAGAGCAAATTCAAGAAGCCTTAAAAGGTGCAGATATGGTGTTCGTTACTGCAGGTATGGGTGGTGGAACAGGAACTGGTGCTGCTCCTGTTATCGCTCAAATTGCAAGAGAACTCGGCGCTTTAACAGTAGGTGTTGTTACACGTCCGTTCACATTTGAGGGGCGTAAACGTTCTACTCAAGCAGCTGGTGGTATCGCTTCTATGAAAGAAGCTGTTGATACGCTAATTGTTATTCCAAACGATCGTTTATTAGAAATCGTAGATAAAAACACACCAATGCTTGAAGCATTCCGTGAAGCAGATAACGTACTACGTCAAGGTGTGCAAGGTATCTCTGATTTAATCGCGGTACCTGGACTTATCAACTTAGACTTTGCCGATGTAAAAACAATTATGTCTAACAAAGGCTCTGCATTGATGGGGATTGGTATTGCAACAGGTGAAAATCGTGCGGCCGAAGCAGCTAAAAAAGCTATTTCAAGCCCATTGCTTGAAACATCAATTGATGGTGCGCAAGGCGTACTAATGAACATTACTGGTGGAACAAACTTAAGCCTGTATGAAGTTCAAGAAGCAGCTGACATTGTCGCTTCTGCATCAGATCAAGAAGTAAACATGATTTTTGGTTCGGTTATCAATGAAAATCTAAAAGACGAAATCGTTGTTACAGTTATTGCGACAGGCTTTAGTGATCAAGACCTATCTCAAGGTAAGCCGGGACGTCCATCTTTAACAGCTAACCGTGTGCCGCAACAGCAACAGCCTGTGGCTGCTCCGCCAAAGCGTGAAGTGAAGCGTGAAGAGCCTGTTCAACAAGAATATTCTCGTCCAACGCAGCCTCAATCGTCATCAGATGATGCTTTAGATATTCCAACGTTCTTACGTAACCGAAATCGTAGACGCTAAAAAAATGCGCTGATCTTAAAAGAGATCAGCGTGTTTTTTTTTTTTATTCTTTGTTCAATAGATAAAGAATGACAAATATCGGATTATTTCCTCAAAAATACTGCTTGTTTCTCCCCATGAAATGACAGACTTTCTACTAGATTATGCTTTATACTAATTTTTAACAAAAGAGATTAAGAGGAATGGAGAGGTTCAATCATTGCCAATCTATTTAGATTTAATCTGGATTCTTAATTTTGGATTAGATACGATTTTGCTACTTTTATGCGCAACGGTTTTAAAGCGGCAGTTTAAATGGTGGCGACTTTGCTTAGGGGGATTTATTGGCTCTTTAATTGTACTTCTTATGTTTACTGAATTTTCTCATATTATGCTCCATCCTGCAGTTAAAATTATGTTCTCCCTCATTATGGTGTTAGTAGCTTTTGGGTATAAGCGTCTGCGTTTCTTTGTTGAAAATTTATTGACATTGTACTTTTCAACGTTTGTCGTAGGTGGTGGATTAGTAGGAATTCATTTCCTATTTGATCAACAATATTTGCTGGTAGATGAAATGGTGAGCACACAACCGCAGTTTGGAGACCCTATCAGCTGGTTATTTGTATGCATAGGTTTCCCTATTCTAGCCTATTTCTCTAAGGCGAGAGTTGAAGATATGAAAATGAAAAATATTACATTTGATCAGCTAGCAGATGTGAAGGTTAGTTTAAACGGTGTAGAAATTCATACAAAAGGTCTTATTGATAGCGGTAACCAACTTGTTGATCCATTAACGAAAACACCTGTTATGATTGTTGCAGCTTCCTTACTTGAAGAAGTCCTTCCTTCCTCCCTGCTTCAATTAAGTAAAAATGTCCAATCATTTTCGCATGATGAGGATATTGATCACGACTGGTATGCGAGAGTTAGATTTGTGCCGTATCGAAGTGTTGGACAGTCTAATCAGCTATTGATGGCTTTAAAGCCTGATCACGTAAAGATTGTTCACAACTCCCAGGAAATTCATGTTGAAAAGGTGTTGATTGGAATTAGCCATACAACATTATCGGTTGAAGGACAATATGAATCAATTATTCATCCGAAGCTATTAGTCATTGGAGAAGTCAGCTCAGCTTCTTAATTTAAACAAAAATAAAAGGGGGAATTTGAATGTCTACATATCGTATTAGGTTACAGTTATGGTGGTACAAGTTATTAATCAAGTTAAAAATTAAAACGGATGAAGTATATTATATTGGCGGGAGCGAAGCATTGCCGCCACCTTTAACAAAAGATGAAGAAGAAGTATTACTGAAAAAACTTCCTTCTGGTGATGAGGCAGCAAGATCTTTATTAATTGAGCGCAACTTACGCTTAGTTGTTTATATTGCACGTAAATTTGAAAATACGGGGATTAATATTGAGGATTTAATTAGTATTGGGACAATAGGGTTAATAAAAGCAGTAAATACGTTTAATCCAGAAAAGAAGATTAAGCTAGCTACGTACGCATCGAGATGTATTGAAAATGAAATTCTCATGTACTTACGCCGCAACAATAAAATTCGTTCAGAAGTTTCGTTTGATGAGCCATTAAATATTGATTGGGATGGGAATGAGCTTTTGCTTTCGGATGTGATGGGTACTGAGGAAGATATCATTACAAAAGACTTAGAAGCCAATGTGGACAGGAAGCTCTTACTAAAGGCTCTACATCAGCTAAATGATCGTGAAAAACAAATTATGGAGTTAAGATTTGGATTAGCGGGTGGAGAAGAGAAAACACAAAAGGATGTAGCCGATATGCTTGGCATTTCTCAATCGTATATTTCACGATTAGAAAAAAGAATTATTAAAAGGCTTCGAAAAGAATTTAATAAAATGGTGTAATAAAATGCGGTAACAAGTAGGAGTTCTGATCCTGTTGTTACCGCATTTTGTTTCAGGAATAAAATGTAAGAAATTTGAATGTGCATATTTTTTCCTTTCAAGGAGATACTGAACTCAGAACATCATCTCCTGTGAGGAGGGAAAGAATTGACAAGAAATAAAGTAGAAATTTGTGGAGTAGAT
The DNA here is from genome assembly GCF_004348885.1 of Bacillus sp. CBEL-1. Taxonomy (NCBI): domain Bacteria; kingdom Bacillati; phylum Bacillota; class Bacilli; order Caryophanales; family Bacillaceae; genus Bacillus; species Bacillus sp. CBEL-1. The sequence continues at coordinate 1,195,623 of NZ_SBIM01000013.1, read as the reverse complement.
ACTTCAAAGCTTCCTGTATTGAAGAATGATGAGATGCGCCTTTTATTTAAGGAGCTGCAAGCTGGTGATGAAACCGCTCGTGAGAAATTAGTGAGCGGTAATCTACGTCTTGTTCTAAGTGTAATTCAACGCTTTAATAACCGCGGAGAATTCGTTGATGATTTATTTCAAGTAGGCTGTATTGGGCTTATGAAATCCATCGACAACTTTGATTTAGGACAAAACGTGAAATTTTCTACATATGCTGTTCCGATGATTATTGGAGAAATTCGACGCTACTTGCGAGACAATAACCCAATTCGAGTATCGAGATCATTAAGAGACATTGCATATAAGGCACTTCAAGTGCGAGAAAGATTAATGAGTGAAACATCAAAAGAACCAACTGCAGAAGAAATAGCCAAAGTATTAGAAGTTCCACATGAAGATATTGTATTTGCGTTAGACGCTATTCAAGATCCAGTATCATTATTTGAGCCTATCTATAATGATGGAGGAGATCCTATTTATGTGATGGATCAGCTTAGTGACGAGCGAAATCGTGATTCTACTTGGATTGAAGAAATAGCCTTACAGGAAGGGATGCGTCGACTAAATGAGAGAGAAAAGCTAATTTTACGAAAGCGCTTCTTTCAAGGAAAGACTCAAATGGAAGTGGCTGATGAAATTGGGATTTCACAAGCACAGGTATCTCGTTTAGAAAAAGCAGCCATTAAACAGATGAATAAGAACATTCAAAGCTAATATTTTTGGCTTCATACGTATGATAAACCGCCGCATAGATTACTCTGTGCGGCGGTTTGTTTGATAGAAGAAAAAGCGCGTAAAATTACCTTTTCTTTCATGAAACCACTCAAGTTTAAATATACATATACAAAGGGATTTTTTCGTTTCTTAAAATGACGTGTTGGATAAGAGAGTAGGGGGAATAGGGATGTTAAAGATTTCTGAATTTCAAATTAAAGATGTAGTTAACGTAGCAGACGGCAAGCGATTAGGGCATGTGGGAGACATTGATATTGATTTGGCTACTGGTAAAATTCAGGCAATCGTCATCGGTAATTCAAGAATGCTTGGTTTTTTTGGGAAGGAAGAGGAAATTGTTATTCCGTGGCGAAACATCGTAAAGATTGGTTCTGACGTTATTTTAGTACGCTATAAAGACAGCTATGAACTTGAAGAGAATTAATGTATTTTTATAAACAGCTATTCTCAATCTGTGGTACAATATTTGAGAACAATAGATAAAGGGTGTGTCACATACATGAATAAAGCTGCTTTTACAAAAAGCCATCATGAATCGTTTATGTGGCTTCGTCCATGGATGAATGAAAATAGTCAGCTGATTAGTGGCTTTACGACTAAAAATGGTGGGGTAAGTGAGCTCCAGTTTACGTCATTCAATCTAGGACTGCACGTACATGACAACAAAGAACACGTTATTTTAAATAGAGAAATGTTAGCTAACCATCTAAATATGCCCTTATCAAGTTGGGTTTGCGCTGAACAAGTACATAATTCAGTTGTACAAAAAGTAACGCGTAAGCAATCAGGAAAGGGAACGCATGTTTATGATGATGGAGTTGCACAAACAGATGGAATTTATACAAATGAATCAAACGTCTTGTTAGCACTATGCTATGCGGACTGCGTGCCTCTATATTTTTATGCTCCAAACCATCATATAGTAGGACTAGCTCATGCTGGATGGCAAGGAACGGTTAAAGATATTGCAGGTGAGATGGTTCGGAAATGGGTACAGGAAGAGAGAATACCTGTTGAAGATATTTATGCTGCTGTAGGTCCAGCGATTGAATCATGTTGCTATATTGTCGATGACCGCGTCATTTCAGCAGTGAACAAGATAGCGCCATCAGCGGACGTATATGTGCAAACTTCTCCCAATCAATATCGATTAGATTTGAAAAAACTAAACGTTTATTTGATGAAAAAAGCTGGTGTAAATGAAGCGAATATTACTGTTTCATCCTATTGTACAAGCTGTGAAGATGATCTATTCTTTTCGCATCGTCGCGATCAAGGTAAAACCGGTCGTATGTTTAGCTTTATAGGTTTTAAGGAGGATTGACTACATAGTGACAGCAAGCGTAGCAAGCAATTTAGAACAAGTAAAAGAACAAATTAAACTAGCCTGTGAGAAGGTAGGGCGTCATCCAGAAGAAGTAAAGGTTGTAGCCGTGACAAAATACGTATCTACTGAACGTGCACAAGAGGCCGTAGCTGCAGGTCTTATACACCTAGGGGAAAATCGTGACGAAGGTATGACGGAGAAATATGAGACAATTAGTAACAACGCTACATGGCACTTTATTGGGACGCTTCAAACGCGTAAAGTGAAAAATATTATCAACCAAGCATCGTACATCCACTCGTTAGATCGCTTATCGCTAGCAAAAGAAATTAATAAACGAGCAAGTGAACCAGTAAAATGTTTTGTGCAAGTAAATGTTGCTGAAGAAGAGTCTAAACATGGGTTATCAGCTGATGAGGTTGTTCCATTTATTCAAGCATTAGAGGAATACCCAAATGTTCAAGTGGTTGGACTAATGACAATGGCTCCTCATACAGATGATGAGCAGGTCTTACGAAGTTGTTTTAAAGACTTAAAAAAGCTACAGCAAGAAATTCAAACTCTTAATTTACGCTATGCTCCTTGCCAAGAGCTCTCAATGGGAATGTCAAATGATTATCAAATTGCTATTGAAGAAGGAGCAACATTTATTCGATTAGGAACCACGCTGGTTGGTTAAGAACGTTAAGGAGGTGTCAGGCGATGAGTATGAAGAATCGTTTTAAAAGCTTTTTTGCCATGGATGATGAAACAGAAGAGTACGTAGAAGAAAGATACGATCAAAAAGAATATGACAATGAACCTGCTGCTGTTCAACCTTCTAAGGCCCAAAAGCAAGTGAACAGTCAGCAACAAAATGTTATAAGCTTACAAAGCGTACAAAAGTCATCAAAGATGGTTTTATCTGAACCACGAGTCTATGCCGAAGCCCAAGATATTACCGACCATTTAAAGAACCGCAAAGTCGTTGTTGTGAATTTACAGCGCATTCAGCGTGATCAAGCAGTAAGAATAGTCGACTTTTTAAGCGGAACGGTTTATGCTTTAGGTGGTGACATTCAAAAAATCGGAACCGATATTTTTTTATGTACGCCAGACAATGTCGATGTTAGTGGCAGCATTTCAGATATGCTCACTGAACATGAAACAAGCAACGTAAAGAGGTGGTAACCGTATATGGAAATCGTACTTAGGATTTTACTCCAACTAATCGAGATTTACTCTTGGGCACTCATTATTTACATTTTTATGTCGTGGGTTCCGGATATTCGTGCATCTCGATTTGGACAAATGCTGGGAAGCATTTGTGAACCTTACCTTGAGCCGTTTCGACGAATCATTCCTCCGCTTGGAATGATTGATCTCTCACCATTGGTAGCTATTCTTGTGCTACGTTTTGCAAGTGGTGGACTCGTATCGCTATTTAGAATGTTAGGGTTCATATAAAAAGGAATCATTTGATTCCTTTTTTACATATGAGCAAGGAGAGTAGACATGTCTATTTATCAACATTTTCGAGAAGAAGAACGAGCATTTATTGACCTCGTATTGGAGTGGAAAGAAGATGTTCTTAATCAATATAGCCCAAAGCTGACGGACTTTTTAGACCCTCGCGAGCAGCAGATTGTTTCAGCTATCATTGGAACAGAAGGAGAAGTGCTTGTTTCGTTTGACGGTGGAAGTGAACAAGGAGAACGAAAGCGAGCGCTTTTGTATCCTGATTATTATGAGGCGAGAGATGAAGATTTTCAACTGAGCTACTACGAGCTGCACTATCCTAGTAAGTTTGTAAACGTGGAGCATCCTCAAGTATTAGGAGCTTTAATGTCGCTTGGGTTAAAACGGTCGAAGTTTGGTGATATTTTAGTGCAAGATGAGCGGATACAGCTGGTTATTGCCGATGAAATATCTTCTTACGTAGAAGCAAACTTCACTTCAGTGGGAAAAGCAAAAATATCCCTTGTGAAAAAAGGGCGTACAGAGTTGCTTCAAATTCAAAGTGAATTTCAGGAAAAAACGTATACCGTATCATCCATGCGGTTAGACGTTTTACTATCTACCATTTACAATCTATCTCGTCAAAAAGTGCAGCCGTTTATTGGTAATGGAGCGGTAAAAGTAAATTTTAAAACGGTTGAACAGCCTTCTTTTGAATGCAAAGCAGAAGATGTGCTTTCGTTAAGAGGGTTTGGTCGAAGTAAGGTCATATCCATTGAAGGGAAGACAAAAAAAGACAAGTGGCGAGTAGTTGTAGGAAAACAACAATAACAAAAATTGTAAGCAGGAAATAACAGAAATATGTCGAATATTCCATTACAAACAATGTAATGAGACAACGTGGAGGTGGCCTACATGCCTTTAACCCCTTTAGATATTCATAACAAAGAATTTAATCGTGGGTTTCGTGGATATGATGAAGACCAGGTCAATGAATTTCTTGACCAAGTAATTAAGGATTACGAATTAATTATTCGTGAGAAAAAAGAATTAGAAGCGCGAGTAACTGAACTTACTGAAAAGGTAGGACATTTTACTAACATCGAAGAAACACTGAATAAATCAATTTTAATTGCTCAAGAAGCAGCAGAAGACGTAAAGCGAAATGCAGAAAAAGAAGCGAAGCTAATTGTAAAAGAAGCGGAAAAAAATGCTGATCGTATTATCAATGAAGCTTTATCAAAGTCTCGTAAAATTGCGATGGATATTGAAGAGACGAAAAAGCAGTCAAAAGTATTCCGTACTCGTTTTAAAATGTTAATTGAAGCTCAGTTAGAAATGTTAAATAGTGATGATTGGGATCAATTAATGGACTATGAAATGCCGGCGTTAGAAGAAAAAATCGACTAGTCAAGACAGAACCTTGACTTCTTTCGTTTTGTTGTCATATAATTTGGTAACAGATGAAATTTCATACGTATAGTACGGAGATAGGGACAGTAGTTTCTTGCATGATTACGTTTAGCGAACCGAGGAGGGTGAGAGCTCGGTCTAATCAAAGAAACGAATATCACCCTGGAGTATTGCTGCTGAAACGAAGTAAGCAGCGACGTGTTATTCACGTTACGAATGCTGAGAGGACAAGCGGAAGTGCAGTTTGTCTACAAGGGTGGTACCGCGGGAGACCTTCTCGTCCCTTTTTGGGATGAGAAGGTCTCTTTTTGTTGTAGCTATATACGGAATGAAATTTACGATTTTATGGAGGTTAGAACTTTGGAATATAAAGATACGTTATTAATGCCGAAAACAGAATTTCCTATGCGTGGAAATTTGCCAAATCGTGAGCCACAAATGCAAGAAAAGTGGGCAGAAATGGACATTTATGCAAAAGTTCAAAAGCGTACAGAAGGTCGTCCGTTATTCGTTTTACATGATGGCCCTCCTTATGCAAATGGTGATATTCACATGGGTCATGCACTGAATAAAATCTTAAAGGACTTTATCGTTCGCTATAAATCTATGTCAGGTTTTTGTGCACCTTATGTACCTGGTTGGGATACGCACGGTTTACCGATTGAAACAGCTTTAACAAAGAATAAAAAAGTTAACCGTAAAGAAATGAGCGTTGCTGAATTCCGTAAGCTTTGCGAACAGTACGCGTGGGAGCAAGTGGAAGGTCAGCGTGAACAGTTTAAACGTTTAGGTGTACGTGCTGATTGGGATAATCCTTATGTGACACTTCAGCCTGAATACGAAGCTCAGCAAATTAAAGTGTTTGGAGATATGGCGAAAAAAGGTTATATCTACAAAGGGCTAAAACCAGTTTATTGGTCTCCATCTAGTGAATCAGCGCTAGCAGAAGCTGAAATTGAATATTACGATAAGCGTTCTGCTTCTATTTACGTTGCGTTTAATGTAAAAGATGGTAAAGGCGTAGCGGAAAGCGATGAGAAATTTATCATCTGGACAACAACGCCATGGACAATGCCGGCAAACTTAGCTATCGCTGTAAACCCAGAGCTTCAATATAGCGTAGTGGCCGTAGATGGTGCTAAATACATCGTGGCATCAGAACTTGTTGAGACCGTTGCAAAAGAAATTGAATGGGTTGAATATGAAGTAGTGCGTACTATGAAAGGTGCTGAACTTGAGCACGTAGTAGCAGAACATCCAATTTACAAGCGTGATTCTCTACTCGTTTTAGGTGACCATGTTACAACTGATGCGGGTACTGGTTGTGTTCATACGGCTCCAGGACACGGGGAAGATGATTTTATTGTGGGTCAAAAATACGGTTTAAGTGTACTTTGTCCAGTTGACAGCAAAGGTCACATGACAGAGGAAGCACCTGGATTTGAAGGCTTATTCTATGACGAAGCAAACAAGCCAATTACAGAAAAACTTCAAGCCGAAGGCGCGCTGTTAAAGCTATCGTTTATCACGCATTCATATCCACATGACTGGCGTACGAAAAAGCCGACAATTTTCCGTGCAACAGCGCAATGGTTTGCATCAATTAAAGACTTCCGCAAAGAGTTATTAGAGGCAGTAGAAAAAACACAGTGGGTTCCTGCTTGGGGCGAAACGCGTCTTTATAACATGGTTCGTGATCGTGGAGACTGGTGTATTTCTCGTCAACGCGCATGGGGCGTACCAATTCCTGTGTTTTATGCTGAAAATGATGAGCCGATTATTACGGATGAGACAATTGAGCATGTATCAGAGCTTTTCCGTCAGCACGGTTCGAACATTTGGTTTGAGCGTGAAGCAAAAGATTTATTACCAGAAGGCTTTACTCATCCTGGTAGTCCAAACGGTCAGTTTACAAAAGAAACGGATATTATGGACGTATGGTTTGATTCTGGATCTTCTCACCAAGCTGTACTTGAAGAGCGTGAAGGGTTACAGCGTCCTGCTGACCTTTATTTAGAAGGATCTGACCAATATCGCGGTTGGTTTAACTCAAGTTTATCTACAAGCGTTGCTGTAACGGGTGAAGCACCTTATAAAGCCGTTTTAAGTCATGGTTTTGCTTTAGATGGTGAAGGTCGTAAAATGAGTAAATCACTTGGTAACACGGTTATTCCAGCTAAAGTTATGAAACAGTTAGGTGCAGATATTCTACGCTTATGGGTAGCGTCTGTTGACTACCAGGCAGATGTACGCGTATCTGATAACATCTTGAAACAAGTAGCTGAAGTATATCGTAAAATTCGTAATACGTTCCGATTCCTATTAGGAAACCTGGCAGATTTCAATCCACAAACGGATGCAATTGCAGTAGAGCAGCTTCGCGAAGTGGATCGTTACATGCTAGTTAAGCTAAATAAATTAGTCGATAAAGTCAAAAAATCATACGATGCATATGAGTTCTCAAGTATTTATCATGCGGTTCATAATTTCTGTACAATTGATATGAGTTCGTTCTATTTAGATTTTGCAAAAGACGTATTATATATCGAAGGTGCAAACAACGTAGAACGTCGTAGCATTCAAACCGTTCTTTACGAAACGCTACTATCTCTAACAAAGTTAGTATCTCCAATCCTTTCTCATACAGCTGATGAGGTATGGGTTCACATTCCAAACGTAGAAGAAGAAAGCGTACAGCTAGTGGATATGCCAGAAGTGAAAGAAATTGCTGGTGCAGATGAGCTAGAGAAGAAGTGGGATGCGTTTATGGAACTACGTGATGAAGTGTTAAAAGCACTTGAACAAGCTCGTAATGAAAAGGTAATCGGAAAATCTCTTGAAGCGAAGTTGACTCTATACCCAAATGCTGAAACGAAGCAATTGTTAGCATCTATCTCAGAAAATGTAGGTCAATTGTTTATCGTTTCAGCCTTAGAGATTGCTGGTGATGTAGCAGATGCACCGGAAACTGCACAGCGCTTTGAGCATGCAGCAATCGCTGTAACACCTGCTGAGGGAGAAAAGTGTGAACGTTGTTGGACAGTTACAACAACAGTTGGTTCAGACTTAGCTCATCCAACATTATGTGCAAGATGTGCAGATGTTGTGAAAACGAACTACGTTCAGCAGTAAATGGAAAAAGCACGCTCTTTATGAGCGTGCTTTTTTTTGAGGAGAAAAGACTGTACGAAATTCCCAACACCTATTGCTATTAGGTTTTTCAATGAAGGAAAAACTTGTCGTGTTGTATTCGTCCTCATATCGGTAACGATAAAATCAAGAAGATTGATTTCATCGATAAGGAGGCGGTTTAATGTACGAGCAGTACCTTTCAATTGGACAAGAACTATCAGTTATAAAGGAAGAACTACAAGAACGCCTAATTCAATATGATGGTAATACGAATGAGATGAAATATGACCCCTATAAAGAACGATATGTTATTGATATGATTAAAGCAGATTTAAAAGATGTAGAGCGAGCTTTAGCAAAGCTCGATGTTGGAGCGTTTGGAATAGATGAAAATACAGGGGAGCAAATGTGTATTCATAAATTAAAAGTTATTCCAACGGCCAGAACGGAACAAGATTTATTTGTTTTATGGTAAGAAGCGAGAAAAAATATAAAATGTATGCTAAAATGCTGTAGTATGGATTCGTTTGACTTTACGGCAGGAGGAAACGGCTTTGTTTTATTATATGATCGCTTTAGCTATTATTATTTTTGACCAGTTAACAAAGTGGATTGTAGTTAAAGAAATGGAACTTGGTGAAAGCATTCCGGTGGTTGAAAACTTTTTGTATATTACTTCACATCGAAACAGAGGAGCAGCTTGGGGCATCTTAGAGGGACAAATGTGGTTTTTTTATGCCATTACTGTTGTTGTTGTAATAGGGCTTATCGTGTATATTCGCAAAATAAATAAAGCGGATAAGTGGCTTGGAGTAGCGCTTGGACTGATGTTAGGTGGAGCAATAGGAAACTTTATTGACCGTGTTTTTCGCCAAGAAGTGGTGGATTTCGTTAATACATACATTTTCACATACGATTTTCCAATCTTTAACGTTGCGGATTCAGCATTGGTAGTCGGTGTTGGAATTATGTTTATCCTCACGTTATTTGAAGGAAAGCAAAAGAAGGAGAGCACGAAAGAATGAGCGTAGTTGAAATTATTATTGAAGAAGGACAAAAAAGTGAACGTATTGATAAGGTATTAGCAACTGCTAATGCAGAATGGTCACGTTCACAGGTTCAGCAGTGGATTAAAGATGAGTGTGCAAAAGTAAACGGCGATACGGTAAAAGGAAACTATAAATGTAAAGTTGGGGATGTTGTCACTTTAGAGGTCCCTGATTTAAAAGAACCAGATATTGTTGCTGAAGAAATGGATTTAGATATTTACTATGAAGATGAAGATGTGTTAGTCGTTAACAAGCCTAGAGGTATGGTTGTTCATCCAGCTCCAGGCCATTATACAGGAACCCTTGTAAACGGCTTAATGGCTCACTGCAAGGATTTATCCGGTATTAATGGAGTAACGAGACCAGGAATCGTACATCGTATTGATAAAGATACCTCTGGACTGCTAATGGTAGCAAAAAACGATATGGCTCATGAATCACTTGTAAATCAGCTTGTTGCTAAAACAGTAACGCGACGTTACAAGGCGATTGTACACGGCGTTATTCAACATGATCATGGTACAATTGATGCACCAATTGGCCGTGATAAGCAAGATCGTCAAAGCATGACCGTTACAGATGATAAATCTCGTGATGCCGTAACGCATTTTACAGTATTGGAACGTTTTAAAGATTTTTCTTTAGTGGAGTGTAAGCTTGAAACGGGAAGAACCCATCAAATTCGCGTTCATATGAAATACATTGGTTTTCCACTTGCAGGAGACCCAAAGTATGGACCGAAAAAGACGCTTCCTATTGAGGGACAAGTACTTCACGCTGGCGTTTTAGGCTTTGTACATCCTCGTACAAACGAGTATATCGAGTTTGAAGCACCTGTACCAAAAGTATTTGAAGAAATGCTGGAGCTACTTGAAAAAAGAAGTTGACAAGAAGTAAACAAACTGTCATACTGTAGATAACTTAATGAGAACCTTTAAAGACAGTCCCGTGAGGCTGAGAAGGAAACGTTCAAAAACGTGGGGTATTTCTACCCTTTTCTACAGATTAACGTAGACGTTTTAATCCTCTCACCTTAGCGGTAGAGGATTTTTTTATGTCACAATTGGGGTGAAGAACAGATGAATGTAAAAGCAACTGTACTAGATAACCAAGCAATTCGTCGCGCATTAACAAGAATCGCGCATGAGATTATTGAAAAGAATAAAGGGATTGATAACTGCGTCCTTGTTGGAATCAAGACGCGTGGAATTTATATAGCAAAGCGTCTAGCTGAGCGTATTGAACAAATTGAAGGAAAAACGCTACCAGTTGGAGAGCTAGATATTACGCTTTACCGAGATGATTTATCGAAAGTAACGAATAATGATGAGCCACTTGTAAAGGGATCGGATATCCCTACAGATATTACAAGCAAAAACGTCATATTGGTTGATGACGTATTGTATACGGGTCGTACGGTTCGTGCAGCTCTGGATGCGCTCATTGATATCGGCAGACCTGAGCTAATTCAGCTAGCTGTGCTTGTGGATCGAGGCCATCGAGAGCTTCCGATTCGTGCGGACTACGTTGGGAAAAACGTGCCAACAGCGAAGTCAGAAAAAATTGCCGTTCAATTAGCAGAAGTTGATGAACTGGACCAAGTAGCCATTTACGAAAAATAATATACACGCCCTTTTAAACGGTAGTCCCGTGAGGCTGCAAAAGGGGGAAACACTGCGTGAAGCAAATGATTTGTCATGTTGTTTTATGCTGTGGAAACCTCTTTGCGCACTTGTGTAAAGAGGTTTTTTTATGGGCGTAAAAGGAGAAGAGAAAAATGAAACAACAAATTATACTTGATATACACGATCGACCAAGTCCGGTAAAATGGTTAGCCCTTAGTATTCAGCACCTGTTTGCGATGTTTGGAGCAACGATTTTAGTTCCATTTCTAGTAGGATTAAGCCCAGCAGTAGCACTTGTATCAAGTGGAGTGGGGACCCTGGCATTTCTGCTAATTACGCGAGGGCAAGTACCGGCTTACCTTGGATCATCCTTTGCGTTTATCGCACCAATTATTTCAGCCAAAGCAACGCTTGGACCTGAACAGGCCATGGTAGGTTGTTTCCTAGCAGGGTTAGTATACGGAATTGTAGCTCTTGTTATTAAAGGAACAGGAATTAACTGGGTCATGAAGATATTGCCACCAATCGTAGTAGGACCCGTTATTATTGTAATTGGTTTGGGCTTAGCGAACACGGCTGTAAGCATGGCGATGAATGATGCTGATGGTAATTACAGCAGTCAATACCTGCTTGTAGCCCTTGTTACACTCGCTATTACGGTCATTTGCTCAGTATACTTTAAAAACATTATTAGCTTGATTCCAATCTTTATCGGAATTGTTGGAGGCTATCTTTTTGCCTATACACAAGGCTTAGTAAGCTTAAAAGAAGTAAAAGAAGCACCATTCATTGCAGTCCCAGATTTTTATATTCCATTCGTGTCCTACACGCCATCGATTTCGCTAGGCATTATTCTAGTCATGGTCCCTGTAGCTGTAGTGACGCTTTCAGAACATATTGGACATCTGCTGGTGTTAAATAAGATTGTGGATCGTAACTATATCGAAAAGCCAGGCTTGCATCGCACTGTGTTAGGTGATGGAGTTGCAACGATGCTTGCAGGCTTAATCGGAGGTCCTCCTAATACAACATACGGTGAAAACATCGGAGTACTTGCAATTACAAGAGTGTTTAGCGTCTTTGTACTAGGAGGAGCAGCGGTCATTGCCATCTTGTTTGGATTTAGTGGAAAAGTGACGGCGCTTATTTCAAGCGTACCTTCACCAGTCATGGGTGGTGTATCAATCCTCTTGTTTGGAATTATAGCTGCATCAGGGCTGCGCATGATGGTTGACGGACAGGTTGACCTTGGAGATAAACGCAACTTAGTCATCGCATCAATCATTCTCGTATTAGGAGTTGGGGGAGCACACCTTGAGCTTTCTGAACAAGTACAGATCGACGGAATGGCACTTGCAACGATTGTAGGAATCATCTTAAACCTTGTACTGCCAAAATCGAAAGAACAAGAAGCTGTGACTTCAGAAGTGGAAGAAATGCAAGGAAATCAAAAAATTTCATAAACGCCTTTTAAAAGAAATCCAGAGAGGTTTCCAAGGGTGTAGTACAGCGCGTCAAAGACGATGCTTGTTTTCTCACACCCTTTCTATATCAAGAGAGGGTGTTTTTTATTCCGCCTATACCGCTAAATAACATTTAACAAGTTTAACTAACAGACAGTAGAGATGAAGGAATTCTTCACTTAGGAAAGTTGAATGTTATAAAAAGTGAATGAGATGAAACAAATGGAGGGAATCGATATGAAACATTTAGTGACAGTCTCAACGCTAGAAGTAAATGAAATTCTACAAATCTTAAGCGATGCTGAAAACTATCGAATAAATAAAAAAGGGTGGTACCCAAAAGAAAAGATGTTTGTGGCAAACCTGTTTTTTGAAGCGAGCACAAGAACGCGCTGCAGTTTTGAAATGGCTGAGCAAAAGTTAGGATTAACAACCATTCCTTTTGAAGTGACAACGTCAAGTGTCCAAAAAGGAGAAACTCTTTATGACACCATTGAGACGCTAGCAGCAATTGGAGTCCAATCAGTGGTCATTCGTCATCCAGAAGATCGTTATTATGAAAAACTTCAAGAACAAGTATCGATTCCAATTCTTAATGCAGGAGATGGCTGTGGTCAACACCCAACGCAGAGCCTATTGGACTTACTCACGATTCAACAAGAGTTTGGATCTTTTAAAGGCTTAAAAATCGCCATTATGGGTGATTTGAGGCACAGCCGCGTTGCCCGCTCAAATGCTGAACTGTTAACAAAGCTAGGCGCAACGGTTTATTTCGCTGGACCAGAAGAGTGGCGGGATGAATCAAATCCATATGGTACATATATAGACGTGGATGAGGCTATACAAGCTGTTGATGTGGTGATGCTACTGCGGATTCAGTTTGAACGACATTCAAAAAGTAACTCTACTCTAGAGGAAGAATATCATAGCCGCTACGGTCTTACGATTGAGAGAGAGAAAAGAATGAAAGATGGCAGCATTATTTTACACCCAGCCCCAGTCAACCGTGGTGTAGAAATTGCAGATGAACTAGTTGAGTGTCAACGCTCAAGAATTTTCAAACAAATGGAAAATGGAGTTTACATCCGAATGGCTGTTTTAGCACGATCATTACAATCAGTTGAAAGGGGAATGAACAATGAAAACAATCATCAAAAATGCTACATGGTTAACTGAGGGAAAGCGTGAAAGAATTGAATTAAAGATTGAAAATGGCATAATCACTGAAATTGCAAACGAGATTCCCGCAGCGGATGAAAAAATTATTGATGCAAACGGTCATTTAGTAGCACCAGGGTTTATCGATGTACATGTTCATTTAAGAGAACCGGGTGGGGAAAAGAAAGAAACGATTGCAACTGGAACATTAGCAGCTGCCAAAGGTGGATTTACAGCAATTGCAGCTATGCCAAATACGCGTCCAGTACCAGATACTGTTGAACAAATGGAATGGCTGAATAAACGAATTGAAGAAACGGCTCACGTACGTGTGCTACCTTATGCATCCATTACAACTCGTCAGCTTGGAAAAGATCTTACAAACTTTGAAGGGCTAAAAGAAGCAGGAGCGTTTGCTTTTACAGATGATGGCGTAGGTGTTCAGTCAACAGGAAAGATGCTAGAAGCAATGAAAAAAGCTGCTGAGCTAGATAAAGCAATTGTTGCACACTGTGAAGATAATGAACTGATTAACAAAGGGTGTGTGCATGACGGAAAGTTTGCAAAAGAGCACGGGCTTAACGGAATTCCATCCATTTGTGAAGCTGTACAGATTGCAAGAGATGTTCTATTAGCGGAAGAAGCAGGTTGTCACTACCATGTATGTCATGTAAGTACAAAAGAGTCCATTCGTACAATTCGCGATGCGAAAAAAGCAGGTATTCGAGTAACTGCCGAAGTAACGCCGCATCATCTGCTATTAAGCGAAGATGATATTCCAGCGCTTGATGCTAACTTCAAAATGAATCCACCGCTTCGCGGAAAAGAAGATCAAAAAGCGTTAATTGAAGCATTATTAGACGGGACGCTTGACTTTATTGCAACAGATCACGCGCCGCATACGGCTGAGGAAAAAGCGGAAGGAATGGAGCTTGCTCCGTTTGGAATTGTTGGGCTTGAAACAGCGTTCCCCCTTCTTTATACAAACTTAGTTTTAAAAGGAGTCATTACGTTAGAGCAGCTCATCTCGTACTTAACGAACAAGCCAGCAGAAACATTTAAGCTTCCATACGGAACGCTTGAAGTTGGAAAGCCAGCAGATTTGACGCTCATTGATTTAGAAACAGAAAGAAAGATTGACCCAGAAGAATTTGTATCAAAAGGTAAAAATACACCATTTGCAAACTGGCCTTGCAAGGGTTGGCCAGTCATGACATTAGTAGAAGGTAAACAAGTATGGGAGGATGTTAAAGTATGCAACGTCAACTAATTTTAGAAGATGGAACAGTATTTATTGGGGAAGGATTTGGGAGCGAAAGAGAGATGACGGGAGAAGTTGTCTTTAATACAGGAATGACGGGATATCAAGAGATTCTATCAGATCCCTCTTACTGCGCGCAAATCGTCACTTTAACATATCCTATGATTGGAAATTACGGAATTAACCGCGATGATTTTGAATCGATTGAACCAGCTGTGCACGGTTTAATTGTTAAAGAAGTTTGCGAAGTTCCATCAAATTTCAGAAGTGAACTTTCAGTTGATGAGTTTTTAAAACAAAAAGACATTCCGGGTTTAGCTGGAATTGATACGCGCAAACTAACGCGTAAAATTCGTCAATACGGCACGCTTCGTGGTCGAGTATGTGGGACGGATGTGAACGTAGAAGAAGTAGTTGCAAGTCTTAAAAGCTACAGCTTGCCAACAGATTCAGTTGAAAAAGTATCAACAACAAATGCATATCCAAGTCCAGGACGCGGTCAAAAAGTAGTACTAGTTGACTATGGAATGAAGCACGGTATTCTTAGAGAATTAACGGCTCGCCAGTGTGACGTTATCGTAGTCCCTTACAATGTGACTGCAGAAGAGATTCTTCGCTTGAACCCAGATGGAATCATGCTTAGCAACGGGCCTGGAGACCCTAAAGATGTGCCGGAAGCTATCGATATGATTAACGGGATTTTAGGGAAAGTACCTCTGTTCGGAATTTGCTTAGGACATCAATTGTTTTCATTAGCCTGCGGAGCAGATACAGAGAAAATGAAGTTTGGTCATAGAGGTTCTAACCACCCTGTAAAAGATTTACGAACAAATAAAGTTGCTCTTACTTCTCAAAATCACGGCTATACGGTACGTGAAGCATCACTAGAAAATACGGATTTAGAAATTACGCATATCGCGTTAAATGATGGAACAGTTGAAGGAGTTAAGCATACGAAGTATCCAGCGTTTACTGTACAATATCATCCAGAAGCATCACCTGGACCAGAGGACGCAAACGGATTATTTAATGAGTTTATGGAGCTTATGAAAAACAATCAGAAAGTAGGTAATTGCTAATGCCAAAACGTCAAGATATTCAAACTATTTTAGTAATCGGATCAGGTCCAATCGTCATTGGGCAAGCAGCAGAATTTGATTATGCGGGTGCACAAGCATGTATTGCATTAAAAGAAGAGGGATACAAAGTTATTCTTGTAAACTCTAATCCTGCAACGATTATGACAGATTCCGAAATGGCAGATAAAGTATATATCGAACCTCTAACGGTTGAATTTGTAAGTTCAATTATTCGCAAAGAGCGCCCGGATGCTTTACTTCCAACACTTGGAGGTCAAACGGGTCTAAACTTAGCTGTGGAGCTACACAACACAGGCATTTTAGAAGAATTTAATGTTGAAATTCTTGGTACAAAGCTGTCAGCTATCGAACAAGCAGAAGATCGTGAGCAGTTCCGCTCTCTAATGAACGAGTTAAACCAGCCCGTTCCAGCAAGCGAAATTATCCATACGCTTGACGAAGCATATTCATTTGTTGAAGAAGTAGATTATCCGGTTATTGTTCGCCCAGCATACACGTTAGGTGGAACAGGCGGCGGTATTTGCCACAACGAACAAGAACTCATTGAAATTGTTACAAGCGGTTTGAAGCACAGTCCGGTAACGCAATGTCTGTTAGAAAAAAGTATCGCTGGATTTAAGGAAATCGAATATGAAGTAATGCGTGATGCAAACGATAATGCGATTGTTGTATGTAATATGGAAAACTTTGATCCAGTAGGGATTCATACGGGTGATTCGATCGTTGTAGCACCGAGTCAAACGTTAAGCGATCGCGAATACCAGCTGTTACGAAATGCTTCACTAACAATTATTAGAGCATTAAAAATTGAAGGTG
Source organism: Bacillus sp. CBEL-1 (assembly GCF_004348885.1). Lineage (NCBI taxonomy): Bacteria > Bacillati > Bacillota > Bacilli > Caryophanales > Bacillaceae > Bacillus > Bacillus sp. CBEL-1. Next base: position 1,179,077 of record NZ_SBIM01000013.1, on the reverse strand, counting down.
GATGTAACGTGCAGCTAGCGCTTGATCCAGAAAGCTTTCAATATTATGTCATTGAAGTAAATCCACGTGTAAGCCGTTCTTCAGCACTTGCATCGAAAGCAACGGGATACCCAATTGCAAAGCTAGCCGCTAAAATTGCTGTTGGATTAACTCTAGATGAAATGATGAATCCTGTTACAGGAAAAACGTATGCATGCTTTGAACCAGCGCTTGATTACATCGTATCAAAAATTCCACGCTGGCCGTTTGATAAATTTGAATCAGCTAATCGTAAGCTTGGAACACAAATGAAAGCAACAGGCGAAGTAATGGCAATTGGCCGTACGTTCGAAGAGTCACTTTTAAAAGCAGTTCGTTCACTAGAAGCAAATGTTCATCACTTAGAGCTTAAAGATGCGCATGAGTTTAGTGATGAAATCATCGAAAAAAGAATTCGTAAAGCAGGCGATGAGCGTTTATTCTATATCGCTGAAGCAATTCGCCGCGGTGTAACAATTGAACAGATTCACGATTGGAGCAAAATTGACTTATTCTTCTTAGTAAAGCTTGAACGAGTAATTCGATTTGAATCTGTGCTAAAAGAAGAGGTTCATAATATTGAAGTGTTACAGAAAGCAAAAGAAATGGGATTTGCGGATGATACCATTGCAAAGCTATGGAATCAATCAGAGCGTGAAGTATATGATTTCCGCAAGCAAAACGGCGTAACACCAGTTTATAAAACAGTTGATACATGCGCAGCAGAGTTTGAATCAAGCACACCTTACTTCTACGGAACGTTTGAAGAGGAAAATGAGTCAATCGTAACAGATCGCAAGAGCGTGATGGTGTTAGGCTCTGGTCCGATTCGTATCGGTCAAGGAATTGAGTTCGACTATGCAACGGTACATTCCGTATGGGCCATTAAAGAGGCTGGTTACGAAGCGATCATCGTTAACAATAATCCAGAAACGGTTTCAACTGACTTTAGTATCTCAGATAAATTGTACTTTGAGCCGCTTACAGTAGAAGATGTAATGCATATTATCGACTTAGAAAAACCAGAAGGTGTGGTTGTTCAGTTCGGTGGACAAACAGCTATCAATCTAGCAGAAGAGCTTGCAGCAAGAGGTGTAAAAATCTTAGGAACATCTCTAGAAAGCTTAGACGCAGCCGAAGATCGTAAAAAGTTTGAAGCAACGCTTGCTCGATTAGATGTACCACAACCTTTAGGCAAAACCGTAACTTCAGTTGAAGAAGCGGTCGTTGTTGCAAGTGAAATCGGCTATCCAGTTCTTGTTCGTCCTTCTTATGTACTCGGTGGACGTGCAATGGAAATTGTATACAAAGAAGAAGAGCTGCTACATTATATGAAAAATGCAGTAAAAGTACACGCAGATCATCCTGTTTTAATCGACCGTTACTTAACAGGGAAAGAGATTGAAGTAGATGCAATTTCTGATGGTGAAACAGTGGTTATTCCAGGAATTATGGAGCATGTAGAGCGCGCGGGTGTCCACTCAGGAGATTCAATTGCAGTATATCCTCCTCAAACACTGTCAGAGGAAGTAAAAAGCACAATTATCGACTATACAACAAGAATTGCGAAAGGCTTGAACATTATTGGACTGCTGAACATCCAGTTTGTTCTATCAAAAGGTGAGGTTTATGTACTAGAAGTAAACCCACGTTCAAGTCGTACGGTACCGTTCTTAAGTAAAATTACGCGCATTCCAATGGCTAACGTTGCAACAAAAGTCATTTTAGGAACAAGCCTAAAAGATCTCGGCTACGAGTCAGGCTTACACCCAGAAGAAGAAGGCGTATATGTAAAAGTACCGGTGTTCTCATTTGCAAAGCTACGCCGTGTTGATATTACGCTTGGACCAGAAATGAAGTCAACGGGTGAAGTAATGGGGCAAGACTCTACGTATGAGAAAGCTCTTTATAAAGGCTTAATCGCGTCGGGAATGTCAATCAAGCCATACGGCTCAGTACTGATGACCGTATCAGATAAAGACAAAGAGGAAGCAACAGAGCTTGCAAAACGATTTGCAAATATCGGTTATCAAGTTATTGCAACAGAAGGAACAGCTGAAGTATTTGAGAAAGAAAATATCCGCGTGAAAGTTGTGAACAAAATTCACGACCAAGATCATAATCTATTGGATGTCATTCGAACAGGTGAAGCACAGCTTGTGGTTAATACGTTAACAAAAGGTAAGCAGCCGGCTCGTGATGGATTTAAAATTCGCCGTGAAGCTGTTGAAAATGGCGTACCTTGTTTAACATCACTAGATACAGCTGAAGCAATTCTACGCGTGCTTGAAACAATTAGTTTCCACACTGTACCGATGAAAGAAGCGCGTCCAGCTCGTGAGGTGACAACTGTATGAAAAAACATGAAATGATGCAAGTCGTCAAACAGCGTCCTTTAACTCATAACGTTTACGAATTAACACTGAAAGGCGAGCTTGTTCGTTTCATGAATGAGCCTGGTCAGTTCGTTCACATTCGCGTTGAAAATCAGTATTTGCCTCTTTTAAGAAGGCCGATTAGCATCGCTGAAATTAATCAAGATGCAAATGAGTTTAAGATGATTTATCGTGCGGAAGGTGCGGGAACAAAGCTGCTTGCTAGCAAGCAATCAGGCGAAGCAGTAGATGTGTTAGGACCTTTAGGTCACGGGTTTCCAACAGATGTACTAGAAAGTGGGAAAACAGCTGTATTGGTAGGTGGAGGAATTGGAGTTCCTCCTCTATACGAGCTGTCCAAACGATTAACAGCAAAAGGAATTAAGGTTGTTCATATACTAGGCTTTCAGTCAGCTGCTGATGTGTTTTATGAAAAAGAATTTAACGAGCTAGGAGATACGCATATTGCAACGGTAGATGGAACGTGGGGAATAAAAGGGTTTGTGACGGATATAATCGATCAGCTTCAGCTGCCGTACGATACGATGTTCTCTTGTGGCCCAACGCCTATGCTACGTGCTTTAGAAGCAAACTATAGCGATAAGCCCCTTTATATTTCATTAGAGGAAAGAATGGGTTGTGGAATTGGAGCTTGTTTTGCATGTGTCTGTCGTCAAAATGAAGAGTCTAATGCATATAAGAAAATTTGTAGTGATGGACCGGTTTTCCAAGCAGGGGAGGTGCTTTTATGAACATGCTTCAAACGACATTACCAGGCCTAGATTTAAAAAATCCCATCATGCCAGCTTCAGGCTGCTTTGGGTTTGGAAGAGAGTATGCACAGTTTTATTCATTGGATACGCTTGGAGCTATTATGATTAAGGCTACAACTGCGGAAACAAGGTTTGGAAATCCAACACCGCGCGTTGCAGAAACGCAGGCAGGGATGCTCAATGCAATCGGATTACAAAACCCAGGGTTAGAAAAAGTCATGTCAGAAGAATTAGTTTGGCTCCAAAAATATGATGTACCCATTATTGCAAACGTGGCAGGTGCATCTGTTGAAGAGTATGTCGAAGTGGCAAAGACAATTTCAACTGCTTCGAATGTAAAAGCATTGGAATTAAATATTTCATGTCCGAACGTAAAAGAAGGTGGTATCGCCTTTGGTGTTGATCCAGTAATTGCTGCGCGCTTAACAAAAGCAGTAAAAGAGGTATCAGAAGTGCCTGTATACGTTAAATTATCTCCCAACGTGTCAAACATTGTAGAAATGGCTACAGCTGTAGAAGCAGCGGGAGCAGATGGTTTAACAATGATTAATACGCTTTTGGGAATGCGTCTTGATTTGAAAACAGCACAGCCAGTGCTAGCGAATGGAACTGGGGGATTATCAGGTCCGGCAATTAAGCCAGTAGCTATTCGCATGGTCCATGAAGTGAGTCAAAAAGTAAACATTCCAATCATCGGAATGGGCGGAGTGACAACGGCTGAAGATGCGCTAGAATTCTTATACGCAGGTGCGAGCGCAGTTGCAGTAGGAACAGCAAACTTTGTAGATCCTTACGTCTGCCCAACTATAATCGATGAGTTGCCAAAATTAATTAATTCTTTAGGGTATGAACATGTATCTGAATGTGTAGGAAGGAGCTGGAAAAATTATGAAAAAGCCGTTTATCATTGCTCTTGATTTTTCATCACTGCATGATGTGAAGAAATTTTTAACATCGTTTGAAGGAGAATCTCTTTATGTGAAAGTGGGAATGGAGCTTTTCTATAAAGAAGGATTAGCAATTATTTCTTATCTGAAAGAGCAAGGGCATGAAATTTTTCTAGACTTAAAGCTTCATGATATTCCAAACACAGTAAAAAATGGAATGAAATCATTGGCTTCTCTAGACGTTGATTTAGTAAACGTTCATGCAGCTGGAGGTACACATATGATGCAATCGGCTATTGAAGGGCTGGAAGCAGGCACTTCTGTTGGTAAACAGCGCCCGCTATGTATCGCAGTGACTCAGCTCACAAGCACATCAGATACGATGTTGAAAGAGCAGCAGCTTATTACACATTCAATGCAAGAAGTTGTAACACATTATGCTTCTCTTGCTCATCAAAGCAAATTAGATGGTGTGGTCTGCTCAACTCATGAAGTGCCAAGTATACGTAAGGCTGTAGGTGAATCTTTTTTAACCGTAACGCCTGGAATTCGAATGGCGCTTGATTCAAATGATGATCAAGTACGAGTAGCAACACCTGAGCTTGCGAGAGAGTATGGAGCAAGTGCTATTGTAGTAGGGCGCTCTGTGACAAACGCAAGGAATCCAGTAGAAGTTTATTATCAAATGTTAAAGCAATGGAAAGGGGAGCATGTATCACAATGACAAACTTACGAAAAGAAATCGCAAAACAACTAATTGATATCGAGGCAGTTAGCCTTCAGCCAGATCACCCATTTACTTGGGCTTCTGGAATTAAATCTCCCATCTATTGTGATAATCGTCTAACGCTATCTTATCCAGGCGTTCGAAAAGAAATTGCTAAAGGTTTACAAAGTTTGATTAAAACATATTTTGCAAATGCAGAAGTAATTGCAGGAACAGCAACGGCTGGAATTCCACACGCAGCGTGGGTGAGCGAAGCGCTGGAGTTACCAATGTGCTATGTGCGCAGTAAAGCGAAGGGGCATGGTCGCGGCAATCAAATTGAAGGAAAAGTAAAAGCAGGTCAAAAGGTTGTTGTAATTGAAGATTTAATTTCAACTGGAGGCAGTGTTTTAACAGCAGTGAATGCGTTAAAAGAACAAGGTTGTAACGTACTCGGTGTCGTATCTATCTTTACATACGAACTGGAAAAAGCGCGCCAATTATTTAAAGAAGAAGGTTTGCAAGTTTACTCTTTAACGGATTATTCAACGCTTGTAGAAGCGGCAAGTGAAGCAGGGTATATTCAAGAAGGTGCAATGAAAAAGCTCTTTAAGTGGAGAGAGAATCCTTCGGATCCAGCTTGGATGACAGCTGAAGAAACAGTTTAAGCTAAATAAAAAAGCGTGTCCAAGGTAAAGGACACGCTTTTTATGCTGGCATTAATCTCTTAATTTTAATACAAGTTCTTCACTAGGCGTTACGTAAACTGTTTGCTGATTATCGTAAGTAACAAATCCAGGTTTAGCACCACTTGGCTTTTTGACATGGCGAATCTTTGTAAAGTCAACTGGTACGGAGCTAGAATTTTTCGCCTTGCTAAAGTAAGCAGCAAGATGAGCGGCTTCAAGAATGGTTTCTTCTGTTGGCTCAGCGTTACGAATAACGACGTGAGATCCAGGTATATCTTTTGTATGGAACCAAATATGATCTCTCGCTGCAAGCTTATTTGTTAAATATTCGTTTTGTTTGTTGTTCTTGCCGACTAAAATGATGGTACCGTCACTGGCTTTATATTGCTCAAGCGTTGGAGTTGAATTCTTTTGCTTTTTACTTTTCTTTTGTTGGCGATTGCGTAGGTAGCCTTCTTCCACAAGCTCCTCTCGAATTTCAGCGATATCTTTGTGAGAAGCCGTCTCCATTTGCTGTAGTAAAGATTCAAAGTAGACAATTTCTTGTTGAGCTTTTTCAATTTGCTCATGAACAATCGCTACTGAATTTTTTGCTTTTTGATATTTAGTAAAGTAGCTCTGTGCATTTTGAGCAGGCGTTTTTTGAGGATCAAGCTCGATTGTTAGTGTCCCACTGTTTTCGTCATAGTAGTTTATAACGTCAACGGTCTTATCCCCTTTTTTAACAAGGTGTAAATGGGACGTTAGCAGCTCTCCTGCAAGTTGGTATTCACCAGCTTTTTCAGCTTGCTGTAGCGTCCTCTGCAACTTATTAATTTTCTTTTCATTTTTCTTTTTTTCAGTTGTCATGAACTGAAGTAAATCATGAGCTTGTTGCTTAACACGATCGCGCTCTGCTTTTCCATAATAGAAGCGGTCTAAAAGTTCACTAATAGTTTGGAACGTCTTTTCTTCACCTTGTAAGTGACTAAGAGATAAAAGGTGGAAGTAATCTTTTCCTTGTACCGAAGTGAGAGTTGGCTGCATGTCGCCCTCTTTAATAGCATTCATTGTATTAATAAACGCTTTGGGTAACGTAGTTTGGTTAGCTAGACCAGCGCGATAAACGATTTCATTTGCAAGCAGAGGTGAAAGCCCAGCAAAAGCTTGAACAAGTTGATTGCCAATCTTTCCGCTGTTGAAGTCTAAGCTTCTTAAAATCATCTCTTCATCTGCTTCAAATGGATCAAGCTTTTCCTGATTTGGTGGAAGTACATAAGTTGCACCAGGCAGTAGTGTGCGATGACGATTCATGGCCATTGGGATGTGCTTAATGCTATCGATAATGACATTTGTTTCTTTATCCACAAGCATGACGTTACTGTGACGTCCCATAATTTCAATAATAAGTTGCTTAGATGTTACATCGCCAATTTCGTTGCGCCCTTTTGTTTCAATGATAAGAATACGATCAAGCCCTAACTGATAAATTCGCTCAATAATATTTCCTTCTAAATGTTTACGAAGAAGCATGCAAAACATTGGCGGTTCAGCTGGGTTTTCGTATGTTTCTTTTGTAAAGTGAACGCGTGCATAATTGGGGTGAGTTGAAATAAATAACTTTCGATTTTCCCCTTTAGCGCGAACTTGTAAAATTAGTTCATTTGGAAATGGTTGATAGACTTTTGCAATTCGACCGGATGTTAATGCGTTATCTAGTTCTTGTAAGATTCCGTATGTAAAGATTCCGTCAAATGACATGTTGTTCACATCCTTTAATGTTTCAAAAATAGTCCTTCGTAAAAGTATAGCATTTTTTAGGACGAGTCTGAATAAGCATACGATATAAGATTGTAACAATCTATGTGACTTATTTACAAACAAAAGGGTGTGAAGGAATGCGATGAAATGGTATGAGCTGAGTGAGCGAGCGACATTAGAAGTGACAAAAACAAATAAAGAAAATGGGTTAACCGCAAAAGAAATCGCATTGAGGCAGAAGCAAGAAGGTTTTAATGAGCTTGCTGAAGGTGAAAAGCAGTCTGCGCTGCTCGTATTCTTGGAACAGTTTAAGGATTTTATGGTTTTGGTTTTATTAGCAGCCACGCTAATATCAGGTTTATTAGGAGAGTATATTGATGCAATTGCCATTATTGCAATTGTCGTGATTAATGGGTTCCTTGGTTTTTTCCAAGAACGTCGTGCTGAAAAGTCACTGAATGCATTGAAGGAATTGTCGGCGCCGCAGGTACTTGCTTTACGAGACGGTAAATGGTCAAAGACCCTTTCAAGAGAACTTGTAGTGGGAGACATTGTAAAGTTCGGAAGCGGTGATCGGATTGGTGCTGATATTCGTCTTATTGATGCCAAAAGTTTAGAAATTGAAGAATCAGCGCTTACAGGTGAATCTGTCCCTGTTCCAAAGTATACACGGGTATTAGAAGGAAATGAAATTCCACTTGGAGATCAAGAGAACATGGCGTTTATGGGAACTCTTGTAACGCGTGGGAGCGGTGTTGGAGTTGTAGTAGGGACAGGCATGAAGACGGCGATGGGGCAAATTGCTGACTTGTTGCAAAATGCAGAAGCCGTTATCACACCCCTGCAGAGGAAGCTTGAACAGCTTGGGAAAATTCTCATTATTGTTGCGCTTTTATTAACGATTCTTGTAGTTGGAATTGGTGTCTTACAAGGGCATGATTTATACACGATGTTTTTAGCGGGCGTATCACTAGCGGTTGCCGCAATTCCAGAAGGATTGCCGGCTATCGTAACCGTTGCTTTATCATTAGGTGTTCAGCGGATGATCAAACAAAAATCTATTGTTCGGAAGCTTCCAGCTGTTGAAACACTGGGCTGTGCATCTGTTATTTGCTCAGATAAAACAGGAACACTTACTCAAAATAAAATGACGGTTACTCACTTATGGTCAGGTGGGAAAACGTGGAACTTGTCTGGAACAGGCTATGACCCAAGTGGAACTTTTTCTGTTGAGGGGAAAGATGTGAACGTTAGTCGAGAAAAACCATTGCAGCAGCTGTTGCTATTCGGTTTATTATGTAACCAAACAACGGTTACGAAAAAAGACAAAGATTATGTAGTTGATGGTGATCCTACAGAAGCCGCTTTAGTCGTAGCCGCAATGAAAGCAAACTTTACCCGTCAAAATGTAAAAGGAGACTTTAAAGTAATTGAAGAGTTCCCTTTTGACTCTACTCGTAAAATGATGAGTGTTGTGATTGAAGGTAAAGATAACAAGCGGTATGTGGTAACGAAAGGTGCACCGGATGTACTGCTAACAAACAGTAAGTCGATTGTATGGGAAAACCGTCATCAGTCCCTATCAGTTAGCGGTCGTGACGAGGTGCAAAATGCTATCCATTCTCTAGCAAGTAAAGCTCTTCGAACAATTGCCGTTGCTTATCGTCCGCTTGAATCGTACGAAACGATTACTACTGAACAGGAAGCTGAAAAAGAGCTTGTATTCTTAGGACTTCAAGGGATGATTGATCCTCCACGCCCTGAAGTAAAGCAGGCTGTAAAAGAATGCCGAGATGCTGGAATTAAAACGGTTATGATTACAGGAGATCATGTGATAACCGCTGAAGCAATTGCCAAACAGCTAGGGATCTTACCAAAGGGAGGACGAGTGCTGGAGGGCTATACGCTAAATTCGATGTCTCAATCTGAACTTGAAGATGTGGTAGATGACGTATATGTTTATGCACGGGTATCGCCGGAGCATAAACTAAAGATTGTTAAGGCGCTACAAGCAAAAGATCACGTGGTAGCTATGACGGGTGACGGTGTAAACGATGCGCCTGCAATTAAAGCTGCAGATATTGGTATAGCGATGGGGATTACAGGAACGGACGTTGCAAAAGAAGCTTCAGCACTGGTGCTTTTAGATGATAACTTTGCAACGATTAAATCAGCAATTAAAGAAGGCCGAAACATTTATGAAAATATTCGAAAGTTCATCCGATACTTACTAGCTTCTAATGTAGGAGAAATACTTGTCATGCTGTTTGCTATGATTCTAGCTTTGCCACTGCCGTTAGTACCTATCCAAATCCTATGGGTCAACTTAGTGACGGATGGCCTTCCTGCGATGGCATTGGGGTTAGATCAACCTGAAGATGATGTAATGAAGCGCAGACCAAGGCATCCAAAAGAAGGAGTGTTTGCACGGGGATTGGGTTGGAAGGTAGTGAGCAGAGGGTTTTTAATTGGAATTGCGACCCTTGCAGCGTTTATTATTGTCTATGATAATAACCCTGATAACTTACAGTACGCTCAAACGATAGCATTTGCCACGCTTGTTATGGCTCAACTGATTCACGTATTTGACTGTCGAAGTGAAAAATCCATTTTCGATCGGAACCCTTTTGAGAATCTTTACTTAGTTGGTGCGGTTATTTCATCAATTTTGCTAATGCTAGTTGTTATTTATTACCCACCTTTACAGCCAATCTTCCATACCATGGCTATTGCGCCAAGGGAATGGTTAATTATTTTAGGTTTAGCGAGTGTTCCAACATTTTTGCTAGCGGGTTCACTTTTAACAAGAAAAAAAGCATAATTAATGATATAGTAATAAAGCACTGGTGGAAGCATACGGTTTGCTTTCACCAGTTTTTAAAGAGTGAAGTACATTGCTGTTACTCTTTTTTTGAGTAACACTTTCTTTTATTCCTTTTTTTTTGTAAGATGTACATAGTGGATGTGATGATAATGATAAGAAGTATGACAGGTTTTGGCCGAGGACGAGCAGATAATGACGCTCAAGCGGTAACGGTAGAAATGAAATCGGTAAATCATCGCTTTTGTGAAATTACTGTGCGAATGCCAAGGCAATTAATGGAAATTGAAGATAAAATAAAAAAAATCATTCAAACATACATAAAACGTGGTAGAGTAGAAGTATTTGTTACAATTTCAGGTGAAGGTTTGGCTAAAAAGACGTTGCAAACGGATTGGGAGCTGTTAAGTGAGTATATGAAAGCTTTCCAAGAAATTAGCGAGCGTCATGAGCTTTCCAAGTCTGTCGAAATTCAAGATATTCTACACATGCCTGACGTAATGACGACTTCTGAAGAAGAAGTAGACCAAACATCAATTCACCAGCTGGTATTTACAGCGGTTGAACAAGCAGTGTGTCAGCTGCTAACGATGCGTGAAAAAGAGGGGCAAGAATTATATCAAGATTTAGTTCAGCACCTTACAAACATCCAGCAGCTTCGGGAAGAAGTAGAATTGCTTGCACCAACTGTTAGTGAGCAATATGAAGATCGCTTGAGAAAAAGGTTAACTGACTATCTTGAAGGTACAATCGATGAACAGCGAGTGCTAGCAGAAGTGGCTATTTTTGCTGAAAAAGCGGATGTTAACGAAGAATTAACGCGTATTAACAGTCATCTTACTCAGTTCTTTCAAACCATCGATACAACTGATGTTATCGGAAGGAAGCTTGACTTTCTTGTACAAGAGTTAAATCGAGAAATGAATACAATTGGAGCGAAAGCAAACAGTGGTAAGATTGCTCAATGTGTCATCGATATGAAAACGCAGCTAGAGCGTTTGAAAGAACAAGTTCAAAATATTGAATAGTTACTAGTAGCCTTCGGAATAGACGGACACAATATGGATACAGTAGGGGGCTTTGTATGAGCGGTAAATTAGTTAATGTTGGGTTTGGAAATTTTATTTCTTCTAATCGCATCATTTCTGTCGTTCAGCCGGAATCAGCGCCAATTAAACGAATTGTGCAGGAAGCAAAAGATCGCGGAAGTTTAATTGATGCCACGCAGGGAAGAAAAACCCGAGCTGTGATTGTAATGGACAGTAATCATATTATTTTAGCTCCTGTTCAACCGGAAACTGTAGCACAAAGGCTTGTGAATAAAGAAGAATTAGTAGAAGGGTAGGGCGTATAAACCAATGATTGAAAGAGGTTTATTAATCGTTCTTTCAGGACCATCTGGTGTTGGAAAAGGAACGGTAAGAAAAGCATTATTTGAACAAGATGATATTAAACTTCAGTACTCTATTTCAGCAACAACACGTCGTCCACGTGAAGGCGAAGTTGATGGTGTGGATTATTTCTTTAAAGAACGCGAAGAATTTGAGCACATGATTGAAAATAAAAAGCTTCTAGAATGGGCAGAGTACGTAGGTAATTACTACGGTACACCTATTGACTACGTTGAAGAAACGTTAGCTTCAGGGAAAGATGTCTTTTTAGAAATTGAGGTTCAAGGTGCTCTTCAAGTAAAAGAAGCATTTCCAGAAGGATTGTTTATCTTTCTGGCACCGCCAAGCTTATCAGAGTTGAAGAGTCGTATTGTAAACCGCGGTACAGAAACAGAAGATTTAATTAACAACCGTATGCGCGTAGCGAAAGAAGAGATTGAGCTTATGCATGCATACGATTATGTAGTAGAGAATGACAAAGTAGAAAATGCATGTGCACGTATCCAAGCAATTGTGACGGCAGAACATTGCCGCCGCGACCGTGTATCAGCACGCTATAAAAGAATGTTGGAGGTAGAATAAATGCTTTATCCGTCAATTGACTCATTAATGCAACGTTTAGATTCTAAATATACACTAGTAACAGTAGCTGCAAAGCGCGCACGTCAACTTCAAATGCATAATGATACACCAATCGAAAGACCTGTATCTCATAAATTAGTAGGTTGTGCATTAGAAGAAATTAATTCAGAACAGCTTACGTATACGCACGTACCTTCAAAAGACGAGAATGAAGAAAGATAATTGTTAAAATAACAACCTATTCGCAGTAGGTTGTTATTTTTTTCTGTTAGAAAGAGGGTTTATCAAAATCAACTTCTATTCTTGAACATGTTATAATATGGACATTGTAAAGGTTGTTCAGTAGATAAAAAGATGGGAGTATGGGTAAAGATGTTGAAAGGAAAACGAATTTTATTATGTGTTAGTGGTGGAATTGCTGTTTATAAAGCATCAGCACTAACTAGTAAGTTAGTGCAAGCAGGAGCTGAAGTAAAAGTCATCATGACAGATTCTGCTCGTGAGTTTGTTACGCCGCTAACATTTCAAGCACTTTCAAGAAATCCTGTATACACAGATACATTTGATGAAAAAGATCCGGCTGTTATTGCACATATTGATTTAGCAGATTGGCCAGATTTAATTCTCGTCGCACCTGCCACTGCTAATATGATAGGGAAATTAGCAAATGGAATTGCCGATGATATGATTTCAACTACTCTTCTTGCTGCCACAGCTCCAGTTTGGATTGCTCCAGCAATGAATGTTCATATGTATGATCACCCAGCTGTGAAAAAGAACATGCAAACATTAGCTTCATTTGGCTATCAGTTTGTTGAGCCTGGAGAGGGTTATTTAGCATGTGGTTATGTTGGAAAAGGTAGGTTAGAAGAACCTGAAACAATTGTTAGCCTTCTACAGTCTTACTTTCATGACCAAAAGGCACCTCAAGCGCTAAAAGGTACGAATGTTTTGGTTACCGCAGGCCCAACGGTTGAGCGAGTGGATCCTGTGCGTTTCTTTACTAATCGTTCTACTGGTAAAATGGGCTATGCTATAGCAGAAGAAGCAGCGAAGCAAGGAGCCAATGTAACGTTAGTATCTGGTCCAACGCAGCTTACGCCTCCTGCTAATGTTAAAACAGTGCAAGTTGAGAGCGCACAGCAGATGTTTGAAGCGGTGATGAAGCATTATACAAATATGGATGTTGTCATTAAATCCGCGGCGGTTGCTGACTATCGTCCAAAGAATGTTCATCAACAAAAGATGAAGAAGCAGCCTGGAGAGGCAGTGCTAGAATTGGAGCGAACTACTGATATTTTGAAAACGCTCGGAGATTACAAAGATTATAATCAGGTGCTTGTTGGATTTGCAGCAGAAACAGAACAAGTAGACCTATATGCTCAAAAGAAGCTCGAGAGCAAAAATCTAGATATGATTGTCGCTAATAACGTAACAAGTGAAGGCGCAGGCTTTGGAACAGATACGAACATTGTGACATTTTATAAGCGAAACGGTGAGCAAAAGCAGCTTCCGCTCATGTCTAAATCATCCGTTGCCAAAGCTTTATTAGAAGAAGTGAAGCAGTTGCTAGCGAGTGTTCGACAATGAACTTTGCTAGCGTAATTGTTGATGTAGCGGCAAAGCAAACGGACAGAGTATTCGATTACTCAATTCCTCAACAGTGGAGAGAGGTTCTTGTCCCAGGAATGCGAGTAATCGTTCCGTTTGGCCCACGCAAGGTGCAGGGATTTGTTGTAGACGTTAAAGTAGAAACAGATGTAAAGCGAACGAAGCCAATCGCTGAGCTGCTTGATTTAACACCAGTGTTAACGCCTGAACTATTAGAGCTCGGTCATTGGCTCACTGAAAAAACACTTTGCTTTAAAATATCGGCTTTTCAAGTAATGTTACCCGCTGCGATGAAAGCAAAATATGATAAAAAAATAATGCTTCAATCAGGAGTAGAAAGTTCACAGCTTCACTCAAAGGTGCAGCCATACTTTCAACATACGTCTGAAGTGATGTGGAGCGATATTGAGAAATCAGAGGCTGTAAATAGTTTTTATCGTGATATCCAAAAAGGTCTCTTAGAAGTTGTATATCTAGTCAAGAGTAAAGGGAATAAAAAAACTGTGAAAGCTCTTCGCTTAGCTCAGCCTTCTGAACGTGTGAAACAGGTTATGAAAGAGCTGCCTAAACAAGCTGAAAAGCAAAAACAAGTCCTTGAATTTATGTTGGTGCAAGAAGAGGCGGTAGCACAAAAGGACATTATGACCGCACTTAACGTAACGGGAGCACCTATTAAAGGATTAGTGTCAAAAGGTTTGCTTTACGAGGTTGATATGGAGATTTATCGAGATCCTTATGCCAATCGCGATTTTGTTCCATCAAAACCTTTTCCGTTAACAGATGAACAATCTGCTGCTATCAAACCAATTCTACGTGACATTGAGAACGATGAACACGATGTTTTTCTCATGTATGGTGTAACGGGAAGCGGTAAAACGGAAGTGTATTTGCAGTCAATTGACCAAGTATTGAAACAGGGGAAAGAAGCGATTATGCTTGTTCCCGAAATATCACTAACGCCTCAAATGGTCAAAAGGTTTAAAGAACGATTTGGTTCGAAGGTGGCCGTGATGCATAGTGGTTTGTCAGCCGGTGAGAAATACGATGAGTGGCGTAAAATTCAGCGTAAAGAGGTATCCGTGGTTGTAGGAGCAAGATCAGCTATATTTGCTCCGTTTCAACATGTGGGCATCATCATCATTGATGAAGAGCATGAAACAAGCTATAAGCAAGAAGAAAACCCTCGGTATCATGCGCGCGATGTGGCGATTAAACGCGCAGAGTTTCACAACTGTCCAGTGATTTTAGGGAGTGCAACCCCAACGCTAGAGTCATTTGCACGTGCTCAAAAAGGCGTTTATAAACTTTTAACACTGCGTGAACGGATGAATAAATCAGCTCTTCCAAAAGTAGATATTGTGGATATGCGTGAAGAGCTCCGAGACGGAAATCGGTCAATGTTCTCTACGCTTCTTCTTGAAAAAATACATGAGCGCCTTGAAAGAGGAGAACAAATTGTATTGTTCTTAAATAAGAGAGGACACTCATCTTTTGTTATGTGCCGTGACTGCGGTTATGTTCCTTCGTGTCCTCACTGTGAAATTTCATTGACATATCACCGCTACCAAAACCGAATGAAATGTCATTACTGTGGGTATGAAGAGCCAACTCAAACGGCTTGTCCAGAGTGCGAAAGCGACCATATTCGCTTTTTTGGATCAGGAACGCAAAAGGTGGAAGAAGAGCTGGGAAAAGTGTTGCCTGCAGCGTCTGTCATTCGAATGGATGTTGATACAACAAGCCGCAAAGGAGCTCACGAAAAACTACTAACAAAGTTTGGAGATGGAGAAGCACAGATTTTATTAGGTACGCAAATGATTGCTAAAGGCTTAGATTTTCCAAACGTAACGCTTGTTGGAGTTTTATCAGCAGATACAATGTTAAACCTTCCGGACTTTCGAGCGGCTGAAAAAACGTTTCAGCTCCTTACACAAGTAAGCGGAAGAGCAGGACGCCACCACCTGCCTGGTGAAGTTGTAATTCAAACCTATGCTCCTGAGCATTACAGCATTCAATTAGCAAGTCAGCACGACTATGATACTTTTTATCTTGAAGAAATGAAGCTTAGACAAGCTCATCGCTATCCGCCGTTCTTTTATTTGGCGTTGGTAACTGTCTCACATGAAAACGTGGCAAAAGTGGTGTCTGTAACTGGGAAAATATCGCAGTATTTAAGGCAAAAGCTCACTCCGCAAGCCGTTATTTTAGGGCCTGTTACCTCTCCGATTGCTAAGATAAAAGATAGATATCGATATCAATGCATGATAAAATACAAGCTGGAACCGAATATGATCCCAGCGTTAAAATATATAGTAAACCAGTACCAAGATCAAATGCAGCAGGAACAACTAACGATTACGATTGATTTACACCCGTATTCAATGATGTAAATCGACAACGAAAACGTTAAATGACTGCTGTTTTGGATATAAATAGAAAGAGTTGAAGGAGGGAGTAGCTTGGCTAAATTAAAGCTAGTTTACCACCCCAATGAAGTATTAGAGACAAAGTGTGAACCTGTCACAGTGTTTGATAATAAATTAGCTAAGTTAATGAATGGCATGTATGATTTAATGCTTGAAGCAGATGGAGTAGGACTTGCTGCTCCACAGGTTGGTGTATTACAGCAAGTAGCAGTGGTTGATATAGGAGATCGACACGGCAAAATTGAATTGGTTAATCCAGTCATTCTTGAAAAACGTGGTCAACAAACTGGTCCTGAAGGCTGCTTAAGTTTTCCGGGCCTTTTTGGTGACGTAACTCGTGCTGACTATGTGAAAGTACGAGCACACAATCGCCGTGGGAAAGTATTTGTAATGGAAGCAAAGGGTTTTTTAGCGCGTGCCATTCAGCATGAAATTGACCACTTACATGGGGTGCTTTTTACTGAGAAAGTATCGCGTTACTATGAAGATGGAGAACTAGAAGGGTAGGAATTTAAAATGAAAGTTGTGTTTATGGGAACACCGGATTTTTCTGTACCGGTATTGCAGACTTTAATTAAGGATGGATATGAAGTAGTGGCCGTTGTAACGCAGCCTGATCGTCCAAAAGGAAGAAAAAGAGTTATGACTCCACCACCAGTAAAAGTAGAAGCACAAAAGCACGGCATCCCAGTGCTACAGCCAGAAAAGATTCGTTTAGAAGAAGCGTATAGTGAGGTATTAGCGTATAACCCTGAATTAATTGTAACGGCAGCATTTGGACAAATTTTACCAACACCAATCCTAGAAGCGCCGAAATATGGCTGTATTAATGTTCATGCATCATTGCTTCCTGAGCTTAGAGGAGGAGCACCAATTCATTATTCTATTTTACAAGGTAAGCCAAAAACTGGCGTAACGATTATGTATATGGTTGAAAAGCTAGATGCCGGTGATATCTTGACGAAAGTCGAAGTGCCTATTGAAGAAAAAGACCATGTTGGAACGTTGCACGATAAACTAAGCGAAGCGGGAGCTAAATTATTATCTGAAACTATTCCATCTCTCGTATCAGGTGATTTAACACCAATAAAGCAGAACGAAGATGAAGCTACATTTGCATTTAACATAAAGCGCGAACAAGAAAAAATTGATTGGACGCGAAGCGGTGAGGAAATTTATAATCACATCCGTGGTCTTCACCCTTGGCCAGTGGCGTATACGACGCTAAATGGTCAAGTGATGAAAGTTTGGTGGGGAGAAAAGGTTGCGGCAGAAGGAGAGCCAGGTAAGGTAGTATCGCTTGAAAAAGATGGGTTTATCGTGGCGACAGGAAACCGTACAGGAATTAAAATTACAGAGCTTCAACCATCTGGAAAAAAGAGAATGGAAGCCGCACAGTTTTTACGCGGAAATGGCATTGAAGTAGGGGCTGTGTTAGGAGCTCATAATGAGTAAATATAACGTTCGTGATATTGCGCTTGATATTTTACTTTCGATTGAAAAGAATCAAGCTTTCAGTAACTTGTTGTTAAACAAAAGTATTCAAAAGTACGGTATTCAAGGGAAAGATGCCGGCCTCTTAACAGAAATTGTATATGGTACAATTCAAAGAAGAGATACGCTAGACTATGGCTTGGCTCCGTTTTTAGCAAAAGCAAAAAAGCTACAACCTTGGGTTAGAGTACTGCTTCGCTTGTCTCTTTATCAAATGTTGTACTTAGACCGTGTTCCTGATCGCGCAGTTATTCATGAAGCAGTGGAAATTGCTAAGCAGCGTGGTCATAAAGGAATTGCTTCAATGGTGAATGGTGTTTTGCGTAATGTACAACGAAATGGCGTTCCAAGCGTAGAAGAGATTAAAGATCCTATTGAGCGCTTAGCGATAGAAACGAGTCATCCTTTATGGTTGGTGAAGCGATGGGTGGAACAATATGGATTGGACAAAACGCGTGAAATTTGTTTAGCTAATCTAATGTCCCCTAAGCAAACGCTTCGTGTAAACACAGCGCGTTTCACTATTTCTGAAGTGATTGCACAGCTTGAACAAGAAGGTATTTCTGTAGAAAGTGGTGGGCTTGTTAAGGAAGCTCTAGAAGTTCAAAGAGGAAATGCAGCATATACAGATGCGTTTAGAAATGGGATGTTTACTGTACAGGACGAAAGTTCAATGCTTGTTGCTCATGCTCTTGGTGCTGAGCAAGGAGAAACAATTTTAGATAGCTGTGCGGCACCAGGTGGGAAATCAACTCATATCGGTGAAAAGCTTAACAACACGGGACAAGTCATTTCTTTAGATATTCATGATCACAAAGTCAAGTTGATTTCTGAGCAGGCAGAACGCTTGCAACTTACGAATATTTCACCAACAGTGCAAGATAGTCGTAAGGTAGCAGAGCGCTTTGAAGAGGAAACGTTTGATCGTATTTTAGTCGACGCTCCGTGCTCAGGGTTCGGTGTTATGCGAAGAAAACCAGATTTAAAGTATGTTAAGACCGAGCGTGACGTTCAGCAATTGTCAAAAATCCAGCTTGATATTTTATCAGCTGTTGCTCCACTATTAAAAAAAGGTGGGACACTTGTATACAGTACATGTACGATTGATCGGGATGAGAATGGAGATGTAGTGGATGCATTTCTCGATAATCACCCAGAATTTATGGTAGACTCTACCTTGGCAGAACGTATGCCAGAAAAGATTAAACAAAACGTTAAACACGGTCAAATCCAACTTCTTCCAAGTGAAGAAAGTGATGGGTTTTACATTGCCTGTTTACAAAAGAAGGTGTAAAAATGGAAGGAACTATTAGTAAAAGAGCCAAAGATAAAAAAGTAGAAAATAAAAAGCCGTCAATTTATTCATTACAATTACATGAGTTAGAGGCATGGTTAGTATCTCAGGGAGAGAAAAAATTTCGTGGGAAACAAATTTTTGACTGGCTATATGTAAAGCGCGTGACTGAATTTGACGATATGTCGAATTTGTCAAAAGGACTCCGTGATAAGTTAAATGAGGCCTTTGTTTTAACTACGTTAAAAACCGCTGTTCAACAAACTTCTTCAGATGGAACAATGAAATTTTTATTTGAACTTCACGATGGCTATACAATTGAAACAGTACTTATGCGACACGAGTATGGAAATTCAATTTGTGTAACAACACAAGTTGGCTGTCGCATTGGTTGTACGTTCTGCGCGTCTACTCTTGGCGGATTAAAGCGCAACTTAGAAGCTGGTGAAATTGTTGCTCAAGTAGTGAAAGTACAAAAAGCGCTTGATGAACAAGGAGAACGCGTAAGTCATGTCGTAATTATGGGTATTGGTGAACCGTTTGATAACTACGACCAAATGATGGGCTTCTTAAAAATCATTAATCACGATAATGGCCTTAATATTGGTGCTCGTCACATTACGGTATCAACAAGTGGAATTATCCCTAAAATCTATAAATTTGCTGATGAGCAAATGCAGATTAATTTTGCCATTTCCTTACATGCACCAAACAACGACATTCGTTCAAAGTTAATGCCAATTAACCGTGCTTACAAACTACCTGACTTAATGGAAGCAATTAAATACTATACCGACAAAACAGGTCGTCGTATCAGCTTTGAATATGGTTTGTTTGGTGGAGTAAATGACCAGGTGGAACATGCTGAGGAGTTAGCAGCGCTTATTAAAAACATTAAATGTCACGTGAATTTAATCCCTGTAAACTATGTTCCAGAGCGTGACTACGTTCGCACACCGAGAGAACAAATTTTTGAATTTGAAAATACGTTGAAAAAACATGGTGTTAACGTAACAATTCGACGTGAACAGGGACATGATATTGATGCAGCTTGTGGTCAATTGCGTGCGAAGGAGCGTAAAGAAGAGACGAGGTGATTGTATGGAAACTGTCTTTATGACAGACCGAGGGAGAATACGTCAACACAATGAAGATAACGGAGGGGTATTTTTGAACGCTCATGGCCAAGTGCTTGCAATTGTAGCAGATGGTATGGGAGGTCATCGTGCTGGGGATGTAGCCAGCGCGATGGCGGTTCAAAAATTGCAAGATGTCTGGACGAGCAGTCCAGCTATAAATGAACCGAACGATGCTACTACTTGGATACGTGAACAAGTAATGAATGTAAATGAAGCTATACATCAACATGCAAGCGAACATGAGGAATGTAAAGGAATGGGGACAACCATTGTACTAGCTATTTGCACATCTGAATTTTGTACAATTGGTAATATTGGAGATAGCCGTGGCTATTTATTCAGTGAAGATGGTTTTAGGCAAATTACAGAAGACCATTCCCTTGTCAATGAGTTGGTTAAAAACGGTCAAATTTCACGAGAAGATGCGGAACATCATCCTCGTAAAAATATTTTATTACGTGCATTAGGTACGGAAGAAAAAGTAGATCTTGATGTAAAAACTGTTGAAATCGAATCAACAGATTTATTATTATTGTGTTCAGATGGGCTTTCCAATAAAATAAGCGAAGAGAAGCTCCAAGACATTTTACAACCTGGAACGTCTCTAAACGAAACAGGTGCACGCTTAATTACATTGGCTAATGAATTAGGTGGAGAAGATAACATTACACTAGCAATTGTGGACTTTACATCTGAAAGTGGGTGAGAACGTTGCTAATCGGGAGACGGCTAAACGACCGTTATAAAATTCTACATGTCATTGGTGGAGGTGGCATGGCCAACGTTTATTTAGCACGTGATATGATTTTAGATCGCGACGTGGCAATCAAAGTTCTGCGATTAGATTTTGCTAATGACGATGCTTTTATTAAGCGTTTCCACCGTGAGGCACAATCTGCAACAAGTATTGCTCATCCAAATATTGTGAGTATTTATGATGTTGGAGAAGAAGAGGACATCTATTACATTGTAATGGAATATGTTCCTGGAATGACCTTAAAGCAATATATTTTACAAGAGTCACCGCTATCTTTAGAGAAAGCGATACATATTATGACTCAAATCACATCCGCAATTGCTCATGCTCATCAATATGGAATTATTCATCGAGATATTAAACCACAAAATATTTTAATTGATCATGATGATACGGCAAAAGTGACAGACTTTGGAATTGCTGTGGCTTTAAGTTCAACAACTATTACACATACAAACTCTGTGTTAGGGTCTGTTCATTATCTCTCTCCAGAACAAGCGAGAGGAGGTCTAGCGAATAAAAAGTCTGATATTTATTCATTAGGCGTCGTTTTGTTTGAATTATTAACTGGTCGAGTGCCATTCTCGGGAGAGTCTGCTGTTTCGATTGCATTAAAGCACTTGCAAACGGAAACACCATCACCAAGAAAATGGAATCCTTCCATCCCACAAAGCGTAGAAAACGTTGTATTAAAAGCAACAACAAAAGATCCGTTTTATCGCTATAGTACGGTAGAAGAATTTGAAGAAGATTTACGTTCTGCGATTCATCCTACTCGACATAATGAACAAAAGTTCATTGTACCAGATGATGATGAAGTAACAAAAGCTATTCCAATTATAAAAGATGAGCTATATGGTCATGAATTGGAAAAAACGCCTGTTCGTAAACCTTCAAATACAAATAAAAGTGAAGTAGAATCCAAGAAAAAGCCTAGAAAGAAAAGTAAAGTTATTTTAACGCTCGCGCTTATTTTTTTATTGTTAGCGGCAGCGAGTGTCGCTGCGGTGACTTTTATCCCTTCTTTACTATTGCCTAAAGATGTTACGGTTCCTGATTTACATAATGAGGACTATGAGTCAGCCGTTACTGAACTTGTATCGTTAGGGTTTAATGTCAAAGATCCAAAAGATATATCTGATGATGAAGTAGAAGAAGGAGATGTTGTTAAAACATCGCCTAAAGCGGGAAATGTTGTAAAAGAAGGTACAGGTGTTATTATCTATCGAAGTACTGGAAAAGCAAAAGTAGCATTTGACCGCTTTAATGGACGAGATGTAAGTGAAGTTCAAAAGCTGCTTGAAAGTCAGAAATATCGTGAAGTACGAACAATTGAAATTGATAGTGAGGAGCCTAAAGGAACAATACTAGATCAAAGTCCAAAAGAAGGCGAAGAAGTTGTTCCAGAAAGCACGGCCGTAACGTTATGGATAAGCAAAGGCCCTCCAGAAATTAAAGTTAAGGATTTTTCAGGATGGACGGAAAAAAGCCTTCGAGATTATGTAGCAGAAGAAGAATTTGAAATTGCAGTAGAAAGTGAATATTCTGATACTGTTGAAAAAGGTTTGGTTATTTCTCAAACACCCAAAGCGGGTTCTGTTATTAAAAAAGGTGATAAACTAACGTTTAAAGTTTCCTTAGGAAAGGAAGAAGTACCCCCTCAAACCGTCAATGTACAGGTGACGATTCCATATGAGGACAAGAGTAGCACAGGAGAAAAGGCTGAGCAAAAAGTAGAAATTTACGTAGAAGATGCAGATAATACAATGTCTGTACCTATTAAAGAATTAACTATCACAGAAACGGTTACTGAATCATTCGATGTATTAGTGAAAAAAGGCGAGCAAGCTAAATACAAAGTAGTTCGAGATGGTCAAGTAATTGAAGAAAAAGCTGTAGAATATCCAGAAGAATGATAGGAGTGAGGTTATGCCAGAAGGAAGAATTATTAAATCCTTAAGTGGATTTTATTATGTTCTTCATGATGGACAAGTAACCCAGTGTCGCGGAAGAGGAGTATTTCGAAAGAAAAAAGTCACTCCTTTAGTAGGCGATGAAGTAGTGTTTCAAGCTGATAATGAGCTTGAAGGGTATATACTTGAAATTAAAGAACGTAAAAATGAGTTAGTTCGACCCCCAATCTCAAACGTTGATCAAGCGTTGTTAGTATTTTCAGCTATCGAGCCTGATTTTAGTACGGTGCTTTTGGATCGCTTTTTAGCTTTGGTAGAGTCTAATGATATTCAACCGGTTATTTGTATTTCAAAAGTTGACTTGTTGTCAGAGAAACAAAAGCAATTAATTGAGCAATATGCCGAAGATTATCGTAAAATAGGATATGAGGTAATTTTAACATCAACCGTAACGGAAAACGGGATTGCAGAAATTAAGCCGCTGTTTGAAAATCAAATAACGGTTATTGCAGGACAATCAGGAGTTGGTAAATCTTCGTTGCTAAACGTTTTAAAGCCTGAACTAGAGCTGAAGACAAATGATATCTCAACATCATTAGGACGAGGAAAGCATACAACCAGACATGTGGAGCTTATATCATTTGGTGACGGACTTGTAGCAGATACACCGGGCTTTAGCTCCTTGGAGTTTCTAACTTTAGAGGTAGAAGAACTTTCTCACTGCTTTCCAGAAATGTCTCGCTTAAGTGAAGACTGTAAGTTTAGAGGATGTCTGCACGTGAAAGAACCAAAGTGTGCAGTTAAGAAAGCGGTAGAGAATCAATCAATTCCAGCGTACCGTTATGAGCATTATTTGCAGTTTATTGAAGAAATCAAGCAAAGAAAGCCGAGGTATTAAACATGACAAAAATTGCACCTTCCATCTTATCAGCTAATTTTTCTAAATTAGGAGAAGAAATTCGTGAAGTAGAAGCTGGTGGAGCTGATTATATTCATGTAGATGTAATGGATGGCCATTTTGTTCCTAACATTACAATTGGTCCTTTAATTGTAGAAGCAATTCGTCCAATTACATCTCTTCCGCTAGATGTACACTTAATGATTGATAACCCTGATGCGTACATTCCAATGTTTGCAAAAGCAGGTGCTGATATTTTAACTGTGCATGCGGAAGCATGTACACATTTACACCGTACGATTCAATTAATTAAAGAACATGGAATGAAAGTTGGAATTGCGTTAAATCCAGCTACGCCAATCGATGTTGTAAAACATGTTTTGGAAGACATCGACTTAATTTTATTAATGACGGTTAATCCAGGTTTTGGAGGCCAAAAGTTTATTAATAGCGTACTACCAAAAATTGAACAAATATCTCAGCTTATTGAGATTCGTCAGCTATCTATAGAAGTAGAAGTAGATGGTGGAGTAAACGAAGAAACAGCAAAAAAATGCGTAGAAGCTGGGGCAAACGTTTTAGTAGCTGGCTCAGCGATTTATGATCAAGAAGACCGCGCAGCTGCAATTGATCGAATTCGCTCAACTATATAATTAGTAGATAAAAGTTGTCAAAGGAAAAGTGAAATCTGTTTTTCCTTGGCAACTTTTTTAAATAGTTCGTAAAGAGAAAGGGTGGCTTATTATGATTATTCATATTTTGGCAGGTGGTCCAGATAACTATGTGCCGGAACTTCACAAGTGGAAGGCATGCGATAAGTGGATAGGTGTAGATCGCGGTGTGTTCACTCTGCTTGAACAGGGAATTATTCCTGATGAAGCGTTTGGAGACTTTGACTCTATCAACGCGGAGCAGCTGAAGGTTATTCAGGATAGGCTTGGAGATTTACATATTTATCCGTCTGAAAAAGACGCAACGGATTTAGAACTTGCAGTTGAGTGGGCTGTATCGAAAAAGCCTGCATACGTTCGGATCTTCGGAGCCACAGGCGGCAGGATTGATCATATGTTCGGAGCTGTTCAACTTCTGTATAAAAGCCTGCAAGAAAACGTAAAAGTAGAGCTAGTTGACAAGCAAAACAGCATCCAATTGTTTTCGCCTGGAACGCATGAGATTGAAGAAAGAATTCATGCAAAATACGTCTCGTTTATTCCCTATGCTGGAGGTGTGGAAAACCTTACGCTAACAGGCTTTAAGTATCCCTTAACAAACCACTATGTAGAACTTGGCTCTACTTTATGTATAAGTAACGAACTTCTTACACAAAGAGGTACTTTTTCATTTACTACAGGCATATTAATGATGATAAGAAGCAATGATGCAGATTGCTTATGAAACACTTTAATAATGTTGATGGAAGAATGGGTGAAAGTAGGCCATTAAAAGTAGATGAATGGTGGAAATGGTGAGGAGGAGTAGTATGAAATTTTATACGATTAAACTTCCAAAGTTTTTGGGCGGTATTGTAAAGGTCATGTTAAATTCATTTAAAAAAGATTAAAAGGCGAGATAATAAAAGAAGCACCATATACATGGTGCTTTTTCGTTATCGAAAATTAAACGCGTTCAACTTTACCTGATTTAAGGGCTCTAGCTGATACGTATACACGTTTTGGTTTACCGTCCACAAGGATACGTACTTTTTGAACGTTAGCACCCCATTTACGCTTTGTAGCGTTCATAGCGTGAGAACGTGCATTACCTGAACGAGCTTTTCTGCCAGTGATTACACATTTGCGTGCCATAGTTTTCCCTCCTAACACAAAAAAACTACTCAATTCTGCTTCTTGAGAAATACTATATTAATTTATCACAGCATTCTTTATAATGCAATACTTCTCAACAAAAGCTTTCAAGAAATTTTCCTTGACATATAAATTGAATGTATGTTCAATAATAAAGAGAGTTAAATTTGGGTAATTAGGGAATGTTCTTTTAAAAAGAGATTGATTATAGTAAAATATTTATTAGCCTATGTATAGAAAGGGGAAAAAGTATGTCCATCGAAATGAAAACTAAGTACGGTCAAATTGATATCTCCACAGACGTAATTGCAACGATTGCTGGAGGGGCAGCTATTGACTGCTATGGAATTATCGGCATGGCTTCTAAGAATCAAATCAAAGATGGTCTTACTGACATTCTTCGTAAAGAAAACTTTACACGCGGTATTATCGTAAGGCAAGAAAATGATGAAGTACATATTGATATGTATATCATTGTTAGTTATGGAACGAAAATCTCAGAAATTGCTCATAACGTACAGACTAAAGTGAAATATACGCTAGAACAAACAGTTGGTCTAACGGTTGACTCAGTAAATATTTACGTGCAGGGTGTTCGTGTAACGAACGTGTAATTAAGGAGGAAGATTCGTGTCAATGACAACATTGAACGGAAAACGTTTTGCAGAAATGGTGCTTCAAGGAGCACAGCATCTGTCAAATAATGCTGACTATGTAGATGCACTAAACGTTTTTCCAGTTCCAGATGGAGATACAGGTACCAACATGAACCTGTCAATCACATCAGGTGCTAAAGAAGTAAAAAGAAATGTATCAAATCATATTGGTCAAGTAGGACAAGCTTTATCAAAAGGACTATTAATGGGGGCACGTGGTAACTCAGGTGTTATCTTATCACAGCTTTTCAGAGGTTTTGGCAAAGCGATTGAACAAAAAGAGTTTATCACAACTGTAGATTTTGCACATGCGCTTGAGGTGGGTGTTGAAACAGCCTACAAGGCTGTTATGAAGCCTATTGAAGGTACAATCTTAACGGTTGCAAAAGATACGGCTAAAAAGGCCGTTGAAGTAGCTGAAAAGCAGCCAGAAATGATTCCGTTTATGGAAGAAGTGCTAAAAGCATCAAAAGCATCTCTTGATCGCACTCCAGAATTGCTTCCTGTTTTAAAAGAAGTAGGCGTTGTAGATAGCGGTGGACAAGGTCTAGTGTTAATCTATGAAGGATTTCTAGCCGAGTTAAAAGGTGAAAAGCTTCCCGGCGTACCTTTGGCAATCCCGTCAATGAATGAGCTTGTAAACGCCGAACACCATAAGCACGCTCAAAGTCATATGAACACTGAAGATATCGAATTTGGATATTGCACAGAATTTATGGTTCGTTTAGAAGCAGACAAAATGGAAAAGCATGCATTCTCAGAAGAAACATTTCGTCAGGACCTGAGTAAATGGGGCGATTCTTTATTAGTTGTGTCTGATGATGAAGTCGTAAAGGTGCATATCCATGCTGAGCATCCGGGTGAAGTATTAAACTATGGTCAGCGTTATGGTAGCTTAATAAAAATGAAAATTGAAAACATGCGTGAACAGCATAGCGAAATTGTTTCGAAAGAAGCTCCTGCTCCTGTAAAGGCTGAGAAGAAACCATACGGTATTGTGACAGTTTCAATGGGAAGCGGTATTGCAGAGCTGTTTAAAAGTATTGGAGCCACTGTTGTAATTGAAGGTGGCCAAACGATGAATCCAAGTACAGAAGATATTGTCAAAGCAATTGAAGAAACACATGCTGAAAAAGTCATCATTCTTCCTAATAATGGGAATATTGTGATGGCTGCAAACCAAGCTGCGTCTGTAGTAGGAGACCACGTTGCTGTTGTTCCTTCTAAAACCGTTCCACAAGGAATGACAGCGCTTCTATCGTTTAATCCTCAATCCGATTTAAATACGAATGAAGAAGCGATGACGGAAGCACTTAGTCATGTGAAAACGGGTCAAATCACGTATGCTGTACGTGATACAAATATTGATGGCCTAGAGCTTGCAAAAGGTGACTTTATGGGAATTGCTGAAAAGCAAATTGTTGTAAAGGATACAGAAAAGCTTGAAGTTGCTAAAAAGTTACTGCAGCATATGGTTGATGAAGACTCAGAAATCATTACAATCTTGCAAGGCGAAGATGTTGCTGATGAAGAAATGGATGAGTTAGTATCATTTGCCGAAAGTCAATTTGAAGATGTTGAAGTGGAAGTTCATAAAGGTGGGCAACCATTATACTCGTATATTTTTGCGATCGAATAATAAAAATGCAGGTTAGTTTTTTTAGCTAACCTGCATTTTTTTATCGGGTATAAAGTGTCAGAATTTACAGAATACGAACGTTTTATTCTTTTTGTTTGTTTTTGTTCGTGTAAAAGGTTATTTCGGTTGAAAAGCTCACTATATTGTGATAATTTTTAAAGTGACGTACATCGTGCGTTACTTTAAAGTAAATACTTAAGTAAAGATGAATGCAGCATAGGGGGAATTTACAATGGAGATTTTGAAAGGTACGGCACTGCTTTTATTGGTCTTATTTTTATTTTGGCTTTTCAGTAACAAAGCACCGTATGGGATGAAAGCTATGGGAGCTTTAGCAGGCGGTGCCGTTGCGGCGTTTCTCGTTGAAGCATTTCAACTGTATGTCGGTGGCGATTTATTAAACATCAAATTTTTAGGTGAAGTAGGGGAAGCGGCTGGTGGTATGGGTGGCGTTGCTGCCGCTGCGTTAGTAGCATTAGCCCTAGGGGTATCTCCTGTTTATGCATTAATGATGGGAGTTGTCTGTTCAGGTTTAGGTTTGTTACCAGGCTTCTTTGCAGGTTATATCATGGCTTTTGTTATGAAAGCAGTAGAGAAAAAAGCACCTGCGGGTCTAGATTTATTAGGAGCAATTTTAATTATTGCGCCGTTAACGCGCTTAATTGCAACAGGCATATCTCCCGTAGTGGATGCGACACTACTAAACATTGGTTCCATTATTAGGGAAACAGCAAATGCTAACCCAATTCTAATGGGGATTATACTAGGTGGCGTTATTACGGTTGTAGCTACAGCTCCTCTAAGCTCAATGGCTCTAACAGCCATGCTTGGTTTAACGGGTCTTCCAATGGCCATTGGAGCACTAGCGGTTTTCGGCTCGTCATTTATGAACTATGTATTGTTTGATCGTTTAAAATTTGGAGATCGCCGTACCACAATTTCGGTAGCTGTGGAGCCGTTAACGCAAGCTAATATAATATCGGCTAATCCTATTCCAATTTACGCAACGAATTTTGTTGGTGGAGCAGTAGCTGGTGTTATTGTTTCTTTATTTGGATTAGTAAACGATGCAACAGGAACAGCTACTCCAATTGCAGGTCTAGCGGTAATGTATGGCTTTAATGATCCAATAAAAGTAACAATCTGCGCAGGGCTATGTGCAATTGGTGGAGCGGTTATTGGATACATTGGTTCGATTGTGTTTAAAAACTTTAACATCAAAACAGTTGCAGAGCTTGAACAAGAAACAAAAGAAGCGGCATAATAAAAAAGCTGACTCAATAAAGAGTCAGCTTTTTTATTATGAACTAAAGAGAAAAATGTTAGCTTATTATTTCGAATTTTAAAACTTTATTATAACGGATTTCTAGGGTTCCAAAAATAGAAAACCTCAAGTAACATATAAGATGATAGCGATAACATCAAAGTTTAATATCCTTTTTACAGGGGGAGAGTAACCATGAAATATAAATCCGTATTTGATATTATTGGACCAATCATGATTGGTCCATCAAGTTCACATACAGCAGGTGCTGCGCGTATTGGTAGAGTAGCAAGAACGCTGTTTGGCAAGCAACCAGAAAAAGTCATTGTCTCACTTTATGGATCTTTTGCTCAGACGTATAAAGGCCATGGTACAGATGTAGCGATTATCGGAGGGGTATTAGATTTTGATACGTTTGACCCTCGAATTCCTGAGTCTCTTACATTAGCTAAACAAGCTGGGATGGAAGTGACGTTCATTGAAGAAACAGCCATTACTGATCATCCAAACACAGCGCGTGTGCGCATGATTGATGGAGATAAAGAAATTGAAGTTGTGGGTATATCAATTGGTGGCGGTAAAATTCAAATCACTGAATTAAATGGATTTGAGCTGAATTTATCAGGGATGAACCCTGCTATTCTTGTTGTACACAACGATCGGTTTGGAGCGATTGCAACCGTGACGAATATATTAATGAAGCATTCCATTAATATTGGTCATATGGAAGTATCTCGAAAAGAAAAAGGACAGGTAGCATTAATGGCCATTGAAATGGATACAAACATTGAAGATGAAGTAATTGAAGAGCTACAAGGGTTACCGAATATTATTAAAGTAACAAGAATGGTTGAGTAGCATCCTGTTTTTTATGCCTTTTGGGAAGAAGGAAATAATCTGTCGTTTAAATAAATGTTTAGTAAGATGATAGTGGCTTAGATAGAATGACATCATGTTGTAAATTGGGAGGATACTATGTTTCGAAATGTAGCCGAATTAGTAGAGTTAGCAGAAAGTAAAAAAGTCAAAATAGCGGAAATTATGATTGAACAAGAAGTAGAGGTTACTGGCTTAACCCGTGAACAGGTCTTTGAAAGAATGGATCGCAATTTAACGGTAATGGAGGAAGCAGTAGAGCGCGGATTAAGGGGCGTCCAGTCCGTTACTGGCCTAACAGGTGGAGATGCTGTTTTATTACAAAAGTATATTGAAAGCGGAAATGCTTTATCTGGTAATTTAATCTTAGATGCAGTAAGTAAAGCGGTAGCAACGAACGAAGTAAATGCTGCGATGGGAACGATTTGTGCAACACCGACAGCCGGTTCAGCTGGAGTGGTGCCTGGAACGTTATTTGCAGTAAAAAATAAATTAAATCCCACGCGTGAAGAAATGATAGAGTTTTTATTTACATCAGGAGCATTTGGTTTTGTTGTGGCAAACAATGCTTCCATTTCAGGTGCAGCAGGAGGCTGTCAAGCTGAAGTAGGGTCAGCGTCGGGTATGGCAGCGGCAGCGATTGTAGAAATGGCAGGTGGTACGCCTAGTCAAGCAGCTGAAGCAATGGCAATTACGCTTAAAAATATGCTAGGATTAGTATGTGACCCCGTAGCAGGATTAGTAGAAGTACCGTGCGTAAAGAGAAACGCGATGGGCGCGGCGAATGCAATGATTGCTGCTGATATGGCGTTAGCAGGTGTTACAAGTCGAATTCCGTGTGATGAGGTAATTGATGCAATGTATCGAATTGGTCAAACAATGCCAGTAGCGTTACGAGAAACTGCACAAGGAGGCTTAGCGGCAACACCAACAGGTCGCGAGCTCGAAGCAAAGATCTTTGGTATTGCATTAAATAAAAGTGAATGAATTAAATAAAATTTCTATTAAAACCATTAAAGGGATTGGAGAAGAAACAGCGACTCTTCTCGAAGAAATGAAGATACAATCTGTCCAAGATTTACTTGAGCATTTTCCTTATCGCTATGAGGACTATGAGCTAAAAGATTTAGCGGATGCTAAACATGATGAAAAAGTAACGGTAGAGGGAAAGGTTCACAGCGTTCCCTCTCTTACTTATTACGGAAAAAAACGGTCTCGATTAACCTTTCGCCTGTTGGTTGGTCGTTATCTTGTTACCGTTACATGTTTTAATCGACCCTATTACAAATCGAAGCTTGACATCGATCAAACGGTTACAGTGACGGGTAAATGGGATCAGCACCGTCAAACGATTACCCTTCAGGAACTACAGTTTTCACCTTTCAAAAAAAATCAAACTATTGAGCCTGTTTATTCCACAAAAGCAACGCTTACTGTAAAAGCGATTCGTAAGTTTATCACCTTGGCTTTAAATCAGTATGGAAGTCAAATTGAAGATATGCTCCCTTTATCGCTCCGAGAACGATATAAGTTAATGACGCGAGAAGATGCTGTGCGCACCATTCACTTACCTCGAGATCATGGCGATTTAAAACAAGCGCGCAGACGATTTGTATACGAAGAATTTTTACTGTTTCAGCTTAAGATGCAAGCACTTCGAAAGCGTGAACGAGAAGAAACGGCTGGCATGTCTCAAGTGTTTCAATCCAGCGATTTGGTTCAGTTTACAAATCAGCTGCCATTTCCGTTAACAGGTGCTCAAAAACGAGTAGTAAATGAAATTACCGCCGATATGAAGTCACCGTATCGAATGAATCGGCTATTACAAGGAGATGTAGGTTCAGGTAAAACGGTCGTTGCTGCCGTTGCCCTATATGCAACGGTATTGGCAGGGCATCAAGGTGCTCTAATGGTTCCGACGGAAATCTTAGCCGAACAGCATGCTGAATCTCTAAGTAACATGCTTGAAAAAGTTCAGGTACGCGTTGGATTATTAACAGGTTCGGTTAAAGGAAAAGCAAGGCGTGAGCTTCTGCAGCAAGTGCAGGCTGGAGAAATAGATGTGCTAGTCGGTACTCATGCGCTCATCCAAGATGAAGTAGTGTATAAAAGCCTTGGTCTTGTTATTACAGATGAGCAACACCGCTTTGGTGTAGGTCAGCGTAGAGTTTTGCGTGAGAAAGGTGAAAGTCCAGATGTATTGTTTATGACGGCGACTCCTATTCCAAGAACACTTGCTATTACTGCTTTTGGTGAAATGGACGTGTCGATCATAGATGAAATGCCGGCTGGTCGAAAAGCAATCGAAACGTATTGGGTAAAGCATGATATGCTAGAGCGTATATTGCAATTTGTCCAGAAAGAATTGAATGAAGGGCGACAAGCCTATGTAATTTGTCCACTGATTGAAGAATCAGAGAAGTTAGACGTTCAAAATGCCATCGATGTTCATAGTACCCTTGTTCAATATTTTAAAGGTCAATGGAATGTGGGGCTAATGCATGGGCGTTTAACACCGGATGAAAAAGAAGAGGTCATGAAAGAGTTTAGCGTAAATAATGTGCAAATTCTTGTTTCGACAACGGTTGTTGAAGTAGGAGTGAACGTTCCAAACGCAACGGTTATGGTTATCTATGATGCGGAGCGCTTTGGATTATCACAGCTCCATCAGCTCCGTGGGCGAGTGGGAAGAGGAGACGCGCAGTCGTATTGTATTTTACTAGCAGATCCAAAGTCTGAAGTTGGAAAAGAACGCATGAATATTATGACGGAGACAAACGATGGTTTTGTACTATCAGAACGAGATCTTGAACTTAGAGGGCCTGGAGACTTCTTCGGTCGAAAGCAAAGCGGAATGCCTGAGTTCAAAATAGCGGACATGGTCCACGATTATCGAGCGCTTGAAGTAGCGCGTACAGATGCTGCTGAGCTTGTTAATTCAGAGATGTTTTGGAAAGATGAGCAATATCAGCTGCTGCGTTCTTATTTGGAAGCGACAGGTGTCTTAGCAGGTGAAAAATTTGATTAGTAGTCAGTGAACAGGCGTTGCAATTGAGATGTAACATTACTAAAAATGTTGCATTTCAATTGCAATAATTATATACTGCTATTAGTACCTAGTATTAAAAGTTCGGATGGTGTGTTATGAAGCGTAATAAAAGAGATCGACAGCTGTTATTAAAAGCTACAATTGACGAGAATCCATTTATCACAGATGAAGAATTAGCCGATCGTTTTTCAGTTAGTGTACAAACAATTCGCTTAGACCGCCTAGAATTGTCTATCCCTGAATTACGCGAGCGAATTAAATACGTAGCTTCTAAGAAATTAGAAGATGAAGTGCGTTCTTTACCTATCGAAGAAGTAATTGGAGAAATTATCGATATTGAGTTAGACCAATCGGCTATTTCTATCTTTGATGTGCGTGAAGAACACGTTTTTCAGCGCAATCAAATTACAAGAGGACATCACTTGTTTGCTCAAGCAAACTCACTTGCAGTAGCGGTTATTAATGACGAATTAGCATTAACAATTGAAGCTACCATTCGCTATCATCGTTCCGTAAAAATCCATGAGCGTGTGATAGCAAAAGCAAAGGTTCTGTCTACAGATGAAACCCGAACAATCGTAGAGGTAAACAGTTTTGTAGGGCAAGAGCAGGTGTTTTCAGGAACGTTTAATATGTACCGATCTACATCTGATAAATAAAGTTAAAGGATGAGAAAGAACATGAAAATAGCAATCGATGCTATGGGAGGGGACAATGCTCCCAAAACGGTTATTGAAGGTGCAGAATTAGCCATTCAACAGTTTGAAAACTTACATATTACACTTGTTGGTAATGAAGTTGAGATAAAGAAATACCTAACAAATCCAGAACGTATTAAAATTCTTCATACTGAAGAAGTAATTGAAGCGACAGATGAACCAGTTCGTGCAGTGCGTAGAAAGAAAAATGCATCAATGGTACTCATGGCTACTGAAGTAGCTGAAGGGCGTGCAGATGCGTGTATTTCTGCAGGTAACACGGGAGCTTTAATGACGGCTGGATTATTTGTTGTTGGTCGTATCAAAGGAATTGAGCGTCCTGCTCTAGCTCCAACACTGCCAACTTTGGATGGTAAAGGTTTCTTAATGCTAGATGTAGGAGCTAACGTTGATGCGAAACCTGAGCACCTTGTTCAATACGCAATCATGGGCTCGGTATACGCGGAGCAAGTAAGGGGGATTCATTCACCTAAAGTTGGTCTTTTAAACGTTGGAACGGAAGAGAAAAAAGGTAATGAATTAACAAAGCAGACGTTTAAACTGCTTCAAGAAACCAATATTAACTTTATCGGGAACGTAGAATCACGCGATCTTTTAAACGGCGTTGCAGACGTTGTGGTAACGGATGGTTTTACGGGTAATGTTGCGTTGAAAACAATAGAAGGAACGGCACTCTCACTATTTTCAATGCTAAAAACAGAGTTAACGAGTAGTTTTAAAAGCAAGGTAGCTGCTTCCGTGTTAAAGCCTCAGCTTAAAGGGTTAAAAGCAAAAATGGACTATAGCGAGTATGGAGGCGCAGGCCTGTTTGGACTAAATGCGCCGGTTATTAAAGCTCATGGGTCGTCAGACGCTACGGCCATCTTTAATGCAATTAAGCAAACCGTAAATATGGTAGAAAATAACGTATCTTCTACCATTCAAGCTTCCGTTGAAAGTGAAGAAAATAACGAATAAACGAGGAGAGAATAAGAATGGGGAAAATAGCTTTTATGTTTCCAGGCCAAGGCTCACAAGCCGTAGGTATGGGACAAGACTTATATGACCAATCTGAAGAGGCAAAGCAACTTCTTTCAAAGGCAGATGAAGTGCTAGGCTTTTCATTGTCAAACCTGATGTTTAAAGGTCCACAAGATGAACTGACATTAACGTATCATGCGCAACCTGCTCTTGTTACTGCTAGTACAATGCTTTTAAATGAGTTTAAAAAGAGTGGAATTACACCTGATTATGTAGCAGGTCATAGTTTGGGAGAATACAGTGCGTTAGTCGCAGCTGAAGTAATGTCTTTTGAAGATGCTGTTGTTGCTGTAAACAAGCGTGGACGCTATATGGATGAGGCTGTTCCTGCTGGTCAAGGAACAATGGCAGCTATCTTAGGAATGAGTGCTGAAGAGCTAAAGACTGTAACGGATCAAATTACAGATTCAGGATTCTCAGTTCAGCTAGCTAACATTAATTGTCCAGGTCAAATTGTCATTTCTGGAACAGCAGAAGGTGTTGAAAAAGCGAGTGAGCTTGCAAAAGAAAAAGGAGCGAAGCGAGCGATTCCTTTAGATGTAAGTGGACCGTTCCACTCTAATCTCATGAAACCAGCTGCTGCTAAGCTTCAAGATACGCTTAGTACGATGACATTTCAAGATGCGAAGGTGCCTGTTGTAGCTAACGTAACGGCCCAGCCAACAATACAACAAGAAGCTGTACAAGCACTATTAATTGAACAATTATATTCTCCAGTTCGCTGGCAAGAAACGGTGGAGTTATTGCTTGCTGAAGGCGTAGATACATTTATTGAGATTGGTCCAGGAAAAGTCTTATCAGGGCTTGTGAAAAAGGTAAATCGCCGTGCTACGGTTTATTCAGTAAGTAATGTTGAAACGTTGCAAGCAACGATTGAAGCAGTGAAAGGGGCAGAATAAAATGTTAGAAGGAAAAGTAGCGGTTGTTACAGGAGCGTCTCGTGGAATTGGACGTGCGATTGCGCTTGAATTAGGAAAGCAAGGAGCCAAAGTAGTTGTAAACTATGCAGGTAGCGAAGCAAAAGCGCTTGAGGTTGTTGATGAAATTAAAGGCTATGGGACTGATGCCATTGCAGTTCAAGCAAACGTAGCGGATGCAGATTCTGTTCAAATCATGATTAAAGAAGCAATTTCAACGTTTGGCTCTTTAGATATTTTAGTAAACAATGCTGGTGTTACAAGGGACAACCTGCTAATGAGAATGAAGGAAGATGAGTGGGATGATGTTTTATCAACAAACCTAAAAGGCGTGTTTTTATGCACGAAAGCAGCAACTCGCCAAATGATGAAACAACGTCATGGACGAATCATCAACATTTCATCCATTGTGGGGGTTAGTGGCAACGCAGGACAAGCAAACTATGTAGCTGCTAAGGCTGGTGTAATTGGGTTAACGAAAACATCTGCAAAAGAGCTTGCAAGCCGTAACATTACAGTAAATGCAGTGGCACCAGGGTTTATTGCAACTGATATGACGGATGAGCTTCCAGAAGAAGTGAAATCTGAAATGCTAAAACAAATTCCACTTGCATCCTTTGGTGATCCACAAGATGTTGCTAATGTAGTTTCTTTTTTAGCTACAGACGCTAGTCGCTATATTACGGGACAAACCATCCATGTTGACGGCGGAATGGTTATGTAATATCTTAAAAGAATTGAAAAGTAAGGATTTTGACAAACTTTATTATTCAGCCATAGTATTTTAAAAGGAAATCTACTATAATGACTTGAGGGGAGGTGAAGAACAATGGCAGAAGTACTAGAGCGCGTAACAAAAATCATTGTTGATCGTCTTGGTGTAGATGAAAGCGAAGTGAAATTAGAATCTAATTTCAAAGAAGATTTAGGTGCTGACTCTCTTGATGTAGTTGAGCTTGTAATGGAGCTTGAAGATGAGTTTGACATGGAAATCTCTGATGAGCAAGCAGAACAAATCGCAACTGTTGGAGATGCGGTTAATTACATACAGAGTCAAGTTTAATTCTGTTGTATCACTAAAAGCCCCGTTAATAGCGGGGCTTTCTGTGTTTTTTGCGTTATTTTTGAAAAAAATAAGTTTTTTTTCAAAATCCGGTGTATCTTTTAGGATACGTCGTTTTATAATGGGTTATGTTATGAAAAAAATTATGAACTAATTGTGGCTGTTAAGCGGAGGTATTTTATGCCTAAACATTATTCGAATCGAGACCGAAAAAATAATTCTCAAGTAGTGAAAAACTTTAAGCAGTTTCAAGAAGAAATCAACGTGACGTTTGAAAATGAAAAGCTTTTATTTCAAGCTTTTACACATTCATCGTATGTGAATGAGCATCGTAAAAAACCTCATGAAGACAATGAGCGTTTAGAATTCTTAGGGGATGCCGTGTTAGAGTTGACTGTCTCACAATTTCTATTTAAAAAATACCCAATGATGAGCGAAGGAGAGCTAACAAAGTTACGTGCAGCGGTCGTGTGTGAACCATCTCTTGTGACTTTCGCAAATGAGCTCGAATTTGGTAAACTAGTATTGCTTGGTAAAGGTGAAGAAATGAC
The DNA here is from genome assembly GCF_004348885.1 of Bacillus sp. CBEL-1. Taxonomy (NCBI): domain Bacteria; kingdom Bacillati; phylum Bacillota; class Bacilli; order Caryophanales; family Bacillaceae; genus Bacillus; species Bacillus sp. CBEL-1. Next base: position 1,142,004 of record NZ_SBIM01000013.1, on the reverse strand, counting down.
GGGTGGTCGTCAACGTCCAGCTTTATTGGCAGATGTGTTTGAAGCATTTATTGGTGCATTGTATTTAGATAAAGGAATTGAAACAGTAAATCAATTTTTAACAAAAGTTGTATTCCCGAAAATTAATGAGGGTGCTTTTTCTCATGTGATGGATTTTAAAAGTCAGTTACAGGAGATTATTCAACGAGACGGGTTTGGTCAGCTGGAGTACAAAGTACTACAAGAAAAAGGACCAGCTCATAATCGTGAATTTATGTCACGCGTATCACTTAATGGTGAAGAGTTAGGCGTTGGAGTTGGAAGATCTAAGAAAGAAGCTGAGCAAAAAGCTGCTCAAGTAGCCATCTCAAAAATAAAAGCGTCGAATGCAAAGTAAAAGAGATTATTAGCATAATGCAGGAACCAATCCCCCCAAGCAATAAGTGATTATTGCAAAGGGGGATTTACTATGAAAATAAGGAAAAGGGGGAATCTATATGTTCCTCAAGCGTTTAGATATTACCGGCTTTAAATCATTTGCTCAGAAAGTATCGATTGACTTTGTACCAGGGGTTACAGCAGTTGTAGGGCCAAACGGTAGTGGTAAAAGTAACATTACAGATGCGATTCGCTGGGTAATGGGTGAGCAGTCTGCCAAGTCACTGCGAGGCGGAAAAATGGAAGACGTTATTTTTGCAGGAAGTGAATCGAGACGTGCTGTTAACGTAGCAGACGTAACGATTACGCTAGAAAATGACGATCAGTTTCTACCGCTAGATTATCATGAAGTAAGTATTACCAGACGAGTAAACCGTTCAGGCGATAGTGAATTTCTTATTAATAACCAGCCATGCCGTTTAAAAGATATAGTGGATTTATTTATGGACTCCGGTTTGGGAAGAGAAGCTTTTTCTATTATTAGTCAAGGGAAAGTTGAAGAGGTTCTCAGCAGTAAACCAGATGAGCGCCGTAAAATATTTGAAGAAGCAGCGGGCGTTTTAAAGTATAAAACGAGAAAACGTAAGGCTGAGTTAAGATTAATTGAAACACAAGAAAACTTAAATCGGGTACTTGATATTTTGCATGAAATCGAGGGGCAGTTAGAGCCTTTAAAAATACAGTCTTCCATTGCAAAAGATTATTTGCAGAAAAAAGAAGAATTAGAACAAATTGACATTGAAGTAACAGTTTTTGAAATTGAAGAGCTTCATGGGAAGTGGGAAGTGCTGAAGAGAGATATAGCGTCTCATCAGCAAATGGAGCAATCGCTTTCTGCTAACGTTGGAGAGCGTGAGCAAGAGATTAATCGTTTACGCGCGTATATTCAGCGCGCGGATGAAGAAATCGATGCGCTACATAAACACCTTCTTTTTGTTAGTGAAGAAGTTGAAAAGCTAGAAGGGAAGAAAGAAGTATTAAAAGAGCGTAAAAAGAATGCTTCGCAAAATAAAGAGCAGTTAGAGCGACTTGTAAAAGAATATACTCAAACAAAAGAAGAGCTTGTGATAGCGAAGCAAAAAGAAGAAAATGAATTAACTAACTTTGAAAACGACGTTGCTAAAACGCGTGAAGAAGTAGCCGAACAAGAGCGTTTGTTTGCGACGTATAGTGAAAACTTGGATGAACAGCTAGAGCAGTTAAAAAGCGAATATTTTGAGTTGGCAAATGCACAGACAGCTTCTCGAAATGAGATTGCTTTTCTTGAGCAGCAAAAGCATCAAACGTCTGAAAAAGAAGCGAGGCTTTTAAAAGCAAACGAGCAATATGTTCAGCAACGAGCGGATCTTGAACGGAAAAAAGGCGCTCTTATTGATAAACTGCAAAACTTTCAAAAAGAATTGCAGGATTCCATGCGCCAGTTAAAAGAGCAGCTTGCGAAGTTAGATTCCTTGCGAGAGGAATATCGAAAGCAAGAGTCAACCCTGTATCAAGCCTATCAATATGTCCAGCAAACAAAATCTAGAAAGCAAATGCTTGAAGAGATGCAAGAGGACTATGAAGGGTATTTTCATGGTGTAAAGGAAATTTTAAAAGCGAGAAGTCAGAAGCTTTATGGAATTGAAGGAGCTATTGCTGAATTAGTTAGCGTGCCAAAAGAGTATGAGACGGCGATTGAAATTGCGCTGGGTGGTGCAACTCAGCATATTGTGACGTCTGATGAACAGAGTGCGCGACAAGCAATTAGCTTTTTAAAGCAAAATCACTACGGGCGAGCTACATTTTTGCCATTAACATCCGTACGTTCGCGATTTATACCGCCGCAAACCATTTCGTTAATTGAAAGTCATGATACGTTTGTGGGCGTTGCTTCTTCGCTTGTAAAATATGATGAAAAGTATCGCAGTATCGCAGAAAACTTGCTTGGTACGGTTATTATTGTAAAAGATTTAAAAGGAGCAAATGAGCTTGCTAGGCTAATCCAGCATCGCTACCGCTTTGTTACTTTAACCGGAGACGTCGTGAATCCAGGCGGATCCATGACAGGTGGGTCGGTTAAGCAAAAGACCAATTCATTGTTGGGGCGTCAGCGAGAACTTGAAACAATTACTGCGAAGCTAAAAGAAATGGAAGAAAAAACGCTTCAACTTGAAAAAAATGTGAAAGCTAAGAGAGAAATGATTGAAGAGTTGGAGCAAGCGATTGGTAAAGAACAGTCTTTTGTTAAGCGTCTAGAAGAGCAAGAAAAAGCGCTGGATCGAGATGTGAAGCAAGTAGAAATTGAAGAGCAAGCAGTAAATGATCGATTAGCCATGTACGATCAAGACATGGTCAGCTTTAAAAGTGATCAAGAGCATTTGGTTAAGCGAATTCAAGTATTAGAAAAGCAGCTAGACGAAGCAAAAGAACAGACCTTGGAACTAGAGGTAGTTATTGAAGAACTTACCCATCGTAAGCGCACGCAACAAACGTCACGAGAAGAGGTGCGCCAGAAGCTAACCGAAGTAAAAGTAGAGCTTGCTGGACAAGAACAGTCTCTTAAAAATAAGCGTGAAAAGTATGAGCGTATTTGCTTTGAGTTAAATCAAACAACGAAGCGCTTAGAAGAAGTGACAGAAGACTTGGCTCTTTTAGCGAATGAGATGACATCAAATGATTCTGGAGAGCTTTCTCTAGAAGAAGCAGCTGCAGAAAAAGTTAAAGAAAAAGCAGAGACTTTGAAGAAAATGGATGATTGCCGCGCTGAACGCTTAAAATCACAAAATAAACTAGAAGATGCAGAACGCTTTGTCAAAGAACTACATCGTCAGCACAAGCAAATTACAAATGCATTAAAAGACGAAGAGGTAAAATTAAACCGCATTGACGTTGAGTTAGACAGTCGTTTACATCAGCTGAATGAAGAATATCAAACGAGTTTTGAAGCAGCAAAAGCTTCGTATCAGCTTACGGTTCCAATTGACGAAGCCCGTAAAAAAATCAAACTTATTAAGCTTGGTATTGAAGAGCTTGGTACAGTGAACATCGGGTCTATTGAACAATATGAACGGACGGCCGAACGCTATGAGTTCTTAAGCAGCCAGAAGAATGATTTAGATGAAGCTAAAAACACGCTTTATCAAGTTATTGAAGAAATGGATGAAGAGATGAAAAAGCGTTTTTCTGATACGTTTTATCAAATTCGTGAAGAGTTTAATCATGTATTTCAGTCTCTATTTGGGGGAGGAAAAGCAGAGCTAAAGCTAACGGATGCGACAGACTTGTTGAACACTGGAGTTGACATCATTGCTCAGCCTCCAGGTAAAAAGCTTCAAAATTTAGGACTTCTTTCTGGTGGAGAGCGTTCTTTAACAGCTATTGCACTTCTATTCTCTATCTTAAAGGTTCGACCTGTACCGTTTTGTGTGTTAGACGAAGTAGAAGCAGCTTTAGATGAAGCGAACGTGCACCGCTTTGCCACGTATTTAAGAAGTTATAGTGAGCAAACTCAGTTTATCGTCATTACGCATCGTAAAGGAACGATGGAAGAAGCAGACGTGCTTTACGGCGTAACTATGCAAGAGTCAGGCGTTTCAAAGCTGGTATCCGTACGTTTAGAAGATTCAAAGCAATATGCTTAATAGAAAGGGTGTTAGAACATGAGCTTTTTTAAGCGGTTAAAAGAAAAGATTACGAACCAAACAGATTCCGTTACTCAAAAGTTTAAAGATGGACTTTCAAAAACACGCGATTCGTTTTCAGAACGCGTGAACGATTTAGTTTCTCGCTATCGAAAAGTGGACGAAGAATTTTTTGAAGAGCTAGAAGAAATTCTAATTAGCGCAGATGTTGGCGTTTCCACTGTTATGGATTTAATTGACGAATTAAAAGATGAAGTAAAACGAAAGAACATTCAAGATCCTCAAGAAGTTCAAGCAGTTATCTCTGAAAAATTAATTGATATCTATGAGTCAGGTGAAGAGCAGCTAGCGGATCTTAACATGCAGCAAGATAGCCTTACCGTTGTTTTATTTGTAGGTGTTAACGGTGTAGGGAAAACAACAACGATTGGTAAAATTGCCCATAAATTTAAGTCAGAAGGCAAGAAGGTCCTGATGGCAGCTGGCGACACGTTCCGTGCAGGCGCTATCGAGCAGCTAGAAGTGTGGGGAGAGCGCGTTGGAGTAGATGTTATTAAGCAATCGGCTGGGTCAGATCCAGCTGCTGTAATGTACGATGCTATCCAGTCGGCAAAAGCTCGTAAAGCAGACATTTTATTATGTGATACAGCAGGTCGCTTGCAAAATAAAGTGAACTTAATGAAGGAGCTGGAGAAAGTAAAGCGCGTGATTGAACGTGAGGTTCCTGGAGCTCCGCATGAAGTGCTGCTTGTGTTGGATGCAACAACTGGACAAAATGCTCTTAGTCAAGCAAAAATCTTCTCACAAGCAACAAACGTAACAGGAATTGTGCTGACAAAGCTAGATGGTACAGCAAAAGGTGGTATTGTATTGGCTATTCGAAACGAGCTGAACTTACCAGTGAAATTCGTAGGGTTAGGGGAAAAGATGGACGATCTTCAGCCGTTTGATACGGAGCAATACATCTATGGCTTATTTGCTAATGCGGTAGAAGATGAAGTGCAAAACAGTTAATTAAAAAACGCGATGAAGCCTTTCTTCGTCGCGTTTTTGCTGTTAAGGAAAAAACTTGACATTCTAATTGGTTCTTTGTAAACTAAAGACATGTAAAGGCTTTTCACTTAACAAGGGGGGGCGGTCGTATGTTAGAAAAAACGACGCGAATGAACTTTTTATACGACTTCTATCAAGCGTTGCTTACACCAAAGCAAAGAAGTTATATGTCTCTTTATTATTTAGATGACTATTCCCTAGGTGAAATAGCAGAGGAATTTGATGTGAGTCGTCAAGCAGTTTATGATAATATAAAACGTACAGAGCAAATGCTTGAACAATATGAGGAAAAGCTATTGTTATTTCAAAGGTTTCAAGAGCGTCAATCAATTGTTCAACAACTAAAAAATGAACTGACAGGCGCACTTGAAACAAACAGCAAGCTTTCTTCTCTTCTTGATTCGCTCGAGAAATTAGATTAGGGGGCGGCATATATGGCATTTGAAGGATTAGCCGACCGTTTGCAAAGCACGTTACAAAAGCTAAAGGGAAAAGGGAAAGTAACTGAGGCAGATGTTAAGGAAATGATGCGTGAGGTACGCCTAGCCCTTTTAGAAGCGGATGTAAACTTTAAAGTAGTAAAAGACTTTATTAAGCGCGTAAGTGAGCGTGCAGTAGGTCAAGACGTATTAAAAAGCTTAACGCCTGGTCAACAGGTTATTAAAGTTGTACAAGAAGAATTAACAGTACTGATGGGCGGCGAGCAAAGCAAAATTGCAGTGGCTCCAAAAGCTCCTACGGTTATTATGATGGTAGGGCTTCAAGGTGCGGGTAAAACGACAACAACTGGTAAGCTAGCTAACCTACTGCGTAAGAAACATAACCGCAATCCATTGCTTGTGGCAGCTGACGTATATCGCCCTGCGGCGATTAAACAGCTTGAGACGCTTGGAAAGCAGTTAAGCATGTCTGTGTTTTCACTGGGAGATCAAGTAAGTCCCGTTGAAATTGCAAAGCAGGCCATTGCTTACGCCAAAGAAGAGCATCATGATTATGTATTAATTGATACAGCTGGACGTTTGCACGTAGATGAAAATTTAATGGAAGAGTTAGAGCAAATTAAAGAACTGACGAACCCTCATGAAATTTTCCTTGTTGTCGATGCAATGACGGGTCAGGATGCTGTAAACGTAGCTGATAGCTTTAATAAACAGCTTGGCTTAACAGGTGTAGTGTTAACGAAGTTAGATGGAGATACGCGCGGTGGTGCGGCTTTATCAATTCGTGCGGTTACCAATACACCGATTAAGTTTGTTGGTTTGGGTGAAAAGATGGATGCAATTGATGCATTCCATCCGGAACGTATGGCTTCTCGTATTTTAGGAATGGGAGACGTTCTTACGTTAATTGAAAAAGCGCAGGCTAACGTAGATGAAGAAAAAGCAAAAGAGCTTGAAGCGAAACTGCGTACGCAGTCGTTTACATTTGATGACTTTTTAGAGCAGCTTGCTCAAGTTCGTCAAATGGGGCCGTTAGATGAACTTATTGGCATGCTTCCAGGTGCTAATAAAATGAAAGGTCTCAAGAACTTACAGGTAGATGAAAAGCAAATTAGTCATGTAGAAGCGATTATTCGTTCTATGACAAAAGCTGAAAAAACAAATCCTGAAATCATTAATGCTAGTCGAAGAAAACGAATTGCAAAAGGTAGCGGTCGATCGGTTCAAGAGGTTAACCGACTATTGAAGCAGTTTGAAGACATGAAGAAAATGATGAAGCAGATGACAAACATGTCTAAAGGGAAGAAAAAAGGCATGAAATTACCTTTCTTCTCTTAATTTCTTACTAAATTTAGTTGTAAAAATAAACAGAATAAAATATTTTTTATACTGTTAAGAAAAAAACCTTTACAAACATTTTATCTTTTTGATATTATATTATCTTGTTGAAACATATTCGGAGGTGCTTTAAAAATGGCAGTAAAAATTCGTTTAAAACGTATGGGAGCTAAAAAATCTCCTTTCTATCGTATCGTAGCAGCAGACTCTCGTTCACCACGTGATGGACGTTACATCGAAGTAGTTGGGACTTACAATCCAGTAGCTCAACCAGCTGAAGTTAAAATTGATGAAGAGTTAGCTCTTAAATGGTTACAAAATGGTGCAAAACCATCTGATACAGTACGTAACCTTTTCTCTAACGAAGGCATCATGGAGAAATTCCATAACGCTAAATTAGGAAAATAATTATACTCGCGATGACATCACTAATTGAAACAATTGTTAAGCCACTTGTTGATTATCCAGATGAAGTTCGAGTGAAAGAAGTAAGTGAAGAACATCAAGTGACGTACTTCATTGAAGTTCACAAAGAAGACATCGGCAAGATTATTGGAAAGCAAGGGCGGGTTGCCAAAGCCATTCGGACTGTTGTCTCTGCGGCGGCATCGCAATTAGATAAAAAAGTGCATGTGAAAATTCAAGAGTGAAAAAAAGGGAGAGGGATAACCTCCCCCTTTTTTTTATGTAAGTACTTCTCAAATGACAGATAGAAATGGTTTAATAAGAATCGTAGGATGAAGAGGAGGGGTTTGATGCAAATTATTCAAAAGGTTGTTGTAAAGCAAGTTGTGACGGAAAGCAGCAAGGCGTTACTGCATAATCGTTTCTCGCAGCGAAAAATCGAGCTGCAAAAAGAGTTAGAGCAGCTTAAGTTTCAACTTAAACAAATAGAGAAAACGAAAAAAACTCAATCATCTTTGCTTCATACCCAGTTTGAAAAAGAGCGTTCATCCAGACTTGAAAAAATAGACGTCATTGATTTTCAAATCGAGCAGCTAGAGCGTTTGGCACTAGGAAGTGAGCTTGTTGAATCGGAAATGGATTCATTGCTTGAAGTGAAAATCGGTGATAATTGGAACAATATAAAGCAAAAAAAAGAGATTGTAATTAAAGACGGCATTGTCGTTGAAATTCGATAGAGGTGAACAATGGATAATTGGTTTAAAGTAGGTAAAATTGTTAATACGCACGGGATTAAAGGTGAAGTACGCATTATCTCAACAACTGACTTTGCAGAGGAACGCTATGAAGTAGGCAACAAACTTTATTTGTTTCAGGAAAAGCAAGTTGAACCTGTTGAAGTGGTTGTTGCTACACATAGAAAGCATAAAAATTTTGACCTTGTATCATTTGAGGGATATCCAAATGTAAACGATGTTGAGAAATTTAAGAATAGCATGATTAAAGTATCGGAAGATCAATTGTCTGAGCTTGAAGACGGTGAGTTTTATTTTCATGAAATTATTGGCTGTATCGTCAAAACAGACGAAGGTCAAGAGCTTGGAAAGATAAAAGAAATCTTAACTCCTGGTGCAAATGATGTGTGGGTTATAAAAGGAAAAGGTGGAAAAGAGATTTTAATTCCTTATATCGACGAAGTTGTTCAGGAAATTAATATTGAAAAGAAAGAAATTATGATTACGGTAATGGAAGGGTTATTAGACTGATGAAGATTGATGTCCTGTCTTTGTTTCCTTCAATGTTTGAAGGAGTGTTTGGTGAATCTATTTTAAAAAAAGCGCAAGAAAAGCAGGCTGTAGAATTAAACGTGGTGAACTTTAGAGAATACTCAGCAAACAAGCATCAAAATGTTGATGACTATCCATATGGCGGCGGAGCGGGCATGGTCTTAACACCTCAGCCGGTTTTCGACGCGGTGGACGCGCTGACAAAAGGTTCTAAGCCACGCGTTGTATTACTTTGTCCACAAGGAGAGCGCTATACGCAAAAAAAAGCAGAGGAGCTAGCGCAGGAAGAACATCTGATTTTTGTATGCGGTCACTATGAAGGATATGACGAGCGAATTCGTGAGCACGTTGTAACTGATGAGATTTCAATCGGTGATTATGTGTTAACGGGTGGAGAACTAGGAGCAATGGTTGTAATTGACAGCGTAGTACGCCTATTGCCAGGTGTATTAGGGAATCAGGATTCGGCTGTAAAAGACTCGCATAGCACAGGGTTACTAGAACACCCGCATTATACGCGTCCAGCTGATTTTAGAGGGTTTAAGGTCCCTGACGTCTTAATGAGTGGTGACCATCAAAAAATTGCAGCATGGCGCGAAAAAGAGTCTCTCAAGCGCACGTTGATAAGAAGGCCAGATATGCTAGAACAGCTTGAGCTTTCTTCACAGCAAAAGAAAATAATAGCTGAACTAAAAAATGAAGAAAGTGAATAAGGCAGAGAGTTCCCAATGTAGTTTAAAAGATACAGAAAAATAATTTCTCTTATTGCATACGCAATGAGAGTGTGCTAAGATAAATCTTGTGGCTTGAGCTGATAGGCTTTTGTCACTTATAACGATGTTCCGCTGCAATGATCTATAAGCATTGTTATGAGCGTCTGTTGGAAGGAGTTGAAACACGCGATGCAAAAATTAATCGAAGAAATTACAAAAGAACAACTTAAAACTGATCTTCCTACGTTCCGTCCTGGTGATACTGTACGTGTACACGTAAATATCGTTGAGGGTAGCCGTGAACGTGTTCAGGTATTTGAAGGTGTTGTTATCAAGCGTCGTGGTGGTGGTATCAGCGAAACATTTACAGTACGTAAGATCTCTTACGGTGTAGGTGTAGAGCGTGCATTCCCACTTCATACGCCAAAAATTGCAAAAATCGAAGTAATGCGCCGTGGTAAAGTACGCCGTGCGAAACTTTATTACCTACGTGAATTACGTGGTAAAGCTGCGCGTATTAAAGAAATTCGATAATCGTGAAGGGGAGCTTGTTAAACAAGCTCCTTTTTTCAAATCTTTTTTTATAATTATTAGGTGTTTCAGTAACTTTCAGATACAATAAAAGATGTAGTATATAAAGGTTGGGGGACTGAGAATGGCCCGAGGAAAAAATGAATTTTTTGAATGGATTAAAGCCATTGCTATTGCTGTTTTATTAGCTGTAGTTATTCGCTACTTTTTATTTGCGCCGATTGTAGTAGATGGATTATCAATGATGCCGACGCTACATGATCAGAACCGAATGATTGTAAATAAGTTTTCGTATAAAATTGGGGATCCTGATCGCTTCGATATTATCGTCTTTCATGCAGATGAACAAAAAGACTACATAAAGCGAATTATTGGCCTGCCTGGTGATCATATTGAATACCGTGATGATGTTTTATATGTAAACGGCAAGCCGTATGAAGAGCCATATCTTGATGAATATAAAAAAGAAGTTATTGATGGTAACTTAACAGAAGATTTTACCCTAGAAGGTTTGACAGGTGAAGGAGAAGTACCTGAAGGACATTTGTTTGTAATGGGAGATAATCGCCGCTACAGTAAGGATAGTAGACAAATTGGATTTGTAAGTATGGATCAAGTACTTGGAAAAACAAGCTTAGTTTATTGGCCGCTATCTGAAGCTAGACTATCTAACTAAAGAATGTAGTAATTGATAAAAGGTGAGTAGAACATGACGATACAATGGTTTCCGGGACATATGGCAAAAGCGAGACGTCAAGTAACGGAAAAATTAAAATTAATTGATATTGTATATGAGCTGGTAGATGCTCGTATTCCACAATCATCAAGAAATCCAATGATTGATGAGATTATTGTAAATAAGCCTCGCATTGTCTTATTAAATAAAACAGACAAAGCGGATCCGCGTATGACGGAAGAATGGTTACGCTATTATCGCGAACAAGGTGTACAAGCCCTAGCGATTGATGCACAAGCAGGAAAAGGGATGAAACAAATTGTCTCTTTGTCTAAAGAAATTCTACATGAGAAATTTGAGAGAATGAAAGCAAAGGGAATTAAAAAACCTCGCGCAATTCGAGCGATGATTGTTGGCATTCCAAACGTAGGAAAATCTACGCTTATCAACCGATTAGCAAGCAAAAAGATTGCTAAAACAGGCGATCGTCCTGGTGTGACCCAAGCACAGCAATGGATTAAAGTTGGAAGTGAGCTGGAGCTTTTAGATACTCCAGGAATTCTTTGGCCGAAGTTTGAAGATCAAACGGTAGGCTATAAATTAGCCACAACAGGTGCAATTAAAGATACGATTGTTAACATGCAAGATATTTGTGTTTATGCACTTCGCTTCCTTTCTCGCTATTATCCCGTTAATCTGAAAGAACGCTATGGTCTTGAAGAGATACCAGAGGATATTGTTGAGCTTTTTGATGCAATTGCATCAAAGAGAGGTTGTATTATGAGCGGTGGAATGGTTGATTATGATAAAACAGCCGAACTGGTGCTGAGAGAGATCCGAACGGATAAACTGGGAATGCTAACGTTTGATGATCCAGCCGAGCTTTCTTCAGAAGAGTAAGCTGTAAAAAATTTCAAGTCGCTTTTTACCTCAATAAGGTAATGAGCGGCTTTTTTATTGATTGAAAACAACAAAAGCACAGTCGATATCAACGATAGTGAGGAGAGAGAAAGATGAAAGAGAAAATTAGTGATATTAAACAAGCGCTCCAAGAAATTGACAGTCTTAAAGACCCTGTATTCGCACAGTATGAGCAGGATGAACGCAAGGGTGTACAACAAGCTGTTATTCAACGAAAGAAACAAATACAAGCCTCTGAGCGCTTAAAAGAGCAATTCTATCAAATGATGTCATACGAAAACAAACAATATGACCAAGGTGTAAAGTTTATCGCGGGAATTGATGAAGTAGGAAGAGGACCTTTAGCGGGACCGGTTGTGGCTGCGGCAGTTATTTTACCTAGAGAGTTCTTTTTACCTGGATTAACGGATTCTAAAAAGTTATCAGAAGCCAAAAGAGAAGAGTTTTACGAAATAATTTGTCAGCAAGCAGTAGCAGTTGGTGTTGGAATCGTAGATGCAGCAACTATTGATAAATTAAACATTTATCAAGCAACAAAAACAGCGATGATGGAAGCGATTGAAGGTTTAGCAGTTAAGCCTGAAGCACTATTAATTGACGCTATGACTCTCCCACTTGATCTTCCACAGGAGTCTATTATTAAAGGTGACGCTACAAGCATCTCTATCGCTGCAAGTTCCGTCATTGCGAAGGTGACAAGAGATCGAATGATGAAGGAATTGGCATTAAAGCATCCTGAATACGGATTTGAAAAACACATGGGGTATGGAACAAAGCAACATTTAGAGGCAATTGATAGCTATGGGGTTTTAAAGGAACATCGACGTTCTTTTGCACCTATTAAAGAGAAAATATAATTGGTAAAGAGACAGAAGAATGGTAAAAATCTCAGATTTTCAACAACTTGTTTCATCACCTGGTCATAATACTTGGAAAACTAATTGAATCAATTTTTTTCGGGACTAGCTGTGCTTAAAATGAACGTTTGCAAAAGCATCTGTTGATTAGTTATAAGCGCCTCTCCATAATGGAGAAGCCTATCGGAATGCTACAGCGTCTGAAAGTGTTTTCTGAGGTTAGAGGGTAGCAAGATGTATTAAGTGTAGCTTCACACTTATTTACCTTAAAGGAAGGCGGAGTGAAAGCTATATTCTTAGCCAAGATGCCAAAATCTTTTCATGAAGGTTTTGGCATGATGCATCAGTTACCATAACAAGTGTACGAACAGGTTGGACTTATGAAACACTCTCCATCTCACAGAAAGCGTTTAATCATTATTCCAATCCGGTAAGTAAGTTAACTATCTATGAACAGATTCCAAGCGAATTGCATGAAGTGGTGGCTTTTGTTTTGGCATTGTTTATCAGCTAGACAAAGAGATGAAGAAAAAATAATTTTCCAATTATTTTAATATTTTTTAATTGAGTAGTAGACAACTAGACAATTATTTTTATACAATGAAAGCGCAGTCTATTTTATTGGTTGATTACGTTAGGAGGATGGGAAATGAATATCCATGAGTATCAAGGGAAAGAACTCCTAAGAAAATATGGAGTAGCAGTACCTAATGGTAAAGTAGCATATAGTGTAGAAGAAGCAGTTGAAGCTGCTAAAGAACTTGGATCTCAAGTTTCAGTGGTTAAAGCGCAAATCCACGCTGGGGGACGTGGAAAAGCGGGTGGTGTAAAAGTAGCGAAAAACTTAGATGAAGTTCGTACATATGCACAAGATATTTTAGGTAAAACGCTCGTTACGCATCAAACAGGTCCAGAGGGGAAAGAAGTAAAGCGTTTACTTATTGAAGAAGGGTGCGATATTAAGAAAGAGTACTATATTGGTTTAGTATTGGATCGCGCAACTTCTCAAGTTGTATTAATGGGTTCTGAAGAAGGTGGTACGGAGATTGAAGAAGTAGCGGAAGCAACTCCTGAAAAAATCTTCAAAGAATACATTGATCCAGCGATTGGTTTACAAGGTTTCCAAGCGCGTCGACTTGCGTTTAATATTAATATTCCAAAAGAATTAGTAGGTAAGGCAGTTAAGTTTATGGCTGGTTTATATACTGTATTTGTTGAAAAAGATTGTTCAATCGCTGAAATCAACCCACTTGTTGTAACAGGCGATGGAAACGTAATGGCTCTTGATGCGAAGCTAAATTTCGATTCAAACGCATTATATCGTCAAAAAGATATTTTAGAATATCGCGATTTAGATGAAGAAGATGCAAAAGAAATCGAAGCATCTAAATATGACCTAAGCTATATTTCATTAGATGGAAACATCGGTTGTATGGTAAACGGTGCTGGCCTTGCTATGGCGACAATGGACATCATTAAGCATTATGGCGGAGACCCGGCTAACTTCCTTGATGTTGGGGGCGGCGCTACAGCTGAGAAAGTAACAGAAGCGTTCAAAATTATTCTATCTGACCAAAATGTAAAAGGAATTTTCGTTAACATCTTTGGTGGAATTATGAAGTGTGATGTAATTGCAACTGGTGTTGTAGAAGCAACAAAACAAGTTGGCTTAAGCTTACCATTAGTTGTGCGTTTAGAAGGAACAAACGTAGAGCTAGGTAAGAAGATTCTTCAAGAATCAGGGCTGAATATTACAGCGGCTGAGTCAATGGCAGACGGCGCACAAAAAATCGTTTCACTAGTGAAATAGAAAGGCTGGGGGATAGGAATGAGCGTATTTATTAATAAAGACACAAAAGTAATTGTACAAGGTATAACAGGCGGAGTAGGTCTTTTCCATACAACGCAGATGTTAGAGTACGGCACACAGATCGTCGGCGGTGTAACACCAGGTAAAGGCGGTATGGAAGTTGAAGGCGTGCCCGTTTTTAATACGGTATTAGAAGCCAAAGAAAAAACAGGTGCTACAGCTTCTGTTGTTTACGTGCCACCTGCGTTCGCGGCTGACTCAATTATTGAAGCAGTTGATGCAGAGTTAGATCTTGTTATCTGTATCACAGAAGGTATTCCGGTATTAGATATGGTAAAAGTAAAGCGCTATATGGAAGGCAAAAAGACTAGACTTGTAGGACCAAACTGCCCAGGTGTTATTACGCCAGAAGAATGTAAAATTGGTATTATGCCAGGATATATTCACAAAAAAGGTCATGTTGGTGTCGTATCACGCTCTGGTACGTTAACATATGAAGCAGTACATCAACTTTCTGAAGCGGGAATTGGTCAATCAACAGCAGTTGGTATCGGTGGAGACCCAGTTAATGGTACAAACTTTATTGATGTTCTAAAAGCCTTCAACGAAGACGAAGAGACGTATGCTGTTATTATGATTGGTGAAATTGGTGGTACGGCAGAAGAAGAAGCTGCAGAGTGGATTAAAGCAAACATGACAAAACCTGTAGTAGGGTTTATCGGTGGTCAAACAGCACCTCCAGGGAAACGTATGGGCCATGCTGGTGCCATTATTTCTGGTGGAAAAGGAACGGCTGCTGAAAAGATCAAAACAATGAATGAATGCGGTATCAAAGTTGCTGAAACGCCGTCTGTAATGGGTGAGACATTAATTAGCGTGTTAAAAGAACAAGGCTTATTAGAAAAATGTAAAACTCATTAAAGCATAAAATAGTCCTCCTCGCTGAGGACTATTTTCTATGCCATAAAAGGAGTCGATGATATGGATGAGTTGCGCAAAAAAATAATTCACTTATCACATTGTCAGCTATTGACTTGGAAGCAAATCTTTTCGTTTCTACAGTATGATTCTTCTCTTCAACATCTGTACAATTATTCTCCGAATGACCTTCAGCAAATTCTTCAGGTTCCATTCAATCGAGCATGTCAAGTGAAAAAATATTTGCAAACTATTCCAATACAAGATATTCTAAATAAATATGAAGAGCAAAGTATTTACTGTATAACAATTATTGATGATGAATATCCCCATTTATTAAAAAATATCTATGATCCACCTTGGGTTTTGTTTTGTAAAGGGGATTTGTCATTATTTCAGTATAAAGATTGTTTAAGCGTGGTTGGAACTAGACAGCCGACTCAATACGGATATGATGCTATACAATCAGTTTTAGCTCCATTGCTTCATGATCAATTTGTAATTGTAAGCGGATTAGCCTTAGGTATTGACACGGCTGCTCATCAGTTAGCTATTGCTAAACAAGCAAAAACTATTGCAGTTTTAGGAAGTGGCTTTTATAATATCTATCCAAAGCATAATCTTCCATTAGCAAATGAAATTGCTCGTCACCACTTGTTAGTATCAGAGTATCCACCACCCACTAAACCAGCCAAGTGGCACTTTCCAAAACGGAATCGAATCATTAGTGGCTTGACAAGTGGTACAGTTGTGGTTCAAGCTAAAGAGCGAAGTGGTTCATTTATTACAGCTGACCAAGCGCTTCAGCAAGGAAGAGAAGTATTTGCTATACCTGGCCCTATTACAGATGATGCTTCAAAAGGAGTAAACAAGTTGATTCAAATGGGGGCAAAGCTTGTACAAAACCCTACAGATATAATAAGTGAATTACATCGATTCCAAAGTCTCAGATAATTTTTATTTGGAAAGATGTATGATTTGTAAGATGAAAGAGTATTACTGAAACATAACGAAATTTAGACAAAAGCATTTGATACAATATGATAAAAAAAGATTAATTAATAATGAAGGTTTTATTTTACCTCTTGAGGAGGAGCAAATAGATGTCTGACTACCTAGTAATTGTAGAATCGCCTGCTAAGGCTAAAACAATTGAGCGATATTTAGGAAAAAAATATAAAGTAAAAGCATCGATGGGACATGTTCGCGATTTACCAAAAAGTCAAATGGGAATTGATACAGAACACAACTACGATCCAAGATATATTACCATTCGAGGTAAAGGACCGGTACTAAAAGATTTGAAAACAGCGGCTAAAAAAGCGAAAAAAATCTATTTAGCAGCCGATCCAGATCGTGAAGGTGAAGCTATTGCATGGCACTTAGCTCATAGCTTAGATGTAGATATTGCATCAGACTGTCGCGTTGTATTTAATGAAATTACAAAAGATGCCATCAAAGAGTCTTTTAAACATCCACGTGCAATCAATATGGATTTAGTTGATGCACAGCAAGCAAGACGTATTTTGGACCGATTAGTGGGATATAACATTAGTCCGTTACTATGGAAGAAAGTGAAAAAAGGATTAAGTGCTGGACGTGTTCAATCCATTGCAGTACGCTTAATCATTGATCGTGAAAAAGAAATTACGGACTTTGAGCCAGAAGAGTATTGGACGGTTCAAGCAACTTTCCAAAAAGATAACGATCAGTTTGAGGGATCATTAATTGAGTACAAAGGAAAGAAGGCAAACCTTTCTAATGAAGAAGAAGTAAAAGCCATTCTTCAGACGGTAGAAGGTAACGAGTTTAAGATTTCAAAAGTAACAAAAAAAGAAAGAAAGCGAAATCCTGCTCCTTCCTTTACAACTTCTTCTCTTCAACAAGAAGCAGCACGAAAGCTGAACTTTAGAGCAAAGAAAACAATGATGATTGCACAGCAGTTATACGAAGGTATTGATTTAGGAAAAGAAGGAACCGTTGGTTTAATTACGTACATGCGTACTGATTCAACCCGAATCTCTGAAACAGCGCAAGAAGAAGCAAAAGAATATATTTTAAACGCATATGGCAATGATTATTTGGCACAAGAAAAGAAAAAAGAAAAGAAGCAAACCAACTCACAGGATGCTCACGAAGCAATTCGTCCAACTTCAGCAATGCGTAAGCCTTCGGATGTAAAGGAATTCTTATCAAGAGATCAGTTTCGTTTATACAAGCTTGTGTGGGAACGTTTCTTAGCCAGTCAAATGTCTTCAGCAGTAATGGATACAATGGCTGTTGACTTAAAAAATGGTGAAGTAACGTTTCGGGCAAATGGTTCAAAAGTGAAATTTCCTGGGTTTATGAAGCTATATGTAGAAGGTAGCGATGACCAAGTTGAAGAAAAAGAAAAGCAACTTCCTAACCTAGAAGAAGGGGAAGTTGCTTATTCAAAAGATATTGAGCCAAAACAACATTATACGCAGCCGCCACCGCGTTACACGGAAGCAAGATTAGTTAAAACGCTTGAAGAGTTGGGAATAGGAAGGCCATCAACCTATGCACCAACGCTTGATACGATACAAAAGCGCGGATATGTTGCTCTAGAGAATAAGCGCTTTGTACCAACTGAGCTTGGTGGAATTGTTCTAGAACTTATTTTAGAATTCTTCCCTGAAATTTTAGATGTTGAATTCACAGCTAAAATGGAAACCGACCTTGATAAAGTGGAAGAAGGAAGCGTGCAGTGGGTTAAAGTTATTGACGAATTTTATCGCGATTTTGAAAAGAGGCTTGAAAAAGCAGAAAAAGAAATGCGAGAAGTAGAGATCAAAGACGAACCTGCTGGAGAAGACTGTGAATCTTGTGGATCACCAATGGTATTTAAAATGGGACGCTATGGAAAGTTCATGGCATGTTCAAATTTCCCGGATTGCCGCAATACGAAGCCAATTGTTAAAGAAATTGGTGTGAAGTGTCCAACGTGTGAAGAAGGAAACATCGTAGAACGCAAATCCAAGAAGAAACGTACTTTCTACGGTTGTGATCGTTTTCCTAGCTGTGAATTTATCTCTTGGGATAAGCCAATTGCTAGAAAATGTCCAAAATGTGAGAGTTTACTCGTAGAGAAAAAGCAGAAAAAAGGAACGCAGGTAGTGTGCACAAGCTGTGATTATAAGGAAGAAACGCAGCAATAAGAAGTACAATCAGCTCTGTGGAATAAATTGTAACGATGAATGATGGATTTTTATGAAGGATATAAGTGCGACGACATGAGGTAGTGTGCTAAAATGGAAACGTTCTTAGCGACTCATTTACATGGCGTCGTATTTTTTTGAGAAAAAAAGTAGCAGCGAGTGGAAATAAACGATTAAACAAACAGAAAAAAGGTATGTTATAATACTTCTTTGTTTGATATTTTAGTTGGAGGATTGAACATGACAGAACAAGTAATTAACGTAATCGGTGCCGGTCTTGCTGGAAGCGAGGCTGCTTGGCAAATTGCGAAAAGAGGATTAAAAGTAAGACTTTATGAAATGCGTCCGGTAAAGCAGACACCAGCGCATCATACAGATAAATTTGCAGAATTAGTATGTAGTAATTCACTGCGTGCGAACACTTTAACAAATGCAGTTGGAGTATTAAAAGAAGAGATGCGTAAGCTAGACTCAATTATTATCGAATCAGCAGATGCGTGCGCAGTTCCGGCAGGTGGCGCTTTAGCTGTAGATCGTCATGAGTTCGCAGCGCGCGTTACTGAAAGTGTAAAAAATCACCCGAATGTTGAAGTTGTACACGAAGAAATTACAAAGATTCCAGAAGGGCCAACAATTATTGCAACAGGTCCATTGACATCAAAGGATTTATCAGAACAACTCCGTACTTTAACAGGTGAAGACTATCTTTACTTTTATGATGCGGCAGCTCCAATCATTGAAAAAGACAGCATTGATATGGACAAAGTATACTTAAAGTCACGTTATGATAAAGGGGAAGCAGCGTATTTAAACTGCCCAATGACAAAAGAAGAATTTACGAAGTTTCATCAAGCATTAATTGATGCTGAAGTTGTACCTTTAAAAGAGTTTGAAAAGGAGATCTACTTTGAGGGTTGTATGCCAATTGAAGTAATGGCAGCGCGCGGAGAAAAAACGATGCTGTTTGGTCCACTTAAGCCTGTAGGTTTAGAAGATCCAAAAACAGGTAAACGACCTTATGCAGTTGTACAACTACGTCAAGACGATGCAGCAGGAACTCTTTATAATATTGTCGGCTTCCAAACGCACTTAAAATGGGGAGCTCAAAAAGAAGTATTAAGCTTAATTCCTGGCCTTGAAAATGCTGAAGTTGTTCGCTATGGAGTAATGCACCGCAATACGTTCATTAACTCTCCGAAGCTACTTCGTCCAACTTATCAGTATCGCGAACGCGATGACTTGTTTTTTGCTGGTCAAATGACCGGAGTAGAAGGTTATGTTGAATCTGCTGCTAGCGGTTTAATGGCTGGAATGAATGCAGCCCGTTACGTGTTAGGGGAAGAGCTAGTCGTGTTGCCTCAAGAAACAGCGATTGGAAGTATGGCTCACTACATCACGCATACGAGTGCGAAAAATTTCCAACCGATGAACGCAAATTTTGGCTTGTTTAAAGAGCTAGAAGTCCGTATCAAAAACAAAAAAGAGCGAAATGAAGCGCTGGCTACAAGAGCATTAGAAACTATTCAGAATTTTACAACAAAATAACGAAATTATTTGCAAGGGCTACTGAATTGTGATAATATTTAGTAGCCCTTGTGAGGTGATATGAGTGGAATTTGTTAAAGTTTCTTTAAATTCCTTCCTAGAATATTTACAAATTGAAAAGAACTATTCACAATATACAGTTGATTGCTATGAAAAAGATATTGAGTCGTTCATTTCTTTTTTAGAAGCAGAACAAATACAAAATTTACAAGATGTTACATATGCAGATGCGAGACTGTTTTTAACAAGGTTATATGAAAAGTCATATTCAAAAAAATCAATGTCGAGAAAGATTTCGTGTTTACGAAGCTTTTATCGATACTTGTATCGTGAACAAATAGTGATTGAAAATCCGTTTGCGCTCGTTTCATTGCCGAAAAAAGATCAGTACACGCCGCGCTTTCTTTATGCTGAAGAGCTGATGAAACTGTTTGAACTAAATGATCATAGTACGCCTCTCGGGCAACGTAATCAAGCAATCCTTGAATTAATGTATGCTACGGGAATTCGTGTGAGCGAATGTGCAACCATTCAGCTAAGTGATATTGACTTTTCACTTCAAACGCTTCTTGTGCATGGAAAAGGAAAAAAACAGCGCTACGTTCCATTTGGTAAATATGCAAAGAATTCTCTTCATACATATATACAGAATGGGCGAGTGCAGTTAAAAAGCAAAAGCGCTACCAAAACGAATGCGCTCTTTTTAAATAATCGCGGAACACCATTGACGGACCGAGGTATTCGGTTAGTTATTGAAAACCTTATGAATAAAACAGCAGAGAACATACATATTAGTCCTCACGTTTTACGTCATACCTTTGCTACGCACTTATTAAACGAAGGAGCTGACTTACGTACGGTTCAAGAGCTACTTGGTCATGAAAATTTATCCACAACTCAAATATATACGCATGTAACGAAGGATCGGTTAAAAACAGTATATATGAATCATCATCCTCGTGCATAGAAGGAGGAGTTAGTTATTATGTCTACATTTCATGCTACAACGATTTTTGCCGTTCAACATAATGGTCAATGCGCTATGTCAGGTGATGGGCAAGTGACGTTTGGAAATGCTGTTGTAATGAAGCATACAGCTAAAAAAGTGCGTCGCTTATTTCAAGGACAGGTTTTAGCCGGGTTTGCAGGTTCAGTTGCTGATGCGTTCACATTGTTCGAAATGTTTGAGAGCAAGCTAGAAGAATATAATGGCAATTTACAGCGTGCATCAGTTGAATTAGCAAAGCAATGGCGAAGTGATAAAGTTTTACGCAAACTAGAAGCTATGCTGATTGTGATGAACAGAGATAGCCTATTATTGGTTTCGGGAACAGGTGAGGTCATTGAGCCTGATGATGGAATTTTAGCTATCGGTTCTGGTGGGAATTATGCATTATCGGCTGGCCGTGCATTAAAACAGCATGCCGGAGAACATTTAACTGCAAAAGAAATTGCAAAAGCTGCTTTGGATGTTGCAAGTGAGATTTGTGTGTATACGAATAATCAAATTATTGTAGAAGAACTGTAGGAAAGGGGATTTTCTATGAATTCTCATTTAACGCCTCGACAAATAGTTGAAAAGCTTGATCAATATATTGTTGGCCAAACAAGTGCAAAAAAAGCGGTTGCCGTTGCGCTAAGAAATCGCTATCGACGTAGCTTACTAAATGAAGCTTTGAAAGATGAAGTTGTTCCCAAAAACATTTTAATGATTGGGCCCACTGGTGTTGGTAAAACAGAGATTGCACGCAGACTTGCGAAGCTTGTTGGTGCACCCTTTATTAAAGTAGAAGCAACAAAGTTTACAGAAGTAGGTTACGTTGGTCGTGATGTAGAATCAATGGTCCGTGATTTAGTGGAGACATCAGTTCGATTAGTGAAAGAAGAAAAAATGGTTTCTGTATCGGATAGTGCGCAAAGAAATGCCAATAAGCGTCTTGTTGAACTTTTAGTTCCAAGCAAGAAAAAGCAACAGGCATTTAAAAATCCATTTGAAATGATTTTCTCCAATAATTCACAGCAAGCCGATACTCAAGCAGAACAAGAAGAAGAAGTAAATGTTGAAACAAAGCGTAAGCAAGTCGCTCATCAGTTAGCCCTTGGAGAGCTTGAGGATCATTATGTAACAATTGAGGTAGAAGAACAGCAACCTTCAATGTTTGATATGCTTCAAGGTTCGGGTATGGAACAGATGGGGATGAATATGCAAGATGCTTTAAGTAACTTTATGCCAAAGAAACAGAAAAAGCGTAAACTTACGGTGAAAGAAGCTCGTAAAGTGTTAACAAACGAAGAAGCACAAAAATTAATTGATATGGATGAAGTGACACAAGAAGCCATTCATCGTGCAGAACAGTATGGAATTATCTTTATTGATGAAATTGACAAAATTGCTCAAAAAAGCGGCAATTCTTCTTCGGCGGATGTATCACGTGAAGGTGTGCAACGCGATATCCTTCCAATTGTAGAAGGTTCTACAATTGTAACAAAGTATGGAGCAATTAAGACAGATCATGTGTTATTTATTGCTGCGGGTGCGTTTCATGTTTCCAAGCCTTCGGATTTAATTCCGGAATTACAAGGGCGTTTTCCAATTCGTGTTGAGTTGACAAAATTAACGGTAGAAGATTTTATGAGTATTTTAGTTGAACCAGATAATGCACTATTAAAACAATATGTAGCATTATTGGAAACTGAAGGTATACAAATTGAATTTTCTGACGATGCTATACGTAAGATTGCAGAAATTGCCTTTCATGTTAACCAAGATACGGATAATATTGGGGCAAGAAGACTTCATACTATTCTTGAAAGGTTACTCGAAGACCTATCATTTGAAGCGCCAGAAGTCACGTTAGAAAAGATCGTTATTACTCCTCAATACGTGGAAAGTAAGTTAGAAAAGATTGCGAAAAATAAAGATTTAAGTCAATTTATTTTATAGGTATAGAATAGAGATTTCAGGAGGAACAAGAATAATGGATTTATTAGGAAAAACTAGAAAGATTAATGCGATGTTACAAAAGGCTGCTGGGAAACCAGTAAACTTTAAAGAAATGGCTGAAACTTTATGCGAAGTTATCGAGTCAAACGTGTTTGTCGTTAGTCGTCGCGGTAAGTTGTTAGGAATTGCAGTTAAACAACAGATTGAAAATGACCGTATGAAGGGTATGTTAGAAGCACGTCAATTCCCAGAAGAGTATACGCAAAACTTATTCAACATTTCTGAAACATCTTCAAACTTAGATATTAATAGCGAATACACAGCGTTCCCTGTTGAAAACAAAGAGCTTTTTGAAGCTGGTTTAACAACAATCGTTCCAATTATTGGTGGAGGGGAAAGATTAGGTACGTTAGTATTAGCTCGTTTAGATCGTAACTTTGCAGATGATGATTTAATCCTAGCTGAATATGGGGCAACTGTAGTTGGTATGGAGATTCTTCGTGAGAAAGCTGAAGAGATTGAAGAGGAAGCTCGTAGTAAAGCAGTTGTTCAAATGGCTATTAGTTCACTATCATACAGTGAGTTAGAAGCAATTGAGCATATTTTTGAAGAGTTAAATGGCAATGAAGGTTTATTAGTAGCAAGTAAAATTGCTGACCGTGTAGGAATTACACGCTCTGTAATTGTAAATGCACTTCGTAAGCTTGAAAGTGCTGGTGTAATTGAGTCACGTTCTCTAGGAATGAAAGGAACGTATATTAAAGTATTAAACAGCAAGTTTCTTGTTGAATTAGCAAAATTAAAATCAAACTAATCGTTAGAGTAAAGAGACCTTTGACTAGCAGTCAAAGGTCTCTTTTTTTGTTAAGGTTTCTCTCCTAAAAAAGTACCTTTTTTATATAAAATGCGAGTTAATAGAACTATTATCATTTTTGTTTAATTTTTAATTGAAACACCAAAAGATCATAAAGAACTAGTTAATTTGAATAAATATAATCCATTAAGACTATACTTAAAATCGATTAATCTTTCAATTTTTAGTATTTAAGACTCTTATAAATTACATTAAAAGTAATTTATAAGAGTCTTATTAATTATATTTAGTGTATTTTGTCGAAAAAAGAGCACGAACCTATTTTATAGGTGTTAAAATAGATTTGTTAATTCAATGATAAATTTTAGTAATGTAGTACAAAAGTTCCTTGTTAGGTATAGACAAGAACCATACTTTTTTTTACAATAGGCTTTATGGTATAAAAGTCGAAATTTGTCAAAAAACCAAACATGGTAAGTAGGTGTCCTATATGAGTTTATTTTCAGGAACAATTCAGTCATTAGAGCATGGTCTGAACTATTCAATGCTTAAGCAGCAAACAATTTCTCAAAACATTGCAAATGTAGATACGCCAAACTATAAGGCTAAAGATGTATCTCGAAAGAATCAATTTCAGGCAGAGCTTCAACATTCATTGAAAGCTTATCGCACAAATGAGAAGCATATTGAATTCTCAAAATCATCGGAACAAGCGGCTGTTATTTCAACAACAAATTACGCATACCAAGAAAATGGTAACGGAATTGATTTAGATAAAGAAATGACTGCAATGGCAGAAAATCAAATTTATTATGAAGCATTAATTGATCGTCTTAACGGTAAATTTAATTCTCTACAAACTGTCATTAGAGGAGGGAAATAGAGATGTCAATATTTCAAAACCTCAGCATATCTGGCTCAGCTTTAACTGCTAATCGACTGCGAATGGATGTTATTTCTTCTAATATGGCGAATGCCGAAACAACGAGAAGTGAACTTGTAAATGGAGAATGGCAGCCATATCGCAGAAAAATGGTTGCACTGCAATCGAGCGGTGGTTCAAGCTTTTCTTCGTTACTACAAAGTGAAATGAGTAAAAGCTCAGCGGGCGGTGTGAGAGTTAAGGCAGTAACAGAAGATCAATCCCCTTTTAAGCTTGTCTATAACCCAACGCATCCTGATGCAAACGAAGAAGGATATGTTCAACTTCCAAATGTGGATCCATTAAAAGAGATGACGGATTTAATTGGTGCAACAAGATCATATGAAGCGAACGTTACAGTGTTAAACGCAAATAAAAATTTATTATTGAAAGCATTGGAAATAGGAAAGTAAGGTGAAAAAGTATGATTCAAGCAATTCAGCATCAAATGCCGATACTAACTGAGAAAGTATCAAACACAGGGACAGTTAAAGAAGCTCATAGTGAATTTTCAAATCTTTTAAAAGAATCGTTAAACAAAGTAAATAATGCACAAAAGGCATCAGATTTGGCCACGGAAAAGTTAGCTCGTGGAGAGAAAATTGATTTACATAATGTCATGATTGTATCACAAAAAGCCAGTATCGCGATGCAGACGACAATTGAAATACGTAATAAAGCTGTTGAAGCATATCAAGAAATGATGCGTATGCAGATGTAATAAATGGTTGCGGTTATTTCATCCCTAGATAGAAAACAAGTAATAGCCGGAGGATTGTAATGAATGAAAAACTAGCACTCTATAAAAATCAGATAGGTGCGTTCTGGTCAAAGCGCACTAAGATTCAAAAAGGCTTAATCATTGGTGGCCCCCTGGCGCTACTAATTGCCCTTATTGCTATTTCTTTAGTAGCAACGAATGAGAAGTTTGTCCCCCTATACAGCAACTTGTCCGTACAGGAAACAGGTCAAATTAAAGCAGAACTGGATACAAGAAAGATCCCTTCTGAAATCTCAGAAAACGGAACGGTTATTTCAGTACCGGAACAACATGTTGATTCATTAAAGGTGGATCTTGCTGCACAAGGTATACCAGACAGCGGGAGCATCGATTATTCCTTCTTTGGACAAAATGCTGGATTTGGTATGACAGATAATGAATTTAACGTTGTGAAGCTGGAAGCTATGCAAACAGAAATAGCTAACCTGATGAAGAATATCCAAGGTGTCAATAATGCAAACGTGATGATTAGTTTGCCGGAAGAAAGTGTTTGGGTGAAAGATGAGCAGGGAGAAGCTTCAGCATCAATTGTTTTAAATACACAGCCAGGCTACAAATTCGATGAGGGACAAATAAAATCTCTCTATCATTTGGTTTCAAAAAGTGTTCCAAATTTACCTACGGATAATATCGTAATTATGAATCAAAACTTTGAATATTTCGACTTAAACAGCAGCGAAGAAATGTCTAATTCATCTAGTTTTGCTACTCAGCACGGTATTAAAAAAGAAATTGAACGTGATGTTCAGCGTCAAGTTCAACAAATGTTAGGTAGATTGGTTGGACAAGACAAAGTCATGGTTTCTGTAACCGCTGATATTGACTTTACGCAGGAGAACCGAGAAGAGAATCTAATTGAACCTGTAGATAAAGAAAATATGGAAGGCCTTGCAGTAAGCGTAGAGAGAATCAATGAGACGTTTACCGGAAAGAATCCTGAAGACGGTGGGATTGCAGGAACTGGTGAAGAAGATACAACAAATTATGTTGAAAGTGGAAGCAATGATAGCGGGGATTATGAAAAAGCAGAAGAACGAATTAATAACGAAGTAAATAGAATTCGTAAAGAAATCGTAGAGAGTCCTTATAAAGTTCGTGATTTAGGAATTCAAGTAATGATTGATCCTTCTAATGCAAACGGTGAAGGTGAACTAGCTGGGAGTTTAGAGGATGACATTCAGCAAGTGTTAAGCACAATTGTTCGTACGTCAATTTCAAAGGATGAACAAGGTGCTGAGTTAACTGACAATCAGATTGCCGACAAAATTGTAGTTTCCGTACAGCCGTTTAAAGAACAGCAAGTAGCCTCTAATCAGCAACAAAGCGGGATTCCAACATGGCTATACTTTGTGGGTGGTGGTTTACTGCTCGTTATCCTTGCACTTCTTTTCTTATTGTTAAAGCGTAGAAGGGAATTGAAAGACGAGTTCTATGAATATGAAGGTGAGTATGAAGAACCAATTGAAACTATTCAAAAGCCTCCTGTCCTAAGTGAAGAACAGCAGTCAAGAAAACGTCTAGAAGAGCTTGCAGGTGAGCAACCAGATGAATTCGCAAAGCTATTGCGCACTTGGATTAGTGAGGAGTAGGAGGGAGTATAGTGGCGAAAGTAGTAAGTAAAAGTGAATTAACAGGCAAGCAAAAAGCAGCTATTTTATTAATTTCCCTTGGTCCTGATGCATCCGCTTCCGTCTATAAGCATTTAAGCGAAGATGAAATTGAACAGTTAACGTTTGAGATTTCTTCGATGCGAAAAGTAGAGCCTGCAATTAAAGAAGCCGTTTTAAAAGAATTTGAGCAAATGACAATTGCTCAGAATTATATAGAAAAAGGTGGCATTACTTATGCCAAGGAAGTATTGGAAAAAGCTTTAGGTCCTGAACAAGCCATAATGATTATTAATCGTTTAACTTCATCTTTGCAAGTTCGACCATTCGATTTTGCTCGTAAAGCAGAACCAATGCAACTTTTAAACTTTATTCAGCATGAGCATCCGCAAACAATTGCTTTGATTCTATCCTATTTAGAACCAGCTCAGGCGGGGCAGATTCTGTCATCTTTACCTCAAGAGCGTCAAGGTGATATTGCAAGAAGAATTGCTACAATGGATAGCACATCTCCAGAAGTCATCAGTGAGGTAGAACAAATTTTAGAAAGAAAGCTTTCGACAACGGTGACCCAAGATTATACTCATACTGGTGGAATTGAGACGGTTGTCGAAGTGTTAAATGGTGTGGATCGTGCAACAGAGAAAATTATTATTGATACTCTAGAAATTCAAGATCCAGAGCTTGCTGAAGAGATCAAGCAGCGTATGTTTGTCTTTGAAGATATTGTGACGTTGGATAACCGATCGATTCAGCGTGTCGTTCGTGAAGTTGAAAATGAAGACTTGCTGTTGAGCTTAAAGGTAGCAAGTGAAGAAGTAAAAGATATTATATTCCGCAATATGTCTAAGCGAATGGTAGATACGTTTACAGAAGAAATGGAGTATATGGGACCAGTCCGTTTAAAAGATGTAGAAGAAGCTCAATCTCGCATTGTGGGGGCCATTCGTAGATTAGAAGACATGGGAGAAGTAGTTATTGCAAGAGGTGGAGGAGACGATATTATTGTCTAGTATCATTAAATCTATCTATGCAAACCATGTAAATGATTCAGCCAAAAAAATTGAAATCAAGCCACTATTTAGTGAAAAAAATTTGAACAATTCAAATGGCCGAGCAGTAAATAATGAAAATCCTGACAAAATTATTACTGAAGCAAAAGAAGCATCTGCGCGTCTTTATGAAGAAGCTGAGGCAAGACTACTAGAAGTCAAGCAGCAAATTAAAGCAGAACGCCAGCAGTGGGAAAATGAAAAAGTACAGCTGTATGAAGCGGAGAAGAAAAAAGGTTTTAATGCCGGATATAGTGAGGGGCAACATGCGGGATATCAGGACTATATAGCACTTTTAGAAGAAGCGCAAGCTGCTGTTAACGTGGCTAAAAGAGATTATACTGATTACCTTTCTCAAGCTGAAGAGGTTATATTAGAGCTTGGTTTTACACTTGCTGAGAAAGTCATTGGGCAAAAACTTCAACGTGATAATGAGCAGGGCTTTTTATCACTGGTTAAGCAAGCAATAAAGGAAGTTAGAGAAAGCAAAGAGCTTCGAATCTTTGTGGCACCTTGCCATTATGAAATGATGTGTGAAAATAAACAGCAATTGTTCGATATATTGAATGGAGAAGCTAGTTTATTCATATACGCAGATGAAAATTTAACAGGTGAGAATTGCATTATTGAGTCGGTATATGGAAAGCTCGATGCATCTGTTGATAGTCAATTAATGGAACTAAAGAAGAAATTGAAATTACGTTTAATGGAGGAAAAGCAAAGTGAAAGTGAAACAGCTTATTCCTGAAATAGCTCATCTCTCTTCGTTTAAACGATATGGGAAAGTTAGCAGAGTCATTGGCATGATGATTGAATCAAGAGGGCCACAAGCTTCAATTGGTGATGTTTGCTACATCCATTTAAAAGATACTTGTGAACGAATTCAAGCAGAAGTGGTTGGATTTAAAGATGAGCATGTCATTTTAATGCCCTATACATCTGTTCGATATATTGGACCTGGCTGCATAGTGGAAACGACTGAAAAGCCTCTTCAAGTAAAAGTAGGAGCTGAATTGATTGGGCGAGCGCTAGATTCCCTAGGTAATCCACTTGATGGAACTAGCTTACCTAGTTATCTTCCTTCAGTACTAACCGAACAGGACCCTCCTAATCCATTGCATCGCCCACCGATTTCTGAACCAATTGAAGTAGGAGTTCGGGCGATTGACAGTTTGCTTACAGTCGGTAAGGGTCAGCGGATTGGAATCTTTGCAGGAAGTGGAGTTGGGAAAAGTACGCTCATGGGAATGATTGCGAGAAATACGAATGCAGATGTCAACGTTATTGCATTAGTAGGAGAACGAGGTCGGGAGGTCCGTGAGTTTATTGAAAGAGACTTAGGTTCGGAAGGATTGAGAAACTCAATCGTCGTTGTCGCGACGTCTGATCAACCTCCGTTGTTACGAATGAAGGCTGCGTATACAGCTACATCGATTGCAGAATATTTCCGAAGCCAAGGGCTTAACGTCATGATGATGATGGATTCCGTTACACGCGTTGCTATGGCGCAGAGAGAAATTGGCTTAGCTGTAGGAGAGCCTCCTACAACCAAAGGATATACGCCGTCGGTTTTTGCTTCACTACCGCGTCTGCTAGAAAGAACAGGTACTACTGAACAAGGCTCTATTACAGCATTTTATACGGTATTAGTTGACGGTGATGATATGAATGAACCAATTGCCGATACGGTTCGAGGAATCGTTGACGGGCATATCGTACTGGACCGGAATTTAGCTAATAAAGGTCAATATCCAGCCATTAATGTGCTCAAAAGTATTAGTCGCGTAATGAATCATATTGTAGAAGAAAATCATAAAATAAGTGCTGAAAAGCTACGGTTACTACTTTCTACATATATTGAAGCGGAAGATCTTATTAATATTGGTGCCTACAAAAGAGGCTCCTCTGCTGAAATCGATGAAGCTATTTCATATTATCCAGAACTTATTTCATTTTTAAAGCAAGAAACGAATGAACATCCGACGCTTACAGATAGCGTAGAGATACTAAAACAGCTCTTTCAGAAAGGTGAACGAATGTGACGTATCAATTTAAGTTGGCAAAAGTCATGACGATCAAGCAAGATGAAAAAAATCGTTTATTAGCTCAATATAACGAATCAGTTCAATATTTCGAACAAGTCGGGCAGGAGCTTTACGATAAGCTCAAGCAGAAAGAAGAACTGCTTGAAGTTCAGGCAAAAAAGTTTAAAAGTGGTTTGGTAATTAGTGAGATTAAATTTTTTCAACAAGCGCTTGAAAGTGTTGAAGTGACAATTGCTAATCTTCAGCGAGACGTCATGTTGGCACGACAGCAGATGAGTATGAGGGAACTGAAACTTCAAGAAAAAAATATTGAGTGCAAAAAGTATGAAAAGCTTAAAGACAAGAGCTATACAAGCTACCTAAAAACTCAGGGTGATGCAGAAAGTAAACAAATGGATGAGATTTCTCTGCAACAGTTTATGCTACACAGAAATTAGGTGAGGAAATGGCTAAAAAAAAGCAAAATGATTATGAAGAGGTAGAAGAAAAAAAGCATAGTAAGTGGCAAGTTTTCTTATTTATTATTTTTATACCACTGCTGTTCATTATTACAGCTATTTATATTGGTTTAACAATTAGTGGAGTCGATGTTCAAGAGAAAATCTCGTCGGCAACGTCATCTCTTCCTGTAATAGGAAACGATAATGAAAGTTTAAAATCTACTAATCAGCAACAGGCAAATAAAGAATTAGAAAATCAAATAAAGAGCCTAAACGAAAAGCTTCAAAAGAAAGAAGACAATATTCAAAGCTTAGAAGAAGAAATAATGGCTAAAGAGCGTGAGATTGATGAGTTGAAAATTAAGATTAGGGATTCAGAAGATGAGAAAGGTGCTTCTAGTCAAGAAGGTGATGGAGATGATGAACAGAAAGATATTGTCTCGACTTATGAAAAGATGAAGCCAGCGAAAGCAGCTCTCATTTTTACCGAATTAAAAGAAAATGAAGCTATCTTGCTGCTAAAAGCATTAAAAACGGATGCACGCACGAAAGTCTTAGAAAAGATGGACCCTACCGTTGCAGCTCGCTATACAAGTTTACTAGCTGAGCCGTTGAGTGAGTAATGGAGGTGAAGAAATGAAGGTAGCTATGCAGCCTATGTTTCCAGTTATGAAGGATAAGCCAAAGGTAGATACTACAGTTGTGACAGAGAATCCTTTTTTATTTCAAACGATGCTATATGGAGTAATTGAAACGACTAATAATCTCAGTGAAAGCAGTCAACCGATTAACCAGCCTTTAAACAATCAAATAATGAACGTAGCTAGTAGCGAAGACTTGACTGAATTTTTGGCGTTGTTTGAGCTTCATTTAGAAGAAGGGGATGGTAACAAGATAGAGGGAGAAGAGCAAAGTATTTTGTTTAAACCTTTTATGGAGTTTATTCAACAGCTCCCTACGAGCGGAACAAAAGAGTCTAAGCTTCAGCAATTGCTTTCCAGTGCTACGAATTTAAAGGCGCACTCAGAAGATGTCACGTTACGGGGAAACATAAAAAATTTTGTTAAAGAATTTCAGCAGTTTTTTCAACTTTTGCGAGAGCTTGTTCCAGTGGAGCCCAGTCAGCTAAAAACACTGCAAGAAAAGCTACAGCAGCCTGAGATACAACCTGTTCAGTTCTCTCATAAAGAGATGAACAAGTTTATCGACATAATTACCAAAAGGATTGCTGCAGCACGTGATAATCATTTGATGCCAATTAACCAATTAACAAGAATAGAAGCTGGTGAGTCAGGTGATCAAAAAAATTCTGTTGATAAAGGGGCGTTTATACCGGGTGAAATGAGCAAGCTGCAACAGCTATCGCTTCACGTAAACACGAATTTACCAAAAGATATGCAAGCATCAAAGGTGATGAAGCAAATTCAAGAGCTACTGGTGAAAGCTTCTTTTCATCAGAATGCCTCTCAAACGAAGCTAGTGTTAAAGCTTTTCCCTGAAAGATTAGGATCGATTCAAATTGAGTTAGTGCAGCGAAATCATGAGACTGTCGCTCGAATTATTGCATCATCTTCTCAAACAAAAGACCTCTTAGATACTCAGCTAGGGTCTTTGAAACAAACGCTGATGAATCAGCAGGTGCAAATGGATAAGGTTGAGGTTTTTCATACAGCTGATCAGTGGATGGCGAACGATAAGGAGCACCAGGAGCAAAGACATAAGCAAGAAAAGCAAACTGTAAAAGATGAAGAGGATGAAGAAAGAAATCAACCTTTTTTGAACTCATTAGAAGAAGCATTAATTAACTACAATGTGTAGGTGACGAAGATGACAGATGCCATTCAATCCAATTTATATTTAGCAAATCAGCCCGTACAGCAAAAGCAAACAGGCTCAAGTTCACTAGGAAAAGATGATTTTTTAAAGATTTTAATTACCCAATTACAAAATCAAGACCCAACTAGTCCTATGGAAGACAAGGAATTTATTTCTCAAATGGCTCAGTTTTCAACACTGGAACAAATGACAAATATGAGCACATCAATAGAGGGATTTTTACAAGCAGTCCAAAGTGAATCTCCAATTTTAAAAGGCAGTGAGCTTATTGGCAAGACAGTTTCCTGGATGGATGAAACGAATAAAGAGAAAGAAGCTGTTGTGAAAGCCACTTCTGTAAAAGACGGTAAGCTTACTTTTATGTTAGATGATGAATCTAATACAACGTTAACTCTTAACGATATTTTATCGGTCACTCGTTAAAC
This sequence comes from Bacillus sp. CBEL-1, assembly GCF_004348885.1. Taxonomy (NCBI): domain Bacteria; kingdom Bacillati; phylum Bacillota; class Bacilli; order Caryophanales; family Bacillaceae; genus Bacillus; species Bacillus sp. CBEL-1. The sequence goes on along the minus strand of NZ_SBIM01000013.1, from coordinate 1,109,429 downwards.
ACTATAAATAAGGGGGAAATTACATGTTACGTTCAATGTATTCTGGAATTAGTGGAATGAAAAATTTTCAAACGAAGTTAGACGTAATTGGTAATAATATTTCAAATGTTAATACCTATGGCTTTAAGAAAGGGCGTACAACATTTAAAGATTTAGTTAGTCAGCAAATAGCAGGAGCGAGTGCACCGGGAGAGAATCGAGGCGGCGTGAATCCAAAGCAGGTAGGCCTTGGATCTCAAATTGGAACAATTGATACGATACATACTTCTGGAAGCATTCAGCCAACCGGTCGGCCACTTGACCTGGCTATTTCAGGAGAAGGGTTCTTTACTGTTGGAACAGGTGCCGGGAGTCAAGTGGTGAATGATCCGCTGTATACAAGAGCTGGAAACTTTTATCTAGATGCAGACGGTAACGTGGTAACCGCAGAAGGGCTCTTTTTGATTGGTGAAACAGCAGGAGGCGGCCTAGGAAAGTTACAAATTCCTAACGATGCTAAAAGCTTTAGTATCGGCCAAGATGGAACCGTGAACTACGTGAATGCTCAAGGCACTTTACAAACTGCTGGTCGAGTTGTTTTAGCAAAGTTTCCGAACAACGACGGTCTTGAAAAAGTCGGAGGTAACCTTTTTTCTGAAACAGCTAACTCAGGTAGTGTAATAGATGGAGGTGGCTTTCAATTAAATGAACCAGGAGCAAACGGAACAGGAACGCTCGTATCAAGCGCTTTAGAGATGTCTAACGTTGACTTATCGGAAGAATTTACAGAAATGATCGTATCCCAGCGTGGTTTCCAAGCAAATACGCGCATCATCACAACTTCTGATGAAATTCTACAAGAGTTGGTCAACTTAAAACGATAAATTAATAGCCTAGGAGGAAAGAAGCTGAGCTTATCAGTTTGGCTTTTTATCAGGTATGGTAACTTTAACAAGATTAAATGGAAAGCAATTTACGCTAAATGCAATTTACATAGAGCAAGTGGAATCCTTTCCTGACACGACCATTACGCTAACAAACAATAAAAAGTTGGTTGTAAAAGAATCAGTTGCTGAAGTGAACGAAAAGGTATGCGCTTATTATCAATCGGTTAATGTGTTGGGTCTGCGACGTGATATGGAGGAGTAAGCTTTGTTTAAAAATAAGTTAGTTGGTACTATGGTTATTATTTTATTGTCTTTGACATTGATTGGAAGTATTGCGGTTATTGTAACGTTAAAGCTAACAAGCGAGCCGGTAGCTGAAGCGGCTCCTTCCATTGATGAAGTGATTGATTCATCTGTTGATATTGCTGATATTAAAACGAATTTAAAAAGCAATAATTATATTAGTCTATCATTTAAGATTCAAATGGACAGCAAAAAGGCAGCTAAAGAATTGCAGAAAAGAGAGTTCCAAGTAAAAGACATCATTATTAAAGAACTATCGGAGATGACAGCTGAGGATTTCGAGGGGAAAAAAGGTTTAAAAGCACTTGAAGAGCGAATTTCCAAGCAAATCGATAGCTCGATGGAGACTGGGCATGTGGTAAAGATTTATACGACCTCCAAGGTTCTACAATAATGGGAAGATGGCAGGTAGGAGGTGAGGTTTTTGGCCGGTGATGTATTGTCTCAAAATGAGATTGACGCACTGTTGTCTGCGCTGTCGACAGGAGAGATGGATGCACAGCAGTTAAAAGACGAAAATACGAAAAATCGCGTCAGGTCCTATGATTTTAAAAGGGCCCTACGATTTTCAAAAGATCAAATTAGAAGTTTAACAAGAATCTATGAGAACTATGCGAGACTGTTAACAACATTGCTGTCAGCTCAACTACGCACGATAACACAGGTTTCAGTTGTATCAGCAGACCAAATCCCTTATGAAGAATTTGTTCGTTCGGTTCCGAGTATGACGGTTTTAAATGTCATGTCAGTCGAACCATTGGATGGCAGAGTGATCATGGAAGTAAATCCAAATATTGCATACGCAATGTTAGACCGCATTTTAGGCGGTAAAGGGGAAGCTGGAAATAAAAAAATAGATAACTTAACAGAGATTGAAACCAAACTACTTTGTAATTTGTTAGATAAAACGCTAGATAGTATGGAAGAGGCCTGGAGCTCAGTTGCTGTGATTAATCCAGCAATGGAAGAATTTGAAGTGAACCCACAGTTTTTACAAGTTATATCACCAAATGAGATTGTTGTGGTCATTTCACTAAGTGTACAAATTGGTGAAGAAACAGGCATGATTAACTTATGTATTCCACACGTTACGCTGGAGCCTATTATTTCAAAATTATCGGTGCATTATTGGATGCAGTCATCTAAAAAAGAGCCAAACGAATTAGAGGTTGAACAGCTTCGAACACAAGTTCAAGATGCAACGGTTCCAGTTGTTGCAATGCTAGGGCAAACTGATATATCCATTGAAGACTTCCTTTCCTTAGATAAGGGAGATATTATTCGATTGGATCGAGGGGTTAATCAACCTCTTACCGTTCAAGTTGGCGGCGTGCCAAAGTTTAGTGCACAGCCTGGACAGTTGAAAAGGAAGTTAGCAATTCAAATCTTAAGTCAGTTTAAGGGGGGAACGTCGCTATGACAGGAGATATGCTTTCTCAAGATGAAATCGATGCATTGCTAAAAGGAACGTCTTCATTAGACCCTATGCCTTCAAGTAGCAACATAGAAGAAAGTGAAATTAGTAAGCACTTTACGGAGATGGAACGTGATGCGCTTGGTGAAATTGGCAATATTTCATTTGGTAGTTCTGCTACTGCGTTGTCAACTTTATTAAACCAAAAAGTTGATATTACAACACCTTATGTTTCATTGATTCATAAAGAAGAATTAAAAGAAGAATTTCCTAATCCGCATGTTGCGGTAGAAGTTCATTATACAGAAGGGATTTCAGGGCGGAATTTACTTGTTATTAAACAAAGTGATGCAGCTATTATTGCTGATTTAATGCTTGGTGGAGACGGAAAAAATCCAGGAGAATTGCTAGATGAAATTAAACAAAGTGCTGTTCAAGAAGCAATGAACCAAATGATGGGTTCGGCAGCCACGTCTATGTCTACGATTTTTCAAAAGAAAGTAGATATTTCACCACCGAGCCTTGACATCTTAGATCTTCCAGAGGGAGAAGGAGCGAACTTACTAGAAGGTGACGATGTCTTAGTTAAAGTTTCATTCAACTTAAAAGTTGGCACGTTAATTGACTCTAATATTATGCAGCTTTTATCTTTGCCTTTTGCAAAAGGATTAGTAAATGAACTGCTAAATCCGGTTGCTCACGAGGAAGAAGAGGATGAAATTATTCAAGAAGCCCCTTCTCAGCCGTTGGAAAACCATGTAAGTGAACCATTACAGCAAGAGCCAGTTATGCCAGCAGCTCCTGTTAATGTTCAACCTGTTGCTTTTTCATCTTTTGATGGAAATGAAATGCCTTCACAGCCAGAAACACGTAATTTAGATATGTTACTAGATATACCGCTTCAAGTAACTGTTGAGTTAGGGCGCACAAAACGAACTGTTAAAGAAATCTTAGAGATGTCATCAGGATCAATTATTGAACTAGACAAGCTTGCTGGTGAGCCGGTGGACATTTTAATTAATAGCAAGCTGATTGCTAAAGGTGAAGTCGTAGTAATTGATGAAAACTTTGGCGTTCGCGTGACGGATATAGTTAGTCAGCGCGATCGTATTAATAAATTAAAGTAATTTTATATAGGGGGAAAATAAAATGAGTAAACGAGTATTAATTGTAGACGATGCAGCATTTATGCGTATGATGATTAAGGATATCCTTACAAAAAATGGATACGAGGTTGTAGGGGAAGCTGCTGATGGAATGAAAGCTATCGATCTTTATAAAGAGCATCAGCCAGACCTTGTAACAATGGATATTACAATGCCGGAAATGGATGGAATTACGGCTTTAAAAGAGATTAAGCAACTGAATCCAGCTGCGAGAGTTATTATGTGTTCAGCGATGGGACAACAAGCAATGGTTATCGATGCAATTCAAGCTGGCGCAAAAGACTTTATCGTCAAGCCATTCCAAGCAGACCGAGTTCTTGAAGCTATTTCAAAAGCTGTAGGATAAAGAAAACAGTGGAGCAGCTGCTCTGCTCCACTTTGTACTATGAAAAGGTAAGAGGTGGCAAACGTTGCTGCGATATATCGTATTTATTTTAGGAATCGCTGGAAGTCTATTGTTTCAAGATAGTGTAAGTGTGCAAGCGGCAGAAACATCAGATTCAGTGAAAGAATGTATAGAAAATCCAAGTGCTTGTGAAAAAGAGTTGGATGCTAATACAGTTGGTGACAGCAATTCCAATCAAGGTGCGACTATTTCAGCTGGTGAAGTAGTAAAAATGTTATTTGCTTTTGCATTTGTGATTGGTTTATTACTAATTGTATTAAGGGTTGTTAAGTCCAAAGGAAATATGTTAAAGCAAAATCAGTTAGTGGAAAATTTAGGTGGAACAAACCTTGGGAATAGCAAATCTGTTCAAGTTGTCAAGGTAGGTGAGCAGCTGTTCGTTGTAGGTGTAGGAGACAATATTGAGCTGCTTTCAGAAGTGGTTGGAGAAGATAAAGAGCAGTTGTTAAAGAAATACCACGATCAACACAGTGATGGTGAATATAAAGTGATTCTTCCATCACTATTTGAGCGAAAAGAAAAGGAAACAATTGCAGTTGAAAATATAAAATCTTTTACACAATCGTTAAGTCAAATAATGAAAAAGCGGAAAGCCAAGTTGGAAGAATTAGAAAGGAACCGTAAGCAAAATGAATGAAGTAATGGAGATTTTTAATGCTAGTAATGCTGAAAGCGTATCAACGTCAATCCAGCTATTGCTGCTTCTAACGGTTCTGTCAATTGCTCCGGGTATTTTAATTTTAATGACATGCTTTACTCGAATTGTCATTGTCCTTTCGTTTGTTCGAACGTCACTAGGTACTCAGCAAATGCCTCCCAATCAAGTGTTGTTAGGGCTCGCTTTATTTATAACGTTCTTCGTTATGGCACCAACATTTTCACAAGTGAATAAAGAAGCTTTACAGCCGTTATTGAATGAAGAAATTAATCTAACAGAGGCGTATGATCAAGCCGCACTTCCTATGAAAGAGTTTATGAGTGCTCATACGCGCCAAAAAGACTTAGCATTATTTTTGGAATATGCAGACATGGATAGACCAAGCTCAGTAGAAGACATTCCATTAACAGCATTGGTTCCTGCATTTGCAATTAGTGAATTAAAAACAGCATTTCAAATTGGTTTTATGATCTTTGTTCCGTTTCTTGTCATCGATATGATTATTTCCAGCGTATTAATGTCGATGGGAATGATGATGTTACCGCCTGTTATGATTTCTTTGCCGTTTAAAATTTTGCTTTTTGTTTTAGTAGACGGTTGGAATTTAGTCATTAAATCATTATTAATAAGTTTTCAATAGGTGAAAAATATGAATGGAGAATTTGTCATTTCGTTAGCAGAAAAAGGCGTATATACAATCTTAATTGTGTGTGGTCCACTTTTGCTATTAGCACTCGTTGTCGGCTTGCTTATCAGTATCTTTCAAGCAACAACTCAGATTCAAGAACAAACCTTGGCCTTTGTGCCAAAAATTGTAGCGGTCCTTGTAGGAATTGTATTTTTTGGTCCATGGATGTTATCTAAGATGGTGTCATTTACGTATAATATTTTTTCAAACCTACATAGGTATATCGGATAAAAATGACACAACTCATCAGTATTTATCCAACATTTCTTTTAGTTTTAGTACGATTGTCCGCTTTCTTTATTACGGTACCGCTCTTTTCATATCGTACAGTTCCGGCTTTTCACAAAGTAGGGCTAGCAACAGCTTTATCATTTGTGGTAATCACAACATTAGATTTCCCAATTATTCCACTTGATAGTCACTTTTTGCTTCTTATCATTAAGGAATGTCTCGTGGGGATTTCGATGGGGTTAATTGCATATATCGTGATTATGGCTATTCAGATTGCAGGTGGGTTAATTGATTTTCAAATGGGCTTTGCTATTGCTAACGTGATGGATCCCCAAACGGGTGCTCAAAGTCCTATTACCGGTCAGTACCTCTATATTTTTGCACTGCTCTTTTTATTATCGACTAACGGTCATCATTTGTTAATAGATGGAGTCTATCATAGTTATGAAGTATTAAAGATTAACGAACTTTCATTTTCAGTTGGAAGTGAACTGTTTGTAACGACAATTATAAAAACGTTTAGCATGATGTTCTTATTAGCCGTTCAAATGTCGCTTCCGGTTGTAGGTGCGTTGTTTCTTGTCGATATAGCACTTGGAATTGTCGCAAGAACGGTACCTCAGCTTAATATTTTTGTAGTAGGATTTCCGCTTAAAATCATCGTAGCATTTCTTTTTCTAATCGTTGTTATGGGAAGTATGTTTTATATGATGCAGCTAATCTTTGAATACATGCTAGAGTCGATGCGAACGATGATTCATTTACTAGGAGGAGTATAAAGATGTTTCTCGTTCGGTTAGATTTGCAGTTTTTTGCGGGAGAAAAAACGGAAAAGGCAACGCCTAAAAAAAGGCAAGATTCTAGAAAAAAAGGACAAGTAGCAAAAAGTCAAGACGTCACGACAGCTATTATGCTACTCCTTGTTTTTCTCTATTTTATGTTCGGGGCTCGGTATGTGCTTGAAAAGATGATGCTTATTATAAAGGAGTCTTTTCAGACATATATGCTAACGGAAGTTACGGAAGAAAGTGTATTTATTTTGCTACGAGACTTACTCCCTGAAATTGTGTATGCACTCGGACCTATTATGCTCGTTGCCTTGGTAGGTGCGCTTGCAGCTAATTACATGCAGGTTGGCGTTCTCTTTTCAGCTGAACCTCTGCAGCCAAAACTGGAAAAGATTGATCCAATTAAAGGAGCAAAAAGAATTTTTTCGATGAGAGCAATTGTTGAACTATTGAAGTCTACGCTAAAGATTCTCTTAATCGGTGCTGTTACGTTTGCAGTGTTGTGGCTTAATATTGATCAGGTTCTCATTTTATCTCATCGCAGCATTGGAGACAGCTTAGTATCACTAGCGAAATTAGTTTTGCAAATGGGACTTGCAGCCTCTTGTGTTTTACTTTTATTGTCTGTTCTTGACTACATGTACCAAAAATTTGATTTTGAAAAAAATATTCGTATGTCAAAGCAAGATATTAAAGATGAAAATAAAAACGTGGAAGGCGATCCGCTCATAAAATCTAAAATTAAGCAGAAACAGCGCGAAATGGCAATGTCTAGAATGATGCAAGAAGTGCCAAAAGCTGATGTTGTCATTACGAATCCAACTCATTATGCAATTGCTTTAAAGTATGATGAAGATAAAATGGATGCTCCGTATGTAGTAGCAAGCGGAGTAGATTTCGTAGCTCAAAAAATAAAAGCTGTTGCAAAAAGCCATGAAATTATTATGGTAGAAAACCGGCCTTTAGCAAGAGGCTTATATGAGCAAACAAAAGTTGGCGATGTTGTGCCTGAAGAGTTTTTTAAGGCAGTAGCTGAGATTTTAGCTTATGTGTATCGTATTCAAAAAAAGGTATAAGTATTGAAGATTATAAGAAATAAGGAGAGAAATGATTCATGTCTGCAAGAGAGTTACCAGTTGTTATAGGTGTTGTACTCATTATTGTTATGCTTGTTATCCCGCTCCCATCTTGGTTGCTCAGTGTGTTAATTATGGTAAATATATCTCTTGCACTGCTTGTTTTGCTTGTATCAATGAACATGAAAGAGCCGCTTGAGCTATCTGTGTTTCCATCGTTACTGCTTGTACTGACACTTTTCCGTCTCGGGTTAAATGTATCGACCACAAGAGCTATTTTAGGTGAAGGTAATGCAGGTGGTGTGGTAGAAACATTCGGTAACTTTGTTATTGGTGGGAATCCACTTGTAGGGTTCGTTGTTTTTGTTATTTTAATTATCATTCAGTTCTTAGTTATCACAAAAGGAGCTGAGCGTGTCTCAGAGGTAGCTGCACGCTTTACTCTTGATGCAATGCCTGGGAAACAAATGAGCATTGATGCTGATTTAAATGCGGGAATGATTTCCGAAAAAGAAGCCATTCAAAGGCGTGAAAAAATTCAGCGTGAAGCCGATTTTTACGGATCAATGGATGGAGCCAGCAAGTTTGTAAAGGGAGATGCAATTGCTGGTATTGTTATTACACTCATTAATATCTTATTTGGAATCATTATTGGAATGATGCAGATGGGTATGAGCATTGGAGAGGCATCCCAGACGTTCACTTTATTAACAGTTGGCGATGGGTTAGTCAGTCAGATTCCAGCATTAATGATTTCGACTGCTACAGGTATTATTGTAACAAGAGCTGCTTCTACGGGGAATTTAAGTCAAGATATCACCGGACAGCTATTTGCGTTTCCTGCAATGTTATATGTTACTGGAGCAACAATTGCTGTTCTTGGTCTCATTACGCCAATCAATGATTTATTAACACTACCATTAGCACTTTTACTAGCAGCAGGAGGTTATTACTTATCCCCTAAAAAAACAAAACTTCTTTTAAACGAAGAAGCCGTATCAGAAGAAGAAATGCCAGCTGATGATATGAAAAGTCCTGAGAGTGTTGTGAATTTACTGAGCGTAGATCCTATTGAATTTGAATTTGGTTATGGTCTTATCCCTTTAGCAGATACAAATCAAGGAGGGGACTTGTTAGACCGTATCGTTATGATTCGCCGCCAGCTCGCTTTAGAGCTTGGCTTAGTAATTCCTGTTGTAAGGATTCGCGATAATATTCAATTACAGCCAAACGAATATCGTCTAAAAATTAAAGGGAATGAAATGGCAAGAGGCGATTTGTTGCTCGATCATTACCTAGCAATTAGTCCTGGAATGGGTGACGATATGATAGAAGGCATTGATACAATTGAGCCCGCCTTTCAAATGCCAGCCAAGTGGATTAATGAAGCAACGAAAGAGCAAGCAGAGATGTTTGGGTATACGGTAGTAGATCCGCCTTCAGTGGTATCAACACATATTACAGAAGTAATTAAAGCGTATGCTCACGAGTTAATAGGTCGTCAAGAAACAAAACAATTAATTGATCATGTAAAAGAGTCGTATCCAATTTTAATTGAAGAGGTTACCCCATCTCCACTCTCAGTAGGAGAAATTCAACGAGTATTGGCCAAATTATTAAAAGAGCAGGTATCGATTCGAAATTTGCCAGTTATCTTTGAAGTACTAGCTGATTATGGAAAGATGACATCTGACACGGACTTATTAACAGAATATGTTCGTCAAGGATTATGTAGGCAAATCACGACCCAGTATGCTGCTGGAGAGCAGCTGCTTCGCGTCATTACGCTATCGGGAAAAGTTGAAAAAGTACTAGCTGAAGGAGTTCAGCAAACAGAACATGGAAATTATTTATCATTGGATCCATACGTTTCCCAAAATATTGTGGAGCATATCGTTGCTCAAGTTGATGGAGCAGGGTTTCAAGATCAAACACCGATTGTTCTTTGCTCACCAGCCGTACGGATGTATGTCCGCCAGTTAACAGAACGGTATATACCGCAAGTTGCGATTTTATCATATAACGAACTAGAAGCCAGTATTGAAGTTCAGAGCGTTGGAGTGGTTGATTTATCATGAAGGTAAAAAAGTATGTGGCATCTTCAATGCCAGAAGCAATGAAAGTTATTCGAGCAGAGCTTGGTCCAGAAGCCGTAATTTTAAAGTCTCGTTCTGTTAAAGTTGGTGGATTTCTGGGTGCGTTTACTAAAAAAAAGTTAGAAGTTATTGCAGGGGTAGATGACCAAGTCAAAAAGCCTAAAAAATATGTTAAAAATCATACAAATGAAGAGTTAATGAAGCAGGTTAATGAATTAAAACAGCTGATTACAACGATGCAACCATCAAGAAATACTAGTGTTGAATATCCGTTGCTTGTTCAAAAAGCTATTTCATTTTTGCAGCATCAAGAGATTGAAGAGCGTTTATTAAAAGAAGTAAGAGATAAAGTCATGGAGTTATATTATACAACACCTTCGCTAGGCGATAAGCAGCTTGTTGAGTGGCTGAAAAACTGGTTTGAAGAGTACCTATCCCATTCAGAATGTTCAAAAGTGTTTCAAAAAAAATATATCAACGTTGTTGGTCCTACCGGTGTTGGTAAGACAACAACGCTAGCAAAATTAGCTGCGTCATGTATTTTAGAACAAAATCAAAGAGTTGCATTCATTACAACTGATACATATCGTATTTCAGCTATCGATCAATTAAAAACATATGCATCCATTCTAAATGTCCCAGTTGAAGTTTGCTATAACAGTGAAGATTTTCAACAAGCTCTTCAGAGATTTAATGAATACGATATTGTGTTCATTGATACAGCAGGTCGAAACTTTTTAGACAGCCAGTACATTCATGACCTCCACAATATGCTGTCATTTAATGAATACATGGAGACCTTTTTAGTACTAACAGCGACGGCAAAAATGGCTGATTTACGTGAGGTTTACAAGCAGTTTAGTAGTATACCAATCGATTCAATTATTTTGACAAAGCTAGATGAGACCACAACATTTGGTCCAATTATTAATTTGCTAACGGAGTGTCAGCTACCAGCTGCTTTTATAACAATTGGACAAGATGTTCCTGACGATTTAGAGAAATATACTACTAAAAAAATAGTGGATTATCTGTTTGGAGATTGGAAATATGAATGATCAAGCAGCGGCTTTAAGAAAAAGAGTGGCAGCTGTCAAACATGTCTCTAATGAAAGGACGGAGGCTAAGACGTTAGCGGTTATTAGTGGAAAAGGAGGCGTTGGAAAGTCTAATTTTTCCCTAAACTTTTCATTGGCTTTACAGGAGAAAGGGCACCGGGTACTGCTGTTTGATATGGATATTGGAATGGGCAATATCGACGTATTGATGGGAATTGCTTCGAGTTACACCATCGTGGATATGTTAGAGAATAAATGGCCCATTCAGCGTGTTATCAAACAGGGAACACAAGGCCTAGCCTACATTGCTGGCGGATCTGGAATTACTTCTTTATTTGAGTGGAAGCGACAGGACTTACAATATTTAATTAATCAATTTAATTCTGTTGCTCAAGACTATGATTACTTAATTTTCGATATGGGAGCAGGAATGACAGAAGGGGTCATTACCTTTTTAAAGACAATGGATGACATGGTGCTCATTACGACACCTGAACCAACATCCATTACCGATGGCTATGCTGCGCTAAAGTTCTTACATCTATATGGTGTAAATGCCTCTTTTAAGATGGTAGTAAATAAATCACTCTCTATCAAAGAAGGTGTAAGTACGTATGAACGTTTTAATCAAGCGGCTAAACAGTTTTTAAAATGCTCAATTGAATTGTTAGGAATAATAGCAGAAGATCGCTGTGTTTCTCATTCGGTAAACAGTCAAGTGCCATTCGTTTTACATTATCCTAAAGGCAATGCGAGCCAAGGAATTAAAGATATTGTAAATCAATATGCAACGTCGTCTAGTACCAGAAATTACGGCATTGGATTTGTAGCCAGGCTCAAGAAGTTATTTCTCGAAAGGTAGGGTTGCTAGTTGAATAAAATTAAAGTATTAATCGTTGACGATTCAGCTTTTATGAGAAAGGTTATTACTAATTTACTAGAGGAAGACGGTAGGTTTACCGTAGTGGGGACAGCCCGAAACGGCGAGGAAGCATTAAAGAAAGCAGTGTTATTAAATCCACACGTTATGACGCTTGACGTAGAGATGCCTGTGATGAACGGATTAGAGATGTTAAGAGAATTAATGAAAATCAAGCCAACTCCTGTTGTAATGTTGTCCAGTACAACGTTTGAAGGAGCAAATAATACCTTTTTAGCGATGGAGTATGGAGCAGTTGATTTTGTTGCCAAACCTTCAGGTGCTATTTCATTAGATATCGATAAAGTAAAAGATGAACTATTAGCAAAACTCTATATTGCGAGCAAAGCAAACCTTCCTTTCAATTTAAAAGAGTCAAATAAAAACAAGTCTATAAAATTACCAATAGCGAAGGGAGAGCACCAGTCGTTAAAGAAAGTGGTTTGCATCGGTACATCAACCGGAGGGCCAAGAGCATTACAAGAAGTTCTAACGATGCTTCCTGCAACGATTTCAGTCCCTGTTTTAATTGTTCAACATATGCCAGCAGGTTTTACGAGTTCACTAGCAGCTAGATTAGATAGGTTAGCTACTATTTCGGTGAAAGAAGCAAAAGATGGTGAAAAGTTAGAGCCAGGGTGTGCATATATTGCACCCGGAGATTATCACCTAACCGTAAAAGAATCTAAAGAAGGACTAATAGCGGTTTTAGATCAATCGCTACCAGTAAAAGGACACCGACCATCAGTTGATACTTTGTTTCAGTCGCTTGCAGATTGTTCTAACTATGAAAAAGTTGCGGTTGTATTAACCGGGATGGGAGCGGATGGAACGGAAGGCGTTATTTATATGAAAAGCAAAGGTCAAACCATAGCGATTGCTGAGTCGGAAGAAACAGCTATTATTTATGGGATGCCAAAGTCTATCATTGCCACAAGGTTAGTAGATGAAATACAGCCATTACATGATGTAGCAAATCGTATTTTACATCACGTGCAGAAATAGGGGGAGCATTCAATGGATATGAGTCAGTATTTAGAAGTGTTTATTGAAGAAAGTAAGGAACACTTACAAAATATTAATCAACAGCTATTAGAATTTGAAAAGGATGTTAATAATCTTAGTTTTGTAAATGAAATTTTCCGTTCAGCTCATACGTTAAAAGGCATGTCAGCAACAATGGGATTTGAGGATTTGGCGAATCTTACTCATAAAATGGAGAATGTACTAGATGCAATTCGTAACCAACAGCTAAGCGTAAATACAAGCGTTGTGGACTTGGTGTTTGAATCAGTAGATGCTTTAGAAGTTATGGTAGAGTCAATCGCCACAGGTGGTGATGGAGGATATGATGTGCAAGAGATTGTAACGAAACTCCAAGCTTTAGAAAGCGGAGAACTAGAAGTGGCGGTAGCGGTAGAAAGTAAAGTGGTACCGCCTAGCATTGTATATGATGAATGCGAAATAGGCCTTTTAAAACAAGCGTTAGATCAAGAATTTTTTGTATATGAGATAACCGTTATATTAGATGAGCGTTGCTTATTAAAAGCAGCGAGAGCATATATGGTATTTGACGTATTTGAGCAAGCTGGTGAAGTCGTGAAGTCAAACCCAATCGTTCAAGATATCGAACAAGAACAGTTTGATCAACAATTTACGGTTGTATTGGTATCAAAACAAGAGGCAAGCTCGTTAAAAGAGCAGTTGATGCAAATCTCTGAAGTAGAGCTTGTACAGATTAATACTGTGGATCCAAAAGAAGATATAGCAACTGGTAGTGAAAACCAAACCTCACGCGCTCAAGAGGCTAATGTAGAACGTGTCGATGACCATACTGGTAAAGAAACAGCACCAGCGAAAGCTGTGTCTATTAATAAAACAATACGAGTCAACATCGACCGACTGGATAGCTTAATGAACTTATTTGAAGAGCTAGTCATTGATAGAGGGCGTCTTGAACAGATTTCAAAAGACTTAAATAATCAAGAACTAGAAGAAACTGTTGAGCGGATGTCACGTATTTCTGGAGATTTGCAGTCTATTATTTTAAACATGCGTATGGTTCCAGTTGAAACTGTTTTTAATCGCTTTCCGCGTATGGTTCGTCAACTAGCAAAAGATTTAGGGAAAGAAATCCATCTAAAAATTATTGGGGCTGAAACAGAGCTTGATCGTACAGTTATTGATGAAATTGGTGACCCACTTGTCCACTTGCTTCGTAATGCGCTAGATCATGGAATTGAAATGCCGGACGTACGCGAACAGAACGGAAAAAAGAGGGAAGGTACAGTTCGACTGAAAGCATATCATAGCGGTAATCATGTGTTCATTGACCTTGAGGATGATGGTGCAGGGATTGACCGCGATAAAATTTTAGAAAAAGCTTTGAAAAAAGGAATTGTCTCAGAAAGGGATGCTCAAGGTTTAACGGATCAACAAGTGTATGATCTTATGTTTGCATCTGGTTTTTCCACAGCTGAACAAATTTCTGATGTTTCAGGGCGAGGTGTAGGGCTTGATGTTGTTAAAAATACAATTGAATCCTTAGGTGGAACAGTGACAATTGATTCGATTCCAGGCTATGGATCTACTTTTTCTATTCAACTACCTTTAACATTATCAATTATTTCAGCACTGCTTGTTAATATGCAAGATGAACGCTATGCACTTCCACTATCATCTATCATTGAGACAGCACTTGTGAATAAAAAGGATGTTATGAAAGCCCACGGACAAGAAGTTATTGATTTCCGAGGGAAAATCATACCACTATTAAATCTCAAAAATCTGTTTAACGTACCGGAAGCTTTTGAACAGAAAGACGTTTACCCTGTTGTAATTGTACGAAAAGGTGATAAGACAGCAGGTTTAATTGTGGACTCATTTATAGGTCAGCAAGAAATCGTTTTAAAATCATTAGGCAACTATTTAACTTCTCCGTTTGCCATTTCAGGAGCAACGATTTTAGGCGATGGGCAAGTAGCATTAATTATTGATTGTAATGCTTTAATTAAATAATAATGTTTGGCAAAATAACGTTTTAAGTCGTAGTGGAGGAGAGCGGAATGGAAACGAAATTCATTGTATTTCAGCTGGGGAATGAAGAGTATGGAATTGTAGTAGATCAGGTTAAATCAATTGAGAAAATGCAACATATCACGCGAGTGCCTCGAACTGAAAAGTATGTGCGTGGCGTTATAAACTTACGTGGAGTAGTAATACCAATTCTAGATTTGAGAAAGAGGTTCGGCTTGCAAGAGCAAACTTATACAGATCATACAAGAATTATTATCGTAATGATAAATGATATTGAAGTTGGCTTAATTGTCGACGCAGCAAACGATGTGTTGGATATTTACAGTGACCATATTGAACCGACACCGGAAGTTATTGAAGGTGTTGAAGCGGATTATATAAGCGGTGTTGTAAAAGTAGAGGAACGTTTAATAGTATTAGTGAACTTAGGAAAGGTTTTAGGATTGGATGACCAAGAATAAAACCAGCTTAGATAATCTGAAGTTTGGCGCAATTCATTTAGATGTTTTAAAAGAAATAGCTAATATTGGAGCAGCTAATTCAGCGACTGCTCTTTCTCATTTGGTGAGAAAAAGAATTGAGATGCGACTTCCAAGCGTAAAGATTGCGGGCATAAATGAAGCGGTTGAAGAAATTGGAGGACCTGAGCGAGTAGTAGTACAACTTTTATTACAGATTAAAGGAGATATCCAAGGAAGCCTATTCTTTCTATTATCAGTAGATGATACTAAGACGTTACTAGGCTGTTTATTAGATGAATCCTCCATAGAAATTGAAAGCTTAAAATTCCTTCAATCAGAATTAGTGAGGTCTGCGCTATGTGAAATAGGAAATATTCTATGTGGCGCCTATTTAACTGCGCTTGCAGACTTAACAACTCTTCACCTTTACCCTTCGTTACCAGCTGTTTGTATAGATATGCTTGGTGCTACGGTGACAAGTGGGTTACTGGAAAAAGGATATCAGATGGAATCGGTTTTAATAATTGAAACAACGTTACAAGAACAAGCGCACTCTTCCGTTATGAAAGGGAGTTTTCTTCTTATTCCGGACAACCGTTCCATTCAACCGTTGTTTCAAGCATTAGGGGTACCATTGCATGAGTAAGCATATTGTAAAAGTTGGCATTTCAGATATGAATGTTGTGCAAGAACCGGATTTAATTCGAACAGCAGGCTTAGGCTCGTGCGTAGGGGTTGTATTGTATGATGACATCTTAAAGGTGGCCGGTCTGGCTCATATTATGCTGCCGAATTCTCGGCATGTGAAAGGCTCATTTAACCGTGCTAAGTATGCAGATACAGCTATTATTGATTTAATTGAAATGCTCGTACATCTAGGTGCCAATAAAAGACGCTTATGTGCCAAAATAGCAGGTGGTGCACAGATGTTTCAATTCACTTCAAGTAATGACTTTATGAAGATTGGTGCTCGGAATATTATAGCCGTGGAGCAAGAGTTAAAGGAACATCATATTACGTTAATATCAAAAGATGTGGGAGGAACAAACGGCAGAACAATTGAATTCAACCCCACAACTTCACAGTTAATGGTTCGAACGGTAAATAAAGGTGTGGTTGAAATCTAGCCGGTAAGCTAAAAGGATAGCTATTTATTGTACGAAAGAAGGGGGAGAAGCCGTCATGACAAGTGTAAATGTAATGGATGAAAAGAAACGGTGGGAAAAATGGTCGAAACAAAGAGATGAAGAGGCTGGTAATTTGCTAGTGAAGCAATATATGCCCCTTGTTAATTACCATGTGCAACGAATTGGAGTGGGTTTACCTCGAAATGTACATAAAGAAGAGTTGAAAAGCCTTGGCTTAATAGGTTTGTATGATGCACTTGAAAAATTTGACCATGAACGTGATTTGAAATTTGATACGTATGCATCATTCCGAATCAGAGGTGCTATTTTAGATGGATTACGAAAAGAGGATTGGCTATCTAGAAGCGCGCGTGAAAAAGCTAAAAGGGTGGAGCATACGATAGAAAAACTGGAACAACGATATTTGCGAAATGTTACTGTTCAAGAAATTGCTAGTGAAATAAAGATGACAGAAGAAGAAGTCGTTCATGTAATGAATGAAGGTTTTTTTGCTAATGTGTTATCAATTGAGGAACCAATAAAAGAGCATGATGAAGGTGATCATCAATCGTATGCAATTCGTGATGAACGAATGATTACTCCTGAAGACCATCTTTTAAAAGAAGAATACTTTGCGGAATTGGTACAGATAATTGAACAGCTTAACGAAAAAGAACAGCTTGTTATTTCATTGTTTTATAAAGAAGAATTGACTTTTACTGAGATTGGACACATTTTGGGTTTATCCACATCACGTATTTCACAAATACACTCAAAAGCTCTTTTTAAACTAAGAAATACGTTAAATAAAATGATGTAGGTTAGAGGGATTTTACAATGTATACCTTGTTAATGATTAGCTTTATTTTACACGCTGTAACGTTTCTGGCTTTTTGGCGTCTTCGTCAGCAACTATATTCGATAAAGGTTTTAGAAAAAAAACAGCGTAAAATAATAGAAGAAATGGATAGCACAATGGCAACTTATTTAGCTGAAGTGGATGCTCAAAACGATGCGTTTCTATTAAAGATTCAGCAAAAAATGAAGCGAATAGAAGTTGAACAGCCAGATGTGTCGATAATAAAACCGGATTTTGAGGAGTTAAAGGAAGAAAAGTTAGATATCTCGTATCCAAAAATAGATTTAAAAAGCGAACCAGAATTGACTTTTGCAGCGCTCCTTCAACAAGAGATGACAGACAGGATTGAAAGAAGTGAACACGTGCTGACAAAAGAAGAAGGTAGTAAATTATCAAGGAATGAAGTGCAAAAAATTGCGTTTTCTCTACAAAAAAAAGGTTTAACAATTGAAGAAATTGCGAAAAATCTATATAGAGGGAAAACTGAAATTGAGTTATTGTTGAAATTTCAACAATAAACTGCATTTTAGGCTTGCTTGTGAAAAGTGAGTGTGCTATATTTGTTTTTGGTGTTAATACACACGCTCGTTGATTTAGTCATTGGTGCTACACTTTGTAGTTTTGGCTAAAGATGAAATGGGCGGAGGATAATCAAAACCATTAGGAGGAAAAACACATGTCAGTAATTTCAATGAAACAATTACTAGAAGCTGGTGTACATTTCGGTCACCAAACTCGCCGTTGGAACCCAAAAATGAAGAAATATATCTTCACTGAGCGTAACGGCATCTACATTATCGATCTTCAAAAAACAGTTAAGAAAGTAGAAGAAGCTTACCGCTTCGTTAAAGAATTAGCTGCTGATGGCGGTACTATGTTATTCGTAGGTACTAAAAAGCAAGCTCAAGATTCTGTTAAAGAAGAAGCAGCTCGCGCTGGTATGTACTTCGTTAACCAACGTTGGTTAGGTGGTACATTAACAAACTTCTCTACAATCCAAAAACGTATTAAGCGTTTAAAAGACATCGAAAGAATGCAAGAAGACGGTACTTTTGAAGTACTACCTAAGAAAGAAGTAGTTCAACTTAAAAAAGAGTTAGAGCGTCTTGAGAAATTCTTAGGCGGTATCAAAGATATGAAACAACTTCCTGATGCATTATTCATCATTGATCCTCGTAAAGAGCGTATCGCAGTAGCAGAAGCTAAAAAATTACACATCCCAATCGTTGGTATCGTAGATACAAACTGTGATCCAGACGAAATTGATTATGTAATCCCTGCAAACGATGATGCAATTCGTGCTGTGAAACTTTTAACTTCTAAAATTGCTGATGCAATCTTAGAAGCAAAACAAGGTGAAGAAACAGCAGTTGAAACTGAAACAACTACTGCTTAATTCCACGAAAGGTGATAAGAGGGAATAGCCTTTTATCACCTTTTTTTGAAAAGATTTAATTAATTGATATAGAGTACATACCCAAATAAGGAGGCTATTTATTATGGCAATTACAGCTCAAATGGTAAAAGAATTACGTGAAAAAACTGGCGCTGGGATGATGGATTGTAAAAAAGCATTAACTGAAACTGGCGGTGACATGGAAAAAGCAATCGATTTCTTACGTGAAAAAGGTATTGCTAAAGCTGCTAAGAAATCTGATCGTATCGCTGCTGAAGGTTTAACTTACATTGAAGCACAAGGTAACGAAGCTGTTATTCTTGAAGTAAACTCTGAAACAGATTTCGTTGCGAAAAACGAAGGATTCCAGAAGTTAACAAAAGAACTTGCTGCACATATCTTAGCTAACAAACCAGCTAACGTTGAAGAAGCTGTTGCTCAAAAAATGGAAAGTGGAGCTACTGTAGAAGAGCATATCAATTCAGCAATCGCTACAATTGGTGAAAAACTTTCTCTACGTCGTTTCGCTGTAGTAAGCAAAACAGATGCTGATGCATTTGGTGCTTACTTACACATGGGTGGACGCATTGGTGTATTAACAGTATTATCTGGTACAACTGATGAGCAAGCTGCAAAAGATGTTGCAATGCACATCGCTGCTATCAACCCTAAATATGTATCTCGTGACGAAGTTTCTGCTGAAGAAACTGAGCGTGAGCGCGAAGTATTAACACAACAAGCACTAAACGAAGGTAAGCCAGAAAAAATCGTTGCAAAAATGGTTGAAGGTCGCTTAAGCAAATTCTTCGAAGATATCTGCTTATTAGATCAAACATTTGTTAAAAATCCTGATCAAAAAGTTCGTCAATTTGTTGAGAGCAAAGGCGCAACAGTAGAGAGCTTTGTACGCTTTGAAGTAGGAGAAGGTATTGAGAAGCGTCAAGACAACTTTGCTGAAGAAGTAATGAGCCAAGTTAAAAAGTAAGAATGTGATTAAATGGGGAACACTCTGTGTTCCCTTTTTCAAAAAAATGGATCTCACCGTTGACGATGGAGGTTAGGCATGAGTCAAGCAAAATATAATCGTATTGTATTAAAATTAAGTGGCGAAGCATTAGCAGGAGAAGATGGATTTGGTATTAATCCTTCTATCATTAAGTCGGTTGCAGAGCAAGTGAAAGACGTTTATGACTTAGGCGTTGAAGTAGCAGTAGTCGTTGGTGGTGGAAACATTTGGCGTGGGAAAATTGGTAGTGAAATGGGAATGGACCGTGCAGCTGCAGATTACATGGGCATGCTTGCAACTGTTATGAACTCACTAGCACTTCAAGATAGCCTAGAGAACATTGGAGTACAAACTCGCGTTCAAACGTCTATCGAAATGAGACAAGTTGCTGAACCATACATAAGAAGAAAAGCGGTTCGTCACCTTGAGAAGAAACGCGTTGTAATTTTTGCAGCAGGCACAGGCAATCCTTACTTCTCTACTGATACTACAGCTGCGTTACGTGCGGCTGAAATTGAAGCAGATGTAATTCTAATGGCGAAAAATAATGTTGATGGTGTATACAGTGCTGATCCGAAATTAGTTCCAGACGCAGTAAAGTATGAAACATTAACATACATTGATGTCTTAAAAGATGGACTAGCTGTAATGGATTCGACTGCTTCTTCTCTATGCATGGATAATGATATTCCATTAATCGTCTTCTCCATTACGGAAGAAGGAAACATCAAACGTGCCGTAACAGGCGAAAATATCGGAACAATTGTAAGGGGGAAATAATGATGGCAAAACAAGTGTTGCAAGATGCGAAGGAAAGAATGGAAAAAGCACTTCAGTCATATAGCCGTGAATTGGCTTCAATTCGCGCTGGTCGTGCGAGTGCTTCATTATTAGACCGCGTGACGGTTGAATACTATGGTGTTCCAACACCAATTAATCAACTTGCACAAGTTAGCGTACCCGAAGCTCGTATGTTGGTAATCCAACCTTATGATAAATCACAGCTTGGTGAAGTGGAAAAAGCAATCATGAAATCTGATTTAGGTTTAACGCCAACAAGCGATGGTTCAATTATCCGCTTATCGATTCCTGCTTTAACAGAAGAGCGTCGTAAAGAGCTTGTTAAAACAGTGAAAAAAGCTTCTGAAGATGCGAAAGTAGCAGTTCGTAATATTCGTCGTGATGCAAATGATGACCTTAAAAAGTTAGAGAAAAACGGTGAGATTACTGAAGATGATCTTCGCGGATACAGTGATGATATTCAGAAGTTAACAGATGACCACATTGCTAAAGTGGATAGCGTAACAAAAGATAAAGAACAGGAAATTATGGCGGTATAAGTCATTTCAATGTAAAATATATTGTAAAAGACCCTCTATTGTTTACAGGGGGTTTTTTTGTTAATAATGTGTAGTAAGATAAAATATCGAATGACAAAGAACAAATGTCAATGAGAACATACAACGGGGGACCTTTGCATGTTAAAAAAAATTCAAGCATGGAAAAAAAGTCAAAATCCAGGCACACAGTCTCTTGAGGAAAGAAAAGAGAGAGTGAAAAAGCAGGCTGTACCAGAACACATTGCAATTATTATGGATGGTAATGGTCGCTGGGCACAAAAAAGAGCACTTCCTAGAATGATGGGACATCATGAGGGAATGAAAGTCGTTCGACAAATTACAAAAGCAGCAAACCAATTGGGCGTTAAAGCACTAACTTTATATGCTTTTTCAACAGAGAACTGGAAACGACCAAAAGTGGAAGTAGAATTTCTTATGAAGTTACCCGAGGAATTTTTAACGACTTTTTTACCAGAGCTAATTGAAGAAAATGTTCAGGTGCGCATTATGGGAGAGAAAAGTGAACTACCTTCTCACACATTACGTGCAGTTGATAAGGCAATCCATGAAACCAAAGACAATACGGGCCTTATTTTGAATTTTGCACTTAATTATGGAAGCCGACATGAAATCGTTAAGGCTGTTCAAGCAATTGCAAAGGATGTTGAATCTCACAATTTAAATCCTGCTGAAATTAATGACGAAGTGTTTTCCTCGTATTTAATGAGTGGGAGTTTACAAGATCCAGATTTGTTAATTCGAACAAGTGGTGAACTGCGTTTAAGTAACTTTATGCTTTGGCAGTTAGCTTATACCGAGTTTTGGTTTACAGATGTATTATGGCCAGATTTTAAAGAAAATCATTTAATTGAAGCAATTGAGGCGTTCCAAAATCGTGGACGTCGCTTTGGTGGAGTCTAAGAGGGTGTTGAACTAACATGAAACAAAGAATCATTACAGCCATTGTTGCACTAGCAGTGTTTGTGCCTATTGTCATGATTGGTGGCTTACCATTTACTGCTCTAATGTATTTGTTAGCAACAATTGGCGTTGTTGAACTGCTAAATATGAAAAAAATTAAGCCATTGTCTTTCCCTAGTATTGTCAGTCTCTTACTGACCTGGGTATTTTTATTGCCAACTAGCTCAGATGCTGCATTTCAAATGGTAAGTGAACATAAAGTAGAAGTAGCTCTATTTGCCACGCTATTACTATTAATGTATACGGTAGTTGTAAAAAATGTATTTACATTTGATGGGGTAGGCTTTCTTTTATTGACGACACTTTATGTAGGACTAGGCTTTCATTATTTTATCGAAGTTCGTTCAGAGTATGGGTTAACGTATCTATTTTTCGCATTTCTTTTAATTTGGGCAACTGACTCTGGTGCTTATTTTATTGGACGAGCAATGGGAAAGAGGAAGTTGTGGCCTGAAATTAGTCCAAATAAAACGATTGAAGGTTTTGTTGGTGGAGTAGTGTGCGCATTAGTGGTTGCCATTATTTTTAAAGTGGCGTCGGGCATTGAACAATCCATGGGCGCAGTACTTTTAATTGGAATCATCATCTCGTTATTTGGACAAATGGGAGATTTAGTACAGTCGGCATTTAAACGACATTATGGAGTGAAAGATTCAGGTAAACTGTTACCAGGGCATGGAGGAATACTAGACCGATTTGACAGTCTGCTATTTATTATGCCAATTCTGGCTTTCCTTTTATCTCTTTAATAGAACCATAATTAAAAATAGCTAAGGCTTGTCTACTCAGTAAAAAACATGTCTTTGAAGTAATGGGAGTGAATATATTTGAAGAAACTTTCTTTATTAGGTGCTACAGGTTCGATTGGGCTTCAAACGGTTGATGTTGTTCAAGCTCACCGTGACTCTTTTGAACTTGTAGCAATGTCATTTGGTCGAAATGTACAAGAAGCACGTAAAATCATTCAATTATGTAATCCGTCTCTTGTTTCACTTATGAACAAAGAAGACAGTGAAACACTGAAGGCAGAATTTCCAAACGTAACGTTTATGTACGGTGAGGAAGGTCTGGTAGCAGTAGCCACGCATCCAGAAACAGAAGTGGTAGTGAATGCAGTTGTGGGAAGTGTTGGATTAGTACCAACTCTTGAAGCGATTAAAATGAAAAAAACAATTGCGTTAGCTAATAAGGAAACGTTAGTTACAGCAGGACATATTGTTATGAGTGCGGCTAAGGAATATGGGGTGGACATTCTACCAGTAGATAGCGAGCATTCAGCTATTTTTCAAAGCCTTCAAGGGCAGGATGATAAAGCAATTGATCGCTTAATCTTAACAGCTTCTGGTGGAAGCTTCCGAGATAAAACAAGAGAAGAGTTAAAAGGTGTAACGGTTCAAGAAGCATTAAATCATCCAAATTGGTCAATGGGAGCAAAAATCACAATTGACTCAGCTACGATGATGAATAAAGGACTAGAAGTCATTGAGGCACGCTGGCTTTTTGATATTCCTTATGAACAAATTGATGTATTATTACATAAAGAAAGCATTATTCATTCAATGGTAGAGTTTGCTGATACCAGTGTAATTGCACAGCTTGGAACACCGGATATGCGCGTGCCGATTCAATATGCGCTAACTTATCCAAAACGCTTACCGCTGCAGGGAACAGATCGATTAAGCTTGGCTGATATTGGCCAGCTACACTTTTCAAAAATGGATCAAGAACGCTTTAGATGTTTGCGTTTTGCTTTTGAAGCAGGTAAAGAAGGCGGTACAATGCCAACGGTTTTAAACGCAGCAAATGAATGTGCTGTTCAAGCCTTTTTAGATGGAGCTATTACGTTTTTAGAAATTGAAGATGTGATTGAACGAGCAATGAATGAGCATCAGGTTATAAAAAATCCTTGCTTGTCTACAATAAAAGAAGTAGATTTAGAAACAAGAAAACTTGTAAACCTTTTAGCTCGTACTAATTAAAGTTAGTATGGTAACTTAAAAAGGCGCATATTTCTAATTAACGTTTCACCTTATCATAAGAAGGGGGGCATACCCATTGAATACGGTCATTGCGTTTATTATTATCTTTGGTGCTCTTGTCTTTTTCCATGAGTTAGGGCACTTGATTTTTGCGAAACGAGCTGGGATTCTATGCCGTGAATTTGCCATTGGCTTTGGACCAAAAATTCTTTCGTTCAAACGAGATGAAACAGTCTATACAATTCGCTTATTGCCATTAGGTGGATTTGTACGTATGGCCGGCGAAGATCCGGAAATGATTGATGTGAAACCGGGTCAAGTTATTGGCTTGCTATTTAATAATGATGAAAGAGTAGAAAAAGTCATCATTAATAATAAAGAGCAGTACCCAGATGCCAGAGTTATTGAAGTAGAGCATGCAGACTTAGAGCATGAAATGATTATAAAAGGATATGAATCAGAAGACGAGGAACGACTACACACCTTTAGAGTAGCAGAAGAGTCGTACTTTATTGTGGACGGTGATGAAGTTCAAATCGCACCGTACAGTCGTCAATTTGCTTCTAAAACGTTGGGACAACGTGCTATGGCTATCTTTGCGGGTCCTTTAATGAACTTTGTGCTAGCGTTTGTTATTTTTGTGGTGCTAGGAATTTCCCAAGGCTATGCAGTGGATAAACCTGTACTTGGTGAATTAACTAAGGACGGCGCTGCTATTGAAGCTGGATTGAAACAGGGTGATGAAGTACAAGCAATTGATGGTGCAGCTGTGTCGACATGGCAGGATGTTGTTGAAATCATTCGTAAGCATCCAGAGCAAGAAATCATGTTCACCGTTAATCGTGGTGATGAAACGCGTGAAATAGAGGTAACACCGGATAGTCGTGAAATGGGAGAAGAAAAAATCGGTTTAATTGGTGTGTATGCACCTGTTGAAAAATCGGTAATTGGCTCGATCACAAACGGTGCAACCGAAACAGCAACGTGGATGAAAGAAATTGTAACTGGACTAGGCAAGTTAGTGACGGGGCAATTTTCACTTGACATGCTCTCCGGCCCTGTTGGTATTTATGCAGCTACTGACCAAGTGGCACAATCAGGTATTTACTATCTAATGAAGTGGGCGGCTGTTTTAAGCATTAACTTAGGAATCGTTAATCTGTTACCAATTCCAGCTCTAGATGGTGGACGTCTCGTATTCTTCGCAGTTGAAGCGGTACGTGGTAAGCCGATTGATCGACAAAAAGAAGGTGTAGTTCACTTTATTGGATTTGCGTTACTTATGCTATTAATGCTTGTGGTAACATGGAATGACATTCAAAGTTTCTTTTTATAAAAACAAATAGGGAATACGTGATGAACAAGTTAAGCCCCTGTAAATAGGGGCTTACTGTGGTTGTAAAAGCGTGATAAACTATGAAAATAGAGAAGTGAGTAAAGAGGTGCGAGGTTATGAGACAAAGTGCAACATTAATTCCTACATTAAGAGAAGTACCTGCTGATGCAGAAGTAAAAAGCCATCAGCTTTTATTAAGATCAGGTTTTATTCGCCAAAATGCTAGTGGCGTATACAGCTTCTTACCATTAGGTAAGAAAGTGCTTCACAAAGTCGAAGAAATTGTAAGACAAGAAATGGAGCGTGCTGGCTCAGTTGAATTACTAATGCCTGCACTTCAACAAGCAGAGTTGTGGAAAGAGTCTGGTCGTTGGTATTCGTATGGACCAGAATTAATGCGTATGAACGATCGTCATAGTCGTGAATTCGCTTTAGGTGCAACCCATGAAGAAGTTATTACAAGTTTGCTTCGTGATGAAGTAAAATCATACAAAAGATTACCTTTAAATCTATATCAAATCCAAACAAAGTTTCGTGATGAAAAACGTCCACGTTTTGGACTATTACGTGGTCGTGAGTTTGTGATGAAAGATGCTTATTCTTTCCATGCTTCACAAGAAAGTTTGGATGAAGTGTACGACAAGATGTATGAAGCGTATAGCCGCATCTTCGAACGCTGCGGATTAAACTTCCGCGCAGTTATTGCAGACTCAGGGGCAATGGGTGGAAAAGATACGCATGAGTTTATGGTACTATCTGAAATTGGTGAAGATACAATTGCTTATTCTGATACATCTTCTTATGCTGCCAATATTGAAATGGCTCCAGTCGTAACACAGTATGAGAAATCAAACGAAGCGCCTGTTGAACTTAAAAAAGTAAATACGCCTGATGTTCGTACAATTGAAGAAGTCGCAGCGTTCTTAAATGTGGAAGCATCATCATGTATTAAGTCGCTGTTATTTAAGGTAGATGACCGCTTTGTATTGGTCTTAGCTCGTGGAGATCATGAGATTAATGATATCAAAGTGAAAAATTATTTTGAAGCAACAGTTGTTGAGCTTGCAACACCAGAGGAAGCAAAAGAAGTGATGGCAGCTCAAATCGGTTCACTTGGTCCTATTCAAGTAAGTGAGAAAATTGAAGTAGTCGCAGATCATGCAGTAAAAGCTGTTGTAAATGGCGTATGTGGAGCAAATGAAGACGGTGTTCACTACCAAGGCGTGAATCCAGAGAGAGATTTTACAGCAACATATGAAGACTTCCGCTTTATTCAAGAGGGAGACGCTTCTCCAGATGGACAAGGTATTATTAAGTTCGCTAAAGGAATTGAAGTAGGTCACGTATTCAAATTAGGCACGCGCTATAGCGAAGCAATGGGCGCAACATACCTAGATGAAAATGGTCGTTCGCAGCCAATGATTATGGGCTGCTATGGAATTGGTGTATCACGTACATTAGCAGCAATCGCTGAGCAGTTTAACGATGAGAAAGGCTTTGTATGGCCTCAAGCTGTTGCACCTTATCATGTACATGTTATCACGGTAAATGTGAAGAATGATGAGCAGAGAGAGCTTGGTGAAACGTTATATAACCAGCTATTAGATCGTCGTGTAGAAGTATTGCTTGATGATCGCCAAGAACGAGTAGGGGTTAAATTCGCAGATTCAGATTTAATTGGAATTCCAGTGCGTGTTACGGTTGGTAAACGTGCTTCTGAAGGAATTGTAGAAGTGAAAATGCGTCAAACAGGAGAATCATTTGAAGTCCATGTTGACGAGGTAGAAGCAAAAATTATGGAAATGTTAGCTAAGTAATTTATGCTAACCTTAAAATCGCTCAATGCAAATATGACAAGTTTCGTATTTGCAGTTGAGCGATTTTCGTTTGATTTTATAAGCATTGCGTCAACAGCTGGTGCTAGGTTTATGTTAAAATGAAGTGCATTATTTTTTAAAGGAGGCAGAAGTTTTGGGAGAACAAACGCTAGGAAAAAAAGAGCGTTTTAAGCTACTGCTGCAGCAGTTAGAGTTAACGAGTGACCAAGTTGTTTCTTATTTTGACCAAGCCTCAATTGAAAAGGTAGTTATTAATAAAGAACAAAAAAAATGGCACTTTTATTTTCATTTTCAGCAAGTACTTCCGTTTAATGTATACGAGCTTTTTCAAGCACGTATTCAATCGGCTTTCTCACATATAGCAAACGTCTCTTTTTCTATTGTAGCAGAGACGAAAAATTGTACACAGGATGACATTCAAAGCTACTGGCAACATTGTATCAGCGAACTCCAAGGCATTTCGCCTTTACTAATGTCGCTTTTGCAAGGACAAAAGCCAATGCTAAATGGTGTAAAGCTAGTCTTAAATGCAAGACATGAAGCAGAAGGAACGGCTCTTCGAAAAAAATATGGTCAGCTAATTGCCGACCAGTACGCATCCTATGGTTTTCCGCAGATGCAGCTTGTAACTGAGGTTGTGCATTCTGAAGAAGCTTTTCAACAGTTTGTTGAGCAGCGTAAACAGGAAGATACCGAAAAAGTGTTACAAGCCATTACTGAAATGCAGAATAAAGAAAATGAGAAAAGTGATGGACCAGACGTACCAAAAGGTCCCCTCACAATCGGTTATACAATTAAAGATGAAGTGGTTTCACTTGATACCATTGTTGATGAAGAGAAGAGAATTGCGGTACAAGGCTATGTGTTTGATGCTGAAACAAGAGAGCTTAGAAGCGGCCGTACGCTATTAATCTTTAAAATTACAGATTATACAAATTCCATTATGATTAAGATGTTCTCACGCGATAAAGAAGACATTCCACTACTTCAAGCAATTAAAAAAGGCATGTGGGTGAAAGTGCGAGGCAGTGTACAAAATGATACCTTTGTCCGTGATCTTGTTATGATTGGAAACGATGTGAATGAAATTTCTCCAATTACAAGACAAGATAAAGCTTCTGATGACGAAAAGCGTGTTGAACTTCATCTCCATACACCGATGAGTCAAATGGACGCCGTGACATCGGTGAGTACATTAGTCGGTCAAGCTAAAAAGTGGGGACATAAAGCCATTGCCGTAACCGATCATGCTGTAGCTCAATCATTCCCTGAAGCATACGGTGCCGGAAAGAAAAACGGTATTAAAATTTTATATGGCGTGGAAGCAAATCTAGTCGATGATGGTGTACCAATCGCATACAATCCTCAAGATGTTTCACTTCCAGATGCTACGTATATCGTATTTGACGTAGAAACAACAGGCTTATCAGCTGTGTATGACACGGTCATTGAGCTAGCTGCTGTTAAGATGAAAGAGGGAGAAATCATTGATAAGTTTGAAAGCTTTGCTAACCCGCATCACCCTCTTTCAGCTACAACAATTGAATTAACGGGCATTACAGACGATATGGTCCAAGATGCGCCTGATGCTTCAGAGGTATTAAAGAAGTTTAGCGATTGGATTGGAAATGACATTTTAGTTGCACATAACGCGAGCTTTGACATGGGCTTTTTAAATGCAGGATTACAGCGAGCTGGATTCGAAAAAGTGCAAAATGGTGTGATTGATACCTTAGAGCTAGCAAGGTTTTTATATCCACATATGAAAAATCATCGTTTGAACACGTTAGCGAAAAAGTTTGATATAGAGTTAGTCCAGCATCACCGTGCGATTTATGATGCTGAAACAACAGGCTATTTACTAGCAAAAATGTTAAAAGATGCGTTTGAACGTGATATCTTAAATCATAATCAGCTTAACGATTATATGGGAGAAGGGAATGCTTACCAGCGCGCACGCCCGTATCATGTGACGATGTTGGCTCAAAATGAAACAGGCTTAAAAAACTTGTTTAAGCTCATTTCAATGTCTCACTTAAACTATTTCTATCGTGTACCGCGTATCCCGCGTTCCAAACTTCAAAAGTTTCGAGAAGGGATTTTAATCGGGACTGCTTGCGACCGCGGTGAAGTATTCGAAGGAATGATGCAAAAAGGTATCGATGAAGTGCAAGAAGCAGCAGAATTTTATGACTATATTGAGGTACAGCCACCTGAAAACTACAAGCATCTCATTGAACTAGAGCTGGTAAGAGACGAGCGAGCGTTAAAAGATATTATTAATAATATTGTGAAGCTTGGTGAAAAGTTAGATAAACCTGTAGTTGCTACTGGAAACGTTCATTATCTAAATCCAGAAGATAAAATCTATCGAAAAATATTAATTAGTTCACAGGGTGGTGCTAATCCACTTAATCGTCATCAGCTACCAGACGTTCATTTCCGCACAACAGATGAAATGTTGGAGTGCTTTTCATTTTTAGACGCTAATAAAGCCAAGGAAATTGTCGTAACAAATACGCAAAAAATTGCTGATATGATTGAAGAAGTTAAGCCAATTAAAGACGACTTGTATACGCCGAAAATTGAAGGTGCCGATGAGGAAATGAGGGCGATGAGCTATGCGATGGCTAGAAGCATCTATGGAGATGATTTACCAGAAGTCGTTGAAGCAAGACTGGAAAAAGAGTTAAAAAGTATCATTGGTCACGGCTTCGCGGTTATTTATTTAATTTCTCATAAGCTTGTAAAGAAATCTCTAGATGATGGGTATCTTGTTGGTTCACGTGGTTCTGTTGGATCTTCATTTGTTGCGACAATGACGGAAATCACTGAAGTAAACCCATTGCCACCGCATTATGTATGTCCTTCGTGTAAGCACTCAGAGTTTTTTGATGACGGTTCGGTTGGTTCTGGATTTGACCTACCTGATAAAAGCTGCGTGGAGTGTGGCACGCCGTATAAAAAAGACGGACATGATATCCCCTTTGAAACGTTCCTTGGTTTCAAAGGAGATAAAGTACCAGATATCGACTTAAACTTCTCTGGAGAGTATCAGCCAAGAGCACATAACTATACAAAAGTATTATTCGGAGAAGATAACGTATATCGTGCTGGAACAATTGGTACCGTTGCAGAGAAGACGGCGTATGGCTATGTAAAAGGGTACGCTGGAGATCATGAATTGCACTTGCGAAATGCGGAAGTTGATCGATTAGTAGCAGGGTGTACAGGAGTAAAGCGAACAACAGGGCAGCACCCTGGGGGAATTATCGTTGTACCCGATTATATGGATATCTATGACTTTACACCAATTCAGTTCCCAGCAGATGATCGAAATTCAGAATGGCGCACAACGCATTTTGACTTCCATTCGATTCATGATAATCTCTTAAAGCTTGATATTCTAGGGCACGATGATCCTACGGTTATTCGTATGCTACAAGATTTAAGTGGGATTGACCCCAAGACCATTCCGACAGATGACCCGGAAGTCATGAAAATCTTTAGCGGAACAGAATCATTAGGCGTCACGGAAGAGCAGATTATGTGTAAAACAGGAACTCTCGGTATTCCTGAATTCGGAACCCGATTTGTTCGTCAAATGCTAGAAGACACAAAGCCATCTACGTTCTCAGAGCTTGTGCAAATTTCTGGACTATCTCACGGAACAGATGTATGGTTAGGAAATGCCCAAGAGTTAATCCGTAACAATATTTGTAACCTAAGTGAAGTAATTGGCTGTCGTGATGATATTATGGTGTATTTAATTTATCAAGGGCTGGAGCCTTCTTTAGCGTTTAAAATCATGGAATCAGTTCGTAAAGGGAAGGGATTAAGCCCTGAATTTGAAGAAGAAATGATTAAAAACGGCGTACCGGATTGGTACATTGATTCATGTAAAAAGATCAAGTACATGTTCCCGAAAGCCCATGCGGCAGCATATGTTTTAATGGCTGTACGTATCGCATACTTCAAAGTTCATCATGCACTTTTATATTATGCAGCATATTTTACAGTACGTGCCGATGATTTCGACATTGATACAATGATTAAAGGTTCAACTGCTATTAAATCGAAAATGGAAGAGATTAACGGTAAGGGACTTGATGCTTCTCCAAAAGAGAAAAATTTATTAACAGTGCTTGAACTTGCGCTTGAAATGTGTGAACGGGGCTATTCGTTCAAAAAAGTTGACCTGTATGAATCAAGTGCCGATGAATTTATTATTGATGGAACATCCCTAATCCCACCATTTAACTCTATTCCAGGATTGGGAACAAATGCGGCTTTAAATATTGTGAAAGCCCGCAAAGATGGCGAGTTTTTATCAAAAGAAGATCTGCAGCAAAGAGGAAAAGTATCAAAGACAATTCTAGAGTATTTAGACAATCATGGTTGTTTAGAAAGCCTGCCAGATCAAAACCAACTTTCACTTTTCTAACATTTGCATAAAATAAGCGGTTATGATATAGTGAATGTGGAAATGCTAAGGATACGGACGAGTAAAGAGTGGGGAAACCCGCTCTTTCTTATTGATATGAACTTACGAACTAGTAAGGAGTATGGGAAACGAATCGGCGGTTAGCATGATTCGTTTTTTCTGTACGTGCATGCTTTTTAACTCGAGACGTTCTAGCATCGAAACTTAAGTATCGGACTGTATCACGGCGATATGAATTGAAAACATCCATTATTAATTTCATCATCCTTACTCATTAGTATATCGTGCGTATGTACCAGCTTCATACTAGGTATTGAAAGGACAGTATCAAATGTGTCCACTCTTTTTTAGATAAGAGACAGATATTTTGTTGTCTCGAAAGGAGGATTAGAAATGGGCAAAAGCGTAAAAGAAACAGTAGAAGAAATGGTTACACCAATTTTAGAAGAAATGAACTTAGAGCTAGTAGAAATAGAATATGTGAAAGAAGGGCGCGATTGGTTCCTTCGAGTTTTTATTGATTCTGAAACGGGTGTAGACATTGAAGACTGCGGAACTGTAAGTGAAAAGCTTAGTGAGAAAATGGATGAAGTTGATCCAATCACACACAACTATTTCCTTGAAGTATCTTCTCCAGGTGCTGAGCGACCTTTGAAGAAGGATAGAGACTTTGAACGTTCAATCGGTAAGCATGTATACATAAAAACATATGAACCAATTGAAGGTGCAAAGGAGTTTGAAGGCGAACTAGTAGCATTTGACGGTACAACAGTAACGTTGTCAATTCGCATTAAAACACGCACAAAAACAGTGGAATTACCATATGAAAAAGTCGCGTTTGCAAGGCTAGCAATTGTGTTTTAACGCATTAGCAACTAGCTAATATTAAAGGGGGATTAACCAAAATGAGCAGTGAGTTATTAGATGCCTTGGTAGTTCTTGAAAAAGAAAAAGGCATTAGTAAAGATGTTATTATTGAAGCGATTGAAGCAGCGTTAATTTCTGCTTATAAGCGCAATTTCAATCAAGCGCAAAACGTGCGTGTTGATTTAAATTTAGATCGAGGAACAATGCGCGTATTCGCACGCAAAGACGTTGTAGATGAAGTGTATGATCCTCGCTTGGAAATTTCAGTTGAAGAAGCCCAAGGAATCAATCCTAACTTCCAATTAGACGACGTTGTAGAGATTGAAGTAACGCCAAAAGACTTCGGTCGTATTGCTGCACAAACAGCGAAGCAAGTTGTAACACAACGCGTTCGTGAAGCAGAGCGCGGCGTTATCTACTCAGAGTTTAGCGATCGTGAAGAAGACATCATGACAGGAATTGTTCAGCGTCAGGATTCTCGCTTTATCTATGTAAGCCTTGGGAAGATTGAGGCTCTTCTACCACAAAGCGAACAAATGCCAAATGAACAATACAAACCACATGACCGTATTAAAGTGTATATCACAAAAGTGGAAAAAACAACAAAAGGTCCTCAAATTTACGTTTCCAGAACACACCCTGGATTACTTAAGCGTTTATTTGAAAAAGAAGTACCAGAAATTTATGATGGTACGGTTGAATTGAAGTCAGTTGCACGTGAAGCTGGCGATCGTTCTAAAATCTCTGTACACTCAGAGTTTGCTGAAGTAGATCCAGTTGGTTCTTGTGTTGGTCCAAAAGGACAACGTGTTCAGGCTGTAGTGAATGAATTAAAAGGTGAAAAAATTGATATCGTTCGCTGGTCAAATGACCCGGTAGAATTTGTGGCAAACGCGCTAAGTCCATCAAAAGTATTAGAAGTAATGGTAGATGAAGAAGAGAAAGCAACAACGGTTATCGTACCGGATTACCAACTGTCGTTAGCCATCGGTAAACGTGGACAAAATGCACGTTTAGCAGCTAAGCTAACAGGGTGGAAAATTGACATTAAGAGTCAATCGGAAGCAGAGCAAGAAGGTATTTATGTTCAAAAAAGTGATGACATGTTAGTGAGTCAACATGCATTTGATTCAGACGAAGATGACATGGAATAAGAGGTGAGCCAAATGAACAATCGTAAAAAAGTCCCGATGCGAAAATGTGTGGCCACTGGTGAAATGATGCCTAAAAAAGAGTTGGTACGAGTTGTACGCTCTAAAGAAGGTGAAGTTTCGGTTGACTTAACGGGTAAAAAGTCCGGGCGTGGTGCTTATTTAAGTAAAGATAAAGAAGCCATTTTATTGGCAAAAAAGAAAAATGTCTTATCCACTCACTTAAGCGCACCGATTGAAGAAGCAGTTTATGATGAATTGTTGACGCTTGTAGAAAAGGAGAAGCAATGACATTGAATAATGAAAAGTGGCTCTCTTTTTTAGGACTTGCAAATCGAGCACGTAAATTAATTTCTGGTGAAGAGCTTGTAATAGGAGAAGTACGTAAAAAAAAAGCAAAGCTTGTTCTTTTAGCCGGTGATGCATCAGATAACACAACAAAAAAAGTCATCGACAAATGCACGTATTATCAAATTCCGGTTCGAACCGTTGTGGATCGCTACGTTTTAGGAGAAGCAATCGGTAAAGATGCACGTGTTGTCGTTGCAGTGATGGATAGTGGCTTTGCCAAAAAGCTAATCACGATGCTCGATTAATCTTTTTGGGGGTGAAAATATTGAGTAAAGTTCGCGTACATGAATATGCAAAACAATACAATATTTCAAGCAAAGACGTTATAGAAAAATTAAAAGAAATGAATGTTGAAGTGTCTAACCACATGACAACGTTAGAGGATGAGCATGTGAAAAAACTAGATGCAGCACTAAATAATAATTCAAAACCAAATAACAATGATAAAAAAGGTAACAAAAAGCCAGCAAAACCTGCTGCCAATAAAGGTGGAAAAGGCAATAGAAAGCCTCAGGGAGGAAAAGGAAGACCTGCACCAGCACAAACAAAAGAACTTCCTGAAAAAATCACATACTCTGAAAGCTTAACAGTGTCTGAACTGGCAAAAGAGTTAGGCAAAGAGCCTTCAGAGATTATTAAAAAGCTGTTCATGGTTGGCGTTATGGCAACAATCAACCAAGAACTTGAAAAAGAAGCAATTGAACTAATCGCTGGCGAGTATGGCGTAGAAGTTGAAGAAGAAGTTGTGGTAGACGCAACGGACTTTGAAGCAATGGAAATCATTGACGATGAGAAAGATCTTCAAATTCGCCCACCAGTTGTTACAATTATGGGTCACGTAGACCATGGTAAAACAACGCTATTAGATTCAATCCGTAACACAAAGGTAACTGCAGGAGAAGCTGGTGGAATCACACAGCATATCGGTGCTTATCAAGTTGTGGTAGAAGAGAAGAAGATTACGTTCTTAGATACACCAGGACACGCCGCGTTTACAACAATGCGTGCGCGTGGAGCAAAAGTAACAGATATTACAATTCTTGTTGTTGCAGCTGATGATGGTGTAATGCCACAAACAATTGAAGCGATTAACCATGCAAAAGCTGCTGAGGTACCAATTATTGTAGCTGTTAATAAAATGGATAAAGAAGCAGCAAACCCAGACCGCGTGATGCAAGAGTTAATGGAACACGGACTAGTAGCGGAAGAATGGGGTGGAGATACAATCTTCTGTAAGCTATCTGCTCTATCAGGAGAAGGTATTGACCAGCTTCTTGAGATGATCCTATTAGTAAGTGAAGTAGAAGAATTAAAAGCAAACCCAAATCGTCGTGCTGTTGGAACAGTTGTCGAAGCACAGCTTGATAAAGGCCGCGGTTCAGTAGCTACTTTGCTTGTTCAAAATGGAACATTAAAAGTTGGAGATCCAATCGTTGTCGGAAATACGTTTGGTCGTGTTCGTGCAATGGTAAACGACATCGGTCGTCGCGTGAAAGAGGTTGGTCCTTCAACTCCAGTTGAGATCACAGGTCTAAACGATGTACCTTTAGCTGGTGACCGTTTCATGGTGTTTGAAGATGAAAAAACAGCTCGTCAAATCGGTGAGCTACGTGCTCAAAAGCAGCTTGAACAACAGCGTGGTGAGAAAACGCGTGTAAGCTTGGATGATTTATTTGAGCAAATCAAGCAAGGTGAAATGAAGGACTTAAACTTAATCGTAAAAGCTGACGTACAAGGTTCTGTTGAAGCTCTAGCAGCATCTTTACAAAAGATTGACGTTGAAGGCGTAAACGTACGCATCATTCACACTGGCGTAGGGGCAATTACAGAATCTGATATCATCTTAGCAACAGCCTCTAATGCAATTGTAATTGGATTTAACGTACGTCCAGATGCAGGTGCAAAACGCACGGCAGAAGCTGAAAAAGTAGATATTCGTCTACACCGTATTATCTATAAAGTAATTGAAGAGATTGAATCAGCGATGAAAGGAATGCTTGATCCTGAGTTTGAAGAAAAAGTTATTGGTCAAGTTGAAGTTCGTCAAACGTTCAAAGTATCTAAAATTGGTACAATCGCGGGTGGTTACGTAACAGAAGGTAAGATTACGCGCCACAGCAGCATCCGTTTAATTCGTGATGGTATCGTTATCTTTGAAGGTGAAGTTGATGCTCTAAAACGATACAAAGATGATGCAAAAGAAGTAGCTCAAGGCTACGAGTGTGGGATTACAATTAAAAACTTCAATGATATTAAAGAAGGCGATGTTATTGAAGCATACGTAATGGAGCAAATCGATCCTAAGTGATTGGATTAGTGGAATGTGAATGTCTAATTTATAACGCAGCCTCACTCAAGGATAAGCGAGCTGTTTTACAGCGGATTATAATGCGCTTAAAACAAAAGTACAATGTATCGGTATCCGAAACGGATTTTCAAGATGTGTGGCAGCGCACAAAAATTAGCATAGTTGCAGTTTCGTCTAGTCGCGTCGCAACGGAACAAGAATTACAAAAAGCAATTGCTCTAATTGATTCTTTTCCAGAAATCGAGCGCACTATTACAACCTTTGATTGGTTATAATACCGATTATAAGTAGAAAAACTTTCTGCTAATGAAGTGTTTGAACCAATCAGATTTTTCAGGCTGATATAATAACAGTCAGCCTGTTGAAGTGGTATAAAAGGGGTGACACAGTATGAAAATTAGAGCAACTAGAGTCGGTGAACAAATGAAAAAAGAGCTAGGCGAGATTTTAAATCGAAAAATTAAAGATCCTCGCATCGGCTTTGTAACGGTTACGGACGTTCAAGTTTCAGGCGATTTGCAGCAAGCAAAAGTATATATCTCTGTACTAGGGGATGCTGATCAGCGTGAGAATACGTTAAAAGGTCTTGCGAAAGCAAAAGGCTTTATTCGTTCAGAAATTGGTCAGCGCATTCGCTTACGTAAAACACCTGAAATTACATTTGAATTTGATGAGTCGATTGATTATGGTAATCGCATTGAGTCATTGCTTCATGAAATTAAAAAAGAAAGCAACGATGAGCAAGACCATAGTTAATGGATGATTAAACAAACTGCTCAAATGAGCATGATAAAGGGTGTCTCAACAAGTACATGTGCTTTTTGAGGCACCTTTTTTATGGAGGAAAAGGAGTTGAGTAAGTTGGATGGTGTTTTAGTTTTAAATAAGCCAGCGGGGATGACGTCTCATGATTGTGTTTTTAAAGTTAGAAAGCTATTAAGAACAAAAAAAGTAGGTCATACGGGTACGCTTGATCCGGATGTAACAGGTGTACTGCCCATCTGTATCGGTCGTGCAACCAAAATTGTAGAATATTTAACAGGTGCAACAAAAACGTATGAAGGGGAAGTAACAATCGGTTTTTCTACCACAACGGAAGACTCATCTGGTGATGTTGTAGAAAGAAGAGAAATAAATGAAACGTTTACGCGTGCTCAAATTGAAACAGTTCTTAAGTCTCTAACGGGGACAATTGAACAAGTTCCCCCTATGTATTCAGCTGTGAAAATTAACGGTAAAAAGCTATACGAATACGCAAGACAAGGAATTGAAATTGAAAGGCCTGCGCGTACTATTCAAATTTATCAGTTTGAACTTCTTGATGAGCGAGATATATTTACGGGTGAAAACATTTCATTTCGATTTCGAGTCACGTGTAGTAAAGGAACGTATGTTAGAACTCTTGCTGTTATGATTGGTGAGAAACTTGGTTATCCGTCTCATATGTCTTATTTAAAAAGAACAGGATCAGGTCAGTTTTCATTAACAGATTGCTTAACATTTGAACAGATTGAACAAGCAGTAGAAGAAGGAACAATTCAGTCGCTTTTACACCCTATTGAGCGTGCGCTCTTTCATTTGCCGAAATTCAAAATAAATGATACATTAGCAGAGAAAGTGAGAAATGGTGCGGTATTACCATGTCCAGAAGACGAATCTTTACTCGAAGGACAATTTCTAATGGTGGATTCAACTGGAAAATGCATGGCAATTTATGCGCAGCATCCCACAAAAAAACATTTAATTAAACCGGTAAAAGTCTTAGCAATCGACTGAATTGGTTAAGGAAAAGGTGAAGTACGTTTTGGAAACGATAGAGATTCGACATCCACATCATTTAGGACGAGAGGCTGTACAGCGCTCTGTTTTAGCTCTTGGATTTTTTGATGGTGTACATTTGGGGCACCAGCAAGTGATTAAAACGGCAAAACAAATCGCTAATGAAAAAAACATAGCGAGCGCAGTGATGACTTTTACACCTCATCCATCCGTCATTCTTGGGAAAAACGTTCAGCACGTTGATATGATTACACCTTTAGAAGAAAAAAAGCGACTCATGAAAAAGCTAGGAATTGACTTTTTATATATAGTACATTTTGATCGAGCATTTGCATCTTTACTACCACAAGAGTTTGTGGATCAGTATATTATCGGTTTAAACGTAGAGCATGTTGTAGCAGGATTTGATTATTCATACGGTAAGCTAGGTAAAGGAACCATGGAAACGTTACCTTTTCATTCTCGCTCACAGTTTACGCAGACGGTCGTAGATAAGCTAACAACAAACGAAGAGAAAGTAAGTTCAACGTTAATTAGACAATTCTTAGCTGATGGGGAAATGGACAAAGTGAAATTTTTGCTTGGACGTAATTACGAAGTAGAAGGTACGGTCGTTCACGGTGAAAAAAGAGGCAGACAAATTGGGTTTCCAACGGCAAATATCTCCTTGGCTGCTGATTATCTATTGCCAAGAACAGGCGTATATGCAGTGGAGTTAGAACTCAATAATCAATGGTATCAAGGTGTATGTAATGTAGGGTATAAGCCTACATTTCATGAAGACTTGAAAAAGCCCACAATTGAAGTGCATCTTCTATCATTTAATGAGCAAATTTACGGTGAGCAAGTAAGAGTTCGTTGGCATAAGCTTATTCGTAGTGAACGCAAGTTTTCTGGAATTGAAGCGCTAATTAAACAAATTTCATTAGATAAAGAAGAAGCACACCAATACTTTTTAGGTATTTCAAAAAACGTATAATAAACTAAAAGAAAAAGTGCAGATTTCCTTGCTTTTTTGAAAAGAAAGTAGTAACATAACACTTGTATGCAAAACAACCATTGCTTGGCATTACGATTCACCAACGTTCTGCTCGGTAACTGGGGTTTATAAATAAGGAGGTGAATAGGATGGCTATCACACAAGAGCGTAAAAATGAAATTATTAATGAGTACAAAACTCATGCGAACGATACTGGATCTCCAGAGGTTCAAATCGCTGTCCTAACAGAGCAAATTAACAATCTAAACGATCATTTACGTACTCACAAGAAGGATCACCACTCTCGTCGTGGACTTCTAAAAATGGTAGGTAGACGTCGTAACTTACTTAACTATCTTCGTAACAAAGACGTTACTCGTTATCGTGATCTAATCAACAAGCTTGGTTTACGTCGATAATAAGAAGAAAGCGGGAGCATTCCCGCTTTTTTAGTATGTACATTTAGATATTTTGAAAAGATGTTACATAATGTGAAAAAAGCTATTGTTTTTTAGTATTTCGTTTATAATAAAACTATCACATTTATTTACATACATATATTTTATATGTAGAGAGGGGTACTCGTCGATATGGAACAAGAAAAACGAGTGTTCTCCATGGACCTAGCCGGTAGAAGGCTAGAGGTTGAAGTTGGTCAATTAGCTAAGCAAGCTAACGGAGCAGCACTAATTCGTTATGGAGACACAGTAGTATTAAGCACGTCAACAGCTTCAAAACAAGCGAAAGACGTAGATTTTTTTCCTTTAACAGTTAACTATGAAGAGCGCTTATACGCAGTTGGTAAAATTCCAGGTGGATTTATTAAGCGTGAGGGCCGTCCAAGCGAGAAAGCTATTTTAGCGAGCCGCTTAATTGACCGTCCAATTCGTCCGCTATTTGCAGATGGATTCCGTAACGAAGTACAGGTTGTAAGTGTTGTAATGAGTGTAGATCAAAACTACTCATCTGAAGTAGCCGCTATGTTTGGTTCTTCTTTATCACTTTCTATCTCTGATATTCCATTCGAAGGACCGATTGCTGGCGTTATCGTTGGACGTGTAGACGGTAAGTTTGTTGTGAATCCGGGTGTAGAAGACCAAGAGAAAAGCGACATTCATTTAACGGTTGCTGGAACAAAAGATGCTATTAACATGGTTGAAGCTGGTGCGGACGAAGTACCAGAAGAAGTGATGTTAGAAGCAATTATGTTTGGGCATGACCAAATTAAGAAGTTAATTGAATTTCAAGAAGAAATTGTTGCAGCTGTTGGTAAAGAGAAAATGGAAGTGCAGCTTTACACAGTAGACGCAGACTTAGAAAGACAAGTACGTGAAATTGCAGAAGCAGACATGAACCGAGCTGTTCAAGTCCAAGAAAAACATGCTCGTGAAGAAGCAATTAGTGAAGTAAAAGCAGCAGTTATTGCGCAATTTGAAGAGCAACAAGTTGAAGCTGATGTACTGGGTCAGGTAAGCGAAATCTTATCTAAGCTTGTTAAAAGTGAAGTGCGCCGCTTAATCACAGAAGAAAAAGTACGCCCAGATGGTCGAAGCATTGACGAAATCCGCCCATTATCATCTGAGGTTGGCTTATTGCCTCGTACACACGGTTCTGGATTATTCACACGTGGACAAACACAAGCCCTTAGCATTTGTACATTAGGAGCGCTTGGAGATGTGCAAATTCTAGATGGCTTAAGCGTAGAAGAATCAAAACGCTTTATGCACCACTATAATTTCCCTTCTTTCAGCGTAGGTGAAACAAGACCAATGCGTGGACCTGGTCGTCGTGAAATTGGTCACGGAGCACTTGGTGAACGCGCATTAGAGCCTGTCATTCCAACAGAAAAAGACTTCCCATATACAATTCGACTTGTATCAGAAGTATTAGAATCAAACGGTTCAACATCTCAAGCAAGTATTTGTGCAAGTACGCTTGCTATGATGGATGCTGGGGTTCCAATTAAGGCTCCTGTAGCCGGTATTGCGATGGGTCTGATTAAATCAGGTGAACATTATTCAATTTTAACAGATATCCAAGGAATGGAAGATCACTTAGGTGATATGGACTTTAAAGTAGCGGGAACAGCAAAAGGTGTTACTGCGTTACAAATGGATATAAAAATTGATGGCTTATCTCGCGAAATTTTGGAGGAAGCTCTTCAACAAGCACAAAAAGGACGCATGCAGATCTTAGATCACATGATTTCTACAATTAATACACCGCGTGAAGAGTTATCTCAGTACGCTCCGAAAATCTTAACAATGGCAATTAACCCAGATAAGATTCGTGATGTTATTGGACCAAGTGGTAAACAAATTAATAAGATCATTGAAGAGACTGGCGTTAAGATTGATATTGAACAAGATGGTACAATCTTTATCTCATCCATTGACCAAGAGATGAACTTGAAAGCGAAGAAAATCATTGAAGATCTTGTTCGTGAAGTTGAAGCAGGACAAATGTATCTAGGTAAAGTTAAACGTATCGAGAAGTTTGGCGCATTTGTTGAAATTTTCAGCGGTAAAGATGGCCTTGTTCATATTTCAGAGCTTGCTGAAGAACGCATTGGTAAAGTAGAAGACGTTGTTGCTATCGGCGATGAAATTCTTGTGAAAGTAATGGAAATCGATAAGCAAGGTCGCGTTAACTTATCAAGAAAAGCAGTTCTGAAAGAGCAAAAAGAAAAAGAAGAGCAGGCAAAAGCAAAAGAAACAAAATAATTGCCTTGTTATTCCCCCACGCAGTTTAACTGATGTGGGGGTTTTATTACATTGGCTTGAAGACGCTGTTCTACCTTGTCCCTTTTTTACATACTTTGTATGGAGAAGGGGGAAGGATAAGTGAAACGTTCAATCATTCAATTCACTGCATTTTTATTTTTACTTGCAATTACATATAAATCAATTTATAACCCGTTTGCTACCGATTATGTAGAAGCATTTCAGACAACGGTAGAGCAAGCTGGTGTAGAAAGAAACGATCTGTATCAAGAGATTGCCGAGGAAGCGAAGGAATATAATGTAAAGCCTTCTAACGCAGTCATCGATCCTGTTTGGAAGAAAACACCAGGTTACAATGGGATCGCTATAGATGTAAAGGCTTCCTATGAGAATATGAAAAAAAGCGGTAAATTTAATGAAGGCAAGCTTGTTTATAAACAAGTAAAGCCGAAAGTGCATTTGGATGATCTTCCACCTGAAGCTATTTATCGTGGACACCCTGAAAAGCCTATGGTATCGTTTACGATAAATGTGGCCTGGGGAAATGAATATTTGCCAGATATGCTTCAA
Source organism: Bacillus sp. CBEL-1 (assembly GCF_004348885.1). Lineage (NCBI taxonomy): Bacteria > Bacillati > Bacillota > Bacilli > Caryophanales > Bacillaceae > Bacillus > Bacillus sp. CBEL-1. The sequence goes on along the minus strand of NZ_SBIM01000013.1, from coordinate 1,067,229 downwards.
ACCTTGAAGAAACACGATGCAAAAGCAACGTTTTTTTTAGAAGGAAGATGGGTTAAAAATAACCCTGAGTTGGCAAAGATGATTGTAGATGAGGGGCATGAAGTTGGAAATCATTCCTACTCTCATCCAAATATGGCTACATTATCATCAGGGCAAATTATTGATCAATTAAAGAAAACGAATGAAGTAATTACGGCTACTACTGGTAAGAAAATAAAATGGTTTGCGCCCCCAAGCGGTAGTTTTCGAAAAGAAGTAGTAACGTTAGCTTCAGAGCAAAAAATGAGTACAATTATGTGGACTGTAGATACGATTGATTGGCAAAAGCCGACAACAGACGTGTTAATTAATCGCGTAATGAAAAAAATCCATCCAGGTGCCATCGTGCTGATGCATCCTACTGAGGCTACGGCTAATTCGTTGGATAAGTTATTAACTGATATTGAAAAAAAAGGGTTAGATGTTACAACGGTAACGACGCTGCTTGATGAGGAAAGAGTGGTCACTCATCTTAAAGATTAACGTATGTCAAACGTATTTTTTCATATAAATGTATCTCATTAAAATGAAGCAAGTAACAAAGGAGGAGTTAGCTTGATTACTCGACATACATGCAAAAATGGTGTGCGAATTGTTTTGGAAAACATTCCAACGGTTCGTTCGGTAGCAATTGGTGTTTGGATTGGTACAGGTTCTCGAAGTGAACACCCAGAAATTAATGGTGTCTCCCATTTTCTAGAGCACATGTTTTTTAAAGGTACCAAGACGCGCTCTGCTCGTGACATCGCAGAGAGCTTTGATCAAATTGGAGGACAAGTTAATGCCTTTACATCAAAGGAATATACTTGTTACTATGCAAAAGTATTAGACGAACATTCCAATCAAGCACTTGATGTGCTGGCAGACATGTTCTTTAACTCTTCATTTGATGAAGAAGAGTTAGCTCGAGAAAAAAATGTAGTATACGAAGAGATTAAGATGTATGAAGATACGCCAGATGATATTGTACATGACTTATTAGGTAAAGCTGTGTACGGGGATCATCCATTAGGTTATCCAATCTTAGGAACAGAAGAAACGTTAAAAACGTTTAACGGTGATTCGCTTCGTAGTTATATGGAAAAGATGTACATTCCTGAAAATGTTGTGATTTCAGTAGCGGGTAACGTAGATGATTCGTTTATAAAAGAAGTTGAAAAGTATTTTGGTACATACACTTCATCATATGATGCCCATCAGTATGTACAGCCAGCTTTTCATACAAATCATATTGCCCGCAAAAAAGATACAGAGCAGGCACATTTATGCTTAGGATTCGAAGGTCTTCCAATTGGTGGAAAAGATGTGTATAGCCTAATTGTTTTAAATAATGTATTGGGAGGAAGCATGAGCAGTCGTTTGTTTCAAGAGGTACGAGAGCAGCGTGGTTTAGCTTATTCGGTCTTCTCTTATCATTCTTCCTATCGTGATAGTGGGCTTGTGACGATTTACGGTGGAACAGGTAGCAATCAGCTTGATGTGCTTTATGATACGATTCAAGATACGCTTACAGAGCTTACGGACACGGGAATTACGGCGAAAGAGCTTGCTAACAGTAAAGAACAGCTAAAAGGAAACTTAATGCTGAGTCTAGAAAGTACAAATAGTCGTATGAGTCGTAACGGAAAGAATGAACTGATGTTAGGTCATCATCGCTCATTAGATGAAATTCTAGAGTTAGTTAACACGGTGACAATCGACAGTGTCAACTCATTGGCGCGTTCTATTTTCAAAGATGACTTTGCGCTATCTTTAATTAGCCCTAGCGGTGAAATGCCAAAAGGGTTGAGTAAAAAATAAGAGTTGGAAAGCGGCTGAAACATGAGTAGTTCAGTCAATAATCTATCCGAACTATTAAGAGTTAACGACTCTTTTATAGTTCGGATTTTTTTGTTGATTAGGAAACTGATTTTAGAGAATCGATAGAATGAAGTGTAAGACACATGACTCCCCCGGTAACTACAAGAAAGGCTCAAGTTCCTCCCAAAGGAAAGTCAGTAAAGCGCAATGGAACGAACTAGTTATTATTAACCTAACTACGTTAGTAAAGACAAAGTTAGCCTTTGAGAAAGAAACATTTCGTTTTGTCCCAGGTTTTTTCATTTTTTTGTCATGTTTTTACTATGTTCATTGATAAACTAGTTATAAGGGGGAGAGATTTATGAGGCTAAGTGAACTAAGCGGCAAAGAAATTGTAGATTTAAAGCGGGCAGAACGTCTTGGGATCCTGGGACAAACGGACTTAGAGTTTAATGAGCAAGGCCAGATAAAAGCGCTATTAATTCCTTCTATGAAATGGTTTGGTTTCCGTAAGCAAGGCAACGATGTCAGAGTACCATGGTCTAATATTGAAAAGATAGGAACGGACATGGTTATCGTTAATTTAGAACAATACGAAAATACAACAATTGAATAGTATAAAAGCATGGCTGTTGGTAGCCATGCTTTTTTTGTACGCGAATATTTGTCATACAATGCAGAGAAAGATTCACAGATTTTCATTTGTTTACATATTATGTTGAAGAAAAAGCAATAGGTATCTAATGGTAATGAATGATTCTATGATATCTATAATTTTAAAGAACTAGACGTCTCTATTTAATATTAAAGAAGGTGAACAGACACATGTTAACGGATTTGCACATAGCTGTCATTGGTGGTGATGCAAGACAGCTTGAGGTCATACGAAAGCTCATCCAATTAGATGCAAAAACATCGCTTATAGGGTTTGATCAGCTTGATCACGGCTTTACTGGTGCGACAAAATATCAAATTGATGAACTGAATTTTTTCGATGTCGATGCCATTATTTTGCCTGTACCAGGTACAAATCATGAAGGGCAAGTCGATACCATCTTTTCAAATGAGAAAGTAATTTTAACAGAAGAGATCTTAGCTAGTACTCCTGCACATTGTACAATTTATTCAGGAATCAGTAATGATTATTTAAATAACCTTGTTCAAAAGACAAATCGAACTCTCGTCCAGCTATTTGAGCGGGATGATGTTGCTATCTACAACTCAATTCCAACAGTTGAAGGAACAATTATGCTGGTTATTCAACATACAGACTTTACAATACATGGAGCAAATATATCCGTTCTTGGATTAGGAAGAGTGGGAATGAGTGTGGCGCGCTCGTTTGCTGCTTTAGGAGCAAATGTAAAGGTTGGTGCGCGTAAATCAGAGCATTTAGCACGCATTAGTGAAATGGGCTTAAAATCATTTCATTTAAACGATTTAGCTCAAGAAATAACGGATAGTGATATTTGTATTAATACAATTCCATATCCAGTTTTGACATCCAGTGTCTTAGCAAATGTTCCAACTCATGCTCTTGTGGTGGATCTTGCATCAAAGCCTGGAGGTACAGATTTTCGCTACGCTGAAAAAAGAGGAATTAAAGCGATTCTAGCACCAGGACTTCCTGGAATCGTAGCACCAAAAACAGCAGGACAAATCGTTGCCAATGTCATTGTGACGTTACTGAAAGAAGCTGCTGATCAAAGGGAGGAGAAACAATAATGTCACTTAAAGGAAAAAGAATTGGTTTTGGATTAACGGGTTCCCACTGTACGTACGATGCAGTAATGCCAGAAATTGAAAAGCTTGTCAACCTAGGAGCGGAAGTAATGCCTGTTGTATCCTATACTGTTCAATCAACAAATACTCGCTTTGGAGATGGAGAAGATTGGATTCGAAAAATTGAAGAAGTTACCGGCAATTCTGTCATCAATACCATTGTAAAAGCGGAACCTTTAGGACCGAAAATCCCATTAGATTGTATGGTAGTTGCTCCTATTACAGGAAACACAATGAGTAAATTTGCGAATGCTATGACTGAATCTCCCGTTCTAATGGCTGCAAAAGCAACGTTACGTAATAATAAGCCTGTTGTATTAGGTATTTCAACCAATGACGCATTGGGTCTGAATGGTGTAAACTTAATGCGACTCATGTCAACTAAAAACATTTACTTTATTCCATTTGGTCAAGATGATCCCGTTTCAAAACCAAATTCAATGGTAGCTCGTATGCCGATGCTTTCTGATACAGTGTATGCGGCATTGGAAGGGAAACAAATTCAACCTGTTATCGTGGAGCGTTTTCGCGATTAAGAAACAAAGTAGCGCGCCGCATCATAAAGTAATTTTAAGAACATATTTCTGTCAAAGGTAAAAAAAGAAGAGAAGATTTTAAAATCTTCTCTTCTTTAGCGCAATAAAATAAGGTATTATGTTAAAATAGTCAGTATATGCAGAAAAATGTTGAGTAGTTGAAAATTGTTGGAGGCGGTATTAAAATGACAAGAGAATTACATGTAGCAGTAGTAGGAGCAACAGGTGCAGTAGGGCAACAAATGATAAAAACTCTACAAGAGCGTAATTTTCCAATTGGTAAATTAACATTACTATCTTCAGCTCGTTCAGCGGGTAAGAAAGTAACTTATAATGGAGAAGAGGTAATCATTCAGGAAGCAAAGCCAGAAAGCTTTGAAGGAGTAGATATTGCTTTATTTAGCGCAGGAGGTAGCATTTCAAAGGCATTAGCGCCAGAAGCAGTGAAGCGTGGAGCAATCGTAGTTGATAATACGAGCGCATTTCGTATGGATGAAAATGTACCTTTAGTTGTGCCAGAAGTAAACGAAGAAGCACTAAAAGCACATAATGGAATCATTGCAAATCCAAACTGTTCAACAATCCAAATGGTAGCAGCACTGCAACCACTGCGCGAAAAATATGGTTTATCTAAAGTAATTGTATCGACATATCAAGCTGTTTCAGGTGCGGGTGCGGCAGCAATTAATGAATTAAAAGAACAAGCACAAGCAATCCTGGACGAAAAAGAATTTACACCGGAAATCTTACCAGTTGGTGGAGACAAAAAGCATTATCAAATCGCTTTTAATGCTATCCCTCAAATTGATAAGTTTCAAGATAATGGCTTTACATTTGAAGAAATGAAAATGATTAACGAAACGAAAAAAATTATGAGCATGCCTGAACTACCAGTAGCTGCTACTTGTGTTCGCTTACCGGTTGTTACAGGACATTCAGAGTCAGTTTATATTGAAATTGAAAACAATGATGCAACGGTAGCTGATGTGAAAAAATTACTAGCTGATGCACCTGGTATCGTTTTACAAGATGACCCAGAGAATCAAGTATATCCAATGCCTGCAGACTGCGTAGGCAAGCGCGAAGTATTCGTTGGTCGTATCCGTAAAGATTTAGATCATGCAAATGGCTTCCATATGTGGATTGTATCTGATAACTTATTAAAAGGTGCAGCTTGGAATTCTGTACAAATTGCAGAGTCACTTATTAAGCTTGGCTTAGTAAAATAAGCGCAACTAGCGTGTTTCAGAGTATTAATGAGGTGTAAGTATGAAAATCATCGTCCAAAAATTTGGAGGAACTTCCGTTCGTAATGAACAAGGAAGAGAACGTGCTATTCATCATCTGAAAAATGCACAAAAAGAAGGTTACAAAGTAGTGGTAGTTGTATCTGCAATGGGGCGTAAAGGTGAGCCGTATGCAACAGATACGCTATTATCACTTGTTAATGGCAATAAGGCTTCTGTGAATAAACGAGAGTTAGATATGTTAATGGCTTGTGGAGAATTAATTTCTTCCGTTGTATTCACTAACTTATTAAACGAAAACGGCATAAAAGCTACAGCTTTGAATGGTGCTCAGGCTGGGTTTATCACGAATAGTGACTTTACTAATGCCAAGATTCTTGAAATGAAATGTGATCGTATAATAGAAGAATTAGAAGAGTATGATGTCGTAGTAGTAACAGGCTTTCAAGGAGCAAACGAAAGCGGAGATACAACAACGTTAGGTCGAGGAGGCAGCGACACGTCTGCGTCTGCTTTAGGAGCTGCATTACAAGCTGAATACATTGACATTTTTACAGATGTTGAAGGTGTAATGACAGCAGATCCACGCATTGTTGAAGATGCAAGACCGCTATCGGTTGTGACATATAATGAAATTTGTAACATGGCATATCAAGGTGCAAAGGTGATTCATCCAAGAGCTGTTGAAATTGCTATGCAGGCAAAAGTACCAATGCGCGTACGTTCAACCTATGCTGATTCTGAAGGTACACTAGTAACGTCCCATAGTGCAGCTCAGCAGCGTGGAAGCGATGTACAAGAGCGTCTGGTAACAGGAATTGCTCACGTGTCCAATGTGACGCAAATTAAGGTATTTAGTAAGGACGGTTATTACGACACGCAAGCTGAAGTATTTAAAGCGATGGCTCAGGAAAAGATTAGCGTGGACTTTATTAATATTTCACCAAAAGGTGTTGTGTACACTGTTACTGAAGAATCAACAGATAGAGCAATTGCGGTTTTACAAGAGCTCGGTTACGAGCCTTCTGTTATTCGCAATTGTGCTAAGGTATCTACCGTAGGGGCAGGAATTGCTGGTGTGCCTGGCGTAACAGCTAAAATTGTAACGGCGCTTGCAAGCGAAGGAATTCAAATTTTACAATCAGCTGATAGTCATACAACAATTTGGGTACTTGTAAAAGAAGAGGACTTGAAGAAAGCAGTCAATGCTCTTCACAGTGCTTTTGATTTATCAAAAGTGACTCAATAAATTAAACAGACTCCATCAATCGAATATTGTTGATGGAGTTGTTTACTAATGGAGATAATCGAACGTCAAGGAGTGAAAACATGATTGATTTTGGTAAAGTAGCAACGGCTATGGTAACCCCTTTTGATCATAAGGGAAATATTGATTTTGAAAAAACAACACAGTTAATTAACTATTTGATTGAGAATGGATCAGATTCTTTAATCATTGCTGGAACAACTGGTGAATCACCAACGTTGTCCACAGAAGAAAAGCTAGCTCTATTTAGACACTCAGTAAAAGTAGTAGCAGGCCGTGTTCCAGTAGTAGCGGGAACTGGTAGTAACAACACGTATGCATCGATTGAGCTAACAAAAAAAGCTGAAGAAATTGGTGTAGATGCGGTAATGATTGTTGCGCCGTATTACAATAAACCAAATCAAGAAGGTTTATATCAGCATTTTAAAGCAATTGCAGAAAGTACAAAGCTTCCTGTGATGCTTTATAATATTCCAGGTCGCTCTGTGATTAACATGGAGCTTACTACAATTGTACGCTTGTCAGAGCTTTCAAACGTGGTAGCAATTAAAGATGCAAGTGGAGATCTTGATGCAATGACCGCTATCATTAACAATACTGCCGATGACTTTGCACTTTATAGTGGCGATGACGGTTTAACGTTGCCAGTATTATCAATTGGTGGTAATGGTATTATCTCTGTGGCATCACACGTATTAGGTAATGAGATGCAGGCTATGGTATCAGCATTCGAAGCTGGTAAGATAAAAGAAGCAGCTCAGGTACATGGTAAATTATTGCCCGTTATGAAAGCTCTTTTCTCTGCTCCAAGTCCAACACCTGTAAAAACAGCTCTACAGTTTAAAGGGTTAGACGTAGGATCTGTAAGACTACCACTTGTACCTTTAACTGAACCTGAGCGTGAATCATTACGAAAAATGCTTAACTCACTATAATAAAAAGCCTCCTCATTCATAAAAGAATGCAGGAGGCTTTTTTACTCATTAGAAAAGCATGGATGAAATTTCTTGTATTCCAATTCTGTCATCAGTTATAATGAAAACAAATGAGATTATGGACGGGTCTATGATTTTGGGAGGAAACAGAATTGAATAAAAAGACAGAAAATATTAAAATTTCAGCTTTGGGTGGCATAGGAGAAATTGGTAAAAATATGTATATCGTTGAATTGAACGATGATATCTACGTACTAGATGCAGGAGCAAAGGTTCCAGGCGGGGATATGCTTGGAATCGATATGGTGATTCCAGATATTTCGTATTTAATTGAAAATAAGGAACGCGTAAAAGCTATTTTCTTAACGCATGGTCACGAAGAGCAAATTGGTGCTATTCCATTTATTTTAAAAAAACTTGAAGTACCCGTATATGGAACGGAATTTACTCTTGCGTTAGTCAAAGAAAGAATGAAAGAAGTTGGATCAAATGGTTTCTCATTATTAAATGTTATTAGTTCGTCAACACGCCTTTCGTTTGAGAACGTAAGCGTTTCATTTTTTCGAACAAACCACAGCATCCCTGACTCAGTAGGCATTTGTTTGCATACTTCACATGGTGCAATCGTACATACAGGAGACTTTATTTTTGATCAAAATCGTTTATCAAAAAAACCTGATATCGGAAAAATGGCCATGATTGGTGAACAAGGGGTGTTATGCCTACTATCTGATAGTATCAATGCTGAAAAGCCAGGCTATACAACTTCTGAAGCTGTAATTGGTCAAGAAATTGCTTCGCTTTTCCATCATACAAAAGGACGCATTATTGTAGCGACATATAGCTCAAACATCCAGCGAATTCAGCAAGTAATTCAAGCGGTTTATGAAACCAATCGCAAGCTAGTTGTAGTTGGAAAAAGTATGATGAAAACGATTGAAATTGCAGTGGAGCTTGGCCATTTATCCATACCTGAAGATTTAATTGTGCCTGTGCAAAAGCTTCGTGATATTTCTGAGCATGAAACGGTTGTATTAACGACAGGCCATCAGGGAGAGCCGATGGCAGCATTACATCGTATGGCCAAACAATCTCATAAATTTATTCAAGTGAAAAAAGATGACACGGTGTTAATTGCTGCAACGCCAATTCCTGGTCATGAAGTAATCTTTGCTAAAGTAATTGATATTGTTAGCCGTTTAGGAGCAAACGTCGTTCATAGTCAAAAGCAAGTTCATGCTTCTGGACACGGCAGTCAAGAAGAGCTAAAGTTCATGTTAAACTTAATGAATCCTAAATACTTAATCCCTGTAAACGGCGAATATCGTATGCAAAAGTCACATGAAAAAATTGCAAAAGAAATAGGCTTAAGTGATGATCAAATTTTTGTGCTTGATAAAGGTGATGTAATTGAGTATAAAGATGGGCGCATGCAGCCTTCAGGGCGCATCTATGCGGGGAACACGTTAATAGATGGGTTAGGTGTTGGTGATATTGGTAATATTGTCTTGCGCGATCGTCGTCTGCTTTCACAAGATGGAATTTTAACAGTGGTGGTTACAATTAATAAAAAGCAGCGTACTGTTGTGGCAGGACCAGAAATTATTTCTCGAGGGTTTGTATACGTGAGAGAATCGGAAGCTTTACTTACAGAGGCAGGAAAAGTGGTTGAAGAGATTTTAGCGAAGTGCATGGAAGAAAAAGTGATTGAATGGTCATCTTTAAAATTAAAAATGCGCGAAGCCCTAAACCAGTTTTTATATGAAAAAACAAGACGTAAGCCGATGATTTTACCAATTATTATGGAAATATAATAGTTAAGAGGCTGAAAAGTAAAAGCCAATGACATATCCGATCTATTGAAAGTTAACTCTCAATAGATCGGATTTTTTGTTGATTAGGAAAATAAGTGAGTGTCTGCAGCGTAACGGAGTGAACTTGTACTTTCATCTTAACTTGTTTAAAACAGCCAGGATTCGCCCTTGAAAAGGAAGTATTTAGATTCTTTTTATTAGGAAACAGCATGAATTATAAAAGCGATGGATTTAATAAAAAAGAAAAGCTCATACTAACAATATTATTGTTGGAAAGGAGCAAAACTATGTTTGAACCCAATGAGATGAATTCTTCGGAAACAGCACCACAGCAACCTGAAAAAGGTGAAGATAATACTAAAGGTGGTATTTTAGATAAAATTCAGCAGCTAGGACAAACAAATGTTGCACAGATGCCACAGGATTCAAAGATTCACTGCTTAACAATAGTAGGGCAAGTAGAAGGACATATGCAGCTACCGCCTCAAAATAAAACGACAAAATATGAGCATGTTATTCCGCAAATTGTAGCGATTGAACAAAACCCTAACATTGAAGGATTATTAATTATTTTAAATACAGTAGGTGGAGATGTAGAAGCTGGTTTAGCAATTGCTGAAATGATTGCTTCTCTTTCAAAACCGTCAGTATCAATTGTGCTTGGAGGAGGCCATTCAATTGGAGTTCCAATTGCGGTATCCACTCATTACTCTTTTATTGCTGGTACTGCGACAATGACAATACACCCGATTCGTTTGACGGGCTTAGTCATTGGCGTACCTCAAACATTTGAATACTTGGATAAGATGCAGGAGCGAGTGGTGAATTTTGTTACGCATCATTCCAATATCACTGAAGAAAAGTTTAAAGAACTTATGTTTTCAAAAGGGAACCTAACACGAGACATTGGAACGAATGTTGTGGGAGCTGATGCAGTTGAATACGGATTGATTGATGAAGTTGGCGGGGTAGGTCAAGCTATTAAAAAGCTGAATGAGCTCATTGAACAGAACAATCAACATCAACAGGAGAACCAATTATTACAATGATTTTGTATACTATGATGCCCCAAGAGCTAATTTATCCTGATACAACGCAAGAGCTTCCAAAGCAAAAAATGATGCAGTATAACGGCATTTCTATGCTTGTAGAAGAAAATGAATACAATCAACAGCAAATTGTCCGTATTTTAAGCACAGATCCTCAGCATTATTTAGACAAAAAATATTACCCAGGTCAAATTCTGTCGTAAGGATTTGAGTATAATTTTGCTAAAATTATATGGTATAATAATAAGTGAGTATGTTGCAGCCGAGTAATGGCTGCTTTTTTGTTCAGTGTATATGAATAAGAAAATCAACATAGGAAGACGTTGATTGGAGTGAGAACATGGCAAAGAAAAAACGAAGAGGGAAATTTAAGAAGGAAGAATGGAAACGCATTGTACGATTTGAACTCATAGGTTTACTATTATTAGCTATTACATTAATTGCGATGGCAGGGCTGGGTGCGGTTGGCCAGGCGCTTGTGCTACTTGTTCGTCTTTTTATTGGTGAATGGTACATGCTTATGCTAATCGGTTTGCTGGTGCTGTCAGGCTATATTATCTGGAAAAGGGCATTGCCACCATTTATAACAAGACAGCTAGTTGGTACATATTTAATTATTTTAGCTATTTTATTATTTAGTCACGTTACGCTATTTGAAAACCTTTCTAAGAACGGCACTTTTACTGACCCTTCAGTTATCTTAAATACATGGGATTTATATATGTTAGAAGCAACTGGGGAAGTAAATCGCAGTGATTTAGGTGGCGGAATGGTTGGAGCCGTTATGTTTGCGATGTTTTATTACTTATTTGACAGTTTAGGAACTGAGCTCATTGCCTCACTTTTAATCGTGATTGGCGTGTTATTAATTACAGGACGTTCTTTGCACGAAACGCTTCGAAAAGTGTTAACGCCAATTGTCCGCTTTTTAGTGACGGAATTAAAAGAGGGTTGGGAAGACATTGCAAATTGGGCTTCTAAAAGGAAGCAAACATCAAAAGGGAAGAAAAAGCGTAAGCCAGCTGTAGAAGAAGAGGAGGAAAATGATGAACAGGAAGCAGAAGCACCTGTCATTGCAAAGCAGCCTCCAATTATTGAGCACTTTGATTATGAAGAAGTAGTAGATCCTATTTCATCATCTATTCAGTCTCAACCAGAACCCGAGCCACAGCCAACAGTTAAGCCTGTTCAACCAGTGGCCAAGAAAGAAGACCCGCCTCAACAAGAAGAAAAGGCACCAGTTATTTCATTTGTGGAAGCTGAAAACATGGAATATGAACTTCCACCTATCCGATTGCTAACAATGCCGAAGAAAAGTAATCAAGCAAAAGAGAAAAAGAATATTTATAAAAATGCTGAAAAACTAGAAAAAACGTTTCAAAGTTTTGGTGTGAAAGCAACGGTTGCTAAGGTTCATTTAGGGCCTGCTGTTACCAAATACGAAGTATATCCGGACGTTGGAGTGAAAGTAAGTAAAATTGTAAATTTAAGCGATGATTTGGCTCTAGCTCTTGCTGCCAAAGACATTCGAATTGAAGCGCCTATACCTGGTAAATCAGCAGTGGGGATTGAAGTTCCAAATGAAGAGGTAGCGATGGTTTCTCTTCGTGAAGTGTTGGAATCAAAAGAAAAAATAGATCCTGATAAAAAGCTACTGGTGGGATTGGGAAGAGATATATCCGGCGACGCTGTTTTGGCAGAATTAAATAAAATGCCTCATATGCTTGTTGCGGGAGCAACAGGTAGCGGTAAAAGTGTTTGTATTAACGGAATTATCATAAGTATCTTAATGCGAACGAAGCCTCACGAAGTTAAGCTCATGATGATTGACCCTAAAATGGTTGAGTTGAATATGTATAATGGTATTCCACATCTATTGGCACCTGTTGTAACTGATCCAAAGAAAGCATCTCAGGCTTTAAAGAAAGTCGTAAGCGAAATGGAGCGCCGTTATGAGCTCTTCTCACACAGCGGTACAAGAAATATTGAAGGGTATAATGATCTTGTGAAGCGCCAAAATGATGACTCAGATGCTAATCAACCAACGCTACCTTATATTGTCGTCATTGTAGATGAGTTAGCCGACTTAATGATGGTTGCTTCATCAGATGTTGAAGATTCAATTACACGTTTAGCGCAGATGGCGCGTGCTGCGGGAATTCACTTAATTATTGCAACGCAAAGACCGTCAGTTGACGTTATTACAGGGGTTATTAAAGCTAATATCCCGTCTCGAATTGCGTTTAGCGTGTCCTCTCAAACCGATTCCCGTACCATTTTAGATATGGGAGGAGCGGAGAAGCTGCTAGGTCGTGGAGATATGCTATTTATGCCGGTTGGAGCTTCTAAGCCAGTTCGTGTACAAGGAGCGTTCTTATCTGATGAGGAAGTTGAAGAGGTTGTAGACTTCGTTATTGCTCAGCAAAAAGCGCAATACCAAGAAGAAATGATTCCAACAGACGCTCCAGAACAAGTAGAAGAAGTAGCGGATGAATTGTATGATGAGGCAGTTCAGCTTGTAGCAGAAATGCAAACAGCCTCTGTTTCAATGCTGCAAAGACGCTTTAGAATTGGATATAATCGAGCAGCTCGCTTAATTGATGCAATGGAAGAACGGGGAGTTGTCGGACCTTATGAAGGAAGTAAACCCCGAGCAGTACTGGTTTCACAGCAAAACGAAGATGTTGGAACATAATTAAATGGTTAGAAAAGACGTAAGCATATGCTCTACGTCTTTTTTTATCATTAAGGGTATTATTTTTTATAAAAAGATATTATAAAAAAATGTGTTATCATGTTTGGTTAATTAAAACACGAATATTATCAATTTAATTTTAATGTTTGTTAGTTTTTGGTGAAAAAAATACTGAAATATTAGGTTGTTAGACATGCTTACATACAATAAATAGAAAAAAACAATATTTTTAAAAAAATATTAAAGTTTTTTACATAAAATTAATATAACCTATTTATTTATGTTGAAAAAAATGATATATTATTTTCGATTAAAGAGTCAAACATCAGAGGTCTGATGACTAGTTGAGGGTATGGAGGAAGTGTGATGTCTATTCGAGCGGATAATCGACATTTGTATTTACAAGTGATTGATAACATTAAACAAAACATTGAACGAGGAGTTTTCAAAGAAAAAGAGAGACTTCCATCAGAGTTTGATCTGTCAAAACAGCTGGGCGTAAGCAGAGCAACGCTACGTGAAGCACTTCGCATATTGGAAGAAGAAAATGTTATTGTCAGAAGACATGGAGTAGGTACATTTGTGAATGCGAAGCCGACGTTTCTTTCAGGTATTGAGCAATTAAATAGTATAACACATATGATTGAACAAGCTGGAATGAAGCCTGGTACCATTTTCTTATCATCCAATGTACAAGTTGTTTCAGAAAATGATATAGAGCGTTTTGGCTGTCAAATTGACGAAAAAATGCTTTTTGTTGAGCGTGTGAGAACTGCAAATGATGAGCCGGTTGTATATTGTATGGACAAGGTTCCACAAACAATATTGCCCGAAGATTTCGAATATAAACAAGAGTCTCTACTAGGGATTCTTGAAAAACAGGCTGGCAAACATATTTCATATGCAGTAGCCCACATTGAGCCAATCGGGTATCATGAAAAAGTTTCTCCTATTTTACAATGCAGTCCAGAAACAGCACTTCTTGTACTGCGACAAATGCATTACGACCAATATGATGAACCGATTTTGTATTCAATTAACTATTTTAAAGCAGATAAATTTAGTTTCCAAGTATTGAGAAAAAGAGTTTAATAGATTTTAAGTTTTCGCAATTTTAGTAATGGTTTTACACGGATTCTTTTAAGGAGGTGTTCAATACCAAGGGCGACGAACGTGAAGTAGCATTACAATTCTTTTACACTATTTTGGGGGTTAATAAAATGACAAAACGTAAATATGGAATGGCTTTATCACTTATGTTAGCGGCAGGTACACTACTAAGTGCCTGTGGATCTAGCGACTCAGAAGGCGGAAGTAGTGAAAAATCAACTTCAGATTTCAAAGTAGGGATGGTTACAGATACTGGCGGAGTTGATGATAAATCATTTAACCAATCAGCATGGGAAGGTCTTACAAAATTCGGTAAAGAAAATAACTTAGAAGAAGGTACAGGCTATAAATATTTACAATCGGCTGAAGCTGCTGAATACCAAAGCAACTTATCAACGTTTGCTGAAGCAGGCTATAACCTTACGTACGGTATCGGTTTCTTACTGAAAGAAGATATCAAAAAAGTGGCTGGTCAATATCCAGAATCACATTTTGCGCTAGTTGATGACACATTAAAGTCAGAAAAATTAGATAACGTTGCAAGCATTCTATTTAACGAAGAGCAAGGTTCGTTCTTGGTAGGTGTTGTTGCAGCTAAACAAACAGCAACCAATAAAATCGGCTTTGTTGGTGGAGTAGAATCTCCGTTAATTAAAAAGTTTGAAAACGGATTTAAAGCAGGTGTTAAAGCTGTAAACCCAGATGCTGAAGTAGTTGTTCAATACGCAGAAGATTTCAATGCGCCAGAAAAAGGTTCAGCGATTGCATCAACAATGTACAGCCAAGGTGCTGATATTGTTTATCACGCAGCAGGTGGTACTGGTAACGGAGTGTTTACTGAAGCGAAAAATCGTGCGAAAAAAGGTGAGAAGGTTTGGGTAATCGGTGTAGACCGTGACCAGCACCAAGAAGGTATGCCAGAAAACGTAACACTAACATCAATGGTAAAACGTGTTGATATTGCGGTTGAAGAAGTTGCAAAACAAGCAAAAGACGGCAAGTTCCCTGGTGGAGAAGAAGTAGTATTTGGACTTCAAGAAGATGCGGTTGGTATTGCTCCAACTATGGATAATGTAACGGACGAGTCAAAAACAGCTGTTGAAGAGTACAAACAAAAAATCTTAGATGGCGAAATTAAAGTACCAGCAACGGATGATGCATATAAAGAGTTTGAGAAAACTCTTAAATAATTCTTCATATCAAAACAGGATAGGTATGAAAAAAGGCTAGTGAACCACTAGCCTTTTTCATAGCCTTTAAGATGATGAGAAATTCAAGATAATAGACTTTACTCTAGATACAAATAGGGAGTGAACATAGTGGAATATGTAATTGAAATGCTAAATATTCGTAAAGAGTTTCCGGGTATCGTAGCGAATGATGACATTACACTCCAAGTGAAAAAAGGAGAAATCCATGCTTTACTAGGTGAAAATGGCGCAGGGAAATCAACGCTGATGAACGTTCTTTTTGGGCTTTATCAACCTGAAAAAGGCGAGATAAAGGTGAAAGAAAAAGCTGTTAAAATTACGAATCCGAATATTGCAAATGACCTAGGGATTGGGATGGTTCACCAGCACTTTATGCTTGTGCAAAATTTTACAGTTACTGAAAACATTATCCTTGGTAATGAGCCGACAAAAGCAGGAAAAATCAACATTGCAAAAGCTGCTAAAGAGATTGAAGCACTATCAAATCAATATGGGCTTTCTGTTGATCCATATGCGAAAATTGAAGATATTTCGGTTGGTATGCAGCAACGTGTCGAAATTTTAAAAACACTATATCGTGGTGCAGATATTTTAATCTTTGATGAGCCAACAGCCGCTCTTACACCTCAAGAAATCACAGAATTAATTGAAATTATGAAGCGTTTAATTAAAGAAGGAAAATCCATTATTTTAATTACTCATAAATTAAAAGAAATTATGGCGGTTTGTGACCGCTGTACAATTATTCGCAAAGGTGTAGGGATTGGAACAGTAACGGTTTCTGAAACCAATCCAGATGAATTGGCGTCCTTAATGGTTGGACGTGAAGTGCATTTTAAAACGGAAAAGAAAACAGCAGAACCGAAGGATGCTGTGTTAACAATAGATGGCTTAGTAGTGGAAGATGCCCGCGGAGTAGCAGCTGTTAATGATCTATCGCTAACTGTCAGAGCGGGTGAAATTGTAGGAATTGCAGGAGTAGATGGTAATGGGCAAACAGAACTAATTGAAGCCCTCACAGGTCTTGCGAAAATCAAATCAGGTGCTATCACGCTAAATGAAAGTGACCTGACAAAGCTATCGGCACGTAAAATTACTGAATCAGGTGTAGGACATATTCCTCAAGATCGCCATAAGCATGGTCTTGTCTTGGACTATACAATCGGTGAAAATATCG
Source organism: Bacillus sp. CBEL-1 (assembly GCF_004348885.1). Taxonomy (NCBI): domain Bacteria; kingdom Bacillati; phylum Bacillota; class Bacilli; order Caryophanales; family Bacillaceae; genus Bacillus; species Bacillus sp. CBEL-1. Next base: position 1,050,567 of record NZ_SBIM01000013.1, on the reverse strand, counting down.
CACTTCAAACGTACTATAAAGAGCCAATGTCTAAAAGGGGTATTTTGAACTATAAAGAGATTTATCGAAAAGCCAAAGCACTCATTGCAGAATATGATGTTCGCACACCGAGTGAATATACACAAGCGCGAGCTCTTTCTGGAGGAAACCAGCAAAAAGCCATTATTGCTCGTGAAGTGGACCGCAGTCCTCAGTTGTTAATTGCAGCTCAGCCGACGCGTGGATTGGATGTAGGAGCAATTGAGTTTATTCACCGTAAGTTAATTGAAGAGCGTGATAAAGGAAGAGCGGTTCTTCTTGTGTCTTTAGAACTGGATGAAGTTATGAATTTAAGTGATCGTATTGCTGTTATCTACGAAGGAAAAATTGTAGATATCGTAAATCCAAACGAAACGAATGAGCAGGAGCTTGGATTGTTAATGGCAGGCGGAAAGCGTGAGAAAGCAGGTGAAACATCATGAAATGGCTAAGAAATGAGCGAACCATCCACATTCTAATTCCGATTATCTCGGCAATTTTAGGATTGCTTGCTGGTGCAATCATCATGGTTCTTGGGGGCTATGATGCGGTGAAAGGCTATGATTCTTTATTTAATGGTATGTTGGGTAGTCCAAAAGCTCTAGGTGAAACTATTCGTGCAATGACGCCCCTTGCTTTAGCAGGTATTGCTGTAGCATTTGCTTACAAGACAGGCTTATTTAATATCGGAGTAGAAGGTCAGCTTCTTGTTGGGTGGTTAGCGGCAGTGTGGGTAGGCTACGCTTTTGAACTTCCGTCTGTTATTCATATTCCACTCGCAATCCTTGCAGCAGGTATTGCTGGTGCATTATGGGCCTTTATTCCTGGTTATTTAAAAGCTCGCTTTCATGTTCATGAGGTTATTGTCTCCATTATGATGAACTATATTGCCCTTTATACAACAAGCAGTATTATCCGTGAATTTTTGTATGCAGGGAATGAAAAGTCATACAACATCAATGAGTCAGCGTCATTAGCATCTTCATTTTTAGCTGAGGCAACGAACAATTCTCGTTTGCACTATGGGATTATTGTAGCGTTTTTAGCAGCTTTTGTAATGTGGTTCCTATTAAACAAAACCTCAAAAGGCTTTGAACTTCGTGCTGTTGGGTTTAATCAGCATGCTTCTAAATATGCAGGAATGAATGTGTCTCGCAACATCATTCTTTCTATGTCAGTATCTGGTGCATTTGCAGGATTAGCCGGTGCGATGGAAGGGCTTGGTACATTCCAATATATGAATACTTTTACGTCATTTACTGGAACGGGATTCGATGGAATTGCTGTTGCCCTTTTAGGAGCTAATAGTGCAATCGGTATCTTGCTTGCTGCATTTCTATTCGGCGGTCTACAAACAGCGGCACCACAAATGAACTTTATGGCGGGAGTGCCGTCAGAATTAATTGAGATTGTTATCGCTCTTATCATTTTCTTCGTGGCGTCCAGTTACCTTATCCGTTGGATTATTGGTCGTTTAAGTAAAGGAGGAGCACAATGAGTTTCTTAGACGTTTTAATTATAATTATTCCAGCTGCGCTGTATTCTGCAGCACCGCTTATTTTTACAGCATTAGGTGGAGTGTTTAGTGAGAAGTCTGGTGTTGTAAATATCGGACTGGAAGGTCTTATGATGTTTGGTGCATTTACAGGAATTGTTTCAACGCTACTTCTTCAAGACTCATTGGGAGCATGGGCACCTTGGGTTTCAATTTTAATTGCAGCAGGGGTTTGTGCAATCTTTTCACTTATTCATGCAGTAGCAAGTATTACGCTTAAAGCAGATCAAGTAGTCAGCGGGGTTGCACTCAACTTCTTAGCTGGAGGTTTGTCTATCTTTTTAATCAAGAAAATTTTTGGAAAAGGACAAACAGATTTTATTCAATTTCGTATTGATAAAACAAGCATTCCTTTCCTATCTGATATTCCGATTATTGGTAAGCTGTTTTTCTCAAATGTTCCAATTACATCATATTTAGCGATTTTGCTAGCTTTCGTTGTATGGTATATCATTTACAAAACGCCGTTTGGGCTGCGTCTTCGCTCTGTAGGTGAACATCCAATGGCTGCGGATACGATGGGGATTAAAGTTATCACAATGCGATATGTGGGCGTTATGTTATCGGGTGTGTTAGCTGGTATTGGTGGTGCTGTATATGCGACGTCAATCGCAACAAACTTCTCAGCTGGAACCATTTCTGGACAGGGCTTCTTAGCACTTGCAGCCATGATTTTTGGAAAATGGCACCCAATTGGTGCGATGGGAGCAGCTCTCTTTTTTGGGTTAGCACAATCTTTAAGTATTACAGGAGCACAAATTCCAGTTATTCAAGATATTCCAACTGTTATTTTAACGATTGCTCCTTACGTCTTGACAATTTTAGCGTTAGCTGGATTTGTTGGTCGAGCAGAGGCGCCAAAAGCACTTGGTGCGCCTTATGAAAAGGGAAAAAGATAATAAAACTATTTTCAAGAACAAAGGTTTGTAATCTGCCTTTGTTCTTTTTAAATTCGCACAAAAAAAGTAAAGGATTTTATCAAAAAAAATGTAGACAAAAAGAAATTGAAAAAGTTTGCGGTAAAGAAAGAAGGAATCTTACGCAATCATGTGGTGAAAAGGGATGGGGATTATTAGAATTCTATTTTTTATAGCACTATTCAAGAAGAATGACAACACATTAAAGAAGAGTTGAAGATAAGAATATATGACAAATGAGATCTTGTATAAAAGGTGTTTCCTTGAAAATCTTTCCTCTAATTAGATATAGTGAAGGTAAGACTAAAAACGGCAAAATAAACTAAAAATAAAGGTATTGTGTTGTTTTTAGCAAACTTACTATTAAAAGGAGGTATCTTGATGAAATTATTGACTGAACAAAAGCACGAATTGAATGGCCTGACGCTGCATACAATCCCAACTACAAAGTATAAAACCAATACGTTTATTCTAAAATTAAATGCTCCATTGGATGAAAAAACGGTGACAATGCGAGCTCTTTTACCTTATGTATTACAAAGTGCTACAGAATCTTTTCCAACCACAACACAGCTGCGTACATATTTAGATGAACTATATGGTGCAACTCTTCAGGTGGATTTGACAAAAAAGGGTGATAATCACGATATAACTATTCGGATTGATATAGCGAACGAAAAATATTTAAAAGACTCAACTCCTCTTCTTCAAAAAGCACTTGCACTGCTTGGTGAAATTCTATTGAAGCCGGCAACGGAGGAGGGAGCTTTCTTAAATGACGCAATGGAAAAAGAAAAGCGATCGCTTCGACAACGGATTCAAGCCGTATTCGATGATAAAATGCGCTATGCAAATCTTCGCTTAGTTGAAGAGATGTGTAAAGAGGAACCTTACTCTTTGCATGTTAATGGTCGAATTGATGATATTGAATCCATTACAGCAGATAAGCTCTATAATTATTATCAGCATGTATTAAAAGAAGATGCTATTCACCTCTATGTTATTGGTGATTTTCATGAACAAGAAGTAAAAAACACGGTTGAGCAAGCGTTTAATTTACCACAACGTCAACCCAAAAAAATTGAACGCTCAATTACGAAAAAAGAAATTACCAATGTGAATGAAGTGATAGAAAAGCAAGAGGTAAAACAAGGTAAATTAAATATTGGCTACCGTACAAACGTTGTATATGGAGATCGTCAGTATTTTGCCCTACAGGTGTTTAACGGTATATTTGGCGGGTTTTCTCATTCAAAGTTGTTCATTAACGTTCGTGAAAAGGCAAGCTTAGCTTACTATGCTGCATCACGAGTTGAAAGCCATAAAGGTCTTCTGATGGTTATGTCAGGAATCGATGCAAAAAACTATGACCAGGCTATAACCATTATTAAGGAACAAATGGAAGAAATGAAGAATGGCTCGTTTACTGATAGTGAAATCGCTCAAACGAAAGCAGTTATTCATAATCAACTGTTAGAAACGGTAGACACACCACGAGGTCTGGTTGAAGTTATGTACCATAATGAACTAACAGGGAAAAGTATTTCGGTTGATGAATATCTAAAACAAATCGATGCAGTATCAAAACAAGAAATTGTGAAGGTAGCTGAAAACATTGCGATGGATACAGTTTATTTCTTAACAGGAAAAGGCGGTGAAAACAATGGAGAAAATTGAATTTTCTCAGCTGAAAGAACAGCTTTATCATGAAAAAATGGATAATGGATTAGAGGTTTATATTTTACCAAAGCCTGAGTTCAACAAAACGTTTGCCACGTTTACTACAAAATATGGTTCCATTGACAATCAATTTGTTCCGCTCGGAGAAGATGAGATGATTAAAGTTCCTGATGGAATTGCGCATTTTCTTGAGCATAAGCTGTTTGAAAAAGAAGATGGTGATGTCTTCCAACAGTTTAGCAAGCAGGGTGCGTCTGCCAATGCATTTACATCATTTACGCGCACAGCGTATTTATTTAGCTGCACGTCTAACTTTGAACAAAATTTAGAGACGCTTGTAGACTTTGTTCAAGAACCATATTTCTCTGAAAAGACAGTCGAGAAAGAAAAAGGAATTATTGGACAAGAAATTACGATGTATGATGATAATCCAGACTGGCGCTTGTACTTTGGAACAATTCAAAACATGTATAAAAATCACCCTGTTAAAATTGACATTGCTGGTACCATTGAGTCCATTTCCCACATTACAAAAGATTTGCTTTATACGTGCTATGGAACATTTTATCACCCGAGCAATATGCTACTATTTGTGGTAGGGCCTGTTGATGCAGAAAAGGTAATGACTCAAATTCGTGAAAATCAAGCTAAAAAAGATTATGAAGATATGCCTGAAATTACTCGTCATTTTGATAAAGAGCCAGAAACGGTAGCGGAACAAAAACAGGTATTAAACATGCCTGTCCAAGCCTCCAAAGCTATGGTTGGCTTAAAAACAAGAAAGCCTGAACGTTCCGGACAAGATATGCTTCGCCACGAGCTTGCAATGAATATTGTACTTGATCTTGCATTTGGAAAAAGCTCTTCTTACTATGAAGATCTGTATAAAAATGGGCTCATTGATGAGACATTCTCATATGACTATACCGAAGAAAGTGGCTTTGGATTTGCGCTAATTGGCGGAGATACAGAAGATCCAAATAAGTTTTATGGGAGAATTAAAGAGATTTTATTTGAAGTAAAATCTAAAGGTTTACAAGAAGATGAGTTAGAACGAGTAAGAAAGAAGAAAATTGGAGAATTTTTGCGAGCTTTAAATTCTCCAGAGTTTATTGCTAATCAGTTTACCCGCTATGCATTTAATGATATGAATTTATTTGATGTTGTAGATACGCTTGAAAAGCTTACAGTAGACGACGTGAAGCATGTAATGAATGATATGATTCAAGAAGAAAGCTTTACTGTATGTGAGGTTGTACCGAAATAAGTGATAAGATAGTATATGAAAAGCTGACGTTAAGTCAGCTTTTTTATTGGATAATACAAGGAGAATCAACATGGAGAAATATGCGCTAATTACAGGAGCGAGCGGAGGAATTGGCAGTGCTATTGCCGAGAAAATGGTAAAGGAAGGATACGGAGTAGTCCTTCATTATTATCAAAATGAAGCAGCGGTGAACAAACTAGCTAGTTACCTTCGTTCCTACACGGATAATATTATGGTGGTGCAAGGAGATTTGTCTTCAAAAGAGGGGGTTGATCACTTTTTATCGACTCTTGTTGTACCGGTAGATCTGCTTATTTACAATGGTGGTCAAAGCTTATCAGCATTAATGATGGATGTGACAGATGAGCGTATTGAAGAAATGGTTTATCTGAGCGTAACCGCTCTTTATCGAATTGCAAAATTTGTTCTCCCTAAAATGATTCAGAAAAGAACTGGGAATATTATCGTTATCTCATCTATCTGGGGATTGGAGGGAGCTTCTTATGAAGTGCTGTATTCAACGGTGAAAGGGGCTCAGAATACTTTTGTCAAAGCGTTAGCTAAAGAAGTTGCGCTAAGTAAAATTCGAGTGAATGGAATTGCGCCAGGAGCTATTTTGACAAATATGCTATCTGATTATACACAAGAAGACCTTGAAATGATGGAGCAGGAAATTCCGATGGGACGCATTGGAAAGCCTTCAGAAATTGCCGATGCAGTTGCTTATTTAGCTTCTGATCAATCCTCTTATATAACAGGACAAATTTTATCAGTAGATGGTGGTTGGCATACATAATAACGCGAATAAAAAAGAGGAAGGTGTACAAACTATGATATGAATAAACCTTAAGGAGGGCTACTCATGTCAGTATTAGACAATTGGGGTAACTGGAAAAACTTTTTAGGCGATCGCTTACATCATGCTCAAAACGAAGGAATGAACAACGAGGTAATCAACGACTTAGCATATCAAATTGGTGGCTATCTAGCGAACCAAGTTGACGCAAAAAACGAACAAGAAAAAATATTAGCAGACTTATGGAGCGTTGCTTCAAAAGAAGAGCAACATGCAATTGCTAATATGATGGTAAAGCTTGTTCAAAATAACGGTTCTGCTAATTAATGTAAAGATGTTAATGAAGCGAACAAAAGAAGGAGTCGACTCAAATTTGTTTGAGAAACGACTCTTTTTTATTTATAAATAATTCACTCATAAGCAAAGGTAGAAAGTACAGCGCTTACAATAAGAACATTTACATAAGAAATAGGTTTTACACTTTATAATTTAATGAAAATCATTTATATTTAAATTATGTGAAAAAAGGGGAAACATAACAGCGAGCGCCATTTTAGAAACTCGCATTTTTAACATATCTAATAACAGCTTCTCCGAGTGGTGTTTGAGGTGATTTGTTAATCGTTCTTCAAGCATTTTTGTGCTGTGAATGAGTGTTTTGCTATGTTCATTCTATTATTGGATTAGGTTTAGACGGAACAAATGGGATGAGGAGGGGTTTCGTGAACAAAATTGAGTGGTACTTAGAATATCAAATACAGAAAAATCGACCTGGTTTATTGGGAGACATCTCGTCTCTTTTAGGTATGCTGGCAATTAACATTGTTACAATTAATGGGGTAGATGACAAAAGGCGTGGCTTGCTATTACGGTGCGATTCCCATGAGCAAATTGAACGGCTTGAATCTATTTTGAAAACAATGGATAATATTGTTGTGACAAAGATGCGTCCTCCAAAGCTACGAGATCGTTTAGCTGTTCGTCACGGTCGTTATATTCAACGAGATGCTGATGATAAAAAGACATTTCGTTTTGTGCGAGACGAACTTGGCTTGCTAGTGGACTTTATGGCAGAGCTTTTTAAACAAGATGGTCATAAATTAATTGGCATCAGAGGAATGCCTCGCGTTGGTAAAACGGAGTCGATTGTTGCTGCTAGTGTTTGTGCGAATAAGAGATGGTTATTTGTGTCATCAACGCTGTTAAAACAAACAATTCGCAGTCAACTAATTGAAGATGAGTATAATTCTAATAACATCTTTATTATTGATGGTATTGTATCAACAAGAAGGGCGAATGAAAAACACTGGCAGCTCGTTCGTGAAATTATGAATGTGCCTGCAACAAAGATTGTTGAGCATCCTGATGTATTTGTACAAAATAGTGAGTATACGCTGGATGACTTTGCGTATATCATTGAATTACGAAATGATCCAGATGAAGAAATTACATATGAAGTCATTGAAGGATCGCAAATGTTTCCAAACGGTGGATTATCCATGTTTGATTTTTAGCATAATTGGTAGGTGTTAATATTGACAGAGTTAGGGCAAAGGTTAAGACAAGAGCGAGAAAATAAAGGGATGTCGCTAGAAGATTTACAAAAAAACACAAAAATTCAAAAGCGCTATTTGATTGGTATTGAAGAAGGTAATTATGATGTCATGCCAGGGAAATTTTATGTGCGAGCGTTTATCAAGCAGTATTGTGAAGCTGTAGGGTTGAACCCCGATGACATTTTTGATCAGTACAAAACGGATATTCCAACGACTCAAACCGATGATATTCCACAGCCTTTATCTCGTGTTCGCAGTCGAAAAGAAATCCCCCAAAATACGAAAGCATCAAAAGCAGCAGATTACTTACCGACGATTTTAGTAGTTGCTGGTGTGCTGGTAGTCGGAATTATCATTTGGGTGATTGCTCAAAATATTGTATCCGGTCGTCAAGAAGATCAAGTTGCAAATACTGAACAAACAAATAACGAAGTGCAACAATCCCAAGAGCAGCAAGCATCTAATGAAGATCAAGCTGCAAAAGAAGCGGCAGAAAAAGAAAAGGCAGAAAAAGAAAAAGCTGCTAAGGAAGACGAAGAGAAAAAAGAAGAAGAAAAAGAAGAAACACAGCAAGCTTATAAAGAAGTTCAAAAGTCAGGTCGCAACGGAACGTATGAGTTGTCTGGAACAGATGAGTTTAAGCTAGAAGTATCGTCTACTCAAGCTGATACATGGTTGGATGTAAAAAATGGTAAGGGGAATTCATTTTATAATGCCATGTTGAAAAATGGTGAAACAAAAGAATTCGACTTAACAAAAGAAAGTGAAGTTCGAGTGAATATTGGCTTCTCACCAGGGGTACAATTAAAAATTAATGGCCAAGACGTTAGTTTACCATTTGATGCTAACCAACAAATTAGACAAGTTGTAACGATTAAATATGAGCCGGAAAAAGCTCAATAACTAGCTTAAAAGTATTAAAAATGGTTAAGTCGTGCCGACAACAGTTTGCACGACTTCCGTTTTTGTATGTAATTGGAGGAAACAATAGTGAATTTACCAAATAAGATTACAATCTCTCGAATTTTTTTAATCCCACTTTTTTTAATTTTAATGATGGCACCATTACCTTTTGGCGAAGTTAGCGCTGCTGGAATGGATGTGCCAATTGCTCATCTACTAGGGGCAGCGTTATTTATTATTGCGTCTACAACAGACTGGATCGATGGATACTACGCTCGTAAATATAATTTAGTTACAAACCTTGGGAAATTTTTAGATCCGCTAGCAGATAAGCTATTGGTTTCAGCAGCGCTGATTGCTATTGTAGATTTGGACTTGATTGCCGGTGCAGGTTGGGCTGCAATTATTATTATTAGCCGTGAATTTGGAGTAACAGGCTTACGTTTAGTTCTCGCTGGAGAAGGAGAAGTCGTTGCTGCAAATATGCTAGGTAAAATTAAAACGTGGACACAAATTATTGCTATTTCAGCTATTTTACTTTATAACTTACCTTTTGAATTTGTGTCATTTCCATTTGCAGCAATTGCCCTGTGGATTTCTGTTGTATTTACAGTAATTTCTGGATGGGATTACTTTGCAAAAAACAAGCAAGCATTTGTTAATTCAAAATAATGGGGATGATTTGATGAACGCGGAAATTATTGGAGTAGGTTCAGAGCTTTTGCTAGGCCAAATTGCCAATACAAACGCGCAGTACCTATCTAAAAAATTTGCAGAGCTTGGTATTAATGTATACTATCATACGGTAGTTGGCGATAATGAAAGCCGATTAAAAGAAGCTATTTTGACCGCTCAAAAGCGTGCGGATTTGATTGTATTTACGGGCGGGCTTGGTCCGACAAAAGACGACCTTACCAAAGAAACAATTGCATCAGAACTAGGTGTCTCACTTGTAACAGATCACAAAGCGCTTGAAAGTATTGAATCGTACTTCGAAAAAACCAATCGAACAATGACGCCTAATAATAGGAAGCAAGCAATTGTACTTGAAGGTGCAACAATACTGCCAAACGATTATGGAATGGCACCGGGAATGGGTATTACGGTGAATGGTATTGACTACATGTTGTTTCCTGGTCCGCCAAAGGAACTTTATCCTATGTATGAGTCGTATGGACAAGCATATTTAGCAGAAAAGCTAGATATAAAAGAGCAAATTGAGTCTCGTGTTTTACGTTTCTTTGGAATTGGAGAGTCTCAGTTAGAAACAGATATTGAAGATTTATTAGATGCACAAACAAACCCAACCATTGCACCGTTAGCTGCTGATGGAGAAGTAACGCTTCGCTTAACGGCTAAGCATGAGGATGTGGCCGAGGCCCATCGAATGCTTGATGAAGTAGAAAAGCAGATTATGAATCGTGTAGGAGAGTTTTTCTATGGATATGACCTGACGTCTCTACAAGCAGAGCTCATTGCTACGCTTCAAGAACAACAAGTGACGGTTGCTTCAGCTGAAAGCTTAACTGGCGGCTTGTTCAGTGGGACGCTGACAAGCATTCCTGGATCTGGAGATGTTGTAAAAGGCAGCATCGTTGCTTATCAAACCGAGATAAAGCACCACGTATTACATGTAGCAAAAGAAACCCTAGAGCGAGACGGAGCAGTTAGCAAGAGGTGCGCAGAAGAAATGGCCGTTGGTGTGAAAAAACTGACAGGCTCTGATATTGGCATTAGTTTTACAGGCGTCGCTGGTCCGTCTAAGCAAGAAGATAAGGAAGTTGGTACAGTTTATATTGGTATAGCTTTTAAAGATGAGAAAACACGCGTATATCCGTTAAAGCTTACGGGCAGTCGTGATGGTATTCGTAAACGTACTGTGAATTATGGAAGCTATTATCTTTTACAACTTCTGAAACAGTGATATATTGAAATGGTTTAGTCCCTCCTTGTATATAAGGAGGGATTTTTCCTTCACAAATATTCACTTTTTTCTTTTAATATAGTCCCAGCCTTCAAAATAAAAAAATCGAACATTTATTCGCTTTTTGCTTGTCAAATGACTTGAAAGCGAGTATAGTTATGTATAGAAAGTTAATTAAAACGTCATTGCTACTACAACGTAGTAATCTTAAATTATAAAAAAAAGCAAGCAAGTATAGAGGAGGAAATCGAGTGAACGATCGTCAAGCAGCCCTTGATATGGCTCTAAAACAAATTGAAAAGCAATTCGGTAAAGGTTCAATTATGAAATTAGGAGAGCAAACTGAACGTAAAATTTCAACTGTGTCTAGTGGTTCTCTAGCGTTAGATGTTGCGCTTGGTGTAGGTGGATATCCGCGAGGGCGTATTATTGAAGTTTATGGTCCAGAAAGTTCTGGTAAAACAACAGTTGCACTTCATGCAATTGCAGAAGTGCAACAGCAGGGCGGACAAGCAGCGTTTATCGATGCTGAGCATGCGCTAGATCCGGTTTATGCACAAAAGCTGGGTGTTAATATTGATGAGCTTCTTTTATCACAGCCTGATACAGGTGAACAAGCTCTTGAAATTGCTGAAGCGTTGGTTCGTAGTGGAGCGGTTGACATTCTAGTTATTGACTCTGTTGCAGCACTTGTGCCTAAGGCTGAAATTGAAGGTGAAATGGGAGATTCTCACGTTGGTTTACAAGCTCGTTTAATGTCTCAAGCACTTCGTAAGCTGTCAGGTGCTATTAATAAATCGAAGACAATTGCTGTTTTCATTAACCAAATTCGTGAAAAAGTTGGCGTTATGTTTGGTAACCCTGAAACAACGCCAGGTGGACGTGCGCTTAAGTTTTACTCTTCAGTGCGCCTTGAAGTTCGTCGTGCTGAGCAGTTGAAGCAAGGTAACGATATTGTGGGAAATAAAACAAGAATTAAAGTTGTCAAAAACAAAGTAGCACCACCATTCCGCGCAGCTGAAGTGGATATTATGTACGGAGAAGGAATTTCGAAAGAAGGAGAAATTTTAGATATTGCTTCTGATTTAGATATCGTACAAAAAAGTGGAGCTTGGTATTCTTATAACGAAGAACGTTTAGGTCAAGGCCGTGAGAATGCGAAACAATTCCTAAAAGAGAATATTGATATTCGCCAAGAAATTGCTGGTCAAGTTCGTGAATATCATGGATTAGATGAAGCGGCAGAGCAAATGCCTGAAGACGATGGTCAAGATGAATTGAAAATTTAATGGCATTTCTTTTGCTTAAAAAAGACTCTTTTTTAAAAAAGGGTCTTTTTTTTGAAAAAAATGTTAATCATAGTGATAGCAAGCGCATGAATTTTCGTGACATAGCATTTTCATAGGCTTGACAATAAAAATGGACAGACTTACAATTAAGATGTATATTTTCCCTTTTTAAAACATTTTAGCGTTTAAAAGCCTTTGTGTGTATATTGAAAGGTGAAGACGATATACATGCCGACATGAAATTAAAAACTTACAAGTTTATAGCAAGGGGAGGTGAAATGATGGATATAATTACAATCATCTTCGCTTTGCTTGGCCTAATCGTCGGTGCAGTTGTTGGCTTTTTTGTTTGTAAATCGATTGCTGAAGCTAAGGTTGCGGGAGCAAAGTCAAATGCAGAACAAATTATCGATGATGCAACCCGTGAAGCGGAAGCTTTGAAAAAGGAAGCTTTATTAGAAGCGAAAGATGAAATCCATCAGCTTCGTACAGAGGCAGAACTAGATATTCGTGATCGTCGAGCAGAACTTCAAAAACAAGAAAATCGATTAATGCAAAAAGAGGAAAATCTTGATCGTAAAGACGAGTCACTTGATAAACGTGAAGCGGCACTTGAAAAGAAAGATAATTCTCTTACTGTTAAACAACAGCATATTGAAGAGATGGAAAGCAAAGTTGAAGAATTAGTCAAGGCTGGTCAAGCGGAACTAGAACGCATTTCAGGCTTAACGAGAGACGATGCACGAGCGATTATTTTAGATCGTGTTGAAAATGAACTTTCCCATGATGTTGCGATGATGGTGAAAGAAACAGAAAATCGTGCAAAAGAAGAAGCCGATAAAAAGGCTAAAGAAATTCTTTCGCTTGCGATTCAGCGTTGTGCAGCAGATCACGTAGCTGAAACAACGGTTTCAGTTGTTAACTTACCAAACGATGAGATGAAAGGTCGAATCATTGGTCGAGAAGGTCGAAATATTCGTACATTAGAGACATTAACAGGTATTGATCTTATTATTGATGATACACCAGAAGCAGTTATTTTATCAGGTTTTGACCCTATTCGCCGTGAAACGGCACGTATCGCCTTGGACAAACTTGTTCAGGATGGACGTATTCACCCAGCTCGAATTGAAGAGATGGTTGAGAAATCTCGTCGTGAAGTAGATGAGTATATTCGTGAGGTTGGTGAACAGACGACGTTTGAAGTTGGAGTTCATGGCTTGCATCCAGATTTAATGAAGATACTAGGTCGTTTGAAATTCAGAACGAGCTATGGTCAGAACGTCTTAAAACATTCGATGGAAGTTGCTCATTTAGCTGGATTGATGGCTTCTGAACTTGGTGAAGATGCTACGCTTGCGAAGCGTGCAGGTTTGCTTCACGATATTGGAAAAGCAATCGACCACGAGGTAGAAGGAAGCCACGTTGAAATTGGCGTCGAGCTAGCTACGAAATATAAAGAGCATCCTGTTGTTATTAATGCAATTGCTTCACACCATGGTGACACAGAACCGACATCAATTATTGCTGTTCTAGTTGCTGCAGCAGATGCGTTATCAGCTGCAAGGCCGGGTGCTAGAAGTGAAACGTTAGAAAACTACATCCGTCGCTTAGAAAAGCTTGAAGAAATTTCTGAGTCTTATGAGGGTGTTGAAAAATCATTTGCTATTCAAGCAGGACGTGAAGTCCGCATTATGGTTAAACCAGATACGATTGGTGACTTAGAAGCGCATCGCTTAGCGCGTGATATTCGCAAACGCATAGAAGATGAACTAGACTATCCTGGTCATATTAAAGTAACAGTAATTCGAGAAACACGAGCTGTTGAATACGCGAAATAAGTAAAATAAAGTGGCGATTGCCACTTTATTTTTTTGAGTCAGAAATAAGGAGCTAAAAGATGAGAATTTTATTTATTGGAGACGTTGTTGGTTCTCCAGGCCGAGATATGGTAGAAGAATATTTACCACGATTAAAGAGAAAATATGCGCCAGGCTTAACAATTGTAAATGGTGAAAATGCTGCGTCTGGAAAAGGAATTACGGAAAAAATATATCGGGCATTTTTACAAGCTGGTGCAAATGTAGTCACGCTTGGTAATCACGCATGGGATAAGCGTGAAATCTTTGATTTCATTGATGATGCTAAGAACTTAGTGCGTCCAGCGAATTTTCCAGAGGGAACGCCTGGAAAAGGAATTACATATGTAACCTACAATCAATATGAAGTAGCTGTTATTAACTTACAAGGTCGAACGTTTATGGCCCCCCTTGACTGCCCGTTTAAAAAGATTGATGAGTTAATTGAACAAGCAAAGCAACGTACGCCAATTATTTTTGTTGATTTTCATGCCGAAACCACAAGTGAGAAGCAGGCGATTGGCTGGTACGTAGATGGTCGCGTAAGTGCTGTAGTTGGAACTCACACGCATGTTCAAACAGCTGATAACCGTATTTTACCTCAAGGAACTGCATATATTTCAGATGTTGGAATGACAGGTCCTTATGATGGTATATTAGGCATGGAGCGAGAAGCAGTAATGAAGCGTTTCTTAACATCGCTTCCAGTTCGCTTTGAAGTTCCAAAGGAAGGTCGAACGCAGCTGAGTGGAGTTATTATTGACCTTGATGAGAAAACAGGTCAAGCTAAAAAAATTGATCGGATTTTAATTAATGATGATCATCCTTTTTTTGAATAAATGAGATAAAAAAAGTGGTATGTTTCTGTGGAGGCGTACCGCTTTTTTTGTCGTTTTACTGAGCGAAAAAGAACAAAGATTAGCGAATATGTACAAACGACAAGTTTTTAAACAATTAGAGAAAACAAGCAGGAATACGTTTACTATTTCGTGAATATAGTATCATTGAAATCAATTAAGTCATTGGTCTAATGATCTCTCATCATACATTGTAAAGAATAAGGAGGAGTTAGATATGGAAATTTTAAAGGTTTCGGCGAAGTCTAACCCGAATTCAGTTGCTGGTGCTTTAGCCGGAGTATTGCGCGAACGTGGTGCAGCTGAAATTCAGGCGATTGGCGCTGGTGCACTAAATCAGGCAGTAAAAGCAGTCGCAATAGCTCGAGGTTTTGTAGCGCCAAGCGGTGTCGACTTAATCTGTATTCCTGCTTTTACCGATATTCAAATTGACGGGGAAGAACGGACAGCGATTAAACTCATCGTTGAACCTCGTTAATCATAAAATGGACGGGACCTGCTAGGTATAACCTAGCAGGTCTTTTTTGTAGATAATAGATTGAAAGGAGTAGAGGAAATGATTTTCGATGCGCATTGTGACGTGTTAGCCAAGTTATGGTGGAATCAACATTTATCTGTGGAAAATAGCCCGAACCTCCATACAACGATTGATGGAATGAAGCAAGCAGGTGGTAAAGTACAAATATTTGCTATCTTTATTCCAGAAGCTGTTCCAGCAGAGCAGCAGTTTGACGTGGCTCTTGAAATGGTGCAGCTCTTTAAAAAGCATATTATTAGCTCTCCGAACGTTAAGTGGATTCGATCACAGGAGGATATTGTACGTTTAGGGAAGAAAGAAATAGGCGCAATGCTTAGTTTAGAAGGGTGTGATGCTATTGGAGTTCATCTCGTTCGTTTACAAACGCTATTTGCTTTAGGGGTTAGGTCAGTAGGTCTGACATGGAACTATGCGAATGCGGCATGCGATGGTATTCTAGAACCACGTGGTGCCGGTTTGTCTAGCTTTGGCAAAGAGATTGTAAAGGAAAATAATCGTCATAAAGTCTGGACCGATGTTTCTCACTTATCAGTGCAAGGCTTTTGGGATGTATTAGAAGAATCGGATTTCGTTGTCGCAACTCATTCAAACGCGTATTCACTGTGTTCGAACCCGAGGAATTTACGCGATGATCAAATTGATGCCTTACTGAAAAAAAAGAGTGTTATTGGCATTACCTTTGTCCCGCAGTTTTTAACGGATAAAAATGAAGCGACCGTGGATGATGTATTAAGACATCTGGATTATATATGTAGCAGAGGAGGAGAGTATTCAGTTGGATTTGGCTCAGACTTTGATGGTATTGATCAAACAGTAGTAGGGCTAAGTAAATTTAAAGATTATCACAATCTAATTAACCAACTACATAAGCATTATTCAGCGGACCAAGTGCATCGATTTTTATTTTCAAATTTTGTGCAACGATTACCATAATGAACCTAGTAAATACGGTAAAAATATAAATCTGTGAATTATGTGGAAAGGGTTGCATTTTAGCGCATGTGGGAATAGAATTGTAGACGGATTAAGAAACTTAGTATTTTATTGCTCACTTTTAGAATGATTTCATTAGAAAGAAGAGCAATCTTGACAGAATAAAAGGAGTGGCTTAGATGGTAAAGCAGCTTTCATGGAAAGTTGGCGGTCAGCAGGGTGAAGGAATCGAAAGTACAGGTGAAATTTTCTCAACTGCCTTAAATCGATTGGGATACTATTTATACGGCTATCGTCATTTTTCTTCACGTATTAAAGGTGGACATACAAACAATAAAATTCGTGTAAGTACAACGCAAGTGCGTTCTGTATCAGATGATTTAGATATTTTAGTAGCGTTTGATCAGGAAACAATCGATGTGAACGTACATGAGCTTCGTCAAGGTGGCATTGTCATTGGAGATGCGAAGTTTAAACCAGCACTTCCTGAAAACTGTACAACAGCAACGTTGTATTCCGTACCGTTTACCGAAATTGCAACTGAACTTGGAACGTCTTTAATGAAGAACATGGTAGCAGTAGGAGCGTCAAGCGCTGTTTTACATATTGATACAAATGTATTCGAAGAAGTAGTATTAGAGATTTTTGGTCGCAAAGGACAACAAGTTGTTCAAAAGAATATGGAAGCTATTAAACGAGGCGCAGAATATATTCGTGAGCAGCTTGGTGAGAATTTAGAAACGATGAGACTTGAACCAGCAGATGGACAAAAGCGTATGTTTATGATTGGAAATGACGCTATAGCTTTAGGTGCTGTAGCAGGTGGAGCGCGCTTTATGCCTGCATATCCAATTACGCCTGCATCAGAAATTATGGAGTATTTAATTAAAAAGCTTCCGCAGTTTGGCGGTACGGTTATTCAAACTGAGGATGAAATTGCAGCGTGTACAATGGCAATTGGTGCAAACTATGCCGGCGTTCGTGCCTTAACAGCATCAGCGGGTCCTGGGCTATCTCTTATGATGGAGTCAATTGGTCTTGCAGGGATTACAGAGCAGCCAATCGTTATCATTGATACACAGCGTGGAGGCCCAAGTACAGGATTGCCGACAAAACAAGAACAATCCGACTTAATGGCAATGATCTACGGCACTCATGGTGAAATTCCGAAAATCGTGATGGCGCCAAGTACGGTTGAAGAAGCCTTCTATGATACAATCGAAGCATTTAACCTAGCTGAAGAATACCAGTGTCCTGTTATTATGCTGACGGATTTACAACTTTCACTTGGAAAACAATCTGTGAATCCTCTAGACTATAGTCGCATTCAAATTCGCCGAGGAAAGCTTCAAAACGATGAGCTTCCTGAGCTGGAAGCGAAAGAATACTATAAGCGTTACGAAGTGACAAAAGATGGCGTTTCTCCTCGCGTTATTCCTGGTATGAAAAATGGTATTCATCACGTAACAGGAGTTGAACATGATGAAACAGGAAAGCCTTCTGAGTCACCAATCAACCGTAATAACCAAATGGATAAGCGTATGAGAAAGCTAGACAACATTCAGTTTAAAACACCAATTCATCTACATTCAGATGAATTTGATTCAGATGTCTTATTCGTTGGCTTTAATTCAACAAGAGGGGCAATTGAAGAAGCGATGGAGCGTTTAGAAGCAGACGGACTTCGCGCCAACCATGCGCATATTCGCTTGATTCATCCGTTCCCTGCTGATGAAATTCTTCCTTATGTAAATGGAGCGAAGAAGGTCGTTGTAGTGGAAAATAACGCTACGGGCCAATTAGCCAATATTTTAAAGATGAATGTCGGTAATCACCATAAAGTGCAGAGTATCTTAAAGTATGATGGAAATCCATTTTTACCGCAAGAAGTCTACGCAAAAAGTAAGGAGATGTGCTTGATTAATGGCAACGTTTAAAGATTTTCGTAATAGTGTAAAACCTAACTGGTGTCCAGGGTGTGGAGATTTCTCGGTTCAAGCAGCAATTCAACGTGCATCGGCCAACGTAGGACTAGAACCACATGAACTAGCAGTTATTTCTGGTATTGGATGCTCTGGGCGTATTTCGGGTTACATTAACTCATACGGATTTCATGGTATTCATGGACGTGCGCTACCAATTGCGCAAGGTGTGAAAATGGCTAATCGTGATTTAACGGTTATTGCTTCTGGTGGAGATGGCGATGGATTTGCCATTGGTATGGGGCATACTGTTCATGCAATTCGCCGTAATATTGATGTGACATATATCGTAATGGATAACCAAATTTATGGCTTAACAAAAGGGCAAACATCTCCTCGTAGCGATGTAGGCTTTAAGACAAAGAGCACGCCGGAAGGTTCGATTGAATCATCTTTGTCTGTTATGGAACTTGCTTTAACATCTGGTGCAACTTTTGTGGCACAGAGTTTTTCAACTGATTTAAAAGAGCTTACAAGTTTAATTGAACAAGGTATTCAGCATAAAGGATTTTCTTTAATTAACGTATTCAGCCCATGCGTAACGTATAACAAAGTGAATACGTACGATTGGTTTAAAGAGAATTTAACAAGCCTTAAAACAATTGAAAACTACGATCCATCAAATCGTATGCAAGCGATGCAAACATTAATGGAACATAATGGGTTAGTAACAGGGTTAATTTATCAAAATACTAACCAACCTTCTTATCAGCAGCTTGTGCATGGTTATAGCGACCAGCCACTTGCTGATTCTGATTTAATGATGTCGGAAGAGAAATTTAAAGAACTTGTAGCTGAATTTATGTAAATGAAAAAACCTTCTTGATGAGTCAAGAAGGTTTTTTTGATATTTTTTCTCTCGTGGTGACATATGTATATGTGGAGAGGACTCGCTTATTTACCTAAATTTAAAAAGGTGTTAATATATTTGTGATGAAAGCGTTTTTATAAAAAGGGGATGTGCACCATGGGTGGAAAAATGAAAGCGTTGATAAAGGATAAGAGGGGATTTGGAGCTGCTTTAACTGAAGTTAATATTCCATCAATTGCAGAAGACGAAGTATTAATTAAAGTGAAAGCAACTTCAATTTGCGGTACAGACGTTCATATTTATAAATGGGATAAATGGGCATCTTCACGCGTCAACCCTCCTTATGTGTTCGGTCATGAATTTTCGGGAGAAGTTGTTCAAGTTGGTCAAAATGTAGCGGGCGTACAGATTGGGGACTCTGTTTCGGCTGAAACGCATATTGTATGTGGACGGTGCATGCAGTGCTTGTTAGGTAACGCTCATATTTGTCAAAAAACAAAAATTATTGGTGTTGACCGAATGGGCTGCTTTGCTGAGTATGTAGCTGTACCAGCTCAAAATATTTGGAAAAACCCTAGTCACTTATCTCATGACGTTGCATCTTTGCAGGAACCGCTTGGAAATGCAGTTCATACAGTTTTAAATGATAGTATTGCAGGTAAATCTGTCTTAGTAATAGGATGTGGGCCTATTGGTTTAATGGCCGTAGCCGTTGCAAAAGCTTCTGGAGCATCTCTTGTGGTAGCGATGGATGTGAATGAGTATCGCTTGAGCTTGGCTAAGGACCTTGGATCTCATGTTGCCCTTAATCCTCTTGAACAAGATCCGATAGAGGTTGTCAATAAGTTGACAAGTGGTAATGGTATAGATGTTGTCTGTGAAATGTCAGGCCAGTCCACAGCAATGAATCAAGGATTTAAGATAGTTGCAAATGGGGGAAGAGTATCTATTTTAAGTTTACCAACGGCACCTGTTTCCATTGATGTGACGAATGATATTGTATTTAAAGGGGTAACAGTTCAAGGCATTACAGGGCGTAAAATGTTTTCAACTTGGTATACAGTTTCTAATTTATTGGCAGGAAATCAGTTGAATATGAACGAACTAATTACGCATCGTTTGCCACTAGAAGATTATGAAAAAGGC
Organism: Bacillus sp. CBEL-1; assembly: GCF_004348885.1. Lineage (NCBI taxonomy): Bacteria > Bacillati > Bacillota > Bacilli > Caryophanales > Bacillaceae > Bacillus > Bacillus sp. CBEL-1. The sequence goes on along the minus strand of NZ_SBIM01000013.1, from coordinate 1,030,536 downwards.
TTTGAGCTCATGATGGAAGGAAAATGCGGGAAAGTTGTATTCATTTTAGAATAGTTGAAAGGGGAAGGGTCAAATGAGAGGGTTTGAATTTTTAGATCAAGAGCTACAGGAAATGAAAAAAGCAGGTACTTTTCGCAACTTGATACCAATTGAGTCTGAACAAGGATCAAAGGTGCAGATTAATGGGCAGAAGCTTATTCAGCTATCGTCAAACAATTATTTAGGATTAACATCTCATCCTAAAATGAAGAGCGCAGCTATTGAAGCAGTTCAGAAATATGGTGCCGGTACGGGATCTGTGAGAACCATTGCAGGAACATTTTCTATGCACGAGGCACTGGAGAAAAAATTAGCGAAATTTAAGCATACGGAGGCAGCGCTTGTGTTTCAATCTGGTTTCACGACGAATCAAGGCGTGCTTTCATCCATTTTAACAAATGAAGATGTGGTGATTTCTGATGAACTAAATCATGCATCCATTATTGATGGGATTCGATTAACAAAAGCTGCTCGTAAAGTATATAAGCATGTGAATACGGAAGATTTGGAGAGAGCGCTTAAAGAATCAAAAGACTATCGTAAACGGATTATCGTAACGGATGGTGTATTCTCAATGGATGGTAACATTGCACCGCTTCCCAAAATTGTTGAGTTAGCTGAACAATATGATGCTCTTGTGATGGTAGACGATGCTCATGCCTCCGGAGTGCTTGGTGAGAATGGTCGAGGTACAGTCAATCATTTCGGTTTGGATGGACGCGTTCATATTCAAGTAGGGACGCTCAGTAAAGCAGTTGGTGTTCTTGGTGGTTATATTGCGAGCTCTCAGACGTTAATTGATTATCTAATTCACAAAGGCCGACCGTTTTTATTTAGTACTTCTCATCCACCGGCAGTGACGGCTGCATGCAGTGCGGCTATTGATGTCTTGCTTGAAGAGCCGGAGCTCATTGAGACACTATGGGAAAACACAGCCTTCTTTAAAAAAGGGTTGTCTGAGCTAGGTTTTGATATCGGGCACAGCGAAACGCCTGTTACACCCGTTATTATTGGTGATGAAGCATTAACGCATAAGTTTTCAGAAAAGCTAGCAGAAGCAGGTGTCTTTGCTCAAGGGATTGCGTTTCCAACGGTTGCTAAAGGAAAAGCTAGGATTAGAACAATCGTAACGGCTCAGCATACAAAGGATGAATTAACAGCTGCTCTTACTGCTTTTGAAAAAGTAGGAAAAGAGTTAAAGATTTTAGTATAAACGTCAAGAAAATACTGCACCCCGCAGTATTTTCTTTTTTACAGGTGAAGGGTATGTTATTGTGTTCAATAGATGAAAGTTATATACTAATATAATGTGATTCTGTTTCATTTTTTTGTATGAATAAAGACAAAAAATAAAAACATGAATGGCATTTTTTTTACGAGTTTATCAAGAAACACATAAAAATGAAAAAATTAGTAAATGTGCACGTTGAAAGGAGCTTTTACATGAACGAAAAACAACGTTTAGAAAGTGGACAAGTAACTCCAGCGGACAAAAAATCCGAGAAGGATTACAGTAAATATTTCCAAACAGTATATATGCCACCTTCTTTAAAGGATGCAAAAAAGCGTGGTAAAGAAGAGGTTGCTTATCATAACGACTTTTCTATTGAAGAGCGTTTCAAAGGTATGGGACAAGGCCGTAAGTTTTATATTCGTACATACGGCTGTCAAATGAACGAGCATGATACGGAAGTAATGGCAGGGATTTTCTTAAGCCTAGGCTATGAGCCAACTGACTCCGTTCAAGATGCCCATGTTATTTTATTAAATACATGTGCCATTCGCGAAAACGCTGAGAACAAAGTTTTTGGTGAGTTAGGCCATTTAAAGGCTTTAAAGCGTGAGCGTCCAGACTTACTAATCGGAGTATGTGGCTGTATGTCACAAGAAGAATCCGTTGTTAATAAAATCTTACAAAAGCATCAGCATGTTGATATGATTTTCGGAACACATAACATTCATCGTTTACCTCATATTTTAAATGAAGCATACATGGCAAAAGAAATGGTGATTGAAGTATGGTCGAAAGAAGGAGACGTTATTGAAAACCTTCCTCGTGCAAGAAAAGGCAGCATCAAAGCATGGGTTAATATCATGTACGGCTGTGATAAATTCTGCACGTACTGTATCGTTCCTTACACGCGTGGTAAAGAGCGAAGCCGTCGTCCGGAAGAAATCATTCAAGAAGTGCGCCACTTAGCCGCTCAAGGTTATAAAGAAATTACGCTGCTTGGTCAAAACGTAAATGCATACGGAAAAGACTTTGAAGATATGGAATACGGTCTAGGTGACTTAATGGATGAGATTCGTAAAATTGACGTTCTGCGTATTCGCTTTACAACAAGTCATCCACGTGACTTCGACGATCGTTTAATCGAAGTGTTAGCAAAAGGTGGAAACCTAGTTGATCACATCCATCTACCAGTTCAGTCAGGTAGCTCAGATATTCTGAAAATCATGGCACGTAAGTACTCACGTGAACACTACCTAGAGCTTGTTCGCAAAATCAAAGAAGCAATTCCAACAGCGTCTCTTACGACAGATATTATTGTTGGCTTCCCTAATGAAACGGATGAACAGTTTGAAGAAACGTTATCACTATACCGTGAAGTTGAATTTGATAGTGCTTATACGTTCATCTATTCTCCTCGCGAAGGTACGCCAGCTGCTAAAATGAAAGACAACGTGCCAATGGAAGTGAAAAAAGAGCGTCTTCAGCGTTTAAATGCGCTTGTAAACGAAATTTCTGCGAAGAAAATGCAGGAATACGAAGGTCGTGTTGTCGAAGTATTAGTGGAGGGTGAAAGTAAGAACAACCCAGATGTGTTAGCGGGCTATACTGAAAAGAATAAGCTTGTAAACTTTGTAGCACCACAATCAGTAATCGGTCAAGTTGTAAAAGTGAAAATTACAAAAGCTAAGACATGGTCTTTAGATGGAGAGATGGTAGAAGAAGCAGCAGAGGTGAAGTAAAATGTCGCAGTATACAAAAAGTGATGTGATTGCTAGAGCGAAAGAGCTTGCAAAAATGATTTCTGAAACGGAAGAAGTCGAATTCTTCAAGCGTGCAGAAGCTCAGCTGAACGAAAACCAAAAGGTTCGCGAAAAAATTGCGAGCATTAAAAGTTTGCAAAAACAAGCGGTGAACTTTCAGCACTATGGAAAAACCGAAGCGTTAAAGCAAGTGGAAGAAAAAATCGATCGAATTCAAGCTGAGCTGGATGAGCTGCCAATTATTCAGCAGTTTCAAGATTCTCAGGTTAATGTTAATGATTTGCTTCAGCTTGTCGCGAGTACAATCTCAAATACAGTCACTGATGAAATCATTGTGGCAACAGATGGTGACTTACTTCGTGGTGAAACAGGCTCAAAAGTCCGTAACACTCCGGGGGCAAGCTGCCATTAATAAAAAACTCCTAGCGGAAGCTGGGGGTTTTTTATGTTGTACAATTTTCTCTGGAATAATTGTCACATTTCTCTAAGGTGTTGCATACAATGAAACATAGGTTTTTTATGTCTTTAACCTAGTTTTACAAAATAATGTGCAAACAAGCGATAGAATCTGCATAGGATGAAATGAAGATAGTTTGAGGAGGGTATGCTCACATGTCACAACACTATAGAGAAATTATTACAAAAGCAGTCGTAGGTAAAGGGCGTAAGTTTACGCAGTCATCACACACGCTTACACCACCGAACCGACCGACGAGCATTTTAGGTTGCTGGGTAATTAACCATCAGTATGATGCTAAAAAGCGCGGAAATACAGTTGAAGTGGACGGCAAATATGATATTAACGTCTGGTATTCTTACAAAGATAATACAAAAACAGAAGTGTTTACAGAAACGGTTCACTATCGTGATGTGATTAAGCTCCGCCAGAAAGATGACGATGCTTTTGGAGATGATTGTGAAATTATCGTACGAGTGCTACAGCAACCAAATTGCCTTGAATGCACGATTTCACCAAACGGCAATAAAACGATTGTCCAAGTAGAGAGAGAGCTTTTAGCTGAGGTAATCGGAGAGACAAAAGTATGCGTAGCCGTTAATCCAAAAGGATGCGATGATGGTGATGAGCTTGATTTAGATGTTGATGATGATGAATTTGAAGACCTCAATCCAGATTTCATTTTAGGTGACGATGAGTAACTAGGAAGAATTTCTTCCTAGTTTTTTTATGTGCACCAAAAGTGATTAGCAAGTTTTACAATCATGAAGTTTTTCGCAAACCTATGTTATAATACGTGTAGAAAAAATGATTAACAGAAGTTTTTGGAGGAATAGTATGGCAACATATACGCCAATGATACAGCAATATTTAAAAATCAAGGCAGACTACCAAGATGCCTTTTTATTTTTTAGATTAGGTGATTTTTACGAAATGTTTTTCGAAGATGCAACGACTGCATCTCAAGAGTTAGAAATTACGTTAACAAGCCGAGACGGAGGGGGCGATGATCGCATCCCAATGTGCGGTGTACCATACCACTCAGCGCCTACATATATTGAAAGGCTAATTGAAAAAGGCTATAAAGTGGCAATTTGTGAGCAAGTGGAAGATCCTAAGAAAGCTAAAGGAGTCGTCAAGCGTGAAGTTATTCAAGTGATTTCACCAGGAACGCTGATGAATGAAAAAGGGCTGCAAGAAAAAGAGAATAATTACATTTGCTCGGTCACGCATTTCCCAGATGACACGTTTGGATTAGCATTATCAGATTTATCAACAGGAGAAAATAGCGTGACTCTCATTTCTTCATTCCATGACGTTGTTTCTGAAATCTATGCAAAAGAAGCAAAGGAAATGGTTGTTTCAAGCGATTTTTCTGCTGAATTGCTGCAAATGCTAAAAGAGAGAATGACGATGACCATTTCGTTTGAAGAAAGTACAAAGGTTGAAGAATCGTTTTTACATTTAACTGAATCACTTCAACAGCAAAAATTAGTGGACACGTTTGCTCGCATTCTGCAGTATCTAGTACGTACCCAAAAGCGCTCTCTTGAGCATTTACAGCCTGTACAGCTTTATCAAATCAATGAATATATGAAAATTGATTTGTTCTCTAAGCGAAACTTAGAGTTGACGGAAACAATTCGTTCAAAAGGAAAAAAGGGTTCTCTTTTATGGCTCCTTGATCAAACAGTGACGGCAATGGGCGGACGCCTCTTAAAAAACTGGATTGATCGCCCTCTTTTAAGCAAAGAGAAGATTGATGAACGCTTAAATATGGTTGATGTTCTTATGAAGCAATTTTTTGAACGTGAAGAACTGCGAGATTTATTAAAAGAAGTGTACGACCTAGAGCGTTTAGCTGGGCGCGTTGCATTTGGCAATGTTAATGCGCGTGACTTAGTACAGCTGCGCAAATCACTGCAAAAGGTTCCTGAAATTCAAGAAGTGGTTTATCGATTAAACAATTCATATGCTTCTAAACTTGTTGAAGATATTGATCCATGTGAAAGATTAACTGTGCTGTTAGAGAGAGGGTTAAAAGAACATCCTCCTTTATCTATTAAAGAAGGAGATATTATCGCAGACGGTTATCACGATCAACTTGATCAATACCGAGATGCTAGTCGAAACGGGAAGACGTGGATTGCGTCTTTAGAGCAAAAAGAGCGTGAAAAGACCGGGATTCGTTCGTTGAAAATTGGCTATAACCGCGTATTTGGCTACTATATTGAAGTAACGCGTGCCAATTTGCATCTACTACCTGAAGGCATGTATGAGCGTAAGCAAACTTTAACGAACGCTGAACGCTTTATTACACCTGAGCTTAAAGAAAAAGAAGCGCTTATTTTAGAAGCGGAAGAAAAAATCGTTGAGCTTGAGTACGAGCTGTTTGGACAAATTCGTGAAGAGGTCAAAGTGTATATTCCTCGTCTTCAAGCGCTAGCTAAAAAAGTAAGTGAGCTTGATGTGCTGCAGTGCTTTGCAAAGGTGAGCGAAGAGCGTCATTATACGAAGCCTGCGTTTTCTACTAATGGAGATATTCATATTAAAAATGGACGCCATCCAGTTGTTGAAAAAGTAATGAACGCACAAGAGTATGTACCAAATGACTGTCAAATGAAAGATGACAGTTCAATCTTACTCATTACAGGACCAAATATGTCGGGTAAGAGTACGTATATGCGCCAAGTAGCATTAACCGCTATTTTAGGACAGATCGGCTGTTTTGTTCCTGCGGAAGAAGCAGAGTTGCCAATCTTTGATCAAGTGTTTACGCGAATCGGAGCGGCTGATGATTTAATTTCAGGGCAAAGTACGTTCATGGTTGAAATGCTTGAAACGAAAAATGCAGTGACTAATGCGACGCAATCAAGCTTAATTTTACTAGATGAAATTGGACGAGGTACGTCAACATATGATGGAATGGCGTTAGCTCAAGCGATTATCGAATATGTGCACGAGCATATAGGATGTAAAACATTATTTTCTACGCACTATCATGAGCTGACAGTGCTAGACCAACAGCTTTCAGCACTACGTAATGTGCATGTTAGCGCTATTGAAAAGAACAATAAAGTAGTCTTCTTACACAAAATTAAAGAAGGACCAGCAGATAAGAGTTATGGTATTCATGTTGCTGAGCTAGCGGAACTTCCGGAGCCTTTATTACAGCGTGCGCGTGTCATTTTAGCAGATTTTGAGAACGCGAGCGAAGAGCCAAAAGTGAATCCGACTGCTGATGCAGTAGCTGAACCTCAGCCAATTGAGCAGCCAAAAGCTGAACTTAAATCAGATACCGAACAAAGTCAGCTTTCATTTTTCGGAGAAGAAAAAGACCAGCAGGTAAAAGAAGCTAGTTTATCGAAGCGTGAAAAGCAAATTCTAGCAGAATTGAAGCAGCTTGATATTCTGGAAATGACGCCGCTTGATGCAATGAACGCCATGTATAAGCTACAAAGATTACTGAAGAAGAAATAGACTTGAGAGGAGTGAGTCTGTGGGTAAAATTAGACAGCTTTCAGACGAACTTTCAAATAAAATTGCAGCAGGAGAGGTTGTAGAGCGACCTGCTTCTGTTGTGAAAGAGCTCGTTGAAAATGCGATTGATGCCAATAGCACAGTAATTGAAATAGAACTAGAAGAAGCAGGATTATCAAAAATTCGTATTTTAGATAACGGAGACGGAATTGCACAAGAAGATTGCTTAACGGCTTTCCGGCGCCATGCAACGAGCAAGATTAAGACTGAGAATGACTTGTTCCGAATTCGAACATTAGGCTTTCGTGGTGAAGCACTGCCAAGTATTGCGTCTGTATCTATGCTCGAAATTAAGACAAGCACCGGGGATGAAGCCGGCACGCACTTAAAGCTTCGCGGAGGAGAGATAACGCATCACGAGCTGTCTTCAAGTCGAAAAGGTACAGAAATTATTGTAGAAAATCTATTTTTTAACACGCCAGCACGCCTTAAATATATGAAAACAATTAATACAGAATTAGGGAACGTAACAGACGTTGTAAATCGCCTTGCCCTGGCGAATCCTCATGTTTCCATTCGTTTAATTCACCAAGGACGTCAGCTTCTCTATACAAACGGAAGTGGAGATGCGCGTCAAGTGTTAGCTGCTATCTATGGGATGGCAGTAGCGAAGAAGATGATTCCGTTAAAGGTAGAATCGCTAGATTATGAGATTACCGGCTATATTGCTTTGCCAGAAGTAACGCGTGCATCTCGCAACTATATGTCTACCACAATTAACGGAAGATTTATTAAAAACTATGGTTTACTAAAAGCCATCCAGCAAGGTTATCATACGCTATTGCCAATTGGACGTTTTCCAGTTGTATTTTTAGCTATCAACATGGATCCACTGTTAGTAGATGTGAACGTACACCCGGCAAAGCTTGAGGTAAGGTTAAGTAAAGAAGCAGAGCTGTATGAGCTTGTAGAAGATGCCATAAAAGCAGCGTTTAAAAAGAAGCAGCTTATTCCAGAAGTTATAGCCCCTGCTCGCACAAAACAAGCCGTGCTTCCAACCGAACAGCAAACCTTTACGTTTGATCACGGGCTACCTAAAGAGTCATCTTCCCTATCGCAGGAACCTGTTGAACGAAGCAAAGATTTACCTTTCTTTAGCGCGAACGTTGCTGAAACGCAAGAAAAGTCAAGCTTTACGGTAACAGAAAATGTTGAAAATGAGCTTGACTACGATGAACTTGAAGTGCAGGATACAGAACCGGTATTTTCTTATGAGGAAGAACATGATGTACACAAGCAGCAATCCAATAGTGAGATGGTTGAAGAGGTTCAAACCGAGCGAGTTCCGCCCATGTATCCAATTGGCCAGATGCACGGTACGTATATATTAGCTCAAAATGAAAACGGCTTGTTTATCATTGACCAACATGCGGCTCAAGAGAGAATCAAATATGAATACTTTAAGAAAAAACTTGGTCAAGTAGATGCAGAAGTGCAGGAACTTTTAATGCCACTCACGTTTGAGTTCTCAGGCAATGAAGCTCTCATTTTAGAAGAAAATCGTAGAGCTCTTGAAGAGGTCGGCGTATTTTTAGAGCCGTTTGGTCAAAATGCTTATATTGTTCGAGCACACCCTCAGTGGTTCCCAAAAGGTGAAGAAAAAGAAACAATTGAAGAGATGATTCAGCAAGTGTTTGTGATGAAGCGTATAGACATAGAAAGCTTACGCGAAGAAGCTGCTATTATGATGAGCTGTAAAGGTTCAATCAAAGCGAACCATCATCTTCGAAATGATGAAATTTTAGCCTTGCTTGAAACGCTAAGAAAAACAACGGATCCGTTTACTTGTCCGCATGGGCGACCAATTATTATTCATTATTCAACATATGAAATGGAAAAGATGTTTAAGCGCGTGATGTAAAGGGATTTCTATAATGTTTTACCACGTTTGTTGAAGTCATACCTGCACCATTTTTACCGTATTTGTGTGTTTAAAAGTAAAATCGCAAAGCGGTATATGGTGCGGGTATTTTTTTGAAATGGAAAAGGTTGTGTTCTTTTATTGTGTATGTAGATCCTGTAAGTCAGATACCTATACGTTAGCCATTTCCCTTGCATATACTAGCGATAGAAATTAAACATAATGTGAAGGGGAAGTTATGATGAATAACCATTTTAACAGATTACACACCAATTCAAATGGTGATAACGATTCTAATAGAGATAATGAATCGGGAAATAAAAATATTATTAGCAATAGTGGAAGTTCTAACGTTAATATTAATATGCCTCAGATAAGAGAAACATCTCAAAATCGCTCCGGTCATCGCAGAAAATGTCGATCTAAAAAACGCTCTAAAGGTCGTGTACAATCCCAATCAGAAAATCGCTCTGGTTGTCGCAGAAAACATCGAGCAGAAAACCGCTCTGGTTGTCGCAAAAAACGTCGAGCAGAAAACCGTCCTCAAGGTCGTGTACAATCCCAATCAGGAAACCAATCCCAACCTCTTGTTCGACCACAGTCAGAAAACCGCCCTCAATCTCTAAGTCTCCCACAATTAGAAAACGACGCTGGTAATCGTATACAACCACAATCAGAAAACAACTCTGGTGGTCGTGTCCAGTCACAGTCGGAAGAAAACTCTCAATTTAGACGGAATCCTTTTCGTTTCTTTTAATCCAGAAGTTAGAACTCTCAAGAGGAACAGGTGTAGAATGCTAATTTTCAAAGCGGAAAAGAATCTTCATTATTGTTTTGGAGATTCGAGCTTGCTAAAAACTAGTTTTTAAACAATTCCTGTTTCTCTTCTTTCTATAGACTTGTAAAGAAATTTTTATGTATCCTCAGCTTTTTTTCTTTTTTAGGAAATATCTTTTTCAATCAAGTTACTGTTATTGAAGTATGTTCAGGTTAAGAGGTGACTTCTTCAAATTCATATTCTTTCATTATTTCATCAGTTAAAAAATGTAGTCTTTGTTTCTACTTTTATAGTTGAACTCCGCTAATCTAATTGCTGTAAAAGAACGTTCCTTCTTTATGAGCCTTGAATAAAGATAGGCTTTCCGGGTAAAATGAGAAGATGTAAATGTAATAGATGAAAGTAGTGTGGTTATGACGGGAGAGAAACAAAAATTAATAGTAATTATTGGTCCGACAGCCGTTGGTAAAACCAAGCTGAGTATTGAGATGGCCAAGCAGTTCAATGGAGAAGTTATTTCGGGAGATTCCATGCAAGTCTATAAAAAGATGGACATCGGAACAGCGAAGGTTACAAGTGATGAAATGGAAGGAATTCCGCATCATTTAATTGATATTAAAGAGCCGACTGAGTCTTTTTCTGTAGCTGAATTTCAAGAGATTGTAAGAGAAAAGGTTACAGATATTCACGCTCGTGGTAAAATGCCGATTATTGTAGGCGGTACAGGATTATATATTCAATCTGTCATTTATGACTATCAGTTTACTGAATCAGCAGGGGATGAACAATTCAGACAGCGTATGGAACACTTTGTTGCAGCGCATGGAATTGATCCTCTTTACGAAAAGCTTTGTGAAATAGACCCAGTTGGTGCAGAGTCCATTCATCCCAACAACCACAGACGCGTTATTCGTGCTCTTGAAGTGTATGAAGTGACTGGGAAGCCTTTCAGCGTTTATAATCAAGAGCAGAATCAAGAGCTTCTCTATGATGTGACACTCATTGGCTTGACAATGGATCGTGATCAACTATACGATCGAATTAACCAACGTGTTGATATGATGGTGCAAGAAGGCTTGGTAGAAGAAGTCAAATCACTGTACGATGCAGGGGTTCGTGATGTACAATCAATTCAAGCGATTGGCTACAAAGAACTGTATACATATTTCGACGGGAACTGCACGCTTGAAGAAGCGATTGAACAGTTAAAGTTGAATTCTAGAAGGTACGCCAAACGTCAATTAACGTGGTTTCGTAATAAGATGCCTGTAACATGGTTTGAAATGGAAGTTGACAATTTTCATGAAAAATTCAACAAAATTTTCACTTATGTAGCAGGAAAGCTGAAAGAAGAAGCGAATTAACTAGTAAAGATAGAGAAATGAGGAGGCCGAATAGTGAAACAATCCGTTAATATTCAAGATCAGTTTTTAAATCAATTACGTAAAGAAAATATTTATGTCACTGTGTTTTTATTAAATGGTTTTCAACTGCGCGGACTAATTAAAGGTTTTGATAACTTTACAGTTCTATTGGATTCAGAAGGAAAGCAGCAGTTAATTTATAAACATGCAATCTCAACGTTTGTTCCAAATAAAAATATCTCTGTAGAGCTAGAGTAGTCAGATAACCAGCCAAATCCGTGAGGATGAGGCTGGTTTTTCTTATGGCTGGAAGAGAGAAGTATTTTTCTTAACATGGTTTAGCGTTTTAGCACATACAACTATAATAAGCGTTTATTTCTTGGGTAATGGCGAGCTACAGAAAGAATACAAGCCGCTAAAGGAAAATGATGATCTCATTCGTTCGTCCTACAGCTTGAGATAGAGCGATACAATGTCATCAGCGTAACTGTGATGAAACGAGAGGTGAACAGTGTGGAGCAGCCTATAACTCTTAAAAACAATGGGCAAATTAATATTGTTTTAAATAATGAGACAAAGAAAGAACGAGTCTATACAACATCAATTCCACGTCCTGTGAAACGACCGATTGTTAATCATGAACCACTGCTAGAAATTGAAAGAGAAATGAGCGGTCTGGTTGGAATGGATGAGCTAAAAAAAATGATTAAAGAAATATATGCTTGGTTATATATTAATAAAAAAAGAGAAGAAAGTGGTCTGAAGGCAGAAAAACAAGCGATGCATATGATGTTTAAAGGAAATCCGGGTACAGGAAAAACAACGGTTGCAAGGCTTTTAGGAAAATTGTTTTTAAATATGAATGTGTTATCAAAAGGTCACCTTATTGAAGCTGAAAGAGCAGACTTAGTTGGGGAGTACATTGGACATACGGCACAAAAAACCCGAGATCTTGTGAAAAAAGCGCTGGGTGGCATTTTATTTATTGACGAAGCCTATTCGCTTGCCCGAGGTGGAGAGAAAGATTTTGGGAAAGAAGCAATTGATACGCTTGTGAAGCATATGGAAGATGCAAATGATAAGTTTGTCTTAATTTTAGCTGGCTACCCGCGTGAGATGGAGAACTTTTTAAGTTTAAACCCCGGTCTTCGTTCAAGATTTCCATTCATCTTTGATTTTCCAGATTATGATGTCAATGAGCTGATGGATATTGCAGACCGGATGATGGATGATCGTCAGTATCAGTTTAGCAGCGATGCTTATAAAAAGTTAAAAGAACATTTCATGGACGTAAAGTACAATCAGACGCCTCGAGACTTTAGCAATGGTCGCTATGTGCGAAATATTTTAGAACGCTCCATTCGAGCGCAGTCCATGAGGCTTTTAGAAGAAGCAAGCTACAGTAAAGAGCAGCTAATAACGCTTAAGTCTAATGATATTCGTCTATAAAAAAATCCGGCTTTATGCCGGATTTTTTTTATTACATATTTGGTTGGCGAATCGAACGAATTGGCAGCTTCCATTTGTACATGTAAGATAACATACGACATGCAACAAGCAAACCAAATAATACGTAAAGCTCTACCGGAGAGCTAGCAATTTGAAGGCCAACAATTAAGCCTGCAAGAATTGCCCAAAGCGCATAGATTTCATCTTTTAAAACGGTCGGCTTTCGACGAGCAAGCAAATCGCGTACAATCCCACCGCCGCTACCTGTTAATACAGCAGCAACGATAACAGCGCTTAAGGGGTGTCCCATGCTGGTAGCATAGAGTGCGCCTTGAATGGCAAAAGCTGCAAGCCCAATTGCGTCAGAAAAGTTTCCCCAACGTTTCCACTGTCTTAAGATGCTGTTTGGAAACAAAAAGGTTGCTGTAATTGATAATAGCGCAATTTGAAAAAATAACCCTTGTTCCCAAAGAGCGGATACCGGTACACCAATTAATAAGTTACGGATGGCGCCACCCCCAAACGCTGTGACGATTCCTAAAATATAAACACCTAAAATATCGTATTCTTCTTCCATTGCAATAAACGCACCGCTAACTGCAAAAGCAACGGTGCCAATGATGCTCAAAACGTCCCATGTCATCGCAACTGCCCCTTTATGTATAAAAATTCGTTTGTTAGAAAGTATTACAATGATAAAGTCATTCAAATTGTATCCACTATTGAACAGAATTTCAACGTTTTTTTAGGGATAATTTCTTAAAAGAAACAAAGCGTGATAAACTAGTAAAAACAATCTATTCTGCATCTTTGAAGAAGATAGAGAAAATCGTGTTTTTTTGTTATGATATGAATGCGTTAATACTTTAACAGTAAGGGAAGGAAAGTCATTGACATTTGAGATGAAACAAGAGCTTGAACGTGTAATTTTAGTGGGGTGTCAGCTTCACGATGATGATGAGCGCTTTGAGTATTCGATGGATGAACTAGCATCATTAACTGAGACAGCACAGGGTGAGGTTCTAGTACGCTTGTCTCAAAAGCGCGACCGTATACATCCAGCTACATATATCGGAAAAGGGAAAGTGGAAGAGCTTGTTGCGCTTGAAGAAGAGCTAGAGCCAGATTTAATTGTGTTTAACGATGAGCTTTCACCGAGTCAAATTCGTAATTTATCCAGTCAGCTAGAAGCTCGAATCATTGACCGAACGCAGCTGATTTTAGATATTTTTGCGCAGCGTGCGCAAACAAAAGAAGGAAAGCTGCAGGTTGAGCTTGCACAGCTGAACTACTTACTACCTCGTTTAGTCGGACAGGGAACAGCACTTTCTCGTTTAGGGGGCGGTATTGGTACAAGAGGTCCAGGTGAGACAAAGCTTGAAAGTGATCGCCGCCACATTCGTCGTAAAATTGATGAAATTAAGCGTCAGTTAAAAACAGTTGTCAGTCACAGGGAGCGTTACCGAGAGAGAAGAAAGCGTAACCATGTGTATCAAATTGCTATAGTAGGCTACACAAATGCAGGTAAATCTACACTTTTTAACCGCCTAACAGAAGCGGGGATTTATGAAGAAAATCAGCTGTTTGCAACTCTTGATCCTACAACGAGACAGTATACCATGCCAGCAGGCTTAACTGCTCTTTTAACGGATACGGTTGGATTTATCCAAGACTTGCCAACCACTCTTGTTGCTGCGTTTCGTTCCACATTAGAAGAAGTGACAGAAGCAGATTTTATTTTACACGTGGTTGACTCGGGTAATCCAGACTATCACAATCATGAGCAAACTGTTCATAAGCTATTAGCGGAGTTAGACGTAGAAGATATTCCGATGTTAACCGTTTATAATAAGCGAGATGTGAAGCATGAATTATTTGTGCCAACGACACCCGCTTCTATTTTAATTAGCGCGTTTAATAAGGAAGATCTTGCTTTGCTGGGAACAAAGATCCAAGATGAAATGAAGAAAGAGATGGAGTACTTTCATCTATTCATTCCTTCGGATGAAGGCAAGCTGTTGGCGGAGTTAAAAACCGTTGCGCTGGTCGACTCTCTGAAGTTTAATGAAGAACAAGAAAAGTACGAGTGCCGAGGCTACATTGCAAAAGAGCACCCAATTTATAAGCAGCTAAGAATGATTGAAGAAAGTTGAGGAAGATAGAAAATGATGTTTGATCAGTTAGCAAACGGAGAGAGAATTAAAGGGTTGGCGAAGGAAGTAGAGCAGCAAATTAAGCCGATTCATGAACGAATTGATGAAGTCATAGAAGCGAATCAGTTTCGCGTGCTGCAAAGCTTTCAACAAAACCAAGTGAGTGATTCACATTTTATTCCCTCCACGGGCTATGGTTATGATGATTTAGGAAGAGATACGCTTGAAAAGGTATATGCTGATGTATTCGGAACCGAAGCGTGTCTTGTACGTCCCCAAATCATTTCGGGTACGCATGCAATTGGCATTTCGCTTTTTGGCGTGTTGCGACCTGGTGATGACCTTTTATATATTACCGGTAAGCCATACGATACGCTTGAAGAAATCGTCGGAATTAGAGGGTCTGGCGTAGGTTCATTAAAAGAGTATAATATTGGATATAAAGCCGTGGACCTAACAAAAGAAGGGCAAGTAGACCTTGAAGAAGTGAAGGCATCCATTACGGAAACAACGAAAATGATTGGTATTCAGCGTTCAAAAGGCTATGGAATTCGTCCTTCGTTTACGGTAAATCAAATTAAAGAAATGATTGCTTTTGTTAAAAGCATTAAACCAGACGTTATTGTATTTGTTGATAACTGTTACGGAGAATTTGTGGAAACAATAGAACCATCTCATGTTGGAGCGGATTTAATTGCGGGTTCTCTTATTAAAAATCCTGGCGGTGGGTTAGCGAAAATCGGTGGCTATATTGCTGGACGTAAAGAGCTGGTTGAAGCATGTTCTTATCGTATGACAACGCCAGGTATCGGAGCAGAAGCAGGTGCAACTCTGTACAGTCTCCAGGAAATGTATCAAGGCTTCTTTTTAGCTCCTCACGTTGTAGGGCAGGCTTTAAAAGGAGCGGTATTTTCTTCAGCCATGTTTGAAAGACTTGGGATGCAGTCAGAACCAAAGTGGGACGCTGAGCGAACAGACTTAATTCAGTCCGTTCAGTTTGATGATCGAGATAAGATGGTGGCGTTTTGCCAAGCGATTCAATACGCTTCTCCAATTAATTCGCACGTGACGGCATATCCAGCTTATATGCCTGGCTATGAAGACGATGTAATTATGGCAGCCGGAACGTTTGTTCAGGGAGCTAGTTTAGAGTTAACAGCAGACGGTCCGATTCGTCCGCCGTATGTTGCTTACGTACAAGGCGGTTTAACGTATGCTCACGTTAAAGTAGCTATTTGCACAGCAATTGATTCAATGATTTCGAAAAAGTTAATTTAAGTATAACTTGCTCAGTAAGATCAAAAGACGGGCTATCGTGGATAAAAAAATTAAAAATAAACTAAAATCGCTATTTCGTTGTATTCGTGAAATATTCTAAAAATTTTTATGTGAGAATTTCTCACATATGGTTGACAGATAAACTAACATGGCATACAATGAAAATAGTTAATCAAAGGAGGAACTGAGATGAGTGACAACATACGAAGAAATACGCCGCTTTTCCCAATTGGAATTGTGATGCAGTTAACTGAGTTGTCGGCTCGCCAAATTCGCTACTATGAAGAACATGAATTAGTTACACCTGTACGATCTGAAGGTAATCGTCGATTATTCTCGTTTAACGATGTTGATAAATTACTAGAAATTCGTGACTTAATTGAACAAGGTGTAAACCTAGCTGGTGTTAAGCAGCTGTTTCAAGTTCAGAAAGCGCAAGAAGGGCATAAAAAAGAGACCAAACCAGAAGATGAAAAGGTTGTGGCGGAAGCAAGCAAATCTGAGCTATCAGATGAAGAATTACGCAAGATGCTTCGCGCTGAGTTAATGCAAGCAGGACGCTTTAACAAAGCAACGCTCAATCAAGGAGATATGTCTCGGTTCTTTCATTAAAAATTGTAAGTATTTATATGCTTCGTTAGAAGGAAGTATATAAACTATAAATATTTTTTAGATTTAGGGGAGGATCACACGATGGCAAAGTACACAAAAGAAGATATTTTCAAAAAGGTTCAGGAAGAGAATGTAAAATACATTCGTCTTCAGTTCACTGACATTTTAGGAACAATCAAAAACGTTGAAATTCCAGTAAGTCAATTAGAAAAAGCGTTAGACAACAAGATGATGTTTGACGGTTCTTCAATCGAAGGTTTCGTACGTATCGAAGAATCTGATATGTACTTATATCCAGATCCAGACACGTTTGTTGTATTCCCTTGGACGTCTGAAAAAGGTAAAGTTGCACGTTTCATTTGTGACATCTACAATCCAGACGGAACTCCATTTGATGGAGATCCACGTAACAACTTAAAGCGTGTATTAAAAGAAATGGAAGACTTAGGATTCAGTGATTTTAACCTTGGGCCTGAGCCAGAATTCTTCTTATTCAAGCTAGATGAAAAAGGAGAGCCAACGTTAGAATTAAACGATAAAGGTGGCTATTTCGACTTAGCACCAACTGACCTTGGTGAAAACTGCCGTCGTGACATCGTATTAGAGCTTGAAGAAATGGGCTTTGAAATTGAAGCATCTCACCATGAGGTAGCTCCTGGTCAACATGAGATTGACTTCAAATATGCTGGCGCATTAAGAGCTTGTGATGACATCCAAACATTTAAACTAGTAGTTAAAACAATTGCTCGTAAGCACGGCTTACACGCAACATTCATGCCAAAACCATTGTTCGGTGTGAACGGTTCAGGTATGCACTGTAACCTTTCACTATTCAAAGATGGCAAAAATGCATTCTATGATGCAAACGGAAACTTAGAATTAAGTGATACAGCTCGTCAATTCATCGCTGGTATCATTAAGCACGCTCACAGCTTCACTGCTGTAACAAACCCAACAGTAAACTCTTACAAGCGTTTAGTACCTGGTTACGAAGCTCCTTGTTACGTTGCATGGTCTGCACGCAACCGTAGCCCATTAATTCGTATCCCAGCTTCTCGCGGAGTAGGAACTCGTGTTGAGGTACGTAGCGTAGACCCAGCTGCTAACCCATACTTAGCAATGGCTGTATTACTAAAAGCTGGTTTAGACGGAATCAAGAACAACCTTGAAGCTCCAAAACCAATCGACCGCAACATCTATGTAATGACTAAAGAAGAGCGCGTAAAAGAAGGTATCGTAGATCTACCTGCTACGCTAGCTCAAGCTTTAGATAGCTTCCAAGCTAACGAAATCATGGTTTCTGCATTAGGTGAGCACTTAGCTGAGCACTTCATCGAAGCTAAGGAAATTGAGTGGGATATGTTCCGCACACAAGTTCACCCATGGGAACGCGATCAATACATGAGCCAATATTAATTGGTAGAAAGCCTGATATGACTGCATTTGCAGTCATTCAGGCTTTTTTTATTGGGGGTGTATTTCTTTAACATTTTAAGACTTGACCACCTTCTTACCACAAGCATCCACGAAGCCAATTAATAATTTGCGAAATATGATTTCTAGAAGACTTTGATGATGTGAAACTTATTCCACACACCAGTTTCCTTATAGCAATGCAATCAATAAAAAAGTCAATATTAATTGTTAGGAAACACCTTAGCATAATAATGTATCGAGGCATCTTTTTATGGAGCTATCTTTCTATTTTGATAGTAAAAACTATAGAAATAAAAAACCTTTTTTCAAAGACTGTATTTTCAATTACAACAAGTAATAATTTACCTTTTATGGTATTATATAAAAGTGTGTTTGTATAGCTAGCAGATATGACTATAAAATAGGTAACTGGACCTTTTAATTTATATTTTCAAGATAAATAAAATATAATGGAGGCATTATTATGTGGTTAATATTAGGGCTTATTGCCATAGTAGCAACTATTATAAATCTGTATATGTATAAAACAGGAAAAGATTATAAACTTGCGATGGCGATGGGATTATCATTCACGGCACTGACACTCTGTGCAGAACATAGCCTTGTATCTGATTGGGTAAAAGGGGAAGATTGGTCAGCTTTAATGGATGTTGTTCCTACTATGGAAAAGGCAGTATGGTTTTTAACAATTGTTTCTATTTTACTAAATATAGTACCTATACTGCTAGAACTAAAAGGTGAAAAATAAAAAGTTATGGATGCTAGACTAGATCTGCTCATAAGAGTAGGTTTTTATTTGTTTTGTAATAACTATAAAGTAATAGTGAGAAAATTTCATAAATATTTTAAAAAAAGAGAGCCGTGTAACCTATTATAGCTAAAGCTAACATCACAGCTTGTATTCCAATACCAAGAGTACTAAATATTCCTCCTGTAAGGGCAAATCCTTTGCCTTTTTCAAGGTTTTTCTTAATCTCTTTTGTGCTTTTTACTGAAAATAGGAGACCAGCAACCCCAATAATTATACCGATATATGGTGTAGCTAATGATAATACACCTAAAATAAGTGAAACAATTGATTTGCTATTTGTTTTTTCCATTATCTAACCTCCTTATAGTTTATAATTTTTTATACCATAAAAATTTGGGAAAATATATATATTTGGGCATTTTTAGTTATGTAAAAAGAAATAACCAATAATTATTTACATATTTTTAAATGGATAAATTTTCAATTTAATTACAGCTATCTATCAGTTTATTCACAATACTACTAAAAACTCACCTGGAATATTAATTCTTGTTGTTTAGTAAATGCATGTTCTTGAATTATGTAATTTTTGAGATTGTGGAGAGACCTCGTTGGAAAAATAATTTATTCAATCATCAAACTACTTTTGGGTCCAATAAGATCCAAAGAACTTTACAATGGGAACTCGATTAATATATGAGCCAATATTAATTGGTAGAAAACGCCTTGATACAATGTATGAAGGCGTTTTTTTGTGCTCACATGTTCAATTTGATATTAATAGTGTAGAAAAAACTATATGTTAAGGGTGTATTCCATAATTAATAGCTTGCAAGTTGTTTTAAAATCAGCTAATTATTAAAAAATACAAAAGAAGAGAGTTCATTTTCACTTCTTTTTACTTACTATGGGGCACTCAGTATTCATTTACATAAATTTTGAACAAATTTAGGTAACACAAAACTTGCATAGTGTAATTCTGCTGTGTAATACTTTCCATTTATATCGTGAATTTTATCAATAGGTACTTCTAATGGATCATATACCTTCGAACCCATTGTAAATGTCCACATCCCACTTGGATAAGTTGGAATGTTACACGTATAGAGGCGTGCAATGGGGAAAATCTCTTTTGTATCATGAATTGCATTTTTGATTAAATCAGCTTTAAACCATGGGTTATCTGTTTGAGCGACAAAAATGCCATCTTCCTTTAAAGCTTTTGCAATCCCTGCATAAAAGCCCTTTGTAAATAAACCGGCAGCTGGTCCAACAGGTTCAGTCGAATCAATTAAGATCACGTCATACCTATTTTCACTTTTGATAATATGTTCAAATCCATCACCAATTATTAACTCAACTCTTGGGTTTTCATATTCAGACGAAATGTCAGGCAAATGCTTTTTAGAATACTCAACTACTTTACCGTCAATTTCAACTTGTGTGACTTTTTCTACGCTCGTGTGTTTTAACACTTCTCTGATGGTTCCTCCATCACCGCCACCAACTACTAAAACATGTTTAGGGGAGGGATGTGTGAATAATGGTACGTGAGCAATCATTTCGTGATAGACAAATTCATCTTTTTCTGATGTCATGACCATACCATCTAGTAATAACATGTTTCCAAATTGTTGCGTTTCGACCATATCTAATTGTTGAAAAGGTGTCTTTTCATTTTCTAATGTACGATTTACTTTTCCTGTAATCCCGAATGAAGAAGTTTGTCTTTCTGTAAACCATAATGTCATGTTTTATTCTCCTTGTGTTAGCTAATTAGCTTTAGGCCGATTGCGGCACTTAATACCATCGCCATAAATACAATTCTCGCTATACTTTTTGATTCTCCGTAAAATAGGATTCCGACAAGACCTGAGCCAACTGTTCCAATTCCTGTCCATATCGCGTAAGCTGTTCCCATTGGTAAAGACTGCATCGCTAAGCTTAAAAAGGTAAAGCTAGTTCCTAGCCCTAAAACAAAGACAGCAAATGAGAAAAAGTTCTTTTTGCGTAATATCAGGTTTAAACCGGTGACGCCTACTACTTCAAAGAGTCCTGCACAAACAAGAAAAATCCATCCCATTATGAAGCACTCCCTTCTTGTTTCGTGTTTCCAGTAACAAGCTTAAGCCCAATAACACCTGTAAGAAGCACAAGTATTAAAATCATTTTTACAAGTTGAAATGGCTCGCCGAAAACAAGCATTTCGATTAACACAGTACCTGTGGTACCAAGTCCAGTAAAAACAGCATACGCTGTTCCAACGGGAAGTTGTGACGTGGCTTTAATCAAGAGACCAAATGATAAAACAATGGCGATAATTGTTCCGGTCCATGTGAGTGCATCATCAGCATGTTTTAATCCCATGACCCAGAATATTTCTACGATGGAACCTAAAACTAATAAACCCCAAGCACGATTCATTTCATTCTCTCCTTTTATTTCGTAATACCTTGCCAATAGATATCCCAAGAACTAGTCAGACGCTTTTGTAGACGCTCTGGGAATCCGTATAGAAGTTCAACTAATAATCCATCGAATATTGTTAAGAATGACATCATTGCAGATTCAGGAGCAATATTTGGATTTAAATCATCTTTTTTGTCTTCAAACATTCCTAAAAATAAAGATTCTAATTCATTTACAAACGTGTTGGTCCCATTTTTAATTTGTTCTTCAAATTGTAGCGGTGGAAAAAAGGATGTTCTCATAAAAAAACTCATATGATGATCCTTTTGATAACGTCCTAAATAGTCATTAAGAAAATTATAAAGAATCTCTTTGAGCGATAGAGAGTGATTCTTTTCCATAAATTGTTTAACGAAATACAATTCATTTTCTAGAGAATCAGTAAACGTACTCATAAAAAGATCTTCTTTACTTTTAAAATGTGCATAAATTGATTGTTTTTTAATTCCTACTTCATTCGCAATGGTTGCGAGTGATGCTCCTTGATAACCATGTAAAGCAAATTGATGTAATGCTACTTCTTTCAACTGATTTGACTTCATATTTATCCTCCTTACGAACGTTCGTAAGTGAATGCTAACAAAAAGATTTTTTAATGTCAATGTAAATGGTAACTTTGGTGCAATAAGAGGAGTGAAATCTCCTACATACTCGCATTCATTTTATCTTTATACAGTTTATCCTCTTTAGTACCAAAAAATAGCTTTAATAATGGTGGGGTGACAATTGTTGTTAAAATGATCACAAGGATTACTGAAGTGTAGTAATCTACAGGTAATAATTTACTTTCTAATCCCATTGCAGCTAAAATTAATGCAACTTCTCCCCTGGATATCATTCCAGCGCCGATTCCCATTGATGAACGATTATTGAAACCAGATAATTTAGCACCTAAGCCAGATCCAACAAATTTAGATACAACGGCAATGAATGAGAACAGTACGATAAATCCTATTTGGCTACTCATACTGCTAAACGAGACACTTAGACCAATACTTGTGAAAAAGAACGGAACAAAAAATCCATTTGCAAGAGGTTCTACTTTATGTTCCATTTCCTCTTTAAATTTTGTTTGAGAAATAGCCACTCCAGCAAAGAATGTTCCAATAATGCCGGCAACTCCTAAATACTCAGCAAAATAAGCAAAACTAAAAGCAACAATTAACCCTGCGCTTAAGACCGTTTCGGTAACTTTAAAGGTTGAAAACAGCTTAATAAATTTAGGTACGAACCATTTAGAAGCTAAAATAACAATGACAAAGAATAGAATCTTTTTGGCGATAAGTAGTGCAAGATTTGTGTCTGAACCTGCAAATACACTAAGAGCAACTGCAATTAATATTACAACAATAACATCATCTAATACAGCTGCTCCAAGCAAAGTAGATCCTTCTTTACTTTTCAACCAACCGATTTCTCTTAATGTTTGAACAGATATACTGACGGATGTAGCAGATAATAATAACCCAATGAAAATAGATTCAGCCAGTGAAAAGTTGTAGTGTTGAGCACCAGCATATCCCAACAGGATTGGTGCAATGATCCCACCAGCTGCAACTAATATAGCTGCTTTTTTATTTTCATTTAATACTTTTAAATTCGTTTCTAACCCAGCTAAAAACATCAGTAATAAAACACCAATTTCACTAAACGTTTTTATGATTTCATCGTCATGTATCCAGCCTAAAACTGCAGGACCTATGATAATACCTACCATAATCTTGCCTAGAACAGAGGGCTGCCCTAACTTCACGCTTATCTGACCTGCCACTTTCGTTGCTAGTAAGATAAGTACAATTTGTAACACAATCATTCGATTCATCTCCTATCCATAAAATTAAGATTAAAAAAAGACATGGAGGGGCCAGCTTGACTGACTCCTCCATGTAATTCAGCATATATAATTTTAAAAGGTATCTTACGAACGTTCGTAAGGTGATGATATCAACATCTCATTTAGATGTCAACTAGGAAATTATAAGAATAAAAATACGTAAAAAGTTATTTATAATAACATCTCTAAACAAATTATGTAATAATTTGTTCATTACATGTAATGAATAAGAAGGGCCAAACAAAATTAATTTATATCGCTAGGCCTTTCTTATTTAGTAAATCTGTAAAGCTAATATTCCTCTTTTAAATGTAAAATTTTCAAGGATGTATCAAGATTTTTTTACCATCTTTTCATAAAGAAACTTGGATAACCAGTAAAAAATATGAATCAATAGATACATAATAAACAAGAAGATAGATGTATATAAATATCCATAATTTTGTAATGTTAAATTTCCGAAAAGCATCGAGTAAACCAATACATATAAGTAAAAGAATGCCATCATTAGTAATGATTCAGAAATATATCCCCAAATTCCTTTTCTTAGATTTAAAACTTTCACAAGAATGGTATCAAAAATTCCTGTCACTACTACAGTAGTAAGGAAGAATTGGAAAATAATTTTAAGTGATGCCCATGTTCCTGTGGCGTTAATTGTTACATCAGGTGTTAGAGATATTAAATGTAATATTCCATAAAAAATTATGAAAGGTGTACATAAAATTACAGCAATCATTAGACCTATAACTATTATCGCGAATATATGATCTCCTATAGTCTCTTTTTGTTTCTTTTTGCCCATTTAATTTTAAAAAACCCCTTTTTTTATAAAATTTTTACAAGAAAATCATTTACATAAGAGGAAAATATGGTAATATATTGCTTGTGTTTAAAATTACTATATTTTACCATAGTTTGCAAGGTGAAAAATCAAAAACTATTTAAAGGCATTGTATTAAGTACGTCATTAGCGGTTCTAGGAGGAAGCTTTGCTCCAGTTTCTTCAGCTTTAGCAGCTGAGAACGATGTTGTAGCAACAAACTCTCAATCTACTAATCAATCAACAGTAGATACTTTAAACCCTCAATCTTTAATCACAGAGTACTTGGAAGAAGAAAAAGCAATTCAAGAAGAAGTTTTAGAAGAGGATTTAACGTTTTCAGAATTTTTAAGTGATGATGTTGAAACAGATATTCAAGATACAAGAGATTTCATTCAATATGCTGCTACGACGGAAGAGTTTCAAGCTTACATAGGGGAAGAAGTAATTGATGCTGAAGCTTCAGGTGTAGTGGGAGGAACTTTAAAAGCTATTAAAGCATTTGGCTGGATTTGTCGAGTTGGAGGAAAAGGATTAAGATATGCTATTAAACCTCTGTCTCCTTCAAAAGCAAAACTTGTAGATAAATATGCTAGAAAGATTGCTTATGCAACGGAGAGATTAGATAAAGGTACTAAAGGAGCTTTAACTGCAGCATTAAAAAAAGCAGGAGTACCTGGTAAAAGTGCTGAATCTTTAACAGAAATTATTTTCTGGATAATCTAATAAAACAAGAGAAGGTGACTTTAAAGTCATCTTCTTTCCTTTTTTAGGTGGTGTATTTCTATGAAAAAGATAATTATAATTTTAAGTTTAGTCATCTTATCGTTATCAGTTTTTTATGTGATAGGAAACTTTTCAGAAAAAGTTTATAACAATGAAAAAAAAGAAGAAGTTAGTAAACACGAGTTATCTAAACAACAAGAAACATGGGGATTTAAAGACACAATAATTAATAGCAATATAAAGAACAAAAAAAGGTAAAGGTTGCAATACTAGATAGTGGTATTAATAAAGAGCATCCAGATTTAAAAAGAGAAGTTAAACACGAGTTTAACGCAGTTAATTCAAATCAAACAGTTGAGGATAAGTTCAATTATGGAACATCAATCGCTGGTATCATAGCAGCTAAAAATAATAAAATAGGCATTAGGGGAATAGTGCCATCTGCAGATATATATTCTGTTAAGGTTTTAAACGATGAGGGTATCGGATCAGTTGATAACATTGTAAAAGGTATCGAATGGTCAATAAATCAAGATGTTAAAATCATTAATTTAAGCTTTGGAATGGAAAAAGACAGTGCAGAACTGAAGAGAGTAATTCCAAAAGCGATTTCTCAAGGAATTATCATTGTAGCTGCTAGTGGGAATAATTATATGAAAGATGTAGATTACCCAGCCAAATACCCTAATGTTATTTCTGTAGGATCTATTGATAAAAATCATGAGAGATTAAGATTTTCTCCTAAAGGTAAAATAGACGTTGTGGGCCCCGGAAGAGATATTCTCTCGACTAACAATCACCAGGGATATTCTACGTTTGAAGGAACTTCTCACTCGACAGCTTTTGTAACAGGGATAATTGCTCTGTACATACTAGACCATCCTGAAAAAATTTTAATCAAGAAGAAGCATTTAAAGTATTAGAGGGTAATTCTTTGGACTTAGGTGAAATTGGAAAAGATGAAACCTTTGGTTATGGCTTGCTACAGTATAAATAGTAGAAAGTCAGTTTTTACTCCACAACTTCGTAAACTCAGAAAGTTTATTGTATGTTTGTAAAAGATTAAAGTAGTATTAAATAATTCGTATACATAGTAAAGAAAAATGGAAAATAATCAAATATGATATTGAATCGAACCATAAAATTAAGATTAAAAAATACATGGAGGGGCCATCTTGACTGACTCCTCCATGTAATTCAACGTATATAGTTTTAAAAAATACCTTACGAACATTCGTAAGGTGCTAATGTTAACATCTCATTTAGATGTCAACTATCAAGTTAATATAGTATCCAACTAAGCCACCTTACTAAGAAAACAAGTATTAACAACTGTTTGTTAGATAACTCTTGTGTGAAAAGCTGCTTTGTTTATTTATAATCTATATAAATTATTGTTTAGAAAGGCAGTGATCACCTTTTAGTGGGCATCGCTTTTAAAGCGAAGTAACAGATTATAGACGAGATACCAACCAGTAAAACACCATACAGTCCAGCAATGAAAGCAGTGAAACCAAATAAAATATGTAGCATCATAAAGAGATACTGGTTATTATGCTCTAACTCTTTGATAGTTGTTTCCTGTTCAAACCTTGCGATAAATAAAGAAAATAGCAGCGCTGTCACATACCAACCAAAGAAATTTTGATTAGGGATATCATAATAAAAGCCCCCTTCATTCCAAACCCAATAGTTTTTAACATTCGCAGCCACTGGATCAATAGCTAAATCTAACCATACAGAGAAAAGTGGAACTAATAGGATTGTACGATGACGAAATGAAAATAACCTGGAAAATGCATGGCTCGCTCCAATTACTGATAACCAAGCTGGTCCCATCGTAATGGGAACTCCAAGAATCATAGGCCCAAAATCTGCTTCGTACTTATACTCACCAAATAAAAGTCCAGTATGAGTTCCAAATGATTCAATAGCAATCGAACCAAAGAAGATGAGTGGAATAATAAATCGTCCTTTTGGTAACACAGTCCATAAATAACAAGAAGCATATAAGCCAGATGCAAATAAAAAGACTGCATTTGCCCACTCAAGCCAAGGTGGTAAAATCGAAAATCCAACTAAAATTAATCCGATTAAAAACCAAACTTTAAAAAAAGTCCAAAGATATTTTTGAAAAGTAAACATGTCTACATTAACACTCCTACAATTATTTTATAAACCGTTTAATACTATCACTGTAGTAACTAAGTTAGCTGGTTTATAGATTTTTCGCTTTTCCCTAATTACTGTGCATAAGTATATAGAGTAGTTGTTTATATGCCAAGTTATTATGTTTTTTATAATATTATTTACTATTCTATACTTAATATAGAAAACGGCAGCGAATTAACTGTCGTTTTTATTTCATATCAACATTTATCAATAAATCAAATCTGAAATAAGATCGTGGTAATAGATATTGCCATACTGTTATTTAACTTGTTATTTGTTATGCAATTATGGTTTGTTTCGAGAAAAGAGAAGAATTTATATCCTTATATGTTAAAATATAGTTGTAAATTATAGGGAGTTAGTTTATTAAACTAAAGTGGCAGGTGTTTCTAATTTGGATAAATCATCTAAAATGACAATTTGGTTTTTCATGGGCTATGTTGTATTGATGGTCTCTTTCGTTAGTGTGATAGCATTGGTAGATTTCAATAACGTGACATCACCAGTTAAACAAAGTGAATCTAATACTACATTTACAGAAGAGTTAATGAAACACGAACGCAAGGTTGAAGAAGATAAGAATAAGGAACCGAAAGAATTATTATTTAACGTATCAGATGAATTCGCTATTATTGCAGTGACTGCAGGAGCAATTTTAGATATAGTTATTGCTATTTTATGGGCTAGAAAAGAAAATCAAAAGTCAGAAGAGAAAGAAATATCTAGTAAACAAAGGTGGCGTGATACTAAAATATTTTGGAATATAGTTGCTATGGGTGTAATTCAACCTAAAAATAATAAATATTCAATAAATTGGTTTAATATGATTGGCGTAACGATACTTCTACACGTTCTGTTTTATATATTATTTACAAAATATTAGTTTTGTATTTTCATTGCAGTAATTTTATTATTTGTTTTGTGATCTAGAAAAAGACTAAGTAAATGTTTATTTTATGGGATATACAAAACATAGTAAAAGAAGTCGTACATAAAGAGTTGTTCTTAAGTAACTTTTAATGACCACATTTTGACCACAATTTAAACGAGAATACACAATAATTTGCGAAATATGGCATATTGAATTTTCATAAAAGTTTGTCAAATTAAGGATTATTAATTATCTATAAAGATGTTTAATAAGGTGAAACTTATTCCGCACACAAATTCACCCATGAGAACGCGATCAATACATGAGCTAATATTAATTGGTAAATCCCTTGACACTATTAGTGTCAAGGGATTTTTATTTTGCGCGCAAACTTAAGTATAGAAATACTCCTTATTTACTGCCATTAAACGTTAGTTTAATAGATTTAATAGTACACTAGTCAAAAGTCTGTAGATATTGAAATAGAGTATGAAAAAGTATTGACAGCTCTTATTTTAAAATATATTATAAGCATATTAAATCTATGCATAGTAAATCTATGTATAAAAGGTGGACTTTTCATGAAAATTAATAAAGAGCTGCTTAAAGGGAGTACCTCTACTCTTATTTTAAGCTTACTTGACTCTAAACCAATGTATGGGTACGAAATTATTAAAGTATTAGATTTGAATTCAGACGGTATTTTTAGTTTCAAGGAAGGTACAATATATCCCATTCTGCACAATCTAGAAAACAAAGGTTTCATTGTGTCTTATTGGGGAGAAGGAAATGGAAACAGAAAAAGAAAATACTACAAAATTAATGATAGTGGTAAAGAGTTTGTTAAAGAAAAAAAGAAAGAATGGTCAGTTTTTAAATCTGCAGTTGACCGAGTCGTAGATGGGGAGAAAATTGTATGGGATTAGAAAAAAAGTTTGATATGTATATCAAAGACTTATGTAAAAAGGTTAAAAATAAAGACGTTCATGATAGCATCAAATTAGAAATAAGCGACCATCTTCATACTCTTAAAGAAGAAGCAATGCTTGCAGGGCTATCTGAAGAAGAAGCGACTGATAGAGCGTTGGCTTATATGGGGGATGTTGAAGTATTAGGAAAGCAACTTAATGAGATACATAAAGCCCAGATAGATTTAAAAACAGCTATTCCAGTGATAGCCGTTTCTTTTTTGGGGTTATTAGTTATGTATTATCTACAATTCCATTCTGTTTTTACTAAGATTCAAGGTGTAGAAATATTTAATAAAAGTCTTGTTTTTTACTTGTTGGGTACAGTGTTCATGCTGAGTTTGTTTACCTTAAATTATCGAAAGTTGATAAAGTATTCACCACATCTATATATAGGAACCGTTATTATTCTTGCTCTAACTGTTTTATTCGGTGTTAGAGTCGATGGTGTACCGTTTTTAACTCTTGGTTTTATAAACATTAATTTTACAGAGATCACTCCGTTTCTTCTAGTTATTTCTTTTTCAGGAATCTTTAAAGCCTGGAATTGGAGAAATTCTCGAAAATTTTGGCTTGGAATAAGTATCATTTTATTACCTATTGTTTTATTACTAACTACCGGAGCTTTATCGACAATTATCATAAGCATTATTATCTGTGTAGCGATCATGCATGCGTCAAAAGCAAGCCTTAAGCAAGTTATAGGATTTGCAACAGTAGCTTCGATATGGCCTTGCTTACAGCTGTTATTGCATTCTCACAACTACACCCTAGTAAATCCTTTTGTAACTAAACAACTATATGCTGCAGGCTTTATGGGAAGTGGCCTCGGGTTAAATCAAGAGTTAATTTCTGAAGTCCATACAGATTTTATTTTCGCTTACATTATATATTCGTTTGGCTGGTTTGCTGCAATTGTTGTTTGCGCACTGGTTGGGTTTTTTATTGCTAGAATAATAAGTACAGCAAAAAAAATGAACTCTTCCTATGAAAAAATATTGTTCACTGGATTAGCGGCAACCTTTACAACTCAATTTATTTTGAGTGTCTTGACAAACCTAGGCTTATCTCCTTTACCAGGTGTGGCGCTACCATTTATAAGCTTTGGGGGTTCACATATAATTTTAGAGATGATTGCAGTAGGTTTAATTTTAAGTATATGTAGAAGACGCCAATTAGACCATAATCTCCATCTAGATACGGAAATAAATCCCTAAATTTCACAGGCGTTAATATACAGTTTAGAAGGGTAAAGCTTATGAAACTAAGAATACTTAATTTTTTTCCAATATTAGTTGCCTTTCCAGCGGTCTTTATTGGTGTAATAGCTATGTATTTCAATGAAGTTCCCATGTTCATTTGGATTCAAAATGTTGTCTTCTTTACAGTAGCAGGAAGTATTTCATGCTTCCTAATTACCTATAAGCGTAATATAAGGCTTTCAAAATCTACATCCTTTATGGTAATAATATCAATCTTATTATTGCTATTAACTTTTATTAGTAGGGATATAGGTGGTGTGCATAGATGGGTAGCCATTGGGGGCTTACAAATCAATGTTTCCATGGTAGTGTTGCCAGCGCTTTTACTAATGATATGGAAATTAAGTTTAAAATCACTAAAGCTCTCAGTTGCTGTAGTTTTAAGTGTCTCAATAATTCTTTTTTTCAGCCTGACGCATCTCAACTCACAAGCTTTGGTCTTCCAGCTATCGTGTTGTTAATTAATAGAGGTGTGAGAAAATCCGTCAGCTTATTGCTTATAGTAATCCTCTTTGGATTAATTACGACATCTTGGATATTTTTAGATAACCTTTCTTCAATAGCATACGTGGAAGAGATAGTAGGCTTAGTCGCTCAAATGGGAATAATATGGTATATCTCTGGTATACTTGCGCTTATTTTATTACCTATCCCTTTTGTGTTATTTCCACCTAAGCACTTTGTATTACCATCCATATGTATTGGTATGTATTTTACACTTCTATTAATCTCTACACTTTTCGGGAGTTTCCCAGTTCCTTTAATGGGTTACGGAGCTTCCCCAATCTTAGGATTTTTGATAGCAATCACTTGGTATGGAAGAACAAAATTTAGTTCTTTAGTGAAGGGTGAGAGTATTGACAAAGAACCTTTATAAGTGGATTTGACCTATATTTTAAATCCTTTTTCTAACAATATTAATTTATTGAAAGCCTGAATGACTTCATTTACAGTCACTCAGGCTTTTTTAATACGACCGTATTTATTTACATCTTAAAAGTAAACGTCGTTATTCATTTGGAAAGCCATGTTGCTTTCTGTGTAGCTTACGTAAATTTCTTTCAATGGTGTCTTTCACAACTCGAGGATGTAATTCACATGTAAATGGGAGAGGAGATCCTTACAAATCTTTAATACCTGTAAATCCATTACTCTATTAATATAAATAATAGCTAGGTTCGTTTTGACTTGTTTTCTATATAACTTTGTATCTATTATTAATTCGGGAGTTGAAATAACTCTTCAAATGATATTGGTGTTTGTAGTAAGGGTTTTTGTAAAACCTAAAGACGATTTTTTAATAAATTGCTCACTTAATGATTTAACCCTATGAAAAGATGCTGAATAAATAGTTGACGTTATATCATTAAGATAAAGAAGGGACCTATTTGATAGTGAAGACAATATATATCACCTGTAAATCGGTTTTTTATTTTGGATATATTGTTAATGTCTCAAGAAACAAACCTCTATTTATTCCGCTAGAGACTCCGTTACTTGAACACTTTATACCAGTATAAAGTTGTTTCAATATTAGGGTTGTATGACTGCTTTAGTGTGTCAACTCCGCCTAGGCTGAATCCTTGTTTTACATAAAATCTGCACGCACCAAGATTATCATCTTGTGTTTCCAAGGACATTCCTATAAGTTGCCTTTGTTTTGCCCACTCTTCTGCTTTATTTAAGAGCAACGTTCCAACTCCGCTGCCCCTATACTCTTTTTTAGTAGAAATACTTTCAATATAACAGAAGCGATTCCAATCTTTAATTATTCTAATTTGTCCTATGCAAGTATTATTCATATAAGCTAAAAATAAAGCTTTATCTTCTTAGTTTATATATTGACTCCAATCAAGTTTGTCATCTGGAAAACGTGTTTTTCTCGTTTTATTAAAAAGAACTTCTTTGTAAGACCATCTTCCTGATTGTAAGCTAGGGACAACTCTACCGTACAACTCAAAATAATCATTTGTCATATTGATATCGTCTATTAAATCATTATTTAATGAAGAAATAATAAGTTTACTTTCATTACCCACTATTACAACACTTCCTTTTATGATGTTGTGAACATATTTTGTTTTTTTATTTATTATATGATCGAGGAATAGTAAAGTCGGTTAATCCATATAAGAATGAAAATAAAATAGTATTCAATGAATCCTTAAATGTGGTGGGTCTGCTTTGACTGTTTGGAATATCCGAATATAGTATAACAGAATTAATTAAAGATAGGCTTTTAACCATCTGCTTGCGTTACGAATATATTGTTTATAAAAGTTATTATATTCTAATGGAGTGAATGGAGATGCAGAACCAGGAGAAAAATCAATTCGAGCAAGAAGAAACACAATTAGCAACAAGTTTAAAGTTATATTTATTATCCGGCATACTTGGTACTGTAGCGGATATTATAGCGACGTATGCGGCAAAGTTTGCAATTGATGAAGTAATGGAAGAGCAGGCGTTTGAACAACAAGAAAACGCTGAGCAAGAAACAAGATTAAAAGAATTAGAACGACAGGTCGAAGCTTTACAAAGAAAGCTTGAAGAATTACAGCTGTAGGAAACTAATCACTATGTAGTGATTAGTTTTTTTTATTTCAAAAAAGCGAATGCAAATGGAAAGTAGAATAAACTAAAATATGTGCTAAATGAAAAGCGTAAAAGCCAAAGAGAGCCGCATTCTAGAAGTATGAAGTATAGCATCTAGTCGGTAATTCACCGAACATGAACAGAGTACATAAAAATAACTAACTATGTAAAATGAAGAGGTGTTTTATGTATTATTATCATTATTATAACCCATGCTTTCAACAGCAAATGAATCGTCAACCACAATCCCCACCAGTTGATACTTCTATTTTTAGTCATTCTGTCAATTCCCTTCAAAAAATTGTTCTTGAATCCAGTGTTTTGCTGAAAAAATTAGCTGATCCAAAGTTTTCTCAGACCTTGATGACAGCAGCTCAGGCTGGAAATCACAAGCAGGTTGATAATTTAATTAAATCAATAGGAATAAGTACACCTATAACAACCAAGTACAATCCAGATGGGCTTTTGTTAATTATGCCTGCTCAGTCTCAGGGGAAAGAATGTTGTGCGTTAAGCATGTTTCTTAAATGGGGAGAATTCCGTGGATATAACTCTTGAAAAGCTAGTGTTTTATTATAGGTTGTTTTTTGCCTGGAAAGCCTTATAACCCATGTATCTATCTTGACATATAGCGAGCATTTATTGGACAAAGAAGCCAAATAAATGAAAGGGAATTGAAAAACAGGAGCTTAATGCAAACGCTCCTGTTTTTATTATTCTTGAATCCTGTTTATAAAATTAGTTTAATTTAAAGATGAACAGAAAGATTATAAAATAAAACGCTATATACGTTACGTATAGCATGAAAATTTTGAGGTTTAGATGTTCGCATATTTGTTTTAGTTTTAATGAGATGTTAGTTTTACTAATTAAAATTAGTGCTACTGTGCTGAAAATTAATGCTGAGGTCCATCCAACATAGTTATTAATAGTGCTGTTTTCAAAGAAATCAAGAATTCTTAACGAAATGGTTAATGCAACAAAGGTTAAGAAATTTTCATATTTTTTATTAAGTTTTTTTGTTGTTAGTTCATAAGCATTCTCCATTGCAATTCTCTCCTTCTAGAAGTCACATCGTATTTTCTTCTTTAATACATTCTATCATAGGGTAATCAAGGGGTTATAGAAAATTTTTCTTTATTTGTGAGAAAAAACAAATCGAATTATAAATTTTTTAAAAGATATATTTTATTAGAATTTTTCAAGATGTAAACATGGTGAAATATGTATTAAGAGAGTGGTGAATGCTGGATAGGGGTGTTCTAATGGCTTTAGTATTGGCTGGACTTTTGATGTATATTTATCTCGCTTTAATGACAATTGGCTGTAGTATCCTTTATAACATAATGACAAAAAAGACGACTAGCTATGACTGGACGTTGCTTCCTCCAATACTGCTAGTTGCGGCTGCTGTTTCACGTGATATTGCAGCAGGGTTAGTGGAATGTAGTCAATTAATTGGCCAGTGCGTACGTGAGGATATCGCAGCAATGTTCAGCCAATTTCACATGGAAAAAGTAGCGCTAGGCGGTAAATTTTTAAAGCTTAGTAAAGAAAAAGGATGGTTAATTCCTCCACCTCTTCATAAGTCTAAGAACACGGATTGTTAATAACTGTTTTTTTTAGATTATTAAGACTTCAATTCTGTACGTAATCAATTATAAAAAGAGGGGATTGGATTTTTCCAACCCTCTATAAAAATTGTACGGAGTGTCATCAACTAAAAAAGAATTTTTAGTTGAACAACGTCAAATCTTTTGTGAAAGTCACTTCGTCTACCTAGAGCCATTTATCTTTATAATCTTCAATGTAAGTTGAAATAGCAGTAGGTTTTCTAGACGTAAGAATTTGAAAGTCATTCTTAATGCCTTTAGCTAGACCAAGTTTTGTCGGGATATGAATCCCAATCACTACATTAATAAATCTTTCATCTTCCCCGGTTTTGAGCATAAACTCTCTAAACTCTTTTATTGAAGGGTTAGCATAATGAATAGGAGTTTGAAGTACTTCACTCATTCGAGAAGCCACCTCATAAAAATCCAATGCTTCATTACCAGTAATCACATACTTTTGATAATGATGTTTCTCATCTCCTTGCAAAACAATGGAGACCACTTCCGCAATATCTCTGGTATCTACAAAGCTAGTTTTTCCTTTTCCAGCAGGTACATAAATTCGATGTCTAATCTTTAATTCACTGCCTAAGAAATCGTTTAGATTCTGCATGAAGTAGCCAGCGCGTATAAACGTGTAAGGAATGGTAAGCTGCTTGATCAGTTTTTCATTTTTAAAATGGTGAATGAAAGGTAAGAACTGTACATCTTTGACAGATAAATAAATGATATGATTTATACCATGCTTTTTTGCATGAGCTAAAAACTCTTCAAATTCAATCTGATCTCCAGGTGGATAAATAAGGAAAATTTTATTAATATTCTTGAGGGCATTCTGAAAAGTGCTAGGATTTGAAAAGTCAAGAGAAGTAAATTCATATTGATTGCCGTATATTTGCTTTGCTTTCTCTATGTTTCTTACTGCACACTTTATAGGATGATGAGATGCTTTTAGTTTTCTAGCAACTTCAAATCCAACCTTTCCATTAAATCCGGTAACAAGTGTATACATACTGTCACTTCTTTTCTCTCATAGTGTTGTTGAATATTTTAAACTTATGTAGCATTAAAATATGATGTTATAAGCTGATTAGAAACATTTTTAGCATTCTCTATGTTTTTTATTCCATGTTCAAAGAAGGAAGATCATGTAACTAAATTTGATGAAAAACGCTAGTCCAACTACTCAAAGTAATAGAAGAAATAAGTTCTAGCCCTAGTGTGTAAAGTAGGTGTAATGGTAGTGAAAACGATGAGGGTTATCGCATAAATGAGAAAAGTAAACTATGAGTGAACTGTTTCTATGCACAAATTCACTCATGAGAAGTCATTTTGCATAAGATCTAAGAAGATTTTTTAATACAGTTAGAGTAAGATTTTTTATAAAAATTATTTTGTTAGTAGCAAATCAATATAGTAAACCCTACTTGCTGTACGTATGGTTTAAATCCCATGTAACAGTAAAGGGATCTTTTACTTTTGCGTAGCGAGCTCCCCAAAACGTATCTTGTAGCTCCATAATAACAGTGCCGTTTTTTGATAAACGCTGATAAACAGTATCAATCTCTTGCTTGTCTTCAAACTCTAAAACTAAAGAAATATTGCTTCCAGATGCTACAGCTTGACCAGGAAAAGAGTCAGAAACCATGAAAAATAGTTCGTCTTTTTGAAACTTAGCGTGCATAATTCTATCGTGAGCTTCTGGAGGAGTTGGGAAATCTGCTTCTCCAAACGTTTGTATTTCTTGAATTTGGCCTTCAAAAACTTCTTTGTAAAACTCTAAAGCTTCCATGGCATTTCCATTAAAAGATAAATAGGGTGTAATTTGTTTCTTCATTTTAAACGCTCCTTTAAATTGAAGTATCGGACAGTTTAATTATAGTGCTAATAATTCCTTAAGAAAAGAACGTTTGTTCGATTCTTAGGTTCGCAATGTTATGGATACTTTTTTCATCTTAAAATGGAGCGTGCCGAGAGCTTCATAAAAAGAAGTAAAGGTGTGCGCTTTTTTATTTAACTTATGTATATAAACAGTTTAAAAACCTAAATTGCATCTTAGCAAAAGAATATGCTAAAATTTGACGAGTGTACTTGACAGAAGTACATTCTTTTTTTATGTATAAACAGCTAGTCTTCATCATTAGAGAAAAAGGAGTGGATTCCTTTGCCGCAGCAAGATTTAAAAAAGGAAATTGGGTTCTTAGCTGCTCTTACGACAGTTATTGGAACAGTTATTGGAGCGGGTGTGTTTTTTAAACCAACCGCTGTTTATGGAGCGACTGGCTCTGCTAGCCTTGGACTTATAGCCTGGTTAATTGGCGGGCTTTTAACAATATGTGCAGGCCTTACAGCTGCTGAATTATCAGCTGCTATTCCTGAAACAGGAGGAATGATGGCCTATCTAAAAAGAACGTATGGAAACCTTGTTGCGTTTTTGCTTGGGTGGGCACAGACGGTTATCTACTTTCCAGCTAATATTGCTGCGCTTGCGATTATCTTTGGAACGCAAACAATCAGCTTATTTGGCTTAACGGCAAACGATAATCAATCTCTCATTGTTATAATTGCTATTGCTACTGCGTTATTTTTGACCTTAATGAATTTTTTAGGTGCAAAAGCTGCGGGGGCAATTCAAACGATTGCCACTGTTTGTAAGCTCATCCCACTAGTACTCATTATTATCTTTGGTTTATTACATAAGGGAGACGTACCGTTTCAGCTGTTTCCAGTAGAAGCAGGGGCAGATAAAGACTTTTTAACAGCGCTGGGATCAGGGTTACTGGCGACCATGTTTGCGTATGACGGCTGGATTTTAGTTGGAAACATTGCAGGGGAAATGAAGAATCCGAAAAAAGATCTTCCAAGAGCTATTATTCTTGGCTTATCTGCTGTTATGACGGTATATCTTCTTATTAACGTTGCGTTTCTTATGGTCATGTCGGCAGCGGCATTAGCGGGTACAGATACGCCAGCATCAGATGCTGCAAGCTTAATTTTTGGTGCTTTTGGTGGGAAGTTTGTCAGTATCGGTATTTTAATTTCTGTATTTGGCTCAATCAATGGTTACGTGATGACAGGAATGCGTATCCCTTATGCGATGGCAACAGAGAATAAGCTTCCATTCAGTAAATGGTTTGGGCGCCTTTCGAAAAAAAGTAAAGTACCTTATAATTCGGGCATTTTTATTTTGTTTATCGCCGTTATTATGATGACAATCGGCGGATTTAACACGCTAACGGACATGCTGGTGTTTGTTATTTGGATTTTCTACACGATGACTTTTGCGGCTGTGCTTATTTTACGTAAGCGTGAACCCGATCTTCAAAGACCTTACCGAGTACCACTTTATCCTGTACTACCACTTATTTCGTTACTAGGTGGATTGTTTATTGTGATTAATACGCTTTTTACACAAACAACGCTTGCTTTGTGGGGGTTAGGTATTACGGCTCTTGGTTTACCGATTTACTTTGCAATGAAAAAGAATCATATTAATAATTAGAAAAGAAGTCTTTTAAGGCTTCTTTTTTTATTGTGTTTTTTGTTGTAAATGCAATAAAAATAAGATATGTTATATATAAATATTTTGTTGTAAATGCAACAAAATGGAGGTGTGACACTGTGGAGATTTTACGGGAAATTGGGATGATTGCAAGAGCACTTGATTCCATCAGTAATATTGAATTCAAAGAATATGACCTTACCAAGGGGCAGTATTTGTATCTTGTTCGGATTTGTGAAAACCCAGGAATTATTCAAGAAAAGCTAGCAGAAATGATAAAGGTTGATCGAACAACGGCAGCTCGCGCTATAAAAAAATTAGAGATAAATAAATTCATTGAAAAAAAAGAAGATATCCAAAACAAAAAGATAAAAAAGCTTTTTCCAACTGAAAAAGGCATGAGTGTTTTTCCAATTATTAAAAGAGAAAATGAGTATTCAAACGAAGTCGCGTTAAACGGATTTTCAAAACAAGAAGTGGAAATGATGGTCGACCTACTTAAACGAGCAAGAAGGAACGTTGAAAAAGACTGGGAGTTTGTTAAAAAAGGAAATAAAAGAACGTATGAATAAGTAGAAAGGAAAGGTAATCACGACATGAATATAAAAATTGAACCCTGCAATTATGAACAATTAGAGCAGCTGCAAGTCATTAGCTATGAAACGTTTGATGAGACGTTTCGACATCAAAATTCTCCTGAAAACATGAAAGCTTATTTAGAAAAAGCGTTTACCCTACAGCAGCTAGAAAAAGAGTGGGTCAATGATTCTTCACGCTTCTTTTTTCTTTACCATGACGATGAGCTAGCAGGCTATTTAAAAGTCAATGTAGATGAAGCTCAGTCTGAAGCAATGGGGGAGGATGCTCTTGAAATTGAAAGAATTTATATTCGAAACAAGCATCAAAAACGTGGTCTTGGCAAGATGCTATTTAATAAAGCTATCGAAGTAGCGTTAGATTTAGGTAAACAAAAGGTTTGGCTAGGCGTTTGGGAGAAAAATGAGAACGCGCTTGCTTTTTATCAAAAACTGGGATTTGTTCAACAAGGGCAACACTCTTTTTATATGGGGAATGAAGAGCAAATTGATTTAATTATGGTTAAAACACGCATCTAAATAATTTTTTAAGGGGACTGGGACGTATGTACATACCGAAGTATTACATGATTCAAGATGAAGAGGTAATATACGAGATTATTAATCAGCACGGGTTTGGTACTTTATTTTCTTATCATAATGGCGAGCCTTTTGCTACGCATTTGCCATTTGATTTACATAGAGAAGAAAAAACTTTATACGGGCATGTAGCTCGAGCGAATGAACAGTGGAAAGATGCTGTCGACCAACAAGTGTTGGCAGTTTTTCAAGGACCACACTGTTACATTTCGCCTTCTTGGTATGAGACCAATCAAACTGTACCTACTTGGAATTACGTTGCTGTTCATGTATCTGGTAAGTTAGAAATTATTAAGGATCAGCACACGATCGTTGAAGTGTTAAATAAATCAGTTGCCAAATATGAAAAGCCGGAAAGCACGTATGAATTAAAAGATGTCCATGCTAATTTACTAGAAGGATTAAGCAAGGGCCTTGTTGCGTTTAAGATTCATATCACAAAAATTGAAGCGCAGGCTAAGCTAAGTCAAAATCATTCAGTTGAACGACGAAAAAGAGTAATTCACCATTTAGAAGAAAGTGGTCAGTACGATAATATACAAGTGGCAGAACTAATGAAAAAAGGATTGGAATTAAAGGAATAAAATTTGAAAGAAAAAAGAGTGAGTTTTTCCATCACTCTTTTTTTAGCTAATTAAGATAAAAGCTTTCAGACTAAAGAAGCTACTTGGAAAAGCACTATAGCAAGGAAACAATAATACAAAGTGCGATGAGGTTAAACTTCTTTAACAACTCGACACGGATTGCCCATTGCTAATGAGTTTTCAGGAATTGATTTAGTCACAACGCTTCCAGCGCCAATAACAGAGTTGTTACCGATCGTAACGCCAGGCAAAATTATTGCATTTCCACCAATCCAAACGTTATCACCGATAGTTACAGGCTTAGTAAGGGTACGATACGGTGCTTCATGTGGCTTGTGATTTGTGTTAATTCTTTCAGATGCTTTTAAAGGGTGGGTTGCAGTGTAAATTTGTACGCTTGGTGCGATTAGAACATTTTCACCAATAACAATTTTATTAGTATCTAAAAAGACGCAATTAAAGTTAATAAACGTATTTTTGCCAATCGAAATATTTTTACCATAATCGCAAAAAAACGGCTTTTCAATCCAAACGTTTTCTCCAACAAACTCACATAGGTTTTTTAAGATACTTGTTTTATCACCATCTGGATGATTACCAGGCTTATTAAACTCATCCATATAATAGCGTGCTTCTTGGGCCATCTTTAGTAACTCAGGATCCCTAGCATTATAATTCTCACCGTTTAGCATTTTTTCTTTTTCAGTCATGGTTTGGCTCCTTTATTAGGTAAGGTATGTATAACTCAATTAATAGTTTATCCACCTTAAAATAAAAAAGCGAAAAATAGTGCTTGGTTTTGAGAAAATCCGTCTTTAGTAATACATGATTTTTCTTTCAATAGGCTTATTGCTTAATTAAAAAAAGAGCTTTTCTAGCAACGCCTAGGTTAGAAAAGCTCTTTTTTTACATTGAAACGAAGCCTCGAAAGAACATCTAAATTTCTAGAATGAAAGAAACCTTCAATGTTCATAATGTTTAGTAGTGTATAAAGAAGGTTATACAAACAATAGTTAAAAAGGAATTTTTTGTATGTTTGTTAAAGTGTAAAATAAGCTAGAGGAGATGAACAGGTATGCCGCAATGGCACGAAGATCGCGAGCAGAAGAAGCTGCCAAATGAGTTTGAAATTAATCCATTGTTTTCACGACAAGGTGAAAAAACGATACCTCGTCTTAGAATGCGAGATGAAGGAATGCTGCCGGATACGGCATATCAAATCATTCATGATGAAATCTCTCTGGATGGAAACGCTCGGTTAAACTTAGCTACGTTTGTCACGACATGGATGGAACCAGATGCAGAACGTTTGTACAAAGAGTCGTTTGATAAAAACATGGTTGATAAAGATGAATACCCTCAAACTGCGGCTATTGAAGAAAGATGTGTTCGCATCTTAGCAGATTTGTGGAATGCACCTGACCCGGAATCTACAATGGGTGTCTCAACAACAGGTTCTTCGGAAGCTTGCATGCTTGGAGGCCTTGCCTTAAAGCGCAGATGGCAGCAAGAGCGAAAGAAAAAAGGACTGCCAACAGCCAAGCCTAATATTGTGTTTAGCTCAGCGGTTCAAGTTGTGTGGGAAAAGTTTGCAAACTATTGGGATGTAGAGCCACGATACGTCAATATTAGTCCTGATACTCCTTATTTAGATCCCAAGGGAGTGTTAGAAGCGGTTGATGAAAATACGATTGCAGTTGTTCCAATTTTAGGTGTTACATATACAGGAGTTTATGAACCAATCGCTGAAATTGCAAAAGGGTTAGATGAATTAGAAGAGAAAACAGGAATTAATATCCCCATTCACGTAGATGCCGCATCGGGTGGATTTATCGCGCCATTCTTACAGCCGGATTTAGTGTGGGACTTTCGCTTGCCAAGAGTAAAATCAATTAACGTTTCAGGCCACAAATATGGGCTTGTTTACCCAGGTCTAGGATGGGTTATTTGGAGAGAAAAAAACGATCTTCCAGAGGATTTAATCTTCCGCGTATCGTATTTAGGTGGGAACATGCCAACTTTTGCACTGAACTTTTCACGTCCAGGCTCGCAGGTTCTTTTGCAATATTATAATTTCCTTCGTTTAGGAAAAGAAGGCTATTATGCTGTGCAAAAAGCGTCGCAAGAGACAGCTTATTTTTTAAGTGAAGAAATTGGCAAACTAGATTCGTTTGAAGTTCTCTCAAACGGATCAGATATCCCAGTGTTAGCCTGGAAGCTAAAGGATGATTATACGGATAACTGGACGCTTTATGATTTATCAAGGCAGCTCCGTACATACGGATGGCAGGTTCCAGCTTATCCATTGCCAAAAGACATGGAAGAGATAACGATTATGCGAATTGTAGTACGAAATGGGTTTTCAAGGGATCTCGCCCATTTGCTTCTTATTAATTTAAAGCAAGCTGTTGAATTTTTAAACTCATTAGACCGTCCAATTAAGAAAGATTCAAAATATGATAACGGATTTCACCATTAATAAAACACCAGTTTTCTTCCTTCTTGCAAAGGTTGAAAACTGGTGTTTTATATA
This sequence comes from Bacillus sp. CBEL-1, assembly GCF_004348885.1. Taxonomy (NCBI): domain Bacteria; kingdom Bacillati; phylum Bacillota; class Bacilli; order Caryophanales; family Bacillaceae; genus Bacillus; species Bacillus sp. CBEL-1. Next base: position 988,696 of record NZ_SBIM01000013.1, on the reverse strand, counting down.
AATTAGCAATCGTAATTTATATAAAATATGTTCTAAATAATCAACAATAATTTTAAGGCATGTTATTTAAATTATAAAAAAGAGACAGTAGCGAAGGCTAGTGTCTCTTTGCAATTTATTCTGGCTCTGCTTCCATTGCATCTTGTTTCGTTTGGTGAACGGTTCCGAACGGATGGTTTGGCGGAGCATAAATAGAATAGAGCTTTAGAGCTGTATCTCCTGTATTCGTTAAGTTATGCCATGTTCCTGCAGGTACGATAATGGCAAAGTCATCTGAAACGTCCGTTTGAAACGTTAAGTTATCTTTTCGACTGCCCATTTTAACAGAACCTTGCCCTTGTTCAACCCGTAAGAACTGATCTACGTCTGGATGCATTTCCAAACCAATATCTTCTCCTGGTGCAAGACTCATTAGCGTTACTTGAAAATGCTTTCCTGTCCACAAAGCTGTCCGAAATGTTTCATTTTGCTTTGTCGCTTCGTTAATGTTTACAACGAGTGGGTTTGGACCGTAATCTCTAATTTCTCTTGTTTGATGGTTTCGGCTGCTTGCTGCTGGTGTAGGATAATAAGGTGGATGAAACTGTTGATACATTTGGTGATACCACTGATGGTAATAAGGTGAATTTGGATACATTATTTTTCCTCCTCTAACTAGGTGTTTTCCCTGTTCATCATATGCAGGCGATGTCAGAAAGGGAGGAAGTGTGCTAAAAATGGGCGTTGAAAAGTTAAAGTGTTTTATTCACTTTTGTAAAGCATATGGAATTCCTTCAGTAGTTAGTAATTGTTCAAAGTCATTGTAGTAAGGAAGCAATTTGTCCGCTGTTTCAAAATCCACCCATTCAACTTTTAAAATGTTTTCTTCAACAATTTTTCCTCCTTTGCTCTCTTCATTCTTATAGTAGAGATACACTACATGATGAATATTCTTAGAGAGGGGCAAAAAAAACAACAAAATTAGAATATTATGTAAAAACAAGTGATTACTATGATAAAATAAAAAGTAATCAGAATGAGCGGGAGGAAGTCCGATGTAAAAGTCTCTTACACTTATAAGCTAAAAACTAAATAAGATGTGAGGGATTTCTATGTCAAAATTTCATAAAGAACAATCATTTCGTTTTCTTTGGATTGGACAAATGCTAGCGAATTTAGGCGATGTATTATATATTGTGAGCTTAACAGCAGTAGTATATCACATAACTAAGTCAGTTACTTTCATGTCCTTAATTCCCTTTGTTATTACAATGACAGCGTTAGTAAGCGGTATCGTCGCGCCTTTAATTATTGAAAAGCATCACTTGAAGGCAATTCTATGTTACTCTCAGGCTGGGAAAACGATTTTTTTGCTAGTGCTTTGTTTTATGACATGGCATATAAGAATAGACCTTTTATGGCTAATCTATATAGTAATTGGATGCGTGTCATTTTTAGATGGAGCTGCATCACCAGCTCGCAATGCCCTTGTCCCAAGCTTAATCGCAGAAGAGCGGCTTATAAAAGCAAACAGCTTTTTAGCTATGACTGATCAAATAACAAGACTTATAGCCTGGCCGGCTGGAAGCATACTTATGATATGGTGGGGCGAAGCTAATATGCTATGGTTTACTTTTTTGCTGTTTACCATTTCATCCGCTTTTATGTGGTGTATTCATGTAGGAGGTATCCAAAAAAGCGCAGAAGCGTCATCCAAGCTAGCTGTGGTTAAGGAAGGATGGACAGTTATTTGGAATTCAAAACAGCTGCGGACAACTAGCATAATGACGATGTTAGAAACTGTGGCTGGAGGGGTTTGGATTGCAGCGATTATACTGGTGTTTGTCGAAGAAGGTCTTCATCAAACGTACGTGTGGTGGGGGATTATCAATGCAGCTTTCTTTGCGGGAATGTTAGTAAGCGGAGCGCTTGTATATCGTTATTCAAAAGTAATGGAGAAAAATTTAGGTCAAGCGATGGTATGGTCCTCGTGTTTCCTAACGGTTCTTACTTTTTGGTTTGGCACGAATTCTATAGCGTGGTTAGCTGCTATAATTTCACTATTGTACGGCTTACCACAAATGGCGAGAGACGTTGCAGAAGTGACTATTATTCAAAAGAATGCCAAGAAAGAGCTGCTAGCAAAAGTACATTCAGCAAGAAATACACTAATCTACGGATCTTTTGGACTTTCTTCGTTACTATTTGGATATATAACAGATTACTTTGGTGTTCGTGTAACGTTTACAATTGCAGCAGGTTTTTGTTTGCTTTCCTTTTTTATTGCAATTTTGAATAGAACTAACCTTATTCAACTATCAGCTGTTAATAATAGAGAAAACCAAGTTGGCTAATTTGCCACTTGGTTTTTTCATTCTTCTTTAAAGTTTATCTTTGAAACAGCTTCTGACGATGTGTTAAATTCAATTGAAACAATTACCGTGAATTTTCGATTGTTTTCATTTAACCAAAGCTTAAAAATTTCTTTTGACATACTGCCTTGTTGTTCTCTTTTTACATGTAAATAGTCGTAAATAGTGGCTTTTGGATACTTTTCTTTTGTTTTTTGCATCGCAAGCTTTCCCCACTTTGCATAAGCAGGTTCTCTAGATTCTGCTGCATAAGCATGAGGAAACGAAGCAAGGTGGGTGAACGAAATAAAAATGAGTGTTAAGCATAAAAGTAACTTTTTCACTAAAATCGACCTTTCTAGTATTAATTGAAATAAATTACGTTTCTTTAGCATTCCTTTTCCTTATCACAGGACTTGTTGATTTTTTGCAAAAGCATAGTGTTAAAAAAAGTGCTTTCACAGCTGTGCTAGCTATTCTTAGTGTGTGAAAGATGATGGAATTTATGTTGGAATTCTAAAAACGAATACATAAAAGGTAATGGTCTCTGTGTTAAAAACCTCAATGCTTCCCAACCAGTCTTGTTTTATTTAATTTCTTGATTATAAACCAGCCAATTAGGTTTTGATATTTGAGAAGACCGTTCCAAAATTTTATTCATGACACGATCTTTCTCGGAGCCTTCGAGAGGCTTGGGTTGATAGTTGTTTCTAGACGTGATAGACGAAATGCTATAAGGGATAATAGCAATATCCTTTTTATCAGTTAACTTCTTGCTTTTAAAATGAAAGGTTTGTTGAAAAACAAAGGTATCTTTATCGCTAGGGTTCTTATTACCTCCAAACATGAAATTTCCCAGGCTGTATACAATGAATTTCCCTTTATATTCTTCAATACCTTGCACAACATGAGGATGATGGCCTAAAATGACGCTTGCACCGCTATCAATTGTATAGCGAGCTAGTGCTTGTTGACTTTCAAGCGGGATTTCACTTCGTTCTACTCCCCAGTGAAAATGAACAATAACAATTGCTGCTCCTTGTTTTTTTAATGCTTGAATATCACGATGAATTTGTAATCGCAAACTTTGCGTATCGTCCCAGCCCTCATAGCCCAGAGCTCCAACCTTTATCCCTTTGATCTCTTTTATATAGTTATGCCCGTTTCCAAAATATCCAATATTCGCATTCCCCAGATGGCGAATCGTATCTTTGTATCCTTGTTCCAGGTAATCGTATGTGTGATTGTTTGCTAGGTTAACGGCTTCAATGTTAGCGAGTTGTAATATTTTTGTATAAGACGGATCTCCTTTAAAACGAAATTTTTTAGCAGCCTTTGCGGTCGCAGTCGTTAAAGGAGTTTCTAAGTTAACCGTTGTCAAATCATCACGACTAAATAAAGTAGATATATGTTCAATGAAAAAAGGAAGCCCATTTTGCTTCGCCTCATCATTGAAGCTATTAGGATAAGGAAAAGTTTCCTCACTCCCAATGGTAAAATCACCAGCAGCGCTAATCTTTATTGTTGTGCCTTTTTTTTCCTTCGGATAAGTAGCTACTTTGTTTTTAGAAACATTAGCTGGTTTCTCGAACGTAGACACTTGCTGCCTCGCTTTTTTCGAATCGCCACCAGTGTTAATAACTGCTAGGTAAATAACGCAAGCAAGTACAGCGATTGTAATGATTCCTCTTTTACGAACTCTGATTTCTCGGTTATTAATCTTTAATTTCATTTTTATTGTTCCTCCAAAGCTATTCTGTTCTTAGTAAACAGAATAGCTTTGGAGTATTTCAATGGTATCTCCACTTGTTTCTAATTTGTATCGAAGAATGAAAAAGTTATACGTTTGCTTCAGATTGACGTTTTTTGCGAAATATCCCCACTATAAAAAGAAGCAGTGGATAGATCAATCCGAAAATTAAGCTATAAGATAGCCACGTCTCACTATCCCAATTTCTTTGGTAACTAATGCTTGGATAGACAGTAATTGATAATACAATAGCCATAATAGCAAAGGGCATGGTAAAAGCCTTATACTCTTTTAATCCAAAAATTTGTGCAAAGCTTGAGACTGTACTGTAAAAGTAAATAGCTAGCTTAAAGTACAGAGAAATAAACCACATAATGGCAATGATAATTTCGATTCCTTGCAGAAATGTACCCATGTTAATTCTCATTCCTAGCTCATAACTAGGATAAGAAGCACTTGCAGAAAGAAATGGTCCTAAAACCAAAGTACTTAATAAAATGAGAATGCACATAATGGCTCCACCTATAATACCACCTTTTAAAAAGGAAGGTTTTGCTTCTTTAAGCCGGCTTATATGAGCTGGATATAGCATAAGTAAAGCAGGAAAAGTAAGATAGCTAATATTAACAAAAGTAAATGTAGAGCTAATAAGTGATTTTAAGTCTATAGCCACTATAGGCTGAAGATTTTTAAAATCGCTTTGTGGCGTAATAAAACAGATTAACGCAATAAATGGTATGACAAACCATGGAAATAAAATTTGAGCTGACCTTGCTAAATTTTCTACTCCTGATCGAACTCCAATCGCTACAACAAGCATAAATGCAATATTGATTAATAAAATAGGAGTTTCGTCAATTACCTGTGTGGCTAAAAAGCTTCCTAAGTAATATAAAACTTCACCACAAAACAAGAAGACAGAAAGAAAAAAAAGAAGAGATACAGCCTTGCCAACCCACTTCCCTAGAAGATATTCATTTAGTTCAATTAGCGTTTTATCAGGAGAAAGATTCCCGATTGCCGCATATAACTGAATAAGAATAACGCCAATTATAATTCCTAAAAGAGCCGGAATCCATGCGTCTTGTTTTGCATCAGCAGCTATAGCTGAGGGTACAACAAGAATAGCGCTTCCTACACAGTGCAACGTGACCAATATTCTAAACTGAGTAGGGGATATTTTATTTTTCTTCATAGTTGTTTCACCCATTTTTATCTTAGAATCTGAACTAGAATATCAGTAAGAGGTTTTAAAAGAAAAGCAACCCCGTTTAAAGGATTAGGAACGTCTTGTAATAGACCTCTAGCCATAACCATGCTAAAGCTAATTGCAAGCAAAAAAATAAGTACTTTAAATTCTTTGTGCATGTTTGCTTTTCGTAAACGAGGAACGTCAATCTTTAGAATAAATATCGAAGCTAAGACAAGACAGATTATAGGAATCATTTTTATTTCATGCACTCCTGTTGCGTTGGTTACGTTTAGTTATTGCCTTAGTGAAAGGTTTTTATCAGCTTAGTGCAAAAATCGCTTGTTTTACATGAGAAATTTGTTTCATGACGACACGCGTCGGGTATACAAAATATAACAAATCAAATATAGGAGGGATTGCAATGAGTAATCAAAATCAGGGGTTGGGAGACAAAGTAAAAGGTGCTGTTAATAAGGCGAAAGGCGAAGTAAAAGATCAAGTAGGTAACGCGACAAACAACAAAAAGCTTCAAGCAAGCGGTAAAAAAGATAAAGCAAAAGGAAAAGTACAAGAAGGTGTAGGGAAGTTTAAAGACGGTCAGTAAACTGGTGAAAAAGTAGGCATTGTATTGGACAAGCCTGCTTTTTTTAATTAAACAAAGTATTATGAAATTAAAGTAAGTGGATTTTATAGAGGAATGAGTGCTACTATTACATTATTGGTACGAACAATACCACCATACCCCTTTGACTTAAAGTCAAAAAATCCTAGTTATCCCCTTGATAACTAAGACCTTACTGGTCAATTTTAGTTTGATGTAGATGAAAAAGCGCTGCTTGGGAGCAGCGCTTTTTCGTTATCCTTCTAAATATCGATATAGCGTTGACTTACTAATTCCCGTTTTTTCTTTAATATTTGCTTATAATTTTCTTGCTTTGCTAGGCTTTAGAGCTGTGTGTATACGTTCTTGGAGGGACTCCGGTTTAAAAGTAAAGGATTCAAAACCAATGCGTCGGATACTGCCTTGCACGAAAGGCATTATTATAGATGGTTGAAATAAACACGACTACCAAAGCACCGAAAACAATAGGAAGTAGAAACTTCCACGTTACTTCGTTATTGATTGCAACGAGAGCACTAGCTGCTGCTGGAGGGTGCATTGTTTCTGTAAGAGCCATAAGAAAAAGGACAAATGCTAATACAAACACGAGGGAAAAAACACTTTTGCCTAGTAAACCAAGTATAATAATTGCGCAAGTTGTAGAAAGAAAGTGTCCTCCAATGACATGTCGAGGTTGTGAAAGTAAACCTTTGTGAGCACCGAAGACTAAAATACAGCTTGCACCAAGAGGAGCTATAGCCATAGGATGACCTAGGTGTAAAACGATAAAACTAACGACAAGCATGGCAATTAATGCACCTGCAGCAGAAATAGTTGAATCTATATAATCGACTTTTCCGCGTTGTCTCATAGTTCCTTTCATTTTCTTAAAATATGAAATAAAAACAATAGTAGATTGATAAGCGTACTTTGTAAGTTTCTTTTCCACAGTAGCAAGTAAAGCTCCTTTCCAAAATAGTTATGTTAAGTATAGAATGTTTTATCTATTTAAATATTCTATAATAAAAACTATTTTGTTCAAGGGGCTATCATTTTTTTAGAGCAGTAGAATATTTAACATTGTAGATAATTATTTAAATAAAAGTATCCAATTATAATTGGTACATAAGTTGAGGCTGTTGGGTCAAGCAATCTTAGTGAGTGTACGCCGTCTTTTAAATGATATAAATCTGATTTAAACGTACCCACATGTTTCTCGTTCTCTGAAAAAACCTCTACATCAGGGCCTAATTCGCTAGAAGCTATAATAAACACCCTTTCGTCAATAACAATTTCTTTCGCTCCTTCTTTGTCAATTGAAAATGAACTTTTTCCTAAGACAAATCCAACTTCTTTTTCATTTTGTATAATGTCCCATGTCCTATCTCCACTTTGTCGAATGTGAAGTGTCTGGTTGTTGTATGTAATGTTTAAATTAACTTGAAACATATCTAATAGAAAGTGACACCACAAGGGCTGGAGGCGCGTGAAAAACGGTATAAAATCGCTAAGAATAAAGACCAAGCTCTTTACGAATAAGTTTGGATACGTTCTTTTTAATGCTATTTCTTCATCACCTTGCTTTGGAGTGATTTCAATAACTTTAGAAGATGACTTTAGTAAAGGATAGTTGAATAAATAGTCGTTCATTGGTTATTCCTTTCGAATTTGTCTTGTATATATTATATACTTTTGGGTTTGTTTGCGAGCAAGAAGTAAATATAGAAAAAGGCAGAAAATCCTGTACAAGATTCCCTGCCTCTTTCTATTATTCTCCTAGAAATGATTTTTCATAAAAGCTTAAAAGGTGTTCTAGCGTAATAGGATCGCTGTAAGTTGATGCTTTGGCATTGATTTCAAAAACCTGGCCATTTTTTACAGCAGGGATGTTTTTCCATACTGCTGTTTTTAAAAATGAATTGTCCCCGTCTGCATACTTACTTAAAATCATATAATCACCAGCAAATTCAGGAAGAAGCTCGGCAGAAATCGTATGAATACCGGATTTAAGCGCCGTTTCTTTAACTTTTTCAGGCATGTTTAAACCCATAGCTTGATATAAGATTTCCGTTCCGCGTGCGTAGTTGTTTCCAAACACATAAAATTCTTTGTTGCCACTTTCAATAACCGAAACTGTCGCGTCTTCACCAATTTTTGCACGAATTTCTTCACCAGCAGCAGCTGCACGCTTTTTAAAATCATCGACCCATGCGGTAGCTTCAGCTTCTTTATTTAGTAGCTTTCCGATTTCAATTTGCTGTGATAAATAGTCAAGCTTCCCCCATGTAAAAGCAACGGTAGGAGCAATTTCGCTTAATTTTTTTATGTTTTTCATTTCTGAGCCAGCAATGATTAAATCAGGCTCTAGCTCCATAATTTTTTCTAAATCATCTTCTGATACAACTTCTACCCCTTTTACTTTTTCTTTAAAAAGTGGGTTTGCGCTGCTCCATTCATCAATCCCAACGATGTTGCCATCTAGAGACATTACGTTAGGGCCGTTAGAAAGAGCGATAATACGCTTGGGACTTTTAGGAACTTCTATCAATCCATTTTCAGCTTCATACGTAAATGTTTCACTTTTGTTTCCACCTTCGTTTTGAGAGACCGTTTCTGCGTTGTTACCACACGCACTCACTAGTATCGCAAGCAACAGCAAAAATGGAATAGTTAAGAGCTTCTTCAGTGTAATCTACCCCTTTATGTATATTGTTAATAATGATAATCATTTTCAATTATATAGTAGAAGAAAACATTGTCAATAAAAAGTACTAAATAAAAACCTTTGAGAGTAGTGTCAAAGGTTTTTAGACAAAGCTTTATGAAATTTCTTTTAAAATAGCAGGAAGGTTTGTTGTGAAAAGGAGATAGGTTTGCTTTTTGGTTTTGATGCAAATTCGATCAGTCGTTCCGTATGGTGTACCAATACGAATTGCGTCATCTTGTTGACCACCATATGTATTATCTTCTTGAATCTCAATAATGTCATCAAGAGGAATCGTAAACGTAGAGAGCTGCCACTTAATAACTAACTGTTCATTCGTCTTTTTGACTGTAATCCCAAACATCATATCACCCTTCCAATATATATAACATTATTTTACAATTGAACCAAATATCAAACAAGTAATTTTCTACCACTTAGATAGGTGGGTTGAATGGAAGGAAGGGTTATTAACGTTTATATCGCATCAATTTTTAAAACCAAAAGAAGTTGTAAAGAATTTGGAAAATCTTATAGAAAAGCAAAGCCACGTTCAAACGTACGATTGGACACAGTTTCTACCTTTACATAAAAATGAAAAAAGAGGGCATAGATAAGTGTACGCTCTATGGAGGGGGATTTTGATGAGTGAAGAACAGTATTGGCAAACGATTCATAAAACCCAAGATCAGCTAAACCATTTATTTTATGATTATTGGAAGCAGTATTCAGATTTTGGAAACTGGCAGTTTTGGGCTGTTTTAGCATTAGCAGTATTACCGCTTGTGTTACTTTGTTTTACGGTAGACCGAAAACGAATTTTTGAGCTTTTTTTCTTCGGCTATACGGTGCATATTCTATGGACTTATATTGATATTGCGCTTGGGCGAAGTAACCACCTTACACATGCTTATTTTCTAATTCCGATATTACCAAACGCATCTAACATCACCGCTTCTGTACTTCCAGTTGGCTTTTTACTTCTCTATCAATATTGCACAAAACACAGTAAGAACTTTTATGTCTATACCATTATAGTAAGCGCGCTCTTTGCATTTGGCTTAGCGCCGTTAGAAAAAAGTTTAGGGTTAATTGAAGCGCGTAAGAGCATGAATTTATTTTACGTGTTTCTAATAGACCTAGGTATTGTATACTTTGCTTATTGGATTACTAAATGGCTATTAAATATTCAAAAGAAAGAGCAAGCTTTAGATAAATAAAAAAAGAATGTTGAATACTCAACATTCTTTTTTTATTTAAGCAGAACAGGTGTGTATCAACATTTAAGCCAGAGCTGCCAATACAATCGCAATTCCGTTAAAAACGCCGTGGATAATCATTCCCGGTACCACAGAACCTGTTTTTTCATAAGCCCAGCATAGAATAATGCCAGATATGAAATTAACTAGCAATGTATTGTAGGTTGGCAAGTGAGCCAATGTAAATAATAATGAGCTGATAAGAGTGGCAGTGAAAATACCCCATCGTCGAAACCAACGATACAGAAAACCTCGATAAAAAATTTCTTCGTATACAGGAGAAACAATACTAGCTGATATAAAACCAATCATAAAATTCATAAAGGTTAAACGTGATTGAAGACTTTCAGTTTTTTGATTGCTTGTACCAATGCCAAGTAACTCCATTACTATCACAGCTATCATACTCATCATAATTAATAGAAGAGTTAGCCAAGCAATGGTTATCCAAGCCTTTTGAGGGAATGTTTTTAATCCTACTTCTGTCCAAGGAAGATGATTAGGCCGTAAAGCTACTACGTAAACACCTACTGTGAAAAGAATGGCCATCACCAATCCAGTTAATGTACCCGCATATAAATCATTTTGTAAAACAGCGTTTAGCTCTTTTCTGAAAAAATATTCAATTGCAATAGGTACAACAATAAACACAAGGCTTAATAATAGCGTTAGTTCTTTCCAACTCCATATACGCTTATTCCAATTCATTTTTTCAACTCCTAAGTAATGGGCTGCCTTTATGTATATTAGCTGTACATGAAGAATATCCTTTTTAATTTTGATTGAGGTTATTGCTTTGCATCAATGCTTTTTTCTGCTAGGGTAGTACAAAAGCATAGGAGCGTGATGATATGCAAAATCGTAGTGTGCATAATCCATTGATTATTGATGTGTCACATCATCAAGGGAAAATTGATTGGAACCGAGTAGCTAGATCCGGCGTGCAGGGGGCATATATTAAGTTAACAGAAGGGAAAACGTTTACAGATCCAAGGGTATATGAGAATTACGATGGAGCTAAGAGAGCTGGTTTACCTGTTGGCTTTTATCACTATGCGCACTGTACCAACGACCCTAAACAGGAAGTGGCCTTTTTTTTACAGCAGCTTCAGTCAATGGAGTTTGATTTTCCCCCATGCCTAGATTTAGAAGTCAATAAAGGGAAAAGTCCTGAGTTTGTCTCTAGGTTTGGACAAGCATGGCTAAAGGAAATGGAGAAAAATACAGGTGTACAGCCGTTGTTATATAGCGGCTACCACTTTGCTAAAACATACTTCTCAAAGGAACTTTCTCATTATCCTCTTTGGATTGCTCGTTATAGTAGCAGCAAACGCGCAGAAGGATTTGATTGCCCAGGAAATCTACTTGGTTGGTCAGAATGGGCCATGTTTCAGTATACAGATCAGGGGAAGGTTGACGGAATTTCTACACATGTCGACTTAAATGAAATGAACATTGCGTTTTTTCAAGATATCACTGAGGCCAAGCACGGCATACTAAGCACCGTGGCAACCTCTTTTCAACAAATAAAAAGTCAATTTGTGAAAAGACCTAAATCTGCTCTCCCCAAGAGCATATTAAAAAAGGGAGCAAGGGGAGAAGAAGTATACACGCTTCAAAAAGCTCTGGCATCAGTTTACTTTTATCCTAATAAATCGGCTCCTAATCATGGCATAGATGGAATTTATGGAGCAAATACGGCTGATGCTGTTGCTCGTTTTCAAAAGGTCTATTTGCCAAAGGAAGTAGATGGAATTTACGGACCGAATGTTCGAGTAAAATTAGAGAAAGTGATGAAAGAACAATGACGAGCATAGAACCTATGCTCGTCATTGTTGAAGGCGGTCTTTAATTAGCTTATATAGGGCGTTTATACCTAGGCTAATGCTAATTGTAATTCCTGATAAGGCAACGATAAAGGCGATGTATTCAAACATTGAATAATCTTTTATCGCACTCCAATTTAGGTTTTTATTCCAGCTTTCGATAACTAAGTTCATTCCATAGATACCAGATAAGACAGTATAGATTGTTAAAATTAATAGTAGATAATTATGCCGCTTCCCTGCAATTTTTTCTTGATTTTGATATAAAGTCCCAAGTGTTTCTTTCACTTCTTGATAGAGTGAATCAATGTGAAACGTCTTTTTGAAAAGTCTAGAAAATTCTTGCCCTTCCGTTCGGGAACTGATTTCTAAAAACAAGTATTTACCCGAAAAGAGCGTGATGGAGCGAATGAGTCGTTCAATGTCATTTTGGTCTTTTTCAAATGTAAGCTGAGAATATTGATAAGATAGTTTCAATAGTACAATCTTATAAAAGAAATGTAAAAATAAATTATAGTAGTGCTGACCAAATAGATGATTCATTAACATTTGATCCGTCTCTTCATCAGCTGAATGTGAAATACAAGAAAAGACGTGATCTGTTACAACATAGTATGTTTCGGGCGTCCATCGTTTGTAGACGTGTTGATCATTGTATTCATCAATATATTGTTGGTTTCTAGCCGAAATAAATGGTTTACCGCCAGTATCATAGCTGTTCAGTTGTCCAGTTCGAAATAATGTTCCACTGCTAATAGGCTGTTCATTGTTGACAGTCACATAGCTTAGTACGTACATGCGTTCATCAATAAAATAAGGCAAACTTCCAAAGTGTTTACTGTGCTGTGTTTCTTGCTCAATATAAGGTTTTAGAAACGGTGTTAAATTTGAAAAAATATAATCTTGCACTTTATCATAGGTTTTATTTTCGTATGTAATGGTTGCTCCATGCTCTTCAGCCAGTTTAGGCTCCAATACGCGAAACTGATTCATAAATTCAATGACGTCATCGTACGAATAATGGTTTCCCTTTACTTCGGTACGAATCGTCATTACACCGATTTCAAATGGGCATAAAAAAATATCAATAGACAACACTTCGCTTAAAATGGTTGACGCCTTTGTTTCAAATATAATCTCTTGATTCATTTTTTTTGAAAATCGAATAAGTCCAGTTTCTTTCGTTGATTGAGGAAAAAGAATACATTCAATATAAGGAAGAAAATATTGATCAAGACTAGCATGAGAAACAAAGTAGTCCTCGCTATAAAATTTCTTTTCTAAATCTTTATTTTCTAGAGAAAAAAAGTCAAACTCATGTTTATTAAGAGCGGAAATTAAATCTTTTTTCTCTTTTCGATTAAAAGAAAAAGGAAACAAGAACATATTCATTGCACGATTAGGTGTAATATCTTGAAAAGGAGAGTTCATTGCTTGCGGCTTATTCACTAAAAAATCCCTCCCTTACGTTTTTCATTGTGGCTCTTTAAGTAATATACCTATATTTGACCAAAAAAAAACATAAAGAAACCAGCTGATTTTCCAGCTGGTTTGTTTTAATGAATAGAACGGTATACTCCAATGACTTTTCCTAAAATAGTTACATGGCGTAAGATAATAGGTGCCATTGTAGAGTTTTCTGGCTGTAAGCGAACAAAATTATCTTCTTTAAAGAAACGTTTTACAGTTGCTTCGTTGTCTTCGGTCATTGCTACAACAATATCGCCGTTATTAGCTGTTTGTTGTTGGCGAACAATTACCATATCTCCATCTAAGATACCAGCTTCAATCATACTTTCTCCCATGATTTCTAGCATAAATACTTGCTCATCAGGAGAGGCATACTTGTCAGGTAATGGAAAGTACTCTTCTACATTTTCAATTGCAGTAATTGGAAAACCCGCCGTAACTTTACCAATAACAGGAACATTTATCACTGCGCTGTGTGGAATGGTCACATCAGCCTCTGCTTGAAGAATCTCAATTGCTCTTGGTTTTGTTGGATCTCTACGAATTAGACCTTTGCTTTCTAAACGAGCTAAGTGCCCGTGAACTGTTGAACTAGATGCTAAACCAACTGCTTCACCAATTTCACGAACAGATGGCGGATATCCTTTTAATTTCACTTCATGCTTAATGAAATCTAGTATTTCTTGTTGCCGTTTTGATAGCTTCATATATTTCACCTCATCTTTAGCTATTCTTTGCTATAAATTATATCATGGCTATATATAATATACAAACATAAGTTCGAAAAAACCCATTGACAGAAACGGGTGTTCGCAATAAAATGAGAACATACATTCTGAGGGGGGATTTGAGATGAGACCATTAATTGAATCTATTAAGCATTACACTACCTTTTTTGTGGTTATCGCCGCACTTACATATGTCTTGACGTTGTTATTAGGAGCAGATAGAGTGGAGTTAGAAAAATACACAACTGTTACCATTGCAAAGGGTGATACTATTTGGGAATTATCCCAAGAATATAGTAAGCATCATAATTTATCACCAAACGAATTTGTAGAATGGGTCCAAAATATGAATGAGCTAACTGTTCCATCTACACAGTCGCTTTCTCCAGGAGATCAGCTATATATTCCGGTACTAAAATCTGAGTTAGCAAGTGATCATCAGATTGCTTTTGATAAATGAACTAGAACTACGAGTCCCCTGCTAAATGATGGTAGGGGTTTTATTATTTTGAAATAAAGAAAGGGAGCTAGATAGATGAAAGCAGTTATCTATTGTCGAGTAAGTACAGATAAAGAAGCGCAAGAAACATCGTTAAAGAGGCAGGAAGAAGAGTTAATGCAGCTTGCTAAGGTGCATAATTTTACAGTTGGTGAAGTTATCTCTGAAAAAGCAAGCGGTTATGAAGTTGACCGAGAAGGAATACTAGAAGTGTTAGAATTGGTAAAATCAGAAGGTGTTTCGACCTTGCTCATTCAGGATGAGACACGACTAGGACGAGGGAATGCAAGGATTGCTTTATTACACGCATTAAATAAGGAAAAAGTAGCAATTTATACGATTAGTCATCAGGGACAGCTACAGCTATCAGAAGCTGATTCCATGTTGTTAAACATCATTAGCTTGGTAGAGGAACATCAAAGGAAATTACATAATGCAAAGATTAAACGAGGGATGAAAAGAGCGGTTGCCAATGGTTATCATCCAGAGCATAATTTAAAGAACCAGCATGTAAACTCAGGTAGAGACCGAAAGGAAGTTCCTATAGAAGAGATTGTACAACTACGTAACAACGGCTTAACGTTTGCAGAAATTGCTGTCACCCTAAAGGGCTTTGGCTATAAGGTGTCAAAAGCAACTGTACACCGTCGCTATCAGGAGTACTGCGATGATCAAGGCGAGCTTCTTGCTAAAAAACAAGAGATTTAGTAAGATGTGTGTACGTATTGTATTATGGTTTAAATTGTATTAAAAAGCGAGGAGTTCTGACAAAATGTTGTCTAAAGATAAAATGGCACGAATCAATCACCTATCTAAAAAATCAAAGGCGGAAGGTTTAACAGAAGCTGAAGCCACAGAGCAGCAAGAGCTTCGTAAAGAATACTTACAAACGTTCCGTCAATCAATGACAAATCACCTTCATACAATCAAAGTCGTTGATGAAAAAGGGAATGACGTAACCCCTAAAAAACTGAAAGATAGCAAAAAGAAGCGTCTACACTAAGGCGATAGTTTGCTGTGGTGCAAAAACTAGAGAAATGAGTTTCTCTAGTTTTTTGTATATTTTTGCGTTTGGAAACGAAAAATGTAAAAGTACGAAAAAAAACGAATCAAATATTGTACAAAATCGTGAATCATTAGTATGATTACATATATACATAGTTTTGAAAGGAATGAAGAGTTATGACACAACGTATTGAAGATCTTTCAATTGCAACAATTCGTACTTTATCAATTGATGCTATCGAAAAAGCAAACTCAGGTCACCCAGGTATGCCAATGGGAGCAGCTCCAATGGCTTACACGTTATGGACAAAGTTTATGAACATTAATCCATCAAATCCAGATTGGTTTAACCGTGATCGCTTTGTTTTATCAGCAGGACATGGTTCAGCACTTTTATATAGCTTATTACACTTAGCAGGCTATGACCTATCAATCGACGATTTAAAAAACTTCCGTCAATGGGGAAGTAAGACACCGGGTCATCCAGAGTATGGTCACACAGCAGGTGTTGATGCAACAACTGGTCCATTAGGACAAGGAATTGCAATGGCAGTTGGTAAAGCAATGGCCGAGCGTCATTTAGCTGAAACATATAACAAAGAGGGACTTGAAATCGTTGACCACTTTACATACGGTATTTGTGGTGACGGAGACTTAATGGAAGGTGTATCAGCTGAAGCAGCTTCACTAGCAGCGCACTTGAAATTAGGTCGCCTTGTCGTGCTTTATGATTCAAACGACATCTCATTAGACGGAGATTTAGACCGTTCATTCTCTGAGAACGTAGAAGATCGTTTCAAAGCTTATGGATGGCAAGTAATTCGCGTAGAAGATGGAAATGATTTAGCAGAGCTTTCAAATGCAATTGAAGCAGCTAAAGAAGATCTTTCTCGTCCAACTTTAATTGAAGTTAAAACAACAATTGGCTATGGCTCTCCAAACCATGCAGGAACATCAGGCGTTCATGGTGCTCCACTAGGCGCAGATGAGACAAAATTAACAAAAGAAGCTTACAGCTGGACGTTTGAAGAAGATTTCTATGTGCCAGAAGAAGTTTATGCTCACTTTAAAGCAACGATTGCTGATGAAGGTGCAAAGAAAGAAAAAGAATGGAACGATGTTTTTGCTCAGTATAAAGAAAAACATCCTGAGCTAGCCGCTCAATTCGAATTAGCTGTCCAAGGTAAACTTCCAGAGGGCTGGGAACAACAATTACCTGTATATGAAACAGGTTCAAGCTTAGCAACTCGTGCTTCATCAGGTGAAGTATTAAACGCAGTAGCACAAGCTGTCCCTCAATTCTTTGGTGGTTCAGCAGACCTTGCTGGTTCAAACAAAACAATGATTAAAGGTGCAGAAGACTTTACTGCAAAAGCTTACAGTGGACGCAACATCTGGTTTGGTGTTCGTGAATTTGCAATGGGTGCAGCGCTTAACGGTATGGCTCTTCATGGTGGTGTAAAAGTATTCGGAGGTACATTCTTCGTATTCTCTGATTACCTACGTCCAGCAATTCGTCTAGCAGCATTAATGAAGCTGCCTGTTACGTATGTATTTACTCATGACAGTATTGCAGTTGGTGAAGATGGTCCAACACATGAGCCAATTGAGCAACTACCTTCATTACGTGCAATGCCTGGTCTATCAGTTATTCGTCCAGCAGATGCTAACGAAACAGCTGCAGCGTGGCGTTTATCATTAGAGTCTACAGATACGCCAACAGCGCTTGTGTTAACTCGTCAAAACTTACCGACTCTTGAGGGTACAAATGAAACTGCTTATGAAGGTGTTTCAAAAGGAGCTTACGTTGTAGCAAAAGCAGGTAAAGAACAAGCGGACGCACTTCTACTTGCAACTGGTTCTGAAGTAAGCTTAGCAGTAGACGCACAAAAAGCACTTGAAGCAGAAGGTATTTCAGTAGCTGTTGTCAGCATGCCATCATGGGATCGCTTTGAGAAGCAGTCAGCTGAGTACAAAGAAAGTGTTATTCCAAAATCAGTGAAAAAGCGCTTAGGTATTGAAATGGCTTCGACATTAGGTTGGGAACGTTACGTAGGTGACGAAGGTCAAGTTCTTGGCATTAACCACTTCGGTGCTTCTGCTCCTGGTGAAACAATTATGAAGGAATTTGGCTTCACAGTTGAGAACGTTGTAGCAAGAGTAAAAAGCATGTTAAATGCATAATTATTGAAAAAGAGCAGGTCCTTTGGGCCTGCTCTTTTTGTTTCGACAAAAAAACAAAAGAATTTTTGCATCAATAGACAACCATTGCAAGATGAACAAGCTATAATAAAAAAAATAAAAGGAGAAAGAAGGAGGAGAAGTATGAGAACATATGAAGTATATTTAATGGAAGACGAAGTAGCAAAAGCATATTTTCAGAGAGAGAAGCTTGTTTTTCAACTATTTGTGGATTATAAAATGAAGAGAGGCTTAGAAGATCAATATCTTCAAAAACAGGTTGAATACATTACAAGACCTCTTGCTATTTCATACATTCAGCGCGCAATACTTCAAACATTTTCTCAATACCCTCACTTCTTTATACACAATGATCATTTCGTTTTAGAATACCCACATAAAAAAAGTCGAGCTTCACTTAAAATAAATAGTCAATGTATAACGATTGAAGGAGATGGAAATGTTGATGCAGAGACCGCTTTCTTTGAAGTGCTGCGAAAGCTTGATGCGTGCTATTTAGCAATTAATTATGGGACAGAAGAGTACGGGTGGCTAAGACCTGTTAAAACAAGAAAATATGTGTAATTATTTAAGGAAATTAGTCTGGAAATATTGTATATTGGCGAATGATTTAGTACACTGTAAGGTAGACAACACGAAGGAGGAAGTTGTAGTATGTGGCCATATATTCTAGTTGGTATTCTAGCATTGCTTGCTGGGGTAGCGCTAGGATTTTTCATTGCTCGTAAATACATGATGAGCTACTTTAAGAAAAATCCACCAATTAATGAACAAATGTTAAAAATGATGATGATGCAAATGGGCATGAAACCATCACAGAAGAAGATTAACCAAATGATGAAAGCGATGAACAGCCAAATTAAATAACGGTTAATTGGACAGACACTCTCAGCTTAAAAGGGTGTCTTTTTTGTTCACTAAGCACTATAAGGTGGAATATAGCTAGCTTAATTATCAATGTGTTATAAAAAGCATCAACTCCTGCGTGTATATAAGTATGTACTGACGATGGTATGTGGTTGTGTTAAAATATGTAAACAGTATACCGTTTTAATTGTTAGAAAATATAGAAAAATAGGGGTAGTGGTGGGGCTGTGAATATATTTCGTGATTTGGGATGGTTTTTTAAGCAAGAAAAGAAAGCATATATTATAGGAATTTTACTTTTGATAGCGGTTGCTTTACTTCAACTAGTGCCACCTCGTGTTATTGGATGGGCAGTAGATGCTATTGAAAGTAAAAGTTTATCGAAAGAAACCCTTCTCCATATGGTGATCTTTTTAGGAGCAGCTGCTGTCGGCTCATATGGTATGAGGTACATGTGGCGAGTTATGATATTTGGGGCAGCTGTTAAACTGGCAAGGCAAATGCGTAATAAGCTGTATGAACACTTCACAAAAATGAATCAAACTTTTTATCAAAATAAACGCACTGGTGATTTGATGGCTCATGCAACGAACGATATTCAAGCTATTCAACAAACAGCTGGCATTGGTGTATTAACACTTGCAGATTCTGTTATTACAGGCGGTGTTGTATTAATAACAATGGCTGTAACAATTAGCTGGAAACTAACGATAATTAGCTTATTACCTATGCCCTTAATGGCCTGGTTAACGAGTAGATATGGCACGATGCTACATAAAAGATTTGGAGAAGCTCAAGCGGCTTTTTCCTCTTTAAACGATAAGGTACAAGAAAGTATTACGGGTGTAAAAGTTGTAAAAACGTTTGGAAAAGAAGCCTCAGAAGTCAATATGTTTACGAGACAATCAGCTGATGTTGTCGAAAAGAATATGAAAGTAGCGAGAGTTGATGCTTTATTTGACCCTACTATTTCGTTTATTGTGAGCTGGTCTTTTTTATTTGCTCTTATTTTTGGGTCACGAATGGTTGTAAGCAATGAAATTACGCTAGGAGAATTAGTTACATTTACTACTTACCTTGGGCTGTTAGTATGGCCGATGCTGGCGTTTGGTTGGCTTTTCAACATAGTCGAAAGAGGAAGGGCGTCATATGATCGAGTTTTTGCTCTGCTACAAGAAAAAAATGAGATTGTTGAGAGTGACCAACCTATTACAAAAAGCCCCAAAGGAGCGATTGTGGTACAGGTTAATCGCTTTGTATATCCAGGTACAGATGAAGTGGTTCTTAAAGATATCCACTTTGCCTTACAGGAAGGTCAGACGCTTGGAATTGTAGGGAAAACAGGAGCTGGAAAAACAACGTTACTAAAACTGCTTATTCGGGAATTCGATTTGACGGTTGGAGATATTTATTTTGATCAGCATAGCATTAAATCTTATAGCTTTGATTCTTTATATAATAGCATTGGTTACGTCCCGCAGGACCATTTCTTATTTTCAACGACAGTCGGAGAAAATATTGCGTTTTCGAATCTAGATGCTCCTTATTCAGATATAGAGCGAGTGGCACAGTTGGCACATGTTCATGAAGATATCATGTGCTTTACACATGGATATGACACCATTGTAGGAGAAAAAGGTGTTTCTTTATCAGGTGGACAAAAGCAGCGGTTATCAATTGCTCGGGCGCTATTACAGAATCCTCAAATGCTTTTTTTAGACGACTCACTTTCAGCAGTTGATGGGAAAACAGAAGCCCTTATTTTGAAATCTTTAAAGCAGCATCGTCAAAATAAAACAACAGTTATTACTACTCATCGACTTAGTGCAGTTGCGCATGCGGATTTAATTTTGGTCATTGAAGGTGGACAAATTATTCAGCGTGGAAGACATGAAGAACTTTTACAGGCACACGGATGGTATCAAGAAATGTATAAAAGGCAGCAGCTAGAAAAGATTGTAGAAGCTGGAGGCTATAAATATCATGAAAAATAGAGGAGTATTAAAGCGGTTATTAAGATATGCAGTTCCTCATCGCAAAGAATTTGCGCTTGCATTTTGTTTATTGTTGGTAGCCACCACGGCGGATTTGTTAGGTCCCATGCTCATCAAAGTGTTTATTGATACATATTTAACAGATCGTTATTTCCCTTTAGAGCCTCTCTTATTATTAGGAGTTGGCTACATGGTGTTGAATATGATTAAGGTGGTTATTCAATACTTTCAACAGCTTAGGTTTCAGAGGATTGCTTTAAACGTTATTCAACAAATAAGGATTGACGTGTTTTCACATGTACATAAGCTTGGGCTTCGGTATTTTGACCGAACATCAACGGGAAGTCTGGTCTCACGAATTACCAACGACACGGAAGCAATTAAAGAAATGTTTGTAGAAGTTATTGCAGTATTTATTCAAAACGGTGTCTTTTTAATTGGTATTTTTGTAGCCATGTTCATTTTAGATGTGAAGCTAGCTCTTTATTGCTTAGCGCTTTTACCATTCATTTTTTTCTTAATGAAAACATATCAGCATTTTAGTGGGATTTATTATACGAGGTTAAGAGAAAAACTCAGTCAGCTCAATGCAAAGATTCACGAATCGTTACAAGGTATGGGAATTGTTCAGATATTCAGGCAGGAAAAGCGTCTAAGGCGTGAGTTTGGAGATATCAATGAATCACATTATCAAGCTGGTGTACGTAATTTAAAGCTGGATGGTCTACTTTTAAGGCCAGCAGTTGACGTGTTGTATGTTCTCGCAATTATTGGTGTACTTAGTTACTTTGGTATATCAGTTTTAGATAGTCCGGTAGAAGTTGGAGTGTTGTATGCTTTTGTAAACTATTTGGAACGTTTTTTTCAGCCAGTTAACGAAATGATGCAGCGCCTTTCAATGTACCAGCAAGCCATGGTCGCTTCAAAGCGAGTATTTGAACTGATGGACGAAGGTGAAAAAGCCCCTTCTTTTATGAAAGACTCACAAACTACAATTAAGCGAGGTATGATAGAATTTAAAGGAGTTACTTTTTCTTACGACGGAAAGACGAACGTATTATCGAACATTTCTTTTTCAATTAAAGAAGGTCAAACCGTTGCGTTAGTGGGACATACAGGTAGTGGGAAAAGTTCCATTATTAATTTGCTTCTAGGTTTTTATACGCCAAAGAAAGGTGAAATTCTAATTGATGGTCAACCTCTTCAAACGTATAGTGAAGAAGAAATTCGAAAAAGCATTGGTCTAGTACTGCAAGATTCATTTATTTTCGCTGACACAGTTAACGCCAATATTTCTCTTCACGACCCTTTAATTTCAGAAGGAGACGTACGAGAAGCGCTGAAATTTGTACAGGCAACACCTTTTATTGAAGGTTTACCTAATAGTTATAATGAAATGCTTGTTGAAAGGGGAGCCACATTGTCAAGCGGTCAGCGTCAGCTCTTATCATTTGCTCGCACAATGGTGCGTCAACCCAAAATACTAGTTCTAGATGAGGCAACAGCACATATTGATACAGAGA
This sequence comes from Bacillus sp. CBEL-1, assembly GCF_004348885.1. Classification (NCBI taxonomy): domain Bacteria; kingdom Bacillati; phylum Bacillota; class Bacilli; order Caryophanales; family Bacillaceae; genus Bacillus; species Bacillus sp. CBEL-1. The sequence continues at coordinate 966,746 of NZ_SBIM01000013.1, read as the reverse complement.
CAGAAGACGCTATTCAAGCTGTTTTAGGAAAGATGAAGGCCAACCGAACAACGGTGGCAATTGCTCATCGTTTGTCTACTATTCAACATGCAGACGCTATCTTAGTGCTACATAAAGGTGAAATTGTTGAAAGAGGTACTCATATAGAGCTGTTAGAAAAGCAGGGGCTTTATTATAGTATGTATCGGCTCCAGAACAATCAAGAAGAGGCTGTTAGAGAGATATAAAAAAACAACCTCTTAAATAGAAGTTGTCTCGGAGTGCTGTGAAGGAGTGTTATTGTAGATGTTTAGCAGGTGGTCTAATTCTTGACTATGCTTAATAGCAGGAGGAGAATTTAATCCACTAACTCGAACGACCCGAATCAGCTCTTCACGCTTCTTTTCAATCTCTAACAATATATTTTGTTTCAGCAATAGAACTGGTCCCTTCTCAATAAAACTTTTACCTAATTATACAAGATAATGGCACTTTTTGAAAAGGAATAGATAAGTCATTTTGATGACAAATTGGTAACAGATTCTAAACAAATGGAGTGAATTAAAGATGGCTGATGTGAATTTATTTTTAGCATTTGGAGCAGGACTTTTATCGTTTATTTCACCATGCTGTTTACCGTTGTACCCTGCTTTTTTATCGTATATTACAGGTGTCTCAGTAGGCGATCTAAAAGAAGGAAAAAACGTACATCAGCGCAAAGCTCTTTTACATACCACTTTTTTCTTATTAGGCTTTTGTTTAATCTTTATTGCAATTGGTTTTGGTACTTCTTTTATTGGAAATGTATTTGCAAACTATGGAGACTTAATTCGTCAAGTAGGCGCCATACTCATTGTATTTTTAGGGCTTGTAACGATTGGAGTCTTTAAGCCAAAGTTTTTAATGAAAGATCGCAAAGTACAGTTTTCGAACCGCCCTACAGGTCTGTTAGGTTCTTCTCTTATTGGAATGGCGTTTGCTGCAGGATGGACGCCATGTACGGGACCTATTCTTGTATCGGTTATGGCCTTAGCAACTACTAACCCTAGTTCAGCTATGCTTTACATGATTGCTTATTCGCTTGGGTTTTCAATACCATTTTTCATCATGTCATTTTTTATAGGTAAAATGAACTGGATTAAGCGCCATATGAAAACGATGATGATGACTGGTGGATATGCAATGATTGGAATGGGAATCATTTTATATTTTGACTGGATGACTAAGATTATTATTTATACAACGAGCATCTTTGGAGGGTTTACAGGATTCTAGATAGCGAAGTAAGCTACCTGAAACCTAAGATAAAAAATAAAAAGCAGTTATTAAAATCGTTAAAGCCAGTGTGAAAGATCTTATTGTAAAACCTTTTGAAGAGTTATCAGTTTAACCTATGCAACATTTGATAAACTAGTAAAAAACAATCGTTCATTGAATTAGAGACGCTTATATTAAGCGTTTTTTTTGTTAATAAAAAATTTATTTTTATGTATTCCTTAACGATATAGAGAGTGATACAATGAAACCGTGAAATTTGTAATTTAAAAGAGGTGTAGAAGTGAAAGAGATTATTTTAATATTGATTTTGCAACTAGTTTATGTACCAATCTTAACGTTGCGAACTATTTTTCTAGTAAAAGGAATGAGTATGTACGCCTCGGCTTTTGGTTTTCTAGAAGCATTAGTATATGTATTTGGTTTATCCCTCGTCTTTTCAGGTGACCAAAGTATTGTAGCTATGATTGTGTATGCTGTAGGGTTTGGTGCTGGGATTATATTAGGTGGATATATCGAGTCACGCTTAGCAATTGGGTATACGACATTTTTAGTGAATTTAATGACAAAAAATGAAGAACTAATTAACCGCCTTCGTCAAGAAGGTTTTGGAGTTACGGTTTATCAAGGTGAAGGAAGAGATAGCGCACGTTATCGTTTAGATATTTTAACAAAAAGAAGTCGTGAAGAAGAGCTATTAGACTTTATTGAAGAATATGAACCGAGAGCATTTATTATTTCATACGAGCCTCGTAAATTTAAAGGTGGCTTCCTATTAAAAGCAATGAAAAAGCAAAAAGCAAAGTCTAAACAAAAAACGAAAAACAATCCTTCGCATTTAAAATAAGACAAGATTTCACATTCTTTTGCAGTTGTTTTATAATAGGAAGTATACTATGAGTAAAGAAGGGGTTACTTTGATTTATGCGTCCACGATTTTTGCTGTTTTAATGGGTTCATTCATTATTTTTATGAGGATGAAAGCATCTGAAAAACCGGTAAATGCTAAGAAAATCATTTTACCACCTTTTTTTATGAGTACGGGAGCATTGATGTTTATTTTTCCAGTTTTTCGAGTAACTGGAGCTGAATTTTTAGAGGCCTTGATAGTTGGTCTGTTCTTTTCATTATTTCTAATAAAAACATCAAAGTTTGAAGTACGTGATGATGATATTTACTTAAAACAGTCAAAGGCGTTTATTTTTGTGATTATTGCATTGTTACTCATTCGCGTTGTCATGAAACTATATTTAAGCTCAACAATTGATGTAGGCGCTCTTGGGGGAATGTTCTGGATCTTAGCATTCGGTATGATTGTACCATGGCGCATTGCAATGTATCGCTCGTATAAAAAACTTGAGCAACAGCTACAGCATACCTTGATGAATAAAATGATTTAAAAAGGTGTCCATAAGGGACACCTTTTTTGTTTATTCAAATAAATGTTGGTACGGAGCGTGATCGATACGTTGAGCTTTTAATGTTTTTAACAAAAACTTATGATCTCGTTTTGGAGTTGCCGTAATGTATCCTCGAATAATTAAATCTTCCGTAATACTTGCAGCTTGTTCTTGAAGTGCAAGTTCACCGATTTTGCCGGCAATTTTTTGCCTAGCTACGTCGCGAAATAGCTCAGGAACAGGTTGTACAAGCGTCTCCAATAATTGTTTTTGTTCATTAGACCACAAATGAATCGTTTGCTCTAAGTAATAGTCTTGCCAATCAAGAATTGACTTTCCATCTTCCTTTGGTAACCGCTTTAAAAATTTTCGAAACATAAAAAAGCCACCGATTGCAAACAAGCTAACTAATATGACAACCCATAGTATAATGAACCACAAAAACCATCCCTCAAGCATTTTATCCCTCCTATGTATTGTATGCTCTTAGCAATATATAGCTTTTATCTTTATTATAGCTAGGAGTGGATAAACGTGGCAACAGCTAGTTTAGAAGAATAAAAGCTTCACATAAGTCAATAACGACTTAATTAAGTCTTTATTGACTTATAAAGAAAGAGAAAATTGTTCAGAAATGTCGAAAAAATTTAACTTTTAGAGTTGGCACACTTCTTGCATATTAAAAAAGTGAGGAAATCAACTAGTGAAAGGAAGATTATAATGAGCAGACAATTCAGTCAGGTAGATAAAAACTTTCCGGGTGAAAACGCAAAACAACTATTAGAGCGTAGACATAAAGCTGTGCCAAAAGGTGTGAGCTATGGTATTCCAACATTTGCTGAAAGAGCAGAAGGTGCGTTAGTAACAGATGTTGACGGCAACACGTTTATCGATTTTGTTGGTGCTATCGGAACAATTAATGTCGGTCATGGACATCCAAAAGTAAAAGAAGCGCTCCATAAGCAAGTCGATCGATTTATCCATACAGGTTTTAATGTCGTGATGTATGAATCGTACGTAGCATTGTGTGAACGATTAGCAGCTATTGCACCAGGAAACTTTGACAAAAAGGTATTATTATTAAACAGCGGTGCTGAAGCAGTAGAGAATGCTGTGAAAATTGCTCGTAAATATACAAAACGTCAAGGCATCATTTCGTTTACTCGTGGTTTCCATGGACGTACACTAATGACAATGACGATGACAAGCAAGGTGAAACCTTATAAATTCGAGTTTGGACCATTCGCTCCAGAGGTATATAAAGCTCCTTATCCTTATCCATATCGTAGACCAGAAGGGTTGACTGAAGAAGCTTATGAGGACTACATCATCTCAGAGTTTAAAAACTTTTTGAATAATGAAGTAGCACCTGAAACAGTAGCAGCAGTAGTCATGGAACCAATTCAAGGAGAAGGTGGTTTCATCGTTCCTGGCAAACGCTTTGTACAGGAAGTATATAATGTATGTAAAGAAAATGGAATTTTATTTGTTTCAGATGAAATTCAAGCCGGTTTTGCACGAACAGGTCGTTATTTTGGAATTGAACACTTTGATGTCGAGCCGGATTTAATCACAGTATCAAAATCACTAGGTGCCGGCGTACCAATTAGTGGTGTCATTGGCAGAGCTGAAATTATGGACGAGTCTAATCCTGGAGAACTTGGTGGAACGTATAGCGGAAGTCCTTTAGGGTGTGAAGCAGCATTAGCTGTACTAGATATTATTGAAGAAGAAGGGTTAAATGAGCGCAGTGAGGTCCTTGGTAAGGCTGTTCGCGAACGTTTTGAAAAGCTGAGTGAAACGTATGATGTCATTGGAGATATTCGAGGTCTTGGCTCGATGTGTGCCGTAGAATTAGTAAAAGATCGCGTTAAAAAAGAGCCAAATAAAGAATTAACACAAAAAATTGTGCAAGAAGCAAATAAGAGAGGGTTATTGTTGCTGAGTGCAGGGGTCTATGGCAATGTGCTTCGTTTCTTAATGCCGATTGTCATCACAGATGAACAGCTTGAAGAAGGGCTGCAAATTGTGGAAGAATCGTTGGCGGCAAGTGTACAACAACTTGTCAATGCGTAAACAAAAATGATGAGACAAGGGTCACTTCCTTGTCCTTTGTCTCTTAATAGAAGTATCATTTTCGTTACCAAACTTTTCTGATAAAATAAATGAATACTATTTTTGATGAAAAGGTGATTTAGTTAATGAGCAACAGCGAGAATATGTCTTATATGAATCAAGAACTTTACGATATCTTTGAGTCATCCTTTGATGAAGTGTTTGTTACGGATGCGCAAGGCCATGTCGTGATGGTAAATTCACAGTGTGAAAAAAATTACCATCTGAAAGCGGAAGAGTTTATTGGAAAGCACGTAAAGGAACTTCAAGAAATGGGGATTTTTTATCCCTCAGCAACGCTGCAGGTCATTGAATCCCACACATCGCTAGAGCTTGTACAAAAAACAAGTTCAGGTAGGTATTTGCATGTTCGGACTCGTCCCGTTTTTGATGAAAGTAAGCAATTGAAAAGCGTCATTAGCTATTCCCGTGATTTAACGGATTTAATGCAGTTGAAAAATAAAGTAGAACAGATGGAAGAGCAGCTGGAGAGTTATCAAAAAGAGATGTCCGATTCTATAGAGCTAGAGGGCATTGTAACCAACAGCAAAGCAATGAAGAAAGTGTTTGCTATTGTTCAACGAATTGCTTCTGTTCATACAACCGTTCTCTTACTTGGAGAAACAGGTGTTGGAAAGAGTAGGGTAGCAAAATTAATTCAGCAGCTAAGCGTTAGAAAGAATGCTCCTTACTATGAAATTAACTGTGCAGCTTTACCAGATCAGTTAATTGAATCGGAACTGTTCGGCTATCAGGGTGGTACATTTACAGGCGCGTTCCGTGAAGGAAAAAAAGGTATTATCGAGCTATCAAACGGAGGAACCTTGTTTTTAGATGAAGTTGGTGAGCTATCGTTACAAGCACAAAGCAAATTGCTTCATGTGCTTCAAGACCGCACCATTCGGCCTGTCGGTTCAAGTAAAACAATTCCGGTAGATGTACGCATTATTGCTGCAACCAATCAAGAGTTGGAGGCGATGGTGGACAAAGGTTTATTTCGAAGAGACTTATATTATCGTTTGAATGTAGTCCCCATCACAATTCCTCCTTTACGTGAACGGGCAGAAGATATTTTACCGCTGGTCTATCAGTTTTTAAATCATTTTAATGCAGTGTATGACCGCAAAGTGGAGCTTTCACCAAAAGCATTAGATGCGTTTAGTAGACAGGAGTGGAAGGGGAATGTGCGAGAAGTTGAAAATATGATTGAGCGTCTTGTCGTTACAAGTGATAACGTAGTAACGCTAAAAGATTTACCATTCCAACAGGACTTTTCAGTTCATAAAAACAATCGTACATTGCCAGAAGTCGTAGAAGAAATAGAGAGAAAAATGGTGGTCGAAGCTTATGAAAAGTACGAATCTTCTTACAAAGTTGCGGAACAATTAGGGATTAGTCAATCACAAGCGAATCGAAAAATAAGGAAGTATCTAGAGGGGATGGATGAAGGAGATGAGCAAGCAACCTAAGCAATTGGATAAGGTATTATCGAAATTTGATGTATTATGTTTAGCTATTGGAGCCATGTTAGGCTGGGGTTGGGTTGTACTATCAGGTACTTGGCTAAATTCGGCTGGATCATTAGGAACATTAATTGCTTTTTTAGTGGGAGGACTACTCGTTATTTTTGTAGGACTTACCTATGCTGAATTAGCATCAGCCATGCCAAAAGTAGGCGGAGAGCATGTATTTGTAAAAAGAGGTCTTGGAAAAAAGGCATCGTTTGTAGGTTCATGGGCAATCGTTTTAGGGTATGTATCTGTAGTAACGTTTGAAGCAGTTGCGCTTCCCACTGTTCTAGACTATTTAATTCCAAACTATCAAACGGGGTATTTATGGACAATTAATGGCTGGGATGTTTACCTAACGTGGGTATTGGTTGGAAGTGTAGGAGCCGTTATCTTAACAGCCATCAACTATTTCGGTCTCAAAACAGCAGCCTTTTTACAAGTTGTACTAACAGTTGCCATTGTGGGGATTGGTATTCTTTTAATTTTTGGCTCAGGGATTAATGGAGATACAAAGAATTTGGAACCATTATTTATTGGTGGAGCAGGTGGCATTATGACCGTACTCGTCATGGTCCCTTTCTTATTCGTTGGTTTTGACGTTATTCCTCAAGTAGCAGAAGAAGCTAATTTACCAGCAAGAGAAATTGGTAAGATTTTAATTATTTCTGTAAGTGCTGCAATTGTATTTTATATGTTAATTGCTTTAGGTGTAGGCATGTCACTAAATAAGGGTGCTTTAGAAATTTCGCAGTTAGCAACAGCTGATGCGATGGCTGCAGCGTTTAATTCACCATTATTCGGGAAAATTCTAATCATTGGTGGTATTGCAGGAATTGTGACAAGCTGGAACGCATTCATTATCGGAGGAAGCCGTGTTATTTATGCGATGGCACAAGATGGAATGTTACCATCTTGGTTTGGTCGCCTTCATCCTAAATATAATACTCCTTCCAATGCGGTTATTTTCTTAGGGGCATTAGCAGTGTTTGCTCCACTATTAGGTAGACCTGCACTTGTATGGATTGTAGATGCAGGTGGATTGGGGATCGTTATAGCTTACTTAATGGTTGCATTATCGTTTGTAGCTTTACGTAAAAAAGAACCACAGATGGATCGTCCATTTAAAGCTGGAAAAACAACTTTTGTCGGTTGGTTAGGTGTCATCTTTAGCATTGGATTTATTGCATTATATATGCCTGGCATGCCTGCTGCTCTTATTTGGCCATATGAGTGGGTTATGGTATTAGGATGGACGCTTATCGGAGCATATTTCTTTATTAAGATGAACAAAGGGGTTTATCATAGCAATGACGAAGAAATACAAGTAAACGATACTGACAGCTCGGTTGACGCGAAAATTAATTAAAGGAGTGATCATTCATGAAGCAAGCAAGTTTATATATTAACGGTGAGTGGGTAAAAACGTCTGAAACGTTTGACGTTGTAAATCCATCTACAAATGAAGTCGTAGCTTCAGTTGCTAAAGGTGGAGCTAAAGAAGCAAAATTAGCAGCGGATGCAGCATACGAAGCGTTTGTAGAATGGTCTAAGAAAACAGCAGAAGAACGTGGGAAATTATTAATGAAGTGGCATCAGCTAATCGAGAAGTATACGGACGAGCTGGCTGAAACAATGACAATTGAGCAGGGAAAACCACTAAAAGAAGCAAAAGGTGAAATCGGCTATGCGAATGGATTTGTATCGTGGTATGCAGAGGAAGGCAAGCGAATATACGGTGAAACAATTCCAGCATCAGCTCCTAACAAACGCTTATTTGTTCATAAACAACCAGTTGGTGTAATCGCGGCTATTACACCTTGGAACTTTCCAGCTGCAATGATTACACGTAAAATTGCGCCTGCTTTGGCAGCGGGTTGTACGGCTGTTATTAAGCCGGCTGAACAAACCCCTTTAACTGCATTGCGCTTAGCTGAACTAGCAGCGGAAGCAGGTATTCCGAAAGGCGTAATTAACGTCGTTGCCGGAGATGCGAAATCAATTGGTGAAGCTTGGATGGAAGATGGTCGTGTTCGTAAACTTTCATTTACAGGTTCAACGGCTGTTGGGAAGCTATTGATGAAAGGTGCAGCAGATACAATGAAAAAAGTATCACTTGAGCTTGGGGGACATGCACCGTTTATCATAACAGAAAGTGCAGATTTAGATAAAGCAGTAACAAATGCCATCGCATCTAAGTTTCGCAATGCTGGTCAAACGTGCGTATGTACGAATCGTATTTATGTGCACGAAACGGTCGCAGAGGAATTTACAAAGCAGTTTGCACAAGCAGTCTCCCAACTAAAGATTGGTGATGGCTTAGAGGAAGGAACAGATATTGGGCCACTAATTGACGAAAAAGCGTTAGAAAAAGTTCAGAAGCAGTTAAATGATGCAGTAGAAAAAGGTGGCGATGTTGTCACTGGTGGATCTGTTTTAACAAAAGGAAGCGGCTTATTTGTAGAACCAACGGTTGTCAAAGGCGCTACAGATGAAATGCTTTGTATGTATGAAGAAACATTTGGACCGATTGCTCCAATTGCTACTTATCGAGATGAAGCAGAAGTAATTCGTCGTGCGAACAATTCGCCATTCGGTTTAGCAGCTTACGTATTTACTGAAAATATTTCAGAGGCAATCCGTATTGCAGAAGCACTTGAATATGGAATTGTCGGTTTAAATGACGGTCTTCCATCAACACCGCAAGCTCCGTTTGGTGGTTTTAAAGAAAGTGGACTTGGTCGAGAAGGAAGTCACTTTGGAATTGAAGAATACTTGGAAGTGAAATACATCTCACTAGGACTGTGATTCAATAAATAACAAAGAGCTAGCTCCCTAATTTTATGGGAGCTAGCTCTTTTGTTACCCTGCTGCTTGGTTTGGTGATTTTGGATGCGTGTAGTCAATTTCCAAGCCGTTTGCGATATTTTGTTTTGCTTTTTTAAAGAATAAGAATAAAAAGATTATGCTTACCGCAAATGCGATTATATAAGATGTGTTTATCGATAAATTAAAGCCGATTGGTGCATTCATAATGTAAGTTGTCGTTGCCATCGTCATAAATAACGCTGGAACCGTTGAAATCCAATGGTTAGCTCCTTTTACAATGAGATACATCGATGCGATCCATAGGGCAATAACTGCTGTTGACTGGTTAGCCCATGAGAAGTAGCGCCATAGCAGTGTAAAATCAATTTTAGTTAAGATAAATGCAATAACAAACAATGGTGCAGCAATGATTAAACGATTTGGTAATTTAATTTGAGAAAAATTCAGGTAATCTGCGATAATCATACGAGCGGAGCGAAAAGCCGTATCACCTGATGTAATAGGTAAAATGATGACGCCAATAATGGCAAGCGTACCTCCGATTGCACCAAGCATTAATGTCGATACTTCAGATACAATGGCTGCTGGACCACCACTGCTAATAATACTATTTAAATCACGACCATCAAATAAACTCATAGCTGCTGCAGCCCAAATCATTGCAATTGCAGCTTCTGCAATCATCATGCCATAGAAAATTTTACGCCCCGATTTTTCATTTTGCAATGTGCGTGAAATAATAGGTGATTGCGTGGCGTGAAAACCTGATAATGCACCACAAGAAATCGTTAAAAATAAGAGTGGGAAAATTGGAATATTGTCAGGGTGCATGTTTGTAAATGAAAGCTCTGGAATAGGTGCTCCAGTTATAACAAGCATAGCTCCTACACCAACTGCACTGATAATTAGAAATGCACCAAAGATTGGATAAATGCGTCCAATAATTTTATCAATTGGTAAAATTGTAGAAAGAATATAGTAAGCAAAGATAGCAAAGATAATGATAGTCAGTGGAATGGTTTCATTCGCTAAGTCATTGATTAATGCAGCTGGTGATGTAATAAATACAGTTCCGACTAAAACGAGTAGCAAAATGGAGAAACCGTTTACAATATGCTTTGAAAAAGTTCCTAAAAATTTTCCAGCTAATTCAGGAATATGAGCACCACGGTTTCGAATGGAAATCATACCGGTTAAATAATCATGTACAGCACCTGCAAAAATTGCTCCAATTACAATCCAAACAAATGCTACGGGACCATAAAGTGCTCCCATAATAGGTCCAAAAATGGGACCAACACCGGCAATGTTTAGTAGTTGAATTAACGAATTTTTCTTATTGTTCATCGGTACGTAGTCAATGCCATCTTTCATTGCATAGGCAGGAGTTGGTCGAGAATCTTTAACTCCGAATACGCGTTCAACTACTTTTCCATAAGTTAAGTACCCGATGAGTAATAGCACAAATGAAAGTAAAAATGTAATCATCGTATCAGTCCTTTACTAAGTTTTATGAAAACGGTTTCTTAAACTTAGTATACTAGAAAGCTAGCAAAAGAAAAAGGACCTTTTAGTCAAATTTAGTAAAAAGCCAGATCCTAAGAAAGGTTATCCTGAACGTAATATTTGTAGTCTAAAAACAAAAAGCAAAACTCTTCAAAGGAAAAAGTATTAAATGTTTCACAAGAGTAAGCGTCTAAAAAATCTTCAATCATATTGCGGGAGATGGATTGAAATAATCCCATTGTTTGAAACGAATGATGAAACTTATGATATAAAGGTTGTAATCCATAGTAGTCAAAGACATTCGCTAATTGTTCTGTATGCATTTTTCGCTCTCCTTTTTAAGTAGTATGTTCATGATGAGTGAGAAAAATAAAGGGAGTTTTCGTATAAAGGCTAGATTTTCTATTTCGAAGAAGCTATGCTAAAAAGATACACTGGTGATAAAGGAGAAAAGAACATGTTTATGTACGTCACAATATTAGGATTTTTAGCTTTTGCACTGTATGCTTGCACATTTGTGTACGCCATTATTAACAAAAATGGACAAGCAAAGCAAAATGGAAAGCGTGCCTTAATTGGCTTTTTAATAATGGCTGTAGGTTTAATCGGTATGCAAGTATCATAGTTTGAGATTTCTTTGACAATTTTGCTACCTTCACTTATAGTTAACCATGAGCGAACGTATGTATCTGTTTTTGGTTTTCGTTCATAAACTGAATAAGAAAGAAGGTGGCATATTTGAGATACCATACACATATTGCAACATCGATTGCTGCCGGTGCAGGAGTAGCGATTCAAACAGATGTCTCTTTTACTTTTCCGTACGTAGTAGGGATTGCTATTGGCTCATTGCTCCCCGATATTGATGAGCCTAACTCGTACGTTGGGCGAAGATCGTTTGGGCTTGCAAAAGTAATAAAAGGTATTTTTGGACATCGTGGAATTACACATTCACTTCTTGTTTGTGGCCTTATTTTTTATTTATATCAGCTATATCCATATGAATGGCTGTTTGGTATAGCTTGTGGCTATATCTTTCATGTAATAGGAGACTTCTTTTCCAAAAGAGGTGTGCCTTTATTTTGGCCAATTGTACGAAAGAAAATAAAATCGCCTCTTACATACGAAACAGGAAAACCTTCAGAACAGCTTATCTTTTACATAGCAATAGGTCTTATCATTTATTTCTTGTATAAATATAGCTTATATTCTCAGCTGTTTTAATGTTAAAAACCCTGACTTAAGTAGTCGGGGTTTTTAACATTAAAATGGAATTAGTGTCAACATGTGCAATCGGTAACATAACGTCAATCGTTGTACCTTCTTGAAGTATACTTTTTACGCTAAGCGTACCTTTATGTTCATGTATGACCTTATTGCAAATAGTCAAGCCTAATCCGACACCACGCTCTTTTGTTGTATAAAAAGGTTGACCAATTTTTTTTATTCGATCAGCATCCATGCCACAACCATTGTCAGTGATTTGAATAGTAACGTGTTGTTCATTTATCTTTTTGAAAGCGACTGTAATTTGTCCCCCTAGAGGCATCGCATCTATTGCATTTTGAATGACATGTATAAATACTTGCTTTATTTGGTGCGGTTGTCCATAAATGACAAAGTTATCATAGGTAGTATCGTATTCATAAACTACTGAAATTCCTTGATGTATACATGCTTGAGAGAAACGTTTTGTCACATCTTGTAATAAAGCAAGTAAATCAATATGCTCATAAGGCTGAACTTCTTGCTTGGCTAAACTCATAAATTCATTTACAATTTGTTCAATTTGATCAATTTCATTTTGCATCATGCGACGATAAGCAATATCTTGAGCACTTTGATATTCTTCACTAAACAGTTGTAAGAAACCTTTAATTGTAGTTAAAGGATTCCTAATTTCATGAGCAATACTTGCAGCTAATTCCCCAATTGCTGATAATTTTTCAGCATTTCTCATCATTTCTTCAAGTTTTCGCTGTTCTGTTATATCACGAGAGACGAACACAAAACCTTCAACTTTTCCATCATTAACAATAGGTACGCCTTTTCCTTCAAGTAAGATTGAAGTACCATCAGCACGGAGTTTTCGATAATGAAAAGTACTTGCTGTTTTTGTTACCATCATGTTTTCTATTCCAGTTGCCACTTTTTCATGATCATCTTCGTGTACATAAAGAAGTGCATCCTTTCCGATTAAGGAACAAGGCAGAAGGCCGAGTGTGTACTGGTAAGAAGGGGAAGCATATTCATAGCAGCCATCAGTTCCAACCACACAAATTAAATCATGGGTGTGTGAGAGAATTAAGCGATGGCGGATTTCGCTTTGCTTTAAATGCTCTTCCGCTTCTTTACGAGCCTGAATATCACGAGCAGTAATAACAACATAGCTAACCTTGTCATCTTTTACAGACGGAGTTCCTCGACCCTCAACCCAAATATAAGAACCGTCATCTTTTAGCAAACGATATTCTGCACTCATTTCAACTTTTAATGAAAACACTTGATGTAATTTATGTCGTATCTGATCTATATCATCAGGATGTATTACACTAAAGTTTAAAGATTGTCCTTCTTCTGTTGGTAAATAACCTAATACGGATAAATGAGAAGGGGAGTTATAAATTAAATGCCCATGCTGGTCCACAACGGTAATTAAATCTCGCATATTATCTGTAATGATTCGATCTTTTAGCTGATGAAAAGATAAAGCTTGGTTTTCGTTAAATTGATATTTTACAGGTGTACCACACATTCTGCAAAAATTATATTCTTCTTGATAACCGCAAGATGAACAAACAGGCATCGAATCACTCCAATCTTCCGTAAGGTGAAATATAGACTCTATATTATATTATACCTCATTCTAAACAGTTCTTGGTAGAAAGAAAACCCAAAAGTGAGGCTCTTTCGATAGATACAAAGTCTCATTTTTGGGTTTCTTCTTTTAAAGAGTGATAATGATGTAAAGCTCTTTCACGTGCAAATTTATGGTCAATAATAGGAAGTGGGTAATCTTCTCCTAATTTTAAATTAATCTCTTGAAGCACACTTTCTGGTGTTTTCCAAGGCTCATGAATATATTTAGTTGGTACGTTTTTTAACTCAGGAAGCCATTTCTTTATATAAGTGCCATTCGAATCGAATTTCTCAGATTGGGTGATAGGATTAAAAATTCGGAAATAAGGGGCAGCATCGGCTCCTGAACCAGCTACCCACTGCCATCCTAATGTATTATTAGCCAAGTCCGCGTCTACAAGTGTATCCCAAAACCACTCCGCACCGTAATGCCAGTGAATTAATAAATGCTTCACTAAAAAAGAAGCGACGACCATACGAACTCGATTGTGCATGAATCCTGTTTTCCACAGCTGTCTCATTCCTGCATCTACAAGTGGATAGCCCGTTTGGCCATGTTGCCAATTGCGTAAGCTTGCCATATCATTTTTCCAGTTGAAATTCATGAATTTTTCATTGAGAGGCTCTGTAATAGTGGATGGAAAGTGATATAACAAATGGTAAGCAAAATCACGCCATACTAGCTGTCGAATAAACGTTTCAGCTTGATGAGTAAAGGTTGGATGCATTACTTTTTCTATCTTAGACAACAAGTAATGATAAAGAACTCTTACTGACAGCTGACCGAATGCTAAGTAAGGTGAAAGCTTGGAATGAATTTCTTTAGAAGGAAAGTCTCTTCCTTCCTCATAATGCTTAAGGGTGTGTTTTAAAAATTGGCGAAAAACGCTAATTCCACCTTTTTCAGTAGGTGTCCATGTATCGTTAATTGTTGTTGCCCATGGAATAGTTGGCAAGAGATTTAATTCGGCTATTTCACAAGAATTAATTGAAAATGGAATTGCTTTTAATTTTGTTATTTTTGGAACAGCTGCAGGTATATGAGATTTTCGCAAAACTTTATAAAAAGCGGTAAAAACTTTGTATGGTTCACCATTGGCTTTTCTTATTGAAGAGGGCTCCTGTAGTAAAGAACCTTCAAATTGACGATCTGTAATCCCATACTTATCACAGAGGGAAATTAAAAGCTGCTCTTGCCGCCTTAATTCTGGTTCATAGCTATTATTCCAATAAATGGAAATGGGTTTTATTTCTTTTATGAGGGATTCGATTGTTTCTAATCGAGCGCCCTTTCGAATAACTAAAGAACCTCCACATTCTTGAATAGATTGTTTAAAGTCTTCTAAAGCATGATGTAACCACCACTTTGATGCACTCCCTATAGAATCCTCTTCATCGTAAATAAAAACAGGAATGGCTAGGCCATCTTTACAAGCGTGATATAGAGCTGGATTATCTACGAGGCGAAAATCTCTTCGAAGTAAAACAATGATTGGATTAGCCATCATAAACGTCCTTTCTTTCAATAGTTTGCTATCTAGTATAAACATAAATAAGTCGATTGCCCAAGTTTTAATATGTTGCCCATTTTTAATAGGACGAAATTCAAACGCAAAGACAGGTGAATATGTTAAAACGGTAATAGTAACGGAAGGAGCCCTATAAATGAAACATGTATATGGAAGTTTACCAACTCCAATGCACGATCTTCGAATGAATCAAACAATGCAGGGAATGCCAATGCAGGGAATGCCAATGCAGGGAATGCCAATGCAGGGAATGCCGATGCAGGGAATGCCAATGCAGGGAATGCCAATGCAGGAAATGCCGATGCAAGGAATGCCAATGCAGGGAATGCCGATGCAGGGAATGCCGATGCAGGGAATGCCAATGCAGGGAATGCCAATGCAGGGAATGCCAATGCAGGGAATGCCGATGCAAGGAATGCCAATGCAGGGAATGCCAATGCAGGAAATGCCAATGCAGGAAATGCCAATGCAAGGAATGCCAATGCAGGGAATGCCAATGCCAGAAATGCCACCAATGCATGGGATGTCAATGTCAGGAGGAGCAGACTGTGGGTGTGGGCAAAAGCCTAACAATTTCATGCCTGCAATGAATCAAGGTATGAATGCACCACTTGTACAAGGTGAAAACGTACAGATGCCTTCTAAGTCCATGATGCCTATGAATCCAATGCACAATGCGAATAAGCGAAGTGCTGGATACTTCTAATAAAAATGGTTAAAAAGCTAGAATTCTAAAGTTATAGAGTATAATTGTTGCATTTTTATAATAAAAACGTCATGAGAAATAGCCGGGTTTTTAGCGGTTATACTTGGCGTTTTTTGTTCGTAAGGAAAAAGACATCTTTTCAAGCGTGGTACGATATTGAAGAGAGTTTACTATGCTCTAGATTAATGAAGAAGAAAGGATGTTTATTGTAATGATAGATGTGATTGCGACTACATTGCATGATGCAAAGCTAGCTCAAGAGAATGGGGCAGATCGAATTAGTATTTGCACGAGCATCAATGAAGGTGGTATTACTCCAAGTTATGGGCTAATTAAACAAATAAAAGAAGTGATTACCCTTCCTGTATACGTAATGGTTCGACCTCATAATCAGTCGTATCAATACAATGAAGACGATATTCAAACGATGGTTCATGATATCGAAGCAGCAAGAAAACTCGGAGTAGAAGGAGTAATCTTGGGCTGCTTAACGTCAGAGAGAACCATTGATGAAAAGACGTTAAAAACTTTACTAAGTGCTTCTAAAGGAATGGATGTGACTTTTAACTTAGCTTTTGATGATTTACATAATCAAGAAGAAGGGCTTCAAACATTATTGAGTTATCCGGAAATAAAGAGGGTTATGACGTCTGGAGCGGATAAAAGTGCGTTAAATGGGATTCCACAAATCAAAAAAATGTTGCGTCAAATGAGAAATGAAAATCTTATATTTGTCGGAGCTAAAGGGTTAAAACCAGAAAACTTACAGGCTTTTCTATCAGTTACCAATTTAACTGAAGTGTGTATTGGAGCAGGTATACGAGTTAACTGTCAATATACACAGCCAATAAATGAAAAAAGTGTGCAAAAAGCAAAAGAAATTATGAATAAAATGAAATAAGAAAAAAGCGCTACGAATTTAAGTAGCGCTTTTTTTAGTAAGATCAGCATTAAAAATTGTCAATTACTAAAGAAGAGTTTAGGAAAAAATGCATATTTTTAGAAAAATCAGTTGACATTGAAAATCATTATCATTTATCCTTATGTATGTAATTAGTAATGAAAATCATTATCATTTAAAAATAGGAGGATTATTCATGTCTATTTCAATAACAAATCAATCTACAAATGAAGCGTTACTTTCACAACAAGAACTTCGCGAATCAAATGCGAGATCTTATCCAAGAAGAATTCCAATTGCTATTCAAAAAGCAGAGGGTGTCATCATCACGGATATGAATGGCAAAGAGTATATTGATTGTTTAGCAGGAGCGGGCACTTTAGCGCTTGGTCATAACCATGAAGTAGTCCATGAAGCGATTCAACAGGTATTAGCTGATCGTATTCCTTTACATACATTAGATTTAACTACGCCGGTTAAAGAAGCGTTCGTAGATGAGTTGTTTGCAAATTTACCAACTGATTTTGCAAAAAAAGCAAAAGTGCAATTTTGTGGGCCTACGGGTGGAGATGCAATTGAAGCAGCGTTAAAGCTTGTAAAGACGGCTACGGGGAACCGAACTATTTTGTCGTTCCAAGGCGGCTACCATGGTTCTACTCATGGCACATTAAGCATTAGCGGAACAATAAGCCCTAAAGAGCGAATTCATGCCTTAGTTCCAGATACACATTTCTTACCTTATCCCTACGAATATCGTTGTCCATTTGGAATCGGTGAAGGTGGTCACGAAGTAATTAGCACATACATTGAAAACTTACTAGACGATCCGGAAAGCGGTATTGTTAAACCAGCAGGAATTGTTGTTGAAATTGTTCAAGGTGAAGGAGGTTCGGTACCTGCTCCTGTTGCATGGTTGAAAGAGCTTCGTCGTATTA
Organism: Bacillus sp. CBEL-1; assembly: GCF_004348885.1. Taxonomy (NCBI): domain Bacteria; kingdom Bacillati; phylum Bacillota; class Bacilli; order Caryophanales; family Bacillaceae; genus Bacillus; species Bacillus sp. CBEL-1. The sequence goes on along the minus strand of NZ_SBIM01000013.1, from coordinate 949,204 downwards.
CAAAAGAGCGTCAAATTCCGTTAATTATTGATGAAGTGCAAACTGGAATTGGTCGAACGGGTAAAATGTTTGCCTTTCAGCATGCTGATATTGAACCAGATGTTCTGGTGTTATCAAAAGCAATAGGCGGTAGCTTACCACTATCTGTTGTTGTATACGATAAAGCGTTAGACCAATGGGAACCAGGTGCTCATATCGGCACTTTTCGCGGTAATCAGCTCGCAATGGCAACGGGACAAGCAACGCTTAGCTTTGTGAAAGAGCATGCTTTAGATGCACACGCCCATGAACTTGGAACATACATGCAAATGCAGCTAAAAGCCATCCAAGCCGATAGTTTTTCTATTGGAGATGTTCGTGGTCGAGGGTTAATGATTGGAGTAGAAATTATCGATTGGTCTAAGCCAGCCAACAAGATTGGAGCCCATCCTGGAAATGGAGAGTTAGCGAAGATGATTCAGCAAGAGTGCTTTAATCGAGGAGTTATCTTAGAAGTTGGAGGAAGGCATGGAGCAGTTATTCGCTTGTTACCACCTTTAATTTTAAGTCAAGCTCAGGCTGATGATATCTTAGAGCGCTTTAAAGAATCGGTAAAAGCAGCAGAAGCTAAGTGGGTGAAAAGATAAGATGGAACAAGATTGTCAAAAGTGGTTTCTATCCCAGGATAATCAAAGCTTGAAAACGTATAGGAAGTTAATGAATCAGTCTATAGAGATGATCTCAAATTATTATAAAACAGTCGACAAGCCTTATCATCATTGGCAACTAGAAGATTGCTTTGAGCACTTTAATGCTGAAATGACATTCAAAGAAAAGGGACGCACGTTCACAGAACTGACAGAGGCCCTAGAGCAACTTGTTTTAAAGCATTCCTTGCATATTTCTCATACCGGAGCAATGGCACATTTGCATTGTCCTCCAGCTATACCTGCTTTGGTTGCAGAAGTGTTTATCACAGCTCTCAATCAGTCGATGGACTCTTGGGATCAAAGTCCAATTGCGACTTATATAGAAGATGCTGTCATTAAAGAGTGCATCAAGCAAATTGGATATGGATCAAACGCAAACGGTGTATTTACAAGTGGTGGAACGCAATCAAATTATATGGGGATGCTACTAGCTCGCAATGATTATTGTAAGCGAAAGCTTAAAGCAAACGTACAGCAAGAAGGTCTACCACCTGAAGCAAATAAACTGCGAATCTTTTGTTCTGAAAAAGCACACTTTACAGTTCAGCAATCTGCTGCACAGCTTGGTTTAGGGATAAGCGCAGTTATTCCAGTAAAAGTAAACGAGCGCTATGAGATGTGCATAGAAGATTTACGTGCAAAGATAGAGCTTTCTCAAGAAAGTGGAGAGCTTCCGATGGCCATTGTAGCAACAATTGGAACCACTGATTTTGGAAGTATCGATTCTCTTTATGGTATTAATCAACTAGCATCAACTTATGATATGTGGGTGCACGCTGATGCTGCGTATGGTGGTGGCTTATTGTTCTCAGGGATAAATAGACATCTAGTTCAAGAGCTAAAGCTTGCAGACTCCATTACAATCGACTTTCATAAGTGGTTTTATCAGCCTATTAGCTGCGGTGCCTTCTTTGTAAATGATGAAAAAGCCTTTCAGCATATTCAACTTTATGCAGACTACTTAAATCCAGAAGAAGATGAGCATCTTCACCTTGTTAACCGTAGTATTCAAACAACTAAACGTTTTGATGCTCTTAAGGTTTGGCTAACGTTTCAAATGATGGGTACATCTTCTTTTGGTCAATTGATTGACCAAACTATTCAAAATGCGAGGAAGTTAGCTGAATATTTACAAGAACATTCAATGGTTAAAGTTATGAATGAACCGACGATGAACGCTGTTGTATTTAAGTATCAATGCAAAGAGCTAGGAGAAAGTGCTGAAGATCAAAAGTATATTGAAAACAAAATTAATACAATGATTCAGCAACAGCTATATGAAGCAGGAACCTTTGTTATAGCAAAAACAAAAGTGAACCAAGAAGTATGTTTAAAAGTAACAATGTTGAATCCGATGATTGAGTTTGAAAACTTAAAACAATTTATAAAAGAGGTACTTCAACTTGGTAGCGAGTTGGAGCAGAAGGAGGAAGCGTTACGTGAATGCGCAACAATCAGCTAATTTTATTACGATGCAAAATGTAGTGAACTGTTATGTAAGAGAAACAGGAAAGGGAACATGGGTAAAAGCGGGGGAGACTGAAGAACTTGTTGTCCCCCTAGAAAAGCAGCCCGTCACGCTCTATTTCCCAGTTTATTATCGGTCTTTAACTGGACGTCATCTATTAAAAGAGCAAATGGTATATCAAGTAGAAGGGCATGAGCGTCAAGAGCTAGATTTGTTAACACTATTGGCGCTGCTAATGAAAGAAGTAACGGAGGACTTACTTCAAATAAATGAACTGATTGTTCGCGTACTATTAAGTTATGAAAATATGAAGCAATTCATTGAAGTGAGACAAGCAGAACTTCAAGAGTGTTACGGGGCTGATAAGAACTTTTTACAATCCGAACAAGCGCTTTTAATTGGGCACCAGCTTCACCCAACTCCTAAAAGTAGACAAGGGATTTTGCCTGAAGAAGAAGTAATCTTCGCTCCAGAGCTAAAGGGAAAGTTTCAACTACACTATTTTTGCGCAGAAGCTTCATTGGTTAAACACGGCTCTGCACTGGAAAAAGCAAGTTTAATCATTAAAAAACAGCTGTTAGAAGACGCAGAAGTATCAAGTGAATTTAAAGCTAACTATTGCCAAGACGAAGAAAATGTATTGATTCCAATGCATCCTCTTCAAGCAAGATATTTACTTGGAAAATCAGAAGTTTGTGACTGGATTCAAAGCGGGCAACTTTCATATCTAGGCCCTCAAGGACAAGCGTTTTATCCCACTTCGTCTGTACGAACTGTGTATAACTCAAACGCAGACGTTATGTATAAGTTTTCAATACCTGTAAAAATAACAAATTCACTTCGCGTTAATAAACGAAAAGAGCTGTACCGAGGTGTAGAGGTAACGGAACTTTTACGTGCTGGTTTAGAGGAAGAGCTTCAGGTTCATCATCCTGCTTTTAAGATTATTAAAGATTTTGCATACGTCACGCTTGGTGAAGAAGAGCTTGGATTTGAGGTTGTAATTCGAGAAAACCCTTTTAAGGGAACAGAAGGGGATTCGACTACTCTTTTAGCAAGTTTATGTCAAGATCATGTGTACCGTCACCATACGCAGCTTCAAGAGATTATTCATCGTTTAGCTAAAGCTGAAAACCGATCACTGGAAGCTGTTAGTCAAGATTGGTTTAACCAGTATTTAGACATTTCGTTAAAGCCAATGATGTGGTTGTATACAGAAAAAGGAATTGCGCTTGAAGCGCATCAGCAAAACTCAATTATCAAACTGACAAAAGAAGGCTATCCCAAAGCATTTTATTATCGCGATAACCAAGGATATTATTTTATGCGCTCTAAGCAAGAAGACCTGCAAAAACTTGTCAAAGGCTTAAACCAGATGAGTGATACAGTTTGTGATGATGCGGTTGCTGAAGAGAGGTTTCGTTATTATGTTATCTTTAATCATTTATTTGGCTTAATTAATGCTTTTGGGACAAGTGGGCTAATTGAAGAAAGCAAGCTGATTGAACAGATGCGTACGGTCATTTTGGGATATGAAAAGAATGATCATACAAATCTAGTTAAGAGTATGCTTTCTCAAGAAAGTTTGCCTTGCAAAGCCAATTTATTAACGCGCATTCATGATATGGATGAGCTAGTTGGTAGTTTAGAAACACAATCTGTTTACGTGGATGTCACTAATCCGCTTGCGGTTTTAGAAGGTGTGTATAAATGAAGCTATTAGCTGAAAATCATTATCCTATCTCAGTATGGGATGCAAAAATCAAAAAAGAGATTACGTTTCGCTATGTAACGTTTGAGAAAGATTTTGACCGCTTGCATGGTTGGATGAATCAAGAGCACGTCATTCCGTTTTGGAATTTGGATAAGCCAAGAGCTGAGTATGCATCTCATTTAAAGCACTTTTTAGCAAAAAAACATCAGCACCTATTAATTGGTGAAATAGATGGGCAACCAATGAGCTATTGGGAGGCGTACATGGTCTCTGAAGATTTAATCCGTCATTATTATGACTATGAAAAAGGAGATCAAGGCATTCATCTGTTAATTGGCGAGAAAGATTATCTTGGCAAAGGATTTATTTATCCATTGATGCTAACGCTCATGAAAAGAATGTTTGAAGTATCCGAAACAAAGCGTATTATGGCTGAACCAGATATTCGAAATGAAAAGATGATTCATGTTTTTGAGAAATGTGGCTTTCGACAGTTAAAGACGGTTGATCTTCCGGATAAAACAGCTATGCTTCTTTATTGTCAACAAGACGTGTTTGAAAGTAGGTGGAACGCATGGATTCAAGGGAAGTTTTAGAGGTTATTGGAGTTGGAATTGGGCCATTTAACCTTGGACTAGCAGCTTTATTAGAAGAAACGGAATACTCGTATAAATGCTTTGATCAGAAACCTCAGTTTAATTGGCATCCAGGTATGCTTTTAGAAGGAACTACGCTACAGGTGCCGTTTATGGCTGATTTAGTAACGATGGTTAATCCATCTAGCCCCTATAGTTTCTTACGCTATTTACATGAACACGAACGATTGTATCAATTTTATTTCTTTGAGAAATTTCACATTCCACGAACTGAATACAATCATTATTGTCAATGGGTAGCTAATCAGTTAAAAGGGCTGCAGTTCAACAGCAAGGTTCAGAAAATTGAAATAGAAAAAGAGCAGCTATATAAAGTAACAGTTGAGGAAAGTGGTAAACCAACCGTTTACTACGCGAAAAATGTAGTAGTAGGGGTAGGAACAAATCCAGCAGTTCCAGCTGACTTTAAAAGTTTACAAAGTAATCAATTCTACCATTCTGCTTGCTATAAGCAAAATCGTGATGAAACCGTTAAAGCTCGTCATATTACGGTCGTTGGTTCCGGGCAAAGTGCGGCTGAAGTAGTGTATGATTTGTTGCAACATCAACAGGAAAACAACTATGAACTCCATTGGTACACAAGGTCTAAAGGGTTTTATCCAATGGAGTATTCAAAGCTGGGGTTAGAACATTTTTCACCAGAATACACCCGTTATTTCTATCACTTAAATCAGGATAAAAAAAGAGAGGTGTTAAAAAACCAAGCCCTCTTATATAAAGGAATTAGTTTTGATACGATTGCTGACATTTATGAACATTTGTACGAACGAACGGTTGGTGGAAAAGCTTCTCCTATTCATATGCAAGCACTAACAGAAGTCCAAGATGTTCGTCGAGAAGAAACTGACTATAAACTCACCCTTTATCAATATGAGCAAGGTCAAACCAAAGAATTGAAAAGTGATGTTGTTATTATGGCTACAGGATATATCAGCAGCTTTCCATCATGCTTAGAAAGTTTACAATCTCATTTACTATTTGATGAGAATGGACAACTGCAAATTGATGAACAGTTCAAAGTCAGGACTCAATCTGTTGAAGCCAATTTGTTTATTCAAAATGGAGAGCTTCATACACACGGCGTGGGGGCTCCGGATTTAGGGCTAGGTGCTTACCGAAATGCAGTTATCATTAATCAAATTGCAGGAAAACAAGTCTATAAAGTTTACAGTAAGAATGTCTTTCAACAGTTTGGTGTGTAACGCAAAATGAGTCGCTCGTGGATTATATTTACGTGCTTGTTTATGACAGTGGTGTCGGAAGTTCTCTTGTCACCTTTCTATCCCCAATTTTTCACAGAGTTCTTTCAGGTTGATGGCTTACAGGCGACATCCTTATTTATTATTTGTTGTCGAATGGTTGCTATTATTATGACTCCGATTTGGGGGATTCTTTTAAAAAAGTGGGAGGTTGAAAAAGTAAGCGTGTATGCGCTTATTAGCATAGGTATTTGCAAACTAATGTTGAGCGAAAGCAACAGCTTTTTCATGTTCTTATCTTTTTCACTTCTACTACTTGTATTTCAAAGCTGCCTATATTTACTGTATCCACACCTGGTAAGCACAAGTGAAAATAAAGAGAAAAAAGCAGCAACTTATCTCTTGGCATTGCACGGTGGAATAATTGTTGCAAGTCTGGCTGGAAGCTTCGTCATTTCATGGGAAATGCCGCTTTTAATTTATAAGCTATTTGCGTGCACTGATTTGATTTTTGCCGCTATTTTTGCCAAAGGGTTTAGTGGATCTAAAAAAGCCAAGGACAACAGGCGGGTTATTCGCACATCCTTTCCAACACGCCTAATTGGCTATTTGCTGGCCGTTTTTCTTTTCCATGTCGCTCACAATATGGTAAGGCCATACTTTACGGTTTTTGTTTCAAATGAATATGGAATCGATGAATGGTTAAATGCAATGCTTTACGTGATGCCAAGCGTAATGGCGATTGTGCTAAAGTTTATGCTCCCTCCAGGAATGTTCGATCGCTTTAATATGATGTATGTATTATATGGAGTATTGGCATTTAGCTCAGTCGTCTTAATCATACAAGCTTTTACATCATCGCTAGTTCTTTTTATAATCAGCAGATGTTTATATGGAATAGGATTCTACATTAGTCTCCTACTTATTGATCTTTATCTTTTTAAGCAAAGCAATACGGAGACAGTTTCTTATTATAGTTGGATGTTAACGGCACAGAATGTAGGTTTGCTCTTTGCGCCGCTACTTGCACTAATACTTGTTCAAAATGGCAAGCTTCATATTCCTCTTATTGGTGGTGGCATAGTACTGCTGATAGCAGTTCTATCATTTATTATGGCTCAGCAGAGGTTAACAATCTATAAATCGATAAAGGAGAATAAAGGATGAAAATAACAGATACGAATTTAACAGCATTTACAAAAGAGCGCTGGGATAAGGCAAATAATCAATTGCTTGCTAAAATGTTAGAGGAGTTTATGTATGAAAACATTATTACTCCAGACGAGGTAAAAGCAAATGGGAACAGTTCATGGTATGAATGGAAAGATCCTCGTGGAATTACTTATCGATTTGAAGCGAAAAAACGTCTATTTGATAGTTACGAAGTGTTAGAAGAAACAATTTATATAGAAGAAAATAATATGACAATTTCCTCTTCGAGAGCACTACAGCTATTAATCAGTCTGTCTGATTTTAATGAAATGTCTTTTTCAACAGCAGGACATTTAGCTAAAGAATATATGCATACCCTTGTTGCTGATCTTCACTTGCAAGAACGTCTTAGTGCCGATGAACTAGCAAACCTTGATTATGCAGAGCTTGAAGGTGAAATGACGGGACACCCTTGGATTACATATAACAAAGGACGAATTGGTTTTAGTTATAGTGATTATATGAAATTTGCTCCTGAACAAAAACAAGAGATTCAGTTATCATGGATTGCCGTTTCGAAAACAGTGAGCTCGTTCCATTCATTGATCCCTCTTAAGTTTCAACAAGTAATGGAACAAGAGCTAGGTGAAAAGACGGTAGAAGTATTTGAGAGCCAATTGAAGGAAAAAGGCTTGCAGCCAGCAGATTATTATTATCTACCTGTTCATGAATGGCAGTGGAATAATATGATTATTCCTTTATATGCACAATATTTAGCAGAAAATCTCATAATACCACTGGGTGAAGGAGATGATTATTACCTTCCACAACAGTCGATTCGAACATTTGTTAATACAACAAATCGTAATAAGTATCATGTAAAGTTACCAATGAGTATTTTAAATACGCTTGTCTATCGAGGGCTTCCGAGTGAACGGACGGTTATTGCACCTCAGGTAACAAAGCATATAAAAGACATTCGCGACAATGATTCATTCTTGCGAGATATATGTAAAGTGGGATTATTAGGGGAAGTAGCCACTTTAAATGTAGACCATCCGACATTTGCTGCAATAAAAGATGCTCCTTATCAATATTTAGAAATGCTTGGCGTCGTGTGGAGAGAAAGTATTTATCAGGAGTTAGAAGAAGGAGAGAAAGCTATTACCCTAGCAGCACTCTTGCATGTGGATTCTAAGGGGAAAGCATTGGTCTCCTCTTATATACAGCAGTCTGGCTTATCTGCTTCCCAGTGGATAGAAGCGTTAATGAGCGCAACTCTTCCACCGTTATTACATTACCTCTATCAATATGGAACGGTGTTCTCACCTCATGGTCAAAATACAGTTCTTGTTTTAAAAGAAGGTAAGCCTGTCCGCATTATTATGAAAGATTTTGTTGATGATGTAAACATTAGTGATCAGCCATTTAAAGAATTACAAAGTTTAACGCCCGAATTAAAAGCCGTATTGCGGAGCGAAAAACCAGCTGGCTTAACACAATTTATCTTAACAGGCTTGTTTATTTGTCACTTCCGTTATCTAGCGAAAGTGCTTGAAAATAAAGAAGAAATAAGTGAATATCAATTTTGGAATAGTGTTAGAAGTGAAATACTTCAATATCAAAAGCAATTTCCAGAGCTTAAAGAACGCTTTGAGCTATTTGATTTACTTCGTCCATCTGTGACTAAGCTTGCATTAAACCGAAATCGTATGTTCGATTACGGGTACAATGACGGTGAAGATCGACCACATGCAAGTGAACATGGAGAGGTAAAGAATGCGCTTCATGAAGTGGCAGCTATAAAGCAAGTCTAACAGCCAAGGTGCTATTGGTTACTAGATAAGCAGGAAGGATAATTGTAATTTTCGTAAGCCCTAAAAAAATTGACTATCCTAAAATGCTAAAGCCGATGTAGAAATCAACACACTTTCTACATCGGCTATTTATTATATTTCTAAAATTCTTTTTCTTTAGTATAAGCCCTAATTCTGTGGTACTAATATCAGCAAATCTGCGGCTTCACGGTATTTCTCACTCATCCATGTCATATGATAAGCTCCTTCAGTCCAATCATTCATTTGGTCAAGATACCAAGGACTCATTACATGACCTGACTGACCGGGACCAACGATATTGTAGCTCTCCAAAGGGTTTTTCATGTCCACGACCGTTCTCCAAGATGCTCCGTGGTTCACTTCTCCCGTTTCACTATTCCAACCAGCAGCTCCAACGGTCACGCGGCTTCCTCTCATTGGAACCGAGCCTTTTGCATTAAAAAGAAGATGCAAAGGCTTAACGGATGATAATGGATGAGTAAACTTGACCGCATGAACTTCGCCCCATTTCCAATTAGCAGGTGTTTCTCCTTGAAACGAACTAGCACGATTGACGGCATTCTTTAGAGATTTTTGTAGCACGTTTGGCAAACCGCCGTTTTCAGCCATCCATATTCCTTCTTTCCCTTCATGTGCTTGTCGTAAGAGTTGATCAACTACTTGGGCTTTTCCAGTGAACAGTTTTAGCATGTCATCACTAATCTCTTCATTAAATAAAACATTTGCTATTTCTTCCATCCAAAAATGGAAGAGTAGAGGTGCAGCTAGCTCGGTGTCATCTGTAAAATTCCAGTCTTCCAAGGTCTTAAGAGCTTCTTTATCTATCTCTCTTAAGGTAGAGGTATCAAGGTGTTCTAATAAAATTGGTGTAAACTCTTCCGCTTGGAGGTTGTAATGGTCAAGTTGTAGATGCATCATATCCTTAGCATTTAATTTTTCTTTGGATTCTAGCACATCTTGAATTCGTTGCTGACGATACGGTTGTGCCCATATGTTGGAGAGGTGATAAGGATACTCACTCCCAGCTATTTTGTTATTTGCTGTTGATATATAACCTTTCTCGGGATTGACAATAGTAGGCAGCTTATCCCAAGGGATGTAGCCATTCCATTCATACTCATCTGTCCAACCAGGAACAGGTAGTAAACTATCTCCTTTTTTCCGAATCGGTATTAAGCCATTTGCACGATATGCAATCGTTCCATCAGTAGAGGCAAAAACAAAATTTTGGGCTGGCGTATGAAAATATTCTAAGGTATCTTTGAATTCCTCCCAATTTTTTGCTTTGCTGAATTTCAAAACAGCTTCGAGCTCTGCGGAAGGATCTAGTGCAGTCCATCTCATTGAAAGAGCTGTGTTAGCTTCTTCGTAATGAGCAAATTCAGACAATATAGGGCCGTGTCTTGTTATCACAACTTCATAGTTTACAGCTTTCTCATCTTTAACTGGAATGGTTTCTGTTATAACTTCTGCAGGTTCCCATTTGTCTTTATACAAGAATTCGTGTTTGTTTTCAGGGTTACGCTTTTCAATATAAAGATCTTGTACATCTGGTCCAACGTTTGTTACGCCCCATGCTATAGTGTCATTACGCCCAAGAATAATGCCTGGAATACCTGCGAAAATAACACCACTGACGTTAACTTCTGGGGAACGGAGGTGAGTTTCATACCAAATAGCTGGTGTGGCTAAACCAAGGTGAGGATCATCAGCTAAAATTGGAAAGCCTGATGCAGATTTTTCTCCACTTATGACCCAGTTATTACTTCCATTAAATTCATGGGGAACAACGGCCTTAGCAAAACTTTTCTCTATATTAAGCGTAGAGTTTTTTACTGAATTAATAATGATAGGCCCGTCTTTTGGATAGCTTGGAAAAAGCTCCAGAGCCTTGTCTTCTGAGAAGTTCTGAAGTAAGTAATGACGAAATGCCTGGCCTTCCCAATGACCACCAAGATCGAATGCCATATATTTACCAATTGTTAAGGAATCCAGTTCGGACCATTCCGTTGGTTCATAGCCAAGAATGGTAAATTCGACTGGTAGCGTATTGTTTGCTTTGGCTTCTTTAATAAATTGATTTACTCCCTCAGTATAGGAGTGAAGCGCACTTATTGCCTCTTCTGAATAAAGCGCTATTGATTTTTCAGCAGCTCTTCTTAATCCTAATGTTCGAAAAAATTTATCTCGTTCAAGTGCTTGTTTTCCCACAACTTCACTTAGCATACCTGAAGCTTGTCTTCTGCTTAAATCCATTTGAAAGATGCGATCTTGCGCTGTTACATATCCTTGAGCCAAGAAGAGATCATGTTGATTTTTTGCTTCAATATGAGGAGTTCCTGCTGCATCACGATAAACGCTTACTTCCGCTTTTAACCCATTAATTTCTATTTTTCCTTCAGTTTGTGGCAAGCTTTTATGTAGAAACCAATAGAAGTATACCCCTGTTATGACTGCAAGTAGCAGAAACACAATAAATATTGTCATGGTAATTTTCCATCGTTTTTTGTTTAGCCAATTCGGCAATTTCTTTTTTATAACAACCTCCAATTTAACCCCTCCTTTTAATGATAACGCTTACACAATATAACCTATGTTCCTGTTAAATTATATAGAATGAAGTTACGGTATAGGTCGCAAAGATTTAGACTGTAGCAGGTGTACCTTATGAATAGAAGTGTTTACTTTTACATTTTTGGGTTGTTAGATCTAATGCTATATGTTTTAAATGCAAGGCATCAGGTAAAAAGAGTAGTGTGTAATTCATGTGCGGAAGCATGGTTTAAATCATTTTAGGAAAACCTCATAAATAAAGAACGCAGAGAGAAAAGGTTGGTGTTAAGTAACGTGACAACATATATGATAGGTGTTGATATTGGAACAACAACAACAAAGTCGGTTTTATTTACTGCTGATGGAAAAGTGAAGGAGTCACATCATGTTGGGTATCCTCTTCATACGCCGGATGCCCTAACAGCTGAACAGAAGCCAGATGAGATTTTTGCAGCTGTCCTATCAACAATTAAGAAAGTAGTGGCAAAGGGAAAGGTAAATAAAGAAGATTTAAAAGTTGTATCTTTTAGCAGCGCGATGCATAGCCTTATTGCTGTTGATGAAAGTGGTGAGCCACTTACAAATTGTATAACGTGGGCTGATAAGCGAGCGGCTACATATGCAGATAAGCTTTGTAATCAACGAATGGAACTATACAAGCGAACGGGTATGCCTCTTCATCCTATGTCACCTCTTGTTAAGATTAAATGGTTAAAGCATGAGCACCCCGAAATCTTTGAAAAAACAGCTAAATTTATTTCAATTAAAGAATATATATTCCATAAATTATTTGATGAGTATATAGTGGATTACTCCATTGCTTCTGCAACAGGGATGCTTAATTTAGAAACAAAACAATGGGATGAAGTTGCGTTAACAAATGCAGAAATCTCTTCTGTTCAACTATCTACTATTGTGCCAGCAACACATGTGAGCAAAGGAATTAAAAGTGAAATCGCTCATACGCTTAAAATTAATGAGGATACTCCTTTTGTAATAGGGGCAAGCGATGGCGTATTATCTAACTTAGGCTTAGATGCTATCGATCAAGGTGAGATTGCCATTACAATTGGCACAAGTGGGGCAATTCGAACGGTTACAAAAAAGCCTGTTCTAGATAAAGAAGGTCGAACATTTTGTTATGCATTTACCGATGACTTATGGGTCGTAGGAGGCCCTATTAATAACGGTGGAATGATTTTACGATGGGCAAAAGACGAATTGGCCAAAAGTGAATCTGCAGTTGCTGAGCGTTTAGATGTGAATGTATATGATTTACTTACGAAAATGGCCGATACAATTCGGCCTGGAGCTGAAGGGCTTATTTTTCACCCTTACTTATCAGGAGAACGGGCTCCTTTATGGGATGCAGACGCAAGGGGTTCATTCAGCGGGCTATCTCTTCATCATGGTAAAGAGCACATGATCCGTGCGGTGTTGGAAGGAATTATGTACAATCTATATACAGTGTTAGAGCCTCTTGAAGAACTACTTGGACCTGCTCGTGAAATTAAAGCTTCAGGTGGATTTGCTCGTTCTGAAGTATGGAAGCAAATGATGGCTGATATTTTTAATGCAGAAGTAAGAATTCCGGAAAGTTTTGAAAGCTCTTGTCTTGGCGCAGCCGTACTAGGTCTCTATGCAATCGGTGAGGTTGAATCCGTCAATGTGGTAGAAAAGATGGTTGGAAAAACTACACACTTAGAGCCGATTGCTGAAAATGTGAAAGTATATAAAAAAATCCTGCCAGTCTATCGAGATATTATGGATAGTATGAAGCCTCATTACGCGAAATTAGCAGAGCTTCAGCATGAAGAAGAAGCGAATCCTTACTCTAAAAATAAGAATGACGCTTGATAATCGGTAAACTTTCATTATAATGATAGAATAGTCTGTACATTCAAAGAGAGAGGGAACTTTATGAAATCGCATATTGAGCAACACGTAACATCATACAAAGAGAAGTATAAAAATAGAGGGCGGTTGTTAATTAGCTGTTCAGACCAACCTGGAATTGTGTCGGCTGTCTCTACGTTTTTATTTGAACAAGGAGCAAATATTGTAGAGTCTAGTCAGCATTCAACTAATCCAGAAGGTGGAACATTTTTTATTCGTTTTGAATTTGAATGCGACCGTTTGGATGAAAAAGGACCAGCAATGGAAGAAGCTTTCCAATCAATTGCAGAATCCTTTTCAATGGAAGCGAAGTTTACGTACGCACATCGCTTAAAGCGAACGGCGGTCTTTGTGTCAAAAGAGTTACATTGTTTATTAGAACTACTATGGGCTTGGGAAAGCGGCGACTTAATGAGTGACATTGCCGTAGTTGTTAGTAATCATGAAGATGCGCGTGAAGTCGTTGAATCTTTTGGAATTCCGTTCTATCACATTCCTGCAACAAAAGAAATTCGTGCTGAAGCGGAAGCACAGCAGCTTCAATTATTAAAGGACTATAACATAGATTTAATTATCTTAGCGCGTTATATGCAGATTTTAACGCCGACATTTGTAGCCGAAAATCCATATCGTATCATTAATATTCATCATTCGTTTTTACCTGCTTTTATCGGTGCAAAGCCATACGAGCGAGCGTACAAGCGTGGTGTTAAGCTAATCGGTGCTACTTCGCATTATGTAACGGATGATCTAGACGAAGGACCGATTATTGAACAAGATATCGAACGAGTAAATCACCGAGATGATGCGGAAGAACTGAAGAAAAAAGGGCGCTTAATTGAGCGTACCGTCTTAGCAAGAGCGGTAAAATGGCATTTAGAAGATCGGATTTTAGTTTACGGTAATCGCACAATCGTATTTAATTGATGAAAAGAGGCTGGGATATAAACGTTTCAGCTAATGATTTATCCGAGCTATTTAAAGTTAACTACTTTTTATAGCTCGGATTTTTTGTTGAGTAGGAACAAATTTTAAAAGACAGTGTTTGTAACAATGGAGCGAACATGTTTTAAAAACTATATCGTTTAGAAACGGGATGAATTGTCTCCACGAAGGAATCAGTTAGCTATGTCTTGGCTTTTTTCTATAAGAAACCCTGCACTTTCTCATAGACATGAGAAAAAATCGCCTATACAATAGAGAAAGACTTTTGAAAAAGGAAGTGTCGGAAGTGAAACAATATCTCGACTTATGTGAACATGTACTGAAACATGGAACGAAAAAAGAAGATCGGACAGGAACAGGAACAATTAGTACATTTGGTTACCAAATGCGATTTAACCTTCAAGAAGGGTTTCCTGCTTTAACAACTAAAAAGCTTCATTTAAAATCAATTATTCATGAATTATTATGGTTTTTAAGCGGTGATACAAACATCAAATATTTACAAGATAACGGCGTACGTATTTGGAATGAATGGGCTGATGAAAATGGAGAATTAGGCCCTGTTTATGGTCACCAGTGGCGCTCTTGGCCAACACCAGAAGGAAGTACCATTGATCAAATAACAAATGTTATTCATCAAATTAAAAATAACCCAGATTCAAGAAGGTTGATGGTAAGTGCGTGGAACGTTGCGGATGTTGATAACATGGCGCTTCCGCCATGCCACTGCTTATTTCAATTCTACGTAGCAGATGGTAAATTATCTTGTCAGCTATACCAACGCTCAGCTGATATTTTTTTAGGCGTACCTTTTAATATTGCATCCTATGCCCTTCTGACAATGATGGTTGCTCAAGTGTGCGATTTAGAACCAGGTGATTTTGTTCATACGTTTGGGGATGCTCATATTTATACAAATCACCTTGAACAAGTAAACCTACAGTTAACGCGTGAACCTCGTTCCCTACCAAAAATGAAGATTAACCCAGAAGTCAAATCTATCTTTGACTTTAAATTTGAAGACTTCGAGCTCGTTGAGTATGATCCGCATCCTCATATTAAAGGAGCGGTTAGCGTATGATTTCGTTAATTGTAGCGATGGACAACAACCGCCTAATTGGGAAAGAAAATGATTTACCTTGGCGTTTGCCAGCTGACTTACAGTATTTCAAGCAAACCACAACGGGCCACACAATTGTAATGGGACGTAAAACGTTTGAATCAATTGGCAAGCCTCTTCCAAACCGACGCAACGTTATTTTAACAGGGAATAAAGACTATCATCATGAAGGTGTAAAAGTTATTCACTCTGTTGACGATCTTATTTCTCTTGAAGAGGAAAGTGAGCTTTTTGTAATTGGTGGAGCAACAGTATATGAGCAAACTATGAATGTGGCGACTCGTTTATACGTTACTCATATAGAAGAGGCGTTTGAAGGAGATACATACTTTCCTGAAATTGATTCATCAGTTTGGAAAGAAGTATCCAAAAAGCAAGGTGTTAAGGATGAAAAGAATCCCTATGTTTACTACTTCACAGTTTATGAACGTTCATAATGAAATAACTACCCACAGCAAGTCAGTATGTTTATTGGGAGAAATAGAATGAAAATGATTCGAATGATTGTGTTTTTTATCTACTTTTTTACGTATCTTATTTTCAGCTTACCTACTCTATCTAAAATGAAGCGGCTGCCAACTGAGTGGAGTAATGAGCGTAAAAGACAAGAACAGCATCAGATCCCTAAACACTGGGCGCGCACTCTTGTAAAAATTGCTGGAGCCAATGTTGAAATAACTGGAAAATCCAACATTCCCAAGGGGCCAGTTCTGTTTGTAAGTAATCATGAAGGCAACTTTGATGTTCCCGTTTTACTTGGTTTTATAGAAAAGCCATTCGGCTTCTTTTCAAAAATTGAAGTAAAAAAAATTCCGCTTGTTGCAAGGTGGATGGAAGTAATGGACTGTGTGTTCATTGATCGAGCTAATCGCAGAGCATCGGTTCAAGCTTTAAAAGATAGTGTTTGCTTACTCGAAGAAGGTCATTCAATGGTCATTTTTCCAGAGGGGACACGAAGTAAAGGCGAAGGAATTGGTGAGTTTAAAAAAGGAAGTATAAGGATTGCGCTAGATGCTAAGGTACCAATTGTCCCTGTTGCTATCCAAGGAACATCGAAAATTATGGAACAGTCTAAAGTTGGGTTCCAAAAAGCAGATGTAACCATACGAGTTTTACCTGCAATTACAACGCATCTAGATGCAGAAAGTAATCCAAACGTGATTCACCATGAAGTTCGTGAGCAGATTATTCAAGCTTTAAACAATCATCATCAAATGCAATCAAAAAGCGTCTCTTAAGTGAGACGCTTTTTTTGTTCAATATATTCCTGCAAATGATGAACTAATTGTCTAAATTCTTCTGGATTAACAAATTGTTTCTCATTCCAGTGTTTTTGGACCCATTGCGTAAGCTCAGAAGCTGAATTGAACACTTCCCCGCTTGTATCTGCATTTCTTAGCATGTATCGTCCATTATCATCATCAACAGTTACTTCACAAGGAATGGCACTATCAATGCTTTTTAACGTATACTCCATGTTACTCACCAGCTTTCTATCTTTCTTTTTTACTGTTTACTATCCTGCTGAAAATATGCTGATTAAAAAAAATCAAAAGATTAACTAAAAATAATGATTTTTCTAAATTTTATGTGATATAATGTACAAATTAAAAAAAGGTAGGAAGAGGAAGGAAGTTGGTTATGAAACAACAAGTAGATAATCGAACAAAACATGTACAGTTAGAGGACATCATGATTGCGAATCAAATGATTAAAGATGTTGTTGTACATACACCACTACAGCGCAATGATGTGCTTTCTGAACGTTATGAATGTAACGTGTATTTGAAGCGTGAAGATCTGCAAGTCGTTCGTTCATTTAAAATTCGAGGAGCGTATAATCGTATTAAGCAATTGACGAAGCAGGAGTTAGAGCATGGAATTGCATGTGCAAGTGCCGGTAATCACGCACAGGGTGTGGCTTACGCTTGTCGCCATTTGAACATTGATGGCAAAATCTTTATGCCTAGCACTACTCCCCGACAGAAGGTCAACCAAGTTAAATTTTTAGGGAGAGATAATGTAAAGATTGTTTTAACAGGTGATACGTTCGATGATTCCTATGAAACAGCGATCCAGTGCAGTGAAGAAGAAAAGAGAACGTTTATTCACCCTTTTAATGACGTTGATGTAATTGCAGGACAAGGAACGGTTGCTGTTGAAATGTTTAATGATTGTGAAGATGAAATAGACTATGTGTTTGGAAGTATTGGGGGAGGCGGTCTAATTTCAGGCGTAGGGACCTATGTGAAAAGTATCTCTCCTAAAACAGCAGTTATTGGCGTAGAGCCTGCTGGAGCAGCTGGAATGCAAACGTCTTTTGATAGAGGGGAAGTTGTAACGCTTGAGTCTATTGATCCATTTGTAGATGGGGCAGCCGTAAAGACCGTTGGTAGCGTATCTTACGAGATTAGCCGAGAAGTGGTTGATGATATCGTTATTGTTCCTGAAGGGAAAGTCTGTACAACCATTCTATCCCTTTATAATGAAAATGCAATTATTGCAGAGCCTGCCGGTGCACTTTCCATCGCTGCTTTAGACTCTTATCGTGAACAAATCAAAGGAAAAACAGTAGTGTGCGTTATTAGTGGAGGAAACAACGACATTGGTCGTATGCAAGAAATCAAAGAGCGTTCCATGATGTATGAAGGTTTGCAGCATTATTTTATTGTGAACTTCCCTCAGAGAGCAGGAGCACTACGGGAATTTTTAGACGAAGTGCTTGGGCCAAACGATGACATTTCACGATTTGAGTATACAAAGAAAAATAACAAAGATAGCGGTCCAGCGTTGGTGGGTATCGAATTAAAACATAAAGAAGATTATTATCCATTAATTAGCCGAATGGATAAAAAAGGATTTCCTTATACGGAAATTAATAAAGAAAGTAGCTTGTTCCATTTATTTATTTAAAATTGATGGCATAGCCTGTAATAAATTAGCGGTATGACAAAGGAATGTCTCATTGTACGTCGAATATGATGTCCATGAGACATTTTTTCTAAAAATAAAGTAAAAATGAAAAGACAAGTAATTAGTTTACCATGTATAATAAAAGAAACGGGTAAAAAGAGGGTTGATCGCCTTGCTATTGAAAAGCCTTGAATTTAAACATGAGAATGGTCAAAAGGTAAAAATTATTGATATTCCAGTATTGGAGGAAGATAGCACATTTCGGTTTATAATCTCTGTAAAATTAAATGCTTTGATAACGGATATTATGAAGAAATCTATGCCGAAACAAACCTACTCGTTTCAAGAATATTTAAAACGTGTGTTGAAATGGAAAGATTATGAACAGCTATTTAAGTCTGACGCATTAAAACATAATGCTTGAAGAGAAAAAGTTGACTATTCTGAATTTTTCAGCGTAGTCAACTTTTTATGTTTTACGTGAAATAGTTGTATTATACTAACGTAGTAACAAACACTTTAGGATATTGCTGTAACCAAGTTTAGAACAATGCTATAATGAGCGCAAAGGATTTTGTAGGGGTGAACTCATGACGAAAATTAAAGTGGTAACGGATTCAACAATAGATTTAACCGTAGAGCAAGCAGCTCAATATGGTATTGAAATTGTTCCGTTATCGATTAATATTGATAATGAAACATATTTAGATCGAGTTGAAATAACGCCAAGTGATTTTATTGAAAAGATGAAAAGGTCTGATGTATTACCAAAAAGCTCTCAGCCAGCGGTTGGAGCCTTTGTTGAAGTATATGAGCGCCTTGTGAATGAAGGATACGATGTTTTATCAATTCATATGACAGGCGGTATGAGTGGTACAGTACGTTCAGCAGAAAGTGCTGCTAAAATGGTAGATGGAAATATTACCGTAGTGGATTCTATGTATATCTCAAAAGCGCTCTCTTTTCAGGTGTTTGAAGCTCTGGATATGATTAAACAAGGTTCTGAAATGCACGAAATTGTCCAGCGTTTGGATGAAATCCGTCGTAATACGACACTATTTGTTGTAGTCGATACGTTAGAAAATTTAATAAAAGGTGGGCGAATTGGACGAGGTAAAGCGTTAATTGGTTCGCTACTAAATATTAAGCCTATTGCTTCACTTGCTGATGGGGTATATACGCCTGTTGCAAAGGTTAGGAGTCATTCTCAAATCGTGAAATTTTTGACAAAGCAAATCGTCGAAGAGACGGCAGGAAAGCAAATTAAAGGTATCGGATTAGTACATGCAGAAGGGCGTGAACTAGCTGAAAAGCTGAGAGAATCGATTATTGCTGCCTGTGGCTATGAAGATTTTATAATTGAAGAGACAACACCTGTTATATCTACTCATACAGGGGTTGGTGCAATCGGGTTTATGTATTTTGCTGAATGAACTGAAAGTGATCTGTCTGATGAGCAGGTCACTTTTTTATTGGGAAAATCATATAGACTTCAACGTTAATAGTGGTGAAAAAATGTTATAATAGTTAAAAAGTAACCATTGTCTATTTTGAAAAAAATCTATATGGAGTGCAATCATGAGAAATTATATTCGGAATTTAAGTGTGTTTAACAAAACTGTTTTGTTCTCCACGTTAATTGTTATCATTGTTGGAGTTGGGACAGCTTCGGTTAGCTACTATCTCCAAAATGTAACGACCAAGCAGTTACTCACTCAGAATGCACTAACGACAACAAAGCTTTGGAAAGAGACGTTATCTCCTAATGAGATCACGCAATCTGTTAAGGCAGAAGATTTACCTAGTGCTTTAGCTCGAACAGGGATTGAGAAACAGTTTGAGCGTATTTATAAGGCAAGTCCAGAATATTTACAAGGTCATCTGTTTACAGTAGAACCTTATGAAAATCATGGATTTAAAATAGTTGTTACTGCTAATCCAAAGGTGCGTCAACAGCTTAACCCTTCTATGATATACTATGGAAAAAAAGAGTTTTATACCCATTTTATGAAAGCGAAAACAGAAAAAACAGAAGCGATAACAGATACATATACGGATCAGTTTGGGACATGGATTACTGCCTTTTCTCCTATTTTAAACGAAAAAGGCGAAGTTATTGCTATGCTGGCAATTGATGTTGATGCTAGCGTAATGACAATTTATCAGCAGCGTTTGTTTTCATTACTATTTTTTGCTCTTCTTTTTCTATTTACAATCATTATTTTTATTCAAGATTGGGGGCTGCGCGTGGTAATGGCGCCTCTTAAAGAATTAGTAGAGGGCATTAAATCAGTTAGTAATGGTAACTTTCAAGTTAAATTACAGCAGAAAGATGCTTCGGAAATTGGTCAAATCAGCCAGCAGTTTAATGTAATGACACAAAGATTACAGCATTTGTTCCAGCAGGTTGCTGCTACAAAAGAACAGTTGGCAGTAAAGCAACCGAGCTTGGAGTCTAGTGGAGATTTAGAAAAAGCTCTGGATGAACTTGAGATTATTATGGAACGAACGAAACTTCAAAAGGAGCTTCAGCGTGCAGAGAAGATGAATGCAATTGGTCAGTTAGCTGCATCTGTCGCGCATGAAATTCGAAATCCAATGACTGTGGTAAAAGGTTTCTTACAGCTGTTTCAAGATAACCAAAAGCTAACAAAATCGGAGTTGGGTTATATTCATTTAATGATTAGCGAAATGGACCGAGCCGAAGTTATCATTAACGATTATTTATCTTTAGCACGACCTGGGGTAAAAGAAGTAGATATTATTGACTGCATCGTAAGCGTAACGAGCTTAGTTGATTTATTGTCTTCATATGCACTGTTAACAAGCAATATTGAAATTGAAATTCAAACGAATCAGTTAGCATACGTTCGAGGCAATAAAAATGAATTTAACCAAGTGCTTCTTAACATTATGAAAAATGGTATTGAAGCTATGCAAGATGGTGGAAAGCTCTCTGTGTCTATTGATGTACAAGATAATCAAGTTCAAATTGCAATTAAAGATACCGGTGAAGGAATGACGAAACAAGAGTTGGAGAGGCTAGGAACAGCTTTTTATTCATTAAAAGAAAAAGGTACAGGGATTGGCTTAATGGTATCGTATCAAATTATAGAAGAAATGAGAGGCAAAATTACGGTTGAAAGTGAGAAAGGAAAAGGATCTACGTTTACTATTTTAATACCAGCATATAAAACGTAAACCATCGTACTGGGGGAAAAGATATTGAAAAACAACAATCAAAAGCTGATGCTACTGTGTTTGGTTTTAATTCTTGTTTTAGCAGCTTGTGGATCACAAATTAAAGACCCTTTAAATTGGAAGCTCAATTCTTTTACTTATACAAATCAAGAGAATAAAAAAGTTAGTCTAGACGATCTTAAGGGGAAGGTTTGGGTCTCTAATTTTATTTTTACAAATTGTGAAACAGTTTGTCCACCAATGACTGCTCATATGGCTAAGCTTCAGAAAATGGTGAAAGAAGAGGGACTTGATGCTAATTTTATTTCTTTTAGTGTAGATCCAGAGAATGATTCACCAGATAAATTAAAAGAGTTTGCTACTAAGTTTAATGCAGATTTTTCGAATTGGCATTTTCTAACGGGTTACACCCAACAAGAAATTGAAAAATTTGCTTTGGACCAATTTAAAGCTGTTGTGAAAAAGCCAGAAAAAGATCCGCAAGTTATTCATGCTACAACTTTTTATTTGATCAATAAAGAAGGCACTGTTATGAAGTCTTATAGTGGTGTAGGAGATACTCCATATGACGAGATTATTAAAGATATGAAAACGTTAAGTAAGTAAAAAGAAGGTATCTATGAGTTAAAAGTCGTATTTTAATTCATGGTTACCTTTTTTTAGAATAAACATTCTTATCCATCTTTCTACATATACTATAGACATGGAAAAGACCGCCCTTGACAAGGTATGTTACTATATAAAGATATATAAGTGCGCTATAGTAAATCTAGTCAAGCAAGGTGACAACTAGAATACAGCATAGTAAGTAGGTGTTGTGATGAAAAGATGGAAAAAAATAATCGTGGCAAGCGTGTGCTCTGTCACTTTAGCTAGCTGTTCTCAGCCTACCTTTCTTGTTAACCAAGAGGACGTTGTAGATCAAAAAGAAGTTCAGCTTACAAAAAAGGAACAAATACCAAAGGGCTTTTTCCCTGTGGAATTAGAAGCTGTTGCGATAGGCGACTCGTTAACGGAAGGTATAGGAGATGAATCCAAAAAAGGTGGATACGTACCTTTTATTGAACAGTATATTGCTAAGCAAAACGAAGTGGGAAATGTAACAATTTCTAACCTGGGCAAAAAAGGTAATCGTACGGATCAGCTGTTAGCAAGACTGAAAGATCCATCAATTGCGAGCAAAGTTTCAAGAGCAGACATGATCTATGTTACAATTGGTGGTAACGACGTAATGAAAGTTGTAAGGGACTATTTTTATGATATTTCAATTAAAACATTTGAATCAGAAAAATCAAAATATGAAAAACGTTTAAATGAGGTCTTTCAACGAATTCGAAAGCTAAACCCAGATGCACATATTTATTTAATAGGATTTTATAATCCATTTTTTAAAACGCTAAGTGATATGAAAGAGATTAATGTTGTAATTGATGAATGGAACCAAGCAAGTCAACAAGTGGCAATGAATTATGGAAATGTAACATATGTGAAAGTAGATGATATCTTTTACGATTCTCCTGACAACCTCTTAGGAAAAGACGAGTTTCATCCTAATAAAAAAGGGTATGAGTTAATGGCGGAACGAATTAGCCATGCAATGGAGGAAGAAGATCCTTTATTGGGTCAAAACAAAGAGAAAGCACAGGGAGAAGAACCGAACGGAAACGAGTAAGGAGCTTATGAAATGAAGAAGTGGAAATGGTTATTTATTGGATTGCTAAGCGTTAACCTTCTCTTAGCGGTTGTAATCATTGGCCTTATCTTTCAACCGGTCGATGAAGTAACACCGCTGAAGTCTGGAGACGTAGAAGGGGACGCTGAACTAACAATTTTAGCTAAAAAAGAAGATTTAAATATACTTATTGATAAGTATCTAAAAAGAGAGCTTAATAATCAGCCTCTTAATTACGACATCACGTTAACGGATGTCGTGCAGCTAGATGGAACCATTGAGGTTTTTGGAGATGATATTGATATTCGAATGACCTTTACTCCGGAAGTGCAAGAGAATGGAGATATTGTTCTTGAACAAGAAACGCTATCAATTGGAAAAATTCAACTTCCGGTAAAAACAGTACTTCGCTACGTTAATAATAATTTTAATCTTCCTGAATGGGTGACCATCGATCCGAAGAGTGAATCGGTATATGTAGCTCTTCAAGAGATGGAGCTTCAAACAGATTTTAATGTGAAGGTTGAAAAGTTTGACTTAGAAAATGATGATATACAAGTCAAATTAATTTCAAAGAAAGAATAGCCAAAAAGCTCTCAGTAATAATTTGTTACTGAGAGCTTTTTTGGCGTTAGCGATCTTGTGAAATTAAGGCTTCTAATGCAGGCTTTCCTTGTGCATAACCTACGGCATAGACAGTATAAGCTCGGTTTGGACGCAGGCTGAGAGGTGGAATAGATAGAACAACATCATCCGTTCCTGCTATTCGTACATCAAGCTGTACAAACATTGGAGATAATCCTAGATAGTTAGTAATTTCCTTAAACGTAACGTCGGAAAAGACAACGTCTCCCCCTCTGGCAGCAATGTCAACTGCTGGTGCATTAGGAGACAGGTGAATAAACCTCATCTTTGTTTCTCCACTGGGCACTTTACTATCATCATAGATAAAAAGCAATTCTAGCTCGTTTAAATTATTTACGGCGGCAACCGTATATTTTTGGTTCCCTTCAAACGTAAACGACTTTGTAAGTAACGGTTTTTCTGTTTGGCCAGCAGGATAAACAGAAATTGTATAGCGACCTGGGTCTCCTAAAGGCAAATACTCGGTTTCTTGCTTGTAAGTAAGATTACGAATGACACGTCTTCCATTCAAGTAAATATCAACGGAAGGTGCATCAGGAGAAGCGTGGAAAATTCTAGCCATTGGTTTAGCTACTCGTGGTCCTTGTGTATGGTCCCCTGCTAAGATTGCTTGTTGCACATAGTATAAATGCTTTTCGTAATAAGCAATATGACGGGAAGGATCGCTATATTTGTAGTAGTTTGATAAGAAATCATATTTCATTGCTTTTTTAATGTATTGGTCAAATGAATA
This sequence comes from Bacillus sp. CBEL-1, assembly GCF_004348885.1. Taxonomy (NCBI): domain Bacteria; kingdom Bacillati; phylum Bacillota; class Bacilli; order Caryophanales; family Bacillaceae; genus Bacillus; species Bacillus sp. CBEL-1. Next base: position 924,810 of record NZ_SBIM01000013.1, on the reverse strand, counting down.
ATTAGCCATGCGTTCAGCTCCTCTGTTATACGGAGTAGAAAAAGAAATCTATACGTAACCAAACATATGCTAAAACTCATAAATTATGCTGTAAAACAATTGACCAACTTTCATCTTGCTTTTTCTTGAATAGAATGAATCATAGCCGTTAATCCGTAATGGTTATAAGTAAAAGAGGTGAAGAGGATGAAGCTGTTTTATGAGAAGATGCTCAAAATCATGCTCACTGGATTTGGACTCATTCTTCTATTGCTGTATTTCATTATCTTCTCATTTTAGTTATTAAATTACTAAAAGGGGTGACTGCATTATGAAAGAAAGCGTGTGGTTCACCGTCTTTCGGTATGTACTTGTGTGTTATGCCGTTTTTTTTACTCTTATTGTTGCAAGTTTATTACCGGCTTTGTTTGGATTTACTGTAACGTTACAGCAAGAAGATGGACCGGGAATTCCAAGCGGGTCGGTAGTCGTTTTTCAGCCATCGCAAGATATGGATACCGAAGGAGTTGTACTAGTTGCTCGACAAAATTCATTGGTAGTGATAGAAGCCAATACCGTCTTGCCAGGTGAAAGGGTAGTGGGATCATACTCTTACCATATTCCATATGTAGGCTTTCTACTTACACTTATCAAGAAGTACTGTGCAGTTCTTGTAATGATAACGATTCTTTGTTTTATACTCCTTGGAATAAAGAATTTGCCAATAAAAAAAGGAGAATAAAAATGGGCATTCGCACATACACATCGCTTTTTCACAACATAAAGTAACAATGTGCTAAACGAATATCACGAATGAGGAGAGATTGCTATGTATAATTATGATTGCTATGATCAATGTCACTATCCGGTTGGAGGGTATCACCACCACCACTGTGGATCAGGAAATTCATTTGCATTAATTCTTGTACTGTTTATTTTATTAGTTATCATTGGGTGCAGCTACATCTGCTAGTTTATCTAAAGAGCTCTTTTCAAACTTCGGGGTGGAAAGAGCTCCATTTATGCGAAGGTTGGGAAAAAATTTTTGTTCGGAAAAATAAAAATATTTTGCCAAATGTTATTTTTCCATATTATACTATAATTACTATCCTAATAACTGAAGGTGAACATATGGATCAAGAAAGGCTATATGAACAGCTATTTTCAATGTCGTTAACACCCATGCTTATCATGGATCTTAATGGAGAAGTTCAAGCTTTAAATGATGCTTGTGCACATCTATTTAAGAAAGAAAAAGAGCAACTTCTTTCTTCCAATGTCTTTCAGCACGTTAGCCAATTTTTAATTAAAAAAGCTGATATTGCTCCTCTTCATAATTGTGAAGAAGAAGTGGTTGTACTGAACAAGCAAATAAACCAACAAGTGCCTATACATATTCATATTCAGAGAATGAAAGAGCAACCTCATCTTCTTGTTGTACAGTGGAAGGAATTTTCTTCTAGTTTTGAAAAGCAAGAGGAAGTTATCCGGAAAATGAAGCAGTACAAACAGTTTGTAAAGCAGAGTCAAGATGCTTTTATCGTTACCCAAGAAGGCAAGATTCAATACATAAACCCAGCTGGTGTGCGTATGCTTGGTGGAACTAAAAAAGCGGACTATCTAGGGCGATATTGGCTTCACTTCATCCATCCAGAACATCTAGAAATCGTAAAAAAACGAATGAATCAGCTGATGAAAGGAATGTCTATTCGCCCTCGGGCTGAAGTGAAGTTATTAACTAAGCGCGGAGTGGTTAGTATTGAATCTTCTGCAACAAAAATTAAATTTAAAGGCGAAGATGCCATTCAGTATATTATTCGTGATGTAACTGATCGAAAGAAGTATGATGAAATGGCAAGTAAGTCTGAAAAGCTCATGATGGTGAGCAAGTTAGCAGCTGGCGTAGCCCATGAAATAAGAAACCCATTGACTGCAGTTAAAGGGTTTGTACAATTATTAAATGCATCTCAGCAGTATAATAAATCCTATCATGATATTATGCTAGAAGAACTGAATCGTGTTGAATCAATTATTCAAGAGTTTTTAACGCTGGCAAAGCCAAAAAGCGAGCACCCTTTTAAGAAGAAAAGCCTTCACCAAATTTTAAATCATGTAACGTTACTGCTTACTACTCATGCAAATTATAAAAATAGTGAAATTAAAAGCTTTCTCGAAGGAGACATTGAAATTCTCTGTGAGGAGAATGCATTAAAGCAAGTATTCATAAACCTTATTCAAAATTCATTGGAATCAATGGATAAAGGTGTAGTAACGGTTAGAACAGAAAAAAGAAACGGATATGGCGTAGTAACAATTGAAGATCAGGGTTGTGGAATAGACGAACAATCACTAGCTCGTTTAGGTGAGCCGTTCTATTCTACGAAGCAAACGGGAACAGGCTTAGGTCTGATGGTCAGCTATCAAATTATTGAACAGCATCAGGGGCATATTTCATTTACAAGTCAAATAGGGGTAGGCACAAAAGTTGAAATTGCGATTCCGCATGTAAAAGAGCCAGTGAATGTATAGTAGTGGTACTATTTATTCGCTGGCTTTTTTGTGTATACGTAAAAAGCGAATATTATAATTTTATTTTTTTTATAACGTTCGTGTTTATTGTTGACGTCAGCGTTTTTGTTTGATATAGTATCAAATGGCTAGAAGATAACCGAATAATAAATAAAAACGGTTGATTGAAATGAAAAAGGTTAACGGGGGAATGTATCGATGAATCAAAATTATGATGTAATTGTTGTAGGAGCAGGCCCAGCTGGAATTTTTACTTGTTATGAATTAACGCTAAAACTACCTGAAGCAAAAGTATTGTTAATTGATAAAGGACACGATATTTACCGAAGAAATTGTCCGATTCTTCAAAAAAAGATAGAAAAATGTCCGCCGGCAAATAACAAAAAAGATTTTGCAGGCTGTTTACCCGCTTGTTCAATTACCAATGGATTTGGTGGAGCAGGCGCATATTCAGATGGGAAATTTAATATCACAAGTGAATTTGGAGGATGGATGACAGATTATCTTCCTGAATCACAGGTTGTCGATTTAATTAAATATGTAGATGAAATTAACTTAAAACATGGGGCAACAGATTCGATTACGGACCCATTAACTGACAAAGTACGTGAAATTGAAAAACGTGGCTACGCAGCAGGCTTAAAGTTATTGCGTGCACAAGTTCGTCACTTAGGGACAGAACAAAACTTAGAAATTTTGAAGAGTATTTATGAATATTTAAAAGAACGCATCGACATGCAGTATAAAACGGAAGTTGCTGATTTTGTTACAGAGAAAGTTGATGGAAAGCATATTGTTCGTGGGATTGAACTTAAAAATGGAGAAGTACTAACTGCTGATAAAGTCGTTGTATCTCCAGGACGAGATGGTTCAAAATGGATGACTGATTTATTAAAAAAACGCCGATTAAAAATGATTAACAACCAAGTCGATATTGGAGTCCGTGTTGAGACTTCGGATATTGTAATGGAAGAGATTAATAAGCACTTATATGAAGGTAAATTTATTTATAATACATCAGTTGGTACGCAGGTAAGAACGTTCTGTAGTAATCCTTCAGGGCATGTAGTTGTTGAAAATCATTCAGGCATTATGTTAGCAAACGGTCATGCGTACAAAGATCCAAAGCTAGGTAGTAAGAATACGAACTTTGCACTGCTTGTATCTCATAAATTTTCAGATCCATTTGATCAACCAAACGAATATGCACACGAAGTATCAAGGCTAGCAAACATGCTATCAAATGGAGGCTTAGTCGTACAGAAGTACGGTGATATTTTAAAAGGCCGCCGTTCAACGCCAACTCGTATTAAAGAAGGGTTCTTAGAACCAACGTTAAAAGAAGCAGTCCCTGGAGATCTTGGACTTGTTCTCCCTTACAATACAATGAAGAGTTTAATTGAAATGACCGAAGCACTGGATCATGTAACGCCAGGTTTAGCTTCTGAACATACGCTTTTCTATGGTGTAGAAGCAAAGTTTTACTCTGCGCGTCCAAAGTTAACCGACCGCTTTGAGACAGAGGTTTCAGGTTTATACGTTGGAGGAGATGGTGCTGGAATTACACGAGGATTAGCTCAAGCAAGTGCTTGTGGCGTATGGGTGGCACGAGATATCGTGGAAAAGTTAAAAGATGGAAAAACAAAAGAACAACCAGCAATGGTATAAGAAAAAGCGGACGCATAGGTCCGCTTTTTTTGTTTACATAATAGCTTTCTTAATATGTTTTAGATAACGTGAGCGAATCAATAAGAAATACACTACCTGAATAGCTCCGAATCCAAGCAGAACAACTGCAGTTTCCTTAACAACTGAGAATTCAAATAAGCCCTGTAGAGCTTTAAATGCAAATACACTGTGTACAAACGCTACAAGAATGGGAACAAAAAATAACAAAACAAGCTGAGGCGTAATAATTTTATGGAGCTCAGCCTTAGTTAAACCAACTTTTGCAATCGTTTGATACTGGCGCTTATCATAGTCAAGGTCTGTATACAAGCGGAAGTATAAAAAGCTTCCTGCTGCAATAAAGAAAACACACCCAACTAAAAGAGCGACAAAAAGAGCAGTGCGATACATTTCCATCATCATATTGTAATCATATCCAGCTGATGAGAAAGAAAAAGCTGGATCACTCGTATAATTCCCGTTATAAATGCCGTCTTTTCCACTATATAAACTCAATCCAATGTCTTTTGTTTCAACCCAATCTTTGGTTGCAAACCCGTAATAGTGAGTTGTTGACGTAGGTTTTTGAATTTGTTTATAAAGCTCATTTGGAATGACGTACAAATCATAGCCGACCATTCCAGAAGAAAAGTAAGGTGCATCAATAATTTTTGTTACGTTAAATGTTAGATTGCTTTCACTTAAGGTAATGGGCTTCATCTTTTCATCTGAGAACGTATTATAAGTGACTGTGCTGACATAATGACCTTCATTTTCTTTTAACTGAAGTGGTTTTTCACCAGCTGCAATGGCCATCGCATTATAATCAGATAAAGAGATAAGCTCAACTTTTTTATTTGTTTCGGTTTCTGTCTGTTCGGTTAAGGTTACTTTGATTTCATTATATGATAAGTCCGTTTTATGAAAATCATCTCGAATGGCTTGTACTTGTGCTGCTTGGTTCGGGTTTTGGTCCGATGATTGATAGACAACTGGGATTTGAGCACGTTCATCAAATAGCTTTTTAGAACCACCCATCGCCGATAAGGTTCCAATTGCACAAAAAGCAACAGTTGATACGATTGTTACCATGAAAAACATACGAGCGTTATCTTTCATTCTATAAGCTAAATCTGAAATGGTAATAAGACGCGTATGATTCCAGTAAAAGCGCTTATTTTTCTTAATCATTTTTAATAAGAAAACACTTAGCTGCGTATAGAAAAAGTAGGTTCCAATAATGGTCATCAGGATAACGATAAAAAATCGAAAGGCGATGTTATAGATGTTAGCCGTCCAAGCTAAGTAATAGCCTCCAATTAATAACCCAGCAGCCAGTAACGATAAAACAATAGAAGTTTTAGGTTCAGGCTTTGGTTTTGATGTGGATTGAAACAAATCTAACAGTTTGTTTGTGCGTACAAAAAAGCTTGTGAAAAATGAAATAACCAGAAATAAAACGGTAAATGCAGCTGTTGTTAATGCGAGTGCTTGCCAAGGGACTAGAAACGCAAGAGGCTTCTCCATACCAATAACGTAAGATCCAATCATTAAGTAGAGCTTGCCAAGGAGCATTCCAACAAGGATTCCTGTAATGATGGCTGAAAAACCAATAATCATATTTTCTAAGAAAATCATGGTGTTTAGCTGACGTTTAGACATTCCGTGCATAATAAAAATTCCAAATTCACGCTTGCGAGACTTTAAAAATGCGCTGACAGAATACAGAACGAAGAAAAACGAAAATACATAGATAATATATTCAGCGGCAGTCATGCCCTTTTTTGCCATTTCTTTTGTTACACCTTCTGTGACTCCAGGGTGAAAAATAAACATTGCATAGAGAAAAAAGACGGCTACAGAAAAGGCGCTGCTTAAAAAGTAAGCTGCGTACGTACGCTTATTACGCATAACGTTTTTAAATGCGAGTTGTCGAAAGCTCATGTGCGTCTCCTCCTAAAACTGATAGCATATCAATAATTTGCTGATAAAAAGCTTGGCGGTTATTCCCTCGATAAATTTCGTTATAAAGTTGTCCGTCTTTAATGAAAATTACACGATTACAATAACTAGCTGCGTGCGCATCATGAGTAACCATCATCATCGTCGCATTTTCTTGTTCATTTAAATGTTGCAGAGTTTCCATCACATCTTTAGATGCTTTGGAGTCTAAGTTCCCTGTTGGTTCATCAGCTAAAATCAGCTGTGGATGGTGAATAATCGCTCGAGCGATGGCTGCTCGTTGCATTTGCCCTCCTGAAATTTCGTACGTACGTTTCTTTAAAATATGTTCAATGCCAAGTTTGCTAGTAATAGAAGCTACTCGCTTAGCCATTTCTGAACTTTTTACTTTATCTAAAGCGAGTGGCAAGATAATATTTTCTTCAACAGTTAATGTATCTAATAAATTAAAGTACTGGAAGACAAACCCAAGCTCACGTCTTCTAAAAAGTGCAATCTCTTTTTTCTTAAGTTGATGAGGGTTGCGGTTATTAATAAGTACTTCTCCAGCTGTAGGTGAATCAATGGTAGAAACCATATTTAGCAGAGTTGTTTTCCCGCTTCCAGATGGTCCCATAATGCCAACAAATTCTCCTTTTTCAATTGAAAAATTAACGCCTTCTAACGCCTTGTAAGAAACATTTCCTTCATATACTTTTGTTAAGTTATTGACTTGTAAAATAGGCATAGTCAAACTCCTTTGTAAATATTTGTTTTTATCTATACTCTTATCTTATTGAAAATTAACCGAGTGTGCTATGTGGTAAGCTTACAGAAATCTTACACTTCTGTAAGAAAGCAAGAGAAGGCTAATTTATACATTAGCCTTCTTAGTTACGCGCAATATTTTGTTGGAAAATTAAGCGTATGGTAGTCCCTTGCCCCACTTTTGATTCAAGCTCTACCTGGTGGTGGAGCTGTTTGCAAATTTCTTTTACGAGATAGAGTCCCATCCCCGTGGATTCTTGATATTTTCGGCCGTTTTCGCCGGTGAAATAGGGGTCAAACACACGCTTTAGATCTTGTGATGGAATACCTATTCCTTGATCTTTTACTTCTAATACGACCTGTCTGCCTCTTTCAAATGCTGAAATAGTGATGTTTTGATTAATTCCAGCAGAATAGCGGACGGCATTAGTGATAAGCTGTGAACAAGCAAAGTTAATCCACTTTTCGTCAGAAGCTACGATGAATTGGGGTGAAATATCAACTGTTGGAAATACCTTATTGCGAATAAAAAAACGTTTGTAACTTGAAATAAGCTTTGTTATAACGTTATGTAGGGAAACACTCTCTGCTTGGAAATCATGATTGAAGTCATTCAGTCTCGACGTATACAGTACAGTCTCTAACCCTTTTTGAATTCGATCCATTTCATCTTGAATGCTCAGAAAGATAGGTTCGTCTTCGTTTTGAATCATCAGATGAATAACGGATACAGGGGTTTTCATTTGATGAACCCACTGATTCATAAATGTCATATGTTGATTAAGTTTATTTTGATAGTGATACATTTCATTATGAAAGCTTCGAAATTGACTCTCGAAAAGTTCTTTTAACGCTTCTGAAAGCGGAGAGTCTTCCTTAGATAATACGCTGTCTTCTAACTTATGTAATGGGCTTGAAAGGTGCTTATAAAATGTTTTGTTTGTATAGTAGCGATAACAGAGGTAAGTGATATAGATAACTGTGCTGATTAAAATAGCGTAAAGAATAGTAAAAACATCTCGAAAGCCATCTAAAGCAAAAATTGTGCATACTAAACCCAATTGCATAAGATAAAAAAATGTAAGTGGAAGATGTTCTTTAAAAAACAGCTTCATGATTTATTCGCCTCTTGAATTCGCAGTATATAGCCTGTACCTCTAATCGTTTCAATTGCCTTTTCAATACCAACATCCGCTAGTTTTTTGCGCGTACGCGTCATATAGACATTTAAAGTATTGTCATCAACAAAGAGCTGGTCGTCCCAAATTTTCTCCAGCAATCGATCTCTGCTCACAACTCTTTCTGCTTTAACTAATAATGTTTCAATGAGCTTGCTTTCTGTTTGGCTAAGTTCAATTTCTTTGCTTTTGTAGCGTAATAGTAGCCTTTCAGGATATAAAGTTAAACCAGCATGCTCTATAATTCGTTCTTGATTCGTAGGTGCATAAGAGCCATATGCGCGTCGTAGTTGGCTGTTTACCTTGGCAATAGCTACGTCGTAGTCAAAAGGTTTGGTTAAATAATCATCGGCTCCACTTTCTAATGCCATTACTTGGTCCATTTTTCCATCACGTGCTGAGATAAAAATAATAGGGCAAGTGGAGAGAGTGCGAATTTGTCTGCACCAGTAAAACCCATCATATTTTGGTAAATTAACGTCCAATAAGACAAGGTTAGGCTGGTGCTTTTGAAAATCATCAAGTACATCCGTAAATGATGTAACGATATGTACGTGTAAATTATATTTTTCAAGCTGCTCTTTTAATAAAGAAGCAATTTTTTGATCATCCTCTACAATTAAGACGGTAAACATGGTTAGAGCTCTCCTCTATGATATAAAAATCAATATATTGTTCTTTATAGTTTATCAAAAAGAGTAGGGAGATTGAAATGGTTTTTAGAAAAAAATGTAATTTGCGAGGTGGTTGCGAAAAAATAAAGTTTAAACTAGCTAAACTCACTGTTGGTGAAATTTAGAGAGAGAGGTTTAAGGATATACAGTAAATCAGTATAAAATATGAAAATAAAAATGATAATGCTTACAATTAATGAATAAAAATAAATAAATATGAATATAAATTATATTATTTTAAATGTTATAAAATGGCTTTTTGATTTTTTGTTTAGTATGACTATACAATTTGTTAGTTGTTATTGGTATGAGGTGCTATTTTAAGTTAAAATGTTGTTTAGAAAAGAAAACTTTGGCTTATAGCGAACATAAAAATGAATATAAAACGCACATTAAGTGTGAGGAAATATGACATATAAATAAAAAAATCGACAGCATTTTGAATTTTTTTTGTATATTATCTTGACAAAGTGATAGGAAATGAATTTTAATAAAGAAGTAAGTTATTGCAGTGCAAAACTATTACATCAAAATAACAGTTGCTTAATTTCAGATTTGAAAGAAAGCGGGGGACCCAAATTTGTGCGGACAAGCACTAGGGGTGAATCTTAACTTGATAGTTAAGTAGGGTAACTCACATACCCGAATCCGACAGCTAACCTCGTCAGCATTTTGTGGGAGAGTACATGGAAGGTTTGAAAACCAGAGAGGGCTCTCATGGTTTTTTTTGTACACTTTTTTCGATAATTTTAAAAAAAGCAGCTGGAGCTCGTTCTATTCTGAAAATTTCAAAAATAATATAAATTTAAAGTGATTATTCTTTTTGGAATATTCAATCTTTTAATCTTGGTAGTTATTAAATTAATAATATAATTTGTTTATATGAGGGGGTTCATCAATGAAACTATCAACAAAGATTATCATTGCACTAATTATTGGTGCTGTTGTAGGGGTCTTATTAAATACGTTTTCACCAGGGACGTTTACAACGCTAGATAAATATTTATTTACGCCGCTTGGACAAATCTTTTTAAGCCTTATTAAAATGCTTGTTGTGCCAATTGTATTTTTCTCAATTGTACTTGGCGTTGCAGGTTTGGGAGATCCAAAGAAACTTGGCCGCATCGGTGGTAAAACAATTGGTTACTTTTTAATTACGACAACAATTGCTATTATTATTGGTTTATGCTTAGCGTTTATCATTAAACCAGGTACAGTTGGAACATTTGATACAGAAAACGCATCTTTTGAAGCACAAGAAGCACCTCCTGTAGGTGAAACATTGCTAAACATGATTCCGACGAATCCAGTTCTAGCAATGACTGAAGGAAACATGCTTCAAATTATCGTATTCTCAATTTTTATTGGATTTGGAATTACGATGCTAGGTAACAAAGCAAAAGGGCTTTACAACATTATCGATCAAGGTAACGAACTTATGATGTACCTTGTAAACTTAGTAATGAAGTTTGCTCCGTATGGTACGTTTGGTTTAATCGCGACAGCGGTTGGTAGCCAAGGGTGGGGAGCAATTAAAGCAATGGGTCTTTACATGTCAGTAGTTGTGCTCGCACTACTTGTTCACTCAATCTTAACCTATGGTGGATCAGTAGCGCTCTTAGCAAAACGCAACCCAATTGAATTCTTTAAAGGATTTGCACCAGCTATGACGGTTGGGTTTAGTACATCAAGTAGTAATGCAACGTTGCCAATTGCAATGAACGTAGCTCAGAAAAATCTTCGTGTACCTGAGTCCATCAGTAGTTTTGTTCAACCGTTAGGTGCGACAATTAACATGGATGGAACAGCAATTATGCAAGGGGTAGCAACAATTTTTATTGCTCAAGTATATGGGATTGACTTATCATTCAGTGCACTTATTACAGTTGTTGTAACAGCCGTTCTTGCAAGTATCGGAACAGCGGGTGTTCCAGGGGTAGGTTTAATCATGTTAGCAATGGTACTTTCATCAGTTGGATTACCTGTAGAAGGTATTGCATTAATTATCGGTATTGACCGCTTGCTTGATATGATTCGTACATCTGTTAACATTACAGGGGATGCTGCATGTGCAGTAATTGTTGCTGAATCTGAAGCGAGAAGAGCTGAAAAAGCAGGTGCTTAATTTAAAACATTAACCAGTAGGGGATGACTGGGAAATTACAAACAAAGGGTTTTTGATACGATAATAGGGCTCACTCTTTACGTTAAAAGCGTAAGGAGTGAGCCTTTTTCTATTCTAGTAAAAACAATCCTTTTTACTTAGCAAAAACAGTGTTCATAGGGCATAGACTTTAATAGAGGTCTTGTGATAAGGAGGAATCGCGATGACTGATAAGTCTTTATCGAACTTAATCAAACCACTGTTAGATGCTTGGTATCCTACGATTTCTCACGGAATGGGAGTTTATCTGTATGATGTACAAGGCAAAAAATATTTAGATGCATCATCTGGTGCGGTGACGGCAAACGTTGGACATGGTGTTCAAGAGATTATTGATAAAATGAATGACCAAGCAAAAAAAGTTGCGTTTGTGTATCGCTCTCAGTTTACAAGTGAACCTGCTGAAAGATTAGCAGCACGGCTTTGTGAGCTGAGCAATCATCATTTCCAATTTGTCTTTTTTGTTAATAGTGGAACCGAAGCAACAGAAACCGCAATGAAGATGGCTATTCAACACTGGCAGGAAAAAGGAAAGCCTCAAAAAATAAAAGTATTATCAAGGTGGATGAGTTATCACGGCATTACAATTGGTGCTTTGTCTATGTCAGGGCATGCAGGTAGAAGGAAAAGGTTTGTGCCTTTACTAGAGGAGTACCCTTCCGTTTCGCCACCTTATTGTTATCGGTGTCCATTTGAAAAAACGTACCCATCTTGTAACTTAGCATGTGCAAACGAACTTGAACGAGTGATTAAGCGTACGGGAAGCGAGCAAATTGCAGCTTTTATTACGGAACCTATTATTGGAGCGGCTGGAGCGGCAATCACCCCACCGGATGGATATTACGAACGAATTCGAGAGATTTGCGATAAATACGATGTTTTATGGATTGTAGATGAGGTAATGACGGGAATGGGACGTACAGGAAAGGTGTTTGCGTATGAACATTGGAAAGCTAAGCCCGATCTTTTGACTCTTGGTAAAGGTTTAAGTGCTGGATATACTCCGATTGCAGCCGTCGTTGCAACCAAGGACGTACTAGCACCCGTACTGAATGGATCTAATCTAATTATGAGTGGACATACACTAAGTGCAAATCCGCTCTCTTCAGCAGTTGCTTTAGCTGTACTCGATTACATCCAAGCTCACTCTTTAATAGAAGGAGTTGAAAGCAAAGGCGCATATTTGTATGCAAAGCTTAAGAGTTTGCAACAGCAAGTAAATATTATAGGAGATATTAGAGGAAAGGGATTACTGCTAGGTATAGAAATTGTTCAAAATTTAAACTCTAAAGCTTCATTTGCTTCATCGATTGAATTGACGTCTAGGATTATTCAAAAAGCTCAAGATAAAGGTCTTCTGCTATACCCCTCTCAAGCTGGAGAAGATGGGATAGAAGGGGATGGGATTATCATATCACCTCCATATACTATTACGTCACACGAAATTGATGAGCTGGTGGAATTACTAACTGTGACGATGGTTGAGATTGAAAAAGAACTGGGGGGAGAGGAAGAGAAAAATGAATAATCTTCAAAATAAGTTTCATAAAATGGTTAAAAGTAAAGATATCATGAACTATGTTCAAAGTGGTATGACGATTATGTTTGGTGGATTTGGAGGAGTAGGTACAGCTCCTACTATAATCGAAGAAATGTTAAAAAGTGATGTTAACGAGCTAACGCTTATTTGTAATGACGCAGGTTTTCCAAACATTGGTGTAGGAAAGCTTGTATGTGAACAGCGAATTAAAAAGCTCATTGCTTCGCATATTGGTTCCAACCCGGTTGCTGGTAAACAAATGACAGATGGAACACTAGAAGTAGAATTTTCTCCTCAAGGAACGCTTGTTGAGAGAATTCGAGCAGCCGGAGTAGGCATCGGCGGCATATTGATTGATGTGGGTATTGAAACGGACGTAATTTGTGTGGGAAAGCAAATGATTACTCTATCAGACAAAAAGTTTTTAGTGGAGACGCCGTTGGAAGCAGATGTATCAATTGTTTACGCTAAGAAAGCAGATGAATTCGGAAATTTGCTGTATGATAAAAGCGCTCGTAATACGAACCCGCTTGTAGCTATGGCTGGTAAAGTAACGATTGCTGAAGTAGAAGAAATTGTCCCGTTAGGTGAACTTGATCCTGATTCAATTATGACTCCAGGTGTGTTTGTAAACTATATTGTTCAGTCAAAAGGGGTGAATTGGAAATGGGTTTGGGAATAAATAATCGACAGCGAATTGCTAAGCGAGCTGCTCAGGAAATTGAAAATGGAATGATTGTGAATCTAGGTATTGGAATTCCATCACTTATTCCTAACTATATTCCTTCGACAATAGCAGTGATGTTTCATGCTGAAAATGGAATTGTTGGAATTGGTCCTTCCCCAGTTAAAGGGCAGGAAGATGAAAATGCCTGCAATGCAGCAGGTTATCCCATTACTACGCTTGCAGGATCTTCATATTGTGATAGCGCTATTGCTTTTGGGATGATTCGAAAAGGATATGTTGATATGACCATATTAGGTGCGCTAGAAGTCAGTGAACAAGGGGACTTGGCAAACTGGATTGTACCTGGCAAGCGAGTACCAGGTATGGGAGGAGCGATGGAATTAGCCCAAAAAGTTAAGAAGGTGGTTGTATTAATGAACCACACTAATAAAAATGGAGAACCTAAGCTTGTAAAATCATGTTCTTTGCCACTTACTGCTAAGCGCTGCGTGGATTTAATTATTACAGATCAAGCCGTCTTAAAAGTAGAAAATAATCGCTTGATTTTAATAGAAGTAATGTCTCCTTATACCGTGGAAGAGGTGCTGCAAGCAACTGATGCAACAGTAGAGCTTAGCGATAGCATTAAAATGATTCCCTAAGGAGGTTTGTAGATGACGAATTGGCAAGAGAAAATTCAGGGGTGGTTAATTGAATATAAACATGAAATAGTTCGGCTCTTACAACGTTTTGTGCAGGAAGCAAGTGTACAGGGAAATGAAAAATATGTGCAGGCAATCGTGATTGAAAAGTTAAGGCAGCTTCAGTTAGTCATTGATATATGGGAACCAGATTTTAAAGAGCTGCGTAAAAATGAAGCATTTGCCTCGACTCGAACCAGCTTTCAAGATAGCCCTAACGTTGTAGGTGTTTTAAAAGGAAAGGGGGGAGGCAAATCTATTCTATTAAATGGTCACATTGATGTGGTACCACCAGGAGATTTAACACATTGGAAAGATGACCCATTTAGTGGAATTGTAAGCAATGGAAATGTATATGGCAGAGGGAGTACGGATATGAAAGGAGGAAACGTAGCTCTTCTTTTTGCTATTCAAGCGTTACAAGAAATCGGAATTTCATTAAATGGTGACGTTATCTTTCAAAGTGTAATTGAAGAAGAAAGTGGAGGAGCAGGTACGCTTGCATGTGTGTTAAGAGGCTACAAAGCGGACGGAGCCATTATCCCTGAACCTACGAGCATGAAGATATTCTCCAAACAGCAAGGTTCTATGTGGTTTCGTTTAACCATACATGGTCGATCTGCTCACGGAGGTACAAGGTATGAAGGAGTGAGTGCAATCGAGAAAGCAATGGTTCTTATTGAACATCTGCAGCAGCTAGAGAAAAATCGCAATGCCCGCATTGTGGATCCGCTGTACAAAAATACTCCCATTCCTGTGCCAATTAACATAGGTACTATAAAAGGTGGATCTTGGCCGTCTTCAGTTGCAGATGAAGTCATAATTGAAGGAAGGGTTGGAGTTGCACCTCATGAAAAGATGAAAGATGTGAAGGAAGAAGTAGAAGAATGGTTGAAAAAAATTAGCGTGCAAGATTCTTGGTTTAATATTCAACCTGTGAATGTAGAATGGTTTGGGGCACAATGGCTACCAAATGAACTAGATATACAGCACCCTCTTATTTCATCTCTCTCTCAAAGCTATAAGCAAGCAATGAGTCACCCTCCTAGTATTGAAGCATCACCTTGGGGGACTGATGGAGGAATTTTATCTCAGGTTGGTAAGATTCCAACGGTGGTGTTTGGTCCAGGAGTTACGGAAGTTGCTCACTTTCCAAACGAATATATTTCTATTGAATCTGTTATAAAAGCCACTGAAATCATTGCTCTTACCATTATTGATTGGTGCGGAATTGCTGACTGATGAAGGAGGGAAACGGTTTGCTTGAAGTTAATAGACCGGAATTCAGCGCGCTCTGCATACACGACTCCTTTAATAAAAGGCTTCGAATTGAGGATTATCGAGGAAATATTTCTAGCATAAGTCACTATATAAAGAGAGAGATGAATAAGCATCAGTTAGAAAAAGCAATAATAAAGTCTCGCTACGAACAGGTTGAAAGCTGGTTGAAATATGGATATCGTTTGGAAGCAACCATTCCCTCTTATTTTAATGGAAGCACTGCTTACTTAATGACCTTTTATGAAAGCCAAGAGAGGCAAGTGCATAATTATTATGTGAAAGAAAATAACCTTCTTGAAAAAGTTCAGTTATTACCGCTAAAGTGCCCGGAAACATTGGTGCTACCTTACAAGTTAAGGAAAGCTGTAAAGAGTGATGCCAAACAACTCGTAACATTGTATAAAACAGTATTTACCATTTACCCTTCTCCCTTACATGATTTGATTTACGTTCAAAACATGCTTGAAGACGGAACACCTTTCTTTATTATTGAATATGAAGGAGAAATTGTAAGCGCAGCTTCCGCAGAAATTAATAAGGTGTATCACAATGCAGAATTAACAGATTGTGCTACTCTTCCATCTCACCGCTCACTTGGCTTAATGAAGCATTTAATGGTTGAAATTGAGAGAGAATTGAAAAAGGAATATGTTTATTGTGTATACACCATAGCGAGAGCGCTTTCATTAGGGATGAATGCCGCTTTCCACCAGCTTGGCTATTCCTATAGTGGGAGACTTATTAACAATTGCTTCATTTCTAAGACGCTAGAAAATATGAATATATGGTCAAAGGATTTATCAACATAAAAAAATGGGCTTTAGAATAGGAAGGTTAGATAAAATATAACCATTTACTAGGCATTCACATATATAAAGTAGTAGCACAGTCTAAATTTTAATTAAGGGAGGCGTTTTTGTGTTACATGACTTATATAAGCCATCGCGTCATTGGAAAGACATCGATCTTTGGAAAGATGTACCAGAAGAGAAATGGAATGATTGGATTTGGCAATTAACCCATACAATTCGAACGCTTGATGATTTAAAAAAGGTCATTCATTTAACACCCGAAGAAGAAGAGGGGGTTCGAATTGCAACCAAAACGATTCCATTAAATATTACACCTTATTATGCTTGGTTAATGAATCCAGATGATCCGCGTTGTCCAATTCGCATGCAGTCTGTACCAATTGGTCAAGAAATGCATAAAACGAGATATGATTTAGAAGATCCTTTAGAGGAAGATGAAGATTCACCTGTACCTGGGCTTACACATCGCTACCCTGACCGAGTTTTATTTCTTGTCACCAATCAATGCTCGATGTACTGTCGTTATTGTACCCGGAGACGATTCTCAGGACAAATTGGAATGGGTGTTCCTAAAAAACAACTAGATATGGCAATTGAATATATTGCTCAAACAAAAGAAGTACGAGACGTTCTAATATCCGGTGGCGATGGGTTGCTAATTAATGATCAAATTTTAGAATATATCTTAAAAAACTTACGCGCTATTCCTCATGTTGAAATCATTCGTATTGGCACAAGAGCACCGGTTGTTTTTCCGCAACGGATCACAGAAAACTTATGTGCCATTTTAAAAAAGTATCATCCAGTCTGGCTAAATACTCATTTTAATACATCAATTGAAATCACAGAAGAAACGAAAAAAGCATGTGAAATGCTGGTGGATGCTGGGGTGCCTGTGGGAAATCAAGCAGTTATCTTATCTGGTATTAATGATAGCGTACCAATTATGAAAAAGCTAATGCATGATTTAGTGAAAATTCGTGTCAGACCTTACTATATTTATCAATGTGATTTATCAGAAGGAATTGGTCACTTTAGAGCACCTGTATCCAAAGGGCTTGAAATTATTGAGGGACTAAGAGGGCATACGTCAGGCTATGCTGTACCTACTTTTGTAGTGGACGCACCTGGTGGTGGCGGTAAGATTGCCATTCAACCAAACTATTTAATTAGTCAAAGTGCTGGTAAGGTTGTACTTCGAAACTTTGAAGGGGTAATTACCACTTATCCAGAACCAGAAAACTATATTCCTAACAGAGCGGATGACTACTTCTATTCAATTTATCCAGATGCAAAGCAAAAGGAATCTTCTATTGGAATAGCAGGGTTAATGAATGAAACAAACTCAACGCTTATCCCGGAGGGGTTAGGAAGAGTAACTAGACGGAAATCTTATGAAGCAGATACAGCACATGCAACTCTAAAGGATAAACGTGAAAAAAGAGATGAGTTAAAGGAGAAAAAGTTTCAAGCTCAAGCACAAAAAGAAAAGGGTTCCACTTCATCTTGAGGAGGCAAATACAATGATGGTAGAATGCGCATGGTGCGGCGAAAGCGCTGGAGAAAAAAGCGTCCATACCGCTTTTTGGGAACTTCCAGATGGAACAAGAGGAATTGAAATCACGGATGTACCTTGTATTAAATGTTCTGCCTGTGGAATGCATTATCAAGAAGAAGAAGTGATAGAAGAGATTGAAACACAGCTGCTGCTTGTAGATACAAAGCTGCTTCAAAAGGTTATTTCTTATAAAGAACTACTGGCAACACCGCGTCTATTAAAACGTAACTATTTCAAGTTCTAAGAAAAAGCCCTTATTTGAAAAAAATAAGGGCTTTTTGTTCTTATATTAACTTTGTACGTGTACTTGCTGCTCTCGAAATGTTTGGTATGCATTAGTTAATTTATCAATAATAGGACGTGTTGTTGACAAGTCTTGCTCATCGATGCGTGCAATTGGTAAGATACCAATGGATGTGCTCGTGACAAAGGCTTCATCAGCCTGCTTAATAAAATCAATCGTCATATGCTGTTCTCGCACTTGAATGCCTTCTTGTTTTGCGCAAGAAAGAATATTGGTACGTGTAATGCCGCATAAAATTTGCTTAGTGGCTGGAGTGGTATATAGGGTTTGATCTTTTATGACGAACACATTGCTGCTAGAACCTTCTGTTATGTATCCGTCCTTTACAAGAATGGCTTCTTTGCATCCTTTAGAGGCAGCTGCTTGTTTTGCTAGAATATTTGGAAGTAAGTTTAATGATTTAATGTAACAGTTTGCCCAACGCTCATCTTCTAAAAGTAAGGTAGAAATCCCTTTTTCATAAGCCTCATCAGGCATTTGGCGTGGATGTCTAATCGTCATAGATAACTCTGCTTTGGTATCTGGAAATAAATGATTTCGAGGAGAGATTCCACGCGTGACCTGCATGTAAATATCGGCTTCTGCCAATGTGGACTTTTGTAGTCCTTCCTCGATTAATTTTTCTAATTCAACTCTGCTAAATGGAAGCTCAATTAATAACGCTTTTGCGCTTCGCTCAAGACGATCTAAATGCTGAGATAGTGCTAAAGGTGTTCCTTTGTATACGCGAATGAATTCATATACGCCATCGCCAAATTGATGCCCGCGCTCATCAATAGGAATTACTCTCTCGTTGATATCTCGAAATTGTCCATCATAATAACCAAGTTCCATGTGTATACACTCCTTCTTTCTCTTATAGTGAAACGTTACCATAAAATTCAGTAAAATGAAATTAGAAAGTATTTGAGCCCCATAAACAAAAATCTCATCTCTTAGTAAGAGATGAGATTTTTGTTTATGGGAACGTTCGTTTAATTGCTAATGAGAATTTTTCTATGGCTTTCTTTGGCGTAATGAACTGAATAAATAGTTTCGTGCCAGTAATAACCCAATCAACAATGCGACTACCTAATAAAAGCGTTACTAAAATAGACATAGCTGTTAAAACCATTATGCTCCAAAAGCTAGCATCTAAGCTTTTAGCAAATTCAGTAGTGAAAAACCACTTTAAAACAAATCCATGTAAAAGGTAGACATAAAGCGAACGCTGTCCGATGCTTGTTAAAGCAAAAGAACGTGTTGGGATTAAGGCCATAAATGCAAAAGATACAATAAACGCAATGGCATAGTGAGACAAACGCATTAGAAATTCGCTTACGCTATTGTATGTGTTTGTGCCATAAAGCATGTCCGTATAAACGGTGTCATTTAAAAAGTAATAACTTGCTGCCAGTGTTACAACTAAGATAGTTGAAGCAATCACCCGATTTTTGGCTGTTAAAAGATTTTTAAATGGTTCTTCTCTCTGTGATAGATAATAACCCATCAAAAAGAAAGGGAAGAATACAAACATACGACTGATACTTAGGATTTTTTCAAATCCATCAATGTTGACAAACCCAATTCCAACACCTAGTAAAATAGAAGCGGTCATGCTAATCCACATTGGAAACTTTGCGAAAAATGGCAGCATTAATTTCCAAAAGATTAAGCTAAGCAAGAACCACATTGCCCAACGTGGTACTAAATACTGTAACGTGTACGTTTCGTTCGTATAAAGCGCACTATAGTAAAAGGTGTAGATGGTTTGAAATGCTAAGTAAGGAATAGCAACTTTGGTAAAGATTTTTTTGTAATATCCTTTTTTATGAAAATTTTTAGAGAAATAACCAGCTAGTAAGATAAATACTGGCATATGGAAAATAAAGATAAAGTGATAAATGGACAACATGCCCTCGCTATCTGTGCGATAAGGTGAAATCATATGTCCAAATACAACTAAAAAAATTAATACAAATTTAGCGTTATCAAAATAAGCATTTCGTGTACTCATATTATTCATCTTTCCTTATTCTTTGCTGATTTAAACGTGTATCAGCAATTTTTTATTGTGCTTTCAGTAGCAAATTAAATCATGAAAATGAAAAATTTGCAATTTATATTTTTACTATAAAACCTGTCGAAACAGCATTTTTGTTACAGTTGTGCATCGTTTTTGTCACATTCAATTAAAGTTAAAAACCAAATGCTTGATATGACAACTTGTTTTCTTTACTATACAATGCAACTAGAACACAAATCTGTAATCATAATGTAATGTTTTTTGTGTGTCCAAGTCAGGATTCGACGTCATTCACAAGAGACTATTTACATGGTAGTCTTATACCAAATAAAACTTGAGCAAATGCTGCATAAAATACAGGGGGAACAGCGTATGAAGTCATTTTATCACTACATGATGAAATTCAGGTTAAATCCAAAAAATGATGTAATAGGACAGCTAGCACGCTTTGTGTATGAAGACCATAGCTTTCCTAAAATGGCAGATGATTATAATGAGATCAGCTCTTATCTCGAATTAAATGGTGATTACACGATTAGCATGTCTGTTTTTGATGAGGCATGGGAGCTATATGAAATGAATCAGTAAGGTGTCAAAAAACAAAGGACCTCTATACTCAGCGTATAGAGGTCCTTTGTTTTTTATGAAAATCAGCGCATTTCAGGCTTGATTGAGGTGATGTTACACTTCCCCTTTTACTATTTTTGCATATACTATTGTAACTTTTCAGTAGGTGTTAGTTTAACAGGGAGGTGCGACGATGGCAGGCAAGAAAAAGCCTAAATACCGCATTGGGGATACAATCGTTGTAACGATATATGGGACCGTTGGCACCATTACAGATATAAAAGTGATGGATGGACTCTTTGTATATGAGATTAACCATAGTGAAGGTCTGTTTTTAGAAGATACAATTGAGTTACTAGAAGATTATGATGGACAGATCTTAGTACAAGAACGCGTTGAGTTAGAATATAAGTATTTCTTTGGTGACATTGTTCAAGTGTTTAATTATGGAAAAGAATTGTTTAAAATCATTGGCATTCGTACAGAAATATGGCGATATAAAGAAGATGCATGGGAAGATATTGTATATGAATTATCCCGTGTTACTGACGGAGAATGGCTTGAAGCAAGTGAAGAAGAGCTTATTCTCGTGACTCCTCATGAGGAAACAGAAAACTATGTACAAAATATCGATATGTTGTATTTAGGAAAAGAAATTAAAAAGACGGAGTTGCTACCGACGATGAAAAAACAAAATGGACATGGAAAAGAAGAGATGAAATTAACAAAAGAAAAGCACGAAATCATAAATGGTTTGTTAGATGTTTATAACGATTACAGGACTTTACACGAGATGTTTCAAGATGATGAGTATGTAGAAGTAATGAACTTAGTACTGAAACATTTACACAAGATCTCCAAATCAGAGCAAGATAAAGCGTAATGCCATGTCAGTTGTTATAAGCGTATGTTAGAAAGTGTAAGCTATACATAGAAAGAGACGTATAGCATTAAAAATTTTAGACATACTCTTGTACTTTTGCTCATAAAAGTATATAAAGTAAAGTTTGAGCTAGTAAGATTAGATATTTGCTAGTCCTTTGCTTTGCTATTTTGCGAGCTCATGAAGCTACGCTTGCCCGCTGAGACGGGGTGAGGAGTGATATTGTGAAAGAAATCGAAGTAGTTATTGATACAGAGGAAATCGCTGAGTTCTTTTACAATGAACTAATAAAGCGGGGGTACGCTCCAGCTGAGGAAGAGCTAGGAGAGTTGGCTGATATTACATTTGATTATTTGATTGATAAATGTATTATCGATGAGCAAGATGAATAAAGAGAGATAATAGTAATTTAATAGCCGTACTTTATGTAACGACGAGGCCACTCGTCGTTTTTATATTATAGAGGGGATATTTAGTGTTGTTAAGTAGTGATAGGGTGATGTCCCTACAAACCAATCAGATTGATCTAAAAACGTGTGAACGCGGTTTCCCCAACACATATCTAGGGGAACAGTGGATGAAGGAGCCTTAAAATGATTAAATTTTGGGTGTAGGCTTGATGAATAGTCGTGTCTCGCTCCTGTATGTTCTACGCTATCCGCAAATGAATAAGTACCTGAATATAAATGATTATGAAAAAACAGAAGTGCATAAAGTAGCTTTCCAGCAATAATTCGGTTTTTAAGGGAAGAAAATTGTGAAATGTTCACTCCAATTAAAGCTAATTCTTTATCACATTCATAGGGAATTAATACTTGGGTCATACCAAGTAAGCTTTGTGCATAAAACTGCCATGTATCCAGTACGTCTTCTTTTGTTTTTTTATCGTGAATGAGCTTATTTTCAATATAGTGTTGCTCATTCACAATTAAAGCCATGGATAGCAAATGTTCTTTTTCAGTAGGGTCGTTGATAAACTCAGTCCAAATGGGGTGCATAAATGCGGATACCCCTAAGGGTGAAAGCAAGTGAGACAGGTTTTGCTCATTTTTTTGACTTTCTTCATATAACAACAGTTGAGCAAAAGCATCTTGAAAGATTGTAGCATTTGCACGCTCTAAAAATAGAAAAAAAGCGTGCTGTTGGACAGGAGAAAGAAGCTTTTTGGCGAAAGTAGTTTGCAAGTCGGTCATATAGTAGCCGCCATTTCTAGAAACGAGGTGAGCTAAAAACGCCCATTTTATTTCCGGATAACTCTTATAAAATTTAAGATAAGCATGAGTTCGCGTAATGTTGTTTCTATTGTGTAACCCAACTTTTGTTTTAATTCTTTGAACAATCTTAGACTCTTTTTCATTTAATTCAATACTGTTAGAAAAGGAAGATAGAATAGCTAAAGAGCGCTGGCTTAAGTGTGCCAAGTTGTTCGTTGTTTCAATTGTCATGGTCTTGTTGACCTTGAATGGAAGTGAATAAATCATAAAAGTTCTCCTTTTCGTTTTAAAGCAACTAAACCGGGAATAAAGTTTTTGAAACCTTTATATTATTAGTACGTAGAAAGTGTAATAAGTGTTAAGAAAAGAGGGAATTATTATGATAAAAAAACTATTGAGTTCAATATTAGGTTCGAAAAAACACCATCGCTATAGCAGCAGTGATTATCATCGTCGTCCTCGACATTACAGTAGCAGCGACTACAAAAAAGGACGTCACTATGACAGTCGAAGTCACTCAAAGTATGGACATCATCATTATAAGCGTAAGAAAAAAAGCTTTTTCTCCAGCTTTTCTTCTAGCTGATTGAAAAAATGAAACACTTTTTAAAATCGATTCAACGATTTCTAATAGATCGCCCTTTAAGACCAGGAATACTAATTAAGAATCGTTATAAAATTGACCGTGTTTTAGGAATGGGAAGCTACGGTATTACATACCTAGCTAAAGATCAAAAATTTGAAACACAAGTAGTAGTGAAGCAGCTACGTAAAACAAAACAAAAGCTTGAGCAAGGCAGGCGCGCTTTTGAGTATGAAAAAAAGATATTAGCAAGAATAGATCATCCACAAGTTCCTCGGCTACTGGACGTAGAGGAAAGTAGCGCTGGATTTTTTATTATAATGGACTATATTAACGGGAAGACGTTTGAAGATTTAATATTTGAACATCATCATAAATACAAAGAAAAAGATGTAGTTCAAATATTGCTACAAGTCATAGAAGTGATTCAATTTCTTCATCATGAAGGAATTGTTCACCGTGACTTGCGAATTCCAAACATTCTTAAGGTTGGTGATGTTATTTACATCATCGATTTTGGTTTAGCACGTTTTATTGGAGATGATGAACGAGTAGAAGGTTTAGTAACAGAACAGCAGTATATGAGAAGAACAACTGTTCAAAGTGATGTATACGCTTTAGGGCACTTCGCACTGTTTTTGCTGTACTCAGGCTATAAGCCTACTTCAAGAAAAGAGAAGAGTTGGGAAGAAGAGCTTCTGTTATCATCAGAGCTCACAGCAATCATTCGCAAAATGTTACAAACCGATGACTTTTATAAAGATATAATGCAACTCAAAGGGGATTTGCAGTTTCTTGTTGATAAAAATATGAAGTCTTTAAACTGGTAATATAGCGTAAAAATGGGGAGGATGGAATGAATGGCTTTATTTAATAAGATATTAGCTCGAATCGGTATTGGTGCTGCTAGAGTAGATGCAAAGCTAGTAAACGATGAATTTCGTGCAGGTGAAACAATTGAAGGAATTGTAGAAGTATATGGAGGAAATGTTGAGCAGAGGATTGATCGAATTTATTTACGTCTTTTTACATCATACGTAAAAGAAGTAGATGATAAAAAGGTCAAGCAGGATATACAGCTTAATGTATTCAAGGTTAATGAGCCATTTACTATTCAGCCAGCTGAAAAAAAAGAAATTCCTTTTACTTTCCAACTACCTGATGATACACCTGTTACGCTTGGGAAGACAAGAGTATGGGTGGCAACAGGTTTAGATATTAAAGATGCAGTAGACCCATCAGATATTGATTATGTGAAAGTTCTTCCCAATTTGATGGTCACAAGCGTTATGAAATCAATGGAAGACCTTGGATTTCGACTGCGACAAGTGGAGTGCGAAGAAGCACCAAGAAGAATGCGAAAGAGACTTCCTTTTGTACAAGAATTTGAATTTGTTCCAGCCAACGGCCCTTATTATGGAAAGTTAGACGAAGTAGAGGTAATTGTCCAATCAGTAGGAAACAGCCAATATGAGCTATTGCTAGAAATTGACCGTAAAGCTCGAGGATTTGGCGGCTTTTTATTTGAGGTATTGGACGCTGATGAATCTCTTGTACGGATTACAGTATCTGAAAGTGAGATTCCTCAGCTATCTGCGACTCTAGAGCGAGTTATTTCAAGATATAGCGTATAAGTTAGGATAGTCTGTCTTTCTTCTTCACATATTAAACGTGTGAGGAAGGGAGGGAAAACCATGTCTCATAAAAAAAGTAATCAAACACATCAAAAAGGAATGAAAAAGTCGTCACGTCAACAGCCGGAATTCTCGAATGAATTTGTTATGAATCAAGCACCAAAGCCTGAACACTATAAGCAGCCTAAAAAAGACTAACGACTACATAAGGAGCATGTATTTGCATGCTTCTTATTCATTCTTTCCTTATCGTTTAATGGAGGAGAGCACAACATGTTAACGCGAAGACAATATATTGTTACGGTCTGCATTGCACTTGCTTTATTTTTAATTCTAATGCTCACGTATAAAACACCTGTTGTAAAAGAGTTGGATTATAATGTATTACATACCATCTTTGAGTGGAGGACAAGCTGGCTAACGTCATTTTTTATTTTTATTACAACGTTAGGATCATGGCATATTACTGCGCCGACCTGGCTTGTTCTGGTCATGCTGTTAATGTATAAGCGTCAAGGAGTGGCCGCCTTATTTATTACCATTGTTTTTTGGGGGATTAGAGGGTTAAATTGGCTGTTAAAAGAAATATTTGAACGTCCCCGCCCAGAGTGGAGTCAGCTAGTTGATGCATCACACTATAGCTTTCCAAGCGGTCATGCTATGAATTCCAGTGCTTTTTTTGTTGGCCTTCTATGCCTTGTGTTCATATATACAAGAACGCAAAGTGTGAGAATAATCGCTTCTTTATGCCTTATCCTTCTAATCCTTTTAGTTGGGTTCAGCCGCATGTATTTAGGGGTTCATTATTTAACAGATATTTTGGCTGGCTATGCTTTGGGCATCTCTTGGGCACTTAGTATGTATCAGCTATATAATAAACTTATGTATTCATCTTTAAAACGGTACCAGTTCCCCACATAATACCATTACAGATTTTTAACAAATATTTCATTTTATTAATTTAGGGCCCAACCTTTATCTACTAACTTTATTGAGATGATACACTAGTAAAAGCATGGCGTCCGCCATGCTTTTTTGGAGAACTTTATGCTGAGGTCGTTTAATTATAAAAGAAAGTACAAATAAAAACATGTATTTGAAATGAAGGATTTTAATCTATCTATCGCTAATATAAATGACATGGTATTAATTTATACATAGGGTACAGGATAGAATATTGAGGTTTGGAGGGAAGACATTTGAATGTGTGGACAAATTTAAAAAAGCAGTTAAATATCATTACAGAATACGACGTTACAATTATGCAGACAGAAGAAAAAGGAGAAAAAAGAGGATATAAACCAGTTCATCGTTTGACGGTCAAAGCTCTGGACCATCAAGATGCAGCGGTTAAAGTCTTTCAACAGTTCAACATTGCTGACAATCTCCCAAAAGAATGCAATGCCCGCTTTATTAGTACAGGAGATATCATACTAATTGATGAAGGCACCCGAGGAAAGTATTACTATAAACTTTGGACGGATGGATGGCAAAGAGTAAATCGACTTCACGTTCGGTAAAGCAAAGCGACCCATAAGGCCGCCTTTTTTGCTGAAAAAATTAATAGTCGCGCGTATGGTGTCCGGGACCATTTTTGCGTTTGTTTGCCGTGTATTCATCCCCATGTGCCTCTTGCTCCGCAATAATAGCTTCTTGAGGAATGTGATTGTTTTTCTTTGGTGAATTAATGCGATTACGATGTTTTTTGCCCATATGATCACCTCATTTATTCAAAAGTAGTATTCCTCAGTAGTTTTCCTCGAAAAGCGTTTTTCATTAAGCCATTTTTTTCAGTACATAGTTCTGCAAAAATATTGGAATAATGAAAGGCAGAGAAAGAAATCAGTAGTGAATTCGACAAATTATGTTATAGTGAAAAGGTAACATTTTTACACAATAGGAGGTACAAAGATGAGTGTACATATTGGGGCAAAAAAAGGTGAAATTGCAGAAACGATCTTACTCCCTGGAGATCCGCTTCGTGCGAAATACATTGCGGAAACATTTCTAGAAGATGTAACTTGCTATAATGAAGTTCGTGGCATGTTAGGTTTTACAGGAACATATAAAGGAAAACGTGTGTCCGTACAAGGAACAGGAATGGGTGTTCCATCTATTGCTATTTATGTAAATGAGTTAATGAGTGAATATGGTGTTCAAAACTTAATTCGTGTCGGAACTTGTGGAGCAATTCAAAAAGATGTAAAAGTTCGCGACGTTATTTTAGCTATGTCTTCATCAAGTGATTCACAAATGAATCGCGTGAAATTTGGACCTATTGACTATGCGCCAACGGCAAATTTTGATTTATTAAAGCGCGCATATGACGCTGGGGTTGAAAAAGGATTGCATTTAAAAGTGGGGAACGTCTTCACTTCTGATCAATTTTATAATGAAGATGGGCAGTTAGAAAAGCTAGCTGCACACGGAGTACTGGCAGTCGAGATGGAAACAACAGCACTTTATACATTAGCGGCTAAATATGGGCGTAATGCGCTGTCTGTTTTAACAGTAAGTGATCACATCTTTACAGGTGAAGAAACAACAGCTG
The DNA here is from genome assembly GCF_004348885.1 of Bacillus sp. CBEL-1. Taxonomy (NCBI): domain Bacteria; kingdom Bacillati; phylum Bacillota; class Bacilli; order Caryophanales; family Bacillaceae; genus Bacillus; species Bacillus sp. CBEL-1. The sequence goes on along the minus strand of NZ_SBIM01000013.1, from coordinate 897,609 downwards.
AAGAGCGTCAAACGACATTTAATGATATGATTATTGTTGCTCTAGAAGCAGCAATCAATGAGTAATAAATAGTTGAATTTCGTTCAGAACTTCCTTATAATATCTTTATAAATAAGATTCCTTAAAGGGGAGTAGCGTCAGGTTCTTTCCTGAAATAAAGTCGACATCTCGTAGAAAAATCTACCGGCTTTATTGGCATATTGAAACAATGTCTAGCAAGACCTTTACCGATTAGTGGTGAAGGTCTTTTATTGTTTAATTTAGAAATAAAAGATGTAACCATAATCGTTTGTTCTTATTTTTATGTTAAAAAGAGGAGAAGCGATGGTTCGTTGAAACAAAAAAAGAAGCTATTTTTAATGGTAGCATTTCTTGTATTGAGTAAATTATTTTTACTTGCAATGTTGACTCTAGAGGTGAAAAACCCTCCTCGATTTCAACATTTATTTGGCTTAATTCCGGTCAGCTATTCATTAAATTATACGGAAGTTCCACCTCGACGTTAATGAGTAGGACTTCACTAAAAAAGAGCGTGCAGGTTGCGCTCTTTTTTAGTGGGATAGATTGTTCAATCTGGTGGTGAAAATATATTTTCAATTCAAAGAAGGTATGATACGATAACCTACGTTCAAAACGGCTTTGGTTTTCGTGAGAGTCGAAAATCAATTTACTATATACTATGAGGTGATTTAGTGAACGTAGCAGCTATTAAGCAACAGTGGTTTTCAAATGTTCGGGGAGATATCCTCTCAGGAATGACTGTTGCTCTTGCATTAATTCCCGAAGCACTTGCATTTTCAATTATTGCAGGAGTAGATCCTATGGTAGGTCTATATGCTTCTTTTTGTATGGCAATTGTCATTGCATTTACGGGAGGGCGACCGGCAATGATTTCTGCAGCAACTGGTGCAATGGCTCTTTTAATGATTGATTTAGTGAAAAATCATGGGGTTGAGTATTTGTTTGCAGCGACAATTCTAACTGGAATTATTCAGCTTGTTTTAGGTATCTTGAAAGTTGGAAGATTTTTATCATTTTTACCACAAACGGTCATGTTTGGTTTTGTTAACGCGTTAGGAATCTTAATTTTCACCGCCCAGCTTCAGCATTTTAAAGGTGCGAACTGGGCTATGTACGCGATGGTAGCAGGAACATTACTAATTGTGTATGTATTCCCTCTTGTAACCAAACTAGTTCCAGCACCGTTAGTAGCAATTGTATTCATGACGGCCGTAGCCATTTTTGGTGGAGGGTTTGGCTTGAAAACGGTAGGAGATATGGGCGAGATTACGCGTACACTACCATTTCTTCATTTTCCAGCAGTAGAATTATCATTACAAACATTACTAATTATCTTACCCTATTCACTGCCGTTAGCGATTGTTGGTTTGTTAGAATCATTACTAACTGCGACAGTTTTAGATGATATGACGAATACGGATTCTAATAAAAATAAAGAAGCACGTGGACAAGGACTTGCCAACATTGTGACTGGCCTATTCGGTGGAATGGCAGGGTGTGCTATGATTGGACAATCTGTAATCAACGTAAAGTCCGGTGGGCGCGGAAGACTTTCAACACTTATAGCAGGCGTGTTTTTATTATTTTTAATTATGGTGTTAGGTGATGTTGTAAAGCAGATTCCAATGGCTGCGCTTGTTGGCGTCATGTTTATGGTAGCGGTAGGGACGTTTGATTGGCAGTCTGTTAAAGACATTCATAAATATCCTATATCGGACTCTGTTGTTATGATTGCAACGGTTGTTGTTGTACTACTTACACATAATTTAGCGTTAGGAGTTATGGTTGGTATTGTCATTAGTACAGTCGTGTTGGGGTGGAAAATGGCGAGATTGACCATAGTAAGAGAAGAAGAGTCTGATCGAATAGTCTATTATATTAACGGTCCTCTTTTCTTTGCAACAACAACAGCTTTTGTAAATGCATTTCATTACGAAGGTGAGCAAATGACAATCGTAATCGATTTTTCAAACTCTTACGTCTGGGACCAATCTGCGATGTTAGCCGTGGCAAAAGTGGTAGGAAAACATGAAAGTAATAATAAAAAGGTAGTATTACAAGGGATGAACAGGGCTACCCAAAAAGTAATGGGGCGAATTGGCTTAGAATCTTCAATATAGATAGCATAAAGAGGTGATTAATCACCTCTTTATTTTATTGAGAAGACTTTTCCAAAATAACAAGGTTACCGAGGACGAATCCACTATACAATTATGTTGTTTCTTTTGAAGTAAATCATATGCTTTGCGACGATATTGATAGTCAAACATTATAATCACCTCGTAAAATTAAAAATGTAAGCGGTTTTATTTATAAGCTTAGCAGAATCTAAGTAAAATAAAAAGAGCGGAGTCTATACCGCTCTTTTTGTTTTACTCTGTACCAAACATATAACGTTTTTGGTGCCAAGATATTCCAAACATTAATCCAATGGCAAACATACTTCCCATTAAGGAGCTACCTCCATAAGAAATAAACGGTAGAGGAATACCAGTTATTGGTAACACTTGGATTGTCATACCAATATTTTGGAAGACGTGGAAGGTAATCATTGTAATGACACCTACGCATAAATAAGAGTTAAATTCATTTTTTGTTTCTAATCCAAGCTTAATTAAGTAATAAATAAGAAGGAAAAATAAGCTGATAACGATACTTCCTCCGATAAAACCGAACTCTTCACCTATTACAGCAAAGATAAAGTCCGTTTGACTTTCTGGAATATAAACAACGCCATTTCCCGGACCTTTTCCGTTAACCATACCCGAACCGATAGCATTCAGTGATTTTACTAAGTGATATGCTTCACCTGTACTGTAAGTCGTCGGGTCTAGCCATGCATAAATTCGACCAAACTGATACTGCTTAACACCTAAGTATTTTTCAAGGAAGTCCGGAGCATAAATTACTAGTGCAAGAATGCCAGCACCGATTGAACCAAGCCCTAAAAAAGCTGGAACAATTAGTTTCCACGTTACTCCTGATACAAAGACCAGACCTACAAAAATTGCTAATAAAACAAGTGCTGTTCCCAAATCCGGTTGCTGCATCACAAGCAGTAAAGGGAATCCTAGTGTTGCACCCATTTTGGCTAGCAATAAAAGGTCTTCACGTATCGTGCGAATGCGATATTTTTCATTGTGCTTGACAATAATGTTACTCAATACAATAATCAAAAAAACTTTTACGAACTCAGAAGGTTGTAATGAAAAGCCAGGTAGTGTAAACCAACTTTTTGCACCGTTAATTTCTCGAGCAATACTGCTCGGTGCAATAATTAAGAAAATTAGAAGGAAGTTTCCAAAACCATAGAAGACCCACGAGAGTTTTTGTAATTGATCAGAATCTAGTCGCATTACAAATGCAATAATCACTGCTCCAATTACGTAGAAAGCAACTTGTTTAATAACAAAGTTTGAATCATATTGTCCAATAGTTTGTGCACTATTAATAGCAGTAATACTTACGCAGAAAAAAAGAAAGAGAAGAAAAGCTAAATTCCAGTCAAATCTACTAACATTTCGTTGATTTTCACCCATATTATTCACCTGTCAATATCGAATCTAATTATATTCTTACTGTGGCATACTAGTGCTAAACCACAGGAGATACCTTCATTATGATGAAGATAATATCATACAGCCTCTTATTATACATGAATCATTCTACAATATAAATAGGTCAAACGATAACATTTTATCTTTTCCATCTTCTTGCTAGATTTTTAAGGTAGATAGGACTAAATCTAGCAACCTTATCATAGAGATTACTATATAAAGAGATAATTTAATCAATTGCTAATCACTAGTAAATTTAATAGATAAAAATGAAAATTGAGTGAAAAAGCTTTTTATATAATAGAGGAAAAGGAGGATTAGCTTATGGTTTGGGGCGTGGTTCTTGTAGGCTTATTTATTTGGTGTTCTTGTTATTATACAGTGTGTCATCATGGTTATATATCAACAAAAGCTGGTAATTTAGCTGCCGTATATACGGCAATGAGTACAAGTTTTATAACCGCTTTTACGATGTTTGTATTGGTGGAAGAAACGCTTATGTTCTCAAGTGTTTGCGCTGCTTGTGCAGGTATAGGGGTAGGTTGGTTTATTGCGATTCCTTTCACGGTGAAAACAATTATAGGTAGTATTGTTAGCGGTATTATTGCTAGTTTCAGTTTTTATACAATCCACGTCTTTTGGTCATATAGCAGTGAATTTTTATGGGCAATCTTTATTCTAATTTCTGTAGTAGGAAGCAGCCAGGCACTCTTTAAAATTTTAAAAGAAATTCCTATGTTTGAATCAGTTTTTGTTAAGCGTTGTATTCAACATCCTCTTGTTTTAACCCCAATCTTTGTTTTGATTTTTTTTATATATAAATTTATTGAACGCTACATGCCGCAATATGATCCTACTCGAAAAACCTAGTTCATGGGTATTCACCTATTCAAATAGTGAAGCATATAGTAATTTACATGCACATTGGAAAGGAGAATATATATGTATCGATATTATTATGATCCCCGCTTTCAAATTATATTTCCTGGACAGGGGGGGCAAGGCTTTCCACCGGGACCACCAGGACAGGGAGGGAGTTTTTTACCACCACCACCACCACCTCCAGGCCAGGGGGGCGTACCAGGTTTCCCCCCATCTTCTGGTCAGAGTGGTCCACCACCAGGTCCACCGCCAGCTTTTACACCTCAATTAGCTTCCTCAGGAGGGCCATCTCTTTATGCAGTAGATCCTGGTTCAATAGCAGGTTGTCTATATAAGTATACTTATATTTGGGCAAGAGGAGGGCGTTCATATTGGTTCTATCCAACATATGTTGGACGTAAATCGGTAGCAGGATATCGTTGGACTGGATTTAACTGGATATATGCTGGAATTGACTTAGATCGAGTGAATGAATTTCAGTGTTATTAAAAAGAAGAGCGTTACATCCGTAACGCTCTTCTTTACTATGTAGAAAATAAAGAAAATTCTTCTGTTACTCTTTGAATAAGAACAGTAATTACATAAAATAAAAAACTTATTCAAACGGTTGACGATTAGGAAATAGAATCATATAATATATCTTGAATCCGAGATAATAAAATAATCGAAAATCTCGAAATAAAAATAAATGATTTAAAGATAAATAGGAGATGTTAACTATGACAAACGTATTATATGTGAAAGTAAATCCACAAGTTGATGAAGCGTCCTTTTCAACGCGATTAGCTCAAGCATTTTTAGATGAGTATCAAACAGTGAATCCAAGTGATACAGTAACAACAGTCGATCTTTATAAAGAAGGCGTTCCTTTAATTGATTCTGATGTGTTAAGCGCTTGGGGGAAAGCAGGAGCAAATCAAGAACTAACAGCAGATGAAGCAGTAAAAGTTGAGCGTATGGGAGCACTATTAGAGCAGTTCTTACAAGCTGATAAAGTAATTTTTTCAGCACCGATGTGGAATTTAAGCTTCCCACCACTTATGAAAGCATACATTGATAACATTCTAATTGCGGGAAAAACGTTCAAGTACACTGAAAGCGGACCTGTTGGATTAGCTACTGGAAAGAAAGTAGCCCTATTAGAAGCACGCGGTGGCGTTTATAGCGAAGGCCCGGCTGCAGAACTTGAATTTACACAGAAATACTTCCGCACTGTTATGAGCTTTATTGGCATTCAAGATGTTGATTTAGTTGTTGCAGAAGGTATGGCTTATACACCAGCAGAAGCAGATCAAATTTTAACTAATGCAATAGAAAAAGCAAAAAACGTGGCGAAGACATTTTAATAAGCAGTGAAAAAAGAGTATGGTAACTATCCTACTCTTTTTTTATTTCAGTAAGTTAAATTAAATTCAATATTATTCCAGTTGAAGAACTTTTTTATTTACAATATATCGTAGGCATGTTTAAATAATGAACATATTTATCTCAATATCCTAATGTAATAAGGGAAGTCTTATATACAGATTTTGGGGACATAGGAAGAAGGTTCTTCTTAATAAAGTTGCGTTTTTCAAAGTTAATAAAGGGGTATGCTACCAATAAAATGATAAAGGAAAGGTGATTGACATGTTTAAAAAACTTTTTGGCGGTAAGACAAAATCTAAAGAAACAGTAGTAACAGCACCAATGACTGGGAAAATTCTTCCATTAGAGCAGGTTCCAGACCCGGTGTTTTCTCAAAAAATGATGGGCGATGGATTTGCTATTGAACCAACGGATGGACAAGTAGTATCTCCAGTGGCAGGAGAAGTAGTTCAATTATTCCACACGAAGCATGCTGTTGGATTAAAAACAGAAGCAGGTACAGAAGTACTTATACATATTGGACTGGAAACAGTAGCAATGGAAGGGGAAGGCTTTGAAGCGCATATTCAGGCAGGCGATAAAGTAGAAGTAGGTACACCTCTTATTACTTTTGATTTACCATTAGTAACAGAAAAAGCGAAAAGCATAATTACGCCTGTTGTCATTACAAATAGCGATGCAGCAGATTCATTTGAAATTGTAGCAAGTGGCGATGTTCAAAAAGGACAAACTCAATGTGCGAAAGTGACAATGAAATAAATTTGTCACCTTCTTCCTGCTGAGGAGGAATAACCGGTTGAAAATATTTAAAGTACTAAACAACAATGCAGCTGTTGTAAAAGAAGGGAAAATTGAAAAGATTGTAATGGGGCCGGGAATTGCCTTTCAAAAAAGTAAAAATGATATTTTAAATAAAGCTAAAGTTGAAAAAGTTTTTGTGATGAAAGAAGAAAATGAAAAATTTCAGGAAATATTAAAAAGCTTACCTGAAGAGCATATTCAAGTAGCAGAAGAAATTATTTCATATGCAGAACAGCAACTAGGCGTTACGCTTAGTGATCATGTTCATATTGCTTTAAGTGATCACTTATCATTCGCAATTGAAAGGTTATCTCGAGGAATTGTCATTCAAAATAAACTGTTACATGAAATTAAAGCACTGTATCGTCCAGAATATGATATTGGTGTGTGGGCGATTGAACAAGTTTCCAAACGTTTAAAAGTTCAAATGCCAATTGATGAAGCGGGCTATATCGCTCTTCATATTCATACAGCTAAACTGCATACATCCAATATGGAACAGGTAATGATGAATACAACAATCATTAACGAAATGATTGAGATTATTAAAGAAGAACTTGAGCTCAAAATTGATGAAGAGAGCATTTCCTACCAGCGATTACTCACTCATTTGCGCTTTGCGCTAAATCGAATTGCTGAAGATGAGCCTTTTCATTCAATGGATGAAGAAATGCTGAACATGCTGCAAACTAAGTACAAGCGTGCTTACACATGTGCTTTAAAAATTGGGGCATTTCTAAAAGCTGAATATGATATAAACTTTCCACCTTCTGAACTTGGCTATATTACGCTCCATATTGAAAGAATTGGGCAAAGACCCTAAAAAAGTCTTGACGAACAATGTCGAAATAGATACAATGAAAGCGTATTAATTGAATAAGCGGGATTGTGACTGGTTAAGCAGGCAAGACCTAAAATGCGTAAAAGATGTATGCACTGCGGTTGTGCATATGTATTTGAATGCGCGTTTTAGGTCTTTTTTTGTTGTCATCGTGCATGAGGCTAGTTAGGTCGCAGAAACTATAGTAAAAACAATAAATAAAGGGGGAATTCGCATGGATGTGAAAGAAATTGCGAAAAAGCTTGTTCCGCTTTTGGGTGGAAAAGAAAACGTTGTCAGTGCTCAGCACTGTGCGACACGCTTGCGCTTAGTTATTCGAGACGAAAGCAAAATCGATCAAAAAGGTTTGGATGAAATAGACGATATTAAAGGTGCTTTCTCTAATTCAGGACAATTTCAAATTATTTTTGGCACAGGACTTGTTAATAAAGTACATGCAGAACTTATGAAAGAGCTAGGCGTAGAGCACCAAAAAGCAGAAAAGCCAGCAGATCATCAAGAAGAAATGAAGAAAAAGATGAATCCGTTCGCAAGGTTCGCTCGTATGCTTTCAAATATTTTTGTTCCAATCATTCCTGCCATTGTAGCAAGTGGTTTATTAATGGGTCTACTTGGAATGATGAAAGCATTTAAGTGGGTTTCAGAAGATAGCTCACTGTTTATTTTACTGGACATGTTTTCGAGCTCAGCATTTATCATCTTACCAATCTTAATAGGGTTTTCAGCTGCTAAGGAATTTGGAGCCAATCCATATTTAGGAGCCGTAATGGGTGGAATATTAACCCATCCAATGCTATTAAACCCATGGACCTTAGCAGATGCCAAGCCTGAATATATGGATTTTTTAGGATTGAGTATCCCATTGATTGGCTATCAAGGTACGGTTGTACCGATTTTACTTGCGATTTATGTAATGAGCAAAATTGAAAAAGGTTTGCGTAAAGTTGTTCCAAATGCAATTGATTTACTAGTAACACCATTTTTGACGGTTATTGTTACAGGGTTTATCTCACTGTTATTTATTGGGCCATTTGGAAGATATATTGGTGATTTGATTTCAATTGGTTTACAATCAATGTATGATGTAGCTGGTGTATTTGCTGGTATTGTGTTTGGTGGTTTGTATTCTACGATTGTATTAACAGGACTACAACATAGTTTTCATGCAATTGAAGCGGGCCTTCTGGCAAATCCTAATATCGGAGTTAATTTCTTATTACCAATATGGGCATGCGCTAATGTTGCACAGGGTGGCGCCGGCTTGGCGGTATATTTTAAAACAAAGAATGCAAAAACAAAGAAAATTGCAATTCCAGCCGCTGTTTCTTCGTTTCTTGGCATTACTGAACCAATTATTTTTGGTGTAAACTTAAAGTTACGTAAACCATTTATTGCAGCAGCTATAGGTGGTGCTGCTGGTGGTGGATATGTGGTACTAACGAATGTTGTTGCAAACGCATACGGTTTAACAGGTATCCCAATGATGGCTATTGCAGCTCCGCTAGGAATGAGTAATTTAATTAACTATATTATTGGAATGGTCATTTCAGTAGGGGTAGCGTTTATTGTTACGTGGTTTATGAAATTAGAAGAGGAATAAAGAAGATGAAAGAAAAGTAGGAGTAAAACAAAGGTTCATTTTACTCCACTTTTCTTAATTTATATTATAAAGAAAGAGGGAGAAAAATGAAAAATGGTGTTATTTCATTAGGAGAAGCGTTAATTGATTTTATTCCATTAGATCATACGAATCTTACATATCAAAAAAGCCCAGGAGGTGCGCCTGCCAACGTGGCGGTAGGAGTGTCAAGGTTAGGGTTGAAATCTACATTCCTTGGAAAAGTTGGAAATGATGTATTGGGTCATTTTCTAAAAGATACGCTTGACGAATACGGCGTTGATACAACAAATATGCAGCTTACGGATGAAGCACGTACGGGAGCGGTTTTCGTTACGTTAGATAAAGACGGTGACCGCAGCTTTAATTTTTACATTGACCCAAGTGCAGATCGCTTTTTACACGAAGCAGAAATTGACGAAGAGCTATTTAAAGAACATCGAATTCTTCACTTTGGAACAATTTCAATGATTAGTGAACCTTCACGCTCTGCTACTTTGAAATCTGTAGAACTGGCGAAGAAGAATGATGTTCTTGTGTCATTCGATCCTAATGTTCGTTTAACGTTGTGGAAAGATGAAGAAAAATTGAAACGTACAATTGTGGAGATGCTTCCAAAGGCAGATATTGTAAAGCTTTCAGAGGAAGAGCTTACTTTTATTACTGGAAAAGAAACGGTTGAAGAAGGATTAGAAGTGCTAAGCCATTATGCTATCCCGCTTTTAATTATTACATTAGGAGCAGAGGGCAGCCTTGCTGTATCTTCTAAAGCAAAAGTAACTATTTCTGCTATGAAAGTAAATGCTGTTGATACAACAGGGGCAGGAGATGCCTTTGTGTCTGGGATGCTTTATTCTATTAATCAATATAATGGTCAGCTTTCAAACTTAACGGAAGAAGAACTTACTTCTTTTGGACGCTTTGCAAGTGTTTCTGGAGGATTAGCAGCTTCAACAAAAGGTGCGATGACGGCATTACCTACAATTCAAGAAGTTGAAAAGCTTCTTGTAAAATAAAAAATAAGCTGGGTCATAAGTAATTCAGTCAATGATAAACCTGAACGATTGAGAGTTTCTTACTTTTAATTATTCAGGTTTATTTGTTGGTTGTGAAAACAGTTTGAGAAACAGGGTAGAATGGCAGTAGCGCAATGGAACGAACGTGTTCTGACAAGGTAAAGATATAAGAAAAGAGAGTGTTCGTCTTTTGGAAATTTGTTTTGTGATGTCCCACACTCTGTCTATAAAATATAAGCCTTGGTGAAACTTTTTCACAAATAAACCGTAGAAGATAAAGGCGTACGTATTGTGTCAGCACATTGTAAATGCTACACTACTAGTAGATTCATTAACTACAGTTTAGAAAGAGAGTAAACATATGGATTTTTATCATGATTTGTTTCTATATGTTCCGTACTTAACTGCCCTTATGGCTTATGTAGTCTGCTATTATATGCTTCGGGAATCGAGGTATGTAGCGGTACGTACAGAGGAGCTAAGAGAGTCCACTTGCATTCAAACTAGCGTGGCAGTATTTGCGGCATGGAAGCGTTTGAAGACGCTTATTCATGTATATAGAAAAACACCGGTAAAAGAAAAAAACACAGATGAAGAAGACCCTTTCCTTCTTGTTTTCGCTTAACGTAATCATTTAAACAATTAGGAGGAAAGAAAATGAAACGACATTATAAATTATTAGCAGTTTTAGGAATGGTATTAATTGCACTAGCAGGATGTAGTACACAGAATCCTGTTACGTCTACAAGCGGCGGGTTTTGGGATCACTACTTTGTGTATCCTTTGTCTCTTGCGTTAACAAATGTAGCAGAATTTCTTGGTGGTAGTTATGGATTATCTATCATTGCTGTCACAATTATTATTCGTCTAGTTCTACTACCTCTTATTTTAAAGCAACAAAAAAGCACTATGGCTATGCAAGCATTACGTCCTGAAATGGAAGCTATTCAAAAAAAATATGCAGGTAAGAAAGATCCTGAAACGCAGCAAAAGCTTCAAAAAGAAATGATGGCGTTATATCAAAAGCACCAAATTAATCCTTTAGGCGGATGTTTGCCTATTTTGATTCAAATGCCAATTATCTTTGCGTTTTATAACGCTATTGCACGTACGGAAGAAATTGCACAGCATTCATTTTTATGGGTAAGTTTAGGTGCCCCAGATCCATACTTTATTTTACCAATTGTTGCAGCTGTTACGACATTCTTACAAATTCGTGTAAGTATGACCGATGAAATCCAGCCTCCAATGAAGATGATGATGAATATTATGCCAGTATTTGTATTAGTTGCGGGTTTTACACTTCCATCAGCTTTAGCTCTATATTGGGTGATTGGTAACTTATTTGGTATTGGACAAGGTTATTATTTGAAAAAGAGAATGACGTTATTAAAAAGCAAATCAGATACTAAACCAGCTCCTACTAAGTAAGTAAAAAAGGCAGTCGTATGTATATACGACTGCCTTTTTGTTTTGGGTAACAACATTTTGGTTGTGAAAAATATATAAATTGAATTCATTTACATACTTTCAAGGTATAACAACGAGACTTCTTAAACAGAAGTCTTTTTTACAGTTTTTTGTCATGAGATGTTTGAATTTGTGCAAGGATAAGAAGAAGTATATATGAGAGATAAATTTAATAACAAGGAGTGACAAGATGAGACGCTTTTTCTTATGCTTCTTCATGATAGTATTACTTCCAAACACAGTTCAATCAGCTTCTAATTTTAAGGTGAGTTTTATTCGAGATGGTGACGTATGGATTTATGAAAACGGAAAAGAAACAAAAATTCCTTCAAGCAATGAGGCAAGTGAACCGGTTTGGTCAAAGGATGGTTCCTATATCGCCTATAAAAACGGAAAATCGTTGATGGCCGCTAGCGTAAAAGGTAAGCAAACCGAAATTGAAAAGAATGTACAAAGCTATCAATGGTCACCAACTGGTATGGAGTTAGCTTACATATCAAACAACATTTTAACTATTTATAACGTTAAGCAAAAGAAAAAAAGCCACGTAGCCCTTGGTGTTGATCAATTTTCATGGTTCCCAGACGGTGAAAAATTTTTAATAACGGAGTCGGCGACGCTATCACCGAGAGGTTGGGGAGCGGTTAAGTTATATACAGTTGAAAAAAATGCAAACTTAGATATAAAAAAGGTTGAACCTTTTGCAACCTTGCCCCACCCCAGCGACTCCTTTTTTGCTTATACAACGAGTGAATTTAAGTGGTCAGAAAATGGCCATTGGATTAGCTTTTTAGCTATTCCGACAGCTTCTATGTCAGCGGATGGAAACACGCTATGCGTCATAACTTCTGAGGGCAAAGCTTTTCAAACAATCGGTACAATGCTAAACGTATCAAATTGGTTTAAATGGTCTCCACATCAGCAAGAGTTAGCTTTTATTAACGGAGAAGGTCGAATTGCTACTGAAAATAAAACGTTTACTTTAAAAGAAATGCCTGTTTTTAAAGAACATATCTTTACTCCAAAAGGGTTTGCTGATTGGGACTTTACATGGGCGGCGGATAAGCAAATTATTATTTCACGAGTACAGGAATCGGATTGGTCAAACGACGTTAAGAAACGGCCGCTTCCCTCACTTTATACAATTAACTTATCAAAAAACGAGCAAGAAAAATTAACCAATCCTTTAAAAGGGTGGGGAGATTATGCACCAACATATATAAATCACTCTAAGCAAACCTTATGGATACGTACAAATGGCAAAAGTGCCAACATTATGTCTGGTAGTACCAAGCAAGAGAAAGTCCTTATTAAAGATATTGATGTGCCCGCTAATTATTATGATTTATATCGGTGGAGTGATGTTTTCACTGTATACGAGCCCTAATATGTAAGAAAATAAGCGAAAACCAGGTGAGGATATGAACATTCGGTTATTAACGAAAGAAGATGCAGATATTTATTGGGAGCTACGTTTAAGAGCCCTGCGAGATCATCCAGAAAGTTTTGTTTTAAGTTATGAAGAAGAATGTGAAAAAGAAGTGTCAGATATTCGCAAGCAGTTTCCTACGCTTGAAGATGAGTTTATTGTGGGAGGTTTTCTTGATGATAAACTGGTTGGAATTGTAGGGTATAAAAAACAAAAGCCTTTAAAAGTTCAGCATAAAGGAGAGGTTTGGGGAATGTACGTAGCTCCGGAAGCGAGGGGGATGGGGCTTGGAAAATCACTTTTAAAAACAGTTATTGAACAAGCTTCAAAATCAAAAGAGCTGCTGCAAATCTATCTTGTAGTAGCGGCTAATAATCCAGGCGCCAAAGCTCTGTACACGTCTTTAGGATTTAAAAGTTATGGATTTGAAAAACAAGCTTTACACGTAGATGATAAATTCATTGATGAAGAACATATGGTTCTTTATATGTAGAAGAGGAAAAGGGGCGGAGACATAAGCATTGCAGTGAATTAGGTATCCAAGTGATTGCGAATGAACTTGCAATCATTTGGATATTTTTGTTTGCTTTGAAAATAAGTTAACAAGCGAGTGTTTGCAGCGTAATGGAACGAACGTATTTCTGCCACTTACTTATGTTAGAAACGTCATAATTCGCCTCTGAGAGTTAATTTTCTTGTCTAAAATTGTATGTGAAAGCACTATTTATGTAGTAAATATGCTACTATTTAACTAACCATATTTATTACATGTTTTACTAAAGGAAGGACAAGTCAAATGGAAACATTAATTCAATTGAAAAATGTCTCAAAATTATACAAAAAGCAAACGGTACTAGAAAATGTCCATACAACTTTTCAAAAGGGAGAAACAGTAGCCATTGTCGGCAAAAACGGTGCCGGAAAGAGTACGTTATTAAAGATTTTAGGAGGGTTAATTAAGCCAACTAAAGGGAGTGTAACAATTGATTCCTACGTTGGATTACCGGCATTTGTGGTAGAACAATTTCCTCAAGAACTTCCATTTCGACTTCAAGATTACCTATTCCATATGGGGCGTATTCAGCAAATCTCGAAAAAAAAGCTGCTTTTAAAAATTGAAGAGTTGCTCGAGACCTTTGATATGACCGAGTATAAGTATGAAGAAATTACATCTTTTTCAAAAGGAATGAAGCAAAAAGTCAATATGATGCAAGCAATGTTGGGATCTTCAGAGCTTCTTCTTCTTGATGAACCGTTATCTGGTCTAGATGCCAAAGCACAGGTTGATGTTGAGAAAGCGTTTCGTCGATTAAAAGATCGAGGGATGACCATTATTTTTACTTGTCATGAAGAAAGGTTAATTCAAGTAACAGCAGATCGAGTAATTACCATTGGTGCCCAAAAAATACTTCGAAGTCAGCGTATTGAGTCTATAGATAGGCTTGCTGTTATTGAAGCAGACTTTATTATAAATAAGCCGATTCGAGAGCTCAAAGGGAAGTGTGCTAAAGTTGAGCAGCACGGTAGCCGTTATACGCTTTATATTAAAAAGCAAGACATGAACCAATTGCTCAAAGAGCTAATAGAGGTACGAGCAGATATTCATCGGATAGAAATTATTGAAAGGGAAGACTATTAGAAATGATTGCATTAATACGATATCATTACCTTACGTATTTAAAGTCATACCGGTATATTCCGCCATTGGCTTTATACTTAATCTTATTAATTATTACCTATACATACACACCGAATCCAATATTAGATAGTTTCTATAATACTTCTATTTATTTATTCTTTACTTTCTCATGGGTTACAATTTCATTCATGCATGCAGAAAATAGTAAGCAAGAAAGAATTACAAGGCTACATGTAAGAAAAAAATCAGTTTATTTTATCAGTAAACTAATCAGTATTGTAGTAATGGCACTTGTTCTAAGCGCTGTTTCAATCATATATCCAATCGTCTTTGATATGTTTTCTTCAATGCCCACTGTTAAGGAGCAATTGTTTGGATATTTTCTGCATTTGGTAAGCTGCTTAACAAGCATGAGTGTGTCATTGCTATTTACTCGCCATATGCTTCGCACGGGTAATCTTTCATGGTTTGGACCAGTTTTTGTGTTGGTGTTAACGCTGGCAGTAGCTGGTGTTCCTTATCCTTATGAAGGTTTGCAAATGTTTATTTATTTATTGCCACCAATAGCAGCCATGATAAATTTTATTAGTGAGGATTCCTATGTGTGGGTTGGCTTTTGCTGGGGAATAGCCTATTCGGCTATAGTAATAGGTTTTTATTTATCACTTGTCCGTAACCGAGATATTTAACTTTACCAAATAGTCTAAAGCCCCTTTTACATAGGAAAATTATATGTAAAAGGGGTCTTTTTGTAAGGATGAACAGCTTGATATAAACGGTCAGGATAATTCGTGAAAATACCGTTTACACCCCATTGAATTAGCTTTTTCATCTCTTTTGTATCGTTTACTGTATAAGCATGAATGTCTAGTCCATATGCTTGAACCGTTTTTATATAGCTTTTTGTTAATGTCTTCGAACTTGGGCCGATTCCATCAGCGTATCGATGAATGTTCTTTAACTGATTCGGCGTTAATAAGCCTTGTCTATAGGAAACTAATTGAATGAGCATAATAGAAGGTTCTAAGTGGTGAAAAGTGCGCAGACTTTCATCACTAAACGATTGAATAATAAGCTGTTGTTTATTTATATTGTACGTATCTAAAAGAGCCATTAGCTTTTTTTCCATACCGGGATATTCATGAGGTGATTTTGTTTCAATATAATAGCGAATGTCGTTTCCAAACGTAGCAAAAATTTCGTCAAGTGTTGGAATATAAGCTCCTTTTCGTTTAGTAGAAAACCAGCTTCCTGCATCTAAAGCCTGAAGTTGCTTTACAGTTTTATTTTTCACATATCCTGTTCCATTCGTTGTACGGTGTAGGGCATAGTCATGAATGGCCACTAGTTGCCCATCTTTAGACATATGAAGGTCAATCTCAATATAGTCACTTTTCATTTTTTGTGCCAGCTTATAGGCTTCTATTGTATGCTCTGGTTCATGGCCAGAAGCTCCGCGATGGGCAATGATAAGCGGGTTTTTTTCAGCAGTAGTACCCACGCTGGCGTTACCAATAAAAAAAGCAACTCCCACTAGGCACGTAATTAAAAGTACAATAAGCCATTTATGCTGCATATGATAGCCTCCTGTTCATCTGCTTTTATTTTATAGTAGTAAGGAAGTGCATGTAAACGAAGATTTCGTATTCATTAGTATGTCCGATAGAACAAGATGTTTTCATGGATATAGTGAAAAAATCATAAAAGTAGCCAATGCTTATTGAGCATTGGCTACTTTAGTATCCTGAAGTTTTGTATAAACAACAAGACGTTCTTCATGTGTTTTATTTTGTCTATCGAATAACCCTGTACATGTAATTAAATTAAGTTGATGATCAAATGTTGGTCCAAAGATTTCTCGTAAAGGTGCATCTTCACGAGGGTAGGCTTCTTTATTGGTAACAACAAATGTAAGCACATTACCTGATTCGTCGGATACAAAAATTTCATCGCCTTTATCAAGTTTATGAAGGTTGTAAAAAACTGCGGGTCCTTCCTTATCATCAACATGTCCAGCAATAACAGCATTTCCTTCATTACCAGGCTTTGTACCAGGTTCAAACCATGCCACATCGTTACCGTTATCAGGAACACCCATTTGTCCGTCATTTGTTAAGCCGGTTTTTTCAATCGGCGCTTGAATGCTTAACTTTGGTATTGTAAGCTGAGATGGGGCAGAAACATTAACTGACGCTTGTGGGGGCGAACTTGTTAATTTTGTTTCTGCCATTTTTACTTTTTCAGGCTCTGGTTGTGCAGTAGTTGTGACTGACTGTGCTGAGCAACCGACTAACCCTAAAAAAGCTGTGCATATAACTGGTAAAGCCCATCTCATGTTCTTCATTAATTCTCGTAGCCTTTATGACGACGAACAACAAAGATAGCAACCGCTCCAATTCCTAATAGAGTTAATACAGGAAGAAGAGAATCATTTGATTGCTCAGAAGCTCCACCCATACCTGTTTTTGGCATTTCAGAAGGCATTGCTGTGTTGTCTTTTAAGACAATTGGCTCAAGGTTATCAGCAGTATTCACAGCTAAAACTGTATATACTGTATTTGCTTCTAAGTTTGTACCTGCAAGATCTAATACTTTTGTATTACCATCAGCAGTTGTTACTTCTAAATCATACGTACCAGCGTCAACTTCTGAATAATCTGTTACTTGTTTAAATGATGCGTTTTCAAAAAGTGTAGGGCCATTGACAACGCCTACATTTACGGCCGGAGCATCAGGAGAAAAGTGACCTACACGTACTTTGGCTTTTCCTTCTGTTACATTCATATCGTCTTCAAGTACTTTCAATTCTAAACTAGCCACTTTGTTAATTGCAGCTACAGTATAAGCTTTTCCAGCTTCAACTGTTAAGCTTGTAGAAATGACAGCCTCTTCTTTTCCTTTTGTACCAGCAGCATAGATGTCAACTTTATGTTCACCAGAAGGTAAAGTTAAATAATCAGTAGCATCTTTAAAAGCCGCACCTTCAACAGCAGCTTTTCCATCAACATATACGTCAACTTCAGGTGCATCTGGTGAAGCATGAACAACACGTACCATTGCGTCATTGTTTGCAGCTGATGCGAAGTTCCCAGTAAAAGCAAGTAATAAAACAGCCATTAAAGAAGCAATACCAACTTTAATTTTTTTCATTTGTTTCATTCTCCTTCTTTGTATACTTTTTGTTTAACATTTGCGCAAATGTTGTACACATATTTTATACCCAATATGTAATTTTGAAAACTTTTAAACTGTTTTTTTAATTTGAACATTTTTTGAAGGTAAAAAATGTCTATACAACTCTGCAATTGTTATCATCTACAAGTTTCTCCAATATATTCATGGTTTAATGCGCAAGAAGCGAAATATAATAAATAAAACAAAGTAAAATATTCAGAATGTTATGATAAAATTTATAGAAAGGAGTGGATGTGCCAATGTTACCAGTTGAAGAAAAAAAAGTGAAAGTAGTGCATCGATCTTTGCCACGCAAGATGATTATTAAGCGTGTGTTACTGATTTTATTTGGCGCTATATTAATGGCGGTAGGTTTAGAATTTTTTCTAGTACCTAATAAAGTCATTGATGGAGGCATTGTTGGAGTGTCTATCATATTGTCTCATTTAACAAGTTTAAAGCTTGGAGCGTATATTTTTGTACTAAATTTACCTTTCTTTTATATAGGCTATAAGCAAATTGGCAAAACGTTTGCTTTATCAACTCTTTTTGGAGTCAGCATTTTATCTATTGCTACATACATTTTTCATCCACTGCCTGTGCTAACAACTGATCCACTTTTAGCAACGGTTTTTGGAGGTATCATTTTAGGTATTGGGGTAGGAATTGTAATTCGGTACGGTGGCTCTTTAGATGGCACAGAAATTCTCGCTATTTTATTTAACAAGAAAATGCCTTTTTCTGTTGGAGAAATTATCATGTTCTTTAATCTATTTATTATAGGAAGTGCAGGGTTTGTGTTTGGGTGGGATCGTGCTATGTATTCGTTAATGGCTTACTTCATTGCTTTTAAAACAATTGATATTGTTATTCAGGGGCTAGACGAGTCAAAATCTGCATGGATCATTAGCGAACAATACGAACGAATTGGTGAAACCATTTTAGCAAGGTTAGGCAGAGGAGTAACGTACTTAAAAGGAGAAGGAGCATATACGGGTGATGATAAAAAAGTAATCTTTTGCGTTATCACAAGGTTAGAAGAAGCAAAGCTAAAAGAAATTGTTGATGAAATTGATTCAACTGCATTTTTCGCAGTAGCAAATATTGCTGAAGTAAGAGGAGGAAGGTTTAAGAAAAAAGATATCCACTAAGTATAAAAAAGGCTGGGATATAACTAATTGTACTCTTCTCAAAGACAAATCGTGGCGTTTTACAATAGTTAGGTTGGAGTCTCAGCTTTCCTTCTAGTTCTCGTGTGAGTGGAATGTCTTACTCTCCATTCCACTAGTTTTTAAAACGATCTTTTAAACCAACTTAATAAAAACATCCGAACTATCAAAAGTAGTTAACTTGCGATAGTTCGAATAGATAGTTGGCAGAAATAATTATGTCTCACCTTCTTTTTGCTCTATGAAAGAACTGCTAATCCCTTAGAGAAGTTTGTTTTTAATATTTTAATTACATGATCTGTTTGTTCGGGTATACACTCTACGATTAAAATCACTTCCGCTCCTTGCGCTTGTTTACTTCGCTTTTTAACAAATTTATAATAAATAAAGTTAATTAAAAAGCCAATGATAAATCCTGAAGCAGCACCAATTAACCCCCAGTATATAGGTCCCCATGTTAAGATAAATCCAACGCTTGCGCCTATAACTGCAAAAGCTGTTGCCAAGCCAGCAGCGATGTCAAATAGGCTAATACCGTCTGATTGATGAATGCTATCAAAAATTAAAAATTGGTCATCTTTTATTTCCAGTGGGATGGCTAAAATTTGGCTTTTAGGAATGCCACTGCGCTCCAATGCTACAATGGCAAGTTCTAAATAAATTGAGTGATCGAAAGTAGAGAATACTTGCATAATGGGCTCCTTACTATATCGAGATTTAGCATATAGAAGCTATAATCGCTGTTTTAATGAAAAGCGGTATTGCTGATAGTTTTGTGAAAGAAAGTCAGCTTGTTCACGATCATATAATTTATTGTTCTCAATGGTGTTAACATAGGCATCATAGGAGCTAAAACCGTATATAGAAGGAAGGAATAAAAGCCATTCTATATTTAAAACGCTTGTTGAACTTGTGATGTCTCCTAAAAAAAGAAAATGAACTGCCGGAAGAAATTGTGATTGATAAAAAAATACCACTACCCAAATTAAAGAGAAGAAACCTATGATAATTCGGTGAATATAAAGTTGACCGGCGCCTGGCATCAGTATGGACCACATGACAGCTACTAGAGGGCGGCGTTTATCAAGGTAATTGACTTCTAAAGCACCCATTTTAAAGGTATCAAAAGGCTCGTTTTGGTGTTCAGCCAGCACGTATACTTTGTTTATGTCGATGGTTGTGCGGTAGCTATCCCAAATGGCAAATAGATAAACAGGAATATATAAAAGCGCCCATCGAGTATCCAATATGGTCTTGGCTTCTTCTAGCCTACCGGTAAAAGAATATACCATCGCAACATTAATATTGGCATGGATATTTGTATAAACCTCCCAAATGAATAAGAGCAGTCCCGTAATGTTTTTAGATAACAAAAGGTGACCGAAACCTGGAAAAGCAGCAGACCACCAGGCAATAATATAAGGGTTTCGAAGGTGGAGTTGAGTTGTGCCAAACAAGCTAACATGGGCTTTATATCGCTTGTGCGTTTGGTAAGTAATATGCTTCATACAGAATTCCTTTGCTGGTTAATTTGTTTTATTGTTCCGTAGAACCATTATTTTCATTCATAAAGGTGCATTTTTGCTACAAGATAATGTAAAGTTGAATGTTCCATTTGGTAGTATAAAGAAAAGAGGAATTTTATGTTTAAACGATTACTTAAAGTACTAGCAGTAGGAATTTTGGTTTTACTTTCTGTTTTGATAGCATGCTTTGTCATTTGGACACAGTTTGATTATAAACCTTCTCAAGAAGTTGAAAATTTAGTGGTTTCAAAGCAAGCGATACAAAAAGATGGCTACCTACTCTTTCAGCCAAGTGACAATAGTGATATAAAAGGTGGCTATATTATTTATCAAGGCGCAAAAGTAGATGCAATGGCATACGGTTACTACGCACAAGAAGTTGCAAAACAAGGATATCTAGTAGGCATAGTAGATGCGCCTTTTAATGTTAGTTTCTTTTCAAGTAACAAGGTAAAAGAAATTATGAAGGAATACCCTACTATTGATAATTGGTTTATCGGAGGACATTCTTTGGGAGGAGTTGTAGCCAGTTCTTATGCGTATAATCATCACAGTAGGATACAAGGCCTTATTTTGTTGGCTTCCTATCCAATGAATAAAAATGACTTTTCAAACACGAATTATCCAATTCTATCCCTAACAGGTGAAAGAGATGGTTTATCAACGCCCAATAAGATTTCAGAAACAAAGCATTTACTTTCAAGGAATGCCAAAATAGTGGAGTTAAAAGGAGCAAACCATGCGCAGTTTGGTCTATACGGTGAACAAAAAGGGGATAATAAAGCAACGATTTCTCCTCAAGAACAGCAAACGCAAATGGTTCAACACACGGTTCAGTGGCTTAATAAGCAAATAAAATAAAACAAAGCTGCTGTATCTATCCATAGATACAGCAGCTTTGTTAGCTTATTGGTGAATGTTCAGTAGCATCCATATCCAAAATCCATTCGTTAAACTTTTCTTGTAGTAACCCAAGCGAACGTTGATTATTAGATACGACATCTAACGCTCGATCATCATAGAGATGAAAAATGGTTCCTTTGCTTACATTGATAATGTAACATTCCTCTTCAATCGCAGGTTGGATATGTAGATCGCGATTCGCAATAGATTGTAGTAACTGTTTTTGCTTCAAGTCAGTTGGCTTGCATGCAATAGCATACTCATTTTTAGTTGATAACAGCTGTACGCTTGTCTTTCTTAAGCGAGAGCGAATAAATTTTTTCATTAATATATCAGTGCGCTTTAGAAAAGATAGTTCAGTTTTTGGAGATGGCGAACGAAATACTACGATGAGCTCATCCTCTTCATCATGAAGTGCTTTAAAAATTTGGTATGTGCGTTTATAAACATTTTTCATATACCCTTGTTCCCACACGCGCTTTTGATTTGTTAGCTTGAATCGAATACCTATTGGTGCATTGTAAAAAAGCGGTTTTTTCATTTGGACATTAGGAAATAAGTGAGATAAATATGATTGTAAAGTAACATTGTTCATACGCAACACCCTATCTATTCGTAAAGTTTTTACTTTATTATTGACTCAAGTTTAGCATGAAGTTAATTGGAAATGTGGAGTGCAAACCTGATTTAACGGAAAGGTAATGAAACTGTTATATTTCCATTCAAATTCTTATAAAAGAAAGGTGTTTTTTACAAAGCTGTCGTATTAGTAACGTAAATACTTTTACGTCAATCCACCTTCATAAAAATAACATGGCAGAGCATTTTTGCTCACGCAGAATTTCACTTGATAATAGAGTTAACCATATGAAAAGTAGGTGAAGATAATAAAAAAACAAATCTTGCTAGTCGTAGGCGTTACGTGCTTATTATTTGTGCTCATTTTTTATAAGACTATTTTTCAAGAAGGAAATCCGATACCTTTAGCAGTTGGTATAGCAAAAATGAAAGCAGGAAATGAAAAAGTAGTTCAAGTTTCAGATAAACCAGAGCGGTACTTAATTCACTCGGATGATTACCTGTCGTTTATTAAAGAAATGGATAAAAAAGGTGATACCTTTCAATACCAGGAAGATGAGTTATTTTATTTTGATCGAGAGGAAAAGCGAACTTCTTTTGAAAGAAAGTCATATACAAATCACTATATGATCATGGAATTAAAGTAAGACAGCGGCTCATTAGCCGCTGTCTGTTTTTGCTCCAAAATCTTCAATTGTAACGTTAATATGATAATCAATAGTAGAATTTGAAAAAATAGTGTCCCATTCTTTTCGATGTTTCTTCCAAAATGAAGGGTGGTTAATTCGTACATACTCTCTAAATTCAAGTGCATCTGCTTGATAATCATTTTGGAGTTTTTGAACTATCTTGCTTGTATCTGATTTTATAGTTTTTTCAACATTTTTTTCAATATGGTTAATAAAAGAAGGGGAAAGCTTTTGATCAGAAGCATCCCAATCTTCTGATAACCTTCCAGATGCCTTTACGTATACATCAAAATGAATGCCATGGTCGTTTTCAACTTTGGTTTTGACTTTTTGTTTAACAGAACCAATTTCAAACGAGAAAGGATACCTTCCATGCTTGCCGTACACGATCCCACCTTGAATATCCCCTCTTAACCAACTAAGTGCCTGTAAGTCGTTTTGAGATAA
Organism: Bacillus sp. CBEL-1; assembly: GCF_004348885.1. Lineage (NCBI taxonomy): Bacteria > Bacillati > Bacillota > Bacilli > Caryophanales > Bacillaceae > Bacillus > Bacillus sp. CBEL-1. The sequence continues at coordinate 874,480 of NZ_SBIM01000013.1, read as the reverse complement.
AAATGCGTATATCTTCCCACCTTTGATTAAAGCTGCTCCGTTTAATTGGATGTCTTTTTCTAACTTTGAAACACGTTGTACTAAAAAGCTTTGGTCCGTTTCTAACTTAGCTGATATTTCTCCTAATGATAAAGTGGGAAGTATTTTATTGGTTCGATATCTATTTTCAACTAAATCATATATGACATTAACCGGTGGAGTATCCATTCCTTTAATCGTTAAAATATCCTTTGCTTGGCCATTTGTAACAAAAATAAGGCAGCTTCTGCGGATTTCATTATCCCTAGAAAGCTGATCCATCAGAGCGTCTAATTTGAAGGTCTTCCCAGCTTGTTCACCAAATACTAAAATACGCTGATGCTGACTGAACAAAGGGTCTTGCTTTAATGCAATATCTCGTGTAATTTCATGTACTGTGGGTCCTTTAGTGACAATGTTTTTATACGGTGAGGACGAGGACGATGACATCCCACCTCGGTCTGGAGATACAAGAGTTTGGTGAGTGAGCATAAGGTTATGCTGATCCGTCTTTTCGTTTACCGTGTCTAATGAATCAATACCAACGCCAATGACGAGTGAGAGTTGTTCAATATTACGGTGCCGAGAGCAACCCACTAATATAATTATCATCATGATGAGAGCCAAGTACTTATTCATATCTTCTTCACTCGTTTCTTAATTAGCATAATGGGCCCTAAGAAAAGTGGAACTGCAAGAAATACAATTAAAAAACCCCAGCCTAAAAGGTCAGCAAACGCAATAACGTCTCCGGCTGTTTTAGGGAGAAGTGAGCCTACTACAATGATAACTGCTAGAGTTACACGAATCATAGCGGACTTCTTTGTGGAATTCTTTTTTAACATCATGGTAATTCCTGAAAAAGCTAAAAAATTAAACATCTGAAACGTTAAAAAAAATTGTAACAGCCAAACTGTGAGCAAGAAAAGCTCTAAACGTTCAACAAAGATCCCTTTTACTTCATGAGACTGAACAAATGCAATAGTTGGATAAACAATCGTTTTAACTTCAGGTACTGTTAAAGCGCCAACGACAAGAATATAGGTAATAATATAAAGGGCAAGGGGTATCCCAAATCCTATGAGAGCTATCTTTCGAATTTGCTTTTTATTCTTTAGGTATTTTGGTAAAAACAAGATTAATTCTGCACCTACAAATGAAACAGAAACTGTTGTAAATGCATTTAAAATTGGATGAATTCCATCAGCTAAAACGGGTCGAAGATTTGAAATGCTAACCATATTAACGCTAAAACCATAAAGGGCTAATAAGATAATAATAGTAAAAGGAAAAAACAAAGCCATCATCTTACTAATTGTATTCATACCACCTGTTAGCGTATAGAGTGATGTGAGCATAAACGTAATGATGATTACTCCCAAAGGAACACTTTCAAGAAGGTAAAATTGAATCATTTCCGACATAGCTCGAATTTCAAAACTTGATACAGCGGTAAAATAAGTAATGGCGAAGAGATTAATAATACTGCCTAAAAATTTGCCCGTTACTTCTTTTGAAAATTCATATAGCGATTGAATTTGAAAAGATTTTATCATCCAAGCAAGCAAAATAATAATTAAAGAGAATAATCCCCATTCAACTAGTAAAACAATCCATCCATCTGCATTATTTGTTTTTTCAGTAATCGAGCGTGGCAGCGTTAATAATCCTACACCGAGCATCGTACATGAAATGGTTGCTATTGCATAAAAGTTTGATAGCAGCTGATCTTGTTGCTTCATAATGCCTCCTTATCTCTTCGTTACATTTGCTTTTTTAAAGGGTAAGCGTACGTAGGAATCTTTCCACGATTTACTGTTTTTAGCATAGAACGGTTTGAAATATTCCATTCCAAAGCTTTCAAGTTTTGTTAAATGCGTAACTAATATAAGTAAAAAAAGAGTGACTCCGTATAATCCCAAGAATGCTGCAATAATCATTGAACCAAATCTTAAAATTCGAAAAGATAAACCAATCCCATATTGAGGAACGGTGAAAGAAGCAATTGCCGTAACGGATACGATAATAATCATGACGGAACTTACAATATGAGCTTCTACAGCTGCTTGTCCAATAACAACTCCTCCTACTAATCCAACGGTTTGTCCGACAGGTGTTGGGAGGCGAAGCCCGGCTTCCCTTAGTAATTCGATGGTCACTTCCATTACCATTGCTTCAATAAAAGGTGAAAACGGCACGTCTTCTCGCGTTGCTGCAATTGTAATGGCAAGCTCGGTTGGAAGCAGTCCTTGATGAAACGATACAAGGCTAATATAGATAGCTGAGAAAAAGAGCGTAATGAAAATTGAAATATAGCGAAGAAGGCGTAAGAGAGAACCTGCCAACCATCTTTCATAATAGTCATCTGGTGATTTCATAATCATGTCAATTGTTGTTGGTACTAATAGAGCAAAAGGTGAGCCATCTACAAAAATTGCAACTCTTCCTTCATTAATAGCTGCTAAAACGCGATCGGGTCTCTCCGTATTTTGGACTTGCGGAAAAGGGGAGTACGGAGCTTCTTCGAGAAATTCTTCAATCATTCCAGAATCTTGAACATTATTAAGGTTAATTTGTTGAAGCTTTTCACGAACTTGATTCACTATATGAGGTTGACATTGCTTTTTATGAAAAACCATTGATGTTCGATGGAGCTGCTCTTCTCCTATAAAAACATCCTCCACGATTAAGTTTGCATCACTGGCTCTTTGCCTTAAAATACCGATATTTTCTTCTAAATTCTCAATTAATGCAACCTTTGGACCGCGCACTACTTTTTCAGTTGTTGGTTCACTCCATGTACGCTGTTTAGCCATTGTCATGTTTAACGAGTAGGCTGTTGTACGATTATGAATAAATAATAAAGGTTCTCCTTTGAAAAAAGAAGTGAGAGCTTGCTTGTATGTGTAAATCTCAGTACTTTCAATTGTTGAGATAAAAGAATCCCAACGATCTAGCGTATTGATTGGAGAGGAGGTTTTAGACTGAACCATCTTTTCTGTCAGTTGATTCAGCTTTTCGCTATCTACAAGTCCTTGTAGATAAAGGATATAAAAGAAATCAGTAGATGAAATCCATAGCTTTTTTGAGGCTATGTCACTGCTGTCACCTGCTAGTTCTAGAAATGTCTTAACCACATACTCTGTATCTCGTTGAAAAGTTGAATTGAGCAAGTCTTCACCGCCTTTATGTCATTAACCGTATATTGAGTTCAGTAGTAAAAAACAGTACGATAAAAAAGAATATATACTAGTCTTTGCGAGTTCAGTAGATGTTATGCTAACTAACAAAAAAGGAAGTGAAAACATGTTACATTCATTTAAGATTCAAACGAGTAGTCGAGATGAAATGGTTGATGTGACAAGTGAAGTAAACGCGGAAATTAAGAGGAAAAAAGTAAAAAGCGGAGTAGTCACAGTGTATTGCCCCCATACAACTGCTGGTATCACAATTAATGAAAATGCAGATCCAGATGTAAAACGTGACATGATTAGAAGGTTTGATGAGGTATATCCTTGGGTTGATGAAAAAGATCAACATTTTGAAGGGAATACAGCAGCCCATTTAAAGGCAAGCACCGTCGGTTCTTCACAGCAAATTATTATTGAAAATGGAAGTCTATTATTAGGAACGTGGCAAGGGATTTATTTTTGTGAATTTGATGGTCCTAGAAATCGTACATGCTACATTAAAATTCAAGCGGATTAAAAGAAGCGCTCACTAAATCGTGAGCGCTTCTTTTAGCACGTCTTCTTTTTTTAGAATTTTTGTTATAAAACAAAAAGAAAACGATATATATGTTATATAACAGAAAAAGGGAGAGATATTTTGTGGAGCAAATTACAATTAAAAAAGAAACAGAACAAGAACAAAACGAAAAGACTAACTTTACGTGGGTAGATGAGTATCCAACAGTACTAGATATCATTAATGAATACTATAGTTTTTGTCGTTAAAAAAAGCCAACTTAAGTTGGCTTTTTTTTTTGACTAACGAATTCTTTTTGCACCGATATAACGCTTACTCCAATAGCTATCTTTTAATGAAGCAACTGAAACACCTTTTGAAGATGAGCTATGTAAAAATTGATTGTTGCCCATATAGATGCCAGCATGTGAAGCACCTTTTTGGTATGTTTGAAAAAACACGATGTCCCCAGGTTGCAAGCTTGTTACTCTAGTACCTTTTTTATAAATCTCGGCCACAGTTCGAGGTAGAGTAATGCCAACGCTCTGCTTGAAAGTATAACCAATAAAGCCGCTACAATCGAATCCGCTAGGCGTTGTTCCACCCCAACGATATGGAACACCGATATATTGTTTTCCTTTGTTAATAACTTTTGAAGCATTAAACGTAGAAGTCTGTGAAGAAGTTTTCACTCCTAGCTTTGCGTATGTACCTTTTCCAACAACTCCATCGGCAGACAGTCCATTTTTACGCTGGAATGATTTAACTGCGTTTGATGTAGCTGGGCCAAAATAAGTTGTTGTATTGCCAGTAAAATAACCTTTTTTCTTTAAAAGTTGCTGCAATTGCTGAACATCTTGATGCCTCATGCCCTGCTTTAATGTTTGATCACCTAGCGCAGCTTGACTAACTAAAGGGCTAGCAAATAAAAAGCTAGCGAGGGTAAAAACTGCTACAAGTTTCTTCATAATGGTCCTCCATCAATTTTCCGTCAATTTTCGTAAAATAATCATAACACCTTTCGACAGGTTAAAACGTTACATTTTCATTACAAAATATGAAAAAAATGAAAATTATAGCGAGTAGAAAGATGTATTTTTCTTTAAAAAAATAGAAAAAAATTGAATATTTAACTGTTAATAACTAAAACATATGAAAATGTAAGGACATTTAAAAATAATAATAGAAATCTGTTGTGAATTACTACACAAATACTTTGTAGTCATGTAGAATGTAAAAATAGAATACAGTGTCAATTGATTTGACTTTTGATGAGGTGAAAATTAATGAAAAGAATAGGTGTATTAACAAGCGGCGGTGATTCTCCAGGAATGAATCCTGCGGTTCGTGCTGTTGTGCGTAAAGCGATTCATGAAGGAATGGAAGTTTACGGTATTTATCAAGGATATCAAGGGTTAATTGAAGGAAATATTCGAAAGCTTGAAGTGGGTGATGTTGGGGATATCATTCAACGCGGTGGAACAATGTTGTATTCTGCAAGATGTCCAGAGTTCAAAACAGAAGAGGGACGCCGTAAAGGTATTGAAAACCTAAAAAAACACGGTATTGAAGGCTTAGTAGTAATCGGTGGAGATGGATCTTACATGGGAGCTGTTAAGCTAACTGAGCTAGGTTTTCCATGTGTAGGTATTCCAGGAACGATTGATAATGACATTCCAGGAACAGACTTTACTCTAGGTTTCGATACAGCTTTACATACTGTTATCGATGCGATTGATAAAATTCGCGATACGGCTACTTCACATGAACGTTCGTTTATTATTGAAGTAATGGGACGTAATGCTGGAGATATTGCTCTATGGTCTGGATTAGCTGGAGGAGCTGAAACAATCTTAATTCCTGAAGCAAAGGATGAGTTCCAAGAGATGGTAGATCGTCTAAAGAAAGGCCAAGAGCGTGGCAAAAAACATAGTATTATTGTTGTTGCTGAAGGTGTAGCTACAGGAAATGAAGTAGCAAAACAGCTTGAAGAAGCTGCTGGAATTGAAACTCGCGTTACGGTTCTAGGTCACATTCAGCGTGGTGGATCACCAACTGCACAAGATCGCGTGTTAGGAAGTCGTTTTGGTGGCCGCGCCGTTGAGTTATTAATGGAAGGTAAAGGCGGGCGTGCAATCGGTATCCGTAAAAACGAAATTGTTGATTATAATATTATGGAAATCTTAGGTGAGCCTCATCATATTGATGAGCGTATGTATCAACTATCAAAAGAATTATCAATCTAAACGATATAAAGGCGAGACTTCTTACAGAGGAGTTTCGTCTTTTTTTAATTTCAAACCAGTACCTTCGCAATGCTTACACTTTTTTGTGTAGAATATGCCAGGAATAATCATTACTTTCCCAAGCCCTTTGCAAAAGGTACATATCAGCTCAAAACCCATAATAGCCATCAGTCCTTTTAGTTAGCTTTTATTTAGTATAGCACTTCTGTTTATTAGTATAACACAAAAAGCGAGGGTATTTTTAGAAAATTTAATTTTTATATCGATTTCTTCAATGGAATAAAAATTAGTAGAGCTGTTATAATTGATAGAAAAGGAGTGAAGACATGTTCAAGCGAATTCTATTAGCTTCAGATGGTTCTGAACACGCTGCTAGAGCAGCTGAAAAAGCGGTTACTCTAGCGAACTTAACTGATCGCAGCTTTGTTCAAGTGATATATGCGGTAGAAGGAGATAGTAGGTTGAATACGCTTGGAATAGATGAAACAAGAGAAAAGCGTATCCAAACAACACAAGAAGTGTTAGCAAAATCTAATATAGAATATGAAATTACGTTTATTCATGGAGATGCTGCTAAAACCATTATTCAATTTGCTAACAACAATCACTTTGATGTTGTAGTAGTTGGAAGTCGAGGGTTAAATCCAGTAAAAGAAATGTTTTTGGGAAGCGTAAGTCATAAAATTGCTCAGCATGTAAAGATACCCGTACTTATTGTTAAGTAGGAGAGAGAGCCAATGAATATGCAAGTTGAAGAGTTAAAGAAACAAATTGGAGAAGCAGAGCGAATTTGTTTCTTTACGGGGGCGGGAGTAAGTACAGAGTCAGGTATACCTGATTTTCGCTCTCAGAATGGATTGTATCGAAAGAACTTAGAATTTTCAGATGTGATTTCCACTTCTTTTTATCGAAATGATCCGGTGCTTTTCTGGGAGCTATTTAAAGAGATTTTTCGTGTAAAGCTACTTCATGAATATAAACCTAACTCAGGCCATGACTTTATAGCAGAATTAGGACAAGAAAAGACGGTGCATGTAATTACACAAAATATTGACGGGCTGCATCAAAAAGCAGGAAGTAAGAATGTATATGAAATTCACGGAACAATTAAGCGAGCACATTGTCAAAAGTGTAAAAATGAATTTGGGTTAGATTTTCTAAACAAAGCGGGATTACCGAGTTGTACGTCATGTGAAGAGGTATTAAAGCCTAATGTTGTTTTGTTTGGAGATTCAATTCACTGTTTTGAAGAAGCTGTAGAGGTAGCTTTACAGAGCGATTTATTTATTGTAATGGGTTCATCTTTGCAAGTAACGCCTATTAATCAAATTCCTTTACTAGTTAGAAAACTTGGTCAGATACCAATGATTATTATTAATAAAGAGCCAACTCACTATGACTATGTGTTTGATAGTCAAATATATCTTCCAATCGGCGAAGTTGTAACCGCTTTAAGAAATGAGAAATGAAAAAGCACGCTATGAGCAGCGTGCTTTTTTTACACTTCAAAATAGATAGCGAAGCAGAACACAGAAATGACTAGAAAAAACGCTGAATGCAGTTTGCTTTCCTTAAACGTCAAAACAGCTTCAATAAATAAAAATAAACTTAGCATTAACTGAATGTATGGTAAATAAGCAATATAGTTGGTGGAATCACTGTTTTGAAAAGCAATTATTCCGTATACCACAGCTCCGATTAAAAAGACATATTTTAATAGTTGTAATCCTTTAACTAACATCTTTGTGAGGTTCCTCCTTATTTAAAACCTAGGTCACATGATTATAACATATATCATATAGATAGAGACAAGTAAAGTGACAAGGTATATTTGACCACGTTTTATCTTTTATGAATTCGGATATGCATCAATCCTCGATAGTACAAGAAAAATGTTTCATTTCTGATTTTTCAAATTCCTCGTTGACAGGTTAAGAAAATAGGTGTAACATTTTTCCTAGTTAATTAATTGAATATTCTTATCTCGAGAGGTGGAGGGACTGGCCCCGTGAAGCCTCGGCAACAGACTGTTTAAGTACTGTGCCAATTCCAGTAGCAACTTGCTTGAAGATAGGAGAAGAACCGATAATGACTATTAACCTCTTCTTATCTTTAAGATGAGGTTTTTTATTTTGAATAGAAAGAGGGAATAGAACTATGACAAAGACATTAGTGAAAGCTCCATTTAAAGCTGATCACGTAGGGAGCTTTTTAAGAACAACTCCTCTCAAAGAAGCAAGAGAAGCTTATATCAATGGTAGAATTAGTAAGACGGCTTTAAAATCTGTAGAGGACCAGGAAATTTTAAAGCTTGTCCAGAAACAACTTGAAGTGGGACTTAAATCTATCACTGACGGAGAATTTAGACGTGCTTGGTGGCACTTGGATTTCTTATCAGGCCTAGAGGGTGTAGAAGAGTTTGAAACGGAGTATATTAGTCAATTTAAAGGTGCTAAAACAAAAAATAAAGCAATTAAGGTAGTTGGCAAAGTAGATTTCAACCATCATTATATGCTAGAACATTTTACATTTTTAAAAGAAGCCGTTGAAGAATACGGTGATGGAAGTCAAGTTGCTAAGTTTGCTATTCCAAGCCCTAACATGCTATTTACTCGAATTCAAGAGGACACTTATTATAATGGAGATAGAGAACAGTTTTATCATGACACGGTAGTTGCTTATCAAAAAGCGATTCAAGCTTTTTATGATGCAGGATGCCGCTACTTACAGTTAGATGACACTTCATGGATTGATTTTGTTTCTGAAGAACGTATCGATGCAGTTGTGGAGAAGTTGGGTATGGATGTAAAAGATATTATTGATACGAGAGTTAATTGCTTAAACGACGCTATTTCTAAAAAGCCCGATGATATGATTATTACGATGCACATCTGTCGTGGGAACTTTAGGTCTACGTACATTACTAGTGGTGGCTACGATACTATATCCGATGCAATCTTTGCTAACTTACATGTAGATGGACTTTTCCTTGAATATGATGATAATCGTTCAGGAGATTTTGGGCCGTTAAAAAGCTTTACACGTGACAACCAAACAGTTGTATTAGGACTAGTAACATCTAAGTTTCCTACGCTAGAAGATACAGAAGTTATTAAACAAAGAATTAAAGAAGCGAGTGCATCTATTCCTCTAGAAAATCTGTCCCTTAGTCCTCAATGTGGCTTTGCAAGTACGGAAGAAGGAAATGAACTAACAGAAGAAGAGCAATGGAATAAAATTAGTCATGTCGTTAAAATTGCTCAAGATGTTTGGGGCACTATCTAAAAAGTATCAGTTGTTTTTTAGCTTTACATAAGAATCTCATTAGATTTTTGCTTTCATTAGTAATAAAAGCAAAAAAAGCCGTATCTACAAAAGGTACGGCTTTTTTTATATAAAAAATATCGGGTAGTTTATTTCTTCATATATATAAATAATCAGTGATAAGTAGTTTGGGAAATTCATACTTTGATAATAAGTGAAAATTCTGTCATTACAGGAATGTAAAAGATGAATATGTGAAAGGAATGTTTTTATTGGGAATCAGGAGTAGACTAGGGTTGTTTTTGTTAGGAGTTTGTTTAAAAGCAATTGCATTCGTTAGTCTCATCATGGAATTGAATTTAGTTCCCATTCACGCAAGGAAAGCAGGTGATTACCTGACAGTATTTTTAAATGAGGTGCCTGTTTTTCTCTTTTTGATAGGCCTAATATGTGTGATTGTCAGCTTCTATATGCCTTTGAAAAGTAAAAAGTAAGAGTGTGTTTTATAAAAGGTGTAAGGTATTTATACTTGAGATTCGTGTTAGAACACTAGCTAAAAGGTTTGACGACACAGTTTTTTAGATTTAAAATAAAAAGAAATAACTATTTAGGAATAAAAAATGTTTTAAACTTTTAATCACTTAGGAGGTGACTCCTTACTCGTACTATTACGAGCTAAGGAACTTGATTGGACATATTTAACTTGATTTTATTAGCGGTGCTGATTGCATTAACTGCTTTTTTCGTTGCTACAGAATTTGCAATTATTCGAATTCGTAGCTCTAGAATCGATCAATTAGTAGTGGAAGGGAGCAAAAATGCAAAAGCTGCGAAGCAAGTTATTACCAACCTTGACGAATATTTATCCGCTTGCCAGCTAGGAATTACAATTACAGCATTAGGCCTTGGGTGGTTAGGTGAGCCTACTGTAGCTCACATGCTTGAACCACTTTTTGAACAACTCGGTATTGAGGGAGGATTATCTACCATCATTTCAGTTGTCATCGCGTTTGCTGTCGTTACGTTTCTACATGTGGTAGTTGGAGAATTAGCTCCTAAAACGTTTGCTATTCAAAAAGCTGAAGCGGTGACTCTATTATTTGTAAAGCCGCTAATATTCTTTTATAAAATCATGTATCCTTTTATCTGGGTACTTAACGGATCAGCTCGCTTGCTAACAGGTTTATTTGGACTAAAACTAGCATCTGAGCATGAATTAGCACATAGTGAAGAAGAGCTTCGCATCTTATTATCAGAAAGCTATAAAAGCGGTGAAATTAATCAATCAGAATTTAAATATGTCAGTAAGATCTTTGACTTTGATGACCGAGTGGCAAAAGAAATTATGGTACCGCGAACAGAAGTGGTCTCGATTGATCAAGAAGATACGATTGAATATATTTTAGATATGGCAAAAGAAGAGCGATTTACTCGCTATCCTATTATTGATGGAGATAAAGATCACATTGTTGGTTTGTTAAACATGAAGGAAATCTTAACTGAGATTGTTATGAAAGATACGCAATCAATTCATTTAAAAGATTATATTCGTCCAATTATTCAAGTGGTTGAAACGATTTCTATTCATGATTTGCTGCTAAAAATGCAGCGCGAACGTATTCAAATGGCGATTTTAGTTGATGAATATGGTGGTACAGCGGGTATTGTAACAATTGAAGATATTTTAGAAGAAATCGTTGGTGAAATTCGTGACGAATTTGATACAGATGAAAAGCCCCTTATTCAAAAAGTGAAAGATTACCACTATATTGTGGATGGAAAAGTGCTAGTAAGTCAAATTAACGAGCTTCTTGACATCCGGATTGATGATACAGAGATCGATACGATTGGCGGCTGGGTATTAACAGAAAAATATGATGTGAAACAACAGGATGTTATTACGTTTGAACAGTATGAGTTTAAAGTAAAAGCAATGGAAAACCATCATATTCAATACGTGGAAGTCATCAAGCGTCGTCAGGTAACTGAAGTCGTTTCAGAACCAATGGCGATCCCTGAAGTGGAGCCGTCACAGGCCCTATCTTCATAAAAAAAACGCACGGTTAACCGTGCGTTTTTTTGTATAAGCTATTCTCTTAAATTAGTATTATAGGTGATTATTACCGCTATTAATCTGTCAAAAAATTTGCTTTAATATGATTATGAAAACTTTATTAAAATTATCATCAATTACAATGTTGTCTGTCACTCTTGTTTTTGGATTAAATCATACTGCTCAAGCATCTACAGTACATACTGTTCAATCAGGAGATACTATGTGGAAAATTGCAGTGAAATACCAGGTAGGTGTTCAAGAAATTATTGATGCAAACCCAAGTATTTCGAACCACAATGTCATTTATCCTGGTCAAAAAATTAATGTGCCAAGCGTAAATACTACGGCTCAATCTTTTGAAGAGCAAGTTGTAAAGCTTGTGAACGAAGAGCGTGCGAAAGTAGGGGTAAAACCGTTAAAATCTAATTGGGAAGTAGCACGAGTAGCTCGCTATAAATCTCAAGATATGATTGATAAAAACTATTTTAGTCATACTTCTCCTACATACGGAAGTCCTTTTACTATGCTGAAAAACTTTGGCATCTCTTATAAAACAGCAGGTGAAAACATTGCTGCTGGACAAGCGACACCAGAAGCCGTTGTGAAATCATGGATGAATAGTGAAGGACATCGAAAAAATATTTTATCCAGTAGCTTTACAGAAATTGGAGTAGGTTATGTTAAAGGCGGAAGCTATGGGCATTACTGGACACAAATGTTTATCTCAAAATAAAATAGAAAGGAAAAAGGTTGCTAATTTATTTAGCAACCTTTTTGTTAACCGCGAGATCTTTCCAATATGTTTGTATCTTGTTTAATAATATCTTCAGATTGTTGCATGACAAGAGCACGAGTTGGAAAAGCAAAGTCAACGCCTTCTTCTTGTAAAATGTCCATAATTTTAAAGTTTATCTTTTCTTTTACCTCTAAATAGTCAGCATAAGCTGTTGTGTTAGAGAAGAAGTATAACAGCACATCAAGGCTTGATTCATTAAAGGTTTCAAAATTAACAATAATTGTTTCCTTATGAATATCTTCATCTTCCATCAGCATTTGCTTAATACGTTCAACTGAGGTTTCCAGTTTTTCTTTAGGGGTATTGTAATTCAATCCCAAATGAAATGATATTTGACGTTTTCCCATTTTAGCCCAGTTTACAATAGGCTCATTTGATAGCGTTGCATTAGGAACCGTTACAAGCGCTTGAGCGAATGTTCGTACTTTTGTGCTTCGAAATGTAATATCTTCAACTACGCCTTCAACGCTTGGTGTTTTAATCCAATCTCCAATTGTAAAAGGCTTTTCTGTGATAATCACAACTCCGCCAAAAAGGTTGCTAACCGTATCTTTAGCTGCAAGGGCAAATGCTAGCCCTCCGAGTCCTAGGCCGGCTACGAATCCATTAACATTGAAGCCCCATTCTTCACCAACAATGGAAGCAGATAAAACAACAACGATGATGCGGATAAATTTCTCAACAAATGGAATAACAATGCGGTCTACTTGTACATCAAAATTTTTTGAGAAAGTTGAGAAAAAGAGCGCTGTTGCATCCGCCAAATTGTAAAGTCCCCATCCTGCAAGAATAATAAAAGCAGAACGTATAATCTGGCTTTCACGCTCAACCGTTAAAAGTTCAAATGGTAAATAAGGGAGCGCAAGCTGAATACCAATGATTACGAAAATCCACCTCATTGGCTTTTCAAATGCTTCTAAAATACTCGTGATAAGATCAATTTTTTTATTCTTCACAAACCCGATAATAAATTTAAATAAATAAGTTGTAAACAGTTTACGAAGCACAAGGAAAATCAAAAAAATCCCAACTGCTAAACCGATATTTTTCCAACCATCAACTGATGATAGTGAGTCAATAAAGCCCATATAAACCTCCTAATACGCAAACAATCTTGTATCTACTAAAATAGCATAACTTCACAGTTAAATCTATAAAAGTCCATGCTGTACATTTATTCAGAAATATTCAATAAAACAGTTTACCATTAGGAGGTCTACAGTATAAATACTTAATAAAGCAAGCTGAATTTTTAATGATGAAGGGGAGGAGCTGAATTGTTTGGTGAATATAGTGAGACATGTAGTTTACCTTCATCAGTCAATGACGCAAAGAAAATGTCAGAGAGGCTTTCAATACCCTGTGTTTTTAACTCGCCTACTAACCATTCTTTTGTCTGGTTACAGTGGGTTAATACATCCTCATATACTTTTCCTTCAATAATTAAAGGGTAAGCCAAATCTATTTTACTGTTTGAAATATGCAGGTCTTCCCGTGTTAAAGTTTCTTTAGACGATTTCTTTTGAACAGTTAGTTTACCATTAGATTCGATAACAGCCATTTTTACAATGCTAATATCAAAGACGTTACTTTCACGGAGCATATATAAGATATTATCAATTGAGTATCGAATACGCTGAAGGTTTTTAACTAAAAATAAGCCATCCTTAATAACGACAACTGGTTCAAACGTAATCTTTTCTCCAAAAGAACGATAGCGAATCTTACAATAAGCAATAATCTTTTGAAAGATGCCGATCATCACAATTGCAACAGCTGTGTGAATATGTTCAACTTCTGGATCAGCAATGTCGGCCCCTACAACTGCTCCAAGAGACATTAAAATGAGAAAGTCAAATATGGGAAGCTCACCAATTGAGCGTCTGCCCATAAACAGAGTCATAATAAGCAAAAGTGGCAGAATAGTAATAATTCTACATAATAAAATAAGGAAATCTTTTAATAAATCCATGAAAGTACTCCTTGCTTTTTTAGGCTTTTTACTTAGTATGTATAAAAGAATAATTAATATGAATAAAAAAAAGCTTGGCATAAGCAAGCTCTTTTAGTGATCTGTAAATAACAATTTTAAACCTAAAATGCCAAATACTGTACCCTGTATATATTTTAATGATGACTGCACGCGCCCATTATTTTTTGCACGTTTTCCAAGATAAGAAGCAAAAAATGCTACAAGCGAAAAGATAACTAGCGTTTCTAAAATAAAAATTAACCCAAAAGCAAACATCTGTAGACCTACATAACCTAAGGATGGATTCACAAACTGAGGCAAAAATGTGATAAAGAATATAGCTACCTTTGGGTTAGACAAGTTGGTGAAAAACCCTTTTTTAAAGAAACGTGTTGTACTCATTTGATGGGAAGTCAAAGATAAAGGTTCAGATTTAGAACGAAATGACTGAATAGCTAAAAATAAAAGGTAAAGCACACCAACAATTTTTAAAATATTGAATGCTAATACGGACTGCTGAAAAATAATAGACAGACCTCCAGCTGCCAAGAGCGTATGAATGAAAGTACCGGTAATGGAGCCTAGTACTGTTTTCATTCCTGCTTTAATGCCTGATGTTAAGCTTTGAGTCAGGACAAAGAGCATGTCTTGACCTGGAATTAATACAATTGTTAATGAAACAACTATGTAAGATAAAATCCAAGATAATGTCATAGTCACCCCTCCTGACATTGATTAAATCATGTCTTTATGACGATTCTCAAGAGTCTATGCTAATGAAGTAATAAAGTAGTTTATTACTAAAGTAAAGAAATAAAACAACTTGACGAATTTTCTTTTTATAATATAATTAACTTACATAAAGTAAGTTAATTATTTAAAATAAATAACCATGGATTTTATATAAAAAAGAAGGAGAGAAAAAAATGTCATTTCATCAAAAGCCTCATACATTTGTTAGCCAGGTTGCGCTTCGCGTAAATAATATTGTAAAATCGCTGCGTTTCTATGAAGAGGTGTTAGGCTTTCAAGTTCTAACAAGATCCAGTACGAAAGCTGTATTAACAGCAGACGGAACAACACCTCTCGTTACATTAGAGCAGCTTTCTAGACCACAGCCCAAGCAGGAACGTAAAACCGGCCTTTATCACTTTGCCTTACTATTACCATCACGTGCTGACTTAGGTGAGGTTATTCATCATTTAGTTAAAACCGGGTATCCATTGCAAGGAGCTTCTGATCACTTAGTCAGTGAAGCGATATATTTAGCTGACCCTGATGGTAACGGAATTGAAATATATCGAGATCGATCTAATGCTAACTGGGAGTGGAGTGATAATGAAGTTAAAATGGCTACGCTTCCCCTTGATGCTCAAGCTGTGTTAGCAGAAGCAAAAAGTGGAAAGTGGGAAGGGTTACCAAGTCATACAGTAATGGGGCATATTCATTTGCACGTAGCTGATTTAGAAGAAACAAAAGTATTTTATGAAAAGCTAGGGTTTGATGTCGTTAGCAAATTTCCTAACCAAGCATTATTTATGTCCACAGGGCGATATCATCACCATATTGGAGTGAATATTTGGAATGGAAGAGGAGCGGATGCACCGTCTGAAAATAGCCCTGGAATGAAGTATTTTACAATTGAGTTTCCAGATGAAGAAAAGCGAGATGTAGTGGTGAATCGTTTGAAAGAGATAGGCGCAGTGGTCAGCAAAGAAGAGCATGCTATCTTTACAAAAGACCCTTCACAAAATCAAATAAAGCTAGTTGTCCAATAAACTAAAAAAAGCGCATAGGAATGCGCTTTTTTTATACAATAAGCAAAAAGCCTGAAAAGATAGGTAAAGCAACAAGAGATGTTTTTAACACGGATGTTGGCACACGGTTTGTAAACTTAGCACCGATATATGAACCTACCATTGTTCCAACAACTACCTCAAATAATAATTGAATATCTAAAAAGCCCTGTTGATAATAACCTGTTCCTCCTCCAATGGCAATGGGAATAATGATTAACATGGTTGTTCCCGCTGACTTGTGAATCGATAAACCAAGTATCATCATTAATCCAAGCTGAATGAATGGAGTGGATCCTATACCGAACATGCCGGATAAGAGCCCGGTTACTACTCCAATTAATATGGACGCTATCACAAAATGAGCGCCCTGTGGTATTGGGGTGTTGCCGGATTTTCTTGATAGCACAACAGTTCGCACCCATAGTAAAACGCCCGATAAAAATAACATGCTGGCTGTTAGCCAAGTTAATTGCTCCTCGGGTATAAAGCTTGAAAAGTGAGAGCCAAGCCATGCTCCTAAAGCGCCTACAACCCCAACAATAATGCCTGATTTAAGTGAAACATTTCCCTCACGGTAGTGGCTGATGGCACCGGAAAGAGAAGAGAAAATCATGGCTGCCAGAGCAGTAGCTAAAGCAATATGAACAGGAACGTTAAAGAATAATGTTAAAAGAGAAATAATAAATCCAGAACCTCCTGCTCCCACAAAACCTAAGATAAGCCCAACAGCTAGCATTGTTAAAATAATTGAGATATGCATTTAAAGTATGCCTTCTTTCCATGGTAATTTCCATTTTTATTCTAACATATATTTAGTTTCACGAAAGACATAGAAGAAGGGAAGTAGAATATAGTAGAGGTATTAGGAACTTTTTGGCATAATGAAAGATAGATTTGGTGTGAAAGAGGAGGACAATTGATGAAAACACGTGTTACTCAGCTACTAGGAATTCGCTATCCAATCGTTCAAGGTGGTCTAGCTTATCTAGCTTATAGTGAGCTAGCTGCAGCTGTATCAAACGCAGGTGGACTTGGACAAATTACGGCTATGACTCTAAAGACAAAAGAAAACCTCACCCGTGAAATTCATAAGGTTAGGTCACTTACTTCTTTTCCTTTTGGTGTTAACTTTGCTGTTGGAGGACAAAGTGGTACTTCTTATGAAGAGCTTTTAGAAGTAGCAATCGCTGAAGAAGTACCGGTTGTTTCTATTACAGGAGCGAATCCAGCTCCAATTATTGATCGGTTAAAAGGTACTAATATTAAAACATTGGTTCTTGTTTCTAACGTGAGACAAGCACAAAAAGCAGAAGAGCTAGGTGCAGATGCGGTTATGGCTGTTGGTCAAGAAGCAGGTGGACATATTGGGAGAGACGATTTAGGAACGATGGTACTCATTCCTAGAGTAGCTCAAGCAGTGTCCATTCCCGTATTAGCTAGTGGAGGAATTGGAAACGGTCAAGGTCTTTTAGCTGCATTTGCGCTAGGAGCAGAGGGAATTGAAATGGGAACAAGATTTATTGCTACAAAGGAATGTGTACATGCGGGTGAGAGCTACAAACAAGCAATTGTTGAAGGGACGGAAAGAGATACACTTGTCATAAAACGTTCTTTAGGTGCCCCTGGACGCGTATTAAAGTCAGATTATACACTTGCCATTGTAGAACGCGAGCGTATGGGAGAACGGTACGAAGAATTACAAGACGTGATTAGTGGAAAAGCTAACTGCCGTTATATATACGAGAACAATGAAAAAGAAGGGTTTGGATGGGCTGGTCAAGTTATTGGTTTAATTTCGACTATTCCAACTGTACAAGAGCTTTTTAAGCAAATGATAGAAGAGTATGAAATCGGTCGTCATAGATTGAACCAAATATCTCAATAATTCAACCAAATTTGTAACAAATTGTGAAAAAGCTATTTCAAAAAAGGTGAGAATGCAGTATTCTAACAAGTAGATAAGTAGAGCTAGTTGAAGAATATGTTGAAAGACCGGTGAATGAATGAGCTTTTTCACAAAAGATTTATTAATTAACTTTTTGTTTATATTATTACCATTATTTTTAGTTCAAATGTACTATTTATTAAAGTATGCAAAACAAATAGATTGGTTAAAAAATTGGACAATAGCAATATTTCCAATCCTTTCTATCTTGTTATGCATGCTTTTTCCAGTTGATGCTGTTATTGTCCCTGATTTATACAATATTGACCTGCGGCGTATCCCATATATCTTAGGAACATTATACGGAGGAGCAGGATTAGGTGCTTTTCTTTTTGTATTGATTTTAACAATACGCTTTCTAATAGGAGGGGTAGGGTTTTACGTTACGCTAATAGCTTTACCAATTTTAAGTATTCCATTATTCATACTTGCAAAGAAATTCTTAACGATGTCCTTGCAACAAAGGATTATAGCAAGTACATTAATGAGCCTCTTAGGTGCACTTTTGGCTATGGGAGTATCAATTTTTGTTTTTGATATTGCGCTGCCAACTTTTTTATGGATTGAATTTGTTTGCCTAGATGTAATTGGTACGCTAGTTATTACTATTTTATGGGAAGCTATTCGAACCAATTTATCAATTCTTAAACGATTAGTGAAAGCTGAAAAGCTAGAAGTTGTCAGTCACCTAGCAGCGAGTATTTCACATGAAGTACGAAATCCATTAACAGCTAGCCGAGGTTTTATGCAAATGCTAGGGGAAGATGAACAAGATCCCGTAAAGAAGCGGTATTTATCAATTGCAATTGATGAGCTTGATCGAGCCAAGGATATTATTGATGATTATTTACTTTTTGCAAATTCAGCCCCTGAGCGACCGGAAAAAGTAGATGTAGGAGTGGAAATTCAGCATGTTTTACAAATTATGAAGCCACTTGCAAATATGAACGGTGTCGTTTTACCGCCTCCTTCTCTTTTACATGAGCAAGCTCAAGTGTGTGGAGAACGAAGGAAGCTTCAACAATGCTTTATTAACTTAGTCAAAAATAGTATTGAAGCCATGCCTAACGGGGGGAAGCTCGAAGTAAAGCTAAAAAAAAGCGGAGAGACAGTTACGGTAGAGATTCATGATACGGGGTGTGGAATGACGAGCGAGCAGATTAGCCGCTTAGGAGAGCCTTATTTTACGACTAAAGAAAAAGGAACGGGCCTAGGGACAATGGTCTCTTTTCGTATTATTCATTACATGCAGGGGAAGGTTCAAGTCACAAGCGAAAAAGGAAAAGGAACATGCTTTTCAATTGAGCTACCACTTTGTAAAAAAACGTCACCTAAAATAGATTAATCTGTTTTAGGTGTTTTTTGTCTTGAAAAATCATTTTGAAAGCGTTACAATGTTCTCATAAGTTATCCGAAACGTTTTGGAGGAGTGTAATTGACAACTATAAAAGATATTGCGAAAGTTGCAGGTGTCTCTATTACGACGGTATCTCGTGCGTTAAATGGCTATTCTGATGTGAATGAGAAGACTAGGCAAAAGATTATGAATGTAGCTAAAGAGCTGAATTATAGCCCAAATACTTTAGCTCGTGGTTTGGTTATGCAAAAGTCGAAAACAATTGGTTTACTTGTGTCAGGAATCAGTCGAGAAAGTGTAAAAGATAATTTCACCTTTGAGGTGTTATGTGGAGTAAATGAAAGAGCTTCTCTTTTAGGCTATGATTTGATTTTATTTAACACTAATACAACAAAACAACGCGAGAAAACGTATACGCAGCTTTGCAAAGAAAGAAGAGTGGATGGAGCAATCATTCAAGGAATTAAAAAGGATGATCCGTACCTAACGGAAGTACTTGAAAGCAACATTCCCTGCGTCCTTGTCGATATTCCAATTCGTTCAGATTTAGTTGGTTATGTCACAACAGATAACAAGCTAGGTGCTAAGAAAGCAGTTGAACATTTAGTGCAATTAGGACACGTGCACATTGGAATGATAAACGGAAGTGAAGATGCGTTTGTAAGCCAAGAAAGGCTTAAAGGGTATTTAGACACTTTGGAAGAGCACGGTATTGATATACGTCAAAGCTGGATTGTAAACGGAGAGTTTGAAGAAGCCGTTGCAGAACAACAAGCATATGAGTTACTAAAAGCTAACGAGGAAATCACATCTCTTTTTTGTGCAAGTGACTTGATGGCATTAGGTGCATTAAAGGCTTGTAAGCGCTTGGGGAGAAGGGTACCTGATCAAATTTCTATCGTAGGCTATGACAATATTATGCTCGCTGCTTACTCATCACCTCAACTGACAACAGTAGGGCAAGAAGTGTATCAGATAGGGTATGAAGCCGCAGATTTATTGATTGAGATATTAGAGAATCGGTCTACAAATATGGAGAGATATTTAGAGACAGAACTCATTATTAGAGAGACGACAGCTAAAAGCCACAAATAAGTGGTTTTTAATATAAGAAAAATCCGAAACGTTTCGGATTTTTCTTATGAAATAAATCCAAAACGTTTTGGTAAATAGGAGGAGTAGTAATGGATTATCGTGTAATTAAAGAAAATGATTTATTTCTGTTAACAGATCAAATGGGAAATATCACTAAAAATCATCAGTATGGCTTAGGTTTATATACAAAGGATACTCGCTTTTTGAGCGGACTTAATATAAAGATAAATGGTGAGAATCCAATTTTATTAGCTTCAGATGCTGATGAAAACTATATGGCAACTATTCGGTTAACCAACCCCCATATGGAAAATGAAGAAAATCTTATCCTATGGCGTGAATCGATTGAAATTTTACGTGAGCGCTTTATTTATGACGGTGTATTATATGAGACAATTAAGCTTAAAAACTACTTTCCAAAGCGTGTAGATTTTACGATTACAGTTCATATGGATGTTGATTTTAATGACATGTTTATTGTTCGAGGTTTTCAAACGGGCCATGTAGGAAAAAGAAGTGGACAAACCATTGGTGAGCAAAGCTTAGTATTTAAATATATGGGAGCAGATGATATTTATCGTGCTACAAATATTGCATGGGATCGTCCAGCAACTTCAGTAACGGAAGAAGGGCAAATTGACTTTCATTTTTCATTAGATCATCAGGAAGCAGAAGAAGTGGTGTTCACTATTCAACCACAGATTGGACAGGATGATCCTAAAGCTAAACTTCCAGTTAAGGTAGCACTCTCTGAGCTAAAAGATTCATATAAAAAGTGGGAAGAACAATCGACGAAAGTACAAACAAATCATGAATCAATTCAAAGGTTAATAAATCGAGGGATGAACGATCTGCGTGTACTATTAACTGACGTAGGATATGGAGAGTTCCCTGTTGCTGGTTTACCGTGGTTTGGTGTTCCATTCGGTCGAGACAGTTTAATCGCCGCTTTACAAATGCTTCCTTTCAATTCAAGCATTGCAAAGGGTACACTTTTAACTATGGCAGCGTATCAAGGTGAAACTTTAAATTCATGGAGAGATGAACAACCAGGGAAAATCATGCATGAGATTCGATATGGAGAGTTGGCTAACACGAATCAAATTCCATTTACGCCGTATTACGGAACGATTGATGCTACTCCTTTATTTCTAATTTTATTAACAGAGTATGTAAAGTGGACAGGAGACATGAAGCTTGTATATGAGCTTGAAAACAATATTGATAAAGCACTAATGTGGATTGATGAATATGGAGATCGAGACGGGGATTTATTTTTAGAATACCACCAAGAATCTAGTAAAGGAATTGCTAATCAAGGTTGGAAAGATTCAGCGGATTCAGTAGTGCATAAAAATGGTGAATATGCTAAAACACCAATCGCTTTAGCAGAAGTACAAGGCTACGCATATCAGGCGAAATTTGAAGTTGCAAATCTCTATGAGCAAATTGGGAAAACAGAGAAAGCTGAGAAGTTACGTAATGAAGCAGCTCTACTAAAAGAAAAGTTTGAACAAGAGTTTTGGATGGATGATGTGTCCTTCTATGCAATTGCACTAGACGAGCATAAGAAAAAGGTAGAAACGATTACTTCTAATCCAGGTCACATTTTATTTGCGGATATGTTAAGTTCAGACAAAGTAGACCACGTAGCAAGCATGTTGTTATCCGATAAAATGTTTTCTGGCTATGGTATTCGTACAATGGGTGAGGGAGAGGCAGGGTATAACCCAATGAGCTATCATGATGGAAGCATATGGCCTCACGATAACAGTATGATTTTGCTAGGGCTTAGCAAGGTAGGAAAACAACGTGAAGCAAATAAAGTCATCGAAGGCTTAGTTAATGCATCAACACACTTTGAATATGACCGCTTGCCAGAACTGTTTTGTGGCTATTCCAAATCAAATGGCAAACCAGTGAAATATCCGGTTGCTTGTTCTCCTCAAGCGTGGGCAGCAGGGACACCGTTAACGTTTGTTCAGACAATGTTGCAGTTGTTTCCAAACAGCATGAAGAAGCAGATTAAGATCAACCCCATCTTACTGAATAACATGCATGATTTAACGGTTCAGCATATTCAGATTGGTGAAGGAATGCTTTCCGTAAAAGTAGTGAAGGACAACAATGAACACGTATTACAAGTGCTAGAAAACTCAACGGGCTACGAATTAATAACAAATTGTCGCATGGTAAATTGTTCATAATCATGTATGAGTCGAGTGGAAAATCCTGCTCGGCTCATAGATGACGAAGGAGGAATGGTTGATGAGCTATAAAAAGTGGTTAATGATGTTCAGCATACTTTTGGTTGTAGCCAGTACCGCTTTAGTAGGGTGTTCAAATGAAACCAAAAGCAGTGCTGAGAAAACCGAAGTGGTTTTAGCAGGATGGGGAGGAAATCCTGAAGAAATGCGGTTATTAAAGCAAACAATCGCTGAATTTGAAAAGAAGCATCCAGAAATCTCTGTAAAACATGAAGTTATTACGGATCAGTACATGGATATTTTAAAAACACGTTTAATTGGAGGCAATGGACCTGATGTGTTTTATTTAGATGCGTTGGAAGCACCAGGCCTAATTGAAACGGGAATTATTGAAGACTTAAACCCTTACGTGAAGAAAGAATTTGATGTTGAAGACTTTGAAACCCCAATGTTGAAAGCGTTTCAAAAAGATGGTAAAACGTATGGATTTCCAAAAGATTATTCAACTTTAGCACTTTTTTATAACAAAAAGCTCTTTAAAGAAGCGGGGGTAGAAGTTCCAACAACCTGGGAGGAGCTCATTGAAGTATCAAAGGCTTTCGAAAAACAAGGTATCAAAGGTCTAGGCGTATCGCCTGAGTTAGCGAGGCTTTTCTATATTGCTGAATCAAACGGTGGAGATGTTGTAAAAGATAACAAAGCTAATTTTGCAAGCAAAGAAGTAATCGATGCGCTACAACCTATTGTTGATCAGTATCAAAAGGATAAAACGTCTGTTCAGCCATCTGATGTTGGAGCTAATTCAGGTACTGATATGTTTGCTCAAGAAAAAGTGGCAATGGTAGTAGAAGGAAATTGGATGATTCCATTTCTGGATCAATCATTTCCGCATTTAGATTATGGTACAGCCGAAGTACCAACGGTGAATAAGAAACGAGGAACCATGGCTTTTGCAGTGGGATATGTGATGAATGCAGAATCCAAGCAAAAAGAGGCATCTTGGAAACTTATTGAATATTTAACAGGAAAAGAAGGGATGGAAATTTGGACAAGCAAAGGTTTTGCTTTACCAACAAGAAAGTCTGTTGCAGATAGACTGGGATATGCAAATGATGAAAAAAGAAAAGCACTTGTCGCTGGAGCTTCCTATGCAACTGTGTGGCAGGACGGTCCATACCTCCCTATCATCATGAACAATTTTAACAACCAATTTTTAAGTGCTTTTCTTGGACAAAGTGAGTTAAAAGAAGCGCTACAAAAAGCAGAAGAGCAGGCGAATAAAGAAATTAGTATCTACGAATAAAGCAAGCTCAACAATGGAGTGGATAAAATGAAAAAGGCTAAAAGACAAAAACAACAGTATAAGCTACGTGATATTGGTCAAGGCTACGGGTTCATGTCACCAACGCTTTTTGTATTATTGTTATTTGTAATTACTCCCATCTTCTATGCTATCTTTCTATCGTTAAATAAAGTCCAGTTACTAGGTGGTACTGAATTTAGCTTTCGAGGGTTAGAAAACTATATGAAGGTGTTAGAGGATGACAAAGCACATATTGCGCTTTGGAACACGCTGAAGTATGTAATTATTGTTGTGCCTGCACAAACTATTTTAGCTTTAGTGTTAGCAGCTACGTTAAATGCAGGACTAAAAGCAGAGAAATTTTTTAGGATTATTTATTTTCTGCCCACGCTTACATCATCTGCTGTTTTAACGTTAATTTTTATGTGGATGTATAATCAAAACGGGTTAGTCAACCAATTTTTAGCTATATTAGGACTTCCTACATATAACTGGTTGGGAGATCCTCAAGTAGCTCTCGTTGCAATCATGATTATGAATATTTGGGCAACGGCGCCATTTTATATGGTTATTTACTTAGCTGCTTTACAAGATGTACCAGACTCTTTATACGAAGCAGCACAGCTGGATGGAGCTAATGCTTTTCAACGATTTTGGCATATTACAGTTCCAAATTTAAGGCCAATCACATCATTTGTAGTTATTATGGGTCTCATTGGAACATTTCAATTGTTTGATCAATCATTTATCTTCTCAGGAGGATCTGGAGGTCCGAACAACTCAACGCTTACCGTTGTTCTGTTAATTTATCAATATGCATTTAAAAACCTAGGAACGATGGGGTATGCAGCTGCTTTAGCATTTTTATTAGCATTTGTTATTTTAATTGCGACATTAATTCAGCGTAAATTTTCAAAAGAAGAAAGCATGTATTAAGGAGGGGAAGATATGAAAAAGACCCAAAGTGCCTGGAAAGTTGTTGCTTATGTTGTTTTAACAGTATACGCGCTTATTACGTTGATACCTTTTATTTGGGCAATGTCAGCCTCTTTTAAAACGTTAGAAGAAATTGTTTCAGGAACGATGAACTTTATACCAAAAGATTTTACTTTCGAAAATTACAAGCAAATTTTCATTGAACAAAAATTGTTCCCTCGCTGGTTGTTTAATAGTTTATTTATAGCTGTTGTTGGAACAGCTTTAAATTTATTGTTTAATTCGATGGCGGGATATGCACTTGCTAGGCTTAGCTTTCCTGGGAAAAAGAGCATATTTATGATGATTTTAGCTGTGCTTATGATCCCAGGACAGGTTACTATGATTCCCAATTTTTTAATTTTAAAAGAGCTTGGTTGGTTAAACACGTATCAGGGAATGATTGTACCGGCAATGGTAAATGCAACGTTTATCTTTATGATGCGACAATTTTTCATTAATTTTCCAAAAGAGCTTGAAGAAGCAGCGGAACTAGATGGGTTATCTAAATTTGGAACATTCTTTAAAGTAGTTCTTCCACTGGCAAAGCCGGCTCTAGCTGCTCAAGCAATTTTTGTGTTCATGGGCTTTTGGAATGATTTTATGCGACCTTTAATTGTTATGTCAGACACGGAAATGTTCACGCTAACCCTCGGTCTTAATACGTTCAAAGGTCAATATATTAGTTATTGGAATTATATTATGGCTGCGTCAATGGTCTTTACATTACCAATGTTATTGCTATATGCCTTTTTTAATAAATACTTTGTTAAAGGCATTTCGTTTACAGGCGGAAAATAAAGCTTTACTTAGAAGCATGTGCTGATTATTAATTAGCGCATGTTTTTTTGTGGAAAAGAGAAGGAAAAGTTCTAATTGAAATTTGATTTTAATAATATTAATTAGTTATTGAAATTTAATTTTAATGAAATTATAATGAATGTAAATTTAACTGTGTTACAGGAGGAAAAGTCATGGATAAAAATCTAACTATACTAACAACAGAATCTCGCAATGAACGCACAATGAATATCGATGTTGAAAACACAGCTGATATTTTACGCATTATGAACGAAGAAGATCAAAAGGTAGCTACAGCTGTTAATGCGGTTTTACCAGATATTGAAGCAACTGTTGAATATGTTGTTCAGTCTTTAAAATCCGGTGGTCGACTCATTTATATTGGGGCTGGTACAAGTGGTCGATTAGGTGTTCTGGATGCTGTAGAGTGCCCTCCTACTTTTAGTACGGATCCATCTACTGTACAAGGAATTATGGCTGGAGGAGAAGGTGCATTTGTAAAAGCTGTTGAAGGAGCAGAAGACAGTGAAGAAGGTGGCGTGCAAGATTTACAAAGAATTGAATTAACAAGCGCTGATACAGTTATTGGGATCGCTGCTAGTGGAAGAACTCCGTATGTAATTGGAGCTTTGAAGTATGCGAAAAGTATTGGAGCGAAGGCCATTGCCTTATCATGTAATGAAAATGCAGCTATTTCACAAGTGGCAGATCGAGCAATAGAAGTCGTTGTAGGCCCTGAAATTTTAACAGGATCAACACGTTTAAAGTCCGCAACAGCTCATAAAATGATTTTAAACATGATTTCAACAGCTTCTATGATTAAACTTGGGAAAGCATATGAAAATTTAATGATTGACGTAAATGTCAGTAACTACAAGTTAAAAGAACGAGCGATTGGGATCATCGAAAAAGTAACTGCAGCTTCATATGAAGAAGCAAAAGCAGCGCTAGAAGAAGCCAATAATGAAGTGAAGACAGCCATTGTTATGATTAAAACGCAAGCAACAGTTGAAGAAGCGCGAACTCTTCTAGAAAAAAATGATGGATATGTTCGAAAAGCAATCCAACAAAGCAAGTGAAAAGGAGAGAGAAAAAATGGCGACAGGTGGATTAAGAATTATTCACGCTCTCCTTCCACAGCTACCAGCTTCTGAGAAGAAAATCGCCGAATATATTTTAGCTCAGCCTGAAGCCGTAATGGATTACACAGCTGGTGAACTAGGTTCATTAGCGGGTGCTAGCGGAGCTGCCGTTATTCGCCTTTGTAAATCGTTGGGTGTAAAGGGATTTCAAGACTTAAAGGTTCGGATAGCAGGAGACTTAAGCAAAAAGGTAGAGCAAGGGTACCGTGATATTACGCCTCATGATACGATTCAATCTATTGTAAAAAAAACAACAATCAATAGTGTTCAAAGTATTAGTGATACTTCTGAGCTATTGCAGCACGAGGAGATTGAAAGAGCCGTTAGGGCTTTAAGCAAGGCAAAAACGATACACTTTTTTGGTGTTGGAGCTTCTCATATCATCGCCGTGGATGCACAGCAGAAGTTTTTACGAGTAAATAAGGGAGCGACGGCCTTTACTGATGTTCATATAGTGGCGACTTTAATTGCAAACGCAGGAGCTGATGATGTTGTCGTAGGAATTTCTTTTTCAGGAGAAACGTCTGAGGTCATTAATATTTTATCCTTAGCGAAAAAGCAAGGTTTAACAACCATTAGCTTAACGAAGCAAGGTTTATCTGCAGTATCAGCCTTAACGGATATTTCACTGCATACTTCCTACACAAGAGAAGCGCCGTTTCGAAGTGCAGCTACCTCATCTAGGTTAGCTCAGTTGTACGTCATTGATACATTGTTTTTAGCTATGGCAAGTACTAAATACGATGAAACCGTTGAATATATAGATCGTACAAGAGATGCAATTCAATTTTTAAAGGATAAGCAAAAGTAAGGCTTTATACATCAAAACTTTGGAGAGCCAGTAAAACAAAGGGGGAGCTAGCATGTCAACAGAAAATAAAGTGTTAGCAAAATCAATATTAGAAAATCTCGGAGGCGCTAGTAATATTAACGAGTATACGCATTGTATGACGCGCTTAAGAGTAAAAGTAATAGATTCGAGTCTAGTAAACTTGGACGCTATTAAGCGTATAGATGGTGTATTGGGCGTCGTAGAAGAAGAGACGCTTCAAATTATTTTGGGTCCAGGAAAAGTTACGGTGGTAACAGAAGCATTTGGTCAGCTGATAGATGAAGCTGGAGGGCTAGATTTAAGCGAAAGAGCTGCTCAAAAGAAGAGTGAACTAAAAGCAAAAAATCAAACACCGTTTAAGTTGTTTTTACGAAGAATTGCAAGTATTTTTATTCCATTAATTCCAGCTCTTGTAGCTTCTGGATTAATTACGGGAATTACAAAGTCAGTTGTGCAGGCGGAGTGGTTAGCAGCAGATTCACAGCTGGCTTTAATTCTAACAGCCATTGGAAGCGGTTTATTTGCGTATTTAGGTATCTTAGTTGGAATTAATGCAGCAAAAGAGTTTGGTGGATCTCCAGCTTTAGGAGGTCTGGCTGGCATCTTAGTTATTAATCCAGCGGTGGGAGACATTCAACTTTTTGGAGAAGCGTTATTACCGGGTCGAGGCGGTTTAATTGGCGTATTGTTTGCAGCTATTTTCATTGCAATTGTTGAGAAAAAAGTTCGACCGTTTGTACCTCAATCTTTAGATATTATTGTAACACCTACTGTAGCTCTTCTTGTTACAGGAGTTGTCACATATATTGTTTTTATGCCTCTTGGAGGATTCATTTCAGACTTAATTACAAAAGGATTACTGAGCGTGCTTGATCTCGGAGGAATTGTGGCCGGCTTTGTTCTAGGAGCAGCATTCTTGCCACTTGTTGTAACAGGACTACATCAAGGATTAACGCCTGTTCATTTAGAACTAATCAACTCAATTGGGGATGACCCTTTGCTACCTATTCTTGCGATGGGTGGAGCTGGTCAAGTCGGAGCGGCCTTTGCGATTTATGCAAAGACAAAGAAAAAGCGTTTGAAACGAGCTATTGGTGGAGCATTACCTTCAGGAATGCTGGGAATTGGAGAACCACTTATCTTTGGAGTGACGTTACCATTAGGTCGACCGTTTTTAACAGCTTGTTTAGGTGCTGGAGTTGGAGGTGCTTTCCAAGCATACTTTAATATTGCAACAGTTGCAGTAGGGGTTTCTGGATTACCGCTAACCTTCCTTGTTCATGCACAGCAAATCGTTTTATATTTAGTTGGACTATTGATTGCATATATAGCAGGATTTTTATTCACATACGGATTTGGATTTAAAGATGAAATGGCAGGAGAGTTCGATTGATAGGTATTTCTTTTTATTTAAATGATCAATTTGCTGAACAGAGAATTATAGAAGCAAGTAAAAGTGGAGTGAAGCGAGCGTTTACCTCGCTTCACATTCCTGAGGAAACAGGTCATCTTGCTCAAAAAGCTAAACATTTACTGCAAGTAGCAAAGAAACATCAAATGGAAGTTTATGCTGATGTTTCTAAACATACACCTACTCATCTGCAGATTCACCAGTTGGAAGATTTGGCTTCCTTGGGCGTGACGGGTATTCGGTTAGACGACGGGTTTGGGGTAGAGGATATTGTTCATCTTTCTCAATTTTTTAAGTTGGCTCTTAATGCCAGTACGGTGTCAGAAAGTTTTCTTAACGCGCTATTTACAGCGGGCATAGAAGCCAATCAGCTAGTGGGCTGGCACAATTTTTATCCAAGGCGTGAAACAGGATTGGATGAAGTGTTTTTTCAACAGCAAAATCGCATGTTTTTTCAATATCAGATTCCCGTTGTTGCGTTTGTGGCGGGGCAAAAAGAAAAACGAGGACCTTTGTTTGAAGGATTACCTACTTTAGAGCAACATCGTACAGTAAACATGCTGTTAGCAGCAGTTCGTCTAGTTGAAGAAGGGATTAGCAATATTTATATTGGAGATCCTGAATTCGATGAAAGAATAGTGAATGCGTTAGATGATTGGAATAAGTATAAGATATTAAATCTTCGTATGTTGACAGAAACGCTGCCAGCGTGTACATACCGACTACGTCCGGATCGCTCACGAGATGTTGTGCGGTTACAAGGAACGCGTACAAGTGAGGTTATAAATCCAATTCAAACGATTAGTCGAACGCGAGGAACCATTACAATGGACAATGAACGTTACGGGAGGTACCAAGGTGAGGTTCACGTTGTTTTGAATGACTTACCGGCTGATGATCGGGTCAACGTAATAGGGCAAATCCATCCAGAAGATATAGAGTTATTAGAACTTGCTCAGCAAGCTTATAGTCTCAGATTGATAAAAGAATAAAAGATTTTCATTTGCAAAACCTAATGGGTATCCTTTTTAGACATTTTATACTCTGCAGCATGAGAAGGAGCCATTTCACACAATAAACGAAATGGAGCGGATTATAAATGAAGAGATGGTCAATGGGAGTTTTAATAGCTGTTCTTTTATTTAGTATAGCAGTACCTTTTTTTACTTCATCCAGTGAAGCAAAAGGCCCTGGGAAAAAACAACATTTTAAGTTAGGTGTTGAAGTTCTTTTAGAAGATGAGTTAAAGCTTCTAGAAGGAAAAAAAGTAGGACTCATTACAAATCCAACAGGTGTTAATCAAGAGCTTAAAAGTATTGTTGATATTTTTAATGAACATAAAGCTTTTGACCTTGTCTCCTTATATGGACCGGAACACGGAGTAAGGGGAGATGCTCAAGCTGGTCAGCACGTAGAATTCTATATCGATCAAAAAACGGGGCTTCCTGTGTACAGTCTGTATGGTCCAACTAAAAAGCCAACTCCTGAAATGTTAAAGGATGTTGAAGTTCTGGTTTTTGATATTCAAGATGTAGGTACTCGCTTTTACACTTATATTTATACAATGGCTTACGCAATGGAAGCTGCAAAAGAAAATAATATTCCTATCGTTGTTTTAGATCGACCGAATCCCTTAGGTGGTGAGAAGATAGAAGGACCGGTTTTACAAGCAGAGTATGCTTCCTTTGTCGGCATGTATCCAATTCCAATTCGTCACGGTATGACAGTAGGTGAATTAGCACAGTTATTTAATCAAGAGTTCAATATTGGAGCTGATTTAAAAGTAGTCAAAATGAAAGGCTGGAAACGATCAATGACCGCAAAGGATTTGCCTACAGAATGGATTGCTCCTTCACCAAACATGCCAACAGCAGACACAGCCCTTGTATATCCGGGAGCTTCGTTAATTGAAGGGACAAATGTTTCAGAGGGAAGAGGAACAACTAAGCCGTTTGAAACAATTGGAGCACCGTTTATTAACGGAAGTGATCTGGCTGAAGAACTCAATAAACTTGCACTTCCAGGCGTTACGTTCCGTCCATCTTATTTCACACCTTCTTTCTCTAAGCATAGCGGTAAACTTTCAGGAGGAATTGAAATCCATGTAAGTAATGAATCAACATATGAACCTGTGAAAACAGGGGTAGCAATTGTAAAGACTATTCACGATTTGTACCCAGATCACTTTGCGTTTAACGCTGGAAATAAACCATTCTTTGATTTACTAGCAGGCAATAATTTAGTTAGAGAAGGCATTGAGAATGGAAAATCAATTCAAGACATTGTTGCAGAGTGGAAGCCGGAGCTAAGCGAATTTCAAAAGTTGAGAAAAGGATATTTGCTGTATAAATAAAATAAAGAGGAGAGCGATCTCATGAAAAAGGTAATCTGTGCAGGACTTGTAGCAGCTTTAGCCACCTCAATCTTTATTCCTTTTAAGGCTCCTTTAGTATCAGCAAAAGAAGTGAGTGATGCTAAAAGAATTGTTTCAGAAATGACGCTAGAAGAAAAAGTTGGTCAAATGCTGATGCCAGATTTTCGTAACTGGAAGAAGCAAGGGGAAAAAACGGCTGTGGGATTTACTGAAATGAACGATGAAGTAGGAAGTATTATAAAGAAATACCATCTTGGCGGCGTGATTTTGTTTGCGGAAAATGTGGTAGATACTGAACAAACAGTTCGATTAGTTAACGGCCTGCAAAATGCCAGCGCAGATATTCCTCTTCTC
The DNA here is from genome assembly GCF_004348885.1 of Bacillus sp. CBEL-1. Taxonomy (NCBI): domain Bacteria; kingdom Bacillati; phylum Bacillota; class Bacilli; order Caryophanales; family Bacillaceae; genus Bacillus; species Bacillus sp. CBEL-1. The sequence goes on along the minus strand of NZ_SBIM01000013.1, from coordinate 842,846 downwards.
ATTACAATTGATCAAGAGGGCGGAATTGTTACAAGGCTGCAGTCGGGAACCAACTTGCCAGGAAATATGGCGCTTGGTGCTACTAGAAGCGAATAAAATGCATACAAAACTGGAGAGATTATCGGTAAAGAGCTGTCTTCTTTGGGGGTTAACGTAAACTTTTCACCGACGCTTGACGTGAATAATAACCCAGGAAACCCGGTAATTGGTGTTCGGTCACTTAGTTCAGATCCACAGTTAGTAGCAAAGTTAGGTGTTCAAACAATTAAAGGGTTGCAAAAACAAAATATCGCAACGGCAGCCAAGCATTTCCCAGGACATGGAGATACCGCTGTAGATAGTCACTATGGTTTACCAGTTGTACCACATGATAAAAAGCGCTTAGACGAAGTGGAGCTTTATCCGTTTAAAGAAGCGATGAATGCAGGTGTAGACATGATTATGACGGCGCACCTACAGTTTCCTGCTCTTGATGACACAACATATACAAGTAAAAAAGATGGTCAACAAATTATGGTTCCAGCTACTTTGTCAAAAGGAATTATAACCGACCTTTTACGGAAAGAGCTTGGATACAATGGAATTGTGGTTACAGATGCATTGAATATGAAAGCTATTTCGGATAATTTTGGTCAAGAAGAGGCTGTTATTATGGCTATTAATGCTGGTGTAGATATTGCACTTATGCCTGCTCAAGTCAACTCTATTGAAATGGAAAAAAATTTAGAAGATGTTTATAATGGAGTAATAAATGCAGTCCATAGTGGAGAAATTCCAATGGCTGAGATTAATGACTCAGCTGAACGAATTATAGATTTAAAAATAAAGCGAGGAATTTACGAAGCAACTGATCAAAACGTAGATGAAAAAGTGGAAAATGCTTTAAGCGTAGTAGGAAACAAAGAGCACCTAAAAGCAGAAGAAAAAATAGCAGAAGAAGCGGTGACATTACTAAAAAATGATAAGCGTACTTTGCCATTTAAGCCTAAAAAGCATGAAAAAGTACTGGTAGTTGCACCTTTCAAAGACCAAACGGATGCAATGGCGCGAACAATTCAAGAGTTAGTAGATAAAAAGCACATTAAGTCAGTAGAAGTGGAACGCTTAGAATTCGAGAATAAGACATTTACAGAAGAAACTAAAGAAAAGATAAATGAAGCTGATTATGTTATTGCAAGTTCATATGTAGTAAAAAATGATCCAGCAGTGAACGATGGGGTAATCGATGACGCAGTTCAAGATTCATCCAAATGGGCAACAGCTTTCCCAAGAGCTGTTATGAACTATAGCCAATCACAGGGTAAAAAGTTTGTATTGATGAGTGTGCGAAATCCTTATGATGTAGCAAACTTTGAGGAAGCAAATGCTGTTTTGGCGGTCTACGGTTTTAAAGGATTCACAAATGGACGCTATCGTCAGCCAAATATTCCAGCGGGTGTTAAAACCATTTTTGGGGTTGCTGATCCAAAAGGAAAGCTTCCCGTAGCCATTCCTTCTGTCATTAATAAAGGAGAGACGCTATACCCGTTTGGTTCAGGATTAAATATTAAAAATAACAAGCCTTTAAAATAAACAAAAGAGCTACCTACATAGGTGGCTCTTTTTGTTCTTCAATTAGGAGGTCAATAAGCTCTTCTAAACGTTTAAACTCGTCTGATGTACCTATTACTGTTTTGCTTAAAGAATACAAAGTACTGCTAATGACAAAGGAGCGTAATTGAGGTTGACGAATCAGCTCTTCTTGTAAGAAGGTTAGTAGTTCAAGAATTTTTGGCTTATCTACATCATTAGCGTCTTCTGCTTCTTTTGTTACTAATAAGATAGATGCCCGAATCTTTTGTTCAGTTGTTTGAGGAGAATGATTGTGAAAAGGAACCCACTGTGTTAGTAAGTCAGGATCAAAAAGCATTTCTTGGTTAGTAGAAACATCTTTCACTAGATGAACTAATCGATTAACCGTATAGCGAATGATTTTAGGTGCGTTAATTTGGTTATGATGTGCCATAACGCTGTAGTGAAAGTTACGGTGTAGAAGTCCTAAAAACATAATGGCGCAGTCCAGTAAGTAAGCTTTTTTGTCTGAGCCAAACAAGTCAATTAATCGATTATAAAGCCAGTGTAGTTCGTAAAGCTGAGCTTGTTTAAAATGCTCCTTTAGCTCAGCGTTATTTGAAAAGAAAATCTCTTCAAATAGTGTAAACAATTGATTTTGATGATGCATTTGTACTTGAAGTTCAATTTGCTTAATGAATATATCTAAGTCTGAACGGTTTTGGCCAATTAAAAATTCATTTCTTTTGGTTTCTAACTCATTATAAACGGACTCGAAAATTTTAATGACTAGCTCATTTTTAGACGAAAAGTAATTATAAAACGTGCCTTTTGAAATTCCACTATCTTCAACGATATCTTGTATAGATGTTGCTTGAAATCCTTTTTCAACAAAGAGCTTATGGGCACTCTTTAGCATCAATTCTTGTTTTTTATTCATTTCATCACCTGCAATAAAAGTGTACTACCTGTCTATTTATTTATGATACAAGAGAAAAAGCGTTTACACAAACTCTTTTAAAATAAGGGCTTTTTTTTGTTGCAAAAAGTGGACTGAAGGTATAATATACAATATGTGAACTGATGGTATAAAAAAATATACTAATGGTTTAATGAGAGGAGGAACTTTATGCAAACTACAAAAAAACCACCATATGGAATTATTGGTATTTTACTTATAGGAGCATTTATTTCATTACTTAATGAGACATTATTAAACATTGCTTTACCATCCATAAAAAATGAATTAGGAGTAACAACATCAACCGTTCAGTGGCTAACGACAGGTTATATGCTTGTCAATGGTATCATGATTCCAACCACTGCTTTTTTAATTCAACGATACTCGGTCCGCAGCTTGTTTTTAACAGCGATGGCTCTTTTTACAACGGGTACAATAGTAGCTGGGGTAGCACCGGAATTTGGAGTATTGTTAGCTGCTCGTGTTATTCAAGCATCGGGAGCAGCTATTATGATGCCGCTATTAATGAATGTGCTGTTAACGAGCTTTCCAATTGAAAAGCGCGGGGGAGCAATGGGTATTTTTGGATTGGTGATGATTTTTGCACCTGCAATCGGCCCAACTCTTTCAGGATGGTTAATTGAACATTATGACTGGAGAATGCTATTTCACGTTGTAACGCCAATTGCAGTTATTGTTCTTGTGTTAGCATTTTTCTTGTTGAAAGATCAAAAGGAAAAGGTAGATATTCAGTTAGATAAGCTTTCTTTAATTCTTTCTGTATTTGGATTTGGGGGTTTACTGTACGGATTTAGTTCAGCTGGAGACAAAGGATGGGGATCACTAGAAGTATACGGAACAATCATCGTTGGAGTGATTGGGTTAGTCCTATTTATTACTCGTCAATTTAAGCTTGAAAAGCCAATGCTAGAGTTTCGTATCTTTAAATATCCAATGTTTGCATTGTCATCTGCCATTTCAATTGTTATTACGATGGCATTGTTCTCTGCAATGCTATTGCTTCCAATGTACGTACAGAGTGCTCGAGGGATTTCGCCTTTAGATTCAGGACTCTTGTTATTACCAGGAGCCTTAGTCATGGGGATTATGTCTCCAATTACTGGGAAGCTGTTTGATAAATTTGGTGCACGCGTACTAGCTGTAATTGGGCTAGCTATCACAGGTATTACGACGTATATGTTTAGTCAGTTATCGTTAACAACTACGTATACGGAGTTAATTATTCTATATACGGCTCGTATGTTCGGTATGTCAATGGTTATGATGCCAATTATGACAAATGGGTTAAATCAGCTTCCGCAGCAGTTTAATCCACATGGCACAGCGATGAATAATACATTACAACAAGTGTCAGGAGCTATTGGTTCGGCTTTACTTGTAACAGTTATGTCTAACCGCACAGAATTTCATGCAGAAGAATTAGCGAAAGAAGCAATGAGTAATGGAGTGGTTGCACCAACGGCTGATTTGCAACAGCAAATTGGACTACAGGCAATGGTTGAAGGAATTAATGATTCATTTTTAATTTCATCGATACTTATAGTGGTGGCATTAATTTTATCTCTCTTTATGAAGCGAGTGACAGTTAGCGGAGTTAAACAAGATCAACAAGCTGTTAAAAGAGAACAGTTCGCTAAATAAAATGAAAAAGGTAAGGTTCACTTATAAGTGAACCTTACCTTTTTTTATGAATGTGTTCATTGTATAGTGAAAAAAGTATGATGAGTATTGAAAGGAGGAGGAGTTATGGGGCAACCTCTTCAAGGTGAACGGATTTGCCTAATTCCAATCCAACTTGCGCACGCACCGGAGCTTTTTAAAATATGGTCTAATCCAAAAATAACTGAATTCATGAATATTGATCCTTTTTATGATGAAAAGCAAGCTGGGGAAATGATTGTGTATCTAAAGAATCTCGCGAAGGAACAAAAAGCGCTACGCTATACGATCTTTCATAAAGAGCAAGCAAAAATTATGGGTTCATGCGGGTTTAATCAAATCGATACTCATAATCAGCATGGAGAGATTGGTTATGAACTAGACGAAGCGTTCTGGAGACAAGGGTATGGTTCAGAGGTAGTTGAACAATTAGTTAATCATGGTTTTTCGCACCTTCATATGGTTAGAATATCGGCTAAAGTAGAAGCAGCAAATAAAGCTTCGATTCATGTATTAGAGAAGAATCGCTTTCAATATGAAGGGACCTTGCGAAAAGCTGAAAAGTCAAAAGGAGCGTTTATTGATTTATGCATGTATGCTCGACTTAAACATGATTAATAAAAAGCGCGTCAAGTTTCAACCTGACGCGCTTTTTATTAGCTCGTATAAATAAAGCTTAAGCCCATTGATTTTAGCAGTTTTCGATAAGCAATGGATGTTTGGTCAGCCGCGATATGAGCCTCCATTTGTAAATCAAGAGGAAGATCTTCAGGCTTTTGATTTTCGACCATCTCACGATCTTCATCGAATACTCGAAGATTAAAGTCATAAACACCTTCAACAGGAGAGTCCTTGTCAAAGTTACGGGCAATAGGTACAAATAAGCGTGTTTCACGGGCAGAAACTGGACAAACTGCATTCATAATCCAAAGCTGGCCCCCTTCAGGAAAATAAACTTTTAGCGTAGCGGTGAAAGGTGGATACACGTCAAATACTCGCAGCCATTTAAAGTTTTCCGGGTTTAAGTGGGCTTGCTCTTTAGAATAATTGCTCACAGTGCTTAAATACTCTACGTTTAAACCATAGTCTGTTTTATCAACTTTATATCTGGGAACGAATGCATTGTTCCGATCTCCAAATGTCTCCGTATGAACCCAGGCAAAATGTGCAACATCCAAAAAGCCTTCCATCTGTCGACCTGCTGAACCACCTATATCAAAGCTAGGACAAACAATTTGTTGAAAATCAGGGTCATCCCAAGCCTGAAACTGTGGAATGTTATCGATTTCCCCTGTTAACGATGTCCAAATGAGTCCAAAACGCTCGATAGCAGGGTACACTGTCATGCAAAGGCGGGGAGATATATTTGCATCAGGGTGCGCTGGTATTGATGTGCAAGCTCCTTCTGTGTTGTAGCGGAATCCATGATAAGGACATACAATTTCATCGTCCTCTACCCAACCCATACTAAGCGGAGTTCCACGGTGAACGCAGAGATCTCGGGCTACAACAACTTGTTTTTTAGTTCGATATACCACTAAATTAACATCTAACAGCTTAACGCTAAGCGGCTTTTCGTTTACTTCAGCTATTTGTGCGACGGGATACCAATAAGTTGAAAGAGTAGTCCAGTCCTCCTTGCTAAATGTACAGTCACGTGGGTAAGGTGTTTTTGGGGGAGATTTTTTAAGCATTTGTTGTTGGTCCATTTATCTTCTTCCTTTCTAGTTTCTTGAATGTTTTACCAGTGTAACTCATTTTTAGAAAATTCTCATTTTTGTTGTTAGGTATTCTTACATTCATTTGAATTTTTGTAGACTATGGTGGATTAGATAAATATATTTTGGATAATAAATGAAATAAAGTGTTTTGAAAAATACAAGAATATGATATAATTACAATTGACGCTGGCGTAGCTCAGTAGGTAGAGCACTTGCATGGTAAGCAAGAGGTCGCAGGTTCAATCCCTGTCGCTAGCATAATAAGTGTAGTAAAACGAGAGCCTTTTTAAGTAAGGGGTCTCGTTTTTTTGGTATTCTTTAAAAGGTTTATTTTCAAAAAAGAGAGAAACGATAAAAATGTTTAAGGAATAAACAACAGGGGTAAAAGAGGTTAGCAATAAAAATTGGACGAGGAGTGCATCTAAATTTGATTACATTTAAAAATGTTTCAAAGCAGTATGAGGATGGAACTATAGCTGTCAAAGAAATTAATTTAGAAATAAAGCAAGGAGAGTTTTTTGTTCTTATTGGTCCTAGTGGATGTGGAAAAACAACAACGCTCAAAATGATAAATCGCTTACACGATGTAACTAGTGGTAATCTATACATAGCAGATAAAAAAGTAACTGATCACAACATCAATGAACTTCGCTGGGAAATCGGTTACGTACTCCAGCAAATTGCTCTATTCCCTCATATGACCATTGCTGAAAACATAGCGGTAGTACCTGAGATGAAGGGGTGGAAAAAGAATAAAATTAAAAAGCGTGTAGATGAGTTATTAGAACTTGTTGGACTTGACCCTAAGCAGTACCGCAATCGCAAACCTTCTGAGCTCTCCGGTGGGCAACAGCAGCGCATTGGTGTAGCTAGAGCCCTCGCAGCCGATCCGCCCGTTATTCTGATGGACGAACCTTTCAGTGCATTGGACCCGCTAAGTCGTGATCAACTGCAGCAAGACGTTTTAGCTTTAAAAGAAAAGATAAAAAAGACATTCGTCTTTGTTACGCATGATATGAGCGAAGCAATGACGCTTGGCGATCGTATTTGTTTAATGAAAGATGGGGAAGTAGTTCAAATTGGCACACCGGAAGAATTTATTCAAAAGCCTAAAAATGATTTTGTGAAATCATTTATTGGTAATCAGGGAAGCATATTGCTCCAACCATTGGAAGTATTCGTTAATGAAACAAACCAGCAAGGTTTTGAGCACATTGAAGCACCCGTACAATTAAAGTCATCCGCATCTATTAGCGAAGCGGTAGAACTTTTACAAGAAAACGATTATGTTGGTGTTTATAAAGGTTCAAGAAAAATTGGTATTGTAACAAACAAAAATATCCTTGCCTTCTTGTCTAATAAATCAAAACAAGGAGCGATGGTATAATGAATGGATTAACTACTCTGTTAGAACAAAGGGGAGACGCGCTTCTTCAAGCACTGCTTGAACATGTTCAGATTTCCGTACTCGCGCTGTTAATTGCAGTGTTAATTTCCGTACCTCTTGGTCTGTATTTAACAAGGCATGAACGAATTGCTGAGCCTATTATTGGCGTAACGGCTGTTCTACAAACGATTCCTTCATTAGCTTTATTAGGGTTATTAATTCCAGTAGTAGGAATAGGAACGGTTCCCGCTGTTATTGCTTTGTTTCTCTATGCTTTATTACCAATTGTTCGCAATACATATACAGGAATTAAAGAAGTAGATCCATCTTTAATTGAAGCAGCAAGAGCAATGGGGATGAATTCATTTAGGCGACTGGTAAAAGTCGAACTCCCATTAGCTCTTCCAGTTATAATGGCTGGTATTCGTACAGCAATGGTTCTAATTATTGGAACAGCGACCATCGTTGCATTAATTGGTGCAGGTGGATTAGGTAGCTTAATTCTATTAGGAATCGATCGAAGCGATAATGCTCTTATTTTATTAGGGGCCATTCCAGCAGCCCTATTAGCAATTGTCTTTGATGTCGCTCTTCGAATAATTGAAAATTTTTCAAAGAAGGGTTCAAAAAAACGTCCTATTATCATGGTGGCTATTTTAGTACTGATTCTTTCTTCCCCGTTCATCGCTATGAAAACAACTGAACCAGACCTTGTAATTGGTGGGAAACTTGGTGCAGAACCAGATATTTTAATTAATATGTATAAGCAGTTAATTGAAGATGAAACGAATTTGAAAGTAGATTTACGTTCGTCATTGGGAAAAACGGTTTTTGTATTTGAAGCCCTTCGTAATAAAGAAATTGATATTTATCCAGAATATACGGGAACAGCGCTTGTTACGCATTTAAAAGAGCAGCCTGACAGCAACGAGGCTAGTGAGGTGTACGAACAAGCCAAAATAGGACTCAAGGAGAAATTTGATTTAGCTTACCTTCAACCGATGGCTTTTAATAACACGTATACATTAACAGTGACCAAAGAGTTTGCGGAACAAAATAATGTGAAAACCATTTCAGACTTAACAAATGTGGCGGATCAGGTAAAGGCTGGCTTGACCCTCGAATTTAAGGATCGAGAAGATGGATATGCAGGTCTTCAAAAAGAGTATGGCTTAGCTCTAAAAAATGTTAAAACGATGGAACCAAAGCTTCGCTATAATGCAGTCCAAACAGGTGATATTAACTTATTGGATGCGTATGCAACAGATCCAGAAATTGAACAGTATAATCTAGCAGTTCTAGAAGATGATGAAAAGTTCTTTCCACCTTATCAAGGTGCCCCGGTCTTAAGAGAAGAAACATTAAAAGAATACCCTGAATTAAAAGAGATTCTCAATAAGTTAGCAGGGAAAATTACGGATGAAGAAATGCGTAAAATGAACTATGAAGTCAATGCTGAAGGAAAAGCAGCAGAAGAGGTAGCTCGTAAGTTCTTGGTTGAAAAGGGATTAATATCAGGAGGTAATTAGTAAATTAGGTTTGAGCATAAGTATTTAGGATAATGAGATATCAGAACTGTTGAAAGTTAACTCCTTTTAATCGTTCTGATATTTTTTGTTGGCTTCAAACACTTGCTTTCGCCGCGGAAAGCAAGTGTTTGAAGCATAATGGAACGAACTTGTTTTTACAACATAATTATGCTAAAAAAGGAATCATTTAGTTATGACTATCCTCTTTTTTACTTACGACGAAGCTGTACCTTTATGTAGTGCTTGAAGCCACGTATCTGGAGAAATCTCAAAGCCTTCAATACTAATACAGGTCATTCCATTCGCACTACCAAATTCAACGTATTCACCAGCTTTCCAGAATACAGCTTCTCCGGAATTGACACCAATTCGGTCCTCACTGTTACCAACCCATCCGTCGCCGCCTACAACTAATAATAGTTTCGGAATCGTGGCTTCAGTTTGAGGCGTGTAATCATAAGGAGCTAATGAAATGTAATTTATTTTTACATCTCCTGTTTGAGAAAGAATGGTGTTAAAATGATAAGGCTGATAAAGCATAGAGTTAGTTTTACGCTGAGCATACTGATATAGTTTCACGTTTGGTCCCTCCAGTAGACACGGATTTCGTTGTCGTGTTTCCGTAGCGTAACTAATATATGTATAAACATAAAAAAAAGACCCAAAAGCAGAAAACTTTCTGCTTTTGAGTCTTTTTAATCTAAGAATGTTTGAATTTCCTGTCTATTTTTTTCTATATCTAATCGTAGTACAGCTCCTGCTCCTGAAACACGCTCATTAGTAAACGCACCGTCAACAGGGATGCGAAGCGAATCAAGGTCATTTGAACTTCCAAGTAAAAAGTCTTTTCCGATAGATACGAAGGTCTTTGGCGGTACATTTGTATCCACATAGGGATCAATAATTCCCCATAACTTAGGTGCTTTAGCTATTGTTTGAAGCGTTAACGCTTCTTCTGTAAGTTTACCTAAAACCTCTTGCTGTCTTTGAACACGTCCAAAGTCACTTTGACTATCATGTCTAAATCGCACATAGCCTAATAGCTCTTCACCGTGAAGCGTCTGCTTTCCTGGTTCTAAGGTCATCCCGATACCATGGGACATTCTTTGGTTAATATCAACTTCAATACCATTTGGAGCAATTGTATCTACAACTTTTGAGAAGCCTTTAAAATCTACTACTGCATAGTAATTGACATCGATACCGAAATTTTCCTTAATTGTTTTGCGCAGAAGCTCAGGTCCTCCAAATGCATATGCTGCATTGATTTTATTTTTTCCATACCCGGGTATATCCACATAACTATCTCGCATAAGGGATACAATTTTTGGTTGGTTATTATCCTTGTCGTAGTGCGCAATCATAATTGTATCAGCACGTGAATGTTCTTCCCCACGGGAATCAATCCCTAAAAGAAGAACGTTCATAGTATCTAAATTGGCGCTTTTACCGTTAAATTCAAATTGTCCATCTTTTTGAAAGTCGCCGTCTGCTTCAGCTAACCCTTGTTGATATTGATAAAAAACATATCCAGCTAAAGCAATCAGTACTACAAAGCAAAAAAGAAAAAATCTTCTCATTCGCTTCTTCTTTCTCTGTTTATGCCGTTTGCGATGTTCACGTTGTTCCAATATTCTCACCTATCATTTTAAAGTAATTGAAAAGTATAGCAATTATATTCTTATATAAAATTACCATCACATTCTATGATTAGCAAGTATTAGCCATTTTAACCGTAAAAGCTAGGTATGTATTATGTAAGATTGAAGCAAACAAAAAGGTTTTAATGAATTTATACGTTTTTTGCAGGTGAATGAGCCAAAAGTCTCTAATTAGTAAAAGGTGAAAAAATGCAGAATGGCAAAGGAGATGGATAAATGAGCTTATACGTATCATCTTCAAATATAGTCGTTATTCCACAAAAAGCTGTTTCACACTGGAAAACATATGGAGTGGGAACAATTAAAGGAGCAAAAGTGACGGGAAAGCGATGTGAACAGTTGAAGTTACGATTTAAAGAGAAGGTAATGACGCCTTTTCAAATGGTATCTTATCACGAATCATTCATTGTCATGTTTGATGATGAGCAAAGCAAAGAGCATTTTGAATTAATTGCAAACATGCTCCAGGCAGATGGATATAAGTTTAACTACTACCTGTTATTTGATGATCATGAATCTGAAGTTTTGAAGGGAATGGAACAATTTTTAAAAGTAGGCGAGTTTAATGTACCGGTCGTACGGCTCGATCAAACAGGTGAATTTGATTTTCATAGCAATGGCAATTCTGTTGAAATAGTCATCGATGATGATGTAGATGGAGAAGGAGTAAGTTCGTTTATTCAAACGTTTACATTAAAAGAAGGAAACTATTTTATTGGTGACCCAGGCTTTTTAAACAACCAAGAGATGCTTGAGAAACAATACTTTACCGGAGGAGATTACCACCTTGTTTATCAGTATAATAATCAATGGCTTAAAAAAGTAATTATTCAACCTAGGGAATCACTGCAAAATAGTATATAAACTAGAATGTCTTTTACGCCTAAAGGCGTTGTTTCACTAGTCGAGAAAGTAGTGAAATTATGGTATAATAGCTTTAAGAGATTAAGAAAGGAAGTTATATGCGATGAATGAACGCTTAAGTAACGTGGCTTCTTGGCTTTCTGAAAAAAGCTATGATGCTGCATTTATTTCTTCAACAGAAAATGTATTTTATTTAACAAATTTTTATACGGATCCACATGAACGACTTTTAGGTCTATTTGTATTTCCAAATACTGAACCTTTACTTGTTTGTCCTTTTATGGAAGTTAATCAAGCAAAAAGTGCAGGGTGGCAATATGATGTTGTTGGATATGAAGATCATGAAAACCCTTGGGAGCTAATTCATGCTGCATTACATAAAAGAGAAATTAATACTATTGATCGTTTAGCAGTTGAAAAAGAGCAGCTATCTTTCCTGCGAAGTGAAGAGTTAAAAACATTGTATCAAGATGTTGTATTTGAAAGCGTAGAAGAAAAAATGAACGAATTAAGGGTAGTGAAAACGCAAGCAGAAATCGACATTTTACAAGAAGCAGCAGCTCTCGCTGATTATGGTGTTGAAGTAGGTGTATCTGCTTTAAAAGAAGGCGTTACGGAAATGGACGTTCTTGCTAAAATTGAATATGAATTAAAGCGAAAAGGTATTCGCGAGATGTCGTTCTCTACAATGGTTTTATTTGGAGAAAAAACGGGTGACCCTCATGGCAATCCTGGGTTACGTACACTAAAAAAAGGTGACATGGTTTTATTTGACTTAGGCGTTGTGTTAGATGGATATTGTTCGGATATTACGCGAACAGTGGCATTCGGGGAAATTTCTGAAAAACAACAGCATATGTATGAGACGGTTAATAAAGCGTTAGAAGCTGCTTTATCTGCATCCAAGCCTGGTACAAGGATTGGGGACTTAGACATGATTGCGCGTAATCTTATTTCAGAAGCAGGATACGGAGAATACTTCCCACATCGACTAGGTCACGGGCTAGGAATTAGTGTACACGAATTTCCTTCTATGAACCGTACCAATGATGACATACTAAAAGAAGGCATGGTTTATACCATTGAGCCGGGCGTTTATATCCCTAACGTTGGTGGAATACGTATTGAAGATGATGTAGTTATTACGAAAGATGGAAATAAAACGTTAACGAAGTATCCTAAGAAGTTACAAATTATTAAACTGTAAGAAAAACCCCCTTTTAAAAGGGGGTTTTTCTATATGAATAGAAGAAGACTAATAGCCATGATAGCCATTCCGCCGATAAGTCCATAAATAGAAAGGTGAGCCTCATCATATCGCTGAGCAGCAGGTAAAAGTTCATCTAAAGAAATAAAGACCATAATTCCTGCAACTGCGGCAAATATCACTCCGAACATAACGTCGTTCAAAAAAGGCATGAGTAAGAAATATGCAGCGATAGCTCCTAAAGGCTCTGAAAGACCTGACAAAAAAGAGAGTTTAAATGCTTTCTTTTTATCACCTGTTGCAAAATAAACCGGCACTGAAACAGCAATTCCTTCAGGAATGTTGTGAATAGCAATTGCTACTGCAATCGCTATTCCTAAAGAAGGATCTTGAAGAGTCGACGTAAACGTAGCAATTCCTTCAGGGAAATTATGAATAGCGATTGCTAAAGCGGTAAATGTACCCATCTTTAAGAGAGCAGTGTCTTTTACTTCTGGTTTCTTCATATCTTCTACGGTTTTTAGTTCATGGGGGTTTCCTTGCTTTGGTACGAATTTATCAATCATTGCAATTAAGAGCATTCCAGCAAAAAAACCACCAACTGTTACCCAATTTCCAGATACTTTACCAAGTGATCCTACAAGTGCATCCTGTGCTTTTACAAAAATTTCAATCATGGATACATAAATCATAACACCAGCTGAAAAGCCGAGTGCAATTGATAGAAATTTTGTATTCGTTGTAGATACAAAAAAAGCTAAAATACTTCCTATTCCTGTTGCTAGACCTGCCATTAATGTTAAACCAAAGGCTAGTAATAAATGTTCAGTCATGAAATAGTCCTCCTGAAAGAATAAGAGTGAGTTTTTATCTATATTCCAAAAATATCTGAGACATGACCAGTGTATAAAGGCAATGCAAAATAATATCACATGTTCAATTCTCAATTTATCTAGCACAGTATATTCAGCTTCTTTTGATTGGGAACTTGCCTATGGTTTAGAAGAAGTAGTAAAAAGAAAATGTGAAGTTGGTTTTTAAAGGATATGTTACGAACAGATAACATTTTGTTCACAAATTATCGTATTGCTATCGATTTTTCGTTTGGTAGTATATCCTGTACAGTAGAGGCTTTGTAAGCTTGATAGCAAGGAGGCTTTTTGATGACTAATTATTCAAAAGACGATGAGAAAATTATACATAAAGCAGTTGAAGTTTTTGGAGGGAAGGATCGCATTGATGAATTTGAAGATGCAAAAAAAACACACAGCGTGCATGTTTTAGCAACAGGCAATCATCCGCGATCAGAATTAACTGCATACGCAACATTAGGAGGATATCATTGTCCAACAGGATACACGGTTGGTGGTATTCCACTTCGCATTGAAATTGTAGGGGCATGTCATTCTTCATTTGAACTTTTCCCGCAAATTTTAAGCAAGTGTGTATTTCATATGATGAAGTCGCACGTTTCAATCTTTCCTGGAGCAATTTATAAAGACATTATTACTTCTTTCGACCATAGCCTTCATATGCAGCATATTTTATTGATTCCGCCATTTTTATGGGACACATTCTCTACTATCGAGTTATCAGATAAAAAAGTTGCATTTTTACAAGCGGTCCCAATCTCTGAAAATGAGCGAGCTTTTGCATTAGAATATGGAGTGGACTCTCTGCTAAGCCGATTCGACGATGAACGAGTGAATGTATTTAATTTAGAACGTCGAACGGTAGTATAAGGATAAAAGGAGGCGGCCAAGTATGGCCGTCTTTTTTATTGAAAACAGGCTTGTATCTAGAAACTTTGGGACAAAACTCCACGATTGTCCTAAGGCAAACACCTATACGTGATAAATTCCCATTACATATAGTAGAACATAAGTATTAAACATAATTAGAAAGGGGAAGTTATGATGAATAATCCGCGCAGAAGGCCACAAATAAATCCAGATTTTCGTCCAAATGGGGGCACAAACAATGAGGATGGAAATAAAAACATCATTAGCAACAGTGGAAACTCCAGCGTTAATATTAACCTAGGACAAGGAAAAAGATCAAAACAGTCTCAGAAGCTAGATCAGTCTGATAGCGGCTTAATCTTTTAAATTAAGGGGACTCTTTAGTCAGCGGGTGTAGTGGAAATTCGCTTGGGCTAGTGAAGAGTGAATAGCGGTTAGTACGGGGAGGTTTATCATGAAAAGCTTAGTAAGTGATAGTGGAAACGCAAAAGTAGATATTACTATTAATATAGATAATTCAGCTCTAGCTTATTTAGTAGGAAGCTGCCTCCATGCAACTCAGCAAATAACCGATGAACAATATCTTCAAATGATGACTAATTTGACAACATTACTTGGGAAAAACAGCGAAGAAGTAAAAAAATTGTTTTCAAACCATCATATTTTGACGAATAAAAAATTTAAATCTGCTAATGAGCTAGAGAATTTAAAAATCTATTATAATAAGAAATAGAAGCACTTGATAAAAGTGCTTTTTGTTTTGAATTCAGTCATAAAAAGGGGAAATTAATGAACAATAGAAATAGAGTTATCTATGCTTGTTTATGTTTAATAATAGCTCTACTAGGGCTATCGACACGGGTGTTTCAAGAGTATTTGCCCGCTTTTTTAAGGATGTATATAGGGGATACCCTTTGGGCGATAATGATTTTTCTTGGATTTTCCAGTGTATATAAAACAGCTAGTACCATTCGAATTATTGTAATATCAATTTTATTTTGTTATGGCATTGAATGTAGTCAGCTCTACCAAGAAGAGTGGATTGTACACCTTAGACACACTACTTTAGGAGGACTAATTTTAGGCTACGGTTTTCTTTGGAGTGACATAATTGCATATACTGTGGGAATTGCAGTGGGGGGATTGACAGAACTGATTCTTAGAAAGAATTCTTACATAAATGGTGAAAAGTATTGACTCTCACGCTACGTTATACTTTATCGTTACTAATTAAGAGGAGGGATTGAAAATGGCCATGCAGGTAAAGGAAGTAGCTAGCTTAGTTGGTATTAGTATACGCACCCTTCATCATTACGATGATATCGATTTATTGAAGCCTACTGAGGTAACTGAATCAGGATACCGGCTATATGTTGAAGAAGATTTAGAAATGCTGCAACAAATCTTATTATTTAAAGAACTAGGGCTTTCGTTAAAAGAAATTAAAGCAGTCATTTATGATCCTTCCTTTAATAAACAAGAAGCGTTAGAGTTACATCAACAGCTTCTAATTGAAAAAAGAAATCGACTTAATCGTATGATTGCCATGACTGAACAAACGATTAAGTCAATGAAAGGAGAAAAATCAATGACTAATAAGCAAAGATTTGAAGGTTTTGATTTTAGTGAAAATCCGTATGAAGAAGAAGCTAAAAAGCGATGGGGGAACGAAAAAGTAAACGAAGCGAATAAAAAAGTTAGAGGGATGACGAAAGACGAACAAGCGGATTTAGCAGCAGAAGCAAATGAGATTTATAAAAAGTTAGCTAAGTTGATGAATGAATCATCATCATCAGAACCTGTTCAAAAAGCAATACAAGAATGGTATGACTTTTTGAATCGTAATTTTACGACGTATTCACCAGAGGCATTTCAAGGATTAGGGGAACTATATGTTCAAGATGAAAGGTTTCAAAGTAACATTGACCAATTCGGAGAAGGGTTAGCTGAATTTTTAAAAGAAGCGATGGCGATTTTTGCAAATAACTTGTTAAAAGAGAAAAAAGGATAAAAGAAATCATTCGAAACGCAAACGCATATTAAATTTATTTTTAACTGAAAAGAGTCCCTATAATGGGGACTCTTTTCAGTTACTGCTGCGCAATGTTTTTGAAAGAATTTTTGCTACGGATTTACTTTGTTCAATTTGTGTACGCTTATTATTTTTGCGTTCTAATGCAATCGCTTGTAGGCTTTTTTCTTCTTCAGTTTGAGCTACAACCTTTGGCACAATAGCAGGCTTTCCACCTTCTAAAGCAACAAACGTTAAGAAAGAAGTCGCTGCAATTCGTTTAACACCTGTAATTAAATGCTCAGCGATTACTTTTACAAAGATAATCATTGAGCTTTTACCAGTTAGTACAACAAAAGACTCATATGATATGAAATCTTCTTCCGTCACAGGTTCAATAAAATCGACGTGATCAATCGATGCTGTAACGCATGGCTTTCTTGAATGTTTTGTAGCAGATAATGATGCGATCATGTCCATATCCGCTACAATTTTCCCTCCAAATAACGTATGGTGATTATTTAAATCATTAGGGAAGATATGCTGCGATTTTACAACTCTTGATACACTGCAAGGTATTTGTTCAACTGTCATCTATAAAGCACTCCTTTAAAACCTCAATCCATAATGAATGTACATATGTAATATTAAAAACATATATCAATTTTATTCCCTATTTTTGAACCAGTAATCTTTACGATAAAAAGTAAAAAAATAGAGTATTTTCTGTCATATTAATTAGGTATAAAGTTATGTAGATTTGAAATTCACTTTATTTTTTTGGAATATATAGATAAAAAAGATTAAAAAACCCTCCTTTTGTCCGATAAAAAGTTTAAAAGATTCATAGATTTATTTATGTCAAGGAGGAACGTATGAAAAAAGTACTTGCTGCTTTAGTTGTTATGTTCATGCTTAGTTCGAGTTATTCCATGGTAAATGTGAAAGCTGAAACGAATCCAACTATAAGCGTCCAGCTAAAAAATTATCTAAAAAACAAAAAAGAAATTCAAATTCAAACGTCAGAAGATGCAGCAACATCTTATGAAGGAGTTCGTTTAGAAGCTAATCAGACCTATCGCTTAAAGGTAGAACAAGGGAAAATTTCTTTATATAAAGGAACGACCAAATTAAAGGAAGATACAACCTTTAAGCTATACACTAATCAAACAGCAGAAACGCTTATTGAGGGAAGAGTATATAGTGGAAGTTTTGATTTTGTGATTGAAAGTAACGAATATGTACAACCAATTAACCATGTATCAATGGAAGAGTATTTAAAGGGAGTCGTTCCTAACGAAATGATTCCAAGTTGGCCTGTAGAGTCACTAACGGCTCAAGCGATTGCAGCACGTACATATGCAATGGGGCATTTGAACAAAACAATTAATGACACAATTCAATATCAAGTATATGGTGGAAAAACAGTCTACGCTAATACGAATGCAGCTGTTGAAAAATCATATGGTCAGACGCTTACATATAACGGGAAATTAATCAGCGCACTTTATTCATCTAGTAATGGTGGAGTTACGGAGTCTAATGCTAATGCCTGGTCAGGCTCACCGCTTCCTTATTTACCAATTCAAACGGACTCATATGATCCAAAACACGCATGGAATTTAACGGTTAAAAAGCAGCAAATAGACACAGAGAACTTAGACTTAGGTCATTATAAAAATTGGTGGAGCACCATCAAAGAAAATGATAAGGAAATTACTGATAATATTAAAACTTATCTACAGCAAAAAGATTACAAAGGAAAAGAAATTAAGGTTCTCTCAATCCCAAAACTAGAATTCACGGAAAAGAATGCTAGTAATCGTTACAATAAGGGAAGTTTAGAAGTGAAGTTTATTGTAAAAGATGATGTTGATTCAGAAGGGAAACTTAATGTAAAAACATTAAGCTTAAACAATGTAAAGGCTTCTGATATTCGTCCAATTATTGGGGTAAACCTTATTAAAAGTTACTATGTAACAGAACAAAATGCTACTGATAAAGAAACAGTACTAAAAGGCTTAGGATATGGTCATGGTGTGGGAATGAGTCAATACGGAGCTTATTATCGTGCCAAAGCTGGTCAAACCTACGATCAAATTTTACGTTTTTACTATCCAAATGCAGAACGCACGCAGCAATACAAGCGAGAAGCAAAGCGTTTAGCGGGCCCTGAACGCTATGATACAGCTGCAGAAATTGCAAGAGAAGGGTGGACTACAGCTCGAACTGTTGTCATTGCAGCAGGAGGGAATTTTCCAGATGCGCTAGCAGGAGCTCCTCTTGCAGTTCAAGAAAATGCTCCACTATTATTAACAACGGGTCATGAATTGCATCCAACTGTAAAAGCAGAGCTTCAGCGCTTACAGCCTGAAAAAGTAATTGTATTAGGAAGTTCAAGGGTTATTCGTGATTCAGTATTAGATGAAATTAAACAGTTAGGGGCTAAGGAAGTCCAGCGGTTAGGAGGAGCAGATCGTTTTGAAACGTCAGCGGCAATTGCTAAGCAAATAAATTCTTCAAAAGTAATTGTAGTGAATGGACAAAACTTCCCAGATGCTCTATCAGTAGCTCCATATGCAGCGAAAGAAGGAATTCCAATTGTACTAACAAGACCAGCTTCGATTCCTACAGCTACAGCACAAGTGCTTGAAGGAAAAACAGAAGCCATTGTTATTGGTTCTGAACAGGTAGTAAATGCAGCAGTTTATAACTCTCTTCCAGCTAACCGAGTGAGATATGCAGGAGAACATCGCTATGCAACAAATCAAAAAGTTGTGACGAACCTGCTTGGCAATACAAAAAAAGCTTATGTTGCAGCAGGAGGGAATTTTCCAGATGCATTAGCTGGATCAATTTTAGCTGGAAAACACGGTGTGCCAGTTATCCTAACGGATGCAGACAAGCTGCCAGCGGGCACAGCAGATATTTTAAGTGGCTATAATGATTTTACAGTACTAGGTTCTAGTCGCGTAGTAAACGATTCTGTAGTTAATGAGCTAGAAGAAATCGCAAATAAATAAACAACAAAGCCGTGGCGAAAACGTCACGGCTTTGTTTATAAAACTGGAATGCGAATAGTAAAAGAAACACCTTTATCTAAATTTTGTACGGAGATTGTCGCATTATGCATAGTAACAATTCGCTTTACAATACTGAGCCCAATGCCAAATTCTCCTTTTGAACCTTTTTCAAACGGTTCAAAAATCGTAGATAGCATGTTCTCTTCGATAGGAGATCCGTCATTGGCAATTCGACACTCTACAACGTCCATCTCTTCATAGAAACTTTTGTGAACAGAGATAGAAATGGATGAATCAGCGTATCTAATCTGGTTTTCTAAAATGTTCTCAATAACTCTGGTCCATTGTTCTTTATCACCGTCAATAGTCACTCTATCATCCCTAATATCCCACTGAATTTCAGTACGACTCCACCGTAGTCTATCAACTACCTCGCAAATAAGTTCTGACAAAGCAAAAGGCTCATGATTGACAGGATGAGCAGATAAGTAATCTAACTTTGTTAAATATAGTAAGTCGCGAATTTTCTTTTCCAATTTCTGTGATTCATCTTCGATGACTTGAACGGTATTGGATAAATCTCCTTTTGGATAAATACCATCTTGGATCGATTGAGCGTAGCTTCTAATGACCATTACAGGAGTTTTCAAATCATGTGAGATATTTTGAAGAAGAGTTTGTTGTGCTTCTTCTTTTCGAATGAGTCGTTGTCGCATTTGTTCTATAGAAGAACCCAATTTTCCAATTTCATCTGTACGATCTAACGTGACAGGCTCGTGCCATTCTTGCTCTGCAATTCGCTTAACATGCTTCTCAAGTGAAACAAGAGGGCGACTTAAATATTTTGCGAGCCAAATAGAAGGAATCCAGCTTAGAAGGAAAACGATAGACATTACGACTAATAGCTGCTTAAATAAAGCGGAAGCTAAAGCATTTCGATACGTATCCCATGAAAATGATAGTAAAAATGCTGGCTGGTCGTTAATGATTACTTTACTAACCACATAGAATAAAGTTCGGTTACCTAAGTCTTTTTCATACCGTTCGACAGCGGATTCTTGATTTTGAGCTAGATGCTGTGCATGTCTTAAAAAATCTTGAGGTAGAACACGTGATGATAGATAGGAAATATCGACATTTTCAGGTAACAAAATGTGGTCTACCGTACGGTTTCGTAAGGATGGTCCATCTTCATCATTGCTAAAGTAATATTCACCAGATCGGCTAGGCAACCCGTATTCTTTTAAAATATGCTGTTCATTTTCAATACTTGTATAAATTTCATCCGTAAAGAATTGTCTAAGTGCGCTTGGAAATAACGTAGCTAACAAAAGTGAGATAACTAATAATATACCGGAGATGACAAGCCAAATTTGAAAAGCAAGAGATCGATTTTTCATGTGCTCATCATCCGATAACCATATCCATAAATCGTTTCAATTCGAGCATGTGGGAGCTTCTTCCGAACTCTGCGTACTAAATCATCCACAACTCGGTCTGAACCGAAATAATCCTCACCCCAAATAGAGTTTAATAACTGCTCGCGTGAAAATGCTTGACCTATGTCTTTAGATAATGTAACAAGAAAATCAAATTCTTTTGACGTTAAATCAATAGGCTCATTGTTTTCATATACAGTTCGTGTATGAAGGTCTAACGTATAGGGACCGATAGCAATTGTTGATTCGTATTTTTGTTTTTGACCATATACAAGATTTAAAAGCTTTTGAACACGAATAACAAGCTCGCGAGGCAGGAAAGGCTTAGACAAGTAGTCATCGCTTCCCATTTCAAGCCCTAACACTCGGTCAATATCTGCGTCTCTAGCAGAAATGAAAATCACGGGAATATGAGGGGTAGCGGACTTAATTTCACGGATGAGTTGATAACCATCGATATCAGGAAGCATGATATCTAAAACCCAAAGGCTAGGAGGGGTATGAATCATTGCCTTGGCATCTGTTCCATTTGAAAATGAAGTAACAGACCAGCCTTCTTTTTGTAAATAAAGGGTTAAAACTTCATTTAAGTTTTGTTCATCTTCGACTAAGTAAATTGTAAAGCTCACTTTATACACACTCCTCTTTCTATTCAAAGCTATTATACTATGTGTTTGGAAGCAGAAAAAAATTTTTCACAATTTCCCATATTCTTTTGATACTTATCCCAAAATTTTGTTTTATAGTGTACATAACGAAAAAACATAATTGAATATAAAGGAGCTAACCATATGGAACCAAGAGACTTTAATCAAAATCACAATGATGATGAATATAACAGTCATTCTAACAATGAGCAAACACAGAATCAATACAATGAGGAATACGATAAAGAACGAAGTATGAGACAAGACTACTCGTCTTATCGTTCTGAGAATGGAAGAGAAGAAAAATCTAAAAAAAGGTTTTTACCATTTCTTGCATCGTCTATCGCAGGTGCTGTATTAGGTGGAGGAATTGTGTTATATAGTGCACCTCAGCTAGGGTTTATCAATGACGGAAGCCAAACTAATACTGCATCCACTTCAACAAGTGCTACAGCTACGACCAAAACCATTAGCACCAATGTAAGTCAAGGTGACCTAGTATCCGTTGTGGATAAAGTTTCACCAGCTGTAGTAGGTGTAAACAATATTCAAGAGCGAACCAATCCTTTTTCAGGAGATACGCAAACAGCAGAATCTGGAACAGGTTCAGGCGTCATCTTTAGGAAAGATAATAACAAAGCATATGTTGTAACAAACAATCACGTAATAGAAGGATCAAGTAAAGTTGAAGTTACGTTATCAAACGGAAAAAAAGAGGATGCCAAAATTGTAGGTGCGGATCCGCTCACTGATTTAGCTGTTTTAGAGATGGAAGCTAAAAACGTAGAAGCGGTAGCGGAGTTTGGTGATTCTACTTCACTTGTTGCCGGAGAACCAGTACTTGCAATTGGAAACCCTCTTGGTGAGCAGTTCTCAAGAACAGTTACACAGGGGATTGTGAGCGGCACGGAGCGAACGGTAAACATTACAACATCAGCTGGAGAATGGAATTTGGATGTTATTCAAACAGATGCAGCTATTAACCCAGGAAATAGCGGTGGAGCATTAATTAATGCTGCCGGTCAAGTAATTGGTATTAATAGTTTAAAGATTGCTGAAGACGGTGTAGAAGGTATTGGATTTGCTATTCCAACTGCAGATGTTCAACCGATTATTGATAAGCTAATGAAAGACGGCAAAATTAATCGACCATATATGGGAGTTGGCCTGCAGGATGTAGCGGGTTTATCAGCTGCAATTAAAGAAAATGAGCTGGGCTTAACAGAAGATACTTCTGACGGTGTTGTGATTACAACAGTTGAACCTTTTTCAGCTGCTTCAGAAGCTGGCTTGCAATCAAAAGACATCATCGTAGGGATAGATGGTAAAGAAGTAAAAACATCCAGTGATTTACGCAAGTATTTATACACGGAGCGTGCAATTGGAGATAAAGTAAAGCTTGACGTTTACAGAAACGGAAAAAAAATAAACCTTTCACTAACGTTGAAGCAACAAGGCAACGATGAATGATGTACACAGCACGGCAGCTATTTCTATTTTTAATCGCTGCCTTGTTGATTACTGGGTGTGTAAATGCTTCTGAAGAAGTGGTTTTTCCAACACTAAACAATGAACAGCCGTCTAATAAGGTGGTCGCTATATACAGAGGTGACTCTATTACAAATGGTGAGTTTCAAGAGTTTTTAGCCGTACAAGGTTTTCTAAACCCGGATGCTCCGGTAAACGATTCTTCTTATCGAAAAGATGCTCTATATCAGCTTATTGTTGATAAGTATGTGGGAGAAAAAGCTATGGATACTGATTGGGTAAATCAACAGTCAGAACAGCTGTGGAATGAAATTGAAAGTTCCTATAGTCAAAAAATTAGAGAGAAAGCCTATGAAGAGTTAGGCATTACGGAAGCAAGCGTAAAAAAACACATTAAAGCTCATTATCAATCCAAACAATTTTTTCGAGACAAAGTATCCGAAGAAGATGTAAACGATTATTTTGACAAAGCAGAATATAGCGCTGAATTTAAAACAGTTGAAGAAGTGAAAGAGCCAATTTTGCAAAAGCTTGTGCAAAAAGCTATCAATAGCTATATTCAGGATGAGTTAAAGAGACAGGTTAAGCGCGTTGAAGTCTCCTAATTCACCTTTTATATAGATTACTGAGGCTGGGACGTAGACATTTCAGCTACTCTAGAAAAGTTATGATTTGTATGTGAGAAGGAATCTTTTCCTTATGCCCAAGCCTCATCCTATTCGTTCTTTTCATTGATGAAGCCCCCTTTTATCGTGATAGAGCAACGTGAATAAAGTGGAAAAAAATAGAAATAGACAAGTGGTTTTACAACTGATAAAATAAGAGTGTAAAACTTTCATTATTCGGAAAATTCATCGTCCTTTCACCTTTTGGTTGAAAGGCATTTTTTTGTTTACTTCCTGTAAAAGGATACAGAAGATAAAATGGGTAGTAACTATTCATATTCCTCAAACGTGATGATATCATCACGTTTTTTTGTAGTTAAATGTTAATGTTGAGCTTTATGAAAAGACGTGATGATTTGAAGTAAATCATAGTCTACCTCATTTTTCTTTTAAAAGGCAGTCGATAAAACCAGGTTGGATTTCAACTTGTGAGATTCCTACATGAGACAAAGTATGTGCAAAAGGGGTGACTTCATCGATAAAAGACTCAAGTTCCTTAAGGCTTGGCAGCTGTAATTTTGTAATGAAGCAAGCTTTTCCAGCTATCCGTTCACAAAACAAGGCGTATGGATAAGTAGCGATAAACTTTTTAAAACGGTTATATTCTCCGTTTTTAATTGTAACCTCAACAAAACAAGAAATAGGAAGTCCTAATTTTTCACAGTTAATATTAACGGAATATCCGCTAATAATACCAACGTGTTCGAGGTGACGAACCCGTTCAGCGACGGACGGAGCCGATAAATTGACTAGTTTGGACAGCTCTCTCATAGAAAGTCGAGCGTTATTGGTTAACTCTTTTAAAATATGTAAATCAATGCGATCAATGTTCATAAGCTTCTATCATCTTTTCCGTTTTTATATTCTATTATAGTGAAAAAAGATAAAAAATTCTTCTTTTTTTCTTCTTATTTTAAGAGAGATTTTATTATTTAAAAAAGTATTGACATACCAAAAATGTGGGAGTAATATAAGGTGAAATCTTAAGTAATAACTTATTTTTCCATTTAAAGTAAGAAACCAACATAATACAATCGCTGAATCCTAATAGGAGCGGAGGAACCAATTTTGCACGTTTTGTGCTCGGGGTGAATCCTTTAGAGGTAGGGTTACTCTCATGACCCGAATCCGACAGCTAACTTCGTAAGCGTTTTGAGGGGGAGATGTAATGTGTAGAAAAACACAGGATCCTTCCTGTGTTTTTTTGTGCGTAAATTATTCGTTCAAATAAGTAAGATACTAAAAAAAGAGCACAATAAAAAAGAGAGAAACCGGAACAAGAAAGGATAGTTTGAAATGAAGAAGCAATTTGCGGTATTAGGATTAGGGCGTTTTGGCGGCAGCCTTGTAGAAGAATTCGTCAATCTAGATGTGGATGTTCTAGCTATTGACCGCAATCAAGAAGTCGTAAATAAGTACACAAATACAGCCACCTATGCGGTGCAGGTGAATGGTGTAGATGAAGCAAGTCTCAAAAGTCTTGGAATTCGAAATGTTGATCATGCAATTGTATCATTTGGAGACGATATTGAAGCGAGTGTATTGGTAACAATGTTATTGAAAGATATGGGTGTGAAGCAGGTTTGGGTAAAAGCAGTAAATTCATACCATCAAAAAGTACTTGAAAAAATTGGAGCCGATAAGGTTATTCATCCTGAGCGAGATATGGCTAAGCGAATTGCGCACCACGTAGTTTCTGAAAAGATTATTGATTACATTGAACTTTCAAAGGACTATAGTATTGTGGAAATAATGGCTTCAAAAAAGATTCATAATAAAACACTATTTGATCTAAACATCCGTTCAAAGTATGGGTGTAATATTATTGGGTTTCAACGTGAAAACGGTGAAATGGTGATTTCTCCAACAGCCCATGAAATTATTCATGAAGGTGACATGCTCATTGTTATTGGACATAATCGAGATATTAATCGCTTTGAGGAAGAAGGCGTATAATCAATGAGTTTAGCCAGAAGTATTAAGCTAACGCCCCCCCAATTGTTAACATCAATCTTTGGGGGTGGAATTATTATTGGTGCACTACTTTTAATGCTTCCGTTTTCTACAACAGAACCAATCTCCTGGGTAGATGCTTTGTTTACATCTACTTCAGCCATGACGGTAACAGGGTTAGCGGTTGTAGATACAGGAACGCGCTTTACGGTATTTGGGCAGGTAATTATTATGCTTCTAATACAAGTGGGTGGATTAGGGATTATGTCGTTTGCTGTACTAATCTTTATTATGCTTGGCAAAAAAATTGGTTTTAAAGAACGAATGGTAGTCCAGCAAGCTTTAAATCAAACCAATATTGGCGGCGTCATTTTGCTAGTAAAGCGCCTTTTTATTTTCTCTTTTCTCATTGAATTAATTGCACTGATCTTTTTAGCAATTCGGTGGGTACCAGAGTTCGGATGGGGAAAAGGGCTGTTTTTTAGCTTGTTCCATTCAATATCAGCATTTAATAACGCTGGCTTTGGACTTTTATCGGATAGCTTAGTACAGTATGTAGGAGATCCGCTCATTAATATTGTAATTTCATTCTTATTTATTATTGGGGGAATTGGATTTACGGTATTGGCAGATTTGTGGGATAAAAAGTCTTATAAAAAGCTTAGCCTGCATTCAAAATTAATGATTATTGGAACATTTGCTATTAATATTGTGGCGATGCTGTTTATTTTTTTCTTAGAGTATGGAAACGCTAAAACGTTAGGAAGTTTGAGTTTTGGTGACAAGGTGTGGGCATCATATTTTCAAGCCGTTAGCACGAGGACTGCTGGATTTAATTCTATTGACATAGCTAACTTGACGGATTCAACAGCTTTTTTAATGATCATTTTAATGTTTATTGGGGCAGGGAGCGCGTCTACTGGTGGAGGAATAAAGTTAACAACGTTTATTGTTATAACATTTGCCGTAATTTCATTTATTCGCGGACGTGAAGATATTGTTTTATTAAAGCGCAGGTTGAGTACTGTATATGTTGTAAAAGCATTAGCTATTTCGATGATTGCAATTATGTTTGTGTTCTTCGCTACGTTTGCAATAAATATATCGGAACCAAACACGCCTTTTTTAAAGCTTATGTTTGAAGTTGTATCAGCATTTGGAACAGTTGGCTTATCTATGGGAGTAACACCAGAACTATCATACGTTGGACGTGTTATTATTATTTTTATCATGTTTTTAGGTAAAATAGGTCCGTTAACCTTAGCGTTTTCTTTAGCTAAACCAAAACGGGAAAAAATTCGTTATCCAAATGAAGATGTATTGATTGGATAATAAAGAGACCGCATTCTTTGTTTATCTATGAAAACAAAGAATGCGGTCTTCTTTTTTGTATTAAAACATAATAGTAGCCCCTAAAATTGTGGCGATCATCAAAAAAAATGTAAGCATTAAGATTCCTGGCAATTTTGATTGATTGCGCATTCACTCAATCCCTCCTTTTCAATTATTATCACGTTAAAGTGACTTCCTTTATATAACGTATAAGTAAGTGATTTAGATTCATTTTTTTGAAATCTTTTAGCTTACTTCCAAAAGTAGGCTCCTTCTTCAAGCAGAGTAAGGCTGTAGTCCACCAGTCAGTGATAAGTGGTGCGAATAGTTTATGATATAAAATCCTAGTATTGAAAAAGATGGATTCATAAAGTAGGTAGCAGTGTTTCTATTTTATAAAAAAAGATCAGAATCCACGTTTGTCCATGGCAAAAAAACGTATATTGAATATAGTAAAATAGGAAGTCATTATGATTTCCTTTCACATCATAACGCCCTCTAATAAAGGCCCGATGCATGACAATTCCCCCAACTGTCTGGTTCGATCGGTATGTGACCATACTCTTTGTATGGTCTTTTTTACTTGTTAGATTGAAAGAAATCAATATATATAATAATAATTATAAAGAACTAAAAAAGAATAGGTCTTTATTAGTGTTTTTGAAAGTAAAGAATGTTTAGAATATTATTATAATATTATTTTATGATACTGATATAATAATATGAATATTTTGCAACTGTTCTTTTATACTTTCTAGTAAAGTATACTCTTTAATTGGGAAAAAAATACTTTTTAAATGCCCTTAGATTCGTTCATGTCAGCTTTTCTATACAGTCTATTAACCTATAGCCAAAAAGTTGTAAAAATAGATAATTAAAGTTAATAAATCCAACTTTCACGGTAAAGTTAATGGATTGTCTCTGCTGCTACTAAACTACTAAAACTAGCAGTAGAAAATACGAAAGGGGCAATGGGATGAAAAAGTATAGTTGGTTAAAAGTTGTAACATCGTTAGCAATTACGGCAGGGGTATTAATACCATCCACTGGAGGAGCTTATGCAGCAACTGAAGAAAAAGAACAAGTGATTGTAGGTTTTAAAAATAGTGTAAATGAAAAGAGTATTACAAAAGCAAACGGTAAAGTGAAAAAGAAAATGAAAGAATTACCGATTGCTGTCGCAGAAATGACTCCAAGCGAAGTTAAAAAACTTGAAAAAGATCCAAACGTAGCTTATGTAGAAGAAGATATTCGTATTTCAGTAGCAGCAGACACGCAAGATTGGGGAATTTCCAAAGTGAAAGCTCCTACAAGCTGGGCTACTGGTTTAAGTGGTCAAGGTGTTAAGATTGCTGTAGTTGATTCTGGAGTTGCAACAAATCATCCTGACTTAAAAGTAGCTGGAGGAGCTTCATTTGTGTCCTATACATCTTCTTATAATGATGATAATGGACATGGTACGCACGTAGCAGGAATTATCGGTGCTGAAAACAATGGTACAGGTACAATTGGTGTTGCATATAATGCAGATATTTATGGTGTAAAAGTACTTGAGAGCAGCGGTTCTGGCAGCCTTTCTAGTATCATTGCTGGAATCGACTGGTCTGTAGCAAATGATATGGATATTATTAACTTAAGTTTAGGAACGTCTGTAGGCTCTACAGCATTAAAAACAGCAGTTGATCGTGCTTATCAAAGTGGAGCAGTTGTAGTGGCTGCTGCAGGAAACTCTGGAAATTCTGCTGGAACAGGGGATACAGTAAATTACCCAGCGAAATATGATTCAGTTATTGCTGTAGGAGCTACAGATCGTTATGATCGCCGTGCTTCATTCTCATCAACTGGCTCTACTGTTGAAATAGCAGCTCCTGGTGCAGCTATTCTAAGCACATACTTAAACGGTCAATATTCAACGTTAAGCGGTACGTCAATGGCTAGTCCTTATGTTGCTGGTATCCTAGCGCTATATAAACAAAAATATCCATCTTATTCAAATGCACAGTTACGTCAGTTGTTAATCAATAAATCAATTGATTTAGGACCAGCTGGTCGTGACACGCACTTCGGATACGGATTATCACAAGCTGGAACTTTTTAATTTAGATAAAGACAAAGCAGAGCCTTGGCTCTGCTTTGTTTATACTTTTTCAGATAGTGTATAAAGCTCATCGGATGACGCAGCAATCTTATCAATACGATTTGTTAATTCTGCAATAATAGAGGATATTTTGTCTAGTTCTTTTTTTGTTAGAATGCTCTGTTGTTTATTTTCTGTTGTGACACTCAAAACATTTGTGAAAAACGTTGTGATGTTATTCATATTTACCGTTGTATCTTTTGTTAACCCTGCAACTTCATCTCCAATCTCAGCTACGCTTTTGATTTGCTTTTGAATATCTTTAATGAAAGTTGAAATATTTGCAATTGATTTTTTTGTTTCCTCCGCTAATTTACGAACTTCCTGAGCAACCACAGCAAACCCTTTTCCATGTTCCCCTGCACGAGCTGATTCAATTGAAGCGTTTAAAGCAAGTAAGTTCGTTTGTTCAGCAATCGAGGTTACAATTGCCACGATTTGTGTAATTTGCTTTGATGTATCTTCTAATGTTTTCATGCGTTGCTGAATAAGAGACGTATTTTTCTGAATGTCATTAAGCATTGCTTGCTCTTGTTCGAGCTTAGTTTGACTTTCAATTGCATCTTTGGAAACCATCTCAGCTAACTCTGAACTTTTATTTGCAAATGATACAACATCCGCTGTTTGACCGCTTATTTGGCAAACAAACTGTGCTGTTTCCTCAGACAAGCTGGCTAATAAGGAAGAGGTATGGCTAATTTCATCTTGAATGAGCTTTTTCTCTTGATATAAAAGTTGTCGTTGTTCTTCAAAAGCTTCTTCATAAGCAGTTAACACAATTTGCTGTTCCAGGTTTATGAGCGTTGTAATACTTTTGATGGTTTGAATGCATGTTTCTTTCTCTTCTATCTCCTCATGGCATAAAGCAATTAATGCAATTTGTAAGTTCTGAAAAGCGCATAAATAAAAATTCGGTTCAAGACCAATTTTTACGTGCATGTGTGAAATCATTTTGCGCTTTTGGACAAATTCATCATCCACTTTGCCGTTAAACATTTCTAATATATGTTTTTGTAGCGTGTTTTTTAAGCGATCAATACTGCTGTGTTTTTCAATAATGGTAACTAAGTGTTGCTGTTCTCCAATAGCTCGGTAAAATTCATTTACAATTGAATTAAGATTTTCTTCAACTGCAGGCTGTAGCCTAACGATTCTATTAAGGTCGTCTAAGTTTAGACCAATCATTTTGATTTGTTGTTGAATTGCTAAATTAGACACTTGCATGCTTGCGTTCATTTCTTCAAGAGCAACTACTTTTTCGGTACGTGTATTTCTCCTAAACCAATTCATAAAATCACCTATTATCCTTAAAGTTGTAAGCACATATATGGGTATATAACGGTCATGGACCCTTACTATGTATTTCGGTTTACTTGTTGAAAAGCTTGAGCGTTATTTTTAAAAATGTCATGAAAATGTGATGTGCTGTCATGGAATTGTTATGTTCCATTTATCTGACTGTGATGCGTACATGATAAGGTGATACAGTGACCACTTTGATCGATAGTAGTGGGGAAAATAGGTGAAGGAGTGTGTATAATGAAAAAATTGGTTGCGTCTATGTTAATGGGAGGAGCCGTATTGTCTACACCAGTCATTGGACAAGCTGCTTCAAGCGACGAGCTATTAAAGCAAGGGATGAAAAATGAAAGCGTATATGAAGTAAAAGATATTTTAAAGCAGGAAGGATATTTAAAGGGTGAGGTTTCTACATACTTTAATTACGAAACAAAAGTAGCAGTTCAAGCTTTTCAACAAGACCATAATTTAAACGCTGATGGAATTGTTGGACCAAAGACACATCAAGAACTAGAAACAACGGGAGTTGAAGAAGGAACGTCTAGCTTGGATGAGTCTGCGGTTATTAGTAAAGCCAAATCTCTTATTGGAACACCTTATAAATGGGCAGGTACAACACCTTCTGGCTTCGATTGCAGTGGTTTTTTACAATATGTATATAAGGAAAGTGTAGGTGTAGAAATCCCGCGCACAGTGGCAGACATATATGCAGCAGGTGAAAGTGTGAAGGAACCTTCCGTAGGAGATATTGTTTATTTTGAAACGTATAAGGAAGGACCTTCTCATGCAGGGATTTATTTAGGTAATGATCAGTTTATTCATACATCTACTTCAAAAGGTGTAACAATCAGTGATAAAAACTCGAGCTATTGGAGTGAACGTTATTTAGGTGCTAAAAGAGTAAAATAGGTTGAGAAAACAGTAGAGACTTCTACTGTTTTTTTGTTTTTTAAAAGTTAAACCATTGTTCATCCTTTCTTTCTTAGAATCCAAGACAAGCGCATATTTATTGAAAAATGTGAAAAAAGTTCTATCACTTCCTCCTTACAGCTTGTATATATTGGTAAAGTAATCGTTTGAGTGTTCTAGTAAAATTCAAATGATTTCATAACTAACAAGGAGGAAAAAATATGTGGTGTTATAGCTATTATCGTCTCAAAAAGAAAATTAAGAGACTGTTATTTTCAAAAAGATTTGGTACTTTTATCGAAAACAGTACAAAAAAAGCAGTAGAAGAGGTTGTTTATTCTCAGCGGTTTCGAGACTACTTTATTCAGCTGATAAGAGAAGCAGATGTTTCACCTTTTAAGGAAATTGCACTTCAATATTTAAATGAAGAGGTTGTCATTTCAACAGTTGCGGGACCTTTGCAAGGTACGGTTACTGAAGTAGGCGATGACTATTTAAGGTTAACCGAAAGTGCTACTTCCAGTGTTTTATTACCATTTACTAGTATTATTACAATTCAAAAAGCTTAAAGAGAGGAGGGAAAAACATGTTTCAAGAAGCATTAAGAGCAAGCATTGGTTCATTTGTGCAAATTATCACCCCAGTCGATATTATTAGCGGTACATTAATTGCAGTATTTGAAGCTTCAATTGTTGTTCGTACATCAAGCTCATATGGAGAGCCTACTGATGTTACAATACCTTTTACATCTATCACATATGTTCGTATTATTAGCGGAGATGAATAAAGTGAAAGTATCGGTTATCATTCCAGCATGTAATGAAGAGGAGTCATTGCAAAGTGTCGTCCAGGAAATAAAAAAAATAGCACCTTTTGAAATTATTGTTGTTGTAAATGGAGCTACTGATAATACAGTTTTAATTGCAAAGCAAGAAGGATGTAAAGTACTAACGTACCAAGAGAAACTTGGGATTAACATTGGTCGAGCAATTGGCGCAAAAAAAGCAAAGGGAGATATCCTTTTATTTCTAGATGGAGATATTGTTGTACCTTTTGAAGAGCTAAACCAGTATGTGCAAGCTATTAAAGATGGCCATGACCTTGCGCTGAATGACTTAGAATGGACAATGAAGCGGAAAATTCGTCCTCACGTAGTGGCTGTCTCAAAATATATGCTTAATTTAAGCTTAAAAAGACCAGATTTAACGGTTCAAGCCGTTACTGCAATTCCACATGCTATAAAGCGCTCATCAGCTGAAAAAATTGGCTTTGAAAATTTAGCTCATCCCCCTTTAATGCAGACAATTGCTATCTTAAAAGGAATGTCTGTTGTATACCCTTGTTCCACAGATGTGATTTATACCAACCGAATTCGTAATACCCATAAAACCCTAGTTCCTAACTCTCCATTTCCCTTTTCTACGGAGTCAATTTTAGCTGATCATCTAAAGGCTTTTTCTCACTTAATTTATCAAAAAGGAGTAAGGGGAGGACTTACGGATGGAAATCGTAACCGTCAGATTGTATCAGAATATACACCTACGCTTCTTAAAAGAGAGAGATGTAAAACAAGTGCAATCATTCCGGTAGGAGAAGAAAGGGAAACAATTCACCTTGTCATTCAGGAAGTACAAAAAGCAGGAATTGAAGAGATTATTGTAGTAGCAAACGGATCTGATGAAATAACGATTTCAAGAGCACGCGAAGCAGGTGCAACGGTACTTGTTTACCCAAATAGGCTTGGACATAATGTTCCAAGAGCAATTGGCGCAATGTACAGTTCAGGTGATATTTGTTTGTTTATTGACGGAGACATCGTTATTTCTGCCGAAAACCTTCAACCTTTCATCCGTGCAGCTGAAAACGGGGTTGACGTTGCGCTCAATAATTTAGAGTGCTTATTAGACCAAGTGCACCCTTTACATTCTGTTAGTGCAGCAAAGTATTTTTTAAACGCTATCAGCAAGCGACCAGATTTAACTATTAACACAACAACAGCAATTCCCCATGCAATAAAAAGAGAAGTAATGGAGAAAGTCGGATATGACTCGCTCATCATTCCTCCTTTATTTCATTTGAAAAGTTTGTTAGCAGGCTTTTCAGTCAAACCAATTCACTTTGTAGACGTAGCGCGTACCAACCGCATTCGAAAAGAGCATTTAAAGACAATAGGATTGCCTCAATCAACGGAAAGAATCTTAGGAGATCATATTGAAGCAATTGCTTATCTACTGAATGAAACAACGGAAAGAGGTCTCTTTTTAAAAGATACAAGAAGACATGACATTTTGTCTGAGGTGATGCGCGATGAAAACTAAAAAAGTAGCGGTATTAGGACTTGGGTATGTGGGATTACCTTTAGCTTTATTATTTGCTAAAAAAGGATTTAATGTTATAGGTCTTGATGTTGACCGTAGCAAAGTTAACCTACTTCAGCAAGGAAAAAGCTATATTCCAGATGTATCAAATGAGGAAATTAAAAGAGAAAAAAATTTTAAAGCTCAATTTTTACAAAGCGGAATTGAAGAGTTTAAACAGTGTGAATATGTAATTGTGACAGTTCCAACACCAATTAATGATCAGCATGAGCCGGATTTAACGGCAATGATTAGCGCTTCGGAATTTTTGCAAAAAGAAATGATTGCAGGGCAAACGGCAATCTATGAGAGCTCAACTTATCCAGGTACGTTAGAAGAAGTTGTATTACCAATTCTTTTAAAATCAAACTTACAAGTAGGAACCGACTTTTATCTCGCTTATTCTCCTGAAAGAGTAGACCCGGCAAATGCGCATTATCACATTGAACAAATTCCTAAAGTGATTAGTGGATATACGGAAAAATGCTTACAAAAAGTTAGTGAATTTTATGGTAGCGTCTTTCAAAAAGTGGTTCCTGTTTCGTCACCAAACGTGGCTGAAATGTGTAAACTGTTTGAGAATATTCAGCGATTAGTTAATATTTCTCTTGTGAACGAAACGAATGTATTATGTGAACAGCTGAACATTGATTTTTATGAAGTACTTGAAGCAGCAGCAACGAAACCATTTGGATTTACTCCGTATTATCCGGGGCCTGGTATTGGTGGGCACTGTATTCCCGTAGACCCGCTTTACTTTGTATGGAAGCTAAAACAGGTTGGTTTAAAGAGTGAGCTCATTCAAGCAGCTCATGAAATTAATGAACAAATGACTGAGCATGTGGTGAGACTTGTTGAAAAGCAACTTGATAAAAATGAAAAAAATATTTTAGTCATTGGCATTGCGTATAAACGAGATGTAAACGACGTACGGGAGTCACCAGCATTGCCGATATGCAACGAGCTAATTGCAAGAGGATATAAGCTATCATATCATGATCCATATATCGACTCTTTTACGCTAAATGGTAGCAATATTCAGTCTGTAGAGCTTACTAAACAAGCCGTACAACAAGCGGATGTAGTCTTAATCTTAACGGACCATCAAAACATTGATTGGTCACTTGTGAAAACTGCTTTGAAAATAGTAGACACAAGAGGAGTATTAAGGCGTTAAAAAGGAGGGTGTAATGTGAAGAAGCTTTCGGTCATTTTAATTGTTCAAAATGATGAAGCAACAATTAGACAAGTGATTCGCAGTACTCACTGCTTAAACCCTTATGAAGTTCTTATCGTAGCCAATCAGTCAACCGATGCATCGGTTTTAATTGCAAAAGAAGAAAGCTGTGTTGTAAAAATAGAGAATGGTGAAGAAACAGCACATGAATTGCGAATGAAAATGACTCGCATGTGTAAGGGAGATGTCTTTTTATATTTGGATAGCGACTACATCATCTCAGAGAAACAAATAAAACAATTTGTTCAACCACTTTTATTTAGTCACTGTGATGTGGTTTTAAACAAATGGGATAAAGCATTTCAGCATGATTTTGGAAGATTTGAAGTCATGTGGAGCAGAGTTCTGCACGATATGTATGATAAACCTCATTATGCCAATGCGTACCTTTCTCCTCCCTATGCATTTTCGAAGGAAGTATATAGTCAATTATCTTCTGGAGTTTACACAGACCCTCTTGCTTTATTTATTGAATTGCACACTAATTCGTTTCGAATAAGTCATCACCTTTCCATTACTACTTTTGGAGAAGGAAAGTTTGTTCCTGGTGCTTATGAAAACAAACGAGCTGAATATAAAGAAAGATATAAGATGCTTTTGGACGAATATATAGCTAAAACGAATAATGTTTCAAAAGGGATCAACGGAAAAAACGATTATCAGCCATATGAAAAAATGAGCAAAGGGTGGGGCAAACTTTCCTCTTTTTATAAAGGAAAACAGCTATCAGTTGTCATACCAGTAAAGAATGAAGCCAAAACGCTACAAGAAGTGATCAAAGAGGTTCGAAAGCTTGAACCTCTTGAGGTTATAGTTATAGTTAACGGCTCTACGGATGAATCAGAGCGAATTGCTAAAAGTATGGGAGCACACACAATTGTTTATAAGAATGCGTTAGGACATGATGTGGGTAGAGCGATAGGTGCTGAGGTTTCAAAGGGAGATATCCTTTTATTTGTAGATGGAGACTTTAGTATTAAAGCCTATGATTTATATCCATTTGCAAGAGCGATAGCAGACGGCCTAGATGTAGCTTTAAATAAAAGTGAAGATGAAAAGAGCTTATCTCATAGTGTGCAGGCTTGGAAATTTCTATTGAATGAAATAAACGATAGAGGAGATTTATGGATGAGCTCCTTAACCGCAGTTCCCCATGCACTTAGTAAACAAACGGTAAATAAGATTGGTACTGATGTTCTCGCTAGTCCTCCTATGGCGATGTTAAAATGCTTTCAAAACCAATTAAGCATAGCTTCTGTTCATGATGTTAACGTAAATAAACAGAATCGTTTTCGATTTCATGATCAGCTTCCAACCAATTTCATTAGCCCAACAGCGGAGCTTATTATTAAGGAATATATGAGAGCTTTTTATTTAAGTTGATAGTGAGAATAAACCTACTTACTAACAAAATGTAAGGGGTTTATTTTTTGTTACATAATTATAATATAAAAATAACTTGTAATTATATATATTGCTACTACAATAGTGATAGAGAATACATAAAAGGAGGGAATAGCATGAAGGGTTATGCAATTGGTACATTTTTTATACGGATTGTATTAGGTTTAACATTTTTTATTCATGGTCTAAGTAAGTTCCAAGGTGGAATTGAGGGAACTGTAGGTTTTTTTGACAGCCTTGGTATTCCTGGTTTTATAGCATATGTAGTAGCAGTTATTGAATTAATTGGTGGAGTTGCTGTTATCGTCGGACTAGGTACACGAATTGTTGCAGCGCTGTTTGTTTTCGTTATGCTAGGAGCTATTTTTACAGCGAAGCTAGGAGCTCCATTCTTAGGTGGATATGAGTTAGATATTGCACTGCTAGCTATGTCTTTACATCTTGTCTTTGCAGGAAGTGGAACATTATCTTTAGATCATCTTTTGAAGAAAGAAGAAAGCTATTCGTAAAGAAGCACAGTTTAACGCTGTGCTTTTTACTATAAGAAAAAGTTAATCGTTTTCGTTTTGAAATGGTAATATTTTTATCGTTAAATGGTATTGAAAATTCTTAAAAAAAGAGTAGAATGTAGGAATAACCTTTTTAAAAAAAGGGTATAGAGAAAAGCAGGAGCTTAAGCGGGATGAATAGCGTATATTTCAAAGTAGAAAAGGAGATGTTCATATGCCAATCATTCTCAAAGATGTTGTAGTAGGGTTTTTCTCAATGGCTGCTGCAGGTATATTTGCTTTTCAAGGAATTGAAGTTGTATCTGCTGTTGTAGACTTAGTACAATCTTGGAAACAAAACTAACCATTCAACTATAAGCGAAAGCATGTAGATATAATTTCTACATGCTTTTTTTATTGCTTATCTCTTCTGATTTTAAAATAAATGAATACATATAGTAGGAGGAAACGAGCGGTTCATATGATGTATACTAGTAATAAA
This sequence comes from Bacillus sp. CBEL-1, assembly GCF_004348885.1. Taxonomy (NCBI): domain Bacteria; kingdom Bacillati; phylum Bacillota; class Bacilli; order Caryophanales; family Bacillaceae; genus Bacillus; species Bacillus sp. CBEL-1. The sequence goes on along the minus strand of NZ_SBIM01000013.1, from coordinate 805,652 downwards.
TAAGTTTCCATGAGAATTGTACAAGGTATGACAGGGGGAAAATGATGAAGTATGGGAGATGGATAATTTTAGGGGTTGTTAGTACAAGTATGGTACTTACGGGATGTGGAAAAGAGAAGAGCATTAGTGACCATGCATCTCATTCACATCATGAAACTGAAACGATAGCGGACATTCGCGAAGAAACAAAGAGTAATGAAATTTTACCAACGTTTTTAAATGATAAAGACGAAAATATGAAAGTTGTATATCGCTCAGTTGGTAAACACAAGGAGCTTCTTGAAAAGATTCCTTGTTACTGCGGATGTGGTGATACAGCAGGTCACACAAGCAGTTACGATTGTTTTATTTATGAAAACAAGACAAGTGGAGCTGTTGTATGGGATGATCACGCAACAAGGTGTGGGATATGTCTAGACATTGCTGCGCAGTCAGTAATTGAATACAGCCAAGGTAAAAGTATAAAGCAAATTCGAAAAGATATTGATGAGAAATATAAAAAAGGATATGGAAAACCTACTCCAACTCCTGAGATATAGTAATGCCTGGAATGGAATGATAAGTATAAAATTCCTTCCAGGCATTTTATTTTCACCTAAAAATAAAATGTGTTATAATTAGAATAATTAGAAAACTCAATTTAGGAAGGAGAGGAAATGAAGTCTATGTTAGTAAAGGAATCTAAAAATCAAAAGTTGTCTGATGAATGGAAAACTTACAATTTGTTAGGTAGAGTCATCTTAATCAGTTCATTATTGCTTGTGTTTTTTGTATTATGGGTGATGTTTAGTATGCTTACAACGTAAAAACGCTGTATGGAAAGTGAGAATCCACACAGCGTTTTTTTTATTTCACTTCTTCAACCGATTGTTCTAATTCATGCACTTCAGTTTCGATGTTCTCAAGCTCTTGTTTTACTTGACTATCTGCTTCTAATGTAGGGACTTCTTCATGCGTTTCTTCCTCGATATCTGTACGTTCAGTAGTCGCAGCGGCTTCAAGTTCTTCAGTCGATGGACGAAGTGATTTTACTTTGTTTACAACTTGAACAGACTGTTCTGATACAACTTGTGAGATGCGTGCAGTACGTTGTTTTAAGTCTTGTCCTTTTGCATAGACGCTTTCTTTTACTTGCCCAGTTTTTGCTAATGCTTGATTAGCTTGATCTTGAATGCTAGCGCGGAGCTCTTTTCCAGATTTCGGAGCTACTAACAGCGCAGTTGCAACCCCCACAACGCTCCCTACAATAGTACCTACTAAAAGCTCTTTACTACCTCTGTTTACAACTTGTTTTACGTTTTCTTCTTTCATGACATATACCTCCTCTTATAATATGTAATCATATGAAGGACCTACCATTTTGTTGAATACTTCCTGTAAAACATATTGCGTTAGTTGAAAAAATCTGCCGCTTGCCGTCGGATGCTCGTACAGGTTGATGAATTTTGATTGTTATATAATATTCAACTATCCTTCCAAGAACCCTTCTTTTTTGACATGAAAATTGTAAAAAAACTTGTCTTTAAAATACGACACAATAAAACGACAAGATTCGTTTTGGATCTGTTGGATTTTTAAAAGAAAGTTTTATATGATAGAGTGTGAAATAAAATGTTTGTTGAATGTGTTGGAGGGATTTATACATATGTCTACATCAAAATATCGAACGGTTCTAGAAGCCGGACCCGGCGAACTTGAAGAATTAAAAAACAAAGCGAAGCAGGATAGCTGGCAACCTATTTATCATATCTATCCTGAGTATGGCTTAATGAATGACCCAAATGGTTTAATTCAACTTAATGGAGAATATCATGTCTTTTACCAGTGGTATCCTTATGGAGCAATTCACGGCATGAAGCATTGGGCTCATGTAAAGTCAAAAGATTTAGTGAATTGGGAAAGACTTCCTGTAGCTATTACTCCAACCGAAAAGTATGAGTCACATGGAGCGTACTCTGGAGGTGCTATTGTAAAAGAGGGAAAAGGGTTGCTTTACTATACGGGAAATGTAAAGTATGAAGATGGATCTCGTACAGCAAATCAATGCATTGCTATCTTGCATGAAGACGGGATAGTAGAAAAGTATAGTCAGAATCCTGCAGTGGAAGGCGTTCCAAATGGTTACACTGGTCATGTTCGCGATCCAAAGGTATGGAAAGAAAACGACATGTACTACATGCTTTTAGGAGCGCAGCGTGAAAACGAAACGGGAACGTTAATTGTATACGAATCAACTGATGCGCTTGATTGGCAATTTAAAGGTGAAGTGAAAACAAAACTACCTAATTTTGGCTATATGTGGGAGTGTCCTGATTACTTTAAATTAGATGGCAAAGACGTTTTTGTCTTTTCACCTCAAGGGATTCAAGCAGAAGGTCATAATTTCCATAATATCTATAATGTTATTTATGCCGTAGGCACATTTAACCTAGATGAGCTAACGTTTGATATGGAATACTATCGTGAAATCGACAAAGGTTTTGACTTTTATGCTCCTCAAACGTTTGAAGATGAAACAGGAAGGCGTTTAATGTTTTCCTGGATTGGAAATCCAGACGTAGAATATCCATCTGATCAATATGGTTGGGCTCATGCTTTATCCCTTCCTCGTGAGCTTTCGTTGGAAGGAACAGAATTAGTTCAAAAGCCTGTCTCGGAGTTAACAAAACTAAGGGACGATGCGGTTCATTTTCGCGGTCGTTTAACAGATGAAGAAGTTATTATTGATGAAGCTACGAACAATGCCTATGAAATAGATATGAGCTTCACCAATATTAATGCTTCTCAAGTAGGCTTACAGCTTTTTAACAGCAAAGAAGAGACGCTAATGCTTGTTTTTGATCGTGAAAAAGAGGAAGTGCGAGTAGATCGTTCTCGTTTTAAGCATCAATACGCTACGGATTACGGGGTTATAAGAACGGAAAAATGGTTGCCAACTTCTTCTATAGATGTTCGCATTTTCGTTGATAAAAGCATTTTAGAAGTGTATATTAACGGAGGAAAAACAGTATTTACTTCACGCGTATTTCCACAAAAAGACTCAAAGTCTGCAGTTACGGTATTTGCAAAAGGCGAAGCAAATTATCAAATTGCCTACTATGGTTTATCAAGAGGAATTTAGAGCTAAAAAGAAAGGTCAGGAATTGTTCTTGGCCTTTTAGTTTGGAATAAAACCAACTTGACACATTGGAATAATTAGTTTAATGTTTGAATACATACTGTAAAGAAGGTACCAGACTGGATAACCAGAGGTTCTTACATTAGTAGCACAAACGTGCTGATGTAAGAGCCTTTTTTTATAAAAAAGGAGATGATACATATGAAATCACTGTTAGTCGTTGGAGGAGATAATATTGAAGGGTTAATTGAAAAGTTAAAAAAAAGCGGATTTGATCATGTTTTCCATTGTAACGGAAGAAAGGCAAACATGACTAAAATTTCTATTCCAAAAAAGATAGATGCTATTTTAATTTTAACCAATTACATTAACCATAACTTATCTTTGGCAATAAAACGACAAGCACAAGAAAGAAAAATACCTGTTTATTATGCTAAGCGGTCTTGGTGGGCTATTCAAGAGGAAGTGAAGAAAATGCCTTTATACGCTGTTTCTCAAAGCTAAGAATTTAAATTCTTAGCTCTTTTTTTATTTTAAACTTGTTTTTGTTAATTTAATTGTGTACAATTAAATTAACAAAAATCAAAAAGGAGAAATGAATCAATGAAAACATTGTATGAAACAACAGTTATTAATACCGGAGGAAGAAGTGGTGAAGTGCATTCTCCAGATAATATTTTCAACTTAGAAGTTGCTGCACCTTCATCACTAGGAGGTAATGCAACAACTGAAACAAATCCAGAGCAATTGTTTGCTGCTGGCTACAGCACATGTTTTAACAGTGCTTTAGAGTTTATGTTGAAAAGACACAGCGTTGAAATTGAAAGCAGTAAGGTAACCGCTACGGTACGTCTTGGAACAGATGCTAAAGATCAAGGAGTTAAATTAGAAGTTGACTTAACGGTCCATGTTGAAGGATTAGATTTAGACAATGCCAAGAAGTATGTAGAAATGGCACATTCTTATTGTCCATATTCAAAAGCAATTAGTGGTAACGTTGATGTGAAAATTGACGTGGTTTAATTAAGTAAGCTCTGATGACAATATTCTCATCAGAGCTCTTTTTGCATTGCGGTGTAGGGAAATCGATACGTATACATTAGAAAACTTGTATAGTAGACTGAAGAATAAGAGTTAAATAAATTGGAGGGGAAATAATGTATACCGTGTTTTCAACATTTGATGTACCTGATGAAAAAGCAGAAGAAGTGATTAATATTTATAAAAAGCGCTCAAGGAAAGTTGACCAAGCACCTGGCTTTGTAGACTTTCAACTGTTACAAAATGATAAGCGTCTGGGAGAGCTGACGGTGCAGCTTACATTTGAAACGAAAGATTTTTATTTAACATGGGTGCGAAGCAAAGAGTTTAAAGAAATTCATGAGCTTGAAAAAAAATATCCAGATCAAGAATTAGCTGCTACCATTCCGAGTATACGTCAGTATAAGGTTGTGGCTACATGAAAAGCCTTCCTATAAATGAAATTGTGGAAAAGGTAACGGAAAAAATTTATGAGCAAGAGCCGTCACTTTTACAAAAATTTGGCGAACGAGGGAAGCAAAAATGCATAGAAGACAATCATTATCATATGAAATATTTACATACGTCATACTTGCTTCAAAATGAAACAGTGTTTAGTGATTATGCTCTATGGTTGAATAGTTTGTTAACGAGTAGAGGCATGAAAACGAAGCATATTATTGATAATTTTATCCTAATTGAAGAAGCTCTTTTAGACCTAGCTGGAGATGTTGATGAACCAGCTAAATCGTATCTCTCTTATTTACAAGCGGCGAATGAAGTGTTACAAGGAGCGGAGAAAAATGATTCGATTACTGACGAGAAATGATGCAGGTCACTATGTTAAACTAAGGCTTGAATCGCTTTTGGAAAGTCCGACGGCCTTTCTAAAAACTTATGCTGAAGAAGTTAGCACTCCTCAATTAGAAAAAGAAATGGGAGAGAAGCTAGCAAAAGAGCATTTTTACACATTCGGTTCTTTTCAAGATGAGCGGCTTGTCGGAATGATTACCCTTCAAGCAGAGCAACCTTTGAAGATTCGCCATAAAGGTAACCTGTTGGCAATGTATGTAGAAAAAGGTGTACGAGGAAATGGCCTTGCTAAAGGGCTTGTGCAAGTTGCGTTAGATAAAGCAAAAGAATTAGGGCTTGAACAGCTGCAGCTCACCGTTGTTTCGACGAACAAAGAAGCAATCGCACTTTATGAATCGCTTGGATTTGTGACCTATGCAGTTGAACGAAATGCACTAAAGCATAAAGGACAGTATTGGGATGAAGAGCATATGGCTTTATCGTTAAGATAAAGCTGCTTCCTTTTTTATAAACGAAAATAAGCTTTAGAATGCTAAGTAGCGAATTGCTAATTTATATAGTCAAAGATAAAACAAGCCGCATTAATGTATAATGCGGCTTGTTTTATCTGGATAGAAATAATAGTAGTATAACTGTAAAAGTTTTGCAAATTAAGACTGGGACAGCTCTTTTTGTCCAACTTTTTTGATTAAGACAAACCCGATTATAACGGAAAGAAATGCAAGAATCATGATGCAAGTAAATACCGTATGGATACCCGAAAAGAGATGCTCCTGAATGGACGCTAACGAACTTGGAGCTATCTTTTGGTGTTCAAAAGATGAATTAATCATTGAGCTATCACCGCCGTTTGCATTCACTTGAAGGTTAAACAAAGTACCAAAAACGGCAGCTCCTAGAGTCTGACTAAACGTATTTGTAAAGGTATTTAAAGAAATAGCTGTTCCACGTTTGTGTTGTGGTACAGAACCTTGAATAATCAGCATGAGTACAGGCGTAATAATCCCCATACCAAGTCCAAGAATTCCAATTGAAGCATAAATGAACCAATCAGATGCTTCCTGTGTTAATGAAAATAAAGAGGATGCTGCAATTAATAAAAAAATCGTTCCAAGCGTAATAACATATGTAGGTTTTAACTTTGAAACGAGCTGACCAGAAAAAATAGATCCAATCGTCCAGCAAACGGGCATTGGCATTAGCATAAAGCCAGCAGCTGTAGCGCTTTTTCCAAGTATACCTTGCGTAAATAAAGGAAGGTATACTGTTATGCTGATTAAAATACCACCCATGAATAGTGTTAAAAAGTTAACAGTTGTAATGGTGGAGTTCGAAAACAGGTTTAGGGGTACAAGTGGTTCAGGAGATTGTTTCTGAATCCAAATGAAAAGAATAAAAAGCACAAACGAGCTGCTAAACAAACCGATAAGTAAATTGTCGGTCCACTGCTGCGTCTGGCTTCCTGTTAAAAGCGCATAAAGCAAAGCGATAACCCCTAATGAAAAAGTAACAGCCCCTGGATAATCAATATGTCTTTTTTCTTTCAGAATTTGTTCTTTGTAATATTTCACAATCATAAACAAGGATAAAAGGCCAAACGGAACGTTTAAAAAGAAGATGTAGCGCCACGATAGCGTATCCACCAAAAATCCACCTAATAAAGGGCCAATGACCCCTGAAACACCCCACACAGCGCTAATCCAACCTTGTGCTTTTACGCGAGCCTGAGCTTCTTTATTTAAGTCGCCAATGATAGTCATTGTAATGGGCATAACAGCTCCAGCTCCTAAGCCTTGAATAGCACGAAAGACAATGAGTTGCGTCATGTTCATTGCCATTCCACATAGCATTGATCCAATTAAAAAGATAACGATGCCAACGAGTAACACGCGTTTGCGTCCCAACAAGTCAGCAAGCTTTCCATAAATGGGCGTCGACACAGCTGTTGCTAACATATAAATTGCATAGACCCAACTTACTAATTCAATGCCTGATAGATCACTTGTAATCCTAGGTGTAGCAGTACTAACGATAGTACCTTCCATCGCTGCTAGTGACGTAACAAGCATGAGTGCAATCATAATTTGTTTTTTCATAGAAGCAGCCTTCCTTTCTTAAATAACTCCAAACTTTTACAGTATACCTTATTTAATGTTATTAAACAATAAAGCTATTAAAAAATAACCAAGCACTTGGTGTGCTTGGTTATTTTGCAAGAGATTGCTTACGTTTGTAAATGAATTTTCCTACATAGTAAAATACAACAGTAAAAAGGACAATAGCTGCAATGACATATTCATTAATCATGTCCGATAATAATCCTGCAGATAAAAAAGACAAGATGGCGAAGTAAATAAGGTTTCCGGATGCTGTTCCCCATAAAAACTGGCGAAAGTGAATGGAACTAATAGCTGATACAAAGTTAATAAGGCTGGTTGGAATAAAGGGAAAGACTCGCACTTGAAAAACGTAACTCGTTCCGTTTCTTTCAATCTTTTCAAGTAAAGAAGGCTTTACTTTTTTTAATAGTGCATCTTGAAAAACATAGCGAACAAGTAAAAACACACAGGCAGCTGCTAGTATACTTGTAAACCAGCTCCATACCAATCCAAGTCCTAACCCTAGTAAATTAATATTAACTGCAATGATTAGTACAAGGGGAATCAATGTAAATGCATTTTGAACAAACATAGCAATTAGTGTAAACAATAGTGTTGTCAGCAAATTTTCTTGCAAAAATGCTGTGATGTTATCCATATCGCCAGTGCGAATTGAGTAAAACAGATCAGTGTTAATAATAAAAACGATTAATACAATAGCAAATAGAAAGAGCAAGCTTGCTTTTATCCACGTTTTAATGTGAAATCACCTTTTTTCATCAGTTAAGTTAACAAATAGTAAATAGGCTTTTATTATATCTCAGCTCTTTGAAAATGAACATTAATTTACTATATAAGAAACATTAAAGGCAAAAGAACAAGGTAAAGAAAAGGTGTGATAGGATAACAGGTAAGAAAACAATTAGGAGATAAATATGAAGGATACATATAAACATTTTGCTGAGCTATCACGATTTGAGAAAGCTGAAAGAGATTATCGAATTAGAACACAAGCGACTTCGTCTGAACTGCTAGTGCTAGCTATTCATGGTGGAAGGATTGAACAAGGAACATCAGAAGTGGCTATTGCTATTGCAGAGAAACAAAACAGCTATTATCTATTTGAAGGAATGAAAAGTGCTCAAAATCGCAAGCTGCATATCTCATCTTCTCGTTTTGATGAGCCCACTGTATTATTTATGTTGAAAAAAGCTCAATATGTTCTTAGTATTCATGGATACAAGGAGAAAAAGAAGAAGCATACGCTAATCGGTGGGTTAGATGAAGAGAGAAAGCAGCAAGTATATAACGCGTTAAAAAAAGCAGGATTTAGTGCTGAAATCGTTAATCAAGATCATTTATTATCAGGTACACATAGGCACAATGTTGTAAATAAAGGAAGGCAAAAAAAAGGCGTACAGCTTGAAATTAGCTATGAAGAAAGAGCAAACTTCTTTCTAACAAAAAATCAGTATACAAGTTCTTTTTATCGCTACGTAGCGGCGATTCAATCGGCATTTTTAGGAAACGATACACCTTAAGGTGTATCGTTTTCTTGTTTTGAGCAAATGCCATGCAAGTAATCACGAATAACAGCCTCCACTCTTTCGCTGTTTACGCGCTTACGATCGAACATCGCATGCAGTGCTAGCCCATCGATTAAGGCATAAAGCTTTTCTGATTCTAGGTCCGTGTTTATCTGTTCTTTTAATATATTTTCATTTTTTAAGTAAAGCATCATTTTTTTTATACCTGAGAAGATTCCATCGTCAATTGGCCCTTGATTTTTATATTTCTGATGTGCTGTAAAAGTAAGCCAAACCTCCATTTCAGCCATTTTTTCATCATTAGTTGGAACAATCTCTAACAGCATCTTTAACACTTTTTCTTGAGGGGGAAGGTCCTGTGAAGCAATTGAAATAATTCGCCGTTCAGCTTGTTCCTTAACCAGTTCCATGGCATAAGTTAACAGGTCATCTTGAGAAGAGAAATAATGACGTAAGGAACCTAGTGATAATTTTGCTTCCTTTGCAATGTTTCGAACAGTAGTGCCTTCCATACCTTGCTTTAAAATAACTCGCCATGTTGCTTTGGCAATTTGTTCTTTTCGTTTTTGGTGATCAACTAATTTTGGCATGACTTTATTGTAGCAATAAAAAAGGCAGGTTGCAATTTTATAATACAGTTGTATTACTAAAAAAGAAGTGCTAAAATACATTTAAATAATACAATTGTATTAGAAAAGGGGTGGGAGCTTGAATTTTATTGCTTGGATGATTGTAGGGTGCGAAATTGCTTTTTGGATAGTCATTCTGTTAGGGTTAACAACACGGTATATAGCTAAAAAGGAAAAACTGGGTTTTTTCTTTTTAGCGTTAACGCCATTTATTGACTTAATTTTATTGCTTATTACAGGGATTGATTTATATAATGGTGCGAAGGCAACGACTGCTCACGGTATTGCAGCTATTTATATTGGGGTATCTTTGGCATTTGGAAAGAGCATGATTAAATGGGCAGATGAACGTTTTTTATATTATGTGACAAAGCAAGGAGCAAAGCCAATTAGGCGATTTGGGCTCGAACATGCTAAACATGGATTAAAGGGATGGTTTCAACACTTAATAGCATACGCAATTGGAGCTGGTCTTTTAGTTGTAATCATTAACCTTTTGAATAACGCACAGCAAACTGAGGCTTTAAGTGGTATACTCCAAATATGGACTCTTGTGTTAGCCATCGATTTTTGTATTACAATGAGTTACTTTATCTGGCCACGCAAGATGAAAGCAACAATTAAACAGTAAGCTGTAGAGTGCTCATTTGTAGATGAGCATTCTTTTTTTTATAAAAGTAGGATAATAGAATTGTCTTTCATTTATCTGAAAATTTTTCAACTTATTTACGCTTCTATCCTTTATAATAGAAAACGTTAAAGAAATGATAGATAAAGGAGAAAGAGAATGGACATTTTAAGTGCAGAGTTTTTGTCAGCGCTTCTTGCTATTATTATTATTGATTTAGTTTTAGCTGGCGACAACGCAATTGTAATTGGTTTAGCAGCGAGAAAACTGCCTAAACATCAGCAGAAAAAAGTAATCATTTGGGGAACAATTGGAGCAATCGTCATTCGTATGCTTGCAACATTAGCAGTTGTTTGGTTACTAGAAATTCCCGGTTTGCTTTTGGTTGGAGGAATCTTGTTAACTATTATTGCGTACAAGCTTTTGGTTGAAGATCAAGACCATGATGTAAAGGCTGGAGATAGCATGTGGGCTGCAATTCGTACAATTATTATTGCAGATGCGTTAATGGGACTGGATAACGTATTGGCAGTTGCGGGTGCAGCTCATGGAAGCTTTTTACTAGTAGTACTTGGGTTGTTAATTTCAGTTCCTATTGTGATGTGGGGAAGTACGTTAATTTTAAAATGGGTAGAAAGATTTCCAATTATTATTACAATTGGAGCGGCAGTACTAGCTTGGACTGCTTCTAAAATGATTGTTGGTGAGCCGTTCTTACAACCGTATTTTGAAAATGGTTTTGTTAAGTATGGTTTTGAAGTACTAGTCATTGCTGCTGTAATTGGTGCAGGTAAAATGAAGCAAAGTAAAATGCAGAAGCAACCTGTAGAAGAAACCATTGAGAAGACTCAATCTTTTTCTAAGTAGAAGCAAGCTTATAATTGAAACAAAAAGAGGTGCATTTAGCACCTCTTTTTTCGTGGTTTGAATTATAGCTTTATGAGAGATGTGGACTTTTTAGCATAGCTTTATAGATGAGCTTTGTTAATTGCTGGGCACCTTCTGGAAGCAGATGAACGCCATCTTTTGTAAAATATTCTGGATGTTTGGTTCCTAAAGTATGCCAATCAACAAGCACCACGTTTTTATATTCTTTTGCTGCATTTTCTAATTTCTCATTTACTTCTGTTTCCCATTGTCGTGGCACCCGTGTGTTGACCAGGTATACATCTGCTTTTGCGAACTGTTTAAGTAGTTCATCTAGCTGTTCTTCTGTAAAGTAACCATTTGTACCAAGTTGAATAATCACTGCACTAGAAGGTTCATTATATTGAGTATACTTCTTTGCGACGTTTAAAGCTTCTGACAGCTGTCGACCAACTTTGCCATCAATTACAATATTAGGATAAGTTTCTTGCAGTGGATCGGCTAAGTTTAGCATAACTGAATCACCAATTGAGAGAACTTGAGTATAGTGAGGTTCATTTGTTGGTAATTCTTTTTGTTTCAGATGATGATCTTTGGATACTGGATTTGCTGCAGTTTTAATATGAATAGCTGCAGGTTGTTTGCTTTCTGTTTTTTTAGGTTCTAAAATCCCGGTAACACCAAGCACAAATAATAAGAAGGCCATAGCAAATACGATAGGTACAGCGACTTTCAGATGAGAACGAAAGATAGCCGGTGATTTAAATGTTGGCAGTGCTTGCCTAAAGAAGGTTTTAAAACCTCCTTTTCGTATAGGTTGCTCAATCATTCGATAAGAAACTTCCGCAATAAGACATGTTGCTATAACCTGTAAGCTGATATGTACATAATTGAACTGCCCAAATTCAGTAGCAGGCGTTGTTAATATAATGATAGGATAGTGCCATAAATAAATGCCATACGACCGTGTACCAACCCACCGTAACGGCTTAAAAGATAACAGTTTGCCAGTTATGCTGCTAGGATGTGAAATCGTTGCGACGAGGACAGCAGCATTTAAACTAACTAAAAGCATACCTCCGCGATACATTGACGGGGCAAATTCAGTTAGTAATGAAGTGCATAGAAACACTAACAGTAAGCTTGTAAGGCCCGTAACATTTAAAATAAACTTTCCTGTGTTTGGGACATTTTTAGAAGATAAGCGATAGAGTGGCCACACGAATGCTAAGCAACAACCAATTAGCAATTCGAATGATCTTGTATCTGTGCCGTAATATACACGACTAGGATCCATACCTGGTTTATATAAAGCTCCCATTAATAATGCAGATACTATTGCTCCACAGCTTATCACTATAAGAATAGTCTTTTTCTTCTTTATAAAACGTAGTCCAATTAGTAATAAAAGTGGCCATATAATATAAAATTGTTCTTCAATTGCCAGTGACCATAAATTCTTTATTGGAGAAGGCGATTGAAAGCTATCAAAATATGAAACATCTTGAAAAATAAACCACCAGTTGCTTACATAGAGTAATCCCGCTATGGCATCCCCTTGTAAGGTAGATAAAAGAGATGGCTTGAACAAAACGGTCCAAGCAACTACGCATACAACCATGAAAAAAGCTGCAGGAAAAAGCCTTCTTATTCGGCTTGTGAAAAACGAAGAAAGGAGTAGCTTTTGGTGCTCTTCATATTGTTTTAATAAAATAGATGTAATTAAGTATCCAGATAAAACAAAGAAAATGGACACGCCTAAGAAGCCACCGCTTGCCCAACTAAAGCCATAATGATATGCAAATACAAATAAAACAGCTAGCGCTCGAAGTCCATCTAACCCATGAACGTATCGATGCTGTAGCTGAGTGTTAGCCATATTAAAGACTCCTTTACAATCTAAATTGTCATGTGTATGTAAATAATATTTTTATGAATTCTCAAAGATAACCTTTGAAAATTTCAGAACAAACCACAAGATATATGGTACAAAGAATTATTTTACCCGTAAAGTATTTTTTACCATATCGTCATAAAATGCAAGACTTTTAGCAAGAAAATATTTTTTTGTGCAAAAAAACCGGACGTACCTTTGGTAAATCCGGTTCTTTCATTTAAATTCTATAGAGGAGAGCGGACGGCTCTATCTGCATTTATTCTACCATAAACCCAGTTTGTTCCTGTACCTGTTATTGGGTCACAAGTATTTTGAATGACTGTACGAATTTGAGAAGCACTACGTCCTTGAGCTGCTAGTAATGCTGCTAATCCAGCTACGTGTGGAGCTGCCATAGACGTGCCGCTTAAATAAGAGTAAGTGCTTGTAGGGTAAGTGGATAGAATACTAGAGCCTGGTGCTGCAACTTGCACCCAAGTTCCAAAGTTTGAAAAAACAGAGCGTTGATCAGAGGAAGTTGTAGAGGCAACTGCAATGACGTTTGCGTAAGCTGCAGGATAAGTGAGGGCGTTGCTACCGTTATTGCCAGCTGCCCCAATAACAACAACGCCTTGGCTAGCCGCGTAGTTAACAGCACCTTCAAGCGTAATGGTGTCTTGAGGAGATCCTAAACTCAAATTAATAACTTGTACTCCTTGGTTAACCGCATAAATAATGCCATCGGCAACCTGGCTTAGTAATCCGCTACCACTGTTTGAAAGCACTTTTACTGGCTGAATTGATGCTAAAGGAGCCATACCAGCAATGCCAGCCCCATTATTGGTTGTTGCTGCAGCGATGCCAGCTACATGAGTCCCATGACCATTAAAGTCATTTGTGTCAGTGTTATTATCAATAAAGTTATAGCCTGGAACTAATTTTGATGCAAGGTCAGGGTGATTTGGCTGGACGCCTGTATCAAGTATGGCAATTCTAATGCCAGCATTGCTTTGAGTAACATCCCATGCAGAAGGAGCACTTACTTTTTGAGGGCCGTATTGAAAGGAATAGAACGAATCGTTTGGAATATAGGAAGCTTCAAAAACGTAGTTTGGCTCTGCGTATTCAACTTCATCGAGCTCCGAGTATATTTTCATCATCTTATTAATATTTTTAGCTGTAGTAACCACTTGAAAGCCTAATGTTTCATTACAACATGAAGCTTCACATTTATATTTTTTATGAATTGAAGCAATTGTATCTTCATTAACGTCATCATTAAATTTAACAATAAATTGATCTTGGGCAAATACTGGTTGTTTAACCTTTAAAGCTTGTACCAATTTTTTAATAACAAAAAACAAAAGTGTAATTACACCAAGTGAACCTGTAGTTAAGGCAATCCATGTCAGCATAATACCAATCCTCCTAATTTTGTAACACCTTATATCATATGCGTTGCTACAAAAAAGGGATTGGACAAACTACCTGATTTCAAAAAAGAGGCTGAAACACAAAGAAAAGAGTTCTTCTTAAAGGCGAATTATGACGTTTCTAACGGATTTAGGTTATAAGAACATGTTCGTTGTTCATTACGATTCATTCCATGCATTTTCGGAGCAAAGAAAAAATATCCGAACCATTGCAAGGTAATTCACAAAAGTTCGGATATTTGCTTAGCTGAAATACTTATGTTCCAGCTTTCATTGTCCCCGTTATCTATTAATTTCTTTAATAACTCGTGCAGGGTTTCCACCAACAACTGTGTTTGGAGGAACGTCTTTCGTTACAACGGCTCCTGATGCAATGACTGCATTATCACCAATAGTAACGCCTGGATTGATGATAGCGCGGCCCCCAATCCAAACGTTATTTCCAATGACCACAGGCTTTCCGTATTCTCTACCGCTGTTACGTTCAACAGGATCAAGCGGGTGAGTAGCTGTATAAATATGAACGCCTGGTGCGAGCATACAGTTATCACCGATAGTTACAGGACAGATATCTAAAATTAAGCAATCAAAGTTTGCATAAAAGTTTTCGCCTACATGAATGTTGTATCCATAGTCACAGCGGAAGATTGGTTCAATATAGATATTTTCTCCAGTGGAACCAAACAACTCTTTTATTAAACTCATACGGTAAGTATCATCTGTCTCAACTGCTTGATTAAATAATCTTGTTATCTTTCTTGCATGAGTGCGATCTTTAATCAATTCAGAATCTCCAGATATGTACATTTCGCCTGCAATCATTTTTTCTTTTTCTGTTGTCATTTTTTAGTCTCCCTATCCTTTTTAATTTAACGCTTTCATAGGGTAGTGTAGCGTAAAATTAAACGTTCGTTAAGTAAAATAGCTAAGAATCAACTAGCTTTTTCTTTATTCCATCGATGACAAAAAGGAGAAAAGGTAAAGCAAAGCCAATTGTGCCTGTATAAAAGGGAGAAGTAGTAAGTGTGTAACTTCCCAAAAAAGGACCATTAGGTACGAAAATATTGGAGGAAGCTAAAAATAATAATCCTAAAGGCAAAGTTAAGAAACGGTAAGTAGTTAGGTTAAAAAGCTGAGCTACTCCTAAATTTAATACAAACAGCAAAATGCTAAGCTTGAAAAAAATTGAAATAAACCAGATGATAGCTACAATTACTTCAATGCGGGTTATGAAATTTGTCACATTAATTTCTTTAGCCAATAGGTAGGTAGGAGAAAGGCGAGTAGAGGTCTGATCTACTCCTAAAACTAAAACACAAAGAAAAATAATGATAATTAAGAAAACACCGCCAATCAGTGTACCGATATAAACAGGTGTGCGCTTTTTACTCGTCCATTTAACATAAGGAAAAATCATTAAAAAAACAACGGTATCCAAAAATGGAAATGTCAAAAAGTGAACTGTAGAAATGAAAATAGGCCGCAAACCCATAGTAAAGAATGGCTGAAAGTGATCAAAGTTAATTTGTTTAGTAAGAAATAGTACGAGTAAGCTAAAGAGAGCAATGACCCATGGGAATAGGATTTCACCGGAACGTGCTAAAACCTCAAGTCCTAAGCGAACGCCAAACAACGATACGCTTAACACAAATACGTAAATGGGAACAATGGGGGTTTCAGGCATAACTTGCGTAATGATAAAGTCACCAATATTATAAAGCGTCAAAGAACCTGCTATTACGGGGAAGGTTAAAAAGATAATAGAAAATACTTTGCCAATCCATTTGCCGAGAATTTCTTCGGTGAATTCCGTAAATAGCATTGTTGGATATCGCTTTCCTAGCGCTATGTATAAAGGCAATATCCCCAAAGCGATAACAAGGGTTAAAATACTCGTAATCCAAGCATCTTGTTTTGCAATTGAAACAATAATAGATGGGATAACTAAAATAGCACTCCCGATTATGTAAAGGCTAAGTAGCACGATGAATTGCTTTTCAGAGATTTTAACATGTTTGAGCATGCTGGAAGTACCTCCTATATAAGGCATATTGTTCTTTGAACCTTATATGCTCGTTAGTATGCCTCATTCAACGTTACTTATGAATAATGTAAAAAAAGTAAAAGAAAGTAGGGCATAATAAAACAAATTAAAAAAAGACCAGCAATTCCTTTTTTTACCGCTTCACATTGTTAGAACGCGTTCGATTCATTGCACTGCGCCTATTCGCTTTCTGCGGTGCGGGATCTCAGTTCTCCCTTTCTTTCCCCCAGGAGTCGAGTATCCTACGCTCCATTCCACTCTGTTTCCAGCATTGTTTTCACAATCAAAAAAACCTGAACGATTAAAAGCAAAGAACTCTTAACCATTCAGGTATAGCAGGGACTAAACTACTTATGTCTCAGCCTCTTTTGAGGAATTGCAAATATAACTCTTACTTTATAGCCCAATGGTAAATAGCTTTAGCAACACCATCTTGATCATTAGTTTCAGTTATCCAGTCAGCCGCTTTCTTTACCACATCTTGCGCATTACCCATGGCTATGCCTACTCCAGCTTCTGTAATCATGGCGATATCGTTTAGGCTATCCCCCATGGCCATTACTTCGTTTATTGATAGATTTAAACGTTCACAAACAGTTTTTAGTGCTTTTGCTTTATTGATTCCAAGAGCGTTGATTTCAAGATTTGTTGGGCTAGAATTCGTAATCTCAAGATTTTTGTTTTTAGTTAGCGTGTTCAAAATTAGCTTTCTTGTATCATCATCATGGATGTCATACCCGAACTTTAGCCATTCATGACTTGTAATATCGGTTGGAAAATCGTCTTTCCATACCTTTTCGCTTGTAACAGCCCAAAAGGTTAAGTCATGCTTTTGCTTTAAATCCCACATCTCTTGTATGTAATCTGGTTCTAAAATCGTCCGCTCAATTAAATTGCCTTCACCGTCCCAGATTTCACTCCCGTTTACATTAATAATATAAGATGACAGCTTTAATGACTCGGCAAATTTAATACTAGTTGGGCGTGAACGTCCTGTACTTAAAACAACATGTATTCCTTTTTCTTCTGCTTCTGCTATAGCTTTTCGGTTTCCATGTGAAATTTCGCCTTTTGTATTTAATAGTGTACCATCCATATCAAGAGCAATTAACTTAATCGATGGTTTATCCATAGCGCGTCACCCTTTCAAAATACTTTTCTACTTTAAGAATAGCATGAACACACCTTGAAAAAAAGAAAGGTGCTGGGTAAAGGGTAGATCAAATGACTCATTTTTCAAAAAAATAAAAAAGTGAATTGACGAATACGAACGGAGTTTCTATAATTTTCTAGAAAAGAAATTCATCTTTTGTAAAAATTGCAAACGGTTGCACAAAAAAACGATGAATACTTTTAACAATAATAAGGGGGAAAAGAGATGGGGAAAAGTGTGAAAGTACTGTTAGTATTCATCATGAGTATAGCAATTATATTTACAAGCTATACGAGTGCTCAAGCAGAAGTCAAATCGGATTACAAGCTGTATGTTATGGCTCCTTTAGGAGAAATCACAGATTGGGATCAGTTCGAACGTCAGCTTGTTCAGATGAAGAAAAATGGTGTATACGGATTAACAACAGATGTTTGGTGGGGAATTGTTGAAGCAAAAGGAGATAATCAATTTGATTGGTCTTATTATAAAAAGTATGCAAGCGCTGTGGAAGATTCAGGGCTGAAATGGGTTCCTATTTTATCTACACATCAATGTGGTGGTAACGTAGGAGATGATTGTAACTATCCGATACCTAATTGGTTATGGAAAAAAGATGACATTGAAAACATGGCATTCAAAAGTGAAAGTGGCTTTGTTAACAAAGAAGCATTAGCACCTTGGTGGGGTGGAATTGAGAAGCAGTATGGCGAATTATACCGTTCATTTGCTAAAAACTTTGCTGACTATGATGATGTTATTAGTAAAATTTATTTAAGCGGTGGACCAGCAGGCGAACTCCGCTACCCATCTTATCAGTTTGCAGACGGATGGGGTTATCCAGAGCGTGGTCAGTTACAAGCATATACAGAAGGTGCAAAAGAAGATTTTAGAGATGAAATGAAGCATCAATATAAAAACATTAAAAATCTTAACAAGGCGTGGGGAACATCATTTAAGACGTGGGATAAAATTGAACCTCCAGCTGATGGAGATGCTTTCTTTAGAAAAGGAGAAGCTTACAACACTTCATATGGAAAAGATTTCATGAAATGGTATCAAGGGGCTCTTGAAGATCACCTACAGACCATTTCAAAGCAAGCTCATAAATATTTTGATCGTACGTTTGACGTAGAAGTAGGCGCAAAAATTTCCGGTGTGCATTGGAAGATGAATGATCCTGAAATGCCACATGCTGCTGAGTACAGCACAGGTTATTATGATTATGCTAAGCTTCTAGATCAATTTAAAAAATCAAATATGGCATTAACGTTTACCTGTTTAGAAATGGGCGACCAGGATGCACAAACAGCTCCTTATTATAGTGCTCCAAAAACGTTAGTAACTCAAATTGCTACATTAGCAAACGAGCGTAACCTTTCGTTGAATGGAGAAAATGCACTTCCGATTATTAATAATGAGTGGGGATTTGATAACGCGTCTGAAATGGTATTTAACTATGACTTTGATGGGTTTACGCTTCTTCGTATGACGTATCTATTTGACGAAGCCGGCAATCCAACCAACGAACTTAGGATGTTAAAAGATAAGCTCGCGCTAGAACCCTTACCGGTTACGCTGAAGGTAAGTGGTGTACAGCTAGAAAAAGGACAAACCCTTCATGTAACGGGTAATCGAGGAGAGTTAGGACGTTGGAATACAAGCAGCTATCACTACATCTTAAAGCAAAAGTCAGACGGAATCTTTGAGGGAAATTTTGATTTAGCCGCGGATCGTCAGTACGAATTTAAGTTTTATATTAAAGATCAAGGTGGGGAAATTATTTGGCAAGATGGTGAGAACCAAAACTATCATACACCAGCAAAGGGAAAAGGGTCTTATTTAGCAACATGGTAATGGAATTGAAACAGCCGCCTATTCTTTCAAGAATAGGCGGCTGTTTTATATTGAATAGTTTCGTTTTTTATTTTGCTTGGTCTTGACTGTCGGCATGTTCTTTTGGACTTTGTTTATCATGACTAGAAGACATCATGTTTGACATGATGACATGGCCATCTCCACCGCATACTTTACACTTTATAAATGAAAGCAGCGCAAATCCAAATTTCGTTCCGCTTCCTTGGCAGTGTGGACAAACATAACGAAGAGGCATTTTGATACCATCCTTTTTTATAAATTCTTTTACATTATAATTTTTTCATATTTCTCTCACAAGGTACAAAAGGTAGAAGAGTAAGCAAGGGATTTTGCTGCTAGTTAAAAAGTCGGGGGTGTAAAATCATCGATTTTTGTTGCTTTTAGGCGAAGAGTTCAATATTTTCCACCCTTTTTGTCAATGTAATCGGTTTCAAAAAGGTTCATGCTGCACTAAAATGAGAGCATATAGGAGGTGCGGTTACATGGAGAGCCAAAGCAAATTGCAAGAAAAAGAAGTAATTTCAGTACAAAAAACAAAACAAACGCAGTCGTCAATTCGCACAAATAATCGTAAAAAGTGGAAAAAAGCAGGAATATTTACCTTGTTTGTAGGGCCCGTCTTTTTAGCATTTAGTATGATTGTTTTATATCCATTTTTATCTGGTGTTTATTACGCCTTTACAAATTGGAATGGTGTAACAGGAAATATTGAGTGGGTAGGGTTAGATAACTTTAAATACTTACTTTTTGAAGATAAGCAATTTCATGCTTCCTTCATTCTAACCGCGAAGTACACCGTTGTCGCTATTTTATTAACAAATGTGGTCGGATTTAGCCTAGCTTTACTGGTCACACAGATGCTTAAGACAAGAAATATTTTAAGAACAGTTTTCTTCTTGCCTAACTTAATTGGCGGACTATTACTGGGATTTGTATGGCAATTCATTTTTATTCGAGGTTTTTCGTCTATCGGTCAATTAACGGGTTGGTCACTTTTTGAGCTTCCTTGGTTAGGAGATGCTAATACTGCATTTTGGGGAATTGTTATTGTCAGCGTATGGCAAGGCGCAGGGTATATCATGATTATCTACGTAGCAGCTTTGCAAAACGTTCCGCAAGAGCTTCTTGAAGCAGCAAGAATTGACGGGGCAAACCGTTGGCAAACACTTCGCCATATTACACTACCAATGGTAGCACCAGCCGTCACAATTTGTTTATTCTTAACTATTTCGTCCTCATTTAAAATATTTGATGTAAACTTATCATTAACAAACGGTGGTCCGTTTAAATCAACAGAAATGTTAGCGCTTAACATTTATACAGAGGCTTTCGTTAATAACCGTTATGGTATTGGAGAAGCAAAAGCACTGATTTTCTTCTTAATCGTAGCAGGTATTACAACGCTTCAAGTTATGTATACGAAGAAGAAGGAGGTTGAATCTTAATGGGCAACAAGTATACAGGAAAGACGTTTATTATTGAAATCTTAGCAATTGTCTTAGGTTTAATCTTCCTTGCTCCGTTTTACTATGTTATTGCTAACTCATTAAAGCCGTTTGCAGAAATTTTAACCAATACATCAGCTTTACCATCGGCTTTTCAATGGCAAAACTACGTAACAGCTTTTGAAAGAATGGATTACTTACGAGTTTTCAAGAATTCACTAATTATTACAGTAGCAAGCAACCTAGTTATTGTGATCTTTTGTTCAATGGGAGCATATATGCTTGTACGTACAAAATCAAAGTTCAGTAATTTTATCTTTTTGCTCTTCGTAGCAGCCATGGTTATTCCTTTCCAATCAATTATGATTCCTTTAGTAAAAGCGGCAAGTTCATTTGGATTAATGAACAGCATTTGGGGACTAGTTGTGATGTATCTAGGATTTGGTTCTGGGTTAGCAATCTTCTTATATCACGGGTTCATTAAAGGGATACCAGTGGAATTAGAAGAAGCAGCAATTATTGATGGGTGCTCCACGTTTGGTGTATTTTGGAGAATTGTATTCCCTTTATTAAAGCCAATTACGGTAACGATTATTATCTTAAACAGCTTATGGATTTGGAACGATTTCTTATTACCATTACTTGTTCTGCAAGATCCATCATTACGTACAATTCCACTAGCAACGTTTTTCTTCTTTGGACAATACACAAAGCAGTGGGATTTAGCACTAGCAGCATTAATGTTAAGCATCATTCCATTATTAATCTTTTTCTTTTCGATGCAAAAACATATTATCAAAGGAATTACAAGTGGGTCTATTAAATAATAAACTTGGAACCTATGCTCATAATTAATGAGCATAGGTTCCAAACATAGGAGGAACCAAACATGAAACTAAAAAAACTTCCCTTAGCAGCAGGTGTACTATCAGCATCTCTTTTATTTACAGCAGCGTGCTCTAGCGATAGTTCGTCTGGAGATAATGCAAGCGGTGGCGCAAAAGGTGATCAAGTTGTTGTTGATATTTTCCAAGGAAAAGTTGAGATTGCAGATCAGCTAAAAGCATTAACGGATCAATATACAAAAGAAAATCCAAACGTAACATTCAACATTGAAACAGTTGGAGGCGGTGCAGACGGTGCAGCAGCACTAAAAGCGAAGTTTGCTTCTGGAAATGAGCCTGATATCTTCTCAAACGGTGGCTATCAAGAAGCCGTTACCTGGAAAGACAAGCTTGAAGATTTATCTGATGAGCCTTGGGTGAAAGATGCATTTGATAATACGTTAGATCCAATGACGATTGACGGCAAGGTATATGGTCAGCCGATGAACTTAGAAGGATACGGCTTTACGTATAACAAAGAGCTTTTTAAAAAAGCGGGCATTAAAGAAGTACCACAGACGTTAGATGAACTAGAAGCAGCAGCTAAGAAGTTAAAAGCAGCGGGAATCACGCCGTTTTCAATTGGATATGGTGAATGGTGGGTATTAGGAAATCATGGTTTAAACATTCCATTCTCTGCTCAAGAAGACCCTGATGCTTTTATCAAGAGCTTAAACGAAGGTACTGGAAAAATTTCAGGTAACCAGCAGTTTAAAGACTATATTAAGCTATTAGATTTAACAATTAAGTATGGAAATAAAAACTCGTTGACAACGGATTACAATACGCAAGTAACAAACTTTGCAACGGGTGAAGCAGCTATTATTCAACAAGGAAACTGGATTCAGCCAATGCTTGATAAAATTAATCCAGACTTAGATTTAGGTGTTATGCCAATGCCTCTTGGTGACGGTGGGAATGTGAAAGGGAAAATCTCAGTTGATGTACCAAGCAGCTGGGTTGTTCATAATGGTGCACCAGAAGCAGATAAAGAAGCAGCAAAAGATTTCTTAAACTGGATGGTAACATCGGAAGAAGGCAAGCGTGCACTTGTAGAAGAGTTTAAGTATGTTCCTGCATTTAAGACAATTGAAGCGGACGCAAAAGATATCGGTCCATTAGGTGCGGAAATCTTAAAGTACTCTGAAGAAGGACAAACAATGCCTTGGCAGTTTATGAAGTTCCCGGATGGTGTGAAAGAAGAATTTGGTGCTTCACTTCAAGAGTATGTTGGTGGTCAAGTAACGGAAGAAGAATTGTTTAAATCATTTGAAAGTACTTGGGATAAACTAAAAAAATAACTTAATGTATAAGAGCTTCTCCTGTAGTGGAGAAGCTTTTTATTGTACATAATACTTTACATAGGGTGGGGGGGTACATTATAATTCAATTATGAAAGGTGGTTTTTGGATGGAAGAAAACCGTGGGTCGGAAGTAAAAGTAGATTGCCATGCAGGTAATGCAAGGCGAAGTCATCATTCTCCAGAAGTAAAGAAAAACTTAACGAGTCGCCTTAATCGAATTGAAGGACAAATTCGGGGAATTAAAGGGTTAATTGATAAGGATACGTACTGTGATGATGTCATTACGCAAATATCGGCTGTTCAGTCAGCTTTAAATAGTGTCAGTAAAATTTTATTAGAAGGTCATTTAAAGCACTGTGTTGTAGAAAGAGTACAAGAGGGCGACGAGCAAGTAGTAGATGAGTTATTAACAACAATTAAAAGATTAATGAAATAAAAAAGGAGCTGGAAAAGATGGAACAAACAGTATTATCAGTACAAGGTATGTCTTGTGGACATTGTGTAAAAGCAGTTGAAGGTGCAGTATCAGAATTAAGCGGTGTAAAAAGTGTAAAGGTTAATTTAGAATCAGCAACGGTTGAAGTTGAATATGATGAAAGTAAAGTCAGCCTTGAAACGATTAAAGAATCAATTGATGATCAAGGCTATGACGTAGCGTAAAATCGCGTGCGAATAACTTCGCACGTTCTCTTTTAAAAATTAATATACCTATATAGGGTATATGAGGAGGGGTTCTATGAAAAGCCAAAAAGACATTACGTTACGTATAGAGGGTATGACGTGCTCAGCCTGTGCAAGCCGAATTGAAAAAAGTTTTAAAAAAATAGATGGAGTTGAAGATGCAGCTGTTAACCTTGCATTAGAAAAAGCAACAATTCGCTATACACCTGAAGTAGTTCAGCCACGCGTTTTTGAAGAAAAAGTGCAGAATCTAGGATATGATGTCATTTATGAAACAGAAGAACTAGACATAACCGGGATGACCTGTGCAGCTTGTTCAAGCAGAATCGAAAAGGTATTAGGAAAGCAGCAGGGAATTGCTCATGTAAACGTGAATCTTGCATTAGAAACGGCAACTCTAAAATATAATGAAGAACAAATTGATCTATCTACCATCATTAATAGAATTGAAAAATTAGGATACGGTGCGTCTTTAAAGGCTGAAAAAAACGAAAATATCCGTGAAAAAGTAACCAATCAACAAGAGCTCAAATTTTTAATTGCAGCAATATTAAGTATCCCGCTACTTTGGGCCATGGTTAGTCACTTTTCCTTTACGGCCTTTATTCCTGTACCGCCGATGTTTTTAAATCCATGGTTTCAAATGGCCCTTGCTACGCCAGTTCAATTTCTTATCGGTGGACAGTTTTATGTTGGAGCCTATAAAGCGCTAAGGAATAAAAGTGCAAATATGGATGTTTTGGTGGCTTTAGGAACGAGCGCTGCTTATTTTTACAGCGTTTATTTATCGATTCAATCCATTGGTTCAAATGCTCATATGATTGAACTTTATTATGAAACAAGCGCAATCTTAATTACCCTTATTTTACTCGGGAAATTATTTGAAGCTAAAGCAAAAGGGCGCTCTTCAGAGGCAATTCGAACGCTTTTAAGTTTACAAGCAAAAACGGCAATTGTAGAGCGAGAAAATCAACAGGTTGAAATCCCTATTGAAGAAGTGAAGCACGGAGACGTTGTTTATGTGAAGCCAGGCGAAAAAATTCCAGTAGACGGTGAGGTAATAGAAGGACAATCTGCAATTGATGAGTCCATGCTAACAGGAGAAAGTATTCCGGTTGAAAAATCGATTGGTGATGATGTGACGGGAGCCACAGTGAACAAAAATGGCTTTTTAAAAGTAAAAGCAACAAAAGTGGGAAAAGAAACAGCCCTTGCACAAATTATAAGAGTTGTGGAAAGCGCACAAGGTTCTAAAGCCCCTATTCAACGCGTGGCTGACCGTATTTCAGGTATTTTTGTTCCCATTGTTGTAGCAATAGCAATCGTTACGTTTTTTGTTTGGTATATGGTGCTTGATCCTAGTGACTTTGCTTCAGCGCTTGAAAAAATGATTGCTGTACTTGTAATTGCCTGCCCTTGTGCATTAGGTCTAGCTACCCCAACGTCAATTATGGCAGGATCAGGTCGAGCAGCCGAACTAGGTGTTTTATTTAAAGGCGGTGAGCATCTAGAAGCAGCTCATGAAGTAGATACGATCGTGTTAGACAAAACTGGTACCGTGACAAAGGGTGAGCCACAAGTAACGGATATTGTGACGGAAACAGGCGCAAGCCAAGAAAAGCTTTTACAGCTTGTTGCCTCTGCTGAAAGTCAGTCTGAGCATCCATTAGCACGCGCCATTGTCAAAAAGGCTTCTGAACAAAATCTTAGTTTGCTAAAAATTTCAGCTTTTGAAGCAATACCTGGACATGGTATAAAAGCGATTATAGAGGATGAGGAAATTTTAGTGGGTACGAGAAAGCTTATGTCTGATTCTGGTATTGAAGTTGCGGGTGTTGAATCACTCATTTCAGAAATTGAGTCTCAGGGGAAAACGGTTATGCTAATTGCTTTAAACAGTGAATATGCAGGGTTTGTAGCAGTTGCTGATACGGTTAAAGAAACGTCAGCGAAAGCTATTAAGGCCCTAAAAGAAATGGGACTTCACGTTGTGATGATTACAGGTGATAATAAGCAAACAGCAAATGCTATTGCTAATGAAGTGGGAATTCATCATGTGCTTGCTGAAGTATTACCAGAAGAAAAAGCAGCCGAAATTCAAAAGCTGCAGGCTCAAGGGTCAAAAGTGGCAATGGTTGGTGACGGCTTAAATGATGCACCGGCTCTAGCAGTGGCTGACGTTGGAATGGCGATTGGAACCGGTACGGACGTTGCGATTGAAGCAGCAGACTTAACGCTTATGAGAGGTGACCTTACAAGCATCGTTCATGCTTTGCAAATGAGTAAAGCAACAATGCGTAACATTAAACAAAATCTCTTTTGGGCATTCGGCTACAATACTATTGGAATTCCAATTGCTGCAATAGGATTTTTGGCACCGTGGTTAGCTGGAGCAGCCATGGCGTTCAGTTCTGTATCCGTTGTGTTAAATGCGCTGCGTTTGCAGAAAATGAAGATTTAGAAGACAGACGGGAACATAAGGAATTCAGCTAATGATAAACCTGAACGATTAAAAGGAAAGAATTTTTAATCGTTCAGGTTGTTTTAATTGTGAAAACAATGTTGGGAACGAGTTTAGACAACGTAAAGAAATTTTTTCTTTTTTGAACATTTGTTCTGTTATTTCTCACCTTCTTTTTTGAATGGAGGAGGTGAAACTTTTTGCACAAAAAGAGCTCCATCCATTTGTTCGCGGGGCGTAATTAATGTTTGCATGGTTCCGCTATCTAAGAAAATCGTTTTTTTGAATATCCATTCGTTTTCCCGTTGCTTTTGTAGTTGAGAAAAATCTACAAACGTAGTAGGTGAATTCACCTTAGAGAGGTAGTCTTCCAAACTTTTTTTAGGTGGCTTGCTTAGTTTATAAGCTTGACCCGTATCTGTTATAGTTTCGCCTTCATACATAAACAGACCCATATAGTAAGAGTCATTCTGAAGGGTTTTTGATATCTTAGAGCCCATTGGTTCAAACTTTGAAAAGAACGAACGGAAATTTTTAAAAATATGCATGTTATGAGCCCAAATGATGATTTTTTCATTTGGATAAAGTTCATTGCACAACCATTCAACATTTTCACAAAGTCGTTGTTCACGCACTTTTTTATAAGTGCGATGATCTTCTGTCAGGTGATTCAGAAAATATAAGCGGTTAGCTAACGAACGCTGCATGACGTATAGATAAGTTTCTTTAGCTTGTTCTCGTTCATTAAGAAGGTGAAATTGAATTGATTTTATCAGATCGTTAACCTTTGTGATTGCTTGTTCTTTAAAATGTTTAAAGAGCTGCAACACATCGTTTGGTACTTTTTTTCGTGCCGCTGTATATTGACCAATTTTGTAGTACCACTCATATGCACCTCGTTCAATAAATTCAAATGCTTGTAGCTGTTCTTCTGTAACCAATGGCTGTAATTTTGCTACAAATCTTAAAAAGGTGTCAGGGGTTGAAGAAGGGTTTATATCAATTCCAGCTAAACGAAATTCTTGTCTTTTTAATAGATGAAAAAGGGGCTCGGTATCTTCTGTTGCCCATAAAGAATAAATACTATTTTTCATGAAAGCTCCTGGTGTTGACGCTTCTTTCAATTCATTTGCTCCGTATGCCTCAGCAAGGCCGCTTTCGAATGCCAATACGTTAAAACCCATCTCTTTATGCAAGAATGAAATTATCTTTTCTTTTAACATGGTGTGTTCACGAATGAAGTGCCCATTTTCACCAAGCCAGACAATTCGTTTATCTTGAATAACTGACTTTAAAAATGAAAAGTCTTGAGAAGCACAATCTATAGGCTCAGCTAGACGATATGAATGTGCTTCTAGCCAATTAATGACTTCCTTTTCTCTCACTTTACTAAAAAACATGAGACACCACCCTTTGTATAAATTACTTATTTAGTATACAAAAATAGGAAGAAAATTTAAAATAATAAGATAAAAACAAAAATGATATGGTAGTATATGTATATAGTTAGTGGTTCTACTATCTAGACAAAAGGTGGAGGACAACATGATTCAAGGAATAAATCACTGCTGCTTTTCAGTATCTAATTTAGCTGAGTCAATCGGTTTTTATGAGCAGGTCCTAGGTGCTAATCTTCTTGTTACTGGCACAGCCACAGCTTATTTGGATTTAAATGGTTTATGGATAGCGTTAAATGAAGAGAAACATATTCAAAGAAATGAGATTCACGATTCCTATACCCATTTTGCGTTTTCAATTAAAGCTGGAGATTTAAAATGTTTTGAGACAAAACTAGCGGCTTATCATGTACCAATTTTAAAAGGAAGAACAAGAGATGAGCGTGATAGAGAATCAATTTATTTCACGGACCCAGACGGGCATAAGTTTGAAGTACATACGGGCACGTTAGAAGACAGACTTCGCTATTACAAAGAAACAAAACCTCATATGGTATTCGCTGAAGAAGGGAAATGAACGAGTGGCTCTTACCTATAAGTATGTGGGGAAAACGCAAACACAAGTAATAATTTTGGATTAAAAAGTGGGAGTGTGCCAAATGATTATTAAAAACCTTGAAGTAAAGCATGAAACCATTCCGTTAAAAGTACCATTTAAAACAGCGCTCCGAACAGCCACAGAAATTGAAAGCGTTGAAGTGATTATTACGTTAGAAAATGGAATAACGGGTAGAGGAGCGGCTGCCCCAACGTATGTGATTACAGGTGATTCGTTAGAGAGCATTTTAGCAGCTCTTAAAGGGCCTATTAAAGCTGCGATAATTGGAAGAGATGTTAAAGAATTTCAACTGTTACTTCAAAGCGTACAGTCTTGCTGTATAGGAAATACTAGTGCTAAAGCTGCTGCTGATATTGCTCTTCACGACGCATATAGTAGATTGATAGAAGTTCCGCTTCATACTTACTTAGGGGGTAAAAAAACACTTTCCACCTGTATGACCATTGGTGTAGACACTCCAGAGAAGATGACGAAAGCTGCTAAATCAGCCGTAGCTGACGGCTTTCAAGTACTTAAAATAAAGGTTGGGGCGAATCCAGAGTTAGATATTGAACGCATACAGAAAATTCACGAAGCTATTCCTTCATACATAAAGCTTCGTTTAGATGCAAATCAAGGTTGGCGTGCGAAACAAGCTGTGCAGATTATTCATGAGATGGAAAGTAGAAACTTTAACATTGAGTTTATTGAACAGCCAGTTCCTTCCTATGATTTAGATGGCCTAAAGTTTGTGACTAATCGGGTTTCTACACTTATTATGGCAGATGAAAGCTTGTTTTCAGTAAAGGACGCGTTAAAGCTTGTCGCAGGGCGCTATGTAGATTTATTAAATATTAAGCTTATGAAGTGCGGTGGAATAAACGAAGCATGGAAAATTGCGAGTATTGCAGAAGCAAACGGTGTGGGTTGTATGATTGGTAGCATGATGGAACCTTGTTTTTCTGTAGGGGCGGCAGCACACTTTGCAGCAGCACATCCAAATGTTCAGTACTTTGATTTAGATGCTCCCTTGTGGTTAGATAGCGATCTGGATGTGTTAAGTTATCAAGGTGACCAAGTCATCTTATCTTCACTTCCAGGAGTGGGAGCTATGCAATCTACTTTACAAGGAAACTAAAAAAAGTGCCAGCTAATAGCATAATCTAGTTGGC
This sequence comes from Bacillus sp. CBEL-1, assembly GCF_004348885.1. Classification (NCBI taxonomy): domain Bacteria; kingdom Bacillati; phylum Bacillota; class Bacilli; order Caryophanales; family Bacillaceae; genus Bacillus; species Bacillus sp. CBEL-1. Next base: position 776,608 of record NZ_SBIM01000013.1, on the reverse strand, counting down.
ATTGTTGTCTTTTTTGCTGAATGTTTGAAAATATAAGCTTGTACGTTTTTACTGCGCGTCTTTTTTTTTCTCCTCGATGATAGTTGCAATATGGTTGATAGTTTTGGTCAAGTCATCAATTTTTTTCTCAAAGCGAATGAGCAAATAAAAGGCGACCGCAATTGGAAAACCCACATTGGCGATAACATTTAACCAGCTTTCGATTAGAGGCACCTCCTTAATATGGACTTGCTATATCATATGCAGTCTTTCACAAAGGGTTCATTATGCTGAAAATAAGTTCTTATATACGTTTTTATTGTTGTTAAATGGAAAGGGGGAAGATTTTCCTTGGAGCAAGAAGTTTCCATTTTTTTAGATCCCAAAGATGTTAATAGAAAAGCATCTTATTACACATTGGGGGTTGTATTGCTTAGTACGATTGTTTACACATGGCTTTGGGGATTAGAATTTACCATTACTTTAATGTTCTTTTTTAAGTTTATCGGTTTTTATTTTTTATTGATTTTTCTTCATGAATTGCTTCATGGAATTGGTTTTTTGTGGTTTGGAAAGGTAAATTTATCAGATTTAAAGTTTGGTTTTATTTGGAAACACATGATTTGTTACGCACACTGTAAAGTTGCCATTCCTATGCGAGCTTTTCGCATGGCACTGTTGTTACCTGTACTTCTTACAGGATTTGTTCCGCTCATTATAGGATTGGTAGTTGGCAACGGCATGCTTGTAGCAATCTCAACATTATTAGTTGGGGGCGGTGCTGGAGATTGGCTTATTTATCGTTCAATCCGCTCATTTTCTAAAGATACGCTGGTAAAAGATCATAAAGATAATATTGGTTGTACGGTTTATTTTTGTAATGAAATGAATGAAAATAAAAACATCAATATATAGATTAAAAAGCGCATGAATTTCTTCATGTGCTTTTTGTATAAAAAAATTTCAAAAAAAGACTTGAAATTTTGGATACGTTTTCATATTATTATAAACAAAGGTAATTACTTTTAAAAAAAGATACCTATGTTATGATGTTTAGTAAATAATTATAATAAACAAGGGGATGGAAAAAATGAAATATTTTTTAGACAGTGCAATCTTAAATGAAATTACATATGCTTATGAGAATTGGGCAATTGATGGAGTGACAACTAATCCACGACACATAATGAATAGCGGTAAACCATTTTTAACGGTGTTAGATGAGCTAGCAAAAGAGTTTGAAGGCGTTGCAAATTTTCCAATTTCAGCAGAGATCAATCCACATTTAGATGATGCGAAAGAGATGGTTCATGAAGGTAGAAAAATTGCTCAACTTTCACCAAACTTTATTATTAAAATTCCATGCACAGAGCCTGGATTGATTGCGGCAAAAGAACTTGAAAAAGACGGAATATCAACTAACGTTACGCTTGTCTTTTCTCCATCTCAGGCATTGCAACCGGCTAGAGTTGGTGCCAAATTCGTTTCTCCTTTTGTAGGCTGGAAAGAAAATAGTGGAGACGATGCGACAGCTTACATTCAAGATATTATTAAAATCTATCAAAACTATAATTACGAAACAGAAGTTATCGTAGCAGCGTTACGAAACGGTAAGCAAATTGCAGATGCGGCAAAAGCAGGTGCTCATATTGTGACGTGTGGGTTTGATGTGTATAAAGAAAGCTTCTATCATCCATTTACAGATTATGGGTTAGATAAATTTAGAAAAGCATGGGATAATACAATTACCGAACAAACGGTTTTAAAGTAATATACTAGATAAATAGAAAGCTCCTCTTAGTAGCATTATCAATAATCCTTAGAGGAGCTTTTTAGATAAGCATTTTACAACAAAGGAAGCGATTGTTGATGTCTAAGTTTGAGCAGTTAAAAAGCCTGAATTCACACCTATCTTTTTATCATGTAGAAGAAAAACAATTTAAGAATTATGGGAAGGTTATCACAGACTATAATTTTGATGAAATAAAGGCTTATATGGAAGAGATACAAATTCCTAGCGAGGGAAATATATACGTAGCTTCAGACAGTATAATGGAAGAAAAATCATTAAAGAAGCAGATTGAAGCAAATTCATATGGTCAGATGCCTATCCAAATTGGTTACTGTAATGGTTTAAATACTTCTTTAAACGGGCTGGAGTATCATCAAGGTAATGAAATTAATTTTGCTGTAACCGATATGGTTTTGTTGCTAGGGAAGGTGCAAGATATTTCAGAAGGGTTATATGACTCTAAAAATGTAGACGCTTTCTTTATTCCGGAAGGGACCGCTGTAGAGCTATATGGTACAACGCTTCATTTTGCTCCATGTAAAGTAACAGATGAAGGGTTTAAAACGATTGTTATTTTGCCAAAAGGAACGAACGAACCTTTAGCTGGTGGAGTGGATAGTAAAAGTGATCAGCTGCTTTTTATGAAGAATAAATGGCTTTTAGCTCATCCAGATCGTAAAATACTCATTGATAAAGGTGCACACCCTGGAATAAAAGGTGATAATATACAAGTTAATTACTGAATATTAAAGCAAATATTGGTGTAGGGGGAATAAAACGTGCAAAATCAAAGTCCATTATTTACACTTCTGTCCTGTTTAGTGTTTATGGCACTACTCGGTTGGTGGACGTATAAAAAGACAAAGGGTACAAACACCACAACGGAAGGATACTTTTTAGCAGGGCGTGGCTTGTCCGGTGGATTTATTGCTGGAGCTTTAATTTTAACGAACTTATCTGCAGAGCAAATGATTGGGTTAAATGGTCAATCGTATGCAGCGAACATGACAAATATGGCTTGGGAAGTAACAGCGGTTATTGCAATTGTTATTATGACGCTTATCTTACTACCTCGCTATTTAGGCGGAGCATTTACAACACTACCACAGTTTTTGAGAGATCGTTATGATGAAGGCGTAAGGCGTTTAGCTGTTTTACTATTTATGTTAGGGTACGTCCTTGTTACGATTCCTTCTACTTTATATTCAGGTGCATTAGCTCTGATGAAACTGTTTGATATTCCGAGTTTACTAGGAATTTCTTATATCCAATCCGTTTGGTTAATGGTTTGGACTATTGGGATCATTGGCGCATTCTTTGCTATTTTCGGAGGAATGAAAGCCATTGCGGTTTCCGATACGTTTATTGGAATCGGTTTAATCATCGTTTGTTCCATTATTCCTTTAATCGGATTGTTTCAATTGGGCGATGGAAGTATCGGTGCGGGGCTTAAGACCATTACAACTGTACATCCAGAAAAGATGAATGCAGTTGGATCCAGTACAGATTCTGTGCCTTTTTTAACAATTTTTACAGGAATGATTTGGGCAAACCTATTTTATTGGGGAACCAATCAGTATGCAATTCAGCGTACCCTTGGAGCGGCTAATCTAGCTGAGGGACAAAAAGGAGTATTATATACAGGATTTTTTAAACTATTAGTTCCAATCTTTATGATGATTCCGGGTATCATTGCCTTCCACTTATATGGAGGGGACATGAATCCTGTAGACTTAGCATTTCCGACTTTAGTATCTAATATTTTACCTTGGTATTTACAGGGATTCTTTTTAGTGGTGCTGCTGGGAGCAGTATTTAGTACCTTTAATGCTCTTATTAACTCAGCAGCTACGATGTTTGCTTTAGACGTGTATAAACCGCTTCGTCCAAACGTAACGGATCAAAAGTTACTTAGTTTAAGTAAATGGTTCGGGGCCGTGTTAGCGCTTGTTAGTTTCTTTATTTCCCCGCTACTAATGTTTGCTCCGGATGGACTATGGGAGTTAATTCGTCGCTTTACAGGATTCTTTAATATTCCTGTGATTGCCATTGTATTAGTCGGTATCTTTGCAAAGCGTGTGCCAGCAGTTGCTGCAAAAGTCGCGATTGGTTTTCATGTTGTTACATACTACATGCTTTTATGGGGAACCAATCATTTATTTGGATTTAAAGTAGATATTAACTTTATTCATGTTTACGCTATTCTTTTCTTTACCGAAGTAGCGATGATGTTGATTATTGGAAAGATTTCACCAAGAAAAGAAGCATGGAACTTCATTCCTAGACCAAAAGTAGATATGAAGCCGTGGAAATATTCACTGCTTGTCTCAATCGTATTACTTGGTTTAATGTTTGCATTTTACATTGTCTTTTCACCAATTGGCTTAGCCTATGCAGGTGGCGTGGTTTCTCCGTATTTCTGGCCAGCACTTTTAGGATTGTTTGTGGTTACCGCTATTTTGGGCTATGTCTCTTTGACGAGATGGAATAAAAAGTATGGACAATATGTAGAAAAAAATACAACTGTTAAGACAGATAATAAGCAGTTTCCCGCTTAATAAAAATGTAAGGTAAAGGAGAACGGCTATATGTTAAAGACAACAATGACAGGGATTTATTTAAAGGAAATTGATAACGGATTTGAGCTGTTTTTTAACAATCAACTTTTTATAAAACACACAGTTGAAAAACCTAGTATATTTGTTGGAGTTGGGGAAGAAAACATTGAAATGTATCGAGGCAATTTCAATATACAAGACTACCTGGTTGAACGCATGGGCTTAAAGTGCGCTGCAATTACTCCAACTGATAGTGGTTATACAATTCAATTCTCTACATTTAAAGGTGAAGATCCGATTCTTCTTGTTGGTATCACAGAAGAAGAAGGGCGTTTAAAGTTAGAGTATACGCAACTAGACGAATCGATCAATCGCTTTTGGCTTCGAGTTGCAGCTGATAAATTAGAAAAAGTATACGGGTGCGGAGAGCAGCTTTCACATTTTAATATGAGAGGTAAAAACTTTCCACTTTGGACTTCTGAACCTGGTGTAGGGCGCAATAAAAAAACGTATACGACGTGGCAAGCTGATGTTAAAGATAAAGCCGGAGGGGATTATTACAATACTAATTACCCTCAACCTACATTCGTTTCTACGAAAAAGTACTATTGCCATGTAGAAACAACTGCGTACGCAGATTTTGATTTTCGTAATCCAAATTTTCATGAGCTTCAGATATGGGAAATTCCTCAATACGTATTATTTGAGACGGCAGATACGTATTTGGAGCTAGTTGAAAAGATGACGGCAGTTTTCGGTCGTCAGCCTGAGCTTCCTGATTGGGTATATAATGGCGTAACTTTAGGCATTCAAGGTGGAACGGAAGTTGTTGAAGAAAAGCTAAACAAAGCGTTAGAGAAAGGTGTTAAAGTTGCTGGGGTATGGTGTCAGGACTGGCAAGGTAAACGCATTACGTCTTTTGGTAAGCGACTAATGTGGAACTGGGAATGGAATCAAGATGAATATCCGAAACTAGATCAAAAAATAGTAGAATGGAAACAAAAAGGCATACGCTTTTTAGGCTATATTAATCCTTACGTAGCGGTTGAGGGACAGTTATATAAGGAGGCAAATGAGAAAGGGTATTTAGCATTAAACGAAGCTGGTGAAACGTACTTAGTAGACTTTGGAGAGTTTTACTGTGGTGTCGTTGATTTCACCAATGAAGAAGCGACTGAGTGGTATAAAAAGGTTATTCAAACAAATATGATTGAGTTTGGGTTAGATGGTTGGATGGCTGATTTCGGAGAGTATTTGCCAACAGATGTAGTGCTTAAAAATAAGGAAGATGCGAAAAAAATGCACAACGCGTGGCCAACACTTTGGGCAAAAACAAATTATGAAGCCGTTTCTGAAGCAGGTAAACTTGGAGAAGTCGTTTATTTTATGCGAGCTGGCTATACGGGTATTCAAAAATATTGTACGCTCCTGTGGGGAGGAGATCAAAGTGTTGACTGGTCTCTGGACGACGGATTAGCTTCTGTGATACCAGCAGCACTGTCATCTGGTATGACAGGATGTGGATTACACCATAGTGACATTGGTGGTTATACAAGTCTTCATGGAAATAAGCGTTCAAAGGAACTGCTGTTAAGATGGACTGAGATGGCAGCGTTTACACCTTTTATGCGAACTCATGAAGGAAATCGTCCCGATGATTGCTTCCAATTCGACGGAGATGATGAAACGTTAGAACACTTAGCAAAAATGACGACTGTATATACAACATTGGCACCGTATACAAAGACACTTGTAAAAGAAAATGCTGATCGCGGTATACCTGTACAGCGTCCACTGTTTATGCATTATGAACAAGATCAGAAAGCTTATGAGATTCAGTATCAATATTTGTATGGTCAGGATCTATTAGTAGCACCTGTACACCAAGAGTTACAGACAAAATGGGATGTGTATCTACCAGAGGATGACTGGGTTCACCTGTGGAGTGGTAAGGAGTATCAAGGTGGAGAAGTTTCAGTTGAAGCACCTATCGGTTATCCACCAGTTTTTTATCGTAAAAGTTCAGAATGGAAAGCTTTATTTGAAAAAATTTCTACTCTGTAAAAAAAACAGAAAAAACTGCCGGTTTCTTCAGCAGTTTTTTCTGTTTAGTTAAAAAAGATCACTAAAAGGTAGTGATGTATGATATAATCATTATGATGAATGAGAGAAACAAGGAATAAAGGGGAAAAGTTTATGTTAAATACATCTGTTTTATATTTGCCAATCGGGAGAAAAACATTTGATATTGAAATGGCAGAACAATATCGCAAGCAAAGTGAAAATTGGCTGCAAGCATCTTGTGCCAAAGTTATAGCACCAAATGAAATTCTTACATCTGTAGAAGAGTTAGAAGACTTTCTACAATCAATTCGTCATGAGTCAATTGATACTTTACTATATCAAAGCGTAACGTTTGCCGATGGAGAGTTTATGGTGAAAACGCTTGAATATTTTACAAATCCTGTTGTGGTATGGTCTGTTCGAGAACCAAGTGTTGGCGGTCGCTTGCGACTAAACTCGTTAACAGGTGGCAATAGTACAAGTAACGTACTTAGAAATCATAACCATCCATTCTCATTTGTATTTGGAAACCCTGATGAAGAACAGCTGCAGCGCAAGTTAACTAAACAGCTTAGCGTAATGCGTGTCATTCAATCATTAAAAGATATGAAGGTTGGAGTAGTCGGAGATTATCCACCTGGATTCTTCTTCTCTCAAGCCGATGAAGATGAACTGCATCAAGCATTTGGTGTTACCTTAAAAAAAGTAGATTTGCAAAAAGCATTTAAAGAATGTATTCATATTCCAAAGTCAGAATGGGTTGGAGAAGTAGATCGTGCTGAACAACAAGTAATAGGGCTGAAGCGCGATGATGAAACCGTGCAAAAGTTTGCTCAATTTTCTACTTATATAAAACGAGAGATTGAGAAGGAAGGTTTTACATCACTTGCTATGCGATGTTGGCCAGATTTTTTCAATGATCTAGGAGCAGCACCGTGCTCAACTCTGTCTCAGTTCACAGAGGATGGAATGGTAACATCATGCGAATCTGATATTCATGGATCAATTTCCATGTTTATCTTAAGAGAATTAGCCAACGGAAACGCTCCATATTTGGGAGACTTAGTTCACATTGATGAAGAGAAAAATTCAGCTGTATTTTGGCACTGTGGAGCTGGTGCTTATTCGTTAGCCCGTCCAGATACTGGAGCTACAGCTGGTGTTCATCCTAACAGAAAGATTGGCTTGGCAATGGACTTTGGGTTAAAAGCTGGAGAAGTAACGATGTTCCGAGTAAGTCATACACCAGACGGTTATCGTTTATTAATTATGAAAGGAACGGCGCTTGACGTTGAACAGCCTTTTACCGGTACGTCAGTTGAAGTAGAATTAGCTACGGATGTAACGGAGACTTTATATGATTTAATGCATGCAGGTTACGAGCCACATTTTGCATTAGTATACGGTGACGTAGTAGATGAACTTAAAGAGTTAGGAAGAATTTTAAACATCGAAACCAATTTATATACTGGATGTTAAAAGGTTATAAGAAAAGGGTGATACAAGAAAGTGAAAGCAATTATAGATCCTACCAAAAACATTGCGCTATATTTGCAGGTTAAAGATATTCTTGTAAAGCGTATTCAAGAGAAAGTATGGCCTCCTAATACACTAATTCCAACTGAACAAGAATTGATGGAAGAGTTTGAAGTTAGTCGTACAACCTTACGTCAAGCAATCACAATGCTTGTGCAAGACGGTCTGCTGGAGAAAAAGCAGGGGAAAGGAACGATTGTCAAAACACAGCCATTAATAGGGGGAAGCTTAGGTAAGTTGAAAGGATTTGCAGAAGAAGCAATTGAAAGAGGGTTAACGCCTGAATCAAAGTTAATTCGAGCAGAATTTAAAAAAGATCTTTATTATGAAAAAACAAAGTTGGGGATAGCTGATGATGAAGAAATTCTAGTCATTGAGCGCGTACGGTTTGCTGATGAAGTGCCAATTGCGATTGAAAGGTCTTGTTGGCCGGTTCATATCGGAAAAATTTTGAATAAAGAGGATTTAAATAGAGCTAAATTTTATGAAGTCTTAGAAAGTGAAGGGATTTTATTAAAGCGTGCAAAAGAAAAGATATCTGCAATGAATGCTACCATTTACGAAGCTGATTTATTAGGTATTAGAGCGGGAGAATCTCTCTTGGAAATGACAAGGTTGAGCTTTGGTTTTGATGATAAGCCTATTGAGTTTACAACTACAAAGTTTCGTAGTGACAAGTACCATTATGATATTGAATTAACGAGATAACAAACATTTTGGGGAGTGGGAGACATGGTAAATACGGCAAGCGTAAAGCAATATGGGTTATATGTAGATGGAGAATGGATTGAGACTAAAAAAGAAATGGATGTTCTTGATAAATATACGCAAGAAACAGCTGCAAGAATAGCAGTTGCCGAAAAACATCACGTTAATCAAGCTGTTCAGGGAGCAAAGAAAGCACTTGAAACCTCATTTTCACCATATGCGCGATACGAAGTATTAATGAAGGTGGCTGAATTGTTAGTAGCCAGAAAAGAAGAATTTGCACAAATATTAGCGATTGAGGTCGGTAAACCAATTCGTGAATCAAGAGGCGAAGTAGAACGTGCTGCTCAAACACTGCAGCTATCTGCTGAAGAAGCTAAGCGTATTCATGGAGATGGAGTTCCTGTTGAATCCGCAGCTGGCTCTGAAAATCGAATGGCATTTACGGTTCGCGTGCCGGTTGGCGTTATCGCTGCGATTACACCGTTTAACGTACCGCTCAATTTGGTGTGTCATAAGATTGGACCAGCACTAGCAGCTGGAAATACTGTTGTACTAAAACCTGCTGAGGTAACCCCTATTTGTGCATTAAAGTTAGCAGCTTTATTTGAGGAAGCAGGATTACCTACAGGACGCTTACAAGTTGTAACCGGAGATGGTGAACAAATTGGTACATGGCTATTAGATAATCCAGACGTTAATATGTTCACTTTTACTGGTAGTCCCCGCGTTGGAGAGTTCATTCGCTCAAAAGCAGGTCTGCGAAAAGTGGCGCTGGAACTAGGAAACAATTCAGCAACGGTTGTTCATAGCGATGCTAATATAGAACAAGCTGCTTCTCTAATTTCTCAGAAAAGCTTTAACAATGCAGGTCAAGTGTGTATTTCTGTGCAGCGCGTGTATGTACATGAAGCCGTTTATACAGCATTTATTGAAAAGCTTAAAGAAAAAACAGCAAAGTTAATTGTAGGAAATCCAATGAGCGAAGAAACTGATATCGGCCCGATGATTCGATTAAAAGAAGTTGAGAGAGTCGACGCTTGGGTTCAAGAAGCAAAGAGTCAAGGGGCAACTGTTGAAATAGGCGGAAAAGCAAGCGGTTCCTTTTATTTACCAACGGTTTTAACTAACGTAAAGGATGATATGAAGGTTTGCCGTCAAGAAATATTTGGCCCTGTGGTTGCTGTTGCGACATATACTGAAATTGATGAAGTAATTGCTAGAGTGAATGATTCAGAATATGGTCTTCAAGCAGGCTTATTTACAAACGATTTAAGCTTTGCGATGAAAGCTGCTCGTGAAATTGAAGTTGGTGGTTTAATTGTTAACGATGCTTCAGCTTACCGAGTGGATCATATGCCGTATGGTGGTGTGAAAAACAGCGGTAGTGGTAAAGAAGGACCAAAATACGCAATAGAAGAAATGACGGAAGAGCGTATCATCGTTTTAAATCTATAATAACAGCAGAGGCCTATGTATAAACAAGGCCTCTACTTCTGTATAAAAACATAATAGTGAAGGTGCAAACAATGGAATTTTTATTTGTATTAATCCCGATATTTGGAATATTTGCGCTTGGATTTATTGGACAAAAGCGGATTGGATTTGATACGAAATCCATTTCCACAATGGCTTTATACTTAATGTCTCCTGTTTTAGTGTTCCGAACCTTTTATACGACTGTGTTTAACCAAGAGTATGTGTATTTTATTTTATATACGTTTGGCCTTTGTTTTCTACTGATTAGCGTGGTATTTATCTTATCGTGGATAAATCGCTACACAAACTCACAAACGTGTGGAATGATTCTAGCTTCTGCTTTTATGAATAATGGAAATTACGGCACGCCGGTTGTATTATTACTTTTTGGCGCAACGGGGCTTGAGTCGGCTATTATACTGATGGTTATTCAGCAGCTCGTGATGTGTACAATTGGTGTATATTATGCTGCTAAAGGAGGGAAAGGGACAAGTGGAATAAAAGAGTCACTGCGTGCGGTTAAGCGAATGCCAATTATATATGGTGCAATTGTTGGAGTAATGTTTCAGCTCTTACATATAGAACTTAGTAAGTCAGTTTATCAAGCAGTTGATTTAGTTGCTAATGCCGCTATCCCGACAATTATGGTTGTGCTGGGAATGCAGCTTGCTACTATATCCGTTCGAAATTTAGCCAAGAAGAAATTATCTTTCTCCCTTGCTATTAAGCTAGCTATTTCCCCGGTTATTGCATACGTTTTAACGTTGTTTCTCCCGGTTGATGACGTGACAAAGCAAATTATGATTATCATGGCTGCTATGCCTACAGCTGCCAATACAACGATGTATGCCATGCAATTCGACACGGAACCGGAGTTTGTCTCGGTTGCTACACTATTCAGCACGTCTTTAAGCTTAGTGACGTTACCCATTGTGTTTTGGATTGTACTGTAGATATAAGTTAAAAGCTGAAAGGATAGATAATATGCAGAAGCAACAGTCCTATGTAATCAAAAAATACGTTAAGTGGCTTTTCATACTTACATTTATCGTTTTTCTTTTCATGTATTTACTTTATGGTTTTTCGCACTATGTAACCGGAGTTTGTTTTTTAATTTCATTTGTGACGGGCGTTTCATTTTTAATGAGAGAATATACGACTTATTTAGATCATTAAGATGCGATGCACTAACAACAGTTTACTTATATGTTACTATATTCATAGTGGAAAATTATAGGGGGATGATTGATGAATCAATTATTTACTTTATTTCTTTCCGATTTGTTAGCTACTATTCCGCTTTTTATAAGTATAAATCTTTTAAGAGTATAGGTTTACTAATAGGTAAAAAAGACATGGCATAAGCCATGTCTTCTTAATAATAGTAACCATATGGTGGATAGTAAGGGTATGGTGGATAAGGGTATGGGCCGAAGCCGCCACCGTAAAGAGAGCTAGCAAGTAATCCGCCAGCTAATCCTCCTAAGAACGGAGCTCCAAAGATAAATGGTCCTCCGAAAGGACGTCCGAATGGTCTGCCAAATGGACGACCGAAGCCGCCTGGTCTGCCATAAGGTCTGCGAAAATCGTGCTCAGTGTATACGTGTTGGTTTTGATACATAACAATACCTCCTTTTTCTTTAGAAGTATATGCAACAGCCTACAAAACGTTTGGGCAGTAATCTTGTTTAGGTAGATTATTTTTTAAAAAACATAAAGGAGAAAAAGCTATGAATTCATATTCGGTAACAAAGGCAGTTGAAAGTGATTTTTTATCATTTTCAGAGCTGAAAAATCAAGTGCAGAAGCTTCATATTAAAGGAAGGCCTGATTTATATGAGAAGAAGGATTCAACCTTGTCCCGTGGTGAATATCAACAATGGCTTGAATCGGCTGAAACAGAATTACTAGTCGTACGAGATACAGAGAAGTCTGTCGTTGGATATGTGATCCTTGATTTTAAAAAGGCAGGAGATACTAATCCCATTTTAAAAAACCGGTGCACTTTATTCATTCGAAGCATCGGTATTAGTGAGGATCATCAAAGCAAAGGAATTGGTAAGTTATTAATGAATAAAATCGTTAAATATGGCAGAGAAAAGTCAGTAGAGGCTATTGAACTAAACGTATTAGAATTCAATGATCGCGCGATTCAATTTTATGAAAATATAGGATTTACTACTAAAAGTCGTCAGATGGAACTGTTGTTTTAAAAAAGGAAGCGCTCAGTATGGTTATATTGAGCGCTTTTATTTTATCTATTTTGTGCAAGCTCCAGTAAAAAATCATCAAATTTTAGGGAGTGCTGACTATTATCCGTGCGTTTTCGAATAGCAAGGCTGCTATTCGCTACTTCTTGATCGCCAATAATTACGATATAAGGAGCTTTTCTTAGCGTGGCTTCCCTAATTTTAAGGCCAATCTTTTCTTTTCGGCTATCAACTTCAACCCGTCTTCCATGCTGACGTAAGCGCTGTGCAACTTCATTTGCGTAGTCTATATGAGCATCAGCAATCGGCAGAATTTTCACTTGAACAGGTGCAAGCCAAAGAGGGAAGTCTCCACCGTAATGCTCGATTAAAATACCCATAAATCGTTCGATTGAACCGTAAACTGCGCGATGAATCATTACTGGGCGATGAGGGGTGTTATCTTCTCCGATATATGTGCAGTCAAATTTTTCAGGCATTTGAAAATCGAGTTGAACTGTTCCACACTGCCAGCTTCGGCCAAGGGAGTCTAAAATATGAAAATCAATTTTAGGTCCGTAGAACGCTCCGTCTCCTCTATTAATTTCGTAAGCTAATCCTCGTGCTTTTAAGACATTTTCAAGAGACGCTTCCGCTTGTTCCCACATGCTTAAATCTCCCATGTATTTTTCAGGGCGTGTTGAAAGTTCAACTTTATATTCAAAGTCGAACTGTTCATAAAATTCATGAACTAGCTTCAAGACACCATTAAGCTCTGCTTCGATTTGAGCAGGCGTAACAAATAAGTGTGCGTCATCCTGCGTAAATGAGCGAACGCGAAACAAACCGTTTAAAGATCCAGATAGTTCATGTCTGTGTACGAGTCCAAGTTCAGCATAACGAACCGGAAGCTCTCGGTAGCTTCTACGTTTGCTGTTAAACAATAAAATTGCGCCGGGGCAGTTCATTGGCTTTAGGGCATAGCTCTGTTCATCTACGTTTGAAAAATACATATTTTCTTGATAGTGGTCCCAGTGTCCAGATTGTTCCCATAAATGTTGCTTCATCATAATGGGTGTTTGAATCTCCGCATATTCAGCTTGAATATGCTTTTGTTTCCAATCGTTAACGAGTTCGTTTCGAATAGACATGCCGTTTGGTAAGAAAAATGGCATGCCGGGTGCTTCTTCCAGAGTCAAAAAGAGTTCAAGCTCTTTTCCTAACTGCTGATGGTTTTGTTTTTCAAGTTTTGCGTTTTTCATGTTTTTTCCTCCCAATAATTAAATAAAAAAACGCACTCATCCCAAAAGAAGGGACGAGTGCGGTCGTGGTACCACCCTAATTTCACGACAAATAAGCGTCGTGCTCAAAAGTGATAACGGATCTCCCGATTACGGATAGTTTGCAAAGCATTTCCCCGCAATAGCTCAAAGATGGTAAATCAACTTTGCTTTTAAAGGGCTCACAGCCAAAGGCCCCAGTCTCTGGATAAAAGGTAAAAGAAGATTCGTATTCTTATCAACGCCATCTATAAAATTGTATAAAAAAACGCACTCATCCCAAAAGAAGGGACGAGTGCGGTCGTGGTACCACCCTAATTTCACGACAAATAAGCGTCGTGCTCAAAAACGATAACGGATTTCCCGATTACGGATAGTCTGCAAAGCATTTCCCCGCAATAGCTCAAAGGTGGTAAATCAACTTTGTTTCTAAAGGGCTTGCAGCCAAAGGCCCTAGTCTCTGAGTAGAAATGAAAAGTTATTCATGTCCTTATCAATGCTTACGGATGATTATAATGGATGGATTTTCCTTAAGTCAAGAGAGATTTTAAAAAAAAGGAAAATAAAGATAAAATAACCCATTTAAAGTTAATTATGGTATGATGAGCAATATATTGGGAAGAGAGAAATAAGGGAGTGCTAGTCATGATTCAATTTCCACGTTTAAAACATACCGTAACGATAGGCGTAACCGCTCCTTCTTCAGGTATTCCAGAAGCTTTACATCATATGTTTCAATCAACTTGTGACAAAATGGAAGAGCGAGGGTACAAGATTCAATGCCACCAAACTGTTTGGACGCAAATGAAAGCAAAATCTGCTTCGGCGAAAGTGAGAGCTTGCGAATTGATGAGCCTGTTAGAAGATTCAGCAGTCGATCTGATTATACCGCCTTGGGGCGGAGAACTTTTGATTGAGATTTTAGAGCATCTTTCATTTCAAGAGATTAAACCAAAGTGGGTTTTAGGCTATTCTGATACAAGCTTATTCTTGCTTGCTCTGACACTTCAAACCGGTATCGCAACCGCTCATGGTCCAAACTTAGTCGATTTGCGAGGCGAGTACTGGGATGAGACGACTAAGATGTGGGAACGAGTATTAAAACTTGAAGAAGGAAAGAGCATTACGCAGTACTCTTCTACTAATTTTCAAAAAGAATGGCAGCACAATAATCCATCTCCCTGCGTCTTTAATTTAACCGAACCTACCGAGTGGAAAACAGTTGGAAACAAAGAGGTTGTGATTGAAGGAAGGTTACTTGGTGGATGTATTGACGTAATCCGTCATGTAGTTGGCACACCGTTTGGGGATGTTAAAAGATTTCAGCAAAAGTTTATACATGGTGGAAAGCTTATATGGTATTTTGAAAACTGCGAGTTATCAGCCACAGATCTGAGGCGTACCCTCGTTCAAATGAAGCTAGCAGGTTGGTTTAATTATTGTAGCGGCATACTTTTTGGTCGAAGCGCTGCTAACCATCCAGTCGGAGGCTATACAGGTGAAGATGTGTATGAAGATCTTTTTAAAGAGCTTGAAGTACCTATTGCATATGATCTTGACTTTGGACATATGCCGCCTCAGCTTACGCTTGTGAACGGTGCTTTTGCGAAGGTTGAAATTAAAAATGGAAAAGGTTATATAAAACAAACATTTACAAACTAACAGAGGTTGCATAACGCAACCTCTGTTAATTTTTATGGCTGTAAGTCGAGCATAGCTCCATAATATTGAGAAGCGGTTGTGAAACAAATAAAGGCACAAAGCTCGCTAATCTCCTTATCGTTAAAAGCTTCTTTTAAAACAACAAATGCAGTATCAGGAACGCTTTCTTTTTCTTTTAAAAAAACGTCTGTAAAGGCAATCGCCAGCATGGTTTTCTCATCTTGTTGTTTCCGATTTGGCGCACCTTTTGCTTTACAATAAGCACAGCCATTTTTTTCAGCTAATACGCGCCTTACTTCTTCCTTTAGCTGTGTTGATAGACTAAGAGTTTTTTCTAACTCATCACCTAAATCACTCCATTTATTCAAGATATCTACGTTATGACCTAATAGCCGTTGAAAAGGCGTAAATCCAACTCTAGAAAGTTCAATTCTTGACATATTTTACATCCTCCTTTCATTTTTCTAGTATAGCGTAACGGAAAAAAACAAACCTTTTCATTTGGAATTTATCTTTATTATATAATTTTTATATGTAACAAAAAAAGCATATAAAGATTACAATTGAAAATAGTTTATTCGCAAAGTAAAAATTATCAGAAAAGGTTATTTATTTAGATTATTTTGATATATTCCTAGTTTTTTCTAAAAAGTTATAGTATCCTGTTGGTAGAAAGGTTCATTTTTTGTAAAAAAATGATAGATTTTTAGGGAAAATGGTATAAAGGGGAATCGGTCAGATGGAAGAAAGAACAGGGAGAAAACAAAAGTATCGGCGGATGAAAAAAAGAGGGGTTTTTACTATTCTAGCTTTGTTACTTATGGGTTACTTTGTTATTACCAATATGAATCGTTCAGAACCTGTCAGTAAAAATGTTGCTTCGACGGAAACAGAACAACCTAAAAAAGAGCAAAAGGAAGAAGTAAAAGAGAAAAAAGCAGCATCCGTCAAGAATGAAAAAGAAACAACGATTAAAATTAGTGCAGCGGGAGACTTTACACTTGGTACAGACGAAAGTTTTCCATATCAACAGTCGTTTCCGCATGAAGCAGATAAAAATGGATTACCGTATTTTGTAGAACATATTAAAGACTTATTTGAAAACGATGACTTTACGACAGTTAATCTTGAAACAACGCTAACTAACTCGACGCAAAAAGCAGCCAAAACCTTTCGTTTTAAAGGAGATCCGTCCTACGTTAATATCTTAAAGTTAGGAAATATTGAAGCTGTGAACTTGGCAAATAATCATATTTTTGATTATCTAGATCAAGGGTATGAGGATACGATGAAAACATTAGATGAAAATGATATCGGTTACTTTGGTTATGATAACGAGTACATAACAGAGGTTAAGGGTGTTAAGATTGGTGCACTTGGGTATGAAGGTTGGGATTCAAATGTGGAAACAGCCAAAAAAGAAGTCAAGGCTGGCATAAAGCGCTTGCGCAAAGAAGGTGCAGAGATTGTTATTGTACATTACCATTGGGGTATTGAAAAAAGTCCTGTGCCAACACAAACTCAGCAAGAGCTAGCTCGCTACACGATCGATAACGGTGCAGACTTAATTCTAGGACATCATCCACATGTTGTTCAAGGCATTGAAGAGTATAAGGGAAAGTTCATTGTATATAGCCTAGGAAACTTTATGTTTGGTGGAAATCGCAATCCAAGTGATAAAGATACGTTTGTTTTTCAGCAAACGTTTCATTTGAAAGGCGGAGAGCTAACGAATAAAAAGGAAATTCAGGTTATTCCATTTAGCATTTCATCCGTAGCATCAAGAAATAACTATCAGCCAGCACCTTTACAAGGAGCTGAAGCAAGTCGAGTGAAAAATAAAATTATTAATTTATCTGCTCAAATTACAGATTCAAACTGGCTTGTTTATGAAGGCGGAGAATAAGAAAAAGCTGATACGTTGGTATCAGCTTATTTTATATTTGAAAATCCGTTTATAAATGTTTGAATCATGACAGTTAGGCTAGTGTTAGCATCGAGGTCTAGCTGAAATCCTCGCTGTTGTTCAATAAAGGTAAAGCCATGGAGTAAGCTTCTTAATCCACGTACAAGGTGAATTTTAGTAACTTTATCGATAGAATAAGCATCCATTGACTTAGTCACAATCTGCACAACGGCTTCTTGATGAGTTTTAAGCTCTGGGTCATCAGGGTTTGAAACGCGAAACATTGCCTCATACAAACCGGGAGATTGTCTCGCAAAATTTACGTAAGCAAAGCTAAGAGAGAGAATAGCTCTTTCACCAGATTGACCAATCGCTGCTTCAGCCATTACTTTATATAATTGTTGTAGTCCATAAATTGCAAGGCGCTGTCGCAAATCTGCTAGATTGGCAATATGATTATATAAAGAAGGAGTCTTAATATTTAATGATTTTGCTAACTTTCCAAGCGTTAAATTATCATGTCCTTCTTCAGTTATTAGTGATAATGAAGCTTGCAGTATAGTAGATAAGTTAATACCTGCACGAGGTGACATGAGGTGTCCTCCTATTTTAAAATGTATTTTCAGCTCTTTGAATCGCTTTCATCATGGCTTCATATGGATCTGTTATGCATGTACCATGTCCGACAGCTAGAAGCTTTGGGTGTAAAGATGCTAACTGTTTAGCACTATTAAGTGACCGATTTTTATCCCACGTTGCAAATGCAGGAAAAGGAAATGTAAGCTTTAGCGTTCCCGCAACGGCTATCCCACCTTTTGTTTGAAAAGCATCTCCTGCAATTAAAAAGCGATTTCGCTCATCAAATAAAGAGATAGAGCCAGGAGTATGCCCGGGGCTTGAGATAACTTTTAAAGAGCCAACGGTATTTTGTTCATAGAGTAAGCGGTCTGGAGAACTTTTTATTTTGGTTGATATTCCCCCCTTAATAGGCAGCATCCCTTCATCATCTAGCAAGCGTTTATCTCCATTGAGTAAAAGAGAATCTCGAGCAGATATACAGAGCTGAGCGTCAGGAAACTCTTTTTTTAGTATATCTACGGATCCAACATGATCGTCATGACCATGAGTTAGTAAGATAGTTGTCAGGGGTTTAGAAAGGGATTTAATGACTTCAATTATTTTTGGACCATGTGAAGCCAATCCTGTATCAATAAGTGTTAGTTCAGTTTCTTCTTCAATAATGTAGCAATTAATAGGGAATAAGTTCGGAAAAAAAGTTAATTGATAAAGTGTATCAAATTGAGTTACTTTCATCTATTTATCAGCTCCCATCAAGAATAAACTAATAATATTAGCTATAAAACTAATAATATTAGTTTGTTCTCAGATTTTCAAGTATTAAGGTAAATATTTCTTCCTAAAGACCTACACAAAATTAATTAATTCATATAAAATGGATAATTATAGGAAAAGGGGTGCGGAATGAAATTTCTTATAACGTTTGGAACATTTATTTTTACAACTAGTTTATTAATGCTAATAGGAGAGCTATTTTCAATATCAATTCTTCGCTTTAACTATGAATATATGAATGATGATAAGGGTTTTGAGATAAGTGTTGGATCAATTATGCCATTTGTCATAGGGATAGCTATGGGAGCTATTGTAGAAAAGCTGTATGAGCATAGCGTAAAGAAACATGCATAGAAAAGGAGAGGAGAACTTTGGAATTTATCTTTACAACTGTTGTTATTGCTGGTTTATTAGTTTCAAATCTATACGTTGTCCAAAAGAGAAAGAAACTAGGGTTAAAAGGAATTAAAAGTGCGTTAACTCCCATTTGCTTTTCTCTGATTGCTTTATGGCAGTTAGCGGCGTATTGGTTTCAGTTTTTAGGTGTGGTAAGCGTAGCTCTTACAATTATATTGCTGTTAGCTGGTGCTTATTTCACCAAGTATTCAATTATTGAAGGACCAACGAGTTGAGAGGAATGTGGCATGGAGCTGCATTTCTCTTTTTTAGGAGTGAGTGGAAATAAAGTTGTGTTTAAAGCTTTTATCTATGAAAGATGAAGAAGCTTTATATCAGTTTGAAGTCATCAACCGTACGTATTTTGAACAGCATGTTCCCTCTAGAGGTGAAGACTATTATTCACAAAGTGGATTTCATGAAAGGATGCGTGCGCTTGTGCTTGAACAGGAGCAAACAGGTTCCTTATTTTATCTGATAAAAGATGAGCATCATGGTATTATTGGACGAATCAATGTAGTTGATATTCATGATGAAGCGGGAAAGCTAGGTTATCGCATTGGAGAAGAACATGTTGGTCAAAAAATTGCAACAGAGGCAGTAAGATTACTTTTAGATAAGCTAGTAGCACGCAAGCAGGTAAAATCCCTGCAAGCTAAGACAACAGTGACAAACGTTGCTTCACAGAAAGTATTGGAGAAGAATGGGTTTTTAGCTCAAAAAAGTGTAGAGAATAACAGTGCAGCCAATCCTTCTTTGTCTTTCATTTATTATAAATGGAGCCAATGAGTTTCTCTGCTAAATCCATGAAGAGCTTAAAAATCTTTTGTTTTTGTCGATATAGATAGTGTCAAAAATCGCTTTATTTTATGAAAGAGACGATTCCGACGTATTTTAACTCTCATCTGTTTCTATAACAACATGATGATATAGGAGGAAGTATAAGACTTATGGATATCGTTTCAAGTACATATTCTCTGCCGTTGGTTATACTGTCAATTATCATTGCTATTATTGACTCATTTGCAGCATTAAATATTGGCGCACGTATATACAAAGCAAAAGGGATGTCAAAGTGGCTTTGGCTAACAGCAGGAGGAGTTGCAATGGGCGGTGGCATATGGTCCATGCACTTTATTGCAATGCTTGCATTTCATCTAAGTATTCCTGTGAGTTATAAGCTATTAGTTGTTGTTTTGTCCATCTTGCCAGCTGTAATAGCGTCTGGTTTAGCGCTTTATATAGTTGGTCAAAAAAACGTCAGTACTAGACAAGTTATTATTGGCGGAGCTGTGGTTGCAGCAGGTATTTCAGCGATGCATTATATTGGGATGGAAGCGATGGATATGGCGGCGGAAATTATCTATGATCCTTTGCTATGGATTCTATCCGTTATCATTGCTTTTATTGCTTCTGTTGTAGCAATACGCTTATTATGCTATGCGCGGATAAATGAAGGCAAGCCTCATTTTTGGTGGCAAAAGGGGTTAAGCGCACTGATCATGGGAGCAGCTATTTCAGGGATGCACTATACGGGAATGGCCGCGGCAACTTTTACCCATACTCATGATTATCAGCTGATTACGTCGTCTTTAAATCATGTGATTTTAGCTTATTCGATTGGGATTAGTACATTGCTGATATTAGGTATTACCTTAATTAGCACGTTAATTGATCGCAAGTTTGAATCGCAAACACTTCAATCTGAGCGTAAGTTTCGGTCCGTTATTGAATCCGCGATGGATGCTATTGTTTTATCAGATGCATATGGGACAATTATTTCTTGGAATAAAGGTGCTGAGCATATGTTTGGCTATAAGGAAAGTGAAGCGTTGGGGCAAAACCTTAGACTTATTATTCCACCTCGTTTTCAACAAGCCCATGCAGATGGAATGAAGCGTTATTTAAAAAGCAAATCACCGCAAGTCATTGGGAAAACGGTTGAACTAGTAGGGGTCAAAAAAAGAGACATAGAATTTCCAATCGAGCTTTCTTTAGCAAGCTGGCAGGAAGATGAACAAACATATTTCAGTAGTATTATTCGAGATATTACAGAGCGAAAGCAAGCAGCAGATAAAATAAATGAAATGGTCTATTTAGACCCTCTAACAGGATTGCCGAATCGCCATTTATTAAATGACCGCTTAACCCAAGCTATTGATCAAGCAGTCATTAACAAGTATATAATCGGCGTAATGTTTATTGATTTAGATCGCTTTAAGTATGTCAACGATACGTTAGGTCATGCTGTGGGAGATGAACTTTTAATTCACGCAGCGTCGAGGATGAAAAAACTTTTAGACAAAATAGATACGCTTAGCCGTCAAGGCGGAGATGAATTTATTATTGTATTACCGAATACAACAAGTGATAGTATTGCAAAGCTCGCAAAACATTTGTTAGAAGCGTTTAGCGAGTCATTCATTGTTAACGAACATGAAATATTTATCACACCATCGATTGGAATCTCATGTTATCCAGCCGATGGACGAAATATTGAGTCATTAATTAAAAATGCAGACACGGCTATGTATCGTGCAAAAGAACAAGGAAAGAATAATTTTCAGTTTTACACACCTGATATGAATGAAATCGTCTCAACAAAGATGAAGCTTGAAATTGGAATGAGAAAAGCGCTAGAGAGGAAAGAGTTTGTGCTACACTACCAGCCTCAAGTTGATATCTTAACAGGAAATACAATTGGAGTAGAAGCACTTGTACGTTGGCAACACCCGGAGTGGGGACACATTTCTCCAGGCGAATTCATTCCCATAGCTGAAGAAACAGGGCTTATTATTCCAATCGGAAAGTGGGTTCTTGAAGAAGCCTGTCGTCAAAATAAGGAATGGCAGGAGGAATATAATATTCCCCTGCGAATGTCAGTAAACATCTCTTCGAGGCAGTTTCAGCAAACAAACCTTGTTCAGATGGTAAAACAAACGCTAGAGGAAAGTAGATTAGCCCCTGAGTATCTTGAGCTTGAACTAACCGAAAGTATCATTCAAGACTCAAAGCATGCAATTAAAACGATGCATGAGTTAAAAAAAATGGGGATTCACCTATCAATTGATGACTTTGGAACAGGCTATTCTTCTCTTAGTTATTTAAAGTTATTTCCAATCGATACGCTGAAAATCGATCAGTCCTTTACAAAAAATATCTTTGAAAACTCAAAAGATGCCGCTTTAGTCGAGACAATTATAAATATGGCTAATAATATGGATTTGAAAGTAATTGCTGAAGGTGTAGAAACGGAAGAACAGCTAAGCTTTTTACGTCAAAAGCACTGTGATGAAGCACAAGGATATCTTTTTAGTCGACCGATTACTCCAGCTGAACTCTCAGAGCAATTTCATAAAAGGCAAACAGTATCCTAACAAGTAAAGAACCTCCCTTGAAAAGGGAGGTTTTATTGCAGATGAAAATCAAGAGATTTCATCTCAATGCCATTTACAAGTAACGTTAAAGTGTGTAAGCCGCTATAGTGTTTACGCGTAGATAAGTCTTTAAAGGAAAGCTTTCTTTCATAGTGTTTAGATAAATGCTTTTTGACTTGGAATTCTGCTAGCTTAAACACTTTTCTTGTGCGATTACCCCTTGACTTTACATAGTCTACTGCATATTCAATACGGATTTTCTCTTCTATTTCGCCATATAGATCAAATTGAAACGTTAAAGAATTTCCAACTATCACTTCATTAGCTGAAAGTTGAAAATTTGAGATAGTCACTTGATGACTTTGATTAAAGCCAAAAAGGTGTAGAGCCTTAGGGTGACCGTTCTTCAATAGCGTTCGACATGCATGCTTTAAAATCCAATCCGTATGTGGATGCGTATTAAGGTTAGCCTCAGTAAAATCTAAAAGAAGATGAGAATGCGTTTTAGAAATATCATTTAAATTATTTGCGACGCTTTTACGTACGTATAAAGAAGGGTCTTGAAGTAAGTTATTTAACACTGGAAAAATTGGAGTTGGATCTTTTTTAAAGGACACAATGGATATTCCCCAAGGAAGGCGAGGACGACAACCTTCACTAGCAAGGCGACGAACATGTTCATTTTTATGGGTGGACCACGTCAAAAATTGTTTCATCATACGCTTTTGATCTTTCAGTAAAAAGGGTCGCACTGCAAACTCGGAAGTAGAATAAGTCGTGAAAACAGCAAGTGCTTCCATTGATGTATTCCATTCATTCAAACCATACTGTTCTACATAGTCTGGAAAAATAATTCCTGCCAGCTGTCCCTTAAATTCAGGGGCAACTTTATATAAAACAGCAAGTGCTCCCTGATAATCTAAAGCTAAATGCTTATGTAGCATTATAGTAATGTGCCTCATTCTGTCTTTTAATGATTGATTGTCCCACTCTTTATGAAAGACACTTGATACAAAAGCATCTTTTGGAAACGAAGAATAAGCTGCTTTTATCGAATAGGCCAGCTTGTTAACAAAATGTTTATTGTAGATATTTCTTTGTTCAGCCATTGGTACACCTCTTCTATATAAATTGATAAAGTAAGGTAGAGACAGTATTCTTAAGATAAACGCCCTCGTAGCTCAGAAGGGAAGAGCGCCGGAAAACATTGTAGCCACCGGGTCGCAAGGTAAGGGTTTCAGAAGCACCGAAAAGCAAAATAAGCTGAAACGGGTGAAATTCCCGTTGGTGAAACTCCGTAGGGAAGCGTGTTCCCCCGAACCTAAGCTTACGAAAGGAGTGCGGGTTCGAATCCCGTCGAGGGCATAAAAAAAGCAGAGAATTTCTCTGCTAATTACCACTCTTTGGGTTCATAGTTTAATTCTTTAAACAGCTGGTTACGCTCTTTTTTTGTTAAATCACGCCATTGACCAACCGGTAAATTATTTAAGTGGATATTCATAATACGTGTACGCTGTAGGCGTAATACCTGGTAACCTAGGACTTCACACATGCGACGAATTTGACGGTTAAGCCCTTGGGTTAAAATGATTTGAAATTCATATTTCGACAACTGTGTTACTTTACACGGCAGTGTTTTTGTTCCTAAAATATGTACACCCTCTGACATATTTTTAACAAATTCTGGAGTGATAGGCTTGTCTACAGATACCACATACTCTTTTTCATGCTGATTTTCTGCACGTAGAATTTCGTTTATAATGTCATTATCATTTGTTAAAAGAATAAGGCCATCTGAATCTTTATCCAATCGTCCTACGTGGTGAATACGTAGCGGATGGTTGACAAGGTCAATGATGTTTCCCTTTACTTTCTTCTCGCTTGTACTTGTAATACCAACTGGCTTATTTAAAGCAATATATACGTTATTACGAGCAATACGAAGCTGTTCTCCACTTACTCGTACATCATCGCCAGGATATACTTGGTCACCAATCTTTGCTTTCTTACCATTAATGGTTACGCGACCTTCGCTAATTAATTTATCTGCACCGCGTCTAGAAGCTTTCCCAGATTCGCTAATGAATTTATTAACTCGCAGTTTCATCACATCCATATCTTCATTCATTTTACTTTAAAGTAATGCCTTAATATCTTATCATGCCAAGGGAATTCCGTCATTAGTTGTTCTTTTTATTATTAACAAATTTCATCTGTTTTTAACAGTGAAAAAAGGATGGAGAAAACTGTTAGCATGCTTTATGTACATTTAGCCATGCTAATAAGTGAGGTGCCAAGCGAGGCTTTCTCGTTAAAGGTAAGTATCCTAACTTTGAGGTGATAAGAATGAGTTATAAAGATCAATTAGATCCGCACTCAGAACTTTTTAGCCACAACTGGACAAGACCAAAGCGCTCGAAATCGCAGGTAAATGGACATACTCAAATGTCACAAACAAACATTATTTTGCGAAGTAACGCGAAAGCGCATCGTTGGTAAGGATGCTATTCTCTATGCAAAAGGCGCACATAGCGCCTTTTGTTAATTCAGTGAAAGTGGAGGGATAAACAATGAATCAAAAAAGTCGTGTAGAAGCGGAAAAAGCTAAATATTTCTCTTCTCAAATTATGAAAAAGCCAGGTCACTCCGATGGTGTCTACGAAGAGTTTTCAAGCGAGCTTGATCAAGCGGATTTAAAAGCTCAAGAACGTGCAAAAGCTGCGGATGAACGTCAAAGTCATTAATAAATAAAATAGCTGCCGTTTGGCAGCTATTTAATCGTCACTTAGTTATTCTCCTTGTGCACCACCAAGTGTTTTTTGGTGAGCATGTTCCGCTTCATTTCCGTTCTCTCTAAGCTTAGCTGCTTTATCATCAACTAGCTTCGATTGATCTACTGCTTGTGAGGGAGTTAATTTTTTCTTAGACAATAAAATCACCGCCTTTCGATTACACTTTTAGCTTTTCTAAAACTCAATAAAATATCAGCCTAAAATAAAAAAGACTCCCAAATGGAAGTCTTTTATTTTCTCAAAAGTAGATAAATGAAATATGGTGCACCAATCAATGCGACAATAATTCCAGCTGGAATCCCTTCAGAAGTCAGCAAGTTACGCCCAATTGTATCAGCTACTAAAAGGAAAAAGCCACCCATTAAAATAGCAACAGGAATAAATAGCTGGTTTCTCGGTCCTACAAGGCTTTTAGCAAGGTGAGGGGCTATTAATCCAATAAATGCAATTCCACCTGTTACAGATACTGCAGAAGCTGCAAGGGCTACAGCGGCAAGTAATAGTGTAATTCGTTCTTTTTCAATAGAGATTCCAACACCGATGGCCGTATGCTCATTGAGTGATAAAATATTAAGTCTGTTAGCTTTGTATAAAACAAAAGGGATTAACACAATTAGCCAAGGTAAAAGAGCTAGAACAAACGGCCAGTCTGCCCCCCAGATGTTTCCGGCTAACCATTTTGCAATAAAGTCAACCTTTTGACGTTCAGCGGAAGAGATTAAGACAATCATCGCTCCCGATAGAGCCATGGAAAATCCAACGCCAGTTAGAACTAACTTAGTAGGGGCGAGGCCTACATTTTTTTCGTAGGCAAATGCATAAATCAAGGCTGCTGTCATAATTGCTCCAATAAATCCAACAAAGGGAATCATATATACAAATGAGCCAGGATCAATTGGAAAGAATAAGAAAAATAAAGCCACACCTACTCCAGCACCTGAATTAATGCCGATAATACCTGGCTCTGCTAAATTATTTCGAGTAATGCTTTGTAAGATAGCTCCTGATAAAGCAAGCGCCATACCAGCTAGTAAAGTAATAACGATACGAGGCAGACGGATTGAAAATAAGATAAATTCTTCTTTAAACGTACCTTGTCCAAATAGAGTCGGAAGCAAGCGGTCAAAGGGTAAAGCCGCATAGCCTAATCCCATACTAACAGCAACTGTTAGCAAAATAAGAGCTGTTAGTAAAAATAAAATAAATAGCTGTTTTTTTCGTAGTGTAGGATGGATCATCGGATTGCGTGACCTCCTTTTTTAATAATAAACAAAAAGAAAGGGAGGCCAATCATTGATACAACTGCAATAATAGATGTTTCGTACGGAGCGTTAATTGTACGTGCTAGCGTATCCGCAAATAACATGAAGGATGATCCAATAAGTACAGACATCGGGATGATAAACCGGTAATCTGTTCCCACAATTGCCCTTACGATATGAGGAATCATCAAACCAATAAAAACAAGGTTACCAGCTAAAGCAACCGATGCACCAGCTAACAATACAATGACTCCAAACAAAATGACTTTAATCTTAGTTGTGTGCTGTCCTAGCCCTGTTGCTACCTCATCACTTAAGCTAAGGATGGTCAGCTGTCTAGAAAGGGCAAGTGCGATAAGTGTACCTACTATAATAAATGGAATTATAATCGATAATTGATTCCAAGATGTTAAAGTAAGTCCACCGGAAGTCCACATAGACACATCTTTTGAAATATTAAAGTAAATGCCAATTCCATCGGCGATTGCGTATAGGAAAGTGGAAACTGCCGCACCAGCTAATACAATGCGAAGAGGAGAAAATCCGCCTCTTTTTAAAGAGCCAATCCCAAATACCAGCCCAGCACCAACACCAGCTCCAATAAAACATGCAATCATAATCCAAAAATAGTTAGCAGATGGAATGAGAGCAATTGTAAGAGCAAGCGCAGCTTTAGCACCCGCTGTTAATCCAAGTAAACCAGGATCTGCAAGTGGATTCCTTGTCATTCCTTGCATGATGCCACCTGATACTGAAAGAGCGATACCTACAAAAATGGCCGCTACTTCTCGAGGAAGGCGAAGTTCGCGAATAATTAAGATTTGATCATTTGTACTAGTTGAAATAAGCGCTAACCAAACATCTTTGACAGAAATATCAGCTGCTCCAAAGACCATTGAAATAATAAACATTCCAATAAAGATTAAAAATCCAATAATGAGTTTGAATATAAAGGGAATAAATGGTTTTTTGTTCGTTGTCATGAGCCTCTCATCTTTTCTTTTATAGAATAAAGCAAAAGGAATTCTTAAAGTAAGAATTCCTTTTTATGATTGTATTACTGCTGTAAGAATTTTTCTTTAAAGAAGTTTAATTGATATTCTAATGAAATTGGATCATTAAAATAAAACTCTTTTGCATTTGCTTCAAACAGTTGATTATTCTTTACAGCAGGAATGTTTTTGTACGTATCCGTTTCTTGGAATGACGTATCTCCATCTGCATTTTTACTGAAGATTACGTAGTCACCAGCATAATCAGAAAGAACCTCTGGTGAAATTGCATAGTAACCATCTTTTAATGCCATTTCTTTTACTTTTTCAGGCATTTTTAATTCCATTTCTTGATATAAAATTTCTGTACCACGTGCCCAATTATCACCGAATACATAGAGTTGCTTGTCAAAGTTTTCAATAACTGAAACAGTTGCATCTTCACCAATTTTTGCTTTAATATCTTTACCAGCTGCTTTTGCATCAGCTTTGAAATCATCAATCCATGTTTGAGCTTCTGTTTCTTTGTTTAAAGCTTTACCAATTTCTAAGTGCTGAGTTAAGTAATCTACTTTTCCATACGTATACGTAACGGTTGGAGCAATTTCTTGTAGTTTATCAATGTTCTTTGTTGTAGATAAACCAATGATTAAATCTGGGTTTAATTCAATGATTTTTTCTAAGTCGTCTTCTGTTACAACTTCCGCATCTTTTAGCTGGTCTTTAAAGCGAGGATTGTCTTTTGACCATGAATCTACTCCAACTACGTTTGTATCTAAAGCTAAAACGTTTCCAACAAATGAAGCAAGAACAACTACGCGCTTAGGATCAGCAGGAACTTCAATTGGTCCATTTTCAGATTCGTATGTAACAGTATCTGATTTTTTATCTTTTGCTTCATTACCTTGACTTTCGTTTGCGTTACCGCAAGCGCTAATAATGAGCACGAGTAAAAGCATAAAGGGAAGTAATAATTTTTTCATGTTGCTAGTCTCCTTCTATAGTAAATTATACGTAATACACATCGGTTTATTTGTTCTAGGATCTCGTCCAATTTCAGCATCGATTTGGAAGACTTCCTTTAAAACGTCTTGCTGCATGACTTCTTCGCACGTACCCGCTTTTATAATTTCGCCATCTTTCATTGCGATAATGTAATCTGCAAAACGGGCAGCTTGGTTTAAATCATGCAAAATCATGATAACAGTGCGCTCTTGCTCTTCGTTGAGTTTCTGTAAAAGCTCAAGCACCTCAAGCTGATGCGCCATATCGAGATAAGTAGTGGGTTCGTCTAAAAAGATTATATCAGTTTCCTGAGCTAATGCCATTGCAATCCAAACGCGCTGACGCTGGCCACCGGATAAGGCATCAACAGGACGGTACTTATAGTCTAGTGTTCCTGTTACTTCAAGTGCCCAGTCAATAACTTCGTAATCTTTCTTTGTTAAGCGACCAAAACCTTTTTGATAAGGGAATCGTCCATAAGATACGAGCTCTCCTACGGTGAGTCCGTTTGCGCTTTCAGGAGACTGAGGAAGGATTGCTATTTTCTTTGCAAGCTCTTTCGTATTTTCTTTTGCAATACTAGATCCGTCTAATAATACGGTGCCAGATTGATGAGGAATTAAGCGTGTAATAGCTTTCAACAGCGTTGACTTTCCACAGCCATTTGAACCAATAATAGTGGTGATTTTTTTATCAGGAATTTGAACACTCAAATTTTTTACGATTACCCGTTCACCATATCCAATGTTGAGCTCTTCTGTATGTAGGCGAACCATGGCGAAACCTCCAGTGCAAAAGTGTTAATTAGAATGGTGATAATGATTATCATTTCTAATTCATTTTTACTATAATAGTCTGTTTGAGTTCTGTCAATCATTATTTTATTTGTCAATTCAATTAAAAAGATGTATATTTAAATGAGAATGATAATCAATGATGATTACTAGGAGTGAGCGAATCGTGAAAAACTCAGAGCTTTATGATGTAACCGTAATTGGCGGTGGACCAGCTGGGCTATACTCTACCTTTTATAGTGGGCTTCGTGAAATGAAAACGAAATTAATTGAATTTCAGCCTCGTTTAGGAGGGAAAGTCCACGTTTATCCCGAGAAAATGATATGGGACGTGGGAGGTTTAACCCCGACTCCTGGAGCCCAATTAATTGAGCAGCTTGTAGCTCAAGGATTAACGTTTGATCCAACAGTTGTATTAAACGAGAAAATTGAATCTATCTCTCGAAATAATGAGGGACATTTTTTATTAATGGGTTCTTCGGGCGAAATACATCAATCTAAAACAGTAATCATAGCGGTAGGTGGCGGGATTTTGAATCCGCAAAAGTTAGAAATTGAAGGAGCAGAGCGTTTTGAGATTTCAAATTTAAATTATACTGTAAAATCACTGCAACGCTTTAAAGATAAAGTCGTAATTGTTTCCGGAGGAGGAAATTCAGCCATTGACTGGGCTAATGAATTAGAGCCTGTGGCGAAAAAAGTGTACTTAACATACCGAAAAGACTGTTTATCTGGTCATGAGTCACAGGTGACACAGTTAATGAATAGTTCTGCAACTTGTATGTTAAATACATCAATTAGCAAGTTAATAGCTGATGGAAACAGTGAAAAAATTGCTAAAGTGGAGCTTATCAGCCATTTAACTGGAGAAGTTACATATTTACCAATTGACGAAGTAATCATTAACCATGGGTACGAGCGAGACACATCATTACTTCAGAACAGTGAGCTTTCAATTGAAATGATTCATGACTACTATATTGCAGGAAACTCGTCAAGCGAAACAACTGTGCCCGGATTATATGCAGCAGGCGATATTTTGCAGCATGAAGGAAAAGTAAACTTAATTGCGGGTGCGTTTCAAGATGCAGCGAACGCTGTAAATCGGGCAAAGCTGTTTATTGAGCCTAATGCTAATAAAGTCGCAATGGTTTCTTCTCATAACGAAGTGTTCAAAAAGCGCAATAGAGAGCTAGTAAAGCAAATGTTACAAGCGTAAGAGGTGGCTACATATATAGTAGCCACCTTTTTTTTCGTGTAATTGTATCGTGACAAACTACTAGACAATTTCATATAATTTTATAAGTAAGCGCTTACAATTAGTAGGGAGATGAAGGGAATGGCGAACACAGAGAAATATAAATTTGAAACAAAAGCGGTTCATGGCAAATATGAATCAAGCATGCATCATGACAGCCTTGCTACACCGCTATATCAAACATCCACTTTTACCTTTTCAAGCTTAAACCAAGGAGCAAGGCGTTTTGCGGGAGAAGAGAGTGGATATGTCTATTCAAGATTAGCAAATCCCACCGTAGCAGAGTTTGAAAGTCGAATGGCAGAGCTGGAAGAAGGTGAAGAAGCGCTAGCATTTAGTTCAGGAATGGCTGCTGTATCTGCAGCTTTAATTGGTTTAACAAAGGCTGGAGATCATATTCTTTGTTCAAAAGGTCTTTACGGCTGTACGTTTGGTTTATTGGAGCTATTAAATGAAAAATATGGAATTACACATTCTTTTTCAACCTTTCTAACAGTAGAAGAAATAAAAGCTAGCATTACTGATAAAACCGCGTGCATTTATATTGAAACACCGATTAATCCTACTATGCAGGTCATTGATTTAACCCTTTTAGTGTCAGTAGCAAAAGAACATGGAGTTCCAGTTATCGTTGATAATACATTTTTAACGCCATATTTGCAAAAGCCGTTAACTCTTGGATGTGACCTTGTTATACACAGCGCCACTAAATATATTGGTGGGCATGGTGATGTTGTGGCAGGCGTAATGGTTGGAGAAGCAAGCCTGATTCAAAGCATAAGAAAGACTGTTCAAAAAGATATCGGTGGAATTCTTGCACCTTTTGATGCGTGGTTATTAATTAGAGGTTTAAAAACCTTGCCTGTTAGAGTGGATCGACATTGTGAAAATGCAGAGAAAATTGTTGAAAAGCTGAAAATACATCCAAAAGTAAAAACGGTATATTATCCAGAAATAAAAGGGAGATTAGAAAAACAAATGGAAAGGAGCGGAGGGGTGTTAGCCTTTGAATTGAATGGATCAGAGGAATCTGTGAAGGAGTTTATGAATGAATTAAGCCTAATCTCCATTGCAGTTAGCTTAGGTGATACAGAAACTTTAATTCAACACCCTGCTTCAATGACGCACGCGGTTGTTCCTGAAGGTATCAGAAAGGAAATGGGCATATCAAACAAGCTATTGCGCCTATCTGTAGGCTTAGAATTTTGGGAAGATATATGGAAAGACTTAGAAAATGCACTTGATAAAATTAGCTAATTATGTAAGAAGGAAAAGACCTTTTTAATAGGGTCTTTTTTGTTTTGTCAAGAATTTTGTTCTGAAAATAAAAAGTTATGTTGAAATATACATATTCACTAGTTATAATGGTGTACATGCTTCTAATGAACGTTTTTAAATTATTCTGAAAAATATTTCGGAAAGTAATTTCAACCAAGAAATACGGAGGGTTTTAGTTGTCAAATAAAATACCATTTTCATTTATTGTTGTAATTGGTCTTATGTTATTCGCTCTATTTTTTGGAGCGGGAAATTTAATTTTTCCAGCTATGCTTGGTCAATCAGCTGGTACGAATTTATGGTCCGCAAATGCTGGTTTTTTACTTACAGGGGTAGGTCTTCCTTTAATCGGGGTAATGGCCCTTGGGTTTTCAGGCAAAGATGATTTGCAATCTTTAGCTAGTCGAGCACACCCTGTTTTTGGTCTTGTGTTTACGATTATCCTTTATTTAGCTATCGGTCCACTTTTTGCAATCCCTCGAGCGGGAACAGTTTCTTATGAAATTGGCGTTAAGCCGTTTTTACCAGAAAGCGTAGGAGGCTTACCTCTATTAATTTTCACCATTATTTTCTTTGGGCTTGCGTGCTTCTTTTCACTTAAGCCAGGAAAGATTGTCGATATTATTGGAAAGGTGTTAACACCTGTTAAAATTGGTTCTATTGGTATTTTAGTTGTTGTAGCGATTGTAGCTCCAATCGGTGAATTTAGAGCTCCTCTAGAAGCGTATGAAACCAATTCATTCTTCAAAGGCTTTCAAGAGGGATATCTAACGATGGATACGCTAGCTTCATTTGTATTCGGTATTATGATTATTAATACTATCCGTGATAAAGGGGCTACGACTAGGAAGCAAATCATTGCGGTATGCGGAGCAGCAACTCTTATCACAGCGACAGTATTAGGCGTTTTTTATACTGCTCTTGCTTACATGGGAGCAGCAAGCGTATCTGAGTTAGGCTATTTAGATAATGGTGGGTCTGTGCTCGCTAGCGTATCGAATTATTATTTTGGTTCATTTGGAGGCGTGTTTCTAGGTATTATGATTACCGTAGCATGCTTAACAACAAGCATTGGACTAATCATTGCTTGTTCTACTTTCTTTCACCAGCTATTTCCTAAAGTTAGCTATAAAGCACTTGCTGTTATTCTATCTGCCTTTAGTGCACTTGTTGCTAATATCGGTTTAACACAGCTAATTGCAGTTTCTGTACCAGTACTAACGGCTATTTATCCACTTGCCATTGTACTTATTGTGCTTACATTTTTACATCCTTTATTTAAAGGACATCCTGTTGTATATCAAGGAAGCTTACTTTTAACATTCATTGTAAGTTTATTTGATGGATTGGGTGCTGCTGGGGTGAAAATGCAGGCAGTAGATTCAGCTTTTACACAATTATTACCTCTATATGATGTGGGGCTAGGATGGGTTGTTCCAGCCATCATTGGGGGCATCGTCGGATATGTTGTTGTATTGCTACGAGCGGGAACAGTTTTAAATAGACCAAGTAAATAAAAATGAAAAAGCATGCTGAAGAGCATGCTTTTTCTGTTACACCCACTCTAAAAATTCCAAGCGATTACCAAAAGGATCATTTACATAAATGCGGTTAGCGTTTGGTAACTTTTCATCTTGGATAAAGGGAACGTGATGAGTTGTAAGGTGCTCTTTCAAAGCGAATAAATTTTCAACTTCAAAAGCAGGGTGTGCTTTTTGGGCAGGTATAAATGTTTGTTCAATTCCAATATGAAGTTCACAGTTGTTGAGTGTAAACCATACTCCACCATTTTTTTGAAGTTCAGTCGGTTTTTGAACTTCTTGAAAACCAAGAAGTTCATGAAAAAAACGCCGGGCTTCATTTTCACTATTAGGTGGAGCAGCAAGCTGAACGTGATCAATGCGTTTAAGAGAATAAACCAATGAATCGCCTCCATTTAAACTCACTTCTTTCCTGTATAATTTAGTATAGTGGATAGTTCTATTGTGTAGTAGAAAGAAAAAGTAGCGCACAATAATAAGAAATTCTTATGAAAAGACTAATTTTTTAGAAAATTTATTGATTTCTGTTTTCTTTTCGTGTTACCCTTTTAAAAAGGAATTTAAATGGAAATTTTCCTAAAACATCGATAGAAGGGAAGGCAGCTATGAATCCGGAAGTAAATCAGGTTGAGAAAAAAGGAATTATAGTAAGGGTATTAGACTCTATTGAAAGGGTTGGGAATAAACTTCCACACCCCGCAGTATTATTTGCTATTTTTGCGATGAGCATTATGATTGTTTCATGGATTGTAAGTGTACTGGACGTAACGACTGTCCATCCTGGAACAGGTGAAGAACTTCCAATTAGAAATATGTTTTCTAAAGAAGGGATTCAGTTTATCTTTACATCAATGCTATCCAATTTCACAGAGTTTCAGCCTCTTGGTTTAGTACTAGCTATGATGCTTGGTATCGGAGTGGCTGATAAGGTTGGACTAATTGAAACGTTTATTAAAAAGACTATTATAAATGCACCTAAAAGTGTTATTACATACGCAATTGTTTTTGCAGGAGTGCTTGGTAATTTAGCAGCAGATGCGGCGTTTGTCATTATTCCTCCGCTTGCGGCAACCATTTTTTATACGCTAGGAAGGCATCCTTTTGCTGGTTTAGCAGCTGGCTTTGCGGGAGTAGGTGCAGGGTTCAGTGCTAACTTGGTCATTTCAGGTAATGATGCTTTATTATCCGGAATTGCAAATGAAGTAGTGAAAACGGTGAGCGATACGGCAACGGTAACACCCGTTGATAACTGGTTTTTTAATGCGGCATCTGTAGCGCTTGTTGTTCTTGTCGGTGGACTTGTAACAGAAAAAATTATTGAGCCAAGACTTGGTACGTACAAAGGGAATAAAGCATCTGTGATGTCAAAGGTATCCAACCTTGAAGTCAAAGGGCTTCGAAATGCCGGTATTGTAGGGTTTCTTTACATAGGAATGATTGCTATGATGACTGTTCCAAAAAGCGGGCTGTTAAGAAGCGATGAAGGTACTATTATTCCAAGTCCATTTTTAGATGGTATTGTACCAATTACGCTCATTTTCTTTCTGTTAATTGGAATGGCTTATGGATTTACAGTAGGAAATCTAAAGTCTATTTCCGATGTTCCTAACTTAATGGCAGAGTCAATGAAAGACATGGCAGGCTTTATCGTCTTAATTTTTGCGGCTTCTCAGTTTATTGCATACTTTAACTGGACGAACATTGGTACGTGGATTGCTGTAAGTGGAGCTGAGATACTAACAGGAATTGGGCTAACAGGACTGCCTGTTATCATCGGATTCATCTTTTTGACTGCAGTATTGAATTTATTTATCTTTAGCGGGTCTGCCCAGTGGGCTTTAATGGCTCCTATCTTTATCCCGATGTTAATGTTGCTTGATTATCATCCGGCATATGTGCAAATGGCTTACCGAATTGCCGATTCGTCCACTAATGTTATTACGCCATTAAATCCGTATTTTCCAATTATCTTGGCATTAATGAAAGATTATGATAAAAGGTCAGGAATTGGCTCTCTCATTTCATTAATGCTCCCGTATAGCGTAGTCATTTTGGTTGCCTGGACTTTATTCTTTCTCATTTGGAATCTTTTTGGGCTTCCGATTGGGCCGGGGATTGAGATGTTTATCAATAAATAAGAAAGTCGCTGTGTAAAGCGACTTTTTTATTTGTCATCACCGCATTTTGGAGATAATGCCATTAGGATCTTGGCAGTAGCTTCATGTCCATAAAAATCGTATCCCATACCCCATCTTTTTCAGTGAAGCGTGTGTGAAAGCCCCTTGATTGCCAAAATGCAAAGCCGCCAGGAAGGAATGGGTGAGTGTGTAAGCTTAAGACATCATACGTCCCTTGACTAAAAGACAGTGCTTGTTGAAAGAGCTGTTTGCCAATTCCACAGCGGCGATACTTTTCGTCAACATAACACTTAACAATTTCAGCTGTGTTTTCTGGATAAAAGTCGTTCAGATGACTAAAACGACGGTCATATGGATAAACACAAATGGTTCCAATTACTTCATTGGTAGGTGAAAAAGCAGCGAAGAAAGCTGTTTTTTCTTTATGTAAGTAGTGCATTTCAAAGTTTGCTAAATCTGGAGAAAGGACATCCTTATTCAGCATGGGAAACAGTTGACTGCGCATTTTAACTAAAAAAGCAACAACTTGTTTTGCGTCTGTAGTGGTGACTTGCTTAATAGCGACAGTAGATAGCATAAAATTTCTCCTTAGACTAAAAAAATTCCGTGTATGGTGAGAGTATACACCATTTCTTTGTAAAAAAGATTAGTATTTTCTGAAAAATAACTTTAAATATTCTATAAATTAGATTATAGTCTAATTAGATAAATATCTAACTAGGAGTGTTTATATGCAGTTGAAACGTATTGTGGACTTTCATAAAACAATGGGAGATCCGACGCGAATTCGTATTCTAAGTTTACTAAAGTCAGGACCTCTGAACGGGCAAGCAATTGCAGGCAAGCTAGGACTAAAACCGCCAACGATTACGCACCACATGGCAAAGCTTCGAGATATTGGACTGATTAAAGAACGAAGAGACAAAAATACGATTTATTTTTATCTCAATGTAAAAGCACTAGAAGCAAGCGCAACGGCTATTTTAACGATTGTAAATGAAGAGGTGATTGAAACAGTGGAAGAAAATGATCGTTTTAAAATTTTAAAGACCTTTTTTACTGCTGATGGAAAGCTGACAAATTTACCAGCACAGCGTAAAAAGCGCATGGTTGTGCTTGAAAAGATTATCAGTGATCTTAAGTATGGAATTGTTTATGAAGAAAAAGAACTGAATGAGTATTTAAAAAAGTTTCATGATGATTACGCAACGTTAAGGCGTGAATTAATCATGAATCATTATATGTATCGAAAAGATAATCAATATGAAATGAACCCTAAAGAGCTATGGGGCAAGATGTAAGCTAGTTTAATCAACTAGCTTTTATTTCACACAACTAATTAGATGATTATCTAATTAGTTAAAGGGGATAGAAAGATGATTTATTTATTAAAAGTTGAGAAAGCATATCGAAGTTTATTTTTAGCAGGGATTGTGAACGGAGTAGGAGATCGTTTCAGCCAAGTAGCGTTGTTAGCTTTGCTTTTAGAATATACGGAATCTGGCCTAGCAGTAGGTACAGCACTTGGCATTAGGGTTCTTCCGTTTCTTTTTTTTGGCCCCTTAGGAGGAGCGCTTGCGGATCGTTTTTCAAAGCCAATGATTTTAATTGTTACAGACCTCATTCGAATTCCGTTTGCTTTAGCTTTTATATGGGTAAACGATTCTTCAATGATTTGGCTTGTTTATGTAAGTACGTTTGTATTAGCAGCGGGAGAAGCTATCTATGCTCCTACAAGAAAGGCTTTAATACCTACTGTTATTCATTCGAACCGTATTGTACAGGTTAATAGTTTAGAGCAAGTATTATTAGGAATTGTATTAGTTGGTGGCTCTCTTATTGGTGGCTTTGCTTCTTTTTATATAGGAAGTGATGTCACGTTTATATTAAATGCGTGTTCTTTTTTATTTGCCAGTTTAATTGTATACAAACTAGTAGATAGAGGTGGACAACAAGTAAATTCGAAACCAACAGAATCCATTACAATTTCTGCTGTTTATTCAATTATTACGTCTTCGGTAGCTTTAATTTTGGTTTTTTGCTTTGAACTTTTTGTACCTATCTTTAATGGAATTGATAACGTACTCATTAGCGTGTATGCTGTTCAAGAATTTAACATAGAAAGCTGGGGGGTAGGCTTGTTTTACGGAGGACTTGGGATGGGGCTAATGCTTAGCTTTATTGTGGCGAATCGAATCCGAAAATATCTGTTGATTTGTGGATTAGTCTCTCTTGGAGTAGAAGGTATTTTCTTAATGATGATAAGTAACACCTATTCCTGGCAGCTAGCGTTTTGCTTTTATTTGGTTCTAGCATTCTTTTCAGGTATTAGCAACGCTTGTCTGGATTCAGTTGTTATGAGAGTGACGCCTTTACAACATCAAGGAAAGGTATTTGGTATGTTTACAACCATTTCCAACGTAACTCTGGGTTTATCTATGTTTGGAGCAGGCTTATTATTGACAGTAATAGATAGTCGAACACTTGGATTAATTGGTGGGATGGGATATGTAATCATCAGTGTAGGGTTAGTATGTATTTATATCATAAGGACTCTTAAGCAAAAAAAAACTCCTTTAATATAACATAATGAGTTGAAAGGCTGCTCAATTATTTTAGTAGCTTTTTTAGTTAATTAGGACCTATTAGTTTCTAAATATTGTTATTTATAGTTAAAATGTATTATTTTGCTTTATTTTGTAAAAAATTATGAAAATTTAGTTTATTATAGAATGTGAATGGATACATTCCACCTATTAAAAAGGAGCGTGAAGTAGATGAAGGTGTTAAAAAGTTTTTTTGCTATTATGCTAGTCTTTAGTGTTATTGCACCAGTAGGATCTGCAGAAGTGCCAGGAGTGAATCGCTCGATGAAGCAAGGAGCGACGAAAGGCCTTGTGTCTGTGTCACACCCTTTAGCAGCTAAAGTAGGGAAAGAAGTGTTAGAAAATGGTGGTAACGCCGTCGATGCAGCCGTAGCTATTCAGCTTTCTTTAAACGTTGTTGAGCCAATGATGTCAGGTATTGGTGGCGGCGGATTTATGATGATTTACGATGAGAAAGAAAACGATATTGAAATGATTGACGGTCGTGAAATGGCGCCAGCTAATGTAACATCGAAATTGTTCTTAGATGAAAAAGGAAAGCCTGTACCTTTTAGCAAGAGACACACAACTGGAAAGGCAGTTGGAGTTCCTGGTACAGCAAAAGTATTAGAACAAGCCCTTGCAGATCATGGGACAATGACATTTAAAAAGCTAATTGAACCAGCTATTAAACAAGCGGATAAAGGTGTTAAGGTCAATTGGTCGATGGCACAGTATATTAATGAAAATAAGTCGAAGTTGAAAAATAATAAAGCAGCATCCGAGATTTTCCTTCAAAATGGCGAACCCCTTGAAGAAGGAGATTTACTCCTACAAAAAGATCTTGCTAAAACGTTTAGAATTTTACAAGAGGATGGTCCTGCAGCTTTTTATGAAGGAGATATTGCGAAAGCTTTAGCTGAAGAAGTACAAGCTAAAGAAGGAACGATGACTGAAGAAGATTTGAAAAATTATACAGTTAAGAAAAGAGAGCCTGTATCTACTACATACAGAGGTTATGATGTTATTAGTGCAGCACCGCCGAGCTCAGGTGGATTAACGGTGTTACAAATTTTAAAGCTGATGGAAGGTTATGATGTTAAAAAAATGGGAGCAAACTCTCCTCAGTACCTTCATTATTTAACAGAAGCGATGCACTTAGCGTACGCAGATCGCGCAGCTTATATGGCTGACGAAGATTTTTACGCTGTACCTAAAGAAGGCTTACTAAACGAAGAATATTTAAATGAACGTCGTAAGCTTATTAACAAAAATCGTTCAACACCTGAGGTGAAAGAAGGAGATCCTTGGAAGTATCAAGGTGGGGAGAAAGAAAAGAAAGAAGTCGTGAAAGAAGAAACGCCAATCGGACAAACCACCCATTTTTCAGTAGTAGATAAGTGGGGAAATATGGTTTCATATACAACTACTATTGAACAAGTATTTGGATCAGGTATTATGGTCCCTGGATATGGCTTTATGCTTAATAATGAAATGACGGACTTTGATGCAACACCAGGTGGAGTTAACGAAGTAGAGCCAGGCAAGCGACCACGGAGCAGTATGTCCCCAACATTTTTAGGAAAAGATGGAAAGCCGTTTATGGCAATTGGTTCACCAGGAGGCCCAACAATTATTGCATCTGTCGCTGAAACAATTATGAATGTTGTAGATCACGAGATGCCTATTCAAGAAGCAATTTTAACACCGCGTATTTATTCAGCAGCTTATCCAACCGTTAGATGGGAGCCTGATATTGATCAAAATACGCGATTAGAGCTAATGGCTAAAGGGCATGCTTTTGAAGAAACAGCGCAGCATATTGGAAATGTCCAAGCAGCTATTCTTGATCGAGAAACCGGAAAGATGTACGGTGGGGCTGACAACACCCGTGAAGGAACCGTTTTAGGAGTGGATCGCTTTTCCTATAAAGCAAAACAGCCCAAGCCAATTCAAGAACAAAAAGAGGGGCCGTTCACAGTAAAAGTGAATAATGTCAAGTACCCATATACGCATGACCAGCTTAAGCTCATCGATGGCAAGCCTTATGTACAAGCTGATAAACTGCTACTTGGTTTGGGGCTTTTAAAAACGAGCGATTTGAAGCTGTATAAGCCAACGAAACACTCCTACTTACCGGCTGCTACTACTGCAGTAGGAGCAGGATTTGAAGTGAAGTGGGATGAAGAGAAAAAAGAGCTTTCTTTACAGAGGGACCCTGTAGAAATTGATAATCCAATTGATGATGAAGATGGAGACATTATCACGAACTAAAGTTTAGTATTAAAAGAGACCAAGATATAAGTAGGTAAGCCCCTACTATACCTGAACAATTAAGAGTTATGAATTCTTAATTGTTCAGGCTTTTTGTTGTTTATAAAAAACAGTTTGAAAATAGTATGGAATAGAGCGTAGGACATTCGACTCCTTCTGGAACTAGAGTAAAACCTGAGATCCTGCAGCGCAGTGGAATAAACGTGTTCAGATAAAAGAGGTGAAAACAGCTAGTGTTCGTTTTTTAGAAGCAATCATGTTGTTATAGCTCAAACTCTTTTGTTACAGGAATGTAAAAGCTTTAAACGTTAAAATGAAGTTCATAAATTCGCCATGAACTTATCTGTACGTTTCTCCAAAATCATGTATAATGATTCTTAATCTTTGCTATACATTATAGTAAAAACCATTAAGTGATAGTTTAAAAGGGGGTGATTCCATGGGGCAGGGAGACATAGCAGACGAAGCAGATTTGCAAGTATGGTTAATGTAATAAAAGTAGCGTGCATTAAAAAGAGATTGAAAGTTACACTTATGCACCTGGAATCACCTTTATACATAAAGGTGTAATCCAGTCGATACTTTTATAAAACAGGAGGTGTTCTCTTATTCTGCTTTTTGCCAGAATAAGAAAACGTATTGATTACACTTAATTTACTATTAGTTGCGCTTTTAATTGGTTTAACCGCGTTCTTCGTAGCGGCTGAGTTTGCCATTGTAAAACTTCGTAGTTCAAAGGTCGATCAGCTGATTGCTGAAGGGCGCAGAGGGGCACTTGCAGCCCAAAGGGTAACCACACATCTTGACGAGTATCTATCTGCCTGTCAGTTAGGTATAACAATTACAGCGTTAGGGTTAGGTTGGTTAGGAGAGCCGACTGTTGAGAAAATCTTAAATCCAATCTTTGCTGATTTTGGTTTTTCATCAACTCTGTCACATTTATTATCCTTTGCGATTGCCTTTGCCATTGTTACGTTCCTGCACGTTGTAGTAGGAGAACTAGCTCCGAAAACAGTTGCTATTCAAAAAGCAGAAACGGTAACACTGTTATTAGCGCCAGCTCTTATTTGGTTTTATCGTTTAATGTATCCTTTCATCTGGTTATTAAATGGATCAGCACGTATTTTAGTTGGTCTTTTCGGACTAAAGCCAGCTTCTGAACATGAAATTGCGCATAGCGAAGAAGAGCTTCGTATTATTTTGTCAGAAAGCTATGAAGGTGGAGAAATTAACCAAGCCGAATATAAATATGTAAATAATATATTTGAATTCGATAATCGCGTTGCACGTGAAATTATGGTGCCAAGAACAGAGATGATTGTGGTATCCAATGAAGATACAATAGAAGAATTTTTAAAAATAGCAGTAGAAGAACGCTATACGCGTTATCCAATTGTAGCAGAAGGAGATAAAGATCAAATCATTGGCTTAATTAACCTGAAAGAAGTTTTAAATGATGTGGTCATCCACAACCACTTAAAGCAAGAGAAGGTTGAGCGATATATGAAGCCAATTATTCAGGTTATTGAATCTATTCCAATTCACGACTTACTGTTAACAATGCAGAAGAATCGTACGCAAATGGCTGCTTTAATTGATGAATACGGCGGTACGTCTGGACTTGTTACAATTGAAGATATTCTTGAAGAAATCGTTGGAGAAATTCAAGATGAATTTGATGCTGAAGAAGTTCAAGAAGTTCGTAAAGTATCAGATAATCACTACCTTTTAAATGCCAAAGTTCTAGTTCAAGAGGTAAATGACTTATTAGGCATTCATCTCGAAGAAGAAGAAGTTGATACAATTGGTGGTTGGATTTTAACGCAAAAAACTGATATTGAGCTTCATGATTGTATCGTTTACGAGGGATATGAGTTTAAGGTGAATGATGTAGACGGATTGCAAATAAAAGAAGTAGAAGTAATGAAGTTGCAAGAAGACGTAGCTGAAGTATAATAAAAAACCAGCTTGACTATAGGGTCAAGCTGGTTTTTTTATATGTGATTTCTGCGCTTCCAATCTTCATAAAAATGCAGCAACGTTTGGTGTATTCCCTGGAGTGCCATGAGGACTAAGTAAAGCATCATAAATAGCACGATTTCACCTGTGAAATATGGAATGATAGCGATTATCGCCAATCAAACATAAAACATTTTATCTTTCATTCTCTTTCTACCTTTTCAATAGAACGAAGCTGTAATGAGCCACTTTGCAGCTTCTTCTAAATTTGTAGCAACATAATGAGGAAAGTCTTTCGTTTGTTTATGCTTATGCTCAGCAAGTGATTGTTTTCCTGCACCTGTCTGCACTAAAATTGTTGTTGCTCCTACTTTCCTTCCAGCTTCAATGTCCGACCACCGATCTCCAATTACCACACATTTTGATAAGTCTAACTGATGCTTAGTGGCAGCCTTTATAAGCATGCCGGTACTCGGCTTTCTGCATGTACATCTCGCAGCATGATGATGAGGACAAATGCAAAGGTCGTCAAATCCAAATGAAGTCAATTCGTTTATAAACTCATTTTTGGTTGCTTCTCCGCTTGAAATTCCAGGCTGGTTGGTAAAAGCAAATAGTTTAATATTGTGCTCTTTTAATAAATGAATGGTTTTTAATGAAAAAGAAAACAACGTAAAGTCTTTTGGGTAATGAACTGTATCGTCGCCTCCTATTGTGCCATCACGATCAATAAAAACTGCTTGAATACACGAAGCCATCAAGAAACCTCTTTTCTATTAAACTATTTTCATCTTATATGAATATGGATAATTGTTCAATTAATGGAATATTAAGTTGACAATTTTAACTATGAAATGTAATATATAGTTAACAAAAGTAATATATATATTGCAAAGTGGAAAAGGTGGTTGTTTGAAAAATAAAGTTAAATTTGCCCGCATTGAAAAAGGAATAACACAGGCAGACCTTGCACAAAAAGTAAATGTAACAAGGCAAACAATTGGATTAATTGAAAAAGGTAAATATAATCCTACCCTTCAGCTCTGCGTTAATATTGCAAAAGAACTTGACAAAACGTTAAATGATTTGTTTTGGGAGGAGGAATAACAATGAAAGATTCGTGGTTATCATATGTGCTTCCTAACGATGAGTACAAAGCTCAAAAAGTGGTTTATTTTCTAGGTGAAGGCTCGTTGTTGATGTGTGTTTCATGTGGTATCTTAGTCGTAGGAACCCACTCTCTACCAGAATGGAACCTGCCAGCTCAGTGGATTGCAGGGGTACCTATCTTACTGTTTGTAGCGTACGTATTTATTCGATATATTTTTTCTGGGATTGAGTATGCAAATGTAATGTCTGAAGATGCGTTTAAAAAAGAAAAAAAGCGAATCATGGTAAGGTCAGCGAGTTTTATGATCATCTTTTCAGTGCTCTATCTTGTTTCTGTAGGTCTGCAGTTACTTGGTGAACAGCTGTTTGACTTCATGATCGTTGTATTTGCAGGTTTATTCATGTTTCTAGCCGAATACACCTCGTTAAAACGCTCCTATTTAAAAAACAAAGAACTCTTAGATTAATGAAATAATGAGTGTGAAAAATAAACGAAGAAAAAAAGAAATGCAGGCTATACTTAGGCCTGTATTTTTATATGATAAAAAAATTGAATATTTCGTTTTATTTATTTGTAGTCCTAACTCATTGCTTGAATCCTTGGAGTAAGATAAGATATGTTCATATGAAAGGTGTGAATAGAAAGTGATAGTACGTACTGAAGAAGAAAAGCAAGGCTTAATGAAAATTGGAAAGATCCTTGCTGAGATAAGAGATACGTTAGTAAAAGAAACGAAGCCTGGAGTTACAACAGGTGAACTAGATGAACTAGCTAAAGAACTTTTTGAAAAACATGGAGCAATTTCTGCCCCAAAGGAATTATTTGATTTCCCAGGCTATTCTTGTATTAGTGTAAACGAAGAGGTAGCTCACGGCATTCCTGGAAAGCGCGTGATTAAAGAGGGAGATCTTGTTAATATTGATGTTTCAGGCTCTAAGGACGGTTATTTTGCTGATACGGGTATTTCATTTGTTGTTGGAGACAATAATAAGTTTTTGGAGAAGCTTTGTAAAGCAACAAAAGAAGTATTTGATGAGGGACTGAAAAAGTTTAAAGCTGGCGGTAAGCTTAGTAATGTTGGGCGAGCTGTTCATAACAGTGCGCGAAAACGTGGATACACGGTTATTACAAACCTAACGGGTCACGGGGTAGGACATTCACTTCGCGATAAACCAGATCACGTTCATAACTACTATGAACCAAGAGACCGCACTCTTTTAAAAGATGGAATGGTTATTGCGTATGAACCGTTTGTATCAACAAATGCTGAAGAAGCATATCAGTTGGATGACGGCTGGACGCTAGCGACAAATGACGGGAGCTTTGTTGCACAAATTGAACATACGATTATTGTGACAAAAGGTCAACCAATTGTTGTAACAGAATAAAAGCAGATGCATATGCATCTGCTTTTTTATTTATAGAATAAGCTGCAATAAACTCCATAGTCCAAATCCTACTATAATACAGCCGGATAACTTGTTTATCCAGCTTAGCCTTTGAGGCGTGA
The DNA here is from genome assembly GCF_004348885.1 of Bacillus sp. CBEL-1. NCBI lineage: Bacteria > Bacillati > Bacillota > Bacilli > Caryophanales > Bacillaceae > Bacillus > Bacillus sp. CBEL-1. Next base: position 731,830 of record NZ_SBIM01000013.1, on the reverse strand, counting down.
ATGCTGATTTAAATATGCCAACTCCTAGGCTAAGTGACAGCCACCATAATCCTGAACCGATAAAGACTCCAACAACCATTTGCAACGCGCTAGGTAATGAAAACGATTCATTACTTAAACCGATACCTGAAAAAATACCGATAAAAAACAGGACCGTCATTGGATTTGTAACAGTAAGAATTAATATAGAAAAGAAGGATTCAAACAGCTGTGTGCTTTTTTGTGCAACAGCAGCTTTTTCTGCAGGTCGAGAACGAAATGTTTGTATCCCTAAATAACATAAAAAAAGGCCACCGATTAACTGCAGCCATATTTTTTGACTTAACAAAAAGCTGGTAATAAAAGTTAGTCCAAAAGCTGCTACTAAGCCGTATAAAGCATCTGCTGTAGCAGCGCCTAATCCTGATACAAAACCATGCAGTTTTCCCTTTGTTAAAGTACGATTAATGCATAATATACCAATTGGGCCAACAGGTGCTGCGACTGAAAATCCAATTGCTAAGCCTTTGATTAGATAGTGCAAGTCCATTAAGTCATACTCCTCTAAATGTAATTCCTTTATCATAACAGCATACAGGTAAGAGGAAAAGGACAATATATGTAAAAAAAGAATAGAACAAAAAGCGTTCTATTCTCTCTAACTAAAATGAATTTAGTCGATTTAAATTAGTAGCCCCATTTACCGTGGCGTTTGCTGCTTTTTTTATAAGAGCATTTTTCTTTCTTGTCGTAGCTGTGTTTCTTTTTATCACAAGTTTTTTTGCCAGTTTTTTTGTCATCGTGCTTGTAATCTTTTTTGTAAGAATCTTTTTCGTAGCAGTAGCACTTAAACTCTTTCTTACCATAATCTTTTTTACCTTTACCATGCTTGTCGTGTTTTCTACACATTGACAATCATCTCCCAGTTGTTTTATTAGTAGAAGCTCTAATGCATTCTACTTAATATAAGATATGAAAAACAGGACAACCTGGTATATGCAAAAGCCTGTATTGAGTAGAAAAGGGCGAGTCCATTTTTATTTAATTTTCATGAGTTAATTGATTGACATTGACATGATGAAAGTGAATTTGATATAATTATCTCGAATTAAAGATATTTGATATAAAAATAAAATGATACTATAAACATAATCCCATTTAGGAGGAATTAGAATGAATGAATTAAAAGGTATTCATCACGTGACAGCTATTACGAGTAGTGCTGAAAAAAATTATGAGTTTTTCACGTATGTACTAGGGATGCGCTTGGTGAAAAAAACAGTCAACCAGGACGATATTCAAACCTATCATTTGTTTTTTGCAGATGATAAAGGAAGTGCTGGAACTGATATGACGTTTTTTGACTTCCCAGGAATTCCAAAAGGATCTCATGGTACGAATGAAATTTTTAAAACATCATTTCGTGTTCCAAACAATGAAGCACTTCAATATTGGGAAAAGCGATTTAATCGTTTAGGTGTTCATCACGGTGGTATTCAGGAACTATTCGGAAAGAAAACTTTATCTTTTGTGGACTTTGATGATCAGCAATACCAATTAATTTCTGATGAAGGAAATGTCGGAGTAGCTTCTGGCACACCTTGGCAAAAGGGACCGATTCCATTAGAATATGCAATTACTGGACTTGGCCCAATCTTTGTACGCGTTGCTAATTTTGATTTTTTTAAGGAAGTATTAGAGAAAGTATTATTATTCCGACAAGTAGACCAAAAAGGTGACTTGTATTTATTTGAAGTTGGAGAAGGTGGAAACGGTGCTCAAGTAGTCGTTGAACATAATACAACTTTACCAGAAGGTATTCAAGGATACGGAACCGTTCACCACGTAGCGTTTCGAGTGAATGATCGTCAAGTGCTTGAAGAGTGGATTGATCGACTTGCAAGCTTTAGATTTCCAACATCAGGCTATGTGGATCGTCACTTCTTTGAATCTTTATATGCTCGCGTTTCTCCTGGTATTTTATTTGAATTTGCAACCGATGGTCCAGGATTTATGGGAGATGAAGAGTATGAAACATTAGGTGAAAAACTTTCACTTCCTCCATTTTTAGAGCCTAAACGTGGACAAATTGAAAAGCTTGTACGACCAATTGAAACAGTTCGTAGTACAAAAATATTTGAGAAAGAGTATGAGTAAAAGCAGCTTCCAATGGAAGCTGCTTTTTTTACGTCATTGTCAGAAGAACTGACGTATAATAGAAAGAGAAGGTGTGGAGGTGTTGATTATTAATAAAAAGAAAATGATTTTATTTGCTGTTTCCATTATGATTGCAGCACTGAATATGAGGCCAGCCATTAATTCAATTTCCCCTATTTTACAGGAGCTTACATCAGCGCTTCAAATGAATGCGTCTACGGCCAGCCTTTTGACAGCTGTGCCTGTATTGTGTATGGGGGTGTTTTCCCCACTTGCTGCAGGTTTGGGTCAAAAATTTGGGCTAGAGCGTATTATTGGATATGCACTTTGTTTGATTGGACTTGGAACAGTGTTGCGTTTTTTTACATATTCAACCAGCTTTTTAATTATGACCTCCCTTATAGCAGGGATAGGCATTGCTGCTATGGGACCGCTTTTGTCTGGCTTTATAAAAAAATATTTTAATGAGCATGTACCTTTTATGATTAGCCTTTATACAGCTGCATTGACAACGGGAGCAGTGGCCGCTTCATGGCTTTCAGTTTCAATTTATGAAAGCACAAATTCTTGGAGAGTGACGTTGAGTATTTGGGTACTATTTGCTATCGCAGCTATTCCGGTTTGGTGGCACTGGATTTTGAAGAATAGCAAAGCTTCCTCTAATCTTTCGGTACACGAAGAAGTAAAGCCAATTCCTTGGAATAACAAGCGTGCGTGGTTATTAACGTTATCTTTTGGCTGTATGGCGATGATCTTTTATTCAGCAACAGCATGGATTGCTCCACTAATTGAATCTCAAGGCTATTCGAAGCAGTATGCTGCAAGTATTCTTACGCTCTTTACGGCAACTCAAATTCCAGTAGGATTTTTATTACCAGTTTTACTAAAGAAAGTGACGTCACGCCTTTTTTGGCTCTGGTTTGCTGCTGGGATGGAAGCGTTAGGTCTACTTTTATTAGCTCTTGAAGTTGTTCCGTGGGTGGGCGCAATCTTTATTGGTATCGGTGCTGGAACGCTATTTCCGCTAAACTTGCTATTGCCCATTGATTTATCCAAAAATGCTGATGAAGCTGCCGGCTTGTCAGCAATGACCCAGTCAGCTGGCTATATCATCGGCGCATTGGGGCCAATTATCATCGGAACTTTAGTTGATCTAACTGGTCAATTTTACTCTACGTATGTTTTTTTACTCGTTGTAATATTTATAATGAGTATTATTCAGTGGTTCGCTATGAGGTCAGTTGCTAGACATAGAGGATAGTATATATATTAAATAAATAGAATAAAGTCATAGGAAAAAAGTGGACTCTATATATAGAGTCCACTTTTTCTTACCGTTGATCAGAGATAGTCGCGTTGTTGTTGGCTACTTGCAGAGCAGGGATATTGTTATATGGAGGTCCAGTGGTTGTGCCTGCTAAGAGCACAATATCAAATTCATTTGGAGGAGTGCCCCATGAGTTTCCAAGAAAAGTCGTAAAAGCACCGTCCACTAAAAAACCACCTTTAGTATTGTATACAACATTGTTATTAATAGTCCCTGTTGTATTTGGATTAATGTACATTCCCGTTCGTAAAGAATAGAAAGTATTGCCTTCTAAGAGAATGTTAGATGCTCCAACCTGAGAAACAACGGCACGATTAACAACCCAGTTTGACATTGGCAGTGGTTGAGGGGGGCCGTAAATTGTATTATTTAGTAGGCGAATATTGCTACCACCAACTTGAATAAACTCCACTGCATATGGAATAGGGCTAGTCAGCGTTAATCCGTCCACCGTAACGCCACTGGCTGTAACTAAAAGAGGGATGACAGCAGCTTGTAATAATAAGACAGGATTATTTTCTCCAAGTAGAGTAATATTAACCTTGTTCACGTTGATTTGAGAGGTAATTGGATACGTTCCCTCTAAAATATGAACAGTACCTCCGACATTTACAGCTGCAATGCCTTGAGGAATGGTTCCAAACGGGCTTCCAAGACTGCCGTTACCTCCTACGGCACCTGCTCTTACATAAATATTATTAGGGTCCACTAATTGGCTGATTTCATTATCAAGAGCAATCTGGACGCTTTGAACTGTCGGGTAGCCTAAAGCAGGCCGGTTAGTAATTAACCCTTGTAAGACCTGGTCTTGTTGTGCAAGAGTTAACGAATTAAATGCTGTTAAATTTAAGCCAAGTGCAGGGTTAGTAATGGCAATGCGCATTTCCGCAATAGTTTGAGCACTGTTAACAGCTGCTAAAGTTGGATCGGGTGATATAGGAGGACCTACTTTAATTAGCATAATTGAAGCGCTAACGTTTGTTTGTGTTCCTCCAGAAGCATTATCTAAGTTTACTGGGGCCGCACTTGTATGGTTTCGTACCGATAGCTGGTCACCTACGAGTGCAGAAATAATGACCATTCCGATATTTCCAGCAGACGTTCCAGCAGCAGGTGTTTCTGTGCCGTAAATACTTCCAGGAACAAGAGTGTTATTTTGGTATAATGCAAATTGATTAGAGGTTGTTCCGTTTACGATAAACCAAACTGCATATGTTCCAGGATTTTGAATAGTAATTGGTGTAGTGCTAGCGCTATGAGAGATGCCTAGCAACGCTCCGTTTGAACTAAACGGAATATCACTTTCAACAGGTATATTTTGATTACCAGTATTGAAGACATAACCGTAGTTTGGAGTTGGAATGACAGGCGGGGAAGGGGGACAGCATTTTCCGAGCTTTTTTGCTTTTTTACTCAATGGTATAACATCCTTTGCATTTTTTACAATATATTATGTTAAAAAATATAAAATAGTGAACCTTGTCTTTATAAATAGAGATCTTAAATATGAAATTAAGCCAAATGCATTATCCAAATATTAACCTGAATAAAGAAACAGGACTTCTATCCAATATCTTCTAATCTTATTTTCTTTTACAATTATAATAGAGGCACAATCCTAGTTCTTCATCTATTATTCTAGTAGGAGGAAGTGCAATGAAAAAAACGTACGCAGTATTATCTCTAGCAGGGCTACTTGCCCTAGCAAGCAGCCCTTTATCTGCATCTGCTAATATTTATTCAGAAACATCTGTTCATCAAGATATATCTCACCCTATCAATCACTCAGTGCTAAAAAAAGCTAAACCTGAGGAGGTCGGAATGTCGTCTGCAAAGCTAAGAGAAGTGGATGCCATGATTGAACAAGAAATTAAAAGTGGCTTTCCAGGTGCCGTATTATTGGTTGTGAAAAATGGTAAGGTTGTGAAAAATACTGCTTATGGTTATGCTAAAAAATATAATGCTTCCACACTACTAAAACATCCTGAAAAAATGAAGGAAGATACAATGTTTGATTTAGCTTCTAATACGAAAATGTATGCGGTAAATTTTGCTCTCCAAAAGCTAGTTAGCGAAGAGAAACTGAATTTAAATGAAAAGGTTCAAACATACCTATCAGACTTTAAAGACCAGCCAGAAGATGTTATTAAAGGAAAGAACCAAATGAAAGTGATTGATTTACTGCATCATAGCGGGGGATTTCCGCCAGACCCACAATACTTCCATCCAAAAGCCGGTTCTTTATACTCCCAGGACAGAGCAAAAACTATAAACTTAATTTCCAAAACACCTCTTCAATACGAGCCGGGAACAAAGAACGTATACAGCGACGTTGACTATATGCTCCTTGGCATTATTGTTGAGAGAATTACCAATCAGCGTTTAGATTATTACGTAGAAAATGAAATTTATCGACCATTGGGCTTGAAGCATACACTGTTTAATCCGCTACAAAAAGGGTTTAAGTCTAAAAACTTTGCGGCAACTGAACTACAGGGTAATACGCGAGATGGTATTATAAGTTTTCCGAATGTTCGAACATATACACTACAAGGAGAAGTTCATGACGAAAAAGCATACTATTCGATGGCTGGTATTTCAGGACATGCAGGCTTGTTTTCAACAACGAGTGATTTAGCTGTCTTACTACAAGTAATGTTAAACGGGGGAGGATATGGTCGCCATCAATTATTTGATGAGCAAACCATTCAATCTTTTACAAAGCCTTCACCTATGAATTCTACGTATGCACTTGGATGGAGAAGAAATGGGGATGAAAGCATGGAATGGATGTTTGGTCCTCATGCAAGTCGAGATGCAATTGGCCATACTGGTTGGGTTGGTACTGTTACCATTATCGACCGTGAAAAAGATTTAGGTATTGTTTTATTAACGAATAAGAAACATTCACCACTTGTTAATCCTTCGGAAAATCCGAATCGCTTTGAAGGAGACGTGTTTGAAACTGGTCAATATGGAAGCGTTGTAACAGGCGTTTACGAAGCTATTAAATAGAGAGATAAGAAAGAAGGAGATGAGATTAATGAGCTTCTTCTTTTTTTTTTTTTTTTTTTTGAAAACGCATTCAAAAAAACATTGAACTGTAGTAAAGGTTTTGGTAAGATTAATTTAGTTAATTTTACTAAAAAAAAGTAAATAGAATCAACTTATCGACGGCTACATAATAAGCAAGGAGTCTTTTCTCCTTAAACTATTTGGTCTATACCAATTTTCGTGTGCTATCATAAAAGCAAATAGAAGTTTTTATAGGGAGTGGCTAATTTATGGCAACGATTAAAGATATTGCACAGCAAGCAGGTGTTTCAATTGCTACCGTATCTAGAATTTTAAATAGTGATCAAACACTATCCGTCGCTGATGATACGCGGAAGCGAGTGATAAACACTGCAAAAAGCTTAAATTATCAGTCGTCAAAAAGAAAAAACATGGCACATTCAAAGTTAACAGAGACTCGTTCTATCGGTTTAATTCTAACAACATCACCAAAAGATGAAGTGAATGATCCATACTTTTTATCTATTCGATTAGGCATTGAAAGTATTTGTGAAGCTTATCAATTTAAGGTGGAAAACGTGTTTGTGGTTGGTGAAAATGAAATCCCTAAAGGCGGACTTAATCATTTAGACGGCTTAATTGTGATAGGGGCAATTGATGAAAAAGATTTAACTTCATTTTATTACAATAAAAATAGGCTAATCTTTGTGGACTATGCTCCTGAAGATACAGGTTTTGACGTAGTAACCTCTGATTTCGAAGCTGCAACTAGAGGTTTGATTGAAAAACTGGAAGAAATGAAGCATAAAGATATCGCTTTTATTGGTGGAAAAGTGATTACAAAGCGTCTCAGTGACAGTGCTGGAGAGCATCACTCTGAAAGCCGTCAAAAAACATATGAGCGAGTGATGAAGGAAAAAGGAAACTTTAATTCACGCTACATAAAAGTGGCAGGATGGGATCCAATTCACGGATATGAGATGACAAAAGAGTTAATTGAACAGGGAAGCATGCCGACTGCAATTATTGCAGCGAGTGATCCTTTAGCTATTGGCGCTTTAAAAGCGCTTAATGAAGCAGGTATTCCTGTGCCAAAGGAAGTATCAGTTGTTAGTTTTGATGATATTAGTGCAGCTGCTTATTTAACTCCAAGCTTATCTACAGTGAAAATCTATACAGAGGAAATGGGGAAAACAGCGGTAAAGCTTTTACACGATAGGTTAAAAGGAAGAGAATTACCAATGAAAGTAATGTTACCTACGAGCTTTATTGCTCGGGAAAGTATAGCAGAAAAAACAAAATAATAACAAAGCTAGGGGAGCGGGAGACAAATGGGTATTATATTTGATGAAAAGAATAAGGTTTTTCACTTGAAAGCGAAAGATACCAGCTACGCAATGGGGCTTGTTCGTGATAATTACTTAGCTCATTTTTACTGGGGAAGAAAAATCAATAACTACAACCATACAAACCAGATTCAGCCGCTAGACCGTTCATTTTCTCCGAATCCATATCAAGGAGACCGCACTTTTTCACTGGATTGGTTGCCTCAAGAGTACCCTCAGCATGGTAACGGTGATTTTCGTTCACCGGCTTATCAAGTTGAGCTGCCGAATGGTACAGTGGTTACGGATTTACGTTATAAAGAGCATCGGATTTATAAAGGGAAACCGAACTTAGAAGAACTACCAGCTACATATATTCATTCCGATGATGAAGCAGAGACGCTTGAAATTTTGCTAGAAGACAGCGTCATTGGTTTACATGTAACGTTACAATATACGGTTTTTGAAAACTATAATGCGATTACGCGGGCGACAAAGTTTGAAAATCAAGGGAAAGAATCAATAAAGTTAATTCGTGCTCTCAGTGCTAATGTTGATTTTCGAGACGCAGAATTTGATATGCTTTCGTTGCCAGGAGCATGGGGAAAAGAACGGCATGTTGAGCGTCAGTCATTGCATACGGGTATTCAATCTGTTGGTAGTATAAGAGGAGCAAGCAGTCATCAGCAGAATCCTTTTCTTGCTCTACTTCGTAAAGATACGACTGAATATTCAGGAGAAGTATACGGGTTTAACTTTGTTTACAGCGGAAATTTCTTAGCTCAAATAGAAGTAGATCAATTTTCAACGGCGCGTTTATCAGTAGGTATTCACCCTCATAATTTTACGTGGTTACTAGAAAAAGAACAAACTTTTCAAACGCCAGAAGTTGTGATGGTGTATTCATCTGCTGGTTTGTCGGAGATGTCTCACACATTTCACCACCTTTATAAAAACCATCTACTGCGTGGCGAATTTAAAACGAAAGATCGTCCAATTCTGGTTAATAATTGGGAAGCTACTTACTTTGACTTTGATGCGGAGAAAGTGGAGCAAATTGCCAAGGTAGGTAGTGAACTCGGCATGGAGCTATTTGTGCTTGATGATGGTTGGTTTAAAAAGCGCAACTCAGATACAACATCACTTGGAGATTGGTTCGTTGATAATGAAAAGCTTCCTGCCGGTCTAGAAGATGTAGCCAAACGTGTGAACAACGTCAATATGGAGTTCGGTTTATGGTTTGAACCTGAAATGGTTTCAAAAGATAGTGACTTATATAGAGAACATCCAGATTGGTGCTTGCACGTACCGAACCGTCATCGAACAGAAAGCCGAGAGCAGCTCGTTCTGGATTTTTCCAGGGAAGATGTACGCACTGAAATTACAAAACGTATCTCAGCTATTCTTTCAAAGGTTCCAATTACGTATGTTAAATGGGATATGAACCGTCACTTAACAGAAGTGGGTTCTGCGCTTCTTCCTGCTGAGCGTCAAAAAGAAACGTCCCATCGTCATATTTTAGGCGTATATAAAATGATGGAAGACCTTACAACTGCGTTTCCTCATATTTTATTTGAAAGCTGTTCTGGTGGTGGAGGACGCTTCGACCCAGGAATGCTTTATTATATGCCGCAAACGTGGACCAGCGATAACACGGATGCAGTGGAGCGCTTAAAAATTCAGTATGGAACAAGCCTTGTCTACCCAATTGTATCCATGGGAGCACACGTATCTGATATTCCGAATCACCAAGTTCACCGCTATGCACCGTTAAAGATGCGCGGTGATGTAGCGATGGCTGGAAACCTTGGTTATGAATTAGATTTAACGAAGTTAACAGACGAAGAGAAACAAGCTGTAAAAGAGCAAATTGTGGAATACAAAGAAATTCGAAGACTCATTCAATACGGTGATTTTTATCGACTTTTGAGTCCATTTGAAGGAAATGAAACGGCATGGTTGTTCACGGATGAAGCAAAAGAACAAGTAGTGGTATTTTATTACCGTGTACTTGCTGAGCCAGCAACACCGCTGCGTTCGATCAAGCTTCATGGATTAGCTTCAGACAAATCATATGAATTAATAGGAACGGGTAACGTATACGGAGGCGATGAGCTTATGTATAGCGGAATTCATGTACCTATTTCCTTGCAAGGTGACTTTCAAAGCTATGTATGGAAATTTAAAGCAAAAAGATAAAGAAAGGGAGGTTGAGATATAAGTAGCTCAGCTCTTCCTATGCCTGAACAATTAAAAGCTTACAACTTTTAATCGTTCAGGTTTTTTTGTGGATTGGGAAAAGTCGGTTTGGAAATAAAGTGAAATGGAGCGTCGTGTCTGGGACTCCTCCTTGCAAAAAGGGAGTGCTCAAACTTTTTTTGTGATGGTTATTCTCCACTATTTAGTAGGAGTATGGTAAACTATTTAGCGAGAAAAGATTTTGTTAGTAAGATTGGAGATGCAAGATCATGTTAACGAATCATGATAGTCAACAGCCCATGAGTCGTTCTGAACGAAGAAAACAAGCTCAGCCAAAGAAAAAAACTCAAACGTTTCAAAATCGACTTTTAAATGGATTAATTGGAATTGTCTCAATATGGATTTTATATTTACTAGTTAAAATTTTGTTTTTAGTTCAATGAGCAACAGATACAGTTGCTCTTTTTCATTTGGTTAAAAAGGAGAGAATACGATGCAAAGAGAGTTTGCGCAAAGTATAGCAGCTGGTTCAAAAAGCCGCTTGCTGCTCGTTTTAATTTTAGGAGGGTTGGGTGCATTTGGTCCTTTTACAATTGATATGTATTTACCAGCTCTTCCCACAATCGCAAAAGAACTTGATGCGACAACATCTTTAGTTCAAATAAGTTTAACAGCCTGCTTGATTGGGCTAGCATTTGGCCAACTATTAATGGGGCCTTTTAGCGATATTAAAGGTCGAAAAAAACCGCTCGTTATTTCAATTATTATCTACACAATCGCTTCAGCTTTATGTGTTGTGGCACCTTCTATTTGGCTATTTATTGCCCTGCGCTTTATTCAAGGAGCTGCAGGAGCAGCTGGTATGGTTATTTCAAGAGCAAGCGTACGAGACTTATTTTCAGGAACGGACTTAACTAAATTTTTTGCAATGCTGATGCTTGTTAACGGATTGGCACCTATAGTAGCACCTATTGCAGGTGGTCAAGTACTAGAGTTTGTATCATGGCGAGGAGTATTCGGCGTTTTAACTGTAATTGGCGTAGTTATGCTAATTAGCGTTATGGTTGGTCTGGATGAAACGCTACCACCTGAACGTCGTAAAACAGGCGGCTTTAAAGAGATTTTACAAACGTTTGGAAGCCTAGTGAAAGATAAAACATTTGTAGGCTACGCGCTGACGCAAGGATTTGTAATGAGCGCAATGTTTGCTTACATTTCGGGCTCAACGTTTGTTCTTCAAGAAATTTATGGATTATCTCCACAAATGTTTAGTGGAGTCTTTGCTATTAATGGTGTAGGTTTAATTATCGCCACACAGGTGACCGGACGTTTGGCAGGGGAAATTTCTGAAAGTACATTGTTAACGTATGGTTTGATTCAAGCTGCAATTGGGAGCATTAGCTTAGTACTTGCAATTTTATTAACAGACTCTGTTTTACTTCTATGTATCTTTTTATTTTTATCAGTAACAAGCGTTGGAATTGTTAACACAACGGTATTTTCATTAGCTATGCAAACTCAAGGAAAACAAGCAGGAAGTGCAGCTGCTTTATTAGGTTTACTGCCATTTTTACTAGGAGGATCTGTAGCGCCGCTAGTGGGTGCATTTGGAAACAATACGGATTTGGCGATGGGAATTGTCATTGCAATTTGTGAGTTGCTTGCTTTATGTGCTTATATGTTGCTTGTTAAGAAAAAAAAATAATGGTTTTAAAAATTGCGCTTTACATACTGTAAAGTGTAATTTTTTTTGTTAAAATCACTTTCAATTTCTCATGCATATGCTGTAAAAAGAACTTTACGACGGGGCGTGGCATGGATGGATAATGGACAATTGGAAGTAGTTGGGGCTGCAATTGCTGCTATCGGAACCATAACGGCCGCGGTTGGAAGCACACCTTTTTGGTGGCTTTCAGAACAAGCTAAGTACAATTTAAACCTTTGGGGGAACTTGCTACAGGGAACAGGTAACGCATTAGAAGCAGATGGGCAAGAAGGAGTTTCTCTCGAAAAGATTGGAAACGAAATTCAAGCGGTTGGAAACTCCACCATTGTAGCAGGCCTTCTTTTATTAGAAGAAGGAGAAACACAAACTCGTCTTACGATTGCTGGTAACCTGATGCAAGCTTTAGGAGGAGCTGCTGCATTAGGAGACGAGTTAAAGGATGACTCAAATATTGGAGAGGTATATAGCATCGTCGGAAATATTATGCAAATTATTGGGAATTCGATGCAGGCTCTAGGCGATGGCTATGATTTAAGAGCAGAAAAACTAGAAGAAGCAGCGGAGATAGGTGATAGTTCTGGTGAAGATAATGATAAAGGGGAAGTATTAAACGTATTTGGAAGCTGGATTCAAGCAGGCGGATCCGTACTGTCGTTCATCGGTCAGGTTATAGAAGAAGAGGAAGAATAGAGAAAGCACCAAGTTTCTAACTAAAGATAGAAGCTGCGGTGCTTTTTGCCATATTTATAAAGTTCTTTGAAGCTTGACTAAGGTAGGAATCCTTGACGTGAGCAAATACAAGCGTACGCGTAGCGTGCTCTAGTTTTATATAGCGAATCATGGAAGGATTGTCACGTTTAATAACCATTTCAGGAACAAGGGTAACTCCAAGGCCGTTCAAAACTAATGATTGAGCTGTTTCAATACTACTTGTTTCATAAGCTACTGCTGGTTGAAACTGGTGATTTGCACATAAAGAGAGTACCTTTGAGCGGAAATCAAACCCGCTTTTTAATAAGACGAATGGGCAATTTTTGTAATCTGTTAAGCGATTCGATAAAGGTGGTAACCAATTGGGCGAATTCTTTGGAACGGCAAGGTAGAGAGCTTCTGTTAAAAAAGGTTCATATTTTAAGCGTTCATCTTTAATCGGAAGCGATAGCAAAGCAAAATCTACTTTAGTGTTGACTAATAAATTCAGTATATTTTCGCTTGAGTCTTCCACAAACTTTACTTTTACAGTTTGATACTCATGCATAAACTGCTTTAGTAAAGGCGGAAGAACATGCCCACCTGTGATAGGGGTAACGCCAATTGTGATACTATTTTCTTTTATGTTTTTGGAATCCTCTAGCTCTTTTTGTAAATTGTCATGCATACGTAAAATAGCTTGTGCTCTTACAACAAACAGCTTGCCTTTCTCTGTTATTTCAATACCAGTTGAATAACGATTAAATAATAAAATACCCAGCTCATCTTCTAGCTTGGAGATTTGTTTACTTAAAGAAGGCTGAGCGATATGTAAATTCGCAGCAGCTTTCGTAAAGCTTTTCATCTTGTAGACTTCTATTACATATTGAAATAAGCGTATCTCCATTTTTCCCTCCATAGTTTTAAACTATCAGTATAATAGCTACCATATATTAGCCATTAAATCATTTAGTATGTAGGATAAATATAACAAATATTTCTAAAAAGGGGTTAGTTAAAAATGAACTCAATAAATGTTTGGAATCCTTCTTTATATGACCAAAAGATGCAGTTTGTTTCAAAGTATGGTGAAAGTTTAATTGATATTCTTTCTCCTAGAGAAGGTGAACGGATTTTAGATTTAGGATGCGGTACAGGTGATTTAACTACAAAAATTGCTGAGCATAATGCGTTAGTCACGGGTATAGACTATTCCGAAGAAATGATTAATGCTGCTAGAAACAAGTATTCACACATACAATTTAATATCGGAGAAGGACAGTCATTCGTAGTTAATCAACCATACGATGCGATTTTTTCAAATGCAGCGCTTCACTGGATGAAAGATGCTAAAGGTGTATTATCATCAGTTCACCAAGCTTTAAAACCGAAAGGGCGATTTGTTGCCGAATTCGGTGGGAAAGGTAATATTCAAAGCATTATTGAGAGCATTTCGTATTTTCTACAACATGAATATAGCATTGATGCAAAGGAAAGGAACCCTTGGTATTTTCCTAGTATAGGAGAATATAGCGTGTTGCTTGAAGAGACCGGGTTTAAAGTGCTCTTTGCACAGCACTTTAACCGCATTACACCGTTAGCTGATGGTGAGGACGGTATGCAGCAATGGTTAGAAAGTTTTGCTGGTGATTTTGTGACAGGCCTTAGTCATAGTGAGAAGAAACACCTTTTTGGACAAGTCACTAAGCATCTTAAGCCACAGCTGTATATAAAAGGTCGGTTTGAAGCCGATTATCAACGTATTCGAATAGTGGCAATAAGAGAATGAAATATTCCATCTATAAACTAGAGGATGGGACATAAGTATTTCAGTCAATAATCTATCCGAATTGTCGACAGTTAACGCTGTTTGATAGTTCGGACGTTTTTGGTTGGTTCGGAAGATAATTTAGAAAAAGAGTGTCTGTAGCGCAATGCAACGCAATTGTTCTTACAACCTAACTATTATAATAAAGTAATGCTTTGTCTTTGAGAAGGAATCATATTGTTATGTCTTATCTCCTTTTTGTTTAAATATCATTATTAACTTTCCTGAAGTCTCATATTAATATTTTTAATACAACTAATAAATTATCTGTATTTTACTAATTTTGAATTTTAGTGTAAAATCAATTAAAAAAATAGGAATAGTAGAGATTAAGAGATTTTTAGAGAAATATTCGTCAGAATAATGAAATCATTTTGTATAATTTGTATACATACTAAGCTTTATATTCCTTTGTGAGGTGGATATTTTTGCAACTTCAGGTTACAAACAGTCCTTTTAATCAAGAGCAGGTAGAATTACTTAACAAATTACTACCAACGCTAACAGAATCCCAAAAAAGTTGGCTAGGTGGATACTTGGCTGCAAGCGGTTCAGCATCAGCACCCGCACCCGCTGTTGAACCAGCGCAGAGTGTACCAGCTACTCAGCCGGTGTCTAAAGATGTAACAATTCTTTATGGATCTCAAACAGGAAATGCTCAAAACCTAGCAGGTCAAACGGGTAAAACATTAGAAGCAAAAGGTTTTAATGTTAAAGTCGCGTCTATGAGCGAGTTTAAACCAAATACCCTTAAAAAACTTGAGAATTTACTTATTGTGGTAAGCACTCATGGAGAAGGAGAGCCACCTGATAACGCGCTTTCTTTCCATGAATTTTTACACGGAAAACGCGCTCCAAAGCTTGATAATTTACGATTTTCAGTTCTTTCTCTTGGAGACAGTTCCTATGAGTTTTTCTGTCAAACAGGAAAAGAGTTTGATCAGCGCTTAGAAGAGCTAGGGGGTACGCACTTATATCCACGAGTTGACTGCGATTTAGATTATGAAGAACTAGCAGCAGAGTGGACAGAAGGTGTTTTAAATGGTTTAAGTGAGGGGAGCGGTGTTCAAGAGGCTGCTGTGGCAGTAGAAGAAACATTGGCACAGCCATCAACTTATTCTAGAACGAACCCATTTAAAGCTGAAGTACTAGAAAACTTAAACTTAAATGGTCGCGGATCAAATAAAGAAACGCGTCACTTAGAGTTATCTTTAGAAGGTTCTGGATTAACGTTTGAACCTGGTGATAGCTTGGGAGTTTATCCAGAGAATGATCCTGAACTTGTTGATTTGTTAATTTCAGAGCTAGGTTTCAATCCAGATGAAGTAGTAAAGGTGAACAAACAAGGCGATGTGCGTTCTCTACGTGAGGCGCTAATTTCAAACTTTGAAATTACTATATTAACAAAGCCGTTGCTTGAACAAGTTGCAAAGCTTACAGGAAATGAAGAGCTCCATGCGCTTATCAGTGATAGCACAAAAGTAAAAGAGTACGTTTATGGGCGTGACCTTTTAGATCTTGTTAAAGACTTCGGCCCTCTTGGCGTTTCAGTTGAAGACTTTGTTACTTTATTGCGCAAGCTGCCAGCACGGTTGTATTCCATTGCAAGCAGTTTAGAAGCTAATCCTGATGAAGTGCACTTAACAATTGGAGCTGTGCGCTACGATTCACATGGAAGAGAGCGTAAAGGCGTATGTTCTATTTTATGCGCAGAACGCTTACAGCCAGGTGATACTTTACCTGTTTATATTCAGCATAATCAAAACTTTAAACTTCCAAGTAATCCTGAAACGCCAATTATTATGGTTGGTCCAGGAACAGGAGTTGCACCGTTCCGTTCGTTTATGCAAGAGCGCGAAGAGGTCGGTGCAGAAGGTAAGTCATGGATGTTCTTTGGGGACCAGCATTTCGTGACGGACTTTTTATACCAAACGGAGTGGCAACAGTGGCTAAAAGACGGTGTACTTACTAAGATGGATGTTGCATTTTCACGTGATACAGCTGAAAAAGTATATGTTCAGCATCGTATGAAAAAGCATAGTAAAGAGCTTTTTGAATGGTTAGAAGAAGGTGCAGTGGTTTATATTTGCGGAGATGAAAAGCATATGGCACATGACGTGCACAATACGCTGATTGATATTATTGAACAAGAAGGCAACGTAAGCCGTGAACAAGCAGAACAATATTTAGCTAATATGCAGCAGCAAAAGCGCTATCAGCGCGACGTATATTGAGGATTGAAAGGAGAGTTTCAACATGGTTAACAAAATTTTAAAAGCGCCCGAAGGTCCTCCAAGTGACGTTGAGCGCATAAAAGAAGAAAGTAATTATCTGCGCGGTACGTTGAAGGAATCGATGCTTGAGCCGATTAGCTCAGGGATTTCAGATGATGACAATCGCTTAATGAAATTTCATGGAAGCTATTTGCAAGATGATCGTGACCTTCGCAATGAGCGTCAGAAACAAAAGCTAGAGCCAGCTTACCAGTTTATGCTTCGTGTTCGTACACCAGGCGGAGTTTCAACGCCAGAACAATGGCTTGTTATGGATGATTTAGCTCAAAAATATGGAAACGGCACGCTTAAGTTGACAACGCGTCAAGCTTTTCAAATGCATGGGATTCTAAAGTGGAACATGAAGCAAACGATTCAAGATATCCATGCATCAATGCTTGATACAATTGCAGCATGTGGTGACGTTAATCGTAACGTGATGTGCAACCCAAATCCTTACCAATCTGACATTCATGAAGAGGTATTTGAATGGTCGAAGCAACTCAGCGACTATCTGTTACCACGTACGCGAGCATATCATGAGCTTTGGTTAGATGAAGAAAAAGTCGCTTCAACGCCTGAAGTTGATGAAGAGCTTGAACCAATGTATGGGCCGTTATACTTACCTCGTAAATTCAAAATCGGGATTGCGGTGCCACCATCAAATGACATTGACGTTTATTCTCAAGATTTAGGCTTTATTGCAATTGTTGAAGAAGGTAAGCTAGTTGGCTTTAACGTTGCAATCGGAGGCGGTATGGGAATGACGCACGGAGATAAGCAAACATACCCGCAATTAGCAAAAGTGATTGGTTTCTGTACACCAGACCAAATTCTTGAAGTAGCTGAAAAAATTATTACAATTCAGCGTGACTACGGTAACCGCTCTGTGCGTAAATACGCGCGCTTTAAGTACACGGTTGATCGCTTAGGGTTAGATACGGTCGTTGAAGAGTTAGAAAGTCGTTTAGGGTGGAAACTTGAAGAATCGAAAAACTTTCACTTTGAACATAACGGTGATCGCTATGGATGGGAAAAAGGTGTCAGAGGAAAATGGCATTTTACACTATTTGTTCAAGGGGGCCGCGTAACGGATTACGATGGTTATTCGTTAATGACTGGGTTGCGTGAGATTGCGAAAGTGCATACTGGAGATTTCCGCTTAACAGCCAATCAAAATTTAGTTATTGCTAATATATCAAGCCAAAAGAAAAAGCAAATTAGTGAACTAATTGAACAATATGGATTAACAGACGGTAAGCATTATTCCGCACTTCGCCGTAGTTCACTTGCTTGTGTATCGTTACCTACCTGTGGATTAGCGATGGCAGAAGCAGAGCGCTACTTGCCGACTCTTATTGAGAAAATTGATGGAATTTTAGATGAAAATGGTCTTCGCAATCAAGAGATTACGATTCGTATGACTGGCTGTCCAAATGGATGTGCTAGACCTGCACTTGGTGAGATTGCCTTTATCGGTAAAGCGCCTGGAAAATACAATATGTACCTAGGAGCTGCTTTTGACGGTAGTCGCTTAAGTAAAATGTATCGTGAGAATATCGGTGAAAGCGAAATTTTAAGCGAGCTACGTGTACTAATTAGCCGCTATGCAAAAGAGCGTCATGATGGTGAACACTTCGGTGACTTTGTGGTGCGTGTTGGGGTTGTGAAGGCCGTAACGGACGGTACGAATTTCCACAGCTAAAAAGGAAAAAGACAGAGAATGTTCTCTGTCTTTTTTTATGAGTTCATGAACCGAATGAGGAGCCTGTACATATACTAAAAAGACAAGTCGGTTTAAAAGGAGAACTTGTAATGCCAATCAATGACCCTATTCAATTTTTAGATATTCACTATGAAGCTATCTCTTATCATTCTTTTGTAAGTCTAAGCACCATACTTCCTCGGGTGATTAAGGTAAGAGATTCGATTGCAATCAATCAATTTAAGGCGCTAACAGGAACGTTATTAACGTTATTTACAGCAAGAGTATCTGTAAGTGCTGAACAAATTAATTTTTTGCAACAGGCTACTAACGAAATTAATAATGCTCTATCTGATGCATCTACCTCAAGACAGCTAATGGCAGATTACGTATTAGTCTACCTGGAACGATGGTTGTTTCTAATAAATCATATAACAAATTTCAAACCTGAAATCAGTGTAGAAATACATATGATTTTTAGTGAAATGAAAAATATTGTTCGACAGTATTCCATATGAGAAAGGCCCTCTCCCTTGGGAGAGGGCCTTTCTCATGTTAAAATAAATGAATTAACTAAAAGGAGAGTGAAAGTCCTTGAATCAATTTACGCAGCGGGTTATTCAAATTATTCAAGATATCCCAAGTGGGTATATTATGACATATGGACAAATTGCAAAGGAAGCAGGAAATCCAAGGGCAGCGAGACAAGTAGCTCGCATTCTGCACTCTATGAGTCAAAAGCATAATTTACCGTGGCATCGTGTTGTAAATGCAAAAGGTGAGATTGTAATTAAAAATGAAGAAGGTGTTTGGACTCAAAGGACTCTTTTAGAGAAAGAAGGAATTTCTGTCCAAGAAGGAAAAGTAGTAGTAGAGCAGTATCGCTTTGATAAAAGAACATAATAATTCGTGAATTAGCTTGAAAAAAGAGAAAGTAGCACGTACCTTCTCTTTTTTAATAAAACGTATTATCTTCAATCCAATATTCGTATTCCTCAGCTTCTTCATCACTTAGCTTTTTACCGTTTATGTAGACTTCATGCCACTCGTATACTTGCTTATGAATATATGTATAAAATAGGATACGTACATGCTCTTTCTCCGAATAGTCATAGCCTTTAAACTGAATAATATGATGGTTATCTTCTTTTTTAATATACGTCCACGTTGGATGATCCGTAAATGCTTCTAACGTTATGCCTTCATCGCTGTACCTCATAATGTCTTTGGCATTTGTTTTAGTAGGCAAATAGGATAGACCATAATCAGCTCCAATACTAAAAGCAATAACAAGTGCGTTTAATCCAATTAAACTACCGATGTGTGTGCCACCTTTATCTTTTAAATAAAGAATTTGTTTTTCTTCTGGAAGGTCCATAGCGGACTGTACCAGTTTAAAAGCATGCTTATAGTACCAACGATTAGCATTTATCCCTATTACGACGGCAATCACCAAATAAAAAAGTACTTCAACCAGAAATGGAACATCAACGATATATGTTGCAACAAGCAGTGGGATATCAATGAGCGCAATAATTAAAAAGAGTTTGTATAACTTCCGGTAGGCAAGCCAGAATGGGAAAAATAAAAATGCCATCCAGTTCCAGCTGTTATTTTCAGCCGGGTCTGCAACCGAGCTCCATTTTGTATGGTAGTAAGAGGTATTGGTTTGCACTACTTTATGCTGAGCATCAAGTGATAAAGGATGGGTTGTGGAATCTTTCATCTAAGTCCTCCTTTCTTTTTTTCTTTCTCATCCAATCTAGAATACGCCATTCATACAAATGAAACAAGTATGTTTATCTGTTTAATAGGTAGTTTTTAGTCCGTATAGTAGGTTGCTTTCTTCAAATTAAAAAATAGTATAGGGAAAATGTTTTTCAGTGTATAATAGATACACTGTAAGAGTAATAAGTAAAGGCAGGAACATATATGAAAACGAAATGGAAAATGAGGATACGCACAAAGATTTTAGGTGGCTATTTCTTTATTGTTTGTAGCTTATTTATAGCTATTATTCTTTTAAATAACCAAATTAAGTCTTTGCAACAAGAGCGAAATTTTATTATTGATCATGATATTCAAATTCACGAGTTAACAGGTCGCATTGAAAATAGTTTGTTGAATATGGAAACCGGTCAACGAGGCTATGTGCTCACAGGGGACTCAGTTTATTTAGCACCTTATGAACAAGGACAATCTCAATGGCTAGATGACTATAATAAGTTATATCAGCTATTAGATGATAATTCTCAACGAGAGAAGCTAAAGGAAATAAAGTCAACGATTGAAAGTTGGATTGAAAACGCTGGAGAACCAACAATTAAATGGCAGCAAGAAGGTAACACCAAAGAGCTAGAGTCGTTTTTCGAAGTAGATTCCGGCCGTCGCTACATGGATGAAATGCGAAGTCAGTTTAGTTCGTTTCGTGAAGCGGAAAAAGCAATGACCGAACAAAGAGCAGCAGAATTAGATAACCAAAATAAAAATATTACTCTAGGCATGTATGGTCTCCTTTTATTTGTAACCTTATTTTCAACGATAATTGGTCTTTTTTTATCAAAGTCGATTGTTAATACAATGAAAGAAGTGACAAATACAATCAGGGAAATCGCTACATCAAAAAACCAGTTGAATACACGGATTGCCGTGAAAACAAATGACGAAATAAAAGAGCTGGGAGATGCAACTAATGAGCTGCTAGATAGTGTAGAAAAGCGAAATTGGCTTCAAACAAATCTTGCAGAAGTTGTGACGATGTATCAAGGCATCACGTCTGTCCGTACATTAGCGGAACAATTTTTAATAACAGTCTCTAAAATAACGGGTGCTTCATATGGCGCCTTTTACATTCGAAATGATGAGCACGATAAGATTGAGTTTGTAAAGGAAGCCAGCATTGCTGATCGATTTGAAGACGTAGGAAGAGAATCATTTAAAATGGGACAAGGGCTTATTGGACAGTGTGCATTAGAGAAGAAACAGTTATATTTAACAGATTTACCTGAAGGGTATCAGTTGATTGGATCAGGCTTAGGTGCAACCGTACCTAAGAGTGTGTTTATTGCCCCTGTTTTATTTGAAGGTGAAGTTATTGCAGTTATAGAATTAGCAAGTTTAGAAAACTTTACTGCGCTTGAAAAAGAGCTTATGAATCTGGTGATTGAGACGTTTGGATTGACGATAAATAGCGTTACGAGACGAATGGAAATTGCTCGATTACTGTCAGAATCTCAAGCAATGACTGAAGAACTTCAAGCACAATCCGAAGAGCTTCAAACGCAGTCCGAAGAGCTACAGATGCAATCCGAAGAGCTTCAAACCATTAATGAACAGCTAGAGGAGCGCACGCGAGACGCAGAACATCAGTCTGAAGAGCTTTTGGTCGCTAAAAAAGAGCTAGAAGAAAAAGCAACTCAACTTGAATTAAACTCACAATACAAGTCTGAGTTTTTAGCAAATATGTCTCATGAGCTGCGTACCCCTCTTAATAGTATATTAATTTTATCAGAGATGCTTGCAGAAAATGGAGACAACAGGCTTACAGGTGAAGAAGAAGAATATGCGCGTATTATTCATTCTTCAGGCAGTGATTTATTGGGGTTAATTAACGATATCTTAGACCTATCAAAAGTAGAAGCAGGAAAGCTAGAGCTACTTTTAAGCGAAGTAAATATGAGCGAGCTTCCACAACAGCTAGAGCGTCAGTTTGCTCATGTATCGGAAAAGAAAAATGTAGCTTTTCATGTATACAAAGAAGATGATGTACCGAATCTGTTTATAACAGATGAAAAGCGTGTTCAACAAATTTTGAAGAACTTGCTGTCCAATGCTTTTAAATTTACTCATCAAGGAGAAGTATCTATTTTTATTCGACGAGCAAGTGAAAGCATCTCTCATCCAATAAAGAAATTGGTGGATTCAAACTGTTGGCTCGAGTTTGAAGTAAGAGATACGGGAATTGGTATTCCTAAAGAAAAGCATGAACTGATCTTTGAAGCTTTTCAACAAGCGGATGGTGCCACGGTTCGTAAGTACGGTGGTACAGGTTTAGGGTTGTCTATTTGTAGTGAATTTGCAAAGCTTTTAGGTGGTTTTATTACGCTTCATAGTGAAGTAAGCAAAGGAAGTTCATTTACGCTTTATTTACCAAGCTTAATTAATGGAGCTGTGGATTATACTCAGCTAGAAGAAGCGTACAGCCAAGTGGCAGTAACTTTTAATGAAGTAGAAGTTATGGAAGAACAGCCGGAAAGCACAATTGAAGATCAAGAAGAAAAAACTTCGGCTAAAAACGACTCAAACGTATTCAAAGGAAAGAAAGTACTAATTGTTGATGATGATCAGCGAAATATTTTCGCTTTACAAACAGCATTGAAAAAACAAGGAATGGACATCGTTACGGCTCAAAATGGCCTTGAGTGTTTAGAAATTGTAGAGTCAAAAGAGCATCATATTGACCTAGTTCTAATGGACATTATGATGCCATATATGGACGGATACGAAACAATGCAAAAGATTCGTCAAGAGTTGGAACTAAATGATTTGCCAATTATTGCATTAACCGCAAAAGCGATGAAAAATGATCGGGAAAAATGCTTAGAAGCAGGGGCGTCTGACTATATTAGCAAGCCGTTAGATCTTAGTCAGCTATTTTCGGTGATGCGCGTGTGGTTAGCAAACTGAGTAAGTAATGAAAAAGGATGTTACGTATGGATACAAATCAACTAGAAGTAAACGAAGCATCATATAAATCAAATCTAGAGCTGAAGTTGCTATTAGAGGCGATTTATCGACTATCTGGATTTGATTTTAGAAAATATGCCCAGTCCTCTGTATATCGACGAATTCAAAACCGAATGAACATTGATGGCATTCCAACGATTTCGAGAGTAATTGAAAAAGTTGTGCATGACGAGGAATTTCTAGAGCAAATTTTAAACGATTTATCAATTAATGTAACAGAGATGTTTAGAAACCCAACGTTTTTTAAAGCATTTCGTACGAAAGTAGTTCCCTTACTAAGACAGCATAAAGAAATTCGAATTTGGCATGCTGGCTGTGCAACAGGTGAAGAAGTCTTTTCAATGGCTATTCTGTTACAAGAAGAGGGATTGATTGATAGATCAGTGATATATGCAACAGATATGAACGAAGACGTCCTTCAAAAGGCAAGACAAGGAACATTTTCGCTTCGCAAAATGAAAGATTATACCAAAAACTATATACAAGCTGGTGGAACCGAAGCATTTTCACAATATTATCAAACCGATCATCTCTATGCTTATTTTCACCGAAGTTTATTGAAAAATATTATCTTCGCACAGCATAATTTGGTAACGGATCAGTCATTCAATGAATTTCACGTTATCATTTGCCGCAACGTGCTCATTTATTTTACAAATGAGCTTCAAGAGCAAGTATATGATTTGTTTTCAGAAAGTTTATGTGAAGGTGGATTTTTAGGACTTGGAGATAAAGAGACGCTGCGTTTCTCAGCTGGAGCTGAATTGTATGAAGAATTTGTAGGAAATGAGCGAATTTATCGAAAAAAAGCCACATAAAAAAGGTCGAGAGCGTGCTCTCGACCTTTTTAAATAGCTTTAGCTTGAACAAGCAGTAAACACATGTCGTCTGGTTGATTTTCACGCTGTTCGGGAGGAAGAATTTGATCCATGATAATGGAGGTGTCTTCCCACTTTTGAGAGGTAATTAATTTTAGCTGTTCAGTTGCCTCCACTTCGGAAGGTCCCATCGCCTCTAACGCACCATCTGTAAATAATAAGAGTTGAACGTCCTCTTCAAATGATACTATAAACTTATTGACGATAATGTCATCAAAAAAACCAACGGCACAGCTTCCTCGCTCCAACGGCAAAACTTCCTTACCATCAATCAACATAAAGCCCGGAGGATGCCCTGCGTTTACGTATTCGACCGTTTTATTCTTTGTATCAATCACAATATAAATACCCGTGAAATAATAAGGAATATGATCTTTTTCAGTATGAAGTAGAGTCATATAGCGATTTAATTCTTTAATTACAAGCTCAGGGTCAACAAGAAGTTTAATGGCTTCTCTGAGAACAGATGAGATAAACATACATACAAGAGAAGCTGAAATTCCGTGCCCCATCATATCAAATAAGATAATTCCATATCGATGCTTATCAATTTTATGACAGTAATACATGTCACCTGCTAGCTTAAAAGATGGTAAATAGGACACGTCCATTTTAATATCATCTTCTTTTAATAATTGACTAAGAAGGTTTCGCTGAACGTTTGTAGCTAAATCAAGCTCTGTTTGAATCTTCTTTTCGTGCTCAGAGTGCCAGTCAAGCTCTGATTTCAGCCGAAGCGCAACTCGTATGCGAGCTAGCAATTCTACTTTGTTAATGGGCTTGGTAATATAGTCGCTTCCTCCAGCGTCCAGCGCTTCAACAAGCTTGGAAGAGTCCTCAAGAGCCGTGACGAAAATAATGGGGATGTTCCTCAAACGCTGGACGGTTTGAATACGGCGACACGCTTCAATACCATCGATTTCAGGCATCATAATGTCTAATAGAATTAAATCAACAGGCGGTGTTTTGGCATGAAGTTCATCCACTTTTAGATAGGTGAAAAGCTCTTGTGCTGATGTTAGTGATACGGTATCAGTATAGCCGGCACCTTTTAAAATTTTATCAATTACAAATAAGTTGACGGAATTATCGTCTACCAATAAAATGGCCATTCTTTATCTTTCCCCTTATCTTGTTTGAAGACTATTCAGTTTTCAAGCATACATTTTCTTTTAAGCTATATTATACAAAACTTATAAAGCTTGTGGTATTAACATCCCTTAATGTGAGTAATAAAAATTTTCTTCCACGGAAATAAAGGAGATTATAATAGTGAAAATGTAATAATTTTCTAGAATACGAAAGTGAAATAAGGTAATATGTAAATATTGGATAAAGAAAGGAAGGGTAGCATTGAAAAAAGGATTTTTATGGGGCGCTAAGATTGTTGTTTTTATATTATTAATTAGTAGTATATATCTATCATATACGCAAAGTAACGACCCTTATCGCTTTTTTACAGGATTAGGGAGTGAAATTTCAATCTCTCCAAATGACGATCGCTTTTTATTTTCATATTATAAAGGTGGAAATGAGCAGGTTTACCGTTCGAGTATAAGCGGAAAGGATGTGCAGCAGCTTACAACGTCGAGTGAAACTCGCAGTCATACACCCCGCTATTCAAGTGATGGCAAAAGAATTTTATTTTTAACAAAAAAACCGGGTGTTGATGAGCCAAACGTTCTTAACGTTGCGAATGCAGATGGGCAATCTCTTCAAAAGATTAGTGATGATTCTCTACACGTAACGGACGCCTTATTTTCAACGAACAGTCAGCAAATCTATTTTATTGGAATGCCAGCTTCAGATCTTGGGAAATTAGAAGGAACAGAAGAAGGCGGAAATAATCTCTACGCCGCAGATGTACAAACGGGAAAGGTTAAGCAACTAACAAAAAAAGACTATTTCGTCATGAGTGATTTGGCAATTGATGATGAAAAAGTTTATTATAAAATTCCTAACGATCAAGATTATAGTGATGAACTATACGAGTATAATATAAAGACAAAAAAAGAGCAGGCCGTTACGCAACTTAAATTACCTGGAGATATGTATGAAACAACATTTTCTCCAACTGGGAATCAAGTAGCTTATACAGCAGTCTCACAAGAATCTGAAAACAGTTCATTATACGAATATGAACTATTTTTATTCGATGTTCAATCAAATAACACAGAGCAGTTAACAACGTTAAAATCCAGCGTGAATTCTCCTGTGTTTTTTCATAAGCGAAATAAAGTTGCCTTTCTACATGATACGGCCTGGGCAGCACAGCCTGAAGAGTATAAGCTAAAAACCATTGATTTAAAAACAAAAGAAATACAAGAAGTAGAGTTAGCAATTCCTAAGAATACGAATAATGAGGTGCTGAGCAGTCTAGTTGGCTATATAGGAAACGTGTACACAATTGCGCTATTATATGTCGTACTACTTTCTTTATTTACGTATTCGTTTCGTAAGGATAAACCATACTTAATACCGATTATTAGCCTTAGCATTGCGATTGTAGGAGTTATAGCAAGCTTTGTTACAGCGGCTGTTTTCGATCCATGGGCAGGCATTGGAATAGGGACGCTATCAATTGGCATCGCGGCATGCAGCATCATTTTATTTCTTGTTGCGTTTGTCATAAAACAGGTGACAACAAAACGTAATCATTCACTCTAATAATAGTTGCAGCAGGTACAGGCGAACTGTACCTGTTTTTTCTATTTGAAAAAACAGGTATAATAAGGTGAACCGTTTTCATAAAGCAGGGGGATTAAAGAATGAAACCAAAAATTAGCGATGTGGCCAAACGCGCTGGCGTATCACCAACGACGGTATCTCGCGTTTTAAATAATCGAGGGTATATTAGTGAAGAAACAAAAGCACGGGTGCATCAAGCGATGAAAGATATTAACTACTTCCCGAATGATGTAGCACGTTCCCTATTTAATAAGCGAACAAACGTCATTGGTTTAATCTTTCCAACCGTTTCCAATCCATTCTTTGGTGAACTGACGTTTTACATTGAAAATATTTGTACTAAATTAGGGTACAAAGTGCTTTTGTGTAATAGCTTAAACCGAGTAGATGAAGAAGAGAAATACGTTGAAATGTTAATGCGTAACCAAGTGGATGGAATTATTGTTGGGACGCATAACCGAGGTATCATTGACTATCACAAAGAACATCTTGCCGTTGTAGCTATCGATCGGAATTTATCTGACACTATACCAGTTGTTAGTTCAGATAACTATGCAGGTGGAAAGTTAGCGACGGAATTGTTGCTGAAAAAAGGATGTCACCATATTGTTCATTTAAATGGACCAGTCGAATTAGAAACGCCAGCGAGGTTTAGACGAAAAGCATATGAAGACGTCATGAGGCAAAGTGGAAAAGAACCAATTACTTATGAAATTCCCGCAACTTTTGATCGCCGCAGTCAACAGGGGATAATTAAACAACTGTTTGATGAACAAGTTAACGTAGATGGGATTTTTGCTAGTGATGATGTCATTGCAGCTTCGGTTTTACGAGAAGCTAAGAGGCGAGGAAGAGACGTTCCTAGTACTTTAAAAGTAGTTGGATATGATGGCACAGATGTAACACAAACGCTGCTTCCAGAGTTAACAACTATTAAGCAGCCGATTGAACAAATTGCTCAAGAATCTGTTAATCTACTGCTAAAAGCTATTGAAGGAAAGTTTGAGGAAATGCCTTTAGAAACCAAGCTACCTGTTCAGTTATTGGAAGGAAGCACAACGTAACCATACATAGCCTAAAATAGGCTATGTGCTTTTTTTATGTCAACCCGTTGACATGTGAAACCGGTTGACATAGAATGTAATTGAAAGTGCTTTCAATTGTTAGGGGAATGAGTACACTTCAAAGGGGTTAGAGGGATGAATAAATCTAAAAGTTTGTATTGGAAGTTAAGCGCTTATTTTTTCTTTTTCTTTTTTACATGGTCATCGAGCTACTCATTATTTTCTATTTGGCTTGGACAAGAGATGAATTTAAACGGCGCTGAAACAGGTATTATCTTTTCTGTAAACGCTATCTTTGCTCTTTGTATGCAGCCTATTTATGGATATGTTTCCGATAAAATTGGTTTAAAGAAAAATATTTTATTTTTTATTAGTACGCTACTGGTGTTTGTAGGACCTTTTTACGTATTCATCTATGGCCCATTGCTCCAAGCCAATGTAATAGTTGGAGCAGTAGTAGGGGGATTATATCTTGGGGTGGCCTTCTTAGCAGGAATTGGAGCTATCGAATCTTATATTGAAAAAGTCAGTAGAAAGTATAGCTTTGAGTATGGAAAATCGAGAATGTGGGGATCTTTAGGCTGGGCGGCAGCGACGTTTTTTGCAGGGCAACTGTTTAATATCAATCCCAATATTAATTTTTGGGTCGCTTCTGTATCCGCTATCATTCTGGTTTTAATCATTTTATCGGTCAAAGTTGAAATGACAGATTCAGAGATGAATAAAGCCGAATCTGTGAAAATGAAAGACGTTTGGAATCTTTTTTTATTGAAAGACTTCTGGTTCTTCATGATTTATATACTTGGCGTTACGTGCATTTATGGCGTATATGACCAGCAATTTCCAATCTACTATGCATCCTTATTTCCAACGGAGCAGTTGGGAAATCAAGTTTTTGGTTATTTAAATTCATTTCAAGTTTTCTTGGAAGCTGGAATGATGTTTCTAGCACCTTTTATTGTTAATAAGCTTGGGGCAAAGAATAGCTTAATTCTAGCTGGCTTTCTGATGGCACTTCGCATTATCGGTTCTGGTTTGGTTGGTGGGCCAATTGGGATTTCATCTATGAAACTCATTCATGCACTTGAACTACCAATCATGTTAATTGCTATTTTTAAATATTTAGCAGCTAACTTTGATACACGTTTATCATCTATTCTTTACTTAGTTGGCTTTCAGTTTGCCTCACAAGTAGGAGCCTCTATTATGTCTCCTCTTGCAGGAAGGCTATACGATTTAGTTGGTTTTAGAACTACGTATTTAATTATGGGTGGATTTGTATTGTTTTTTACAATTCTATCAATCTTTACATTGTTAAATCATAAAAAGAGAACTGGCCTGAAGCAAGCTGACAATGTACCTAAAATAGTGTAGGGGGAATGAATATGTTAACAACAAATGGAATTCAACAAGCAACAGAAGCAGTGGAACAAGCAAAGAAAAAGGTAAACAACCGTCATCGTCTCGGCTATCATATTATGGCTCCAGCAAATTGGATCAATGATCCAAATGGTCTCGTTCAATTTAAAGGAGAGTATCACGTCTTTTATCAGCATCACCCTTATGATGAGAATTGGGGTCCGATGCATTGGGGACATGTGAAAAGTTCAGATTTAGTAAATTGGGAACATCTTCCGATTGCACTTGCTCCAGAAGATGCTTGTGATAAAGATGGCTGCTTTTCTGGTAGCGCAGTTGATAATGATGGAGAGCTTACGCTAATTTATACCGGGCATCATTATATCGATAAAGAAAAAGACTTGTTTTATCAAAATCAAAATATTGCAGTTAGTACAGATGGAGTACATTTTAAAAAAGTAGTAGAAAATCCAGTTATTGAAAAACCACCAGCAGATAGCTCTCATCATTTTCGTGACCCAAAAGTATGGAAGTACGAAAGCCACTGGTACATGATAGTAGGAAATGCTAAAAACAACATTGGCCGCGTTATTTTATATCGCTCTCCAAATCTTCGAAACTGGGAGTATATTGGGGTACTGGCAGAAGGAAACGAGCACCTTGGTTATATGTGGGAATGTCCAGATTTCTTTGAGCTTGATGGTAAACATGTGCTGATGATATCACCACAGGGGATAAAAGAAGATGGAGACCACTATAAAAACTTGTTTCAAACGGGCTATATGATTGGAGAGTATGAGTATTGCCAGAACAAGTTTACTCACGAAGAATTTATTGAGTTAGATCATGGTCATGACTTTTATGCCGTTCAAACATTTTTAGATGATAAAAACCGCCGCATTGCCATTGGGTGGATGGATATGTGGGAATCAGATATGCCTACAAAGAAAGATGGTTGGTGCGGTGCCCTTACATTACCTAGAGAACTTACGCTTGCAGCTGATGGAAAGATAAAAATGGTGCCTGTGACAGAAGTGAAAAAGCTTCGAAAAGAGCAGGTATCAGCAGCTAAAGATAAAATGATTACCTCTACGTATGAAATGAATGTTCAAGAGTCAATGTTTGAGTTTCAAGCTGAGATGGATTTAGTAACTGCGGAACAAGTAGAGATAGTACTTCGGGGACAGAAGAATGAGGCCACGGTTCTTACCTATAACAAATCTACAAATAAGCTCACGCTTGATTGCTCTAAGTCAGGAAAGAAAAAAGATGGAATTCGTCGCGTTAAACTAGCAGCTAGCAATCAGCTGAAGCTACGCATTTTTGTTGACCGTTCTTCAATTGAAGTATTTATTAATGAAGGAGAAGCTACGATGACAAGCCGTATTTATCCAACAGAGTCCTATTGCAGTGTAGAATTTACGAGCTATTCAGGAAAAAGTATGCTGAAAGAAGCAACGTGTTGGAAGTTAAAAGATATTTGGAATGAGAAATAAGCAAAAAGCACGGGACTATTTCCGTGCTTTTTGCTACTTTGCAAAATTATTCTCAATAAATTTTGTTCTTCTTCAACTGTGGGCGTGCCATTCGGTTATACGCTTACTTATCAAAGCTTTTACTACGACTTTTTCTCATAGTTTCTATTCTTTTTATTCATTTCACTTATCGAATAGGTAGATGTACACTAGTTTTGATTCAATTATTACTACATACGTATTACATACAGCTAGAAGGAGGTGCATAATATGGTGATTTTACTTGGTTTACTGCTGCTTATGTTTTTTGCTTATCTAGGCTGGTCTATTATCTGGGTAGCGCCTGTGGTAGCAACATTCGTGGCTTATTTTAGCGGATTGGACGTGCTTCCTACGTATGCCGATGTGTATATGGGAGGATTCGTTGATTTTGCTGCGAAGTGGTTTCCAATTTTCCTATTAGGAGCAATTTTTGGGAAGCTAATGGAGGATACAGGAGCTGCTAAATCATTGGCACAGCGAATTGCAAAAGTATTTGGCAGCAAACGAGCAATTCTTGGTGTATTAGTAGCATGTGCAATTTTAACATATGGCGGCGTGAGTTTATTTGTTGTTGTATTTGCTATTTATCCACTTGCCATTGCGTTATTTCGTGAAGCGAACGTTTCGCGTAATTTGCTGCCAGCGACAATTGCACTTGGAGCGTTTACTTTTACAATGACAGCGATTCCAGGAACGCCACAGATTCAAAATTTAATCCCAACTGATACGTTTAAGACAGATGCGATGGCAGGTTCCATTATTGGAATAGTGTCGGGCTTAATGATGGCAGTCGGGGGCTATTTGTGGTTAGCTTATCGTGACAAAAAGCTAAAGGCCAAAGGTGAGGGCTTTACAGAACCAGCTGGATGGAAAGAAGAAAGGAATGATAAACCAGCAGGGAATTTTGTTGTTGCATTGCTTCCATTACTCGTGGTTGTTTTTACTCTTAACATCTTGAAGTGGGAACCAATTATCTCTTTATTAATTGGGATTGTCTCTATTTTTATTTTAAATGCCAAGCAGTATAAAACATTTGTTTCATCTGTTAATGAAGGAGCCAAAGGTTCAGTAATGGCAGTCATTAATACAAGTGCTGCTGTTGGGTTTGGATCAGTTATTACAGCTGTTCCTGAATTTAAAGATATTACAAATTTGCTTCTAAACGTATCAAGCAATCCGCTTGTTTCAGAAGGACTAAGCGTACAGGTGCTTGCAATGATTACCGGTTCAGCATCAGGTGGTATGGGAATTGCGCTTCAAGCATTGGGAGATACCTGGTATCAGCTTTCTCAAACTGGAGCAGTTAGTGCAGATGCGCTACATCGTATTGCCAGCGTGGCATCAGGTGCCTCTATATTACCTCATAATGGGGCATTATTAACACTGCTTGCCGTAACGGGTTTAAGACATAAAGAAACGTATAAAGATGTATTTGTGGTTGCGTTAATTATCCCAACGCTTGCATTAATAGTAGGGATAATGCTAGCAGCAGTTGGAATTGTATAAAAAGTAGGAGGAGATTAGCATGATTAAAGATCAAGTTATTGTTATTACAGGTTCAGCACGTGGGATTGGATTTGAAATTGGAAAGCAATTTGCTGAAAATGGTGGAAAAATTGTTCTTTCTGATATTAATCAAGACGCAGTCGAAAAAGCAGCAGCGTCTCTTCGGGATTTAGGTTACGAAGCAATTGGTGTAAAAGCAGACGTAACCAGTGAAGAAGAGATTAAAAACTTAATTGATACAGCTAACAATCACTTTGGTGCAGTTCACACAATCATAAACAATGCTGGCTTACAGCACGTATCACCAATTGAAGAGTTTCCGACTGAAAAGTATGAATTGATGCTCAAAATTATGCTAACAGCTCCATTTATGGCGATTAAGCATGCGTTCCCACTTATGAAAAAGCAAGGTTTTGGTCGCATTATTAATGTTTCATCTATTAACGGGTTAATCGGCTTTGCTGGGAAAGCAGCATACAACAGTGCTAAGCACGGCGTAATTGGTTTGACAAAAGTAGCGGCATTAGAAGGTGCTGAGCACGGTATTACCGTGAACGCTTTATGTCCGGGCTACGTTGATACTCCACTTGTTCGTGGTCAAATGGAAGACTTAGCAAAAACACGTAACGTACCATTGGAAAGCGTATTAGAAGAAGTCATCTATCCACTCGTACCACAAAAACGCTTACTAGACGTTAGTGAAATTGCAGATTATGCAATTTTCTTAGCAAGTGACAAAGCTAAAGGTGTCACAGGTCAAGCTGTTGTAATGGACGGCGGTTATACGGCTCAATAATGAAAAACCTATCGAATCGCTGAAACCGATTTGATAGGTTTTTTATTGTTTCTTGTCCGTAGAAGAAGTTAAAAAAGCAAGAAGCTCCTTTAAGGCAAATGACATATATTTTTCTTTACGCGTAATAACGCCTAGTTCCCACCTTAATAATTCATCATGAATAGGCACAGTTGTTACGGAAGGGTCCGTTACTTTTTTAGACAAAGATTCAGGCAGGATACCAATGCCCAGCTTTGCTGCGATTAACTCAATAATTAAATCCCACTGTGAAGTTTTATAAGCAATATTAGGCATAAAGCCGGTGCGTAAAGTCTCTTGAATTAGCCGGTGATGAAGGGTAAACTCTTCGCTAAACATAATGAATTTTTCATCTTTTAGCTGTTCAAGCGTTACGAATTGGCGGCTAGCAAAAGGATGGCTTTCGTGTACATAAAGTAAAAATTGCTCTTCAATAAAAGGATAAATATGAAAAGCATCTTGGTGCTTGTTAACTGGAAGCATAATAATTCCCAAATCCACTTGATCTTCTTCAACAAGCGTTTCGATTCGCTTTGCGCCGTATTCGACTAGTTCTAGCGAAACATTAGGATAAAGGTCATTAAACCCTTTGGCGATTCTAGGGAAAAACAACGTACCAATAAGCGGTGGAATCCCGAGCTTTAGCTCGCCGCTTTGTAAATTCATTAAGTCATCAAGTAGGTTAGGGAGCTTATCTAATGTAGAAAGCGCTTTTAATGCTTGGTTATAAACAACTTGTCCAGCATCAGTTAGCTTTAGCTCACGCATTGAGCGGTCCAGCAACTCAACACCTAGTTCTGTTTCAATTTTTTTAACGGCTTTGCTTAGCGCTGTTTGTGATAGGTGAACAGCAGCAGCAGCTTTTGTAAAATTTTTATGGTTAGCTACCTCAATAAAATAGTGTAAATCTCTAATTTCCATATGAAACCCCACATTGTTGTTTGTCTACTTTCATTCTAGTGAGTCGTGTGCAACTTGTAAATGGCTTAGCTAAAAAAGAACTCCTTTCTAATTGAAAAGAGCTATGGTCAAAGAGAGGTGTCCTGCTTTTTTGTTGTGAATCGAAGCGGACCCATAATGAACCAAATAAATATGGAGGAAATAATTGCTACAAGCCAGTAAATGAGCCAAAAAGCATCTTGAAAGGGAACGATAAAAAAAGCAGATCCAATTAATATAAGCATAATAAAAGAGCATTTACAAAAGCGATAGAAGGAACGCCACTGCTCTTGTTTTCTAACTTCGCCTACTAACGTTATTTTTTCGGGAAGCGTACCGTTGTTCCAACGATAGTTCGCCCACTGGTCTGCCCACTTGATGGTTTGATGACCATAAACGATTGAAAAGGCAATATATGCTGCTGATAAGCCGTGAAAAAAGGTTGGCTTGGTTCCGTTTGACAAATCCATAAACGTAACTCCGAGCAGAAATAAATCGATGAGCGGTGTTGCTGCTAATAGAATAAGAGAGAGCTTTTCTTTTTTCCACACGTATCGAGAAAGCAAGCCTAGGGATAAGAACATCCAAAACGCTACTTCTCCAAGTATAATAGCTAGAAAAATCGGATTCATCTACCTTATTTCCTCCTTCTTAATTCAAGGTTAGTTGTATCCCATATGACAACCACCTCAACTAGATGCTTTTATAGAATTAAATTCTCAATCATAATACGGAACTATTAAATCTAATAAATAGGAAAAATCCCTATACTCCCACTATACGTATATCAAAAGTATAACTTCTTGTTTTAAATAAAGTAACACAATAAAAGGAAAAAAAATCATTTTTTAAAGTCGTAGTAAAAACTCAGGCTAAAGTTGTAGAAAAACATGCCAAAAGATACGGCAGGTGATGGATACGATAAAAGCTCTTTGCTCATACAATGAAGATAGAAAGAGAGCGTTAGTAACAGAGGAGAAAGCAATAATGCTAGCTAAACAAAATGTTGAAACGAAAAAGCATATGTTTAAAGCATACTGGAATGAAACAATCAAAGCTCTCATTGCAACGAAATAAAAGGAGGAACGAATATGATTTACGTAAATGACTATGTAGTAAAAACCATTCACGAACTACACGTGCAGGAAGTTGAGCGAAAACGTTTTTACCTTACTATATTTAAGCGCCAGCACTGAGCATCTTATTAATAATTTCTTCAGTCATATGGTATGATAACAAATATCTTGAATTGAAGAGGTGCGAAAATGAAAATTGAAGTATGGTCAGACTTTGTTTGTCCGTTTTGTTATATTGGAAAACGTCGTTTAGAAGATGCTCTTGCGCAGTTTCCGCATAGAGACGATGTTGAAGTAGAATTTAAAAGCTTTGAGCTTGATCCAAATGCTCCGTTAAATACAGGTCAAACTATTAATGAAGCGTTAGCCAAAAAGTATGGTATGACGGTTGAACAAGCGCAGCAAGCGAATGAAGGTATTGGCCAGCAGGCTAAAAGTGTTGGATTAACGTTTAATTTCGATAACATGAAGCCGACGAATACCTTTGATGCTCACCGTTTAGCAAAGTTTGCTAAAACAAAAGGTCTAGAAGAAGCAATTACTGAAAAATTACTATATGCGTATTTTACGGACTCAAAAAATCTTGGGGATCGTGATGTGTTAGTAAGCGTAGCGGAAGAAGCTGGGGTGAATCGTTCAGAAGCTTTAGCAGTTCTAGAAGATAAAACAGCTTACTCAAATGATGTTCGTATTGATGAAAGCTTAGCACAGCAATACGGCGTAACAGGTGTTCCGTTTTTCGTAATTAATCAAAAGTATGCAATTTCAGGTGCACAGCCAAAAGAAACGTTCACTAGTGCTCTTGAAAAAGTATGGACAGAAGAAAACCCTGCTCCTAAGTTACAGGATTTGTCTGGAGATGGCTCTGTTGATGCAGCATGCGTGGATGGTAACTGTGCCGTTCCATCAAAGAACGAAAACTAATTGGTAAGTTTTATCGTAAAAAAGGAGAGCGCTTAAGCTTCTCCTTTTTTCTATGGAACAGTTTATTCATTTTGTCTTTTAAATAATTTGTAGCTAACTCTTCTAGCGACTGTTCACTAGAAAAATTGCTTAGCTGTTGATTATACTAGCTTTTCAGATCTTCTTTTGTAAGCTTATATTTCACAATATTGACAATGGAAATAAATTGAATATTTTGGTAATGTATAAGTGGGACAACTGGGAAAAGGGGTATTAATGAAAATAGCATTTATAAGGCATGGTAAATCTGTTTGGGAAGAAAATGAAAAAATAAGCAGTGAACAGTTTCGTGAATGGGTAGAAATTTATGATGAGAAAGGCGTTCAGGAAGAAGAAGAATACCCGCAGTCAACAATTGAGATTGTTGCTAAGAGCGGTATCGTACTAACGAGTGATTTAAAAAGAAGTCAACACTCAGCTAATTTGTTAACGCGAGGATCAAGATTAAACTCAGACGGTATTTTTAGAGAAGTTGAGCTTCCAAAATGTACATTTGGTCAGTTTATTAAATGCAAACCAGCTGTTTGGCTTGTTGTGTTAAGACTTTTATGGATGGCTGGATATAGCCAGTCATGTGAGTCGTATAAGCAGGCGAGAAAGCGAGCGAAAATTGGAGCAGAACGCTTAGTTCAATATGCTAAAAATAAACATACAGTCGTCCTTGTTGGTCATGGGTTTTTTAACCGTTTACTCGCAAAAGAACTAGAGAAAATGGGCTGGATTACATATGAAAAGATGAGTAGTAAACACTGGGAATGCATTACATATGAGGCTCCTCAATAAGTAAGTTAAAGTCATCGATTTTGAGATCGATGACTTTTTATGTTTTTGGAAAAGGGTTGACATATACAGTTGGGCTATATATAGTTGAGTTATATAAAGTTGAACTGTATAAAGAGGGTGAACAAGTGAAAAAGCATAAACTGCTTCCGCTATCAGAAACAATGCACTATATTTTATTGGCTTTACGAGAACCTTTGCATGGATACGCTATTATGAAAAAAATTGAAGAGCTAAGTAATCATGATGTTCGGATTGCAGCCGGAACGCTATACGGAGCGATTGAAAATTTATTAAAACAAAAGTGGATTAAGCAGGTTCCATCCGATGATCCGAGGAGAAAAGTGTATAACATTACGAACGAAGGGAAGCGCATTTTGGAAGTTGAACAACAGCGCTTAGCCCATATACTTTCTTTATATAAGGAGTGAGTGATCATGAAGAAATTTAAACTGTTTATCGATGTGGAGAAAGAAGAAGAGTGGCTCAATAAAATGATAAGAAAAGGATGGCTTTGTGAGCGAGTTGGAATGTTTGGAAGCTATCGTTTTATTAAAAGCTCTGCTGTCAATTATGTTATTCGACTTGATCATCAAACGTTTAAAAATAAAGCAGATTTCCTGTCTTATAAAACGCTCTATGAAGACTATGGGTGGAAGCATATTGCCGGAACCAAAATGAGTCATACACAGTATTGGATGGGGGAGCCAGACGGAGATACTGAGCTTTTTTCAGACCGTTCCTCTCAAATTTCGTATTACAAACGCCTAATGAACTATAATGGTTTCTTTATGATCTTTATTTTGTTTTTCATTATGCTGTTTTACTCAGATAAAAACTTTGAAGCAATTTGGAACCCAAAAGCAGCTTACTATACTCAAGGTCTTTGGGAGATGGAAAATCCTCAATTTATATTGGGTTTTCTATTTGAAACGCCCTTTGCTTTAATGAGATTTTTGAGCCCGTGGATTATGATTATATGTGGAATTATATTTGTCTTAACTTATCGGAAGTACGCAAAAAAAGTTAAAGAGCTATCTTCGTAATAGCAAGAGCAGGCTTCAAATCAGAAGCCTGCTCTTGCTATTTTTCCATTCTTAACAGAGAATAAATATGTAAAAAATGTAATTGTAGTTATAGTGTTCCTTTGAAATAACTGGTAAAATATACAGGGTTACTGGGAGGTGAAGGTGTTGGCAAAGAAGATTTATAGCGGGTGCTATACGGTAGATTCAAAAGAAGATATAGTTGTGTTTATTATCGGTATGAGAATTAATAAACTATTTTCTTTCTCAAAATGGCTTCCTGTATTTATGGCCATGCCGCCGATGATAAAAGAACTTTATCTAAACAGAGAGCTTGGTTTTTTACATATAGAAATATCTTTTTCGTGGAAAACAATCACTTTGCTACAGTACTGGAAAAGCTTTGAACAGCTTGAGTTCTATGCAAAAGGAGCTCTTCATTTAAAAGCATGGAAGAAGTTTAATCAGCGAATTGGAAGCGAAGTATGAAGAGTTTAAAAGTAGCTTATAGCTGCTTTTTTTAGGGAGAAGAGGAATATGAATAACAAGTTAGTACGTGGCACGCTCTTTTTAACAGCTGCTACGCTTATCTCAAAAATCTTAGGGTTTGTTTATATTATTCCATTTATGAACTTGGTCGGAGATGAAGGATACGCTCTTTACAAATATGCGTATGGGCCTTATGGTCTTATGATTAGTTTATCGACAATGGGTCTCCCGCTAGCCGTTTCTAAGTATGTGTCAAAATATAATGGACTAGGAAACTATCGGGCAAGTCAAGATTTATTGAAGTTTGGTTTGTTTTTAATGATGGTGACTGGGATCATAGCATGTGCAATTTTATATGCTCTAGCTCCGACTCTAGCTCATCTCGTCGTTGGAAGGCAAGACGGAAGTGGAAATAGTATGGATGACGTAGTTTATGTAATTCAAATGGTCAGCTTTGCTCTTCTTATTATTCCAGCGATGAGCTTACTACGAGGGTATTTTCAGGGAAATCAATCAATGGGTCCTTCGGCTTTGAGCACGGTGATTGAGCAGGTCGTTCGGGTTGTGTTTATCGTATGTGGTGCGTATGCTGTGTTAACGATGTTTAATGGTAGTATAACGAGCGCGGTTGGAGTGGCGACATTTGGCGCAGCAGTAGGAGGTGGCGCAGGTCTTCTTGTATTAGTTATTGTGTATCAAAAGCGCAAGCATTTTATTTACAAACAAGTACAGAACAGCCAAGAAAATAAAAGAATTCCGATTGCTTTAATGTTAAAAGAGCTATTAAGTTATAGCATTCCATTTGTGATTGTTGGATTAGCCATTCCTATCTATCAAAATATTGATACGTTTACAGTTAATGCATTGTTTCAGTCAATTGGCTATACCCAGGAAAAAGCTGAAACAATCAACGCAGTTATTGGCCTTGCGCAAATTTTGGTAATGATTCCAGTCTCACTAGCAACTGCTTTTGGGATGTCGCTGCTACCAAGCATTACGACTTCTTATACAAAAGGCGCCGAAAATGAAGTTAAGCAGAAAATCACGCAGGTTCTGCAGCTCTTTTTCTTTTTGACGTTTCCGGCTGCGGTTGGTTTATCTCTGTTAGCAAAACCTATTTATCGAATGATTTTTCCATCAGGCAGCAGCTATGAGCTGGGAGGTTTTGTTCTCCAATGGTACGCACCCATGGCCATTTTATTTGGTTTATTCACTATTACAGCAGCTATTTTACAAGGGGTTAACCAGCAGAAAAAAGTAATTGTTGGTTTACTAACTGGTATTATACTGAAGTTCATTCTAAATATTGCACTGCTTTCATCTTTTAAAGAACTTGCACCAATTTTGGCTACGTACATAGGGTACGGTGTATCCGTTTTATATAATTTTCACCTTATTAAAAAAGCTCTGTCGTATCGTATTATACCTGAGCTTGCCAAAGTGAAAATATCCATTATGCACGTTGCATTAATGGGAATCGTTGTGTTTATCATGAACAAATTGTTAACGGTTCAGTTAACAGGCGTTGTGCAGGATTACATGGTTTCTGTTCTTACCGCTACTCTTTCAACGATAGCAGGAGCATGTATTTACGCGGGATGCAGTTTTAGTAACGAGCAAATACGAGAGCTATTTAAAAAGCCAAGTAGAAAAGTATCATGATGCTTTTCTACTTGGTTATTTATCTATAAATATATTTATAGATAAATATATATTTTCTAATTTGTATTATCGGAAATGAGGTCGTACAATATGACTTGTAGTACAAAACAATACAAGCTTTTAGGAGGAACTTAATATGTCAAAACATATTTTAATGGTTGTAACAACAGCAGATAAAATGAACGATGATCATAAAACAGGACTATGGCTTTCAGAGTTTGGTGAAGCATATCTTGAATTTGCAAAGAAGGGATATAACGTAACAGTAGCAAGTCCTTTAGGTGGAAAAGCACCGGTTGATGACCGAAGCCTTGAAGGGGATGTTCCACAAGAAATGCTTGATACGGCTATTCATTTAGAAAATACGGTAAAACTAGATAGTATTGCGGATGTATCAATATTTGATGCGATTTTCTTACCTGGTGGACACGGTACAATGTTTGATCTTCCAGACAATGAAAAGTTGCAGGCTGTTATTCGTGAACTTTATGAAGATAACAAAATTGTGGCAGCGGTTTGTCACGGACCAGCTGGTTTAGTTGGAGTGACACTGTCAGATGGTACACCGCTAGTAGCAGGGAAATCAGTTACAGCATTTACAGATGAAGAAGAAAGAGAAACAACGCTTGACCAGTTTATGCCGTTTCTTTTAGAAACACGTCTTCGTGAACTAGGTGCAAACTTTGTAGGAGCAGCGAACTGGACAAACCATCTTCAAGTAGAAGGAAACTTGATTACAGGTCAAAATCCACAATCAACAATTAGCGTAGCGAAAGAAGTAATTAAACAATTAGCATAAATAAAACCTCCTATAGAAGTACAAGCTTTTATAGGGGGAATCTCTGAATAGGAGTGATCAGCAATGAAAGCATTATTATTACATGAGCCAAACACATGGCGTGAAATGAAAATTGAAGAAATGGCAAATCCTGTAGCGAAAAAGGGAGAAGTTGTTGTAAAAGTAGAAGCAGCAAGTTTAAATCCAGTTGATTATAAAACGGCTACAAACGGCAACCCTAGCTGGGTTTATCCACATATTTTAGGGTTAGACGTAGCCGGTACGATAGAAGAAGTTGGAGAAGGAATTACGGAATGGAAAAAAGGTGACCGTGTTGTGTATCACGGTGATTTCAATAAAAAAGGTGGATATGCAGAGTACGGTGTAACAACGGCTCATACGATTTCTCGTATTCCAGATTCTATTACTTTTGTAGAAGCAGCAGCACTTCCAACAGCTGGTTATACAGCCTACCAAGCATTATTTCGCAAACTTCCAATGAATGCGATTGATACAATTTTAATTCATGGAGGTGCTGGTGGTGTTGGTGGTTTTGGAATTCAATTAGCAAAAGCAGCAGGGAAAACCGTCATTTCAACAGCTTCTGCTCATAATCACGAGTACGTAAAATCACTAGGAGCAGATTATGTAATTGATTACCGAGAAGAAGACGTGAAAGCACGAGTGATGGAAATCACAAACGAACGAGGCGTAGATGCCGTGTTAGACACGGTAAGTCGTGATAACGCAACTGCTTCTTTAGATTTAATTGCTTACAATGGACATATTGCCCATATTGCTGGAGCACCTGACTATACGAAAGTGAAGCCTTTTACGAAAGTCATTTCGTTCCATGAAGTAGCGCTGAACGCTATTCATCATAACCATGATGAAATTGCCGAACGTGACTTGGCAAAAATGGGTGACGAATTTTTACAGTTAGTACAAGAGAAAAAAGTATCTCCGCTCGTTGAAAGAGTGATTTCGTTAAGTGAAGTACCACAAGCTCTAGCGGAGCTGTCAGAGCGCCATGTAAAAGGAAAAATTGTCGTTGATATGAACAAATAAAAGGAGAGAAACAATGGAAAATTTTCAATATCATAATCCCACAAAATTAATTTTTGGAAAAGACCAATTAGCGGCTTTACCAGCAGAAGTGAAAGCTTATGGCAACCGTGTTTTATTACTATATGGTGGTGGAAGCATTAAGCGCAGCGGTTTATACGATAAAGT
This sequence comes from Bacillus sp. CBEL-1, assembly GCF_004348885.1. NCBI lineage: Bacteria > Bacillati > Bacillota > Bacilli > Caryophanales > Bacillaceae > Bacillus > Bacillus sp. CBEL-1. The sequence continues at coordinate 690,089 of NZ_SBIM01000013.1, read as the reverse complement.
GCAAGAGCTTTTAAATGAAGCAGATGTACAGGTGGTTGAATTAGGTGGAGTGGAGCCGAACCCACGTCTAACAACGGTTGAAAAAGGGATTCAGCTTGTTCGTCAACATGAAGTAGACCTTATTTTAGCAGTTGGTGGAGGTAGTGTTATCGACTGTGCAAAAGCGATCGCTGCTGGGTCCCATTATGAAGGTAGTGCTTGGGATATTGTCATGAAAAAAGCTGTTCCGACATCTGCTGTACCTATTGGAACCATTCTAACATTAGCTGCAACGGGCTCTGAAATGAACGGTGGAGCAGTTATCACCAACTGGGAAACAAATGAAAAGCGTTCGTTTGGATCAATTCATACTTATCCGAAGTTTAGCATTTTAGATCCACAGCTTACGTATACTGTACCTCAAGATCAAACGGTATATGGAATCGTGGATATTATGTCTCATGTATTTGAGCAATATTTTCATGCTTCTCAAAATGCGCCTCTTCAAGAGCGTATCGGTGAGTCAATCCTTCGCACAATGATTGAAACCGCTCCGAAACTTATGAAGAATCTAGAAAGCTATGAGCACCGTGAAGTTATGCTCCTTAACGGAACTTTTGCGCTAAACGGCACGCTTTCAATGGGGGTAAAAACTGATTGGGCTACGCATATGATTGAGCACGCAGTGTCTGCTGTCTATGATATTCCCCACGGCGGAGGTCTTGCTATTTTATTCCCTAACTGGATGGAATTTGTTGCTAGTCAAAATCCAGCCAAAGTAGCACAGCTTGGAGAACGAGTGTTTGATATTAATCGTGAAGGAAAAGAAGATTCACAAGTTGCAAGTGAAACCATTGCTGCTTTACGTACCTTCTGGACTTCAATTGGAGCACCTTCTAAGTTAGCTGACTACAATATCGATGATGAAAAGCTAGATTTAATGGCAGATCGTTCAATGGTTCGCGGTGAAACATTAGGAAGCTATGTTCCCCTTCGTAAAGAAGACGTAAAAGATATCTTACGTCGCTCTTTGTAAGGAAGGAATTTATTCAATGGAACCAGTTATTATCCATGCAAAGTTAAAAGCCAAAAAGGGCTATGAAGAAGAATTGCAAAAAGCTGTTGCTCATGTTGTTCAACCTTCCAAGCAAGAAGAAGGCTGCATTCTTTATGCTGCTCACTCGTCTAAAGAGGAAAAGGGCACAGTTATTTTCTATGAACGCTGGGCTTCAGAAAAAGCTTTTCAGCTTCATATTAACTCCTCTCATTATCAACAATACCGAGAAGCTATTCGCGACATTATTGAGTTGAGAGAAGTACACCAACTCCGGTTATTTTAAATGAAAGCATCGCTTCTGAAAGGAGCGGTGCTTTGTTTATGTGTATAAGAAAGGATATGTATACTATGGAATCTTGTCATCAAATTCGTATGGGGGCTCCATCTGAGTTTTTTGTTAAAAGAGCGTTAAATTACCTTTGTCAGGCGAACTGTCGCTATGATATTCAATTTGGTCTTACCTATCCACTGCTAGAGGAACTTGTAGGAGGTAATCTTGATGCCGTGTTGGCGACAAAAAAATATGAAGTAGATGGTGTAAACTACTTAAAAATTGAGGAAGAGAAATTCGTGATTGTAGCACCGAATAGTTTTGAAGCAATTCCGGCAAGTAATAGAAAAGCGTGGCTGGAGCAACAGAACTGGATTAGTTATGGTAGAGAACTTCCTATTATTCGACGAATTTGGAAGCAACATTTTAATGAAAAAGCAGAAATGGAACCTTTTCACGTTATTCCTGACTTAAGAGGAATTCTAAAAGGCATAGAAGCGGGTATGGGAATGAGTGTCTTGCCGACATATTTGATTGAGCAATCCGTTGCTGAAAAAAAGTGCCAAGTTCTTTTCTTAGACCTAGCTGTTACAAATCAAATTTACTTAGCTTACCGAAATGCAGAGGTTGTGAAGCCGATTGTCCAAGCTTGCGACGAAAAAGTAGCACTTTTGGTATACTAAAGATAAGTTCATAAGCTCGGAGGATAGAACATGATTGATTTTGAATGGTACCGCAGTTTTATTAGCATATATAAACATCGTTCAGTATCCGCTGCTGCTAGAGCACGTATTTTGACACAGCCTGCGATGAGTCAGCATTTGTCTGCATTAGAAGCGGAAGTAGGAGAACCTCTTTTTATTCGAGCACCACGTAAAATGATTCCAACAGATAAAGGAAAAGAACTTTATACCAAAATTGTTCCCTTGATTGAAAGTCTTGAGACAGCGTCTCTAGAACTTCGGCATGAGTCTTCCTCGTTAGCGCCGGTTATGAGAATTGGGTCACCTGTTGAGTATTTTACAAAAGGATCTCTTCCCAAAATTAAAGATTTGAATCTGCGCTTTACCGTTCAGTTTGGAGTCGCACAGATTCTATTAGAAAAGCTTGAGCGAGACGAAGTAGATTTCATTATTACAACTCAAAAGCTTCAGCAGGCTGGAATTGATTGTGTGAAAATTGAAGAGGAAACGTTTGTGGTTGCTGCTCCCGCTCAGCTTGAAGAGCCAAGCTTACAACAGGATGAACTAGAAGTATGGTTGAAAAAACAAACGTGGCTCACATATGGCTTGGAGCTTCCGATTATTAGAAGATACTGGCGCGAGCATTTTAAAAAGCGTCCGGATATTCAGCCTTCTCACGTTATTCCAGATTTAAGAGCCATATTAGAAGCAATTGAGCAAGGTATGGGTATAAGTATCCTACCAACATATTTAATTCAAGATTCAATTGCACAAAACCGCTCTAAAGTATTGTTTTCAACGATGTGCGTATCGAATACAATTTATGCAGCTTATAAATCGGATCATAAAAGCCATCCAGCGTTTCAAGAGACACTTTTGAAGCTGCAAAAATAGCATGAAGCCCCGTGTTGGCTTCATGCTATTTTTATAGTAGGGCTTGCTTTTTAGATGAAACTATAGTTTAATTACACCTATACAAATTAATCGTTAGGTAGCTAATGATTCTGAAAATTAAAGGTAAGGTGCGAATGGATAAGAAAAATAAATATAAACATCGAATAGAAGAAGTAGATCGCTTAAAGGTTTTATCTGAAAGTCTAGGAAAAGACGTTGATTTACACGCAGTAGCGGTTGCTACAAACCTCTACCGAGCAGCTCAATCTTTACGTATTGTAATGGAACGGGACGTACTCTCAGCTCATAAGCTATCGTGGACTGCATTTTCATTATTATATGATGTGTGGGTATGGGGTCCGATGGAAACAAAAGAATTAGCTGCTTCTTCAGGCGTTACGACGGCCACAATTAGTACTATTACGAATACATTAGAGCGCAAAGGCCTATGTGAGCGCAGTGCTGATCCAAGAGATCGACGGCGTGTTAGCATTAGCTTAACAAAGAAAGGTGAACAAGTAATCAAAGAGCTGTATCCAAAATTTCATCAAGGTGAAAAGAAGCTTGTTCATTCAATGGAAGTAAGTGAGCAAGAACGGCTAGCTGAGCAGCTTCGCTATATAATTCAAAATATTAATAACGTATAGGCATTGAGAGGATCTTAGTAGCTTTTATCTCCCTATTTTCAGAGAGCCAGTGGACGGTGTGAACTGGTATATAGATAAAAGTGAATTACATTCCTTGAGCTTTCTTTGTGTAGAAGCAAAGAACGGTGAAGAGCCGTTAAAAAATGAAGTGGAAGAGAGGGAACTCTCTTCAACAAGGGTGGTAACGCGTGTAAGAACCACGTCCCTTATTTAGGGGCGTGGTTTTTATTATTTTAAGGAGGAAGTAAAATGGAAAACTTTTTAGCGCAAGCAACAGAGAATCAAAAAGAAGAGATTGAAAGGCAGTACAAATTATATAGTGTTGGGACTCAGGAAATTATCCCTGCCGATGAGCTGAAACAAAAAGTAGCAAAGTCAATTGTAACAGGTGTACCGCTAAAAATTAAGCTGGGATTAGATCCTTCAGCACCCGATGTTCACTTAGGGCATACAGTCGTATTAAATAAGCTTCGCCAATTTCAAGAAAATGGGCATGTTATTCAGCTTTTAATTGGTGATTTCACAGGTAAAATTGGTGACCCAACCGGCAAGTCTATTGCGAGAAAACAATTAACCGATGAGGAAGTCAAACATAATGCGAAAACGTATTTTGAACAATTTGGAAAAGTGCTAGATATGAACAAAGTAGAACTTCACTATAATTCTTCTTGGCTATCAAAGCTTAATTTTGAAGATGTCATTAATTTGGCAGGGAAAATTACCGTATCACGCTTATTAGAGCGAGATGACTTTGAAAAGCGTTTAGGAGAAGGAAAGCCAGTTTCTCTTCACGAATTCTTCTACCCACTTATGCAGGGATACGATTCTGTAGAACTAGAATGTGACATTGAGCTTGGTGGAACCGATCAGCACTTTAATATTTTAATGGGACGTCACTTTCAAGAGAAGTATGGAAAAGAAAAGCAAGTGGCCATGCTTATGCCTTTATTAGAAGGGTTAGATGGAATAGAGAAGATGTCTAAATCTAAACAGAACTATATTGGTATCGATGAAGAACCTTGGAATATGTACGGAAAAGCAATGTCAATTCCAGATGAGCTCATGATAAAGTATTACAAACTTGCTACGGATGTCCCTTTAGAAGAGATTGAGGAAATGGAACGAGGTTTAACAATAAACACGAAACATCCTAGAGATGTAAAGATGCAGCTGGGGAAAACGATTGTGCGAATGTACCATGGTGAAAAAGCTGCACAAGAAGCTGAGAATCATTTCAAAACGGTCTTTCAAAAAGGAGCTTTACCTGATGATATTCCGGTGGTGAACTGGAGAGGTTCAGAACAACTTCCCATTATTGAACTATTGGTTGAACTAGGACTTCAAACCTCTAAAAGTGAAGCGCGTCGAATGATAAAAAATGGTGGAGTAAAACTAAATCAAAAAAAAGTGACAGATGAAAATTTACAAGTAGCAATAGAAAATGACTTGATTGTCCAAGTAGGCAAAAGAAAATTTGTTCAGCTTAAAAAATAATGGAAAAAGCTCTCATAATAGAGAGCTTTTTTTATGGACTACATATTATGATTAAAAATGTAAATAGTAGTAGTATCAAAAAAGTAAAGATAGAGAGAAAAGTGTCCAATTTAGAAGCCATGCTATTTAGTAGAGCTTTTGCAGGAGTTACTCAGAATTTACATAAAAAAATAATCGAAAATTTTTTATTTATCCTGATAAAGTATAGGGGGCAACATACATGACAAGTCATATACCACTTAGTTCAAGCGAACTAGCAACACTATGGATGACATATCAACAAAAAACAATGTCTCAGCGGCTACTGGAACATTTTATTGAGCATGCAGAAGACGAAGGCGCCAAAGAAATTTTAACATCTACCCATAATAAAATTGTTCACTATATAGGAAGAATAAAGCAAATTTTCGAACAAGAAGGAGCGGTTGTACCCGTTGGATTTACAGAGCAAGACGTGAATCCAGGGGTGCCAAAACTTTACGATCATCTATTTGACATTATGTTTTTACGCTTATTAAAGCAAATGAGCATGGGATTGCACACACTTCATTTAAGCATGGCACAACGTGATGATGTCGTATCTCTATATCAAGAGCTAACAGGATTTACGCAAGGTGTATATAGCCAATGCGTAGATTATTTACAAAAAAAAGGTGTTCTAGTGAGACCACCTGTGGTATCCATGCCAAAAGAAGTAAAGTTTGCTAAAGGTACGGGGTATATGAATGGCATAAAACTGTTTTCTGAAAAGCGAGCGCTTAATACGGTGGAAGTAGCGCATATTCATTATGCAGTCGACACAAATATTTTAGGTATGCAAATGATAACAGGCTTTGCACAAGTGGCGAATGAGCCTGAAGTACGTAAATACTTTATTAAAGGAAAAGAATTATCAAAGAAAATTGTAGCTAACTATACGCAGCTACTTCTCGCTAGTGATATTCAAGCTGCATCAACGTGGGCTGGTAAAGCGACAAATTCTCAAATAGCACCATTTTCAGATAAACTCATGATGTACTGTACAAGTATTTTCTGCAGCTTCGGATTGGGAAGCAATGCACTAGGAACTGCATTTAGCTTACGAAATGATCTTCCACTATCTTTGATTGATACGGCGAAAGATATCTTAACCTATGGTCAAGATGGCGGAAAAATCATGGCGAAAAATGGTTGGATGGAAGAACCACCCCAGATGGAAGATCGAATCGATTTAACAAAATAAAAAAAGTAAAAAAAGTGAAAGACAATCGTTTGTACATGGTAGAAATTACCCTTCATTTCAGTTATTATAAAAGGAAAATGAGTTGTTAGATAATTAGGTGGCTAACCGTAATAGGGTAGGGGAAATCAATGTTAAAAGAAACGGTAAAAGAGTATATTAAAGAAGAACTAAAAGGTTGTTCTGGACAAGAAGTAGAGCTTTATGAAGAGGAGAAGATTTTTGCAATGAAAAATGAATTAATTCCAGAAGGCGTCACAATCTCTTCCAAAAGTGATCACACTCGATTTGCGGACGCGTACGTGGAGAGAGTAGACAAAGAGTCTGAAAATTTATTATCTGAAGAAGCTGCTAGTACATTCTTAAAAGAGTCAATTCAATATGTGAAAACCCATCCAAAAGAGTTTATTTATATTGAATGTCAATCATTTGATGTGATTCGTGTTGAAGGGGTTTCTGTAGAGCTTGATGATGTGTTTCGTACCTATAAAGTGCTTTTCGGACTGCGCCAGCCAAAAAAAGTAGGTTCTCATATTAAAGCATTTTTAACAAATGAGTTAGCAGAAGGACAAAATAGCTTCCAAGCACTATTTAATGATAAAGACGGCATGTGGGACATTAATATTGATATTGAATCAATGACGGGGTTTGATGAAAGCCTTTCTCTACATGATACATTCGAGTTAATTTATCACGTATTGTTTGAATTAGTACAATATATTGAGGAACAAAAATAAAAAATGAGAAAAGCGCCTTTTAATTAATGATATATCCAAACTATCTTGAGTTAACTACTTTTGATGGTTTGGATATTTTTTGTTGGTTCGAAAAACCATTAAACAAACTACTATAAAAAAGTATAATGAGTTCCCTTTGGGAAGGAATTAGTTCGTGATATTCCAGCCTCAGTTTTCTATTGAAGAGCTGTTCTACCAGCCGTTCTTTTAAACAAGTTTGATAAAAAAGCTGGATTAATAACAAGGAAGAGATAACTGAATGATTTCAGAGCATGGCTTCTTATGTGGACTGTATCGTTAAAAATGAAGTCTTTATTTACATGGGATAAAAATTAAATCTACTTCTTTGTGGGAAAAAATTCAAAAAATATTCGTTTGTCCAAGCTTTTTTGGCCCTTCACCATATGATAATAATAAACTAAATAAAGTAAGGTGAAGGAAGTTGAACTTAGAGGAACTCAAAGGTTCTTATCACGTTGTTTTAAGTTTGGGAAGTGCGTGTAACCCTGCTTCAAAACTGAAAGAGTATAATCTCCGCACATTTTCTGGACCGCTGGATTGGAAAGTTACTCTGTTTCTGTCAGATGTAAACCGATTATTAAAGAATCGATTTCAAGGGTTTATGGAATTAAGAAATATGATGCTTTTAGATGATACGGACTTTTTCTTTAACGAAGAAGAAGCTGAAAAGGAAGAAAATGCTAATGAAAGTAAGTTAGTTAGATCTTATTTTGTAAAAGATACGCTGTATAACGTGATTTCCGTACATGATTTCCCTATTGTTCAACAGCAGCATTGGCATGCCACATATCCAGCATTTAGAAGAAAGTTAGTGTTTCGCATACGTCGCTTTTTACACGCAATCAAAAAGAGTCCATCCATTTTGTTTGTTCGCTGGGCTGGGTCATATGAAGAAGCCGCTGAATTACAAGAGACAGTTAAAACGATGACACGAGGTAAGTTTTCTATTCTTTTACTGTGTCCAGAAGATGGGTTTCAGGGAGTGGAAGAGTTAAATTGGGATTTAAAGCACGTTTGTGCACTAAAAGTACCGAATATTCCGTTTGATGATGACACGTGGCGATACGTACTGAGCGGTATTACATTAGCAAAGCAATAGTGTACGTTTTCAGTAAGACAAAAAAGCTATCTCGGTATAAGTAACCGAAATAGCTTTTTTAATTGATTTAACGGATTAGCACGCTTTTAAAGTGTGAAAATGTATCGAAGCTTGCTTTTCCATGATAAGCGCCCATTCCGCTTTCACCCACTCCACCAAAAGGTAGGTAGTGAGAAGTCATATGACTAATTGTATCGTTTACAGCAGAACCGCCAAACGATAAGTTATTTAAAATATAGTCCTGTACCCTTTGGTCTTGTGTAAATACATAAAGAGCTAGCGGATTTGGACGATTACGAACAGCTGCTATAACTTCTGATAACTCGTCATATTCAATAATAGGTAAAATCGGACCGAAGATCTCGTCCTGCATAACCGAATCGTCAAATGAAATCTCATCAAGAATTGTTGGTTCAATGAAAAGCTTAGAACGATCGCTATTTCCTCCAGCAACAAGCTTACCATTATCTAAATAGTTAGTTAGACGCTCGAAATGTTTTTCGCTAACAATATGTGAAAAATCTAAATCAGATGAAATGTTTTCACCATATGAAGTTATAATTACTTCTTTTAGCTTTTCAATTAAAGCTTGCTTACTATTTTTTTGTACAAGGATATAATCTGGTGCTACGCATGTTTGTCCAGCATTCGCAAACTTTCCGCGTGCAATACGGACTGCAGCTTCTTCTATATTTGCATCACTATGAACGATGGTTGGACTTTTTCCTCCCAATTCAAGGGTAGTAGGTGTTAAGTGTTCAGCTGCAGCTTTTGCAACAATTTTACCTACAGCCGTACTCCCTGTGAAGAAGATATAATTAAAGTTTTCCTTTAATAAAGCAGTGCTTGTTTCTACTTCTCCTTCTACTACGCATAGGTACTCTTCAGGGAAGTTTTCGTTAATGAGTGCAGCAAGTAAACTTGATGTTCTTGGTGTCAATTCAGATGGCTTTAATACCGCACAGTTACCAGCAGCAATGGCTCCGGCAAGAGGAGTTACAGCTAATTGGAAAGGGTAGTTCCAAGGTGCGATTACAAGCGCAACACCGTAAGGGTCGGGTTGGATAAAGCTTTTTGCACCTTCGTGAGTAGCTGGTGTTGATACTTCTTTAGTAGCTGCCCATTCTTCGAGATGTTTTAGTGTAAATTCAATCTCTCCTAATACTAAACCAACCTCTGCGCGCTTAGCTTCCGCTTCTGGCTTATTTAAATCTGCTTTTAGCGCATCTAAAATATCTTGTTCATGATTTTGAATTAGCTCTTTTAGCTTTGTTAGTGTCTCAATTCGAAATGCAACGTCTTTTGTTTTACCACTGTAAAAGAATGAACGCTGGTTTTTGACAAGTTCTTGATAGCTAGTCATTTTAATAGTCCCCTTTAGCAATCGTTATTTAATTGTAAATGTGAATGATAATCTGTAGCCCAACTAACATTCCCGTTTTGATCAGAGTCTAATCATCTAAGTCAAAGATAGAAATGGTGTTCTATTTAATTTCGTGCAATGTAATGAGTCGACGGAAACTAATATAGTATACCTATATAGCAATAGCAAGAATTGTGCTTAAGAATGGAGTGGGAAACAAAATGAAAAAAAGGAGATGGATAAAATAATTGAACAAAATCGTATAGGAAAATCTAATTTATAGGTTAATTCAATTGGCCTTGGTGCAAACACTGTAGGAGGGCATAATTTATATCTAGACTTGAATGGAGAAGTAGGTAAAGGCTTGGTTCACACAGCATTAAACCAAGTAATTAACTTTTTAGATACAGCATATCAGAACGTTCAGAAGAGCTCATCGGTGAAGTGCTAAGCGAAAAAAGGAACCGTTCTGAGATAATTATAGCTACAAAGGTTGAAATAGAAGAAGTTCATCAGTTCTTTCGCAAGTTAATAAATTCGTGATATCAGCATAAAAAAGCTCCCTTTAAGGTTATTTATTCAACCAGTGAGGAGTTTTTTTAGTGAGCATATTTTAACAATGAGTAGGCTGCTCTACCACTAGGTAGCCGTATGCTGTTGTGCTTTCTTTAACTGTTCATATGCTAAAGCGGTAATAGTTTGCGTAAGCAAAAAGACAGAAAATGAGTATGTAAGTGAAAATCCGTTTTGAAACGCAATGATATCCGACTTAATAAAAATCCAATTTATTCCCATACCAATTAATGTCCAAGTAAGAATGTAGTAAATAAACGTATATTTTGAAATATGAAACGTCTCATAGAAATAAATGAAAAAGTAGCCAAAAGGCGCAAACAATACATAATAGAGGCCATCGAACAATTCATAGTGTGGAGAGTCATTTACCGTGTAAAAATCAATAATTCCACCACCGATTGTAAAATCAAATACAAGGCCGCTAGCAAGTCCCCAAAGCCAGCTTAAAATGGTAATTTCTTTCGTCAACTTTCTAGGTAACAGCAATGCAATAACGATAGCAAATCCAATCATACATAATAAGATGACTTCGTTCTTACTCCATTCACCAAACCACATATTTATAACATCACCTTTCGTAAGGTAATTTTGCGATACATGTTAAATACGTAAAATAAAATAAACTGTAGTATGAGCGTATATCCAGCATCATACAAAAAGTTCCACTGTTCATAAGTGTAAACCTCCAACCGAACAGCCAGAAATCTTAAGCAAACGAACCCTGCTAAAAATAAGAGTGTAATGCCAAACCAACGTTTGATCCCAGAATAGCGATAGAGAAGGTTGAATTGAATAACAAATAGCATTGGAAAGATAAGACTTCGATCTAAGATAAAGGCTGTATAGGGAATAGGGGTTGTTGGTGTATTAATCAAGTTGAGCTCTTCGTTAATAATCCAAGCAGCATTAATATTAATAATTAGTACGATTAAAAACAAAAACGTATTTTCAACAACAGACAATACTTTATGCTGCATATAAAAAAGGGATATCGTAAGGAATGAAATAAAAACAAAAATAGATAAGACCATGGTAAACCTCCTTTATATAGTTATTTGTTTTAGAAAGCAGAACTATACGAAGACCAAAATGGTAAGAGTATTTTAGAGAGAACTTCAAAAAAGATTGATGGAAATTGATGAACAAAATATGATAAAAGTAATGAGAGTGAAGAACTGATTATGAAGAGGATATTACCTTTTGTGATGTCTTTTGGTTTAGTTGTAGGTGCTTCATCGATGATTCCTTTAACTGCAGATGCCGCTCCAAAATCATATAAAAACTGTGCGGAGTTAAACAAAGCATATAAGGGAGGCGTAGCTCGCGCAGCAAACATTAAAAATAAAGGTGGAAAAACATATCATAAGCCCTATGTATCAAAAGCGTTATATGATGGGAATTCAAAGTTAGATAGGGACAAAGATCTTATTGCTTGTGAAAAATAATCAAATGTAAATAGCCCTCTTCTTGTTAGAAGAGGGCTATTTTATGAACGACGACTTAACGATTTCCACCATAAATATTGCCTGTAGAAGAAGTGATAGTGCCATTGTTGACGTTCAGCGTGTAAGACAGTCCGCCAGAACCTGACCATGTTGAAAGATTAAATGTGTTACCGTTAAACAGCTTATAAATAGAAACGTTGTTGAACGTTAGGGGTACCCCACTTACACAAGTAGTTGGGGCTTGGTTTGTTTTTGCCATATAAACTGCAGCGTTCACAGCGCCAGGCTGCGTAACAACCTTTGCTGTCCCGTCCTTCTCAACTAAAAGAGCAGACTGTTCATTTACAGCAATACCTTTGGCGCTTGTTCCAGTTTCTTCACCGTCTTTAATATTACGAGCTAAGAATGTTAAAAAACGCCCCATTCGGTCTCTTTGTTCAAAATGAGTGTCGGTTTGTACATGATTATTATGCGGAGTTTGAATGAGATAATCTGTAAAAGAAATAAGTGAGCTATACGGATTTCTTAGTGCTGTTGCAGAATCAAGCGTTGTTGAACCTGCTGATATCGAATCATAAATATGATCTCCTTGAATCATAGTGCCGGCACTTGTGCCTCCAAAAGGAATTCCTTGTGCAATACGGTTATTAAGTGCAGTAAGAGCGGGTGTTCCTTCTAAAAAATCAACGTAATCAGCTTGATTACCTCCTGCAAAGAAGATTCCTTCTGCTTTATTAATGCGACTTATTAGTGAGGAGTCTGAACCTGCTCTGGCTAGGTCAGTTACAACGATTGTACTAACAGAGTTTAATGGCTTTCCTATTGAGTTAGCTAAATCATAAACATATTGATTATATCCGTCTGAACCCGTTGCACGAAGAATTAAAAAGTCGCCACCATTCGCTTTATTAATCATCCATTTAAACGCTTCGTCTACATCGGTACTGCCTCCCATGTACACTTGCCCAAAAGTCGTGGTTGTTGTTTTATCAACTGAACTGCCCGTTGTATAGAGCGTATAGTTAGCTGCAGCTGCTGAGGTTGGTAACGTGGATAGAAGTAGTCCCCCCGTTAAAGCGATGCATGTGATCATACGTTTACCAAAGTGGTTTCGTTTTTTTGTGTTCTTCATTTGTTTACCTCCTTTAATCGAATTACATAAAGGTATTGCAAAATGTGTGCCAAGATCAAAAAGATAGGTACAAGTAGGTTTTCTATACATAATTAATTTATATTGGGTGTATATGGTTAAATAAATTTGTGCTAAACAACCACTAAGACAGAGAGCATGTGATACTGGGAGTCAATTTCCAGAGTTCAAGAAAGCATATGGTTTTTTGAAGGAGAGTCAGTTTATTCGACTTACCCTATATGTTGTAGGAAGGTTTGGAATGGTTTAGGTTTATTTTAAAATATATTTTTATCTTTTATTTGGTACTGTAATATGGTCTATATCAAGCTGTGGATAAACGGAGGGATAGAGATGAAGACACAAACGGTATTAATTACAGGAACCTCAAGTGGATTTGGTTTACTTAGCGCATATCAGCTAGCTAAAGCTGGATATAAAGTCATTGCTTCAATGCGTAATTTAGAAAAGAAAAGTGCTCTGTTAAGGATGTTAGAAAAGGATAAGTTAAAAGAAAGAGTAGTATTTGTTGAACTAGATGTTACGTCTCAACGTTCAATTGACGAATTAACTACGCTATTACATAACACCAACGGCATTGATATATTAATTAATAACGCAGGATTTGCGTTTGGTGGCTTTAGCGAGGAAATTCATATAGATGAATATAAAGAGCAGTTTGAAACGAACGTATTCGGTGTCATGAGGGTGACTCAAGCGGTGCTTCCATTTATGAGAGAAAAGCGCAAGGGCAAAATTATTAATATTAGCAGCATCAGTGGGTTAATTGGGTTTCCAGGACTATCACCGTATGTATCATCTAAACATGCACTCGAAGGTTATAGTGAAAGTTTACGGCTTGAGCTAAAGCCGTTTGGAGTTGATGTTGCTTTAATTGAACCAGGTTCTTATGCGACGAATATTTGGACAACAGGCAAGAAGGTATCAAAGCATTCATTGAATGAAGGATCTGCTTACCGTGCTTATATGCGTGCAATTGAGAATGAGCTACAGGCTGGTGAGAAAAAGCTCGGTGACCCTGATCAAGTTGTTTCTTTACTTCTTTCTTTATGCAACCAACGTCAGCTAAAAAAACTTAGATACCCTGTTGGTAAAGGGGTTAAGGTATCTGTATGGTTAAAACGTATGCTTCCGTGGAGCATTTGGGAGAGAATCATCATTAAAAAGTTGTTGAAATAAGACCTTGAAAGCCTTTTACATAAGTGAAAGGTTTTTAGGGTTTGCATGCTAAATTCTTCTATCGTATACTGAGTTAATTAACGAAAAATTTAAAATTGTGAAACGATTAAGGAGGACAACATGAGTGAACCCAATATTGTAAGAAGTGGTCCTAATCACTATATTTGTGAAATAGGTGCTGCGAAGAAAATGGACCAATACATAGCCAGCTTTTCTAAGCCAGTAGTTTTTACAGGATTCAAATCATTTGATGCTTTTAATCAATACAGCGCGTTGCCTGAACACATCCCGGTTATTCAGCATAAAGGATATTGTTATGATGAAGATATTCATATCTATGCAAAAGAACTTTATAACGTTGATTTAGTAATTGGTATTGGTGGAGGTATTGTATTAGATAGTGCAAAATCGTTAGCGGATTATTTAGACGTTGAAGTTATTCTTGTGCCAACGGTTCCTGGAACATGTGCAGCAACAACGCCTCTTAGCGTGATGTATGATGAAAACGGGCAGTATGTTCGGGTTGATTACCATAAGAGAGCGAGCTTTTTAACAGTTGTAGACCCGAAGCTTCTTCTTTCATCTCCTGTTAACTATGTTAAAAGCGGCATTGGAGATACTCTAGCAAAATGGTATGAAGCAGATGCGATTATTCGAAATACAAAAAACGCACACGAGCTTTCAGCAATGGTATACTCCGGGCTTAATCAAGCGAAATACATCAGAGATATATTGATGGCAGATAGCGAAGCTGCTATTAAAAGTTTACAAGAACAGAAGGTTACTCCAGCATTTACACGAGTAGTAGAATCTATTATTATGATTGCCGGAACCGTTGGAGGATTCGCGGTTCAGTATGGTCGGGTATCAGGTGCACACGCAGTTCATAACGGACTTAGCTTTGTTAAAGAAGCTCATCATGTTCTTCATGGTCAAAAAGTAACGTATGGTATTTTGGTTCAGCTCATGTTAGAAAATCAACGAGAAATAGTTAAAAAACTTATGCCATTTTACGAAGCGTTAGAATTTCCGCGGACTCTCTCGGATTTAGGGGTTACAGAAAAAGAAGAAGCAAAACAGCTAGTAGCAGCTCATGCAATCAAGGAAGAAGAGGCTCTTCGTTTTATTGGGAAGTTTACAAAAGAAGAGGTAATGGATGCTATGGAGCGTGTAGAAATATTTACATCAATGGCTAATCTATAGAAGAAAGTAAATAAAAGGCATGAGAAAATGACTCGTTTCAGAGAATCATTTTTTCATGCCTTATGTTGTCTTTAAGCGCTTATATTCATTAATAAAAGCTGAAGGGTCTGCTTGAATTTCATATTTAAAAACACCTTGGTGGGTATGTAAATACAATAAACCTTTTTCTGAAGAGAAAGGTTTATATGAAATGTCTAAAACCTGTTCAAGCGTGAACGACCGCGCATTACACTTTACTTGATTAGTGCAAAGCTGGAGTTCGTATTCCTTTTTTATATAATGTTGCTGAAAACGATCGACTTTTCGGACAACATATGAATACATAATACTTGAAATTGGCATGTCATAAACTCCTTCCTAAAGTTCTTTTGTATGGCTATGATAGCATGGCAGTGTAAAAAAGCGAAACATTTGACAAGGAAACTTACATTTTCTAAAATGATAGTCATTATAGGATGTTGCTCTAAGGGGAGTAGCTTTTACAACAAGGTCGTCAGTACAGAGCATATGCTCTCGGCTTTGGTGGCAACAATTTTGTTGTTAGCAAGACCTTGCCAACAAATCAGGTAGAGGTCTTTTAGGTTATGGATATGCCGCTACCTAATTGGTAACGGCTATTTGCATATTTAAATATAAGGTTGGGGATTTTGTGAAATTATTATCATTACAAATGTCAGCGTATATTCAAAAAGAGGTGGAACAGCTTCAAGAAAAACTGTCACCTTTTACAAAGAAAGTATCACGCTATATGTTTTGGTCACTGCCGCTTATTGCGGTTTCAGTCTTCAATTTAGGGTTCATGCTCTTTACTGAGCCCGTTACTCGTGAAGCACTACCGATGTTAGGTATCTATGCTTTGATTGGAGCAATCGGTATGGCTTTATCGAGAGAGACCAAATTAAAGCGTAAAGAAATGCAGAAGGTAGGGGCAGAATACGCCATTGAGCGCATTCAAAAAAGTGAAGTCGTCTCTTCCTATCGTAAAGAAGAATATATTGAGCGAATTAAAGCACAGCCGCTTGCAATGATGGCTCACTTTATACAATTTTTAAGCGAAGAAGAAAATAGAATGAAACGTGCAGATATGTAACTTTGTAATGGCAGGTACTACGTCGTGAGTACCTGTTTTTTTATATAATAAAAACTATGTTAGGTTTTTTTACATGAAAATTGAATTTATTTATGATATACTATAACTAGTTTCAATTTTCTAAAAAATGAAACGTTAGATTTTTTGTCAAGGGGTGGAAGAAGAAATGACGGTTTTACAAACTACTGAGCAAGACAACAGCGTCGCATTGCGTCGAGACGTCAAGTTTCTCGGACAACTACTAGGGAATGTTTTAATTTATGAGGGTGGCCAAGATTTACTTAATAAAGTTGAAAAAATACGTGAAGTAGCCAAAATGCTTCGTGAACATAATGATCAGGATATCTACGAACAGTTAAAATCTGAAATAACAAGCATTGAGGATCCAATGAGACAGCAAGTTATTCGTGCGTTTTCTGTTTATTTTCATCTAGTTAATATTGCGGAACAAAACCATCGCATTCGCCGTAAACGTGAGTATCAGCAGCAAGAAGAAGCAAATGTACAGCCTGGCTCACTTGAAAAAGCGGTCAGTGATTTGAAAGATAGCGGCGTAACAGCAGATGTTATCACAAAACTTCTCCAAACGCTGTCTTTAGAGTTAATTATCACAGCACATCCAACAGAAGCAACGAGAAGAAGTGTGCTGGACATTCATAAGCGAATCGCCGATATTTTACAAGCATTTGAACAAAAATCAGTAACAAAGCGTGAAAGGGAAGAGCTAGAAGAGCAGCTTTTTAACGAAGTTATGGTTTTATGGCAAACGGCTGAACTACGAGATCGTAAGCCGCGCGTAATGGACGAAGTAGCAAATGGGTTATATTATTTCGATGAAACGTTGTTTGAGGTATTACCACATATTCATCAAGAGCTAGAGGATTCATTAAAACGTTACTATCCTGAACAACAGTGGCAAGTGCCAAACGTGCTGCGTTTTGGATCTTGGATTGGTGGAGACAGAGATGGTAACCCGAACGTAACACCAAAGGTAACATGGCAAACTTTAACGAAGCATCGTAGCGTAGCAGTTCGAAAGTATAGAGCAGCTTTATTGAATTTAAGGGAGCGACTAAGTCAATCAACAAAGCGAGTTTTAATTTTAGATGACTTGGTGCAATCGGTTGAACAAGAAAAGCAGCTTCTGCCTCAAAAGAAAAGATGGCGTGTGCCTCATGAGGTATATCGCTGTAAATTAACGATTATGCTTCACAAGTTAGAAAATGTTGGACAAGAAGGTGGATATAAGCAAGCAGACGAGCTACTTAGCGATATTAAGCTTATTCAAAAAAGCTTACGTTTACATCATCCAATGCAGTACGAGTTAAAAAGCGTTCGTCAATTAATTCGTCAAGTAGAATTGTTTGGTTTCCATTTAGCAACGCTTGATATTCGAAATCATAGCGGTGAACATGAAGCTGCGATTAAAGAGATCTTATATTCGGTTGGCATTGTAGAAGACTATTCTTCCTTGACAGAAAAAGAAAAGTTGGAGCTGCTAAGCGGAATTTTACAAGACCCTCGTCCACTCATTTCGTTCACCGAAGACTATTCGCCAGAAACAAAGCAAATAATTGAAGCGTTTCAAATGATAAAGCGCGCGCATGAAGAATTTGGAAAGCGTTCGATTGAAGTTTACTTAATTAGCATGACTCAATCAGCTAGCGATTTATTAGAAGTGATGGTTTTGGCAAAAGAAGCAGGGATTTATCGTTTGCATGCCAACGGAGAAATTGAAAGTTATTTAAACGTTGCTCCTTTATTAGAAACAATTGATGACTTAACAGCTGGGCCAAAAATTATGGAGGAACTGTTCCAGCTAGATTTTTATCGAAAACATTTGGCAGAACAAAATGATTTACAAGAGATTATGCTGGGGTATTCCGATGGAAGCAAGGACGGCGGGACGTTAACGGCAAACTGGAAGCTCTACAAAGCTCAGCAGGAAATTCATGATATGGCAAAGCGCTATAACGTGCGCCTTAAGTTCTTCCATGGCCGAGGTGGATCTCTTGGTCGAGGCGGTGGTCCATTAAACCGAAGCATTTTATCACAACCTGCTGAAACGTTAGGAGACGGCGTGAAAATTACAGAACAAGGGGAAGTATTATCCTCTCGCTATTCGCTATACGACATTGCACATCGAAGCTTGGAACAAGCGGTTTCAACTTTGCTAACAGCAGCTGCCAAAGTGTCGTCTGAAGCTGAACAAACAGACGTGCGTACATCTCAGTGGGAAGAAGCGATGAACATTGCATCAAAAGAAGCGCTCGCTCATTACCAGCATCTTGTGTTTGAAGATCCAGACTTTTTAACATATTTTAAACAAGCAACACCGTTACCAGAGTTAGGTGCTCTTAACATTGGGTCTCGTCCAATGAGCCGAAAAGGCAGTGACCGTTTTGAAGACCTGCGAGCTATTCCATGGGTATTTGCTTGGACGCAAAGCCGCCAACTTTTACCTGCTTGGTATGCAGCTGGAACAGGGCTTGTACATCTTATTAAAAAAGAAGGAAGCCTTTCTTTACTCCAGCAAATGTATAAAGAGTGGCCATTTTTCCGCTCAACAATTGATAACTTGCAGATGGCTTTAACGAAAGCGGACCTAATGACTGCGAAAAACTATACTTCAATGGTTGAAGACAAAGCGATTGCTGATCGAATTTTCGGGGCAATTGAGAAAGAGTATACCGAAACGAAAGAAGCAATTCTTCAAATTACAAATCAAGAAGAATTAATGGAGCACCTACCGAATATTCAATCGTCTATTCGTTTGCGAAATCCATACGTTGATCCGCTAAGCTTTTTCCAAGTCGAGCTTATTTCTAAGCTTCGTCAAGCAGATGAAGAGCAGGCTGATAGACTTCTACAAGAAGTGTTGTTAACTATCAATGGAATTGCGGCTGGCTTGCGTAATACAGGCTGATTTTCTAGCGTATGATGCCCTAAAAAAGTGGAGAAGCTAACGGGGTATAAAGCTGGAGGTGATAACATGAGCAATGCAAAAGGACGTTCAAAGAAAAATTTACCGACTGATGCCAATCATGTGAATGCTCAGGAGAAAGCTGAGCAAATGCGTATGACAGATGAGCGCAATCAAAAGCATAATGATGGTCGCAAATATGATGGGAAAATCTAACTGCGATATAAAAAACCTTCTACTCTCAAATAGAGAGTAGAAGGTTTTTTAGCTATTTAAAATCGCATCAATCTGACGAAGTTCGTCTTGGGTAAATAATCGGTTATGAAGAGCTGCAACGTTCTCTTCAATTTGACTTACGCGACTTGCTCCTATGAGAGCAGAGGTAATATTTCCATCTCTTAACACCCAAGAAAGAGCCATTTGAGCCAAGCTTTGATCTCGTTCTTGTGCAATTTGATGAAGTCTTTGCACTTGGTTAACCACCTTTGCAGTTACGCGCTCCGCATCTAAAAATCCAGTTTCTTTTGCTGCTCTGGAGTCTTTTGGAATGCCATGTATGTATTTATTTGTAAGTAACCCTTGCTCAAGGGGGCAAAATGCAATGGATCCAATTTGATGCTCTGTTAGCACATCTTGAAGTCCATCCTCTATCCAACGATTAAACATCGAGTAGCTTGGCTGATGAATAAGGAGAGGTGTGCCCAGCTCATTTAAAATATGTACGGCTTCTTTTGTTTGTTCAGCGCTATAGCTTGAAATTCCTACATAAAGCGCTTTGCCTTGTTTTACGATTAAATCAAGTGCTTGCATAGTTTCTTCAAGAGGTGTATTGGGATCGGGACGATGAGAATAGAAAATATCTACATATTCAAGACCCATGCGTTTCAAACTTTGATCTAAACTAGCAACAAGGTATTTCTTTGACCCCCATTCTCCGTAAGGCCCTTCCCACATTCGATAGCCAGCTTTTGTGGAGATAATTAACTCATCTCGATAAGAGGCGAAATCTTCTCTTAACATTTTGCCAAACATCTCTTCAGCAGAGCCAGGTGGTGGCCCGTAGTTGTTTGCTAAATCGAAATGAGTAATTCCTAAGTCAAAAGCACGTCTTAGCATGGCTTTTCCATTTTCAAACGAATCCACCCCTCCGAAGTTATGCCAAAGTCCCAGTGAAAGTGCGGGAAGCAGTAAGCCAGAGTTTCCACACCTGTTATAAATCATTTCTTTATACCGCTGTTCATTTGCGCTGTAAGTCATCACACATCTACCCCTTTTGTTTAGTGAAATCGCTTTAATGATAATAGGGAAATCAAAAAAAGTCACTTAATTTATCTTTTGGATTAGCTCTAATAAAAGAATAGTTCGTGATAAAATGATAATAAAGGATAGAAACAAGAGGGGGAAATAAGGATGGAAATAGTCAAACAGGACGTAGTAAGGTTAACAGAAACATTCCCTATTATAAAAGAACTTATTCAACTTACCGAAACCTGCTGGATGAATCCAGATAAGCAGTCTTTTCAACTACATAAACAAAACATATTCCTCACTGAGCAGGACGTTAAGGATGCAGAAGCAAGGCTTGAACGGTTTGCACCTTATCTACAGAAAGTCTTTCCTGAGACGAAAGAGACAAAAGGAATAATTGAGTCACCTTTAACTGGTATTCCTACTATGAAAGCGCGTTTGGAAAGCCGTTTTAATCAACAAATCGAAGGGGAGCTTTTGCTTAAGTGTGATCATGATTTGCCTATTTCAGGTTCGATTAAAGCACGAGGTGGTATTTATGAAATTTTAAAGTATGCTGAAGACTTAGCTATTAAACATAACATGCTTTCATTTAAGGATAATTACCAAAAATTTGATAGTGAAAAATTCCGTTTGTTTTTTCAGCAGTATACAATTGCGGTAGGGTCGACTGGCAATTTGGGATTAAGTATTGGAATAATTAGTGCTAAGCTTGGCTTTCAAGTAACTGTTCACATGTCTGCTGATGCAAAGCAATGGAAAAAAGATTTGTTAAGAAGCAAAGGGGTAACGGTTATCGAGTACACAGATGACTACAGTAAAGCTGTAGAAGAAGGGCGTAAACAGTCATTACGTGATCCGATGTGCTATTTTGTAGATGATGAAAATTCAAAGCACTTATTTTTAGGTTATGCTGTAAGCGCCATTCGTTTGAAAAAACAGCTCGCTGACATGAAAGTGAAAGTAGACAAAAAGCATCCTTTATTCGTTTATTTACCGTGTGGGGTGGGAGGTGGTCCAGGGGGAGTGGCTTTTGGCTTAAAGCTTATGTATGGCGATGATGTTCGCTGTTTTTTTGCTGAGCCAACTCACTCACCTTGTATGCTGTTAGGTTTAGCAACAAATCTGCATGATAGAATCTCTGTGCAAGATATTGGGCTTGATAATTTAACAGAAGCAGATGGACTAGCTGTAGGGCGACCATCTGGATTTGTTGGTAAAGTAATTGGTCCTGTTCTAGAGGGAAGCTACACAATCAGTGATGATGAAATGCATCGACTGCTAGCAGATTTAGCTGATAGCGAAGGAATTGAATTAGAGCCATCGGCACTAGCTGGTATGATAGGACCGATAGTGACAAACAGACAGCTGTCTCCAGAAACACTTGAACATGCGACTCATATTGTATGGGCAACGGGCGGAAGCATGGTGCCACTAGAAATAAAAAAAGAATACTATGAAAAAGGAAAACAAGCTTTAAGGAGATGATAAGAACTCCCCTCATGCACATGAGGGGAGTTCTTATAATGCTACATAATAAGATTCAATAATATCTTCATCGGAATGAGGAATATATTCTCCTTTTACAATTTGTGAACCGTTGATACAGCCGCTTGTTAATAAAATAATATCATCTGGTCCTCCAAGCTCTAAGGATTTTAAGACTCCTTCTTTTCTTGTTGGAGCTCGGTGAAGGTTCGAAGCATTGGGATGAGCAAATCCTGTAAATACTTGGTCAATGATATCATTAGGGTTATGAAAGCCAGGATGATCAACAGTAACAACCACTTCATCGGCTTGTCCCTCAATAATGCTTGCCATTTTGGGCATTTTGTTAAAGTCTCGGATGCCAATTCCAGCAATCATCACAATTAAACGATTATGTTTTAATTTCTTTACCTCTTGTAAAAGACGAGTTAAAGCTACAGGTGTATGAGCATAGTCAAGGATAATCTTTTGATTTTGTGGCCCTTTAATTACTTGAAAGCGTCCTTCAGGGCTAGCAAGCTGTGGTAGAACGTTAAGAATATCTTCAATGTGATAATCAAGCAGTAGCGCTGTACCGATAGCTGACAATACATTAGCAATATTATATTCCCCAAATACAGGTGCAGTTACTGGATAGACGTTGTCATTATAATGAAGCTCAAACGTTGACCCTTTTTCTTCTACGGTGATGGAATCAGCGCGCAGCGTTGCGTTAGAGTTTCTGTTGAGGCTATAAGTAATCATTGGGTTTTTAAATGATTGAAGCAAATCTTGACCCATTAAATCATCATCAACATTTATAACGGCTGTTTTAGCTTGTTCAAATAGCTTCATTTTACAGTTTTTATAGTGCTCCATTGTTTTATGATATTCCAGATGTTCTTCTGAAAAATTTGTATGAATGGCCACATCAAATAAAATTCCTTCAACGCGCTGTTGATCAATGGCGATGGATGAAACTTCCATGACAGCTGCCTGATCTCCGAACGTCTCTAAGTCATGAAAAATTTGGTGTAAATCAGTTGATTCAGGCGTCGTAGGAGTACTTTTTTGATAGGTTAATTTTTTATGCGAAGACCAAATCCCCGTGGTGCCGATTGAACCCGTTGGTAATCCGAGCAGCGTTAATAATGAACGTACGTAAGCAGCTACTGTTGTTTTCCCATTTGTACCCGTTACACCAATTGTTTTGAGCTTTTCATCCGCTCGTTGGAAGTAGTATTTAGCGAGTCTTGCCATTGTTTTTCGAACATCATCGACAACGATAAACGTACAGTGCGGATATTTATCATGAAGTTGTTGAAAACAATGATGAACGGACCCAAAGACTCCTACAGCGCCTTTTTGAATAGCTTCTTCTATAAATTGATATCCGTCCGCGTTTTCACCTTTCATGCTAAAAAATAATGACGAGTTTTTGACATATTTCGAGTGATAAGCGAGATGTAAGACGCGCTGAGAAGCTGGGCCGACTAATTGCTTAATTTGAATGTCAGGTAACTGTTCAAAGTTTAGTATCATGATTTTCCTCACCATTTAGTTTATTTTACAAGTCAACTTGCAGAAATTACCGTTTATATTGTTCTTACTATTTGTCAGTTTGAAATGAACTATTCGCAAGAACATATATGAACCATACAAAATATCTAAACAAGATTTCAAGTTCTGACTCTTTTCCCTAAAGATAAGCATGATAAACAAGGGGTAATATGGAAAAAATCCCTTCTTAATCCTTAGTAACCGGGTATTCATAAAGAGGGTTGCAAATAGTTGATGAAAAGGGAAATAGTGGAATAATTATGTCAAAAAAACATGAACATTCATTCATTTATAATTTGTTTTCATGTGAAAATTGTGATAATTATAGAAATTTTTTTACATTTTTTTAAAAATTAATGTATACTTGTAATACAAAGAAAGTTTAAAGCGGTTACATACGAGAGGTTTACACTTCATCAAGGGGACTCAGTACAGAGTAGGGGGGATTTTACAGCACGTGAATCCCTCTTTCGTGCAGGGAGAAGAATGTTGTAGACGAATAAGACAAAAAGCAAACAGAGAGGGGAATAATAATGTTTGTACCAATTGAGCGTAAGAAAGTATCAAGTCAAGTTCTTGACCAGTTAAAGAAGATGATAAAGGAAAAGACGTTTCCACCTGAATCTCGCTTACCTTCTGAACATGAGCTTTCGAAAATGTTTGGCGTTAGTCGTGCACCAATCCGCGAAGCGTTAAGCGTTTTGTCGGCCAGTGGATTAATTGAATCTAGACAAGGTGGAGGAAGTTACGTTAAGCGAGTAAATTTAGCAGGAATGCTTGATCCGATGACGTTTGAAATGGTTGAAGCAGATCAAGTGCTAGAGTTAGTTGAAATGCGAATTATCATTGAATCAGAAGCAGCAAGCCTAGCGGCTATTCGTCATACGGAAGAAGAGCTACTAGAAATTAAAGAATCTTTAGAAGCATTCAAAGGTACCATTAAGAATAGTGCTGAAATTGGTTATGAAGCAGATTATCGCTTTCACCATGATATTGTAAAAGCGGCACATAATTCATTTTTGCTTCATACAGTAGAGAACCTAGGTCATCTATACCGAAAAGCGCTAGCATATTCGTTAACGCAAAGGCCTGAAAGTCGCAAGCAGGTCCATGAAGATCATGATCGCATTTTTGAAGCGATTAAAAATAGGGATGCTCAAGGCGCAGCAGAAGCAGTTCGTGAACATTTAGAGCATGTTCGTATGAAAGTAATGCAAGGTTAATATAGATTTACAAAAAAAGAACGCTAGCAATAGCGTTCTTTTTTTATAGCTCTAAAACTCTCTAAAGTTAAAAACAGAAGCAATGTCAGTATGGGCTAGGTATACAGACGAACAAGACGTTATCAATAAGCTAAGTTGAGGAATTATTAGAAGATGATAAGAGACTGAGACATAATGAAATGATTATTGAGGAGCTAACAATTAGTTTGTGCCATTACGCTACAGACAGGCGCTTTCGGCAGGTCTCGTTCTTCCCTCTAGTCTACTGTTTTCAAAACAATAAAAAATACCCAAACTATCAAAAGTCATTAACTCATGATAGTTTAGATATCTCATTTGCTGAACTACTTATGTCTTAGCACCTTAAGTAATTATGCTTGTTTTGGGTCAAATAGTGCAAACGTTACGTCCGCTTCACAAGCCACTTCGCCATCGACTGACGCAACAGCACGAGCTTTCGCAATTGTACCACGCACGCGCGTCATCTCTACTTCTAAACGAAGCTGATCTCCAGGAACAACTTGCTTTTTAAAGCGGCAATTGTCAATACCTGCAAATAAACCGAGCTTTCCTTTATTATCGTCTTTTTTCAACATAACAACGGCACAGACTTGAGCAAGTGCTTCGACAATTAGAACACCCGGCATAACTGGATATTCTGGGAAGTGTCCATTAAAAAATTCTTCATTAGCCGTCACGTTCTTAATGCCAACGGCACTTTTGCCTTCTTCGACTTCAATAATACGATCCACAAGTAAAAATGGATAGCGATGAGGGATAATTTCTTTAATTTGCTCTATTGTTAGCATAATGGTCTCTCCTTTATGTAAAAACTTATACCTGATACTAGTATCAAACTATATACGTACAAAGTCAACTTGTAAAGAGTAAAATCAATAAAGTGCACGAATCTCATTTCGGTTTTGCTAATAAGGTTTGGGTAAAACGATAAGTGAAATAACAGTGACCAAATAAACCCAATATGCCAAGTGGAATTAAGAAAAGGTACTTTTCCGAAAGCAGTATGCTTATAGAAAAGAGTAAAAAGCATGCTGTTATTATCAATAGGTAAATGACTAGTTTGCTTGTCATGAATTAGACCTTCCTTTTATAAGAATCATATACCATATTTTATCATATATGGTTATGATGGGCTTATTATAAAAAAGCCCAGAGAAAAAATTCTCTGAGCTTTTTAATAGGAAAGAGCCACGGATTGCTTTAAATGAATTTCTGTATTTGCAGCGTGTAATAAAAAGTGGGCTACGTCTGCACGACTAATATTTTTACTGTCTTCTGGTACACCCGTTACTGCTTTTCGATATTGAGCGGTTACGGGTCCATTTGTTAGCCCCATCGGTCGAGCGACTGTCCAATTAAGATTGCTTGTTTTTAGCAGCTGTACAGCTCTTAAATGATCGCGCAGTGGATTTTTTAAAATGTTTTGAGCAAGCCAACCTGTCATACCTGGAATTTCTCCTTCAATTCCAGCTGAAGCGGTATATAAGATTCGGTGTACGCCATGCTCTTGCATTGCTTTAATAATGGTAGATATTGCTTCTTCTAAAAACGTAGAAGGGCCTAAACCATCTGTGCCTAGGCAGGAAACAACAGCATCATGGTCTTTAATGGCATGAGACACCTGAAAGAAATCCGTTGCATTTCCTTCTATAATGTGTAAATTGCTATCTGTTAGTGTGAGCTTATCTGGTGTTCGAACGAATGCTGTGACGAAATGTCCTTCTTCTAAAGCCTGAGTCACGAAAGCTTGTCCAGTGCGTCCACTAGCTCCAAATACAACAAATTTCATGATCATCATCCTTTTCTGTGGAATTACTATCGTATATCATTCTTATAAAAAACATTCTATACGTAACATAGCATATTTTACGGTGGATTTCTCATAAAAAGTATGCAATTGCTGAAAAAAACAGAAAACTAGCGTTTTAATGCGAGATTTGCAAGATGAGGGGAAAAAGGAATGAGTCTTGCATCCACCGTCTGACAAAAGGATGGCTAATTTTTAAACTCCTGTCATAGACTGTCTAGAAAAGAGAGAAATGAACGAACGGTTTATAAAGGTGTTTTTCAATAGAAAGCGAATTTTGTATATAAGCAAATGGAGCGAAAAGGGAGCGATCAGGAATGGGAAAAAAGATAAGTAAGGTTCGGATTGGCGTTATATTGATAGGGCTACCACTCGTTTTTGTCATCGTATCCATCATCACAAAAGACTGGCGATATTTAACGTGGAGTATACCACCTGCGTTAATGTCTTGTTGGACTGCACTTGTGGTTTTACGAAAGCAAGAAGAGTCTTAAAAGTCAAAAAGGAGATGAGGAAATGAATGGTCAACAGCTTCTTTATAGTTTGCTAACAGCAAATGGACAAGGATTACAAAGTGCGTTTGTTATAAGTAAATATAAAATTGTAAAGCTACAACCAACGTTACCAAACGAAAAGGATGAACATGTCCAGTTTCAGCAAAATCTCCAGCAGGATATGAGAAAAATTGCTAAGCAGCCTGAGGTAGATTTGCATCTTCAACTGTTTTTGCATATGGCTGAATATTTTCGACTCCCTGTTTCTCACACTACAACGAATGGAGAGCTATACGAACTTAGTGAAGAAATAGCCAATATGTTTGTTGCGAAATATAATGAATTGTTTTCTATTGCTCGCTGTCATTCCCTAGACGACGTTTTGCGTCACCAAATTCGATTGTTTATTCACCTTGCAGATTCACAGTACTTAATCGCTTCAAAGCGAGAACAACTGATTTTACAAACAGCTCTTTTAACTTGGATTGAACAGTTACCAAGCTTATATCAAGATCGGATTTTGGAATTGTTCAGCAGAGAAGTTACTCAAAAAGCAATGGAAGAGATCTTACAAAGACAAGGGATTATCAGTTTTTTTAAACAACTTCCTCCGAACGCATATGACTTATTGTCATCTTTACTTTGTGTAGTCATGCCTTTGTTTGTTCCGATTCAGTATGGACCGTCACTTCTAGTGGGGTTCAATGCACCCTTATGGACGCTAGCGAGCTTGGAAAGTCATGAAATTGTAGCCAAGCGTAAGGAAGCAGAACCTTTTTTACCGCTGTTAGCAGCCGTTGTTCATTTAATGTGGATGTGTAAGGTTGAGCACCAAGATGAGCTGCTCAACTATCAATCTTTATTAATTAAATGGTCATCTGTATATCGTCGGTACGAAGATTTTCAAATGAAAAAAGAACAAGCTCAATTTGATGTTGAGCGCCTAGAAGGTCTTATTTATAATGGAGAACAAGATATTAGGCAGCTTAAAGGCATAGAAAAGCAGCTTACTAAAAAAATAGATAGCTTAAAAGAATCTATTCGCCATCAGCTAAATCAAATGGATTTAAAAACCCTCAACTGCGGCCTTGTCATGAAAAGGATGATTGAAGAGCATGAAGCCTTAAAAGAAGATGTAGACGAATTAAAAAGAAAGCTTTCAATAAAAGGCGATATTATGGAACGAATTCGACTTACGTTTCGGTCTGCTGAACGTGTAGTGAAAAGTAAGGTGAAGGAAGTTGAGCGCAAAAAAATACTAATGCAAATGACGGATTTTATTCTAGCTAATAGGCTTCCGATTTGTGTGGATATACAAAATGAAATCGAAGAGTTACAGGAGCGCTTAACCAGAACATTGTTGAAGCTTAATCAGCATCTTGAACTGTTGGACGAAACCAAAAGCTCTCGAGGGCTAACAAGCGGTAAACTTAAGCGATATGAGGCGGAAATTAAGCGCTTAGAAAAAGTCTATTATGGATTAGCTATCAAAGAATTAGAGCCAATTTCTTAGCTTGAAAAAGATTGAGAGATAAATGTGAATATTTCTAAAATTAACCTAGGTTAGTGAGAATGAAAAAGCAAAAAAAAGTGAGATTTTTTTGAAAAAATAAGTAGAAGATTATACAAATCCCTTTGAAATTTTTTTGATAATTTGGTACAATAAAAGTGCTTATTTTTGTTCCATAAGGATAGTTCGATAGGTTTCGTCTTGACTTATTGTAAGAGCAAGAATGGAGTAATACACAAGGTGTAGCTTGCTGCACGAGGAGGAAAAGAGATTATGTTACAAGGTAAAGTAAAATGGTTCAACGCTGAAAAAGGTTTCGGTTTCATCGAAGTTGAAGGACAAGACGATGTATTCGTACACTTCTCAGCTATCCAAGGCGAAGGCTTCAAAACTTTAGAAGAAGGCCAAGAAGTTACATTTGAAATCGTTGAAGGTGCTCGTGGACCACAAGCTGCTAACGTTCAAAAGTAATTCTTTTTATAGGATTATCAGAGGCTCCCAAATGGGGGCCTTTTTTCTTTTCCTTTGAAAAAGGCTGGTCATCTTGTATAAAAAAAGCGTATAATGAAATGATGAAAATAGGAATTGTATAGTAGAAAGGATAATTGAACTTATGAGCAATCAACAGCAACAGCAGATGGTCGACTCACGTCGTACGTTCGCGATCATTTCCCACCCGGATGCTGGAAAAACAACATTAACTGAAAAAATGTTATTACTAGGTGGAATGATTCGTTCTGCTGGAACAGTGAAAGGTAAAAAGTCAGGAAAGTTTGCAACATCTGACTGGATGGAAATTGAAAAGCAGCGTGGAATCTCCGTTACATCAAGTGTAATGCAGTTTGAATATAAAGATCATTTTATTAACATTCTAGATACACCAGGACACGAAGACTTCAGTGAAGATACATATCGAACACTAACCGCGGTAGATAGTGCTGTCATGGTTATTGATGGTACAAAGGGGATTGAAGCGCAGACGTTAAAGTTATTTAAAGTATGTCGTATGCGCGGAATTCCAATTTTAACATTTATCAATAAGCTCGATCGAGAAGGGAAAGATCCACTAGAGCTATTGGAAGAAATTGAAGAAGTACTTGGAATTGAGTCATACCCCGTTACGTGGCCAATCGGAATGGGAAAAAGATTTCAAGGTACGTACGACCGCTTTTCGAAGCAAATTGAAGTGTATCAAGGAAATAAAGAATCATATTTTGCAGACTTTGATGGTGAAAACATTGATGATGAAGTGAAAAAGCACGTGGATGAAATGTATTTGCCGACGCTTGTGGATGAATTATCCCTTCTTGATGAAGCGGGTAACGACTTTTCAATTGAAAAAGTAAAGCAAGGTCTTTTAACACCTGTGTTTTTTGGTAGTGCCATTGCAAACTTTGGAGTACAGTCGTTCTTTAATTCATTTTTACAATTAACATCACCACCACAGCCACGTGAATCATCTGTTGGGACAATTCAACCGACGGATAACAATTTCTCAGGCTTTATCTTTAAAATTCAAGCAAATATGAACCCAGCCCACCGCGATCGAATTGCTTTTGTGCGCGTGTGTTCAGGAAAGTTTGAGCGTGGCATGAACGTAACGCTTGCTCGTACAAATCGTAAAATGAAGCTTGCTCAGTCACATCAATTTTTAGCATCAAGTCGTGAGACAGTTGATACAGCATACCCAGGAGATATTATTGGTCTGTATGATTCAGGTACGTATCAAATTGGAGATACAATCGTCGGCGATGGTAAAGTATTTCAATTTGATGCGCTTCCGAAGTTCCCACCAGAGTTATTTGTAAAAGTGCGTGCTAAAAATGCCATGAAATCAAAGCATTTTGAAAAAGGGATTAATCAGCTCGTACAAGAAGGAGCTGTTCAGCTTTATCGTACACCGTTCTTTGGAGATTATATTTTAGGTGCGGTTGGTGAGCTTCAGTTTCAAGTGTTTGAACACCGCATGAAAGGCGAGTATAACGTAGATTTAGAGTTTGTTCGTATGTCCCATAGCATTGCAAAATGGGTGGACAAAGAGACAATTAAGGACAGCATGTTTGATTCTCGTGTTATGCTTGTTGAAGATCGTGATGGCCATGCTGTACTCATGTTTGAAAATGATTTTGTATGGCGCTTATTCCAAGATAAGTATCCTGATGTAAAGTTTTTAGATCCATTTAACTTATAAAAAAACGCTTGGCAGCTGCCAAGCGTTTCTTTAATGTGCAAATGATTTTAGATTTAAAATAACAACCCCTGCAATAATTAACGTAATGCCAATGACCATTGAGATGCTGCCGCTTTCCTTCCAAATGACAACACCGATAATAGCTGTAATAGCAGTTCCTACTCCTGACCAGATTGCGTAAGCGATGCTTAGTGGGATTTGTTGAAGTGAAGCAGAGAGTGAATAAAACGCAATTCCAAACCCAACAATTACACCAATGCTTGGCCAAAGTTTCGTAAATCCCTGAGATGCTTTTAACATGGATGTTCCAAAAAGTTCTGCTGTAATAGCAAGTGCTAAAAATAAATAGGCTTGCATTCGAAGTCACTCCTTGCTGCGTAAAAACATTTTTACGACCTATACTGTAAGATATGATGAATTGAACTTCGACATCTTATCACAGGATAAAAAAACTCGCTACTATTTTTTTTGAGATAAATAATCTACAGTTTCTTGCTTTCCTAAAGCGGCGTGTCCTTGTTTTTTGTTATAGTTTAATATCACTTTAATTTCATGAACCTCACAATCATCGCTTAGTGCGTGAAGGCCTGATAAAAAAGGGATAAGGTGGTTTAGCATATCGAATTCTGAGGCTGCATTTTGAAGGTAATCAATGGGGGGGACGTAACCAATTTTCTGATAAAATGCTAGGACATTAATTCGTTCATGAAACGTTTGAACCACTTCTTCCTGTGACATATCTGGATAAGACAAGGAAAATACGTTGCGAACGGGAGTCTTAAGCCATTTTGTTAAGCATGTTTGCGGATTATTCACAACTGCTTTAGCACCTTTTAAATAGCCGGCTAATATGAGGGACATAAAGCCTCCTCCTGATGAACCGTAACAGGTGACCTTTAGGAGAGGTATGTGTAATTTTTCTAAGATTTCTTTTAGCAACAGGGAGATTTCCTGAAGGTAAAACCGTTCTTTCGTTCCTTGCCCCCATCCTAAAGAGAGAGGACCTAAATATAAAGTAGGGTCGTTGTAGTAAATAACCGATGCATCAAATAGATCCATCCATGAATGACGCTGAAAATAAGGAGGGCCTTGCGGGTGTTCTTGCTTAGCGCCTGCACCAGAGCCTAATAGAATCATGTTTGAAGAGCTTTCTTTTAGCTTGATTAAAAATTCATATAATACGCCGTCCCACTCAATTGCAAGGACATACGGCTTGTCATTCAACAAATCAACATCATATAACTGATACTTTTTGATTTCAATACGTTTGTAGTTTTCAATCAATTGTTTAACACCACTTTCTATATAATAAAAAGCATTCATTCCATAATATGCAGGAGCAAAAAAAGTGCTTGTACGTTTGATGTATACTCTGTACAAATCGAGTCATATTAAGAAACAATGGAAAGGAAGTGATCGTTGTGCGAGATGTATATCAAACGTTTCAAGAGTTATCTCAGTGTGAGCGAGCTGGAATTGACTATGAAATTGAGTGCATCATTCGTAAGAAAGATATTGTTGTATTGGCAATTCACGGCGGTACAATGGAAGAGGGTACACTTGAAATAGCAAGGGAATTAGCGCAGGAAGTCAAAGGGACGTTCTATGCGTTTAAATGCTTGAAAGAAGAAGATCCTTTTGAATTGCATGTAACATCTACTCATTACGATGAAGAGCTGGCAAGATCATTAGTCAATCAGTCAGATATAACTATTTCATTTCACGGTGCACGTGGTACGAAACGAGAGATTTATATAGGAGGACGAGATGAATCTCTTGCGTCTCGCGTAGAAGAATTCTTAACACCACAGTTTATTGTCAGTGAACCTCCTGCTCATTTAAGAGGAGTTTCGCCAGATAATATTGCAAATGATAATACCCGCCATCAGGGACTTCAGTTAGAATTGACTGTGCCTCAGTATGATGAACTATTAACTAACGTAGAGAAAAAGCACTCTTTTCTTGAATCACTAGTCAAAGCAATTAAAGAAAGCGAATAGCATGTATACAGCGCCGAAAAATAGGCGCTGTATTTTTATTGCAAGATAGTCAAAAAGCACATTTTCCATATGGAAGATATGCTAAAATATAGAAAAAAGTGTTGTGCCTTTAATGTTTGGTTTATAAAGTGAGGAGATTAGATGAAAATCAAAACAGAAGGAATATCAGAAGTTGTTCTTGAAGTACAGTCAATGGAACGAGCCGTGCAGTTTTGGTCTAATCAGCTTGGTTTTCCAATCGTGGAACAATGGGGATATGATAACGGACAGTTTGTCGAGGAATCAAATGAAGTTTGGGCAACATGGCTCTACGTTGGAGGCCCAACAAGGCTAGGACTCTGGCTTCCTCGTATGTTTTCAAAAGCTGATCAGAAGATGAAGCAGCGGAGTGTTTCGAGCTGGCAAAAACTTTATGATGAAGGTGGTGTTCACGTTCATTTGGCTCTACAGGTGCAGAAGCAACATTTTGAGGGTGCGCTTACGGTTTTGAAACAGGAGCGTATCGAGATGAAGGTAATGAAAGAAGCAAATGAAACAAGAGTGTATTTCAAAGATACGGAATCAAATATTATTGAATTCTATACAAAATCAATGGCCAAAGATTACGCAAAAAAAGTGGCAGAGAACTAGTTAAATAGGGAGGGTTAATAATGAATGAACTCAATGGCTATTTGCTTGCAATGGAACATGTAAATCATTATACAAATCATGTCTGTACGTTTGTATTTGATCAAATTCCCCGCTTAGAAACCATTGAGCAGTCGATAAAGGAATACTTTCAAGAAGAATATGTGGACCATGCACTTTGTTTAGAGTATGAGCCGAGGTTAACGGATGCACTATACGACTGGTTTTTTGCAAGAGAAGATGAATGTAAAGAGCGTTATCGTATTGCACTTCCAGAAAGAGATAATCGAGTTGAGGGGTTTTTACAACTTTTATTTAAATTAATAGACGAAGCAAATGTAAACGTGTATGAAATTGAAGGAAATGATTACTGGCATGCACACGGTCAATATTTTGTATTTGATGCAAAAGATGTACTGTATGTGCTTGA
This sequence comes from Bacillus sp. CBEL-1, assembly GCF_004348885.1. Lineage (NCBI taxonomy): Bacteria > Bacillati > Bacillota > Bacilli > Caryophanales > Bacillaceae > Bacillus > Bacillus sp. CBEL-1. Next base: position 656,481 of record NZ_SBIM01000013.1, on the reverse strand, counting down.
GCTTGGGGCTGATAGCTAGAAAGGCAGGACAAACATGTATCAGCTATCAGTTGAAAACAAAAGAAGCGGATGCAAATGCATGGGGATTGATTGACTAGGTGAAAAGTATAAGAAAGAGAGAAGATGTTTATCGACTGCTAGATATTCTTGTTGAAGAAACAGGATATGTTCCAAAAGTATGATTGGACTTGGTACGTCTCATTATCGGTATGAACCATGTCATGAGAGAGAGATGTTTCTGTTTGGGTTTGCTCCTCATAAAGCGAAGTTTAGTCTTTATTTTGCAACTGGAGATCAGCAAGGAGCCTTTCTTTTGAAACAGCGTGGAAAGCACAAAGCTGGAAAAAAGTGTGTCTATACCAATACGCTTTATGACCTTAATGATTACATACTTAGACACCTGATCCATCAATCTGTATCATTTTTACAAACGCGATCCCTGATTTCGTAAGTCTTAAATAAATGAAGAGCAATGATGTAAGAGCATCCATTGTTTAAAAAGAACCTTGATAGAAAACAAAAAAGTAAGTTTTTGCCGAAAAATTTATTTAAATAATTGAAATTTTCTGAATATGTAGTATACTAACCTATATGATAGGTAGATAGCTACAGCAAAGAAAGGAAAGAAGCATCTATGAAAAAAAGGAAAAAACAGTTAAATCATGAAATCGTTGCAGAAGAAGTGAAAAGATATATTAAAGTCAATGCTCTCAAGAAAGGGGAGTCATTACCATCTATTGCTGATCTCGCAACAGAGTTTAGTGTGAGCCGAACGAGTATTCGTGAAGGTCTACGTGTGCTGGAAGCATTACATGTCGTTGAAATAGTAAATGGAAAAGGTGTATTAGTTAAAGACGTGGAGGGCCATCGTATTCAAACTCGTATAACCATAAAGGATAAAAAGCAATTTTTATTAGACCTTTGTGATGTTCGCCGAGGATTAGAAGGGAGAGCGGCGGAGCTCGCAGCAGAACTAGCAACAGAGGCTCAGCTTCAAAAAATGAGCAAGCATTTAGCAGTTTTTGAAAAGTTACGCACTTTGAATGAAGATACAGCAGAAGCTGATTTGCTTTTTCACCGAACGCTATATGAGGCTTCTCATAATCTAATTCTCTGCCAAATCATTAACTCTGTGTATGACTCTTTTTATGAATCTTGGCATTTTCCTTTTGATTTAGCGACAATCTTTGAAGATACCTATCACCTACATGAAGAATTATTTTGTGCAGTAAAAGAAAAAAAGCCTAAAGAAGCACGAGAGAAAGTAAATCAATTGATAGATGTCGTCGAATCGGCAATTAGACAGCTCTTGTAAATACATAGCGTACGCCATCGAAATACGAGGAGTGGGGTATAGTATGAAGGAAACAGGTGTTGAGCGGAAAACAGCAAACAGAGCATTAATTGCAAGTTTAATTGGAAGTTCAATTGAATGGTATGACTACTTTTTATATGGGACAGTTGCAGCGCTCGTATTTAGCAAGCTGTATTTTCCATCCGATGATCCAACTGTAGGGCTCATGCTAGCCTACGCATCGTTTGCTATTCCATTTTTTATTCGGCCGCTTGGAGGGGTAATCTTTAGTCATATTGGTGATAAGATTGGACGGAAGAAAACACTTGTCATGACGCTGTCATTAATGGGGATTGCAACCATTTTAATTGGTTTGTTGCCTACATACGAAACAATTGGAATTTGGGCTCCAATCCTTTTAATTTTTCTTCGATTAGTGCAAGGCCTTGGTATTGGCGGAGAGTGGGGCGGAGCGTTGCTATTAGCAGTTGAATACGCACCCGAAAACAAAAAAGGCTTTTTTGGCAGTATTCCTCAAATGGGTGTGACAATTGGAATGTTGTTAGGAACGTTATCGATTTCACTGATGACACTTTTACCAGATGAAGCTTTCCTAGCATGGGGCTGGCGTGTTCCATTTATATTAAGCGCTGTACTGGTCTTTCTAGGTCTTTGGATTCGAAATGGTTTAGATGAAACTCCAGCATTTAAACAAGCGAAAGAAACAGGAAACATTGCAAAAGTTCCAATTGTAGATACATTTAAGTATCACTGGCGCTCTGTATTAATTGCTGTAGGAGCTAAATTTGTTGAGACTGCTCCATTTTACATTTTTTCAACATTTATCATTTCCTATGCAACGGGTATTTTATCTTTTGAACAAAGCGCAGCTTTAAATGCTGTAACCATAGCAACACTTGTTACGACAATTTTAATTCCTATTATGGGAAGATGGTCTGATTCGATTGGCCGTAAGCCGCTATACATTGCTGGAACAGTTGCCATGATTTTGTATGCATTTCCATATTTTTATTTACTTTCACAGGGGTCCGTCTTGCTGTTAACAGTTGCAACCATTATCGGATTAGGGTTGATTTGGAGTCCTATTACTGCGGTTCTTGGGACAATGTTCTCTGAAATCTTTTCAACAAATGTTCGATACACGGGGGTAACGGTTGGTTATCAGTTAGGCGCAGCCTTAGCAGGAGGAACAGCTCCCCTTGTGGCTACAGCTTTACTAAGCGCTTACAACAACTCGTTTGTTCCGGTGGCTCTGTATATTATTGTGACGGCTATCATTTCACTTGTGACGGTTTTATTTGTAAAAGAAAAAAAGAATAAAGTAGTGGAAGACAAACAAAATATTGATTTTACACAATCATAAGGGAGAGATTTCGTTGTTGCTTTTAAATGAAAAAATGATTCGAGAGCTTTATACGATGAAAGATTGTATAAGAGATGTAGAACAGGGGTTTCGATATGGAACAGAAGGGAAAGCGAAAGCACCTGTAAGATTATCATTAGCTCATGAAAAGAAGCAAGCAGAGACGCTTTATATGCCTTCTTATGTTGAGCCTGTTGATTACACAGCTGTTAAAGTTGTGAGTATTTTTCCTGAAAACGCAAATGAAGGAAAAAAAGTATTACAAGGAATGATTCTATTAACCAATGCGCTAACTGGAGAGCATGTGGCCCTCCTCGACGCGAGCTATTTAACAGTTTTGCGGACAGGCGCATCAAGTGGTGTTGCAACGAAGTATCTCGCACGAAATAATGCTAAAGTCTGCGCTGTTTTAGGATGTGGTACCCAATCTATCGGTCAAGTTCAAGCAATGATGGAAGTGAGAAGTTTAGAGCAAATTTTGCTATATAACCGTACAGTGAAAAAAGCATATGCGCTAAAAGACGAAATAAAAGCACTGTATCCTACATGGAGTGGTGATATTACAGTTGTAAATGACGCAGATCAAGCTGTTCAAGGAGCGGATATTGTTATTTGTAGTTCAAAGTCCTCGACGCCTTTGTTTAATGGCAGCTTACTTCGACCAGGTACCCATGTAAATGCAATTGGCTCATATCAGCCACATATGCAGGAAGTTGATGTTGAGACACTTTTAAAAAGCGATAAAGTGGTTGTAGATACGTATGAAGGAGCTATGCATGAAGCTGGAGATTTACTTGTTCCTATAGATCAAGGACTGTGGGAGGCTACAGCTATTTACGGAGAGTTAGGAGAAATTGTATGTGAACGTAAAGGAGGACGCACAGCTGAGGAAGAGATTACATTTTATGAATCAGTTGGCATTGCTTATTTAGATACGATGGTGGCAAAAAGCGTATATGAAAAAGCTGTTGAGTTAGGAATAGGGACAACGTTTGAGTTTTAAATGGAAAAATATGAAACTTTTTAAAAAAGGAGATGATAGAAATGAAAGAGGCAGGATGTATAAAATGTGGTGGACAGAGCGTTGGGCAAAAGGAAGTTGCAATGACAGGAACAGGGCTCTCAAAGCTTCTAGACGTTCAGCATAACCGATTTGTTGTTATCTATTGTAAGTCATGTGGTTACTCAGAGTTTTATAATAAAGAAGCGTCTAAAGCATCTAATATCCTCGATTTGTTCTTTGGTTAATTTAGAAGAAATACGACTGTTTAGCCACTTTTCATCATATGGATAAGTTATAGGCATATGATGAGGAGGGGAAACTGTGAGTGATTCGTTTTATTCGCCGTTCATAAACGAAGAGGGAAGAAAGCTAACGATTGCTGAAATTTGTTTCTCTGATGTAGAAGTGATGGTTGCCAAACAGCTAGAAGAAGGATATCAGCTTGAATTTAAGCGGGAAATTAGTTCTACTGTGAAGAGAAAGATTCCAAACATTATTGCATCGTTTGCCAATGAAATGGGTGGGTGGCTAATCTTTGGAGTTGATGAAGATGATTACTCAATCAATTTACTTGAAAGAAAAGAGTATGAGCTCTTTATCCATAATATGCTGAAGGATGTAACGAATCCAATTCCTCGTATCTTCACTCGGTTTCTATCGCCTGAACATACTACAGAGTACGGTGTCTTTATCATTTGGATTCCAGAAGGCTTATACCCCCCATATATGTCATACGGGAAAATTTATCGACGTATCGGGAGTGGAACGTCTCCTATCTCAGAAATTGATGATCGCTATCACCTGGACCGACTATATCAAAAATCAAAAGATCGAATGATGCGCTTAGAAGCATTTTGTACAAAGGAATTATCCATTTATAATCGAAAGGGGCTTACCCACGGCGAAGGCTATGTTTACTATGGAATGTGTAATATGTACGTTATTCCAATTTATGACCTGTACTTACTGGAACACATGGATGAAGATAAATTAAAACAGTACATTTTATCAAAATCAAATGAACCTAAAGCTTATCCAATGTATGAAGAAGTTGAGATGAACGTTCATTTACCGTTTGTTAAAGCATCGCATTCAGCTGAATCTATTATTTTTCGAAACACCGATGTGATTGACTCGTACGATAAAACCGTTGCTTGGGAACAGTTTGTCAATGGAGCGGCTAAGTTTCATATTCCAATTCCATACGTGGAAGAACTTGATGAAGTAAAGTCTGTCTTGCAAGAGTGTGTTCCAAGCTACAGGAACGCCTCTATCTTTGATCAGTTTCAATACGTTGATGGTCATCAATTCTTAACATTATTACTCAGCTGTCTGGGTGAGTATATTGAATGTATGACGCAGCTTAATGCTGAATTAGAGGATATGATTGTTGTGATTGACCTTGAAAATGTGCGGAATGATGTTTTGTATTTTAATCATGAAGCATATAAAGATTTTCTCAGAGAAGAAGGTCTAGTGTTTTCTGACAAAAAACATTATCGATTTAATAAATCTTTTCGCGCTATGAAGCTAAAAGAAAAAAACGGTGAGTCTTTATTTCAATACGTTGACTATATTATTAATGCATTTGGCCTTTCAAGAAACAAAGCTCTTCATTTTCTTATGCAATCTTTTTATCAATCTAAGTAAAAAAATGACAATTTTTTAACAGATGAAAACATTTACACATTTTTTGGAAAAGGTATGGTACCATCTAATAGAGTGAGGAGGATAAGGGGGATTCCTCACGCTCGCTTGAATGAACCTTTTAGACAAAAGGGCGATCACAAAAGGTTTCTATCAGACTTTGTGAGACATAGGGGAGAGAATGAAACATGAAAAAGGTTGGGTCCATTCTGTTAATCGTGTTAGCGCTAGCAGGATTGGGAGGGGTGTGTGCTGCTTACTATCACTTTGAGCAGCAAAAAGAAGCAGTAGATAAGTTTGTTGTGGATAAAACATACATAGTAGAAATAGGGAAAAGTCGAATATAAAGTAATTGTAATACGAAAATCTTTTAGTAAATAAATGAAAAAGAAAAGCAACAAAAATCCTAACATCTGTTAGGATTTTTGTGTTTGAACAGCTTTTTTAATTTGTTTAATTGTCTCCACATGCATTCCTTCATGATAGAAGCTGAATAAAAACGTGCTGCCAACATGATCAAACGAAATGCCAGCTTTATTAGTAAATGGTTTGGCTAGTTTCATATCAAAATGAGCGGGTATGAATTCTTTAATACGCTCAGTTTGAACCGTCAGTTCTTCTTGTAATTGAGTTAAGGTAGGAGGTTCTTCTTCCCATTGAGAAGGCCTTGTTCCGGCCGCGAATAATTGCTCATATGAGGCAGGTAACTGATTCTTCTGTCCAGCAAGTTCAAAAATCAGTTTTTCTTGAATATATGCAATGTGTCCTAAGTTCCACACAATGTTGTTTGAAAAGCCATTGGGAGTTAGTAAACCTTCTTCTTCAGTTACGGTTGATAAAACGTTTAGAGTAATACTTCGAACGGTTTCTAAGTGATGTAATAACAATGAATTCATAAATAATTCCTCCTTTAGACTTGTTTCTTCTCTAGTAATATCTTTTAATTATAACAGGGAAACCGTCAATTACGGTGTAATTTGTTTAACGAAAATAGTAGAAAGAAGGGGCGATAGCATGTCTAGTTTACGTTTTGAAAAAATATTGCAAGTGTCAAAGAGTCATATTGAGTTGTTAAAAGAAGCTGATCCATCAGAAGAGGTTATTTCAGGCTATATTGAAAGAGGAACATGCATTGCAGGGATAGCAAATGGCGAGCTGGTAGGTCTCATTGTGCTACTTCCTACAAGGCCTAACACCGTTGAAATCGTTAATATTGTTGTGAAGAAAAATGTGCGAAATCAAGGGTATGGCAAGCTATTGGTGGAAGAAGCGTTAAAGCTTTCAAAGCACTACGGATATAAAAGCGTAGAAATTGCAACAGGTAATTCAAGTATTGAACAGCTAGCGTTGTACCAAAAATGCGGATTTCGTATTACAGGAATTGAAATTGATCACTTTGTTCATAACTATGAAGACGAAATCTATGAAAATGGTATTCAATGTCGTGATATGATTCGACTACGACAAATATTGAGTTAACGGTACATATTTTTAGAAAATGGGCGTTTAGACAAGCAAAAGGATGATGTGTGCATACACTGAGATAGAAAGGATGGTGTATGTTATGTGTTTTTACGGCGGTTATTGTGGAGGATACGGCTATAATAAAGGCGGCAGTGGGTTTGCCTTAATCTTGGTTCTGTTTATTCTTCTTGTGATTGTAGGATGCGTTTGCTGGAATTAATAAAGAAAAGAAGCATACAAAAGGAAACTTTTGTATGCTTCTTTTTTTATTTGAATTGAAACTAATCTAAAAATTTTCATAAAATAAAATTAAAAAAATATTGACACTATATACAAACTACCTGTAGAATAGCCATCATAACAAAGTGAATAAAAAAGCAACTCTTATCGAGAGTGGTGGAGGGACTGGCCCTATGAAACCCGGCAACCTAACAGCAATCGTGCTGTAACGGTGCTAAATCCTGCGGTGTATTTTTATACACTGAAAGATAAGAGAAGTGGATTGTTTAAAATCGCTTCTCTTTATCTGTAAGAGGCGTTTTTTTTATGGGAAAAAGAAAAGGGAGCGATTGGCATAATGAAAAAAACAGCAAAAGTACTAGGAGTAACATTGGCATCAGCATTACTGATTGTAACGGCTGCGTGCGGAAAAGAAGAAGCAAAAACTTTAAGCACAGAAAAAATTACAATTGGCGTAACTGGTGGTCCTCATCAACAAATTAACGAAGAAGTGAAAAAGCTAGCAGAAAAAGATGGGCTCGACATTACTATTAAAACGTTTAACGATTATAATACACCGAATACAGCACTTGATGAGCGCGATTTAGATTTAAATAACTACCAAACACTACCGTTTTTAGAACAGCAGGTAAAAGATAAGGGTTATAAAATTGAGGATGCATTTAAAACAGTAGCGTTTCCAATGGGTATTTATGCCGAAGGAATTAAAGATATAAAGGAGCTAAAAAAAGGTGACAAAATCGCTGTACCTAATGATCCAAGTAATGAATATCGCGCGTTAAAACTCTTTGAAGCAGCTGGAGTTATTAAGCTAAAAGAAGGCGTTGAAGAAAAAGCTACGAAGAAAGACGTTGCTGAAAATAAACTGGGTCTTGAGATTGTTGAGCTAGAAGCTTCACAAATTCCATCTCAATTAGGTGAAGTAGCAGCTGCTGCAATCAATACAAACTTTGCCATGGGAGCAGGACTAACAATTAATGAGGATGCTATTTTCCATGAAGAAATTGAAAACAACCCATATCCAAACTACGTTGTTGTGCGCACGGAAAATAAAGATGATGAAGTTGTAAAACAGTTAGAAGAATATTTCCATTCAGATGAAATTCGTCAATTTATTGAAGAAGAGTTTAATGGATCAGTTGTCCCAGCATTTTAAGGAGTGGTGAATGTGATTGAATTAAAGCAGACTTCCAAAACATATGAAGTCAACGGCAAGAAAGTGGAGGCTGTGAAAGATGTATCCTTAACCATTGAAAAAGGAGAAGTATTTGGGGTAATTGGATATAGCGGTGCGGGCAAAAGTACGCTAATTCGCTGCGTCAATTTGTTAGAGCAGCCAACGTCTGGAGACGTGTTAATTAATGGCATTAGTTTACCTTCCCTTTCGAAGCAGGACTTGCAAAAAACACGTCGGAAAATTGGTATGATTTTTCAAGGGTATAACTTGTTAAAAACAGCAACGGTATATGAAAATATTGCAATTCCACTAAAGTTAGAAGGAATCGATAAACAAACCATTCAAAGGCGTGCAGATAAGTATTTAGAAATTGTTGGGCTGTCAGATAAAATCAACCATTATCCATCTCAGCTATCAGGTGGTCAAAAGCAGCGTGTCGCCATCGCAAGAGCTTTAGCACACGAACCGGAAATCTTATTAAGCGATGAGGCAACAAGTGCTTTAGATCCAGAAACAACGGAAGCTATCTTGGAGTTACTATTAAAAATTAATCGAGAACTAGGCTTAACAATTTTTCTAATTACGCACGAATTAAACGTTGTTCAGCGTATTTGTGACCGTGTTGCAGTGATGGAAAATGGGAGAGTTGTAGAAGAAGGAAGAGTAGTGGATGTGTTTACTCATCCACAGCATCCAACAACTCAGCGTTTTATTGGATCAGAGTCTGCATTTAATCTACCAGAGGCTTTAAAAACCGAGTATCGTAAAACTGGTAAGCTGGTATCACTGTATTTTAAAGGAAGTGAAAAGTCCAACGAGCCGGCACTGGCAATGGTCTCACGCAAATTTGATGTGTTACCAAGTATTTTAGCTGGTGGAATTGAACAATTAAAAAATGAAACGCTAGGAAAGCTGCTTGTTCATTTAAGAGGAGATAAAGTAGCTTACGAAGAAGCCATTGAATATTTAGAGAGCGAAGGCGTTATTGTAGAGGAGTGGAAGTAAGGTGGCTGAATTTTTTGTAGAGTGGAGCGACGTTATTTGGGAAGGATTCCTTCAAACGTTAACAATGACAAGCATCTCATTAGTTATTGCCATCTTAATTGGTTTACCGCTTGGTATTTTACTTGTTGTAACTAGACAGGGAGGGCAATCAGAAAACAGATGGTTATATCAAGCTCTTAACTGGATTATTAATATTATTCGTTCAATACCTTTTATTATCCTTTTATTTTTTATTCTACCATTTACTAAACTTATTGCTGGAACAACAATCGGTGTACAAGGCGTAATTGTTCCCCTTGTAGTGTATACGGCACCTTATATTGCGAGATTAATGGAGTCTGCGCTGTTAGAAGTTGATAAAGGAATAGTAGAAGCGTATCAGTCAATGGGAATTTCAACACCAAAAATTATTTGGTATGTAGTCGTAAGAGAAGCACGTTCTGGTATTATTTTAGGACTAACAATTGCAACCATTGGTCTTATTGGTGCTACGGCAATGGCTGGTCTTGTTGGGGCTGGTGGACTTGGAGATATTGCTTTCCAATACGGACACTTGCGCTTCGAACCAACGGTCATGTATACCACTATTCTCGTATTAATTATCATGGTGCAGGTAATTCAATCATTTGGTAGTCACCTAGCTAAGCGATTGAAAAGAGAGGGATAAGAGAAAGGAGAAGAGCTCATGGGAAGGAAAGTTGGAATTATTGGATGTGGAAATGTTGGCTCAGCGACAGCTTTTTCATTAGTTAATCAGCAAGCAATAGAAGAATTGGTGCTTGTGGATTGTTTAAAGGAAAAAGCGGAAGGTGACGCGCTTGATTTACAGGATGCAACTGTCACTGCGTCTGGGTTTACAAACGTATATGCAGGTGGATTGGTCGATATTAAAGATGCAGATGTGATTATTATAAGCGTTGCCGGTCCGAGACCTCAAAAAGGTGAAACGAGGCTTGATGAACTAAAAGCAACTGCACCTATTATTATTGAAGTAGTTACAACTCTAAAAGAGCTTGGTTTCTCAGGCTGTTACGTTGTAGCCACAAATCCATGTGATGTTATTACATACCATGTATGGAGTTTGTCTGGACTGCCAAGAGAGCGTGTAATTGGAACAGGAACCTTGTTAGATAGTTCGCGTCTTCGGCGAGTTGTTGCAAATGAACTCAAGGTAAAGCCACATGACGTTCATGCGTATATGCTTGGCGAACATGGCGATTCGCAGTTTGCACTATGGTCACATTCAACAATTTTTGGACAAAAACTAGAAGATTACTACCAACATGAGCAGTCTACTTTAGATAAAGAAAAAATTGAAAAAGGAGTGATCAAACTAGGTTTTGAAATCTATTGGCTAAAAGGAAATACGGAATTTGGTATTGGAAACGCGATTGCACAGCTAACCAAAGCCATTGTCAGTAACGAACGAGCTGTTTTTCCAGTTTCTACGATATTGCAGGGAGAGTATGGCTTACATGACGTAGCTATTAGTATTCCATCTGTTATTGGAACCGGAGGAATTGAGAAACGAATTCCTCTTCATTTATCACTAGAAGAACATCGTAAGCTGGAATATTCAGCAACCATTATTCAAACAGCAATTTCTGCAATCCATTCTGAAAAAATAGAGCAATAAAAAAGCACGCTTTTCTAAAAAGCGTGCTTTTTAACGATGGATTATCGTAAGTACATGGCTTATACTAAATAAAATAAAGTTTTCGCTTGCTCAGTCTTTTTAAAAATTTCTATAGTTGTAATAAGCAAAAAAGCAAAAGCAACGCTCGAGGCTAAAAGGGAAATACGTAAAAATAAACGCTTCCTTTTGAATAACCGATAAATAAGAAAAAGTATAATTCCCATTAACACCATACAAGCAATACCAAGTTGGATAGAGAGTTTTGCTAACTCATCAATGGTTTCTTTAAATAAGAGTAGGCCTTCATTGTTAAGCTTTGTTTCAGAAATGTTTGTTTTTTCTTCATGGTTTAATACCCCAATATCCCACTTTTGAGAAGGTGCATCATTATATACTGTGTAATAAAACGGCCCGAGCTTTTGTTCATCAACGTGATGGTTACTTGCTGAGACATGTGAAGCAATAGGCAAGGTGAGTAAAAAAATAAGCAGTGAGATCCATCTTTTCATAGTTAAAATCCTCTTTCTCTATCACAATCTTCTTTTATTATAAAGGAGATTTTTTTTTGTATCTATCATCCCTCGGTCCTATTTAGATTTCTATATATAAGGCGAAAGGGGAAATGAAGAATGGCAGAAAAAATTCAGGAAAAAAGCCAGCTTCGTATGACATTTCACAACGGGGATAAGGAGGATGGAACGATGATTTTAAAATCCAAATTATACTCAAATATCGCACTAGCTTCTTCACCTGATGCGTTGCTAACAGCTAGTAAAGCTATTGCGAGTCTACAGCTACTGCCACTTGTTGAAGTGGCAGAAGTCGTAACATATACGCTTGTAAATGAATGATAGAGGGGGAGCTAAATGAAAACATTAACGATGCAATTTTTGAATTTAGAACAAAAAACAGTGGGTATTTCAATTGAGCAACCAAAAGAAGGACTTGAAGCTACTGACATTGGCGCAGTAATGGATCAGATTCTAGCAAGCAATGTTTTCACATCAAATGGTGGAACGCTTACATCAAAAAAAGGCGCACAGATTATTGAGCGAAACATAACAGAATTTGAAATCTAAAGATGCTTTGCCTTGACCAAAAACCACCTCCGCACTACAATGAGTAGTGTGAGGTGGTTTTTTTATGAAGATTCAACAGTTTAAGTTTAAGGAAAGTGGCTTGAATCGTTTTTTTGGACCTCTAGAAGCAAAGGTAATGGAATGTATATGGCGTGGAAAACAAATGACTATTAAAGATGTTCAAATTGCCCTTGAAAAAGATAAGGTAGTTAATTTCAATACGGTTATGACCGTTATGAATCGTCTTGTAGAAAAAGGGCTATTGGACAAGCGCGTAAAAGGAAGAGTTTCCGTTTATCAACCTGTGCTGTCACAGCAGGAATTTTTAGAAGGGCAATCTAAGGAATTAACGTCTGAATTAATTGATGAATTTGGACTCTTGGCCGTGAGTCATATGCTAGATGCAGTAGAAGAAGCAGATGAAGAGCTGCTTTTGCTTTTGGAACAAAAAATTAAAACGTTAAAAGCGAGCGAGGAAATATGAATAAAAAGCAATCTCTTATTCTTTTTTACGCATCCATACTAGTAGCCATTAGTTTGCTTGTACAAATGACAGTTTATCTCATAGATCCAGATCACCATTTAAATGTGTTTACTCTATGCTATCACGCTGTAGAGCATATCGGTTGGAAGTGGGCACAGTATGTTTTATATGGGTTTGTGGTTTACACTCTTTTGCTGGTTTTCTGGAAGCTAACTAAACAGCTTTGGCTTTTGTCCCAATTTCATTATCAAATCAAAGTCAGTAAAGTATCAAACTTAACTTGTTACATAGACAAGCATGAAAATATTTATCAAGGGGTTATTGTAGTCAAATCCCCCCGTCCGTTTGCTTTAACCAAAGGATTTCTGAAGCCTCAAATTGTTGTTTCAACGAACTTAGTTAATCTGTTAAATGAAAAGGAACTTGAAGCAGTGTTATATCATGAGGGGTTTCATGCGCGCAATAAAGATCCACTGAAAATTTTTCTTTTATCATTATGCGCGTCCGCACTGTGGTATCTCCCTGTGCTTAGGTGGAGCAATGAACGTTACAAATTAATAAGTGAACTGTTAGCTGATCGCGCTGCAATTAATTCACTAGATTCACCACTTCCAATTGGAAGTGCGCTTTTAAAGCTGATTAAGTACCAAAGGGAGCAAGCTTCTTGTGCATATGCACCCTTTGCGGAAACAGCAGTAAATTATCGCATAAAGTGCTTAGTAAATCCAAGGATGACTATCACCTGGAACATTCCAACATTCACGATGGTAAAGTCAGTGACAGTGTTTGTACTGCTTTGGTCAGTATTTGCTTATTAATGCATGAATAAAATATATTGAGAAAGAGGTGAAAGCTGCTTCTATTTAAGTTGCAGCAAGCAAAATGGCAAAGTCAAAGAAAAAAGGAAAAACAGGAGCTCAAAAAAAGCAGTCTGCAAATTCTAAATGGTTGTTTTGGACAATTGGAATTGTGAGCGTCGCTGTTTTAGCGTTTATTATCTTTGGTAATATCAATAAAGGCAGTGAACAAGCTGATATTAGTTACGAAAATCAACCATTTTTGGGGAAAGAAAATGCACCAGTTGAAGTAATTGAATTTGGTGATTATAAATGTCCTCATTGTAAAGAGTTCAACAACACGTTCTTTCAATTGATTGATCAAGATTACATTCAACCAGGCAAAGTGAAGTTTTACTTTATGAACTATGCCTTTATTAACGTAGACTCAACTCGTTCGGCTCAGTTTGCTGAAACGGTTTACAAAGAGCTAGGCAATGATACATTCTGGAAGTTCCATAAGTTGCTTTACGAGAAGCAACCTGATTCAGCAGGTGCTGAAACGCAGGATATTTTTACAGATCAATTTTTACAAGATACCCTTAGTGAGGTAGCAAATGAGGAAGATGTGCAAAAAGTAGTGAAAGCTTATGAAAACGAAGAGTTTAAAGAAGCGTTCCGAAAAGACATGTCTTATGCCAAAAAACTAAATGTTTCTGGAACACCAGCTCTTTTTGTAGATGGAAAGCCGTTTGAAGGATCAACTGCTGAAGACTTTGATAAGATGGTTAAAGAAGCAGCTGAGAAGAAGGGACAAGAATGAAAAAAACGTTAATAGGAAGCTGGATTGTTGCAATTGTTGCAACTCTTGGCAGCTTATCGTTTAGTGAATTATTTAATTTTATTCCATGTACATTTTGCTGGTATCAGCGAATTTTAATGTATCCACTTGTGCTCATTTTAGGCGTAGCTGTATATGAACAAAATGACAGAATTTATAAATACGTACTGCCTTTTTCAGTGGTAGGTATGCTTGTATCAGGCTATCACTATGCATTACAGAAAATACCTGCATTACAAGCGTTTGAAACATGCACAAGCGGTATACCTTGCTCAGGTCAGTATATTAATTGGCTTGGTTTTATTACAATACCATTCTTAGCATTTGTCGCGTTTACAATCATTACAGTTTTAATGGTAATGTTAAAAAGACAAAAATAAGTAAGAGACCCTAAGTTGTTAGCTTAGGGTCTCTTACTTATTTTTAAATAAAATATGTTCTAAATAAACACATTATACATTAACTAAAGGTACTGTCCTTACAAAGAAGAGGCTTGTTTAATAGAAAGAAATCTTGAAAAGAGAAATCGGACAGCAGGTCCTACAATAAGAATCTGTGCTGGGTAGGCGATCATTATATTTTTTGTAAAAATTGTAAAGAAACTAGTTAGTACATGTTGATTTGTCAGAGAACCAGCGATAGATGCATGAATAAGTCCATAGATTGACATGAAAAACACCATTCCTATTACCATGCAAGTAGATAAAGTTAAGATCATATAAAGTTTCTTCTCTTTCTTAAAAGGTAGCGAAAAGACAACTTTGTGAGCTATAGGGCCTACTATTATTAATTCAAGTGCAAGAGCAATAATAAAAATAATTATCATTTCTTTTAGCATTTGCAGCGGGGTTAGCACGTCCAGCATTCCACTTAGCATGAAATTATACGTTGTCATAATAAACACCATACCTAGGCACATCATCATCCCAAAATAAACTTCCTGTTTTTTTGTTGTTGGCATATTATAATCCTCCTTTTGAATTCTTTGTTAAGTATAGAGATTTCAAAATTCCTTCGTAAGTGAACATTGTGTGAACTTTTTAATGTGTGTATCCCTTTGTAAGAGAGAAGTCTCTATATATACAGCAGTAGAGCATTAAAGGGGGAAAGATAAAATGACGGATTGGCTTTCTTTAATTTCAGACGTTGGCTTTCCGGTTGTAGTGACGTTATATTTGCTACATCGGATTGAAGCAAAGCTTGATATGGTTGTAACGTCAATTCAAAAGTTACCGTATGAGCTAAGACAGCGGGAAAATAAATCAACTTAAAAGTGGAGAAATATCCATGTGTTAGTAAAATAGAGGAAAAAAGCTTTTTGCATTTATGGACATGTTATACTTGGTCTAGCTGTTAAGATAAAAAGTGGAGGGATTCAAGTAATGAACATATACCCTGACATCGCAACAAGCTATGGAGCAGATTTAATAGCATGTGAAAACCAATTTGAAGCAAGCTATTATTATCATGAAGTGAGAGAGCAGTGCTTACAAAAGTTAAAAGAAATCAGCAAGTTAGTTGATGAATTTGACTTGGACTTTTCACCAGACAGTTTAAAGATAATTGAACTTCTATATTATGATGTAGAAGAGCAGCATTCTTTTTCATTTTTTAATCTGACCAAAGAAGAGTTTGAACGTTGTTTAGGCGTTTATTTAGGAGAAGTTGTAGTCAGAAATATTGAAAAAGCTCGCTGGGTTGTTCGTGGATATCCTCTTGACTCTACCAAGTTTGTAATGGGAATTGAAAAAGGAAAGTTTGCGTTAATGCTTCCCTATGGATATCGCGAGCATAAGGAGCGTTACCCTCGCTTTCGATTTACTCTTTATCGAGACTTTTTACAATTTAAGAACCGTAACTAATTCTGAAAAATAATGTAGCTGAACATAAAATCATTAATTATAGATTGGATAAAGAGAAAGAAAAGCCGAGAACATTTTCTCGGCTTTTTTCATGAATATGGATGGAGAAATGGTATAATTAGGTGGATATCTCGTTTTGGGGAGGTGATCGGGAATGGTAAACAGCTGTTTACCTGCTTCTGTCCGTACTCATGCAAAGCCTACAAATGGAAAGGCGATACTTTGCATGGGGATAAACGCTTGATTAAGTCGCCCATTGCTTAGTTCACTTCATTTAATAGGCTTTGCCACCTTATTTATAGTAAAGAATAAGGAGCGAGCGGAAATGAAATATGTGAACGCAACGACGGTTTTACCTACTGAGCTAGTTAAAGAACTTCAGAAATATGTTCAAGGAGAAACAATTTATGTGCCAAGTACAACCCGAAAAGAATGGGGAGCGTGCTCAGGTACGCGAGAGTGGACGAAAAAACGAAATTGTGACATTAAAACAGCATTTCAAGAAGGCCATACAATATATGAACTAGCAGAGCAATACTTTTTATCTGTTGAAACAATTAAAAAGATTGTCTATAAAAAGTAGTTATGAAGGCGCTCATCAAATGATGAGTGCTTTTATGTATATCTTTTTTTAGAACTGTTTTTGCCATGTTAGCAAAGTGACTTGAGCATATAATAAGAAGTAGAATAAAAGAAAGGCTTGATTTAATATGGAAGCATTTATTAATCATCATCAATACAACCTTATACGTGAGCAAGTAAAGTTAATCTCTGACAGTTATGCGAAATCTAATAGTCACGACGTAACAAGTGCTATTAAAGCACTAGCCGCTGAGCGAGTGTTTAATCAATTTGAAGAGCTAACACCGTTGCAAAAAGATATCTTGTCACCTATTTCAATGTTGTCAGACAGTAAGGAAGGCGAGCTGCTGCTCAATCACTTAAGTTCGCTGCTCATTCCTTTTCCACAAATGAGCGAAACAACAATTAAAAAGCTATTTAAAAAAATAAAAAAATTAAAGGTGCCTGCTACAATTAAAGACAATCTAAACTTCTGCTCCTATATTGGGTGGAATGATTATGGAGCCAATAAAAAATATCTTATCGTAGAACATCATGGAAAGTTAATTGGAGTTGCGGGTGAATTTAACCGTATTCAGGATAAAGGTGTATGTACCATTTGTCATCGTATTTCTGATGTAGGGTTATTTATGAACCAGAAAAAAGCAAGCTCAGACGGCACGTTTACAAAGCGTGGAAACTATATTTGCCAAGATAGTGAATGGTGTAATAATCACTTAACAAATCGAGATAAGTTAACTGAATTTATTGAGTGGTTATATTAAAAAGCGAGGAGTAAATCCTCGCTTTTTATTGACCAATTTTTATAGGAATATAAATCTTTATTACAATATCTTTATCAACGTTAAAGTGTGTAGATGTATCAACTATTTCTAAAGTCGGTCCAGGGATTGCTTGATATCCTGATTGAGAGAGCCAATTTTTTTGAATCATTTCGTAAGTTTTATCAAGGCTTTTAAACGTCCCTTTGTGCTCATATTGTATATATGTATAAGCGGGAAACGTGTGAACATTCATTCCTTTTGGGATAGTGGTTGAATCGTTTACTTCTATACCAGCGATATAAAAATAGTCGTTTTCACATGGAGGGAGACAAATCCCTGTCATGATATAATCATGCGTTCGATGAGGAATAGTACTTTGATTCTGTTCCATCTGCTCCCAAAGAGCTCTTACTATCTCGTCATCTCTTTTATTGAGTTTAGACCTTTTTTGAGCAACACCAACTACTGAAAATCCTTCTTTATAAACGATTTGACCTTGCATAATCCACCTCGTATGTAATGGGATAAAGTGAAGCTTATCGTGATTTTAACATACAATGAGGCATTGGAAAACAGATAAAAAAAGGTGAAATAATTCCTCTTTACATAAAATGTAATAAATGTGTATAGGACATAATTGGCTCTAGTATATATTCAATAATGTCTATTCTTCATTGATGAATCGAATATAAAGGAGCGAACGCTATGATTAGTTTATTCAAAAGCCGAATTCAAATGTCTGCTACCCAAACTACGAACTCTTTATCGATTCCGTTTAACACTGAGACAACAGTTTTAACACTTGCTGTGCCTACAACCATTCCTCAGCAGCCCAAAAAAATCGATGGAATTGTAGGAGTAGAAGCGAATATTCCACTGGGACTAACAAGCTATGAGTATGGTGTGACGATGCGCTTGTATCGAAATGGTCAACAGCTAATGAGCCAAAACCTACGCCAAGGTGCAGCTGCGGTATTAACGCTGGGATTCATTCAAAATAATACTATCCCTTTTTCATGGGTAGATCAAAATGCTGTTCAAGGAACGAATACGTATACCGTGACGCTTCAATTCTTTACACGTTCAACAAGCGGAGTGACCATTCAAACAAATACAAGAAGCCTAAACGTTATCTCCTAGCTCAGCAAAGTTCGAAGTGATAGTTAAACCAATAATCCTCTTGAATGTTGCGAGTATTAGAAGCAAGGATATGCTCTTTTCCTTCCTCATCTAGTGCTAACCAGTTATAGTTAATGTCCATTTTAATAGAGTAAAAATGTCCTTCTTTAAACAAAATGACGGGAGGGGTTACTTCTACATAATCATTTAGTTTCTTAACAACGTCTTGTTTACAACGAATAAGTTCCATAAAATCGTTTCTCCTTTATCCATATGTATAGCATATTCTTTGCATTATCGCACGCACTCTCTTTACAATAAGAGAAGCAAGGTTATTTTAACATATTTAAAAAAAGAATCAGAATGAAAAGGAGCGAGACAAATGAATGAACAAATTATCTTTGCCAAAAGACCAGCTGGAATGCCAGAAGCAGATACATTTCAATTTGAAGAAATCCCCATGCCAGAAGCAAAAGAAGGAGAGGTAGTTGTTCAAACTCTTTATTTGTCAGTGGATCCTTATATGCGCGGACGAATGAATGACCAAAAGTCTTACGTACCCCCATTTCAAGTTGGTGAACCTTTTGTCGGTGGAATTGTTGGACGAGTTATTCAAACAAAGTCAAGCTCATATAAGCAAGGGGATATTGTAACAGGGTTACTACCATGGCAGCGTTATACGGTCGTGTTAGATGATCATATACAAAAAATAGACCCTGAACTCGCTCCGGTTTCAACGGCACTAGGAGTATTAGGGATGCCAGGTCTAACTGCTTATTTCGGACTTTTAGATATTGGTCAGCCAAAAGCTGGCGAAACGGTAGTTGTTTCCGGCGCAGCAGGAGCAGTTGGAATGATTGTAGGTCAAATCGCAAAAATAAAAGGCGCACGCGTAGTTGGAATTGCAGGTGCTGAAGAAAAAATTGCTTATTTAAAAGGCGAACTTGGCTTTGATGCAGTTATTAACTACAAAACAGATAACGTAAAAGAGGCTTTAAAAGAAGCATGTCCAAACGGAGTAGACGTATATTTTGAGAACGTTGGTGGCGAAATTTCAGATGTGGTTGCAGGGCTTCTAAATAAGCATGCACGTATCCCACTATGTGGACAAATTTCTCTTTATAATTTAGAAAAACCGGATGTTGGTCCTCGTATTCAAACACAGCTTTTAATTAACAGTGCTTTAATGAAAGGGTTTATTGTGGCTGATTACGCAGATCGCTTTCAAGAGGGAATTCAACAGTTAGGGGAATGGGTGCAGCAAGGAAAGCTCAAGTATCGTGAAAATATTGTAGAAGGATTTGAAAACGTTCCAGAAGCATTTTTAGGATTGTTTAGTGGTGCAAATCTAGGAAAGCAGCTTGTAAAAGTAGCCGAGTAACGGCTTATATTAAAAACCCAGCCTTTATACAAAGCTGGGTTTTTGTTAAAGAACAGACACCGTTTGCTGTTCCTCTGTACTTTCTTGTTTGTGATTACGCTCAATAGCTGAGCGTTTATGGTAACGACCAAGTAACCCTGTCATAATGAAAATTGCTAATAGAGAATAAAGCACCTGAATGACTCCAAATACGGCAGTTGCTGATCCAACAATAAAAAGATCCGTAATAAGCATCGTTTTTCCAGGATTCACTCCAAACTTTTTGTCTAAAAAAACGCAAAGCATATTAATACCACCAAGTGAAGAGCCGTTTCGGAATAAAATAATAAGCCCAATTCCAATGATAATACCTGCTGTAATTGCAGAGAGTAGTGGATGAGGTAGCTGAAATGACAACATGCTTGCAAGAATATCTGACATAATAGACATTAAGCTAACGCTTATGAAGCTTCGGATTGTAAACTGCAAACCGATTTGAGTAATGGCCATGAAATAAAATGGTAGGTTAATAATAAAGAAAAGCATGCCAAATGAAATGTTACTTAATTGTTCAAGTACAATCCCCAATCCTGCTGTTCCGCCAATAACGAGGCTTGAAGCAGTTAAAAATTGAATGCCAGCTGCAACGAAAAAGCATCCAACTGTAATCCATATCCATTGTTTCACCCTGTTCATTTTTACTACCCCTTTGTATATAAATTAATTTTTTTGTATATAAATTCTCGTTTTTGATATCACAAGTCTTATTGTACTACAAAAAAAATGCTTTGTATCTATAATTGTAAGAGATTCTAACACAATTATAAAAAGTAAGATAATTTAAATTAGTTTAACTTTTCTGTGTATAATTGGAACCTTAGAATGAATATAAAATGTATATTTGGAAAATAGAAAAGGTGAGCAGAAATTTGTGTAAAGCGTTTCCTAGTTGGTAAAATAAAAGCGTAGTGTATTAGCTAAAAGAAGAAAAGAGGCAGCATGAAGATGAATCATTCCGTTGATGTAACACAATTAAAGACAATGAAGCAAACATTAACAAGATTTATGATGGCTTATAAGTTTGCTTTAGATGAAATGAGCACGAAAATCAATGTATTAAAACAAGAATTTGAATATGTACATGATTACAATCCAATTGAACATATTAAAACGCGTTTAAAATCGCCCGAAAGCATTCTAAAAAAAGTGTATCGAAAGAACGGAGAGTTATCTTTAGATTGGATTAAAGAAAATTTAAAAGATATTGCAGGCATTCGAGTAACGTGTTCTTTTATCTCTGATATATATAAGCTTCGCGATATGATTCAAAGTCAAAAAGATATTAAAATCGTTGAATGTAAGGATTACATAGAAAGCCCAAAAACAAATGGATATCAAAGCTTGCATCTTATTATTGAAATCCCGGTCTTTATGTCTGATAGGCAAGAAAATGTATTTATCGAGCTTCAAATCCGTTCTATTGCTATGGACTTCTGGGCCAGCCTTGAACATAAAATTTACTATAAATATAATAAAAAGGTTCCAAAGCAGCTGATAGATGAATTAAAAGAAGCGGCAGTTACAGCAGCTGAATTAGATCGTAAAATGGAAAAGCTTCATGAAGAAATCAATTACTTAAAGCTTGTAGATGGTGAACAAGAAGAAGCAAATGAGCTTGAGATTAATCACGTCAAATTTCCTTTACCAGAAGAATTACTAAAGCTTGTAATAAACAATAAAAAAGAAGGTTGAACGCATTCAACCTTCTTTTTAGAAAATGATGATAAACTCATGAATAAGTAATAATAGCAAGAAGAGAGTTACAATGAGGTGTTGGTTATCGGGAACAAGATTTTTTCTAATTGGGGGCAGTAGTTTACTGGTTTTACTATAAAGCTGCTCATATTCATGTTTTGTTACTCGGTGAGCACCTAAGATGTACGGAAACCACCAAGTAAAGATGTGAGAAATAAATAAGATAATAGTAATAATAAAAGCTAGCTTAGTGGTAAAAGGTGAGTTGATGTACAGACAGCATCCAATGACTAAAAGAGGGAGATATTGATAGAACAGTTCGCTTTTGCGATGGACGGACGTTTTCTTTTGAAGATCGTTAAACGGATATAAAGGACATAAGTTTTTAATTAGTAGATAGATGAAAAATAAGGCAACCACTAATAAGTTCCATGCATGTAAAGAGATCATTGAGCTCACTCCTATGATGTTAGCTTATTATATATATACGATTTTCAGTAGTAAACATTCTGAATAAAGCATGGTTTAATTTATGGTAAAAAGCCACGTTAGCGCATGACAGCGCCAGCGTGGCTTTTTATAATGTTGTTTCTTTTGAATTTAGCTTCTTCCATTCATGCTGAAGAAGTCCATAAATCACAAGGTCATGGTAATGGTCATATAAATACTCTCCATCACGGCAAATACCTTCTTCGGTAAAGCCTAATCGTGTGGGAACGGCACGGCTTTTGTAGTTATCAACGCCACAGCGAATTTCGACACGGTGAAGTTTCAGCGTATCAAAGGCATAAGTAAGGCAACCTTGTACAGCTCTAGTCATAATGCCTTTTCCTTGAAATTGTTCACCAATCCAATAGCCGAGGCTCGTGCTTTTATTCCCCCAGTTAATTGCATGAAATCCAACCATGCCAGCAATTTCATCATAGTAGCGAATAATTGCTTGAAAACCTTGATTGTTATAATATTGAGTTCGCCATTCGGGAATTAAATCGTCATAGTCGGAGATGCTTCTCATGCTGTCAACCCAGGGTAACCACTCTCGCAGGTAAGGTCGTGATTCATTTACAAGAGATAAAAGTGGAAATGCATCACTTGGCTCAATTAACTGTAAACTAATCTCATTATCAATTTTATACTCGAACATAAAACAACCTCCGAAATCAATAAGAATAGGCTATAGATATAGTTTCATCATAGCATATTTATAAACTATTTTTTTGAATTTTTATATGGTTCAGAATGATTTTTAAGACATAAAAAGTTAAATAAATGGTAAGAATTATCCTACATGAAAACAAGACAGTGCTATAATAAGAAAGTATGAACTACTAATAAGGCTGCATTTTGTAATTTAGAAGGTGACAAGATGGACGTACAATTATTACTGACAGTATTTGCATTAGGATTTTTAGGCTCATTTTTAGCGGGTATGCTTGGCATTGGAGGCTCAGTTATTTTATATCCAGTTTTACTTTTTGTACCACCTCTTATTGGAGTAGGGGCATTTACAGCGCATGAGGTAGCGGGAATCGGAGCAGTACAGTCTTTATTTGCATCAATTTCTGGAACGCTTGCCTATAAAAAAGGCGGCTTTTTACATAAATCACTTATCATTTATATGGGAACGAGCGTATTGCTTGGAAGCCTCATCGGTTCAACTCTGTCTAATTCATTTTCAGAAGATGTCATTAATTTAATTTATGGAGTAATGGCTACGATTGCAGCAATCCTTATGTTTGCACCTAAGGGGCCAACAAAAGCAGAGTACGAAATGGACGTCTGGTTTTCAAAAAAACTAGCTGTCCCACTTTCTCTATCCGTAGGTATATGTGGAGGGATTGTGGGAGCAGGTGGTGCTTTTCTGCTTGTTCCAATTATGATTACCATATTAAAAATACCAGTAAGAGTGACAATTGCTAGTTCGTTAGCAGTAACTTTTTTATCTTCCATTGGGACAACCTTCGGAAAAGTGGCTACGGGACAAGTTTTATTACTACCTGCACTGATGATTATTGGTGCAAGCTTATTAGCAGCGCCAGTCGGAGCTTTTGTTGGTCAAAAGACAAAAGTGAGTTCGCTCCAAGTCGTTTTAGCGATAGTTATTACCGCAACTTCGTTAAAAATTTGGTTTGATTTACTTAAAAAATCAATTTCTCTTCATTGAATAAAAAAAGATAGCGTCATTTATACGCTATCTTTTTTATGTGGTTTCTGATGAAATAAGGTGTGCTACTAAGATGTAGCGTTCTGGCGCAGAGCCTATAAAGTTAAAAGGGTAGCAAGTGCTGACCGTTAGTGTGGCTCGGGGCTTAGGAACAATTACCGTACGGTCATCGGCATCGACAATTCGCACTTTATTAACTCGGTAGGTAAATGAACCAGCCGCTGTATGAACTAATAACAAGTCTCCTTCACCCACTTCACCTAGTTTTCGAAAGACAGTATCACGGTGGCCCGACAACACGGAATTATCGCTTTCTCCAGGCAACACGCTGTCTGCAAAATGACCAACGCCTTTTTCTAGCTCATCTTCGTTAGTACCATGATAAATGGGAAGAGTGGCATTTAGCTTAGGAATTTCTAGTTCACCCATCAAGTCTCCTATTTTAGGCTGTGAAGGATAGGATGCATCGCTTTTTTTAATTTGCTTTACTGAATTACTGCTTTCTTTCGTTAGAGGTTGTTCTGTTTTTGCTTCAGTTGGCTCTGTTACTTGCGGTTCAACAGCTCCTGTTTTATAAGCAAAGTATCCTTTGGCAAATTTATAAGCGTTAGTAGTTGTAAACCATAGGCCAAAACAAAGCACTCCTACAGTAATGGAAAGAAAAATCAATCGCTTTTTGCGACTGATTTTTCCTTTTGAACTTCTTGGTTCCATGTTATGCTCGTCTCACTTTACGATATGAAACAAATGCTAACAGAACAATAGATGCTCCAATTAAAGTGTTTAATAAATAGTTTGAAGCCGTATTTGGTAAGCGAGCCCCTTTAACAGTCTTCTTTACTTCAGCTTTTTTTACTTCTGTTTTTTGAGTCTTTTCTTTAACAGGTGCTTGTTTTACAACGTTATTTACGTTTTGAGCAGATTTTTCAATGCTCTTTCCTGTATTTGCAACCGTATCTGAATCAACCATTTCCCCTGTGATAATCATATCAGCTAAAAATTTGCCGTCAGCTGTATATAGGTTAATCTTTAAGCTAGCATTTTTTAATTCTTTCATATTCATTAAATCGAATAAAGAAAGCGGCTTTTCAGTTCCATCTTGAATCAACGTATAAGTTGCTTTCATTTTAAAGATAGAAAGCATTTCGTTGTAAATTGACATTAATTCCGCAATTTGATCAGAAGTTAGTTCGGTTGTTGTATCAAAATCTTCAAAAGCTGCTAGACGCTCAGCAAGTGCCATTAAGCGATTTAACGTTTCTTCATTTGCAAGCTCATCTTCAATTGACATTAAGTGGTCGTTAATACGCTCTAACTCTTCACGCGTTAACCCAAACTCGTCTTCTAACATTTGTAAAGCGGATTCAAAATCGTCAGTGCTAATTTCGTCCGTATATTCTTCATCATCAGCGTAGTCGAATTCATCTTCTAAATAGAAGAAAACTGTTTGATCTAAATCATCAACAAATACATAATCATTTAAATCTTCACCATTTTCTTCTAATAGTGATTGAAGTGATTTTTGATTTAAGTCATAGCTTTCATAGATAAAGCTTAAATTACTTAAGTCGCTCTTAATGACTTCACCTAAAAACTCTTTTAATTCTTCCACTGTATCAAAGTTTGATAATTCCTCATCATAAAGTGAAAGTGAAAACTCGATATCTTCTTTGGAAACATCAAATCCACGAGTAGTGCTTACAGTTGTTAAGTAGTTCTTCAAGTCTGCTTCAAACGTCTTGGATTGAGCAGCAAACGATACACCAGGAAAACTACTAACCATCAGTAATAAAGCCAATAAAATTGAAACACCTTTTTTCATCTCGTATTCTCCTTTTTATGTAGTCTAGAAGATTATAAGTTATGAGTAATATTTTTACAATACTAGATATTAAAGTTTTTATATGGAAAATAATAACTTATACACGGAAAGTTAATGTATTAAAAAAACAGCTCACCTCTTTTCTATTAAAAAAGAGGTGAGCTGTCTTTATTCGTAAATGTTACCGCTCTCTATTTAGGGTAGCTAAAAAAGGGGAGAAAAAGAGCGTATGTAGTGATATTCGTTACCGTTACGTTTTAAGGCTTTAGTAATGAAAGGGTTGAAAAATGAGAACGAGGCTTTGTAAGCTCAATTTTTATCCCTTTTAGTTTTAAACGCTCAACGAACTGTTTGCGCTTTTGACGTTTTTCTTTTGGGGAACGATCCATTGTTTACCTCAACCTCCATTTAGTTAGGTACATCTCAATATACTCATCATACCAAAAAAATGCATATATACAATAAACATTGCAAGATATTCACAAAGATTTAAAATATGAAACATTACTTTCTCTTTAACTAGTATTCTATACCCTGTTTTTAAACCCTTTAACATTGAAAAAGAAGCTAATGCGCATTGATGTTTCTTTATGTGTGTCGTATGATACACATAAAGCTTATATAGAGGTGATAAGTAGATGAAAATTCGTAAAGCACATATTCGCATAGACGAAAAAGTCATTGAAAATGTATTTGTTCATGAAAATAAAAAAGAAGAACAAACGCTAATTGCAATTCCAGATGTGGAATGGTCAACCATTATCCCTTATGAAGAAGAAATTCAAGAGTGCAAAGACCGACTACGGGCATCGTTAGCTTCTAGAGTTAGCGGAGAGGTAGCGGAGCAACTAACAAACAAAATTAACTTTTGGGTACGAGAGATGTAAAAAGAGCAACTGAAAGAATAATAATACCTTTTACTTTATTTTAAATATACAGGCATTTAAATGTACTACATAGTGATTCTAAAATCATAAGACTTCTCAACCCAACCTTGCGTTGCAGATTGAAACCGTTACTTTCTTTGGGTTTCCATGGTTAGCTCTTGATAAATGAAGTGGATTTTGCAAAAATGAATGTAGGATGGAAAATAAAAGGCGATGGAGTTCGCCAAAACTGCTGCAGAGCTAATGACTCCTACCCATATACAGGGTAGGAGTTTATTTTTTTGTTCATAATTAAGGAAGAGGTGAAGAAGATGAACTATTTATTAGTAGGTATAGGAGGAATTTTTGGAAGCCTGCTTCGTTATTATCTGGGTGTATTTACACACTCATGGTGGGCATACACTTTTCCATTAGGAACGTTAATAACGAACCTAATTGGCTGCTTTATTTTAGGGTGGTTTACATATCGAATGATTAAAATGAACGCATTTCCTCCTGCCGTTTTAGCAGGTATTGGTACAGGAATCGTGGGATCTTTCACGACATTCTCTACCTTTAGCGTTGAAACGGTTACTTTAATACAGAATGATACTTTGCTGTTGGCTTTTCTTTATGTAGGACTTAGTTTATTTGGTGGTTTACTGATGTCTTGGTTTGGTTACCAAGTAGGAAACCGTTCAGCAAATAAATTGAAAAAGAAAGGAGAACAGCTTCTATGACGGCTTTACTCATTGCTTTGGGAGGTTTTTTAGGGGCTATAGCTCGGTATGTACTAAGTACGTGGATGAATCAAAAATCGACTACAGGTTTTCCAGTTGGTACTTTATGTGTCAATTTAGTCGGTTCATTTCTACTTGGAATCCTTGTTGGAAAAGGAGTAGGGTCTGGGCTGTATTCTTTTTTGGGAGTTGGGTTTATGGGAGCATTTACAACATTTTCGACGTTTAAACTGGAAAATATACACCTTCATGAAAAGAAAATGCATACCGTCTTATTTCCTTATTTGGCGTTTAGTTATATTGGAGGTATTGTATTAGCATTTATAGGAATCTTAGTCGGTGCTCTTTAAAAAAATTTAATTTTAACAGATGGTGATTTAGATAAAAGCTAATTTATTTTTTCTTCACGTCTTTTCTATATTAAAACTATATTATGAAGAAACTTTTTTATTGACGTATGTTCTAAAGGACAGCTATGATGATACTAATATGGGTATGAAGTTACGTCGGGGAGGATACAATGATACTACTTTATATTGGTGTAAGCTTATTTTGTTGTGCCATTATGTTTAGTTTATATAATCGTCATGTGCCCGTTCATGGAATTAAGAAGCTTTCTACGCTCGACTGTGAGACTACGGAAATTGCAGTTGTAGATGTTCGGCATTTTCATGAAATGAAACATAAACCTTGTCAGAAAGCCATACACATTCCACTACCGTATTTGGAAAGGCAGCATGTTGAAATTCCATCAAAACAAGTAGTGGTTATTGTACCCGATACAATTGCAAGAAACTTAAGCATTCGTAAGTTGCAAAAGTATGGTTATCAAGTGAAGGGATATTGCTGTGCATGTGAAGGCTAAGTCATTAGTAACGCACAAAGTATAGGAGGGATACTGCGTGAATTATACTGACCAGACTAAAAATCGGTTAAAGCGGGTTGAAGGTCAAGTGCGAGGCGTGCTGCGTATGATGGAAGAAGATAAAGATTGTAAGGACGTTGTAACACAATTATCAGCTGTTCGAAGCGCAGTCGACCGAACAATTGCTCAGATTGTTGCGCTGAACTTAGAACAATGTATTGTTGAAAGACAGCAAGCTGGAGAAGAGACTGCAAAAGTCGTAGAAGAAGCAATCGCTTTATTAGTAAAAAGTCGATGAGTAGAAAAGTTATCTGACGAAAGTCTGATAGCTTTTTTTTTGATTTTCATGCATAATTCGTACATGTTATTTTTTAACGTCACTCATTAAATGGAAAGGAGCGTGAACACCAATTCGAAAGTTTAAGCGATTCTTATTTCTAATCATTCTTATAGGTGTTGTTGTGGGAGGTATTGAATTTTTTAGATATCCAATTCAAAGCAACGCTAAGGATGTTGAAGAACATATAAGAAAATGGAAAGGGATGGGGGACATTAACGGTTCCAAAAAGCTTGACATTCGAGAAATTCAAAAAATTAGCGGTTCGGACACATATGTTGCGCTCTTCACTATTCCTGGTAACGGAGAAGGAATGGCCATTTTAAAAGAAGGATGGAGCAAAAGGTTACGAATTGAAGTGATGACAAAAATGAACAATCTTGTTGAATATGATGACATACATACAAGCAAAGGAACGTATGCGCTATTTTTAGGGAAGAATCCAAGCAAACAGATACATCGAGTGAAGGTCTCGCTTGTAAATGAAAATTACACGTTTGATATTAAAGTTCCCAGAGGAGAATATTTTATTTCATATCAACCTGTGCCAAAATACGTTAAAAAGCCATTTCCAGCGGATCTTATCCTATTGAATAATTCAGGAGATGACATAACTATTAAAGAATATATGGATCAAGAGCTGCGCGAATAATGCGCAGCTTCTTTATTGTGTAGACAACATACATGTCAATTTTTGAACTTTTTGTGAAGTATATAACAAAAGTATTTAATGTGTAATATACTGTAAATGGGCGGTCATCAAACCTAATAAACTTGAATAGTGATTGACACATTTCTGTATGAATTTTGTCACAAAATATTCAATAATAGTTGAAACCCCTTTTGTATCAAGGGTGATTGCGTTTACATTACATGAATTACCTTCAAAAAGGTAAGTTTCGGTAAGAAAATGCAACATTCATCCTTTTATTTACATTTATTCCTTGTCGAATATATGCTAAAATATCGCAAGGATTGAAGTGTTCTTTGACCTCATGTTTTTACACTATTTTAGAATATTTTCAAAATAAGAAAATCGACAAAAAGTGACGAAAAAATTGTCACTTTGTATTACAATAGTAATGGTTGATGTATGACATGAGTTTAAAGAGATTTTGTATTAAAGCTTTCTATAGTTAACTAGATAGAAAGTTTTAGAGATGATCTAATGTAGAGGCTTCGCATCATGAGTTGTTAGAAAGGAGAGTTTTTAGTGAAACCAAAAAAAGGATTTTGGAAGCTAGCAGGTTTATTCTCTGCACTTTCAGTATTTTTCTTGAGCGGCTGTTCAGAATTAGCCGTTTTGAATCCTCAAGGTCCTGTCGCTAAAGAACAAGCTGACCTTATTGTTTGGTCGCTTTGGATGATGGCGATTGTGGTCGTAGTAGTATTTGCAATCTTTGCTTATGTACTTATTAAATATCGTGAAAGACCTGACAACATGGACTATGAGCCACCAGAGCAAGAGGGTAACTTAAAGATGGAGATTATCTGGACTGCGTTCCCGATTATTATCTTAATTCTTTTAGCAATCCCAACTGTAAAATCGATTTATGCTCTTGAAGAACCACCAAAAAATGAGCAAACAAAAATTGAAGAACCGTTAACAATTCATGTTACTTCAGCAAACTGGAAATGGATTTTTAGTTATCCGGAAGAAAACATTGAAACAGTTAACTATGTAAACATTCCAGAAGATCGTCCAGTTCGTTTCGAATTGACGTCTCAAGGTTCAATGAACTCATTCTGGGTACCGGAGCTTGGTGGACAGAAGTATTCAATGAACAACATGGCAATGGATTTATACCTTCAAGCAGATAACCCAGGTTCTTATATCGGACGAAGTGCTAACTTCTCAGGTGAACACTTTACAGATATGGAATTTGAAGTGTTAGCCCAAACTCATGAAGACTATGAAGAGTGGGTTGACGAAGTTAAAGCAACAGCTAAGCCATTAACTGAAGAGAAGTATGATGAAATTATTGAACCAGGTGTAGTAGGTCGTATGACGTTTAACGGTACACACTTAGAGTGGGTTAACCATGCGAAAGATGCATACATCCCTGGTAAAGTAGACGAGCGCGGTATGAACATGGGACATGGAAATCATAACCATGGAAGCGACGATAGCAAAAAAGAAAGCCATGACGAGCATGAAGGTCATGATGAACATGCAGGTCATTAATAAGGGCCTAAATAAACGTACGATTGGGGGAAGACATAATGAAGCTAGATGAATTCTTTGTCACTGGCGATCCCGTCATTTATGCAGCTGACGCAGCGATTGTCTTGACAACCATCGGTATCATTTTTGTCTTAACATATTTCAAAAAATGGAAATGGTTATGGACAGAATGGTTAACAACAGTAGACCATAAAAAACTTGGTGTAATGTATATTCTTGCAGCCGTCTTAATGCTTTTCCGTGGCGGTGTAGACGGACTTATGATGCGTATGCAGTTAGCGTTCCCGGATATGAATATCCTGAACCCGCATCACTATAACGGTGTATTTACAGCTCATGGTGTTATCATGATTCTATTCATGGCAATGCCATTCTTGATTGGTTTAATGAACGTTGTAGTTCCGCTTCAAATTGGAGCGCGTGACGTAGCATATCCGTTCTTAAATGCAGTAAGTTTCTGGACATTCTTTATGGGAGCTATGTTATTTAACATCTCTTTCGTTATTGGAGGAGCTCCAGATGCCGGTTGGACATCGTATTTTCCACTGGCCGGAAAAGAATTTAGTGAAAGTATAGCGAACAACTACTACGCAATTGCTATTCAGATTGCCGGTGTTGGTACGCTAATGACAGGTATTAACTTCTTAGTTACAATTTTAAAAATGCGTGCACCAGGCATGACGTTAATGAAAATGCCAATGTTTACTTGGTCAATTTTAATTACGTCAATTATCATTATCTTTGCGTTCCCTGTATTAACAGTAGCGCTTGCGTTAATGACGCTTGATCGTGTATTTGGCACAGCATTCTTTACCGTTGCCAACGGCGGTCTCCCAATGATGTGGGCAAACCTATTCTGGATTTGGGGACACCCTGAAGTATATATTGTAATTTTACCAGCATTCGGTATTTTCTCTGAAATCATTAGTACACATTCTCGTAAGAACCTATTCGGTTATAAAGCTATGGTTATCTCAATGGTTGGTATCGCGTTCTTAAGTTACATTGTATGGGTTCACCACTTCTTTACAATGGGTAACGCACCAGCTGTTAACTCGTTCTTCTCGATTACAACGATGTTAATCGCCGTTCCAACCGGGGTTAAAATATTTAACTGGCTCTTTACGATGTATAAAGGCCGTATTAAATTTACAACATCTATGCTATGGTCATTAGCATTTATCCCGAACTTCGTTATCGGTGGGGTAACTGGGGTAATGCTTGCAATGGCTTCAGCTGACTATCAGTATCATAATAGTTACTTCCTAGTAGCTCACTTCCACTACGTATTAATCTCAGGAACAGTATTTGCATGTTTCGCTGGATTATACTACTGGTATCCAAAGATTTTCGGTCACACGTTGAACGAAAAACTAGGAAAAATCTCTTTCTGGATCTTCGTTGTTGGATTTAACGTATGTTTCTTCCCACAATATTTCCTAGGTCTAGATGGTATGACTCGTCGTATGCAAACTTATTCAGAAACATTAGGTTGGGGAACATTAAACTTAATTTCAACAATCGGTGCTTTCTTAATGGGTGCAGGTTTTATCGTATTGGTTGTAAATTTACTTTGGAGCGCTTGGAAAAACAAACGCGACACTGCAAACGACCCATGGGATGGACGTACGCTTGAATGGTGGACTAAATCACCAGTTCAACACTATAACTTTGCGGTAGTTCCACATGTGAAAGAAATGGATGAGTTCTGGCACATGAAAAAACGCGGAGAAACAGAAATTAAAGAAGAAGACATTAAACCAATTCACTTACCAAGTAACTCAGGTATCCCATTCATTTCAGGTGTATTCTGGTTCATCGGTGGATTTGGACTTGTCTTTGAATGGATGCCAATGGCTATCTTCGGATTAATCGGAATTTTAGCTTGTCTAGTTGCACGTTCATTTGACTATGATGAAGGCTTCTATGTTCCGGTAGATGAAATTAAACAAACAGAAGGTATTACAGGGGGTGACAAATAATGGGTGGACATTTAGATAAATCTTTACCACTCGAGTATCAAGATCACCAGGGCCGAATGAATATTCTCGGCTTCTGGATTTTCTTGGGTGCGGAAATTGCACTGTTCTCTACGCTGTTTGTCACGTATTTAACGTATCACACTCGTACAGCTGGAGGCCCTGGACCACAAGATTTATACGTTGTTGAAACATTTATGATTCAAACGGTTTTACTATTGGTAAGTAGTTTCACAATGGGAATCGTTGTCTGGCATATGCGTAACAATAACTTAAAAGGTTTAATCACTTGGCTTGTTATTACGCTATTACTAGGTGCAGGATTCTTGTACTATGAAATTGAAGAGTTCATTCTTTACGCAGCACACGAAGGTGCAACAATGCAAACTAGTGCATTCTTGTCTTCATTCTTTGCGCTGTTAGGAACACATGGACTTCACGTAACGATGGGTATTGGTTGGGCAATTTTACTTATTATCCAGTTAGTAAAGCGCGGCTTAACGCCTGTTACAGCAAGAAAAGTATTTATTATCGGTTTATACTGGCATTTCCTTGACGTAGTATGGATTTTCATCTTTACGTATGTATACTTGAACGGATTGGTGGGATAAGACATGGAAAACAAACAAGGCCAAAAAGCAGGATTTCCGCTTAGTCATGTAATGGGGCTTATCCTTTCTTTAGCACTAACGTTTGCAGCGCTTGGATTAGTTATGTTAGCTGACTTATCAAGAGGCGTAACGATGACACTAATCTCAATTCTTGCGTTCTTACAAGCAGCTATGCAGCTTGTAATGTTCATGCACATGACTGAAAGTGAAAACGGCAAGGTACAAGTTGCAAATATGCTTTATAGCTTCTTTATTGCACTATGTATTGTTGTTGGTACGCTTTGGATTTTAGCAGATCACTTTAACCATTAATACAAAAAGCCACTTACGCAAAAGTAAGTGGCTTTTTTATTATTCATTGGCAGAAGCTTTATATCGAAGCGTTTGATAATGACCTGTGGCGACTCGGTCAACCACTTCGCCATCTTCATTTGTATATACCTCGTATTCTTCATAAACTTCAACATCAAACCCATTAATTCTCTCAGTTGTTATAAGTACATTTTTTAAGCTCATTTCAATGCTTTCTTCGCTACTTGAAGCCTCTATCTCACCGCTGTCTAAAGAAAGAGGAGAAACGGTTTCAAAGTATTCCTGAGATTCGTTGTCCATGTAGCTAATCACAACGATTATTCCAATAAAAAAAATTCCTAAAAACAGCATACGAGCTGATGTCATCTTAAAAGACCCCCGTAAATTGACATACTAAAACAATTAAGCCAAGAATCCATACGTAAACAGCAAATGTCTTTAGGGAATGGTGCTTTAAGTAGTGAATCATCCATTTTACGGCCATATAGCCAAAAAGTGCAGCTGAACATGTTGCTACAAATAAGGAGAAAAATGAAATGTATTCTACGCCACCACCAACGACATCTTTAAGCTGTAAAAGAACGGCTCCACATATGGCTGGCGTTGATAATAAAAAAGAAAAATAAGCAGCGGTTTCTCGATCTAACTTGCGCATTAAAGCAGCAGCCATTGTTAAACCAGAACGTGAAACAGCAGGGAAGATGGCTGCTGCTTGAAAGGTACCGATAAACAGTGCGTCTTTATAGGAGATATCGTGCATCTTTTTAGCTCCTTTTTTCACTGAATCAGCAAACCATAAGAAAAGGCCTGTTACAAGGAACTCCCAACCAATTGTAGAACCAGTAATTGAAATTTCTTCGAAATAATCTTTAAATAATAAGCCAACTACAACAGCTGGAATCGTACCAATGATTAGCAAAAAAGTAAGCTTGCTAAACGGATGACGAATCATGTGCCACAGCTCGTCTTTATAAAACACGAAAACAGCTAGCAAGGTACCTATATGCAACATCGTATCTAAATACAGACCAGCGCTATCTAATCCAAATAAGTGTCTGCCTAAATACAAGTGTCCTGTGCTACTAATGGGCAAAAATTCTGTTAGCCCTTGAATAACTCCTAAAATTAATGCTTCAATCCATGACATATTTTCACCTCTTAAAGCGTGTCCTTGTATCATTGTATCGATCAAAAGGCATGAACATGACAAAAATTAATGAGAATGGTGAAATAAAGTAAAAAATAGTTAGAGTCAACCAGCGGTTTGCTTGACAGTGTGCAGCAACTAGTGATTATGGTGAAAAAGAATTTAGAGCACAAAAAATGACTAAATCAAAAGGTGAATCTTTGCGGGAAAGGTTGAAATCAACATGGATAATCTCAAGTAATTACACAAACGATAAGGTTGAAACCAACATAACGTTTGTGCAAGAAAAATGGATATTTAGCTTGCGGTATACAAATTTGTATTCATCAAACGGAGGTGGGAACTCATGATAAAAAAAGTGTGTATAGCACTTATTTTATGCTTCATTGGAATTCATTCACATGTGGCAATGGGAGAACAACCTAAAGTGGAAGTGTTTCAACTTGATACGGGTAAAGTCATTCGAGTAGCTGATAAAACTGAAGTTGTTCAAAAAGAAGTAGAAAAAAGCATTGCTTCTATCACTGGAATTTACAAAAAAGTAAACCCTTTACCTAAAACCGGTTATTTAGTAAAGGTACCTCTGGACCCGGCTGTACAAGTCCAGCAAAAAGGTTTAGAGGTGTTAGCTAGTGAAGCAGTTGTGGTATTAAGCCCAAATGAACAGCCTGTGCTCATGCTATACGACAATGAAAACAAAATTTATTTTTTTGAATTTACCTATGATATCACTAATTTACGAAAAGAATTAGAATTATAAAAGAAAGCTCCGTATAGAAATATCGGAGCTTTCTTCTTCGTTATTTTTTATATGTTTCAAACGTTAAAATGTTGTCAGGAATGTTAGCTAAGTAGTTAATTTTCCCCTCAGCGTTTAGCTTTGCTACATCTTTATCTATTTGTGTAAACCCTTCTTTAGATACGCGCTTTCCACATACTGCTCATTTCGTTTTGTATTCATCAGATCGCAACTTGTTTTCAACCTTCAAACATATGTTTAATATCTAGATTTTGTTTAAGCACCGTCTGTACAAAAGATTTTCAGTTATTAATACCTCGTTGTTTATAGTCATTTAGTACAAAAACAACATCAGCATCAAATAAACTTGACAGCCCCCTTCATTGCTTTTTCACTAGTACGTGATTCGTCAAATAAAAAATTTTTGATTATTTGACAGTTTATTCAATCAAATGTAATATATTTAGAAAAATCAAATTTTTATGATGGGGTGGGAATGCGATGATTGACTTAAGACCGTTCACAAAAAAAGATATAAAAGAACTCATTGAATGGATTCCCTCAGAAGCCTTTATGATTCAGTGGAGTGGCTCCACGTTTTCATATCCACTTACGCCTCGCCAGCTTAAAGAGTATATCCGCTATGCCAATTATGAAGGAGCTCACACTTACGCTTTCTCCGTGTTTCATCAACAAACCGGCCAGCTAGTTGGTCATATTTCTCTTGCTCATATTGATTATCATCACAAAACGGGAAGAATTGGTCGAGTATTGCTTAAAGAAGAGGAAAGAGGAAAAGGATACTGTGGTGAGATGTTTAATTATGTTTTGTCCTTTGGCTTTAATGTCTTAGGGCTTCATCGCATTTCTCTTGGCGTGTTTGACTTTAATGAGGCAGCTATTAAGTCATACGAGCGCATCGGATTTTTACGTGAAGGGATGATGCGAGATGTGAAACACGTGAATGGACAGTATTGGAGCTTAATTGAAATGAGCATGATTGATTATGAGTGGAAACAGAGAGAAGATCGTTCTGTGGAAGCAATAAAGCATATTCAGTAAAATGAAGCCGGATTGAAAAACTCAATCCGGTTTTTTGGGTCAAAGCCTTTTGTCAATTTGTTTTTCCCCTTCTAATTATACTTAGCAGGTATAAATCTTTGAAAAAAAAGGCATATAGGAAGTAAATAAGCTAATAAAAGAAGCGAAGGGACAGAAGGGAGAGACATAAGGTATGAAGCTCAAATACACGTTACTTTCCTTACTCATATTCCTTGGTTGCGTCTTAACTGGGGTCGTATATGTTTTTAGTGAAAAAAAAATTGAAGCAAAGGAATTTAACATGCTCGTAATGGGAGTAGACGAACGAGAAGCCGATACGGGACGTTCTGACGTACTGATGGTTGTTCATTTTAACTCTGAAAATGGACATTTAAAAATGATGCCAATCCCTCGAGACACGCGTGTGAAAATTAAGGGGAAAGCAGAAATGGAAAAGATTAATCACGCTTATAAGTATGGTGGAATTAAGCTAACTGTTGATACTGTGGAACAATTTTTAAACATGCCAATCGATTATTATGTGAAAGTAAATATGGAAGGATTTAAAGCGGTTGTGGACGAGGTAGGTGGTGTGACGGTTAATAATCCATTTCCATTTACATTTGCATCTTATTTATTTCCCCAAGGTGAAACAAATTTAAATGGTGAAAAGGCTTTAGCTTATGTAAGGATGAGACACGAAGATCCTAAAGGCGACCTCGGCCGAAACGAGAGGCAAAAGCAAGTAGTAGAAGCGCTTTTAGACAAAGGAATGAGTATGTCAACGGTAGCAAACCTTCCCAACCTCTTAAATATTACAAAGCAATACGTTGATACAAATGTAACGATTAAAGACGCGTTAGCGGTATATAATGCAATGGAAAAAGGTAAACCAACGTTTGAAACGGTGCATGTAGAAGGAGAAACACAAATAGTAGACGGAACATGGTACTATATTGTAAAAGATCAAGAGAAACAGCATATAAAAGCCATGCTATATGGAGATAATGCACCGGAAGAGCACTGAAAAAGCGCGCAGTCTGCGCGCTTTTTACTTAATTCATTTCTTGCTCGCCAATTTCTTCTTGACGCTGCAGACAAGAAATCTGCTTTTTTTCTGGGTGAATATTAAAGGTATATCCCCATGTCTGAATTTTTTCAAGAATAATTTCATCTTTTTTGAAACCAAAAATAAGTACGATATCTTGATTTTCATCTAATAGTAAATACTTCTCATCTTTTCTCCACATTGTTAGGTTAGCTGCATAAAAGAAATTCCAACCATTATTCATACGATGACCCGTTGCTTGGTTTTTATAGTTTAAAATCATAATAATTTCCTCCAGTAGACAAACTTTCTAGTAAAATAGTTCATTTCTCATTATAAACAGTTCTTTCTTATAAATCTATAAGACGAATGAAGCATAAAATGATACAATGTTCACGTTAGATTTTCTAGCAATCTACCGTTTTTTTATTAGAAAGGAGATTTGTAATGAGTATATGGTATTTTATCATTGGAGCATTAATCGCCGTTATCGGAATGATGTTTATTTACCAGTCAACCATTTATACAATTGAAGGTAAGCTACAGGAAGATAAAACAGACAATGAAATTTATCAAGATCTTGTTCGTATTCAAACCATGTTTTTTATCAAGCACGCCGTAGTAGAAATTGTTCCGTTGATTTTAATCGTACTAGCATTTATGAACCCAGAACCTGCATCAAGCATGAGTCCATTAATTATTTTGGCGGTCGTTTGGATTGGAGCAATGCTCCGCATTTATCAAACTCATCAACGGGTAGCAAGCAACTTAAAAAAAGAGCAGTTTCGTGGATTCCTAACGA
Organism: Bacillus sp. CBEL-1; assembly: GCF_004348885.1. Lineage (NCBI taxonomy): Bacteria > Bacillati > Bacillota > Bacilli > Caryophanales > Bacillaceae > Bacillus > Bacillus sp. CBEL-1. The sequence continues at coordinate 618,351 of NZ_SBIM01000013.1, read as the reverse complement.
AATTCATGATGATAGAAATAGGTTTGATAAGTGCATTTCCAATTATAGCAGCCGTTGGTTCACTTACGCTTAATGTAGGGTAATACATAAAAACCTGTATTAGTAAGCCCTCTTTATTCATTCTAAACAGCATATTTAATTTTTACGTTTAACTATAACAGCAATGGGTAAACAGAAAGTATCACTATATTTAGATTACAAATAAGGTAGGGAAACATATGATTACAAAGGGCGAAGTTATTCCATTGTTAACTGATGCAAGTCCATCGTTCCAATATGATGAAGAAGTGAATACAACAACAATAGAAGGTTTGCAGCAAGAGCTCAAGCGCTTTGCATCTCACTTAATTTCATTAGAATTCAATAATCAATTAGCCCATGAACCTGAGATATTTGAAACCATTGAAAGATTATATACAGAAGGTGAAGCAGAAGTAAAAGAAAGCATAACGATTGGACTGTTTGAAACTATGTATGAAATGCTTTCTGAGCAACACATAACATCTGAGGAAATAGGAAAGCTTTTAAAGCCACATTCTTTTAAATGGTGGAAGACGATTGAACAGTTTAACAGGCTTTCTTAACGATAAATAAATCACGCCAGTTCTTTGGCGTGATTTATTTATTGCTCATTTTTTAACTGCTTGTCTAGATAGAACGTTCCAAAAGGAATAATAGATAAGATAAATGCATAGATACCCCATAAAATTGTTTTTCTATGCTCAAATTTCACGTGCACAGCAGCAAGTATGTATAATACGAACAGAGCACCATGGGCAGCTCCAACAATGGATACAGCCTCAGGAATATCAGCCAAATATTTTAATGGCATAGCAATAAACAGTAAAAGTAAATATGAAATGCCTTCTACAATACTTAACAAGCGCAAGCGGCCAATCGATGATTTTAACATCATGGTTTACCCTCCAAATGTATGTTTTTTTCAACTATCGTGAAAAATGTACCATGTAGATGCAATCGTTACAAGCATCAATGGTCGTTTTCACAAAAGGTTCAAAACATAATAAAAAAAAAGCACACTATGTGTTGACAAGATATAACGTTATCTTTTATAAGTATATATAGTAAATGATGAAACTGTACTTTTATTTACGTTCAGTCTCGATGCGTTGATCCTGTTCTACACGTGCAATAAGAGGCAGGAAAGGGTTTGGAAATATGACAAAAGGAATAGAACAAAAGGAAAATATCCTGGATGCAGCGTTTGTGGTATTTGGAGCAAATGGTTACCATGATGCTAAAATGATTGATATTGCTAAAAAAGCAGGTGTGTCAAAAGGGACACTTTACCTTTACTTTCCTTCAAAAGAAAGCTTATATATTGCGGTTAATGATCGCTCTTTTCTCTATTTCATTGCTAATGCAAAGCGAGAAACCGATCGCTGCAAAACGTTTAGGCAAAAGCTTTATTCAATAGCAAGGCATCACCTATACTTCTTTTACAACACAAGAAAGTACCCAGACTCGTTTTGGCAAGCTCCTCATCAGATGCCAGGAATGATGGAGCGATTGCATCGCTTTTTTAATGATTATCATTCCTTAGTATCAGACCTGATGAAAGAAGAGGGACTTGAAGATACAGCTTTACATTCAAAAGCGTTTTGTAGCATGCTAAACGGGTATAGAATGGATATCGTATCTAACCAAAATGTGTCAGAAAAAGAAATTGAACGTTATGCAACGTTTACAGTTGACCTTTTCTTAGAAGGTTGTTACTGATTTCTTTTTTTTTAAAACTGACCCGTGGGTACTGAAGTTAAATTGTATTGGAGGTTCTCAATGAATAAAGAACAGCAAGCGATGGATTTTACGTACTTTTATGGACAACAAGTTATAAATATCATTCATCAATATGACAATCCGTTATCTTTAGAGTTTTCTAATGGTGGTCTTGTTATTGAATGTCCATGGCGGTTAAAAAAAGGAGATGATGTGATTGCAGGTCAAGCGGATTGGAAGTTGAATACTTCGTTTGAATGGCGTTATCATATCACAAAGAAATTACTAGGGAAGCAGATTAACAATATTGTTTGGTATGAAGACTTAAACATCCTGAGAGTATATCTGACAGAAGACTATCTATTGGATCTATTTCAAGATAGTGCAATGTTTGAAGGATGGGACCTTCACGGAGAGAACGGTTTCTCTTTTATTTCATTGCCGGGGGGTTCAATGGATTACGTCCCGAAGAATGTTTATTAATTTTTAACATAAAGGAGGTGAGGCGCTTAGTGATATAAACTGACCCATTGGTACTCATTTATTACACATATAAATACGACTAATAAAATAGATGGAGGCTCTTTATGAATTTCTTGACAAAATTTAGCTTGAAGAATGCAGTAGCAGTATTTATTTTGTCTTTTCTTCTTATTTTAGCTGGCTTATTCTCATTTTCAAAATTAAAAATCGATTTATTACCTAATATTGAATTTCCACAGCTGTCGATTGAAGCTGTATATCCTGGTGCTTCTCCTGATGATGTGAATGAACAAGTAACAACAAAGTTAGAAGATCAATTAAAAGGTCTTGAAGGTGTTAAAAGCGTTCAGAGCGTTTCTTATGAGAACGTAGGAATTATTAATCTAGAATTTCCGTTTAATACAGATTTAGACGACATTGAGCAACAAATTGACACGATAACAAAAGACTTAGATTTACCAGAATCAGCAACAGTTGATGTGAACCGCTTTTCTTTTGGCTCTTTTCCAATTATGAATATCTCTTTGTTTGCTGAAGGTGATGCGGAAGTTGAAAAGCTTTTAGATAACGAAATTATTCCAGAATTAAATAAAATTGAAGGAATCAACTCTGTATCGGTTGGCGGGGTAAAGGAGGATCTGTTACAGATTACGCTTGATAAAGAAAAAGCAGTTGCAGCAGGCCTAACGCTTGAGCAAATTAAGGAACAGATTAACCAAAAGTCTGTATCTTTCCCAGCCGGGACTGTAAACGGTGAAGAACTTCAAATTCCTGTACGAGTGGAAGAGAAATTAGATACAATTGATGCATTAAAAGAAGTTGAGCTGAAATCTACAGTTAATCCAGAAGCTCCACCAGTTTCACTTGGAGATATTGCAACTGTTGAAGAAGTAAGCGAGCAAGGTGAATATACGCGCTATAACCAACAAGAAGCACTAACAATGGCAATTACAAAGAAACAGGATGCAAATACGGTGCAAGTTGCCAATGACGCGTTAGAAGTGTTGAAAAAATACGATGATGATATTAACTATGCTATTGGATTTGATTCAGCAGAAGGAATTGAAAAGTCAGTTGAGACGTTAGTAAAAGAAGGGTTGCTTGGGGCGTTGTTCGCTTCCATTGCGGTGCTAATCTTCCTGCGTAATTTCCGTGCTACAATTATTTCAATTATCTCAATTCCATTGTCGCTTCTTGTATCAGCTATTTTCTTAAATGGGCTGGATATCTCATTAAATATCATGACATTAGGTGGAATGGCAGTAGCAGTTGGACGCGTTGTCGATGATAGTATCGTAGTTATTGAAAATATTTTTAGACGTGTTCGAAAATCAGAAGAAGGCATTTCTAATGAACTAGTTGAATCTTCAACAAAAGAGATATTAAAGGCCATTACGTCATCGACTATTACAACCGTTGTTGTATTTTTACCAATTGGTTTTGTCGGTGGAATTACAGGTGAATTCTTCTTACCATTTGCGTTAACGGTAGTATTTTCACTTTTAGCTTCACTTCTTGTTGCTGTTACAATTGTACCTATTTTAGCAAAGTTTGCGTTTAAGAAGGTACCAGCAGAAGAGAAAGAAGGTAAAATTCAACGTGGATATGCAAAAGCAATTGCATGGTCATTAAATCATAAAATCAAGATTTTAATCTTATCATTCTTATTACTATTTGGTTCATTTGCTCTTGTTCCATCGCTTGGTTTTACATTCATTCCAAACGAAGAGCAAAAACTATTACAGGCAAATATCCAGCTTCCTTCGTCTACTTCTTTAGAACGTACAAATGAAGTGTCATTAAAAGTAGAGGAGCTATTTGCAGCAGAAGATGAAATTAAAGATGTTACAACAGAAGTAGGTTCACGTGATTTTGCAACAGGCGTAAAGCGTCCAAATCAGATTGGTTATTTCTTAAATCTGAAAGATGGCGCAGATGTAGATACGTATATTGATGAACTGCAGAGTAAGATAGAAGACATTGTAGGAAAAGAGTCTCCAAAAGCAACGCTAAGCGTATCTGAAGCATCAACGGGTGGCCCACCAACTAATAACAACGTAACGGTCGATTTATTTTCATCTGACTTGAATGACTTACAAACAGCGGCGAAAGAAGTAGAAGACTATTTAAATACCTATGATAATTTAAAGTATGTAAAAAATAATTTCTCTGATAAACAAAAGCAGCTTGTGGTTGAAGTTGATCAAGATAAAGCATCTGAGTATGGTGTATCTGGATTCCAACTTGTAGGAACAATTACAGATCAAACAAAACCTGTATCAGTAGGTGACTTAACGCTAGATGGAACAGATCGTGCAGTTCAGCTTTCTTATGATGAAGATATTAGTTCAACAAAAGAAATTGAAGATCTGCAAATCTTTACACAAAGAGGGCCAGTAGCAGTAAAAGATATTGCCAGCGTAAGCGAAATCGATACATTTACGTCCATTCAAAAATTAGATGGAAAAGTATTTGCTCGTGTTGAAGCAGATATTAAAGATGAAAATATTCAAAAAGTGACGCAAGATGTAGTAGCTGGTGTAGAAAAACTTGATTTACCAAAAGGTGTAAGTCTTGAAGGTGGAGGCGGTAGTGATGAAACCGTAGAAATCTTCCAATCTTTAGGATTAGCTATTTTAACAGCTATTGGCCTTGTGTACTTAACGATGCTGATTACGTTTGGTAAAGCTCGTATTCCATTCATTATTTTATCATCGTTAATCTTTGTTCCGATTGGTTCACTAATTGGGCTAGTTATCGCAAAAGAGCCTTTATCTGTTAGCGTAATGATTGGTTTCCTAATGTTAATTGGAATTGTAACAACAAACGCCATTGTATTAGTAGACCGAATTACCCAAAATAGAGAGCAAAAAGGGATGACAATCCGCGAATCGCTTATTGAAGCTGGTAAAACGCGCTTACGTCCTATCCTAATGACAGCCTTTGCAACTATTGCAGCGCTGATTCCACTTGCTTTAACAACATCAAGTGGAACATTGATCTCTAAAGGTTTGGCAATTACGGTTATCGGTGGTTTAACATCTTCTACCTTATTAACGCTAATTATCATTCCAGTTGTATATGAATTATTCTTTGCTAAGCAGGTTCGTAAAGAAAGGGAACTGGAAAAAGGTGCGAAATAAGAACTATTTTCTATAAGAGGAAAATATGACCATTAGTTGTGTGCTATAATAAAGGTACGTTTTATTTAACCCCTTATATTATATAGATGAAGCCAGGACCCTTTAAGCCGAGGGGATCTCTGGCTTCGTTTTTTTTATTGCTTTTTTTTAGAGATGGTTTACACTTAAAAAGTATCTATAATGAAATAAAGTATCAATATGCGAGGTGAAGGTGGATGGGCACTGATGACCCCAAATTGTATAAAAATATAACTAGAGGCAGCATTAGGTGTTCCATGTCTCTTTTCGCACGTGAAGAAGCGCTCCTTATGATGCCTCACTTTTAAAATGAGGTGAATGAATATGATTAAAACATATCTTTATAATCAGCAAGATGAACAAACGAAAGTCGGTATGCCATTAACAGAGGCAATTGAACAACTAAAAAACCCTCAGAATCTTTTGTGGATTGATTTGTATGATGTTGAAAGTATAGAGTTAAATGAAGTAGCGAAAAAATTTGGTTTTCACCCTTTAGCCATTGAAGACTGTCTACACGATAGTCCTAGAGCTAAAATTGATGATTACGAAGACTACAAGTTTTTTGTATTTCATGCTTTACGATACAATGAAGAAAGCGATAACGAAATTACCACGTTAGAACTTAACGTGTTTGTAGGTCCAAATTATGTGGTGACGATTCATAAGCATAAGTTAAAGTGGTTGGGACAAATGGATGCTATTTGTTCTCGAAGCTCTAAGTATATGAATAAAGGTGCCGACTTTTTGCTTTATGCACTTATTGATGGTATTACGGATGAATATTTTCCAATTCTTGACCGTATCGGTATTCGGATTGAGGAGTTAGAAGATGAAATGTATGACGAAGAAGTAAAAGAAGTAACGGAAGAATTCCTTGCGTTAAAGCGAACAATTATCTTGATTCGTCGTGTTATTTTACCTCAGCGTCGTATTTTCTTGGCGGTAAATGGAAAGTGGAAGTTTGATATTAATGAAGACAACACCCCGTTCTTTATTGATTTAATTGATCATTTAGAGCGAATTGTAGACTCAACTGAGACTTTTCGTGACTTAGTAAACAGTGCCCTTGATACGTATTATTCTATTATTAGTGCTAAGTCATCAGAAAAATTAAACATGTTAACAATAATATCAACCATTATGCTTCCGCTCACTTTTGTAACGGGTTTTTTTGGAATGAATGTTCCAATTCCCTATCAGGACTCACATTATTCTACGCTTGTTATCTTACTGATACTTATTGCGTTAACATGGGGAATGTGGAAGTATTTTAAAAGCAATCGTTTATTATAAACAGGAAAAGCTTCGTGCACACGCACGAAGCTTATTTCATCATTATTGAATCTCTCGCTTAGAGTCTTGCTCTTTTTCGGCATTATTATTTTTTGTTTCAAACTCTTCACGAGTCATTACGTCTTCCACATGCATGTTCACTTCAACTACCTCAAGCCCAGTCATTTCATGCACTGATTTTTTTACGTTTGTAACCGTTTCATTAAAGATTGTTGGCACATTCTTACCATATTCAACAATCACTTTTAAATCAAGCGCTACTTGTTTTTCTCCTACTTCTGCCTGCACGCCTTTTGTAATATCTTCTGAGTTTCGGAACCGATCTGTTAAACCACTCATAAACCCTCCGCTCATCGATAAGATACCTTTGATTTCGTTAGCAGCAATACCTGCAATCTTCTTTATCACCTGATCTTCAAATGTTAATTTATTTTCATGTTTCATTGTTTGTGTAGTAGATTCTGCCATGTTAGTTCTCTCCTTTGTTAGTTAAGGTCTGCGAGTAAAAAAACGCAGCCAAGCTTCAATATCTAATTGTCCATCTCGCCACTTTCCAATCAAGTACCCAATACCCATAAACCCAATTACAAGAATTGTAGGGCCAAAGCCAATTGTTAATAATAAAATTGCTAAAATAAGTCCAAGTAGTAAGCCAAACAAGCGTCCGCGGTAAGGAAGTAACTTATCAAGTCCACTCATGTTAATGCCTCCTTCATTACACAACGCGTTCTTTCGTTTGTGTTCTTGTATCAGTTAAATGAATGCGGACAGAATGAACAGGAAGTTCTAGCAAAGATTCAACAGCGCGCTTAATCTCTGCCTGCATGTCCTTACCGATTGAAGGTAACCCTTCACGACCAAATAAAGAGCAGCTGACCAATACGCTCACATATTCTTTTCGAGGATTAATTAGCGCTTCTACTTTTGGTGAACGAATTCCTTGAACGCTTTGAATGGCTTTTAACGCAGTTGATTCAATAGTAGCTTTGGAAATCGTTATTTTTCCTTCACTAGTGACAATGATTAACTCTCGGTCAGGAGAGCTAGTAAATAAGCCTGTACATAGCAAGATAAGAAATACTACTGCTAAAAAGGCACTTATAGCTAAAACTGTATAGTAGAACCATTCTTGCTGCTGCCAAGTTTGTAACCAATTAGATAAGTTTGGAACATCATAAACAGTTAGGGCTAATAAACCTGCAGAAATAAGTCCAACTACTCCAATTAGAACTAAAAGAAGTCGATTAAAACTATTCAATTTTCCACCTCATCTCCATGTTCAGCGCTGTAATTGTAAATGAGTTAATAGTCAATGGGAAGCGAGATATGTGTATGGTACCCTAGATATTACTCTTATAAACCATACAGTGTGTTTTTTAAAAAGAGGCTAAGAAAAGGGGAGTGAAAAACAAATTTAAGCAAGAAAAGAGCGGGTCATTCCCGCTCTTTTGGTATTATTAAATAAGTTTTGGTAAGTGTGTAGCAGGGTCGTACTCTACAAGGGGTTCATCTTGTTTAATACGATGTAAATAGTCAGGGTTTGCAATAAGTGGACGCCCGATAGCTGCTACGTCAATCCAGCCAGCTTCTAAAGCACGTTCTGCAGAATCTGGCGTTAAATCACCTACGCCGATAATTGGGCCACTCCAGTAGTTTCGAACGATTTCATACAGGTTCTTACCATCTTTTACATCTTCGTAAAAATTAAGCATGGAAGGGTGAATTATTTTCACGCCGACTTCTTTAAATGCTTCGACATAGGTTTGAATTGCTTTTTCCGCATCATCCCATCTATAGTCAGGTGCATCAACTTTATGCGGAGAGAAACGAATTACAACACGTTCTGCGCCAATTGCATCAATCACGGCAGAAATTACTTCTTTCATGAACGTTAATCGTTGTTTTAAATCTCCACCGTATTCATCCGTGCGCTTATTAGAAAACTCAGAGTTAAACTGATCAATTAAGTAGCCATGTGCACCGTGAATTTCAACTCCGTCAAATCCAGCTTCTATAGCATTTTTAGCAGCTTGAGCATATTGAGAAACAACCTCTTTAATATCTTCTTTTGTCATTTCTTCCGGTGTCTCATAAGGTTTACGGAAGCGAGGAACTTGACCATCAGCAGCGATAGCAGAAGGAGCTTGAGGTTGTTGACCCTTAATTAACTCATGATGGCTTAAACGTCCTACGTGCCAAATTTGCGCAATAATCGTCCCTCCTTCTTCGTGAACAGCATTTGTTACTTCTTTCCACGCTTCAATTTGCTCTCGCGTATAAATTCCTGGAACACCTGGATTTCCTTTCGCGCGGTCACTGATTACAACACCTTCTGAGATAATAAGACCAATGCCGTCTTTAGCGCGACGACGATAGTACTGGGCAATCTCCTTGTTTACAACGCCTGTTTCATCATCTGCAAAGCATCGTGTCATGGGAGCCATTGCAGTTCTTGTTTTCAATTGTAAATTCTCTAACTTTGTTCGTTCAAATAGCTTAGAATAGCGAGTCATTATTCGTTCATCTCCTTCAAAAAAAGTCCTTGTATTCAATCCTTTTAAGTAAGGATAAACTCAGTGTACAAGAAGGATATTTTTGATTCAAATATTTTGACTCACGAAAAAAAACGCTGCTTTATAAAGCAGCGTTTTTTGATATTAAGCATGATTTCTACGCATTTTTCTCATAACGAAACTTACAATTAATACTAAAATTATAGAGCCGATAATCGCAGGTACAATGGCGAATCCGCCCATCTCAGGACCCCAGTTTCCAAAAATAAGTCCACCTAACCAAGCTCCGATAAAACCGGCGATAATATTACCAATGATACCTCCAGGAACACCTTTTCCAGTAATAATGCCAGCTAACCAACCAATAAGTCCACCTACAATAAGCATCCAAATAAATGACATAATAACAACCTCCTAATAGTGTATTTTAATCTTATATCTTTTTGATACCCGCGATTAAACCAAGTTATGCATGTTTTGGCGAAAAATAAAAGATAATGTGAAATTAGTTAAAATAAAGAGTAATTTTTTAAAAAAAGGGAATAAGTCTACGTTAAAGATGGATAAATAGGGTGATTTATACTATTTATCCATAAATACAGTAGTTTCAGTTGTTGACCCAGTATTTATATGATAAGGTTGAATAAAACTGAAATTTATAAATGGAAAGATATAACCTTTAGCGAGAAAGTTCTTTAGGCTTTCTCGCTTTCTTATTTTTATTGGTAAAAAGCTACAAATGATGGACTGAGGTGAGAAACATTGGAATCTCAAACTCTGAGGTTAGTTGATGAGCTACTTTCAGGAAATCAAGATAGTGCGTGGAATATAGTAGAGAAAGCAGTAGAAAAAGGCGCAAGTAGCCTAGATATTTATGAAGGTCTGTTGACCCCTGCTATGCGCTATATTGGTACGCTGTGGGAAAAGAATATTGTTACGGTTGCTGATGAACATGTAGCGACTACAACTTGTGACTACCTATTAACACGCTATGGATTTTATAAACAGGTAACAAGTAAGAGAAATAAAAAGCATGGAAAAGTGATGTTGTTTTGTTTAGAAGAAGAACAGCATTTTATTGGATTAAAGATGGTCTCACTTCTATTTGAAGAACATGGATTTGATACGCGGTTTTTAGGAGCAGATTTGCCAAAAGAAGCAGCGGAGGTTATGGCAACGGACTGGCAGCCCGATATTGTAGCATTATCCGTTACCATTTCATTTCATTTAGACCAACTTCCGCAATATGTGAATTTGTTAGAGAGCTTAGATCCAAAACCCATCATGCTAATTGGTGGAAGGCTCATTGCATCAAATCATGTTGCAAACAGTGTGGTCGACATAGCAAAACAAATGCCAAGTTTAAACGAACTAAATGAATGGTTATTACGTTATAAAAAAGGGGTGGACATACATGTCGATGCTTAAAAGTGCTCCTGTTCCATATTTTACTGTGGACCGAAATCTTAAAATTTTAAATCGTTCCAAGCTAGCGATGACGACTTTTGCGTCGGTCGATAATTTCTTAGAAGTTGTTGATACGTTCAGCAAAGAAAAAGCAAAGAAATATTTAAGAACAGAGTATATTGCAAAAGACGACAACGAAAAAAAGGAAAACCGGAAGCGCACAACGCTCTTGGAAGAAAAAGAGTATACCGCCCAGAAGGTAGAGCTAGTGTTACAGACTGAGCAATCACCTTATGCTTTATTTGAATGTTTTATACAGTGGGATGAAGAAGTTGGACACTTAGTTTGCCTTCACCAAGACGAACGTATCAAAGAGCTAACAAAGATGGTCCAAGCTCATCAAAAGAGATTGGCACATACGGACTTTGAGCTCTTACAGCAAAAAGAGCGTTTAGAGGCGTCTCTAAAACGAATTAAGCAGCTATCAGCTTCTTTCATTAAGCTCTCTGAAAAGGTAGCTCTTATTCCGCTGTTTGGCGATTTAGATGAGCAGCTCGTAGCAGAAAATTCCAAAGTGCTCCAAGATGCTACATATGATGGTCATTATTCCATTATGCTCTTTGACTTTTCAGGAATTAATGAACTGAAACCAGAAGGCATCCACGCCTTTTCATCCTTTATGCGTTCGTTTGATATTATGGGAGTTACCTGTTATATCATAGGAATGAAACCATCTCATACAGAAATGTTAAAGGGAAATTCATTTGGTAATCAGATTATCTATATGAATAATTTAAGTGATCTCGTAAACATTAAACATTCTGTTGGATAAAAAGCTGTGCCACGTGCACAGCTTTTTTTTGTTCTTTAAAATGTTATGCTGATTTTTAATTAGGGGAAATGTGTATAATAAAGACAGAGTAGGGAGGTGAAAAAATGGAGCATAAAGAACATAGTGGGTTACATAAGCATGAGCATAGCCTAGCATGTGGACATACGAAAATTATGCATGATGGTCATATTGATTATGTTCATAACGGTCATCTACACCATAAACATAATGATCATTGGGATGAGTGTGTAATTCCAGTAAATGAAACTAACCCTGATGCATGTCAGCCAATTGAGTGTGGATGTAATCATGAAGAGGATTGCGGCCATGAGATGGTTCCCCATGGAGATCATATGGACTATTTAGTAAATGGAAGGCTACATCATGTGCATGACGGTCACTGTGACGACCATGGACCCGTAGAAATCATTACAAATCATTAAATAGACCGAAAACTTTAAAAAATGTAAGCGCATACTATTTACAATTCAGGTATCAATTGCTATTATTGTCTTACAGGATACTTGTTCGAATTATCTTGTAAGACAATCTACTAAGTCGATTTTCAAAGGAGGAAAAGTTATGGTAATGGAAGAATGGTTCGCACTTTTCGCACTTGCAGGAGTATGCATGATCCTTGTTAATCGCATGTTGCACAAAATCTATAAAGAAACAAGTACAGACGATTCCTAACATCTTCTCTTACTATGAAGGTGTTTTTTTATGTTTTGATATAAGAATATGTTTATATAAAAGAAGTTGGAAAAGAAACAGTTAACCCAACGGGATATCCGAACTGTCGAAAGTTAAATCTTTTCGATAGTTCAGATATCTTTTGTTGGTTTTGAACTTATTTTTACAATTTAACCATTGTAGAAACGTCATGAATTATCTATGAGAAGAAATTATGACGTTTTGTCCCGTTTTATTTTTAATAAATTACGGAGTAGGTAAATTTTGAGCTTCTTCTTTTTTCATCATATGGGACGGTAGGATAATCTCTTCATCTACTAAGAAGCTAAGAAGCTCTCGCGTAGCAAATGACATATAGCGTTCTTTCTTTAAAATAATACCTAGCTCCCACATTGGTGTTGGAGATGAAATAGGAATGCTACGTATCAGCGGGTTATTAATCTTTGGATAAACTGATTTTGGCAAAATAGCAATTCCTAGCTCAGAAGCCACGAGCTCAATGATAAGGTCCCACTGCGAGCTTTCATACGCAATTTTTGGCTGAAAGCCGGCTTCGATACATTCATGAATAATACGATCATGAAGCGAGAAATCCTTACTAAATAAAATGAAAAATTCTTCTTTTAATTCTGATAGAGACACGACCTGCTTTTGAGCAAGTGGATGTTTGTGATGAATATATAAGTTAAATTCTTCTTGTACAAAGGGATAGACATGAAACATAGGGTTTTGCACCGGAAGTACAATGATTCCAAGGTCCACCTGTTCAGACTCAACAAGTTCAACGATACGCTTAGCACCTAATTCTACGAGCTCTAGGGTTACTTGTGGATGCTTCTTAGTGAATTTTTTCGCAATCATTGGAAAAACAATGGTGCCAATTAAAGGCGGGATACCGATTTTAATTTCCCCAGTTGGTAAGTGCCTAAGGTCATCTAGTAAAGCATGAAGTTCATGCAATGTCGAAACTAATTTTTGACTTTGATTATATACAACTTGACCTGCATCTGTAAGAGTCAATTTGCGAGTCGAGCGATCAAATAAATCAACACCCAATTCTTCTTCAAGCTTTTTCACAATTTTACTCAAAGCTGGTTGAGATAAATGAATAGCAGATGCAGCCTTAGTAAAACTCTTTTGGTTTACAACTTCCATAAAGTGTTGCAGTTCACGAATGTCCATAATCAAGCCCCTCACTAATATTCTTTGTTTTCATACTATTTATTCTATTTATCTATTTTACTTATGTTTCAATAAAATGTAAACTCTTACATAAGGAAACTGAATGATAATTCATCTTTTTTACAAAAATGGCACTTCTTATTTTGTATAAGAACACAATGTTGAAAGCGTTATCATTAATGGCTATACCCTCAGAAATACTGATTTTTAGAACCTCCGATTTATAGAAATAATAATAGTTGTTCCCCATCTATCATCATTGATTTGTTCTTACATACAAAGAATAAGAATAAATATAGAAAGATGAAATTTATCAGACTACAAGAACACCTCGTAAATAAAGAGAAAATAAAAAGGGGAGAGTGGTCATAATGACATATGTAAAAGGTTTAGAAGGAATTGTAGCAGCTGAAACAAAAGTTGGGCATGTTGATGGAGATAAAGGTCAGCTAATTTACCGTGGATATTGGGCAAAAGATTTAGCAATTAACTATACATTTGAAGAAGTAGCTTATTTGATTTGGAACGGACAGTTACCAAATCATGAACAGCTTAATGAATTTAAAGAAGAGATGAAAGCGCATCGAGTATTACCTAAAAATATCGTAGCTTTAATGGATTGTCTACCTAGAGATACAGAAGTAATGAGTGCTCTTCGTACATGCATTTCAGCACTAGGGGATCCATCTTACAGTTGGCCGCCTACAAAAAATCAAGCGGTTGCATTAACTGCAGTTACGCCAACTATTATTGCTTACTGGTATCGTAAAATGAATGATTTAGAAGTGGTTGAGCCGAATGAGAATTTAGATCACGTGGCTAACTATCTGTATATGATTACAGGAGAAGTACCGGATTCAAGCCTTGTTAAAGCATTGAGCGCTTATTTTGTACTTACTATTGAGCATGGTATGAACGCATCAACATTTTCTTCACGCGTGGTAGCGTCAACCGAATCAGACATGGTCTCTGCGATTTGTGGAGCGATTGGTGCAATGAAAGGACCTTTACATGGCGGTGCTCCTTCTGGTGTTATTAGTATGTTTCAAGAAATTGGGTCTCCAGAAAACATTGAACCTTGGGTGCGACAGAAGCTTGAGAAAAAAGAGAAAATTATGGGCTTTGGACATCGTGTTTACAGAACTCATGATCCTAGAGCAGAAGCTTTAAAAGAAGTTTCCAAACAAATATCAAATGATAACGAATGGTTTGATTTTATTGTGAAAATTGAAGATACAACCATTCGATTGTTAAATGAATATAAGCCAGGAAGAAAGATTTACACGAATGTGGAATATTTTGCTGCAGCTGTTATGAAAGCAGTAGAGCTTCCAGCAGATTTGTTTACGCCAACATTTACGGCAAGTCGACTGGTTGGATGGACTGCACACGTACTTGAACAGTCAGAAGATAATCGGATTTATCGTCCACAGTCATCTTATATTGGTTATACTCCAGTTGAACAAAAACAATAAACAATCGAATCAAAAAGAAGCGGCTGTTGAAGAGTCGCTTCTTTTTGTGAATTAAATCATCACTAGTGTAATAGTTGATAGAAGCAATGAGGTAATGATAATTGCTATTAGTGGTCGAGCAGATTTGAAACATAACGTTTTAATGTTAACGTTTAATCCTAGACCAACCATTGCCATTGTTAAAAGGAACGTAGTTAAGGTAGGAATGGTGCTCACTATTGCATTAGGAATGTATACATATCTTTCTAAAATATAGCTATTGAAAATGCTCATTAAGAGAAAGCCCACTAAGAACCAAGGAAATTTAATGACAGTTGATGTCTCTTGTTTTTCCTTCCTTTTCATAAATAAAACAAACAAACAGCTAAGTGGAATTAACCATAGAACTCTGCCAAGTTTAGCTATAATAGCAAGTGATAGAGCTTCTTGGCCGGCAGGCATAGCAGCAAGGGTTACATGAGCAATTTCGTGTAAACTCATGCCAGACCATATTCCGTACTCTTCAGGAGAAAGGTCTAAAATTGACTGAAGAAAAGGATAGGCAATGGAGAGAATGCTTCCAATTAGCGCAATAATCCCAACACTTATTGCAATGTCTTCTTCTTTTGATTTTAAAATAGGCGAAACGGCCCCAATGGCGGCTGCTCCGCATACGCCTGTTCCTACACCGAGTAATAATAAAATGGCCAAATCTGCTTTTAGCCATTTTCCAATCAGTAACATACAGGTAATTGATAAGATAATAACCAATGCATCTTTGAAAAAAATACCGATCCCTACGGCAAATATTTGATCAATCTGAAGCTGAAGACCATATAAGATAATAGCACCACGAAGTAAAAACGTAGATGCAAATTTAATGCCTGGCTTAAATTGAGTGGGATACCCAATGTAGTTACGATAAATAATTGCAATCAATAGTGCACAAGCAAGGGGACCTATCATTTGAAAAATTGAGAGAGATGCAAGTAAATATCCTCCTATTGCAACAGCAAAAGTAAAAGCAAGACCACCGGTATATGCCAAAAAACGTCCATTTTTTATAAAAGTATTTCTATTCATGTTTTTTCACTCCAATATCATTTATACTTCTTCAGCTTAAAGGAAATTTAATTATTAGTGAAATATTGTTATTTTATTTCAATCATTAATATTTTTAATGATAAGTGCGGGATTTACATAATATGTTTTTCTTTGCTTCATACTATGACGTAGAGGTGACGTTATGGATAACAATGGAAGAGTTGTAACGCTAACATCAGGGGAAGTGGGCTCTTTATGGGAAGGGTATATTGGTGAAACAATGCTCTTATGCGTAATGAAACACTTTTCACAACATGTATACGATGGGAATGCAAAAGGAATTTTAACAAAAAATACCGACCTTTTGCACGCTCGAATTGCACGTTATCAGCTAATTTTTGAGCAAGAGAAAATGATAGCTCCAGCAGGTTTTAGTGAAGCAGATGTTTTTTTGAATGCTCCGCGAATGTTTTCAGATAAGTTTTACTTATTCTATTTAAAGGAAATGGCCAGAGGCTCAATTATACAATATTCAGATGCGCTATTTGGTTCGCATCGCCGCGATATGCGAGAGTTTTTTATTCAAAACATGAACGAGTATATAGATATTTTTCACGATACGATTGAATATCTGTTGGAAAAGGGAATTGTTATTCGAACACCGAGTATCCCTATTCCTAGTAAAATAGAGTTTGTTGAAAGCGAATCATTTTTAGGAAAGCTGCGAGGAAAGCAGCGTCCCATTACAGCACAAGAAATTAAAGCCGTGTATGTGAACTTAGATACGAATATGCTTGGAAAGTCTTTAATGATTGCGTTTAGCCAAGCGGCTGAATCAGATGACTTAAGAGAATATTTAGTGCGAGGCCGAAAGATTGCTCACAAGCATATTGAACTGTTTATCAATTTATTGACGGATGAAGACCTTCCCTCACCACAGCTATGGGATCCGGAAGTCTCTGAGTCTCGAATTGCACCTTTTTCAGATAAATTAATGATGTATCACACAGGCATTGCAAGCACAAACGGACTTTCTAATTATGGAACAGCCCTTTCAAAAGTTGCTCGTAAAGACATTACAATTGACTTCGGTCGATTATCATTAGAAACAGCTAAATTTGCTCTTGATGGCGTGAAAATTAGTATTAAAAAAGGCTGGCTTGAGCAGCCCCCTTTAGCTGCTAATCGTGATTTCCTCTCGAAATAATCAGAGTAAAATAATGTTCATCAGCGCTACAATGGTGTAAGATTATACCAGTGTGGTGCTTTTTTATGATTATAAGTAAAGGAGCGTCGTTATGAAAAATGAAATGTTAAGGATATTTGATGATAACCATCAGTTAATTGGACAAGCATCACGGGCAGAAGTTCATCGACTTGGATATTGGCATGAAACGTTTCACTGTTGGTTTATTAGTCATGAAGCAGCTAAAGACTATATTTATTTACAGCTTAGAAGTCTCGATAAAGAAGACTATCCAGATTTATTTGATATCACTGCTGCAGGACATCTTTTAGCTGACGAGACCGTTGGAGATGGAATTCGAGAAGTTGAAGAAGAACTAGGTGTAAAAGTCAAAAGGGAAGAACTAATTTCAATTGGAAAAATTCACTACGAAGCTTACAAAGAAGAGTTCATAGATAAAGAGATTGCGCATGTGTTTATATACGAAACGCCATATAAAATAAGCGACTATCAGTTACAGTTGGAAGAGGTAGCAGGAATTGTTTGTGTGGATTTTAATCATTTTTACAATTTTTGTTTTGGGAAAACAAATAGTTTTCTTGCCGAAGGATTCATATGCCAGGGCGGTGTGAAGTCTATCTTCAAAGATGACATCACCTACAACAGTTTAGTCCCTCATGAACTTAGTTTTTATCAACAGGTGGCAGAGCGTATTAAACAGTATTTAAATAGAAGATAAGCGAGGAGAAAAAATGGTTCATGTTCAACAATTTTTAGAGCATATTCACGTACATCCACAAACAGATCAAACATTACTATTAAAACACATACATAAGCAATCCGTCCTTACAATTCCTTTTGAGAATCTTGATATTCACTTAAATAAGCCTTTATCAATGAACCCAGAGGAAGTGTTTGATAAAGTTGTACGAAACAAACGCGGCGGGTTATGTTTTGAAACAAACAGCTTATTGTACACAATCTTAACAAAAATTGGATTTGAAGTAAGGTTGATATCAGGCGCATTTTGGAACGAAACGCAAGAGAGTTGGAACAAAGACTGTACGCATCTCGCGCTCTGTGTAGAGATAAGTGGAAAAAGTTACTTAGCCGATATTGGAATTGGAGGTGGCTTTTTTGAACCTTTACTAATTGAGGACCGATATACGTATAAAGATCATAATGGTGAATATCGAGTGGTAAAGCGTAATGACGAATGGATTGTTCAAGAAAAAAACAATAATTGGCAGGATCTTTTTAAATTTTCTCTTCAATCAAGAAAACTAGAAGACTTTTATGGTGCCTGCAGGTATTATGAACAAGATTCAACCTCATTTTTTCGCCAAAAGAAGCTCTGTAGCGTAGCGACTAAGGATGGAAAAATCTCATTGTCATCCAATACGTTGAAAATTACAAACGGACTGAATAAAAGGGAAACAGCTATTAACTCAGAGGATGAATTTAGAGCAAAGCTAAAAGAATATTTTGATATTGTTCTATAAAAGAAAAGCACAAGGAATCAAAGAATATACTAGGATCCTTGTGCTTTTTTATCTAAGTAAGGAACAAAAGGTTATGAAGATAAGAAAGGGATTTTGTGAGTTCTTAAATATTTTAAACCATAGTAAAAGCTGAAAATTAACACAAACGACCCGGTTGTTAAGCAAGTTTTCATAAGCGCTCCTGCTCCTACAGTCGGACTTGCCGATAGTTTATACCCAAGGGAAAACAGCAGCATTGCTAGTATAAATAAACAAAAACTCATATATGAACAGCGGTTCTTAAAAGCAACAAATAACAGGAGAGTAAGTAAGTATAAGCCGCTCGTAAGCATCATTATAGGGAAAAATGGGTAGAATTTAGCCGCATAAATAAAATAATCCACTTGTGAAATGTCGTATCCTGATTGAATAGATGAACTAGCAACAGAAGTGTACTTTGCTGAGTCTCCCCATTCAAATGAATCATCAATTAAGTTGGAACCCTCATACCATGTTGCAGCTATTGATAAAAGAAATATGAAACAAGCTGCAAATAGCTGAGTCATATATTTAATTGACATAAATTACTTCATCTCCTTCAGATAATGCCATGCTCTAGGAAAACATTATATCAGCTTTTAGAAGAAGAATATTTTATTTTACAGAGTGTCATAAAACGTTCAAAATTCACATTAGGAAAAGTTGATGTTTCAATTTAATAAAGATAGGGGAACAATGACAAATAAACGTCATGTATAGGAGAGACAAACATGAAAGTAGCAGTTATCTTAAACCCAAACGCAGGTAATAAAAAATTAATTGAGTCCATTGACCTTATTTGTAATAGATTGAGAACAATTTTTTCAGAGGTAAAGCTATATGAAACCGAAGCCCCAGGTCAGGGGGGAGAAATTGTAAAAGAAATTGCTTCTGATGTAGATGTTATTGTTGGAGCTGGAGGAGACGGAACTATTTATGAACTAATAAATGCACTTGCCCCTCTTGAACGGCGACCTATCTTTGCAATTCTTCCAGGAGGAACATGTAATGATTTTTCTCGTGCAATTGGTATGAATCAAAATCCATTGAAAGCAGTAGAGCAAATTATTGAGCAAAAGAAAACAGCGGTTGATATCGGCCAGCATAATCAACAGTACTTTTTGAATTTCTGGGGAATCGGTCTTGTAGCAGACGTTTCTGAAAACATTTTAGAAGATGGGAAAGAAAAGTTTGGCAAGCTCTCATATTATATGAGTGTGGGTAGAACGATTAGTCAAGTAGAACCTTTTGAAGTAAAAGTTGATAGTGATGAAACAACGTATGAGGGCGAAGCAGTAATGGTTTTAATTGGAAATGGCCCTTTCCTTGGTGGAAACAGGGCTGTTTTAGGAAATTGTTCGTTTCAAGATGGTCTTTTAGATGTATATGTGGTCAAACAAATGGCTCTTGAACCTCTCATCAAATGGCTTCAAACAGCGCCTGGAGAAGAGCAGATGGACCCAACAAGTCAACTATTACATTTTAAAACAAAACGAGTAACGATTGAGGCTACTCCACAGAAGACTGTAGACTGTGATGGCGAAAAAGAAACAGCTACGCCCGCAACAATTTCGGTTCTTCCTCATCATTTAGATATGTATGTTGGTAATATGTAAAGCGCCTGGAGCTGGCGCTTTTTATTATGGTATCCATTTCTTTGAAGTGAAGGTAATAATCATAAAGCTGCTCATCATTATGACAATCATCGAGTAGCAAAAAGCCGTAAAACCTACGATATGTAAGCCGATAAGCATAATTAAGCTGTCCAATAGAAAAATAACGAGGCCAATATTAATCGGCCATTTTGTTGAAATGATCAAAGCGATAAGGTCAAGTCCATCTGAGCTGACTTCATATCGAAGCATTAAACCGATTCCCATACCAATTAGCACGCCTCCAATTATGGAACTAAAAAGTAAAGGTATTTCCATACTTCCATCAAAAACATTGAGCTTTTCTGTCATAAAAAAAGAAAAGAGTAGCCCAACGCTTCCATAAAAAAAATGTTTGCGATGGTAAAAAAAAGCGTAAATAAAAACAGGGATATTAACTATTAAAATAGATATGCCGATTGGTAAACCAATCATGTAATAAATAACTAAGCCCAAGCCGATAAGTCCACCATCTAATAAATGATGGGGTGCAATAAATCCGTTAAGTCCTAAGCCGATTAATAAACTACCACAAAAAATGACGACTGCACGAGTAAAAATAATCCTCACCCTATATAAAAAGTTATTCATTATTTGTTAAAAAGCTAGTACATTGATAATATATGGGAAGTTTGTCCAGTGTATGCCTTTCTTTAGAGAGATTATTAATCTATCAGATTGTTCTGTAAAATATCCAATTTATGCTATAATAAATAGTTGGATTTTCATACTATTTAACTAGAGGAGTGAGCATATGGTCGTTATTAGACGTGTAGTTGAAAAAGATGTTGAACGACTAGCAACGTTGATGAAAGAATATATTGTTGATTTTTACCATCAGCCTGAACCCCCACGAAAAGAGATAGTTTCTCATATTGAGTTAGTATTAGCTGATCCATCAAAAGGAGTTCAATACGTAGCCGAGGAACAAAATCGCTTACTTGGTTTTGCAACCATTTATGTAACTTTCAGCACACTAAAGCTAAAGAAAACAGCCATTTTAAATGATTTGTACGTCTTGCCAATGAATCGCGGAAATAAAGTAGGAGAAAAGTTATTCCAGACATGTGAAACGTACGTAAAAGAACATGATTTAGTGGGGTTGTCTTGGGAAACAGCCACTGATAATGAAGTTGCTCAGAACTTTTATGAGAAAATGGGCGGGGAAAAATCAAGATGGCTACATTATGAAAAATAATCGATTATTGCAATTTATAAACAAATTATGGTATAGTATGGAAATGGATGAGGTTGTACGTTAGTTGTTATGAAAGGAAAGGAGAAACTTACGAATTGAAGAGCAATCCAATTGTACATATGTGGAAACTTTTAACCGCGATTGGCGGGTTTCTCGTTGCTTTCTTTCTTTTTAAAGTTCGCAAAGGTAAGTAACAGATATATGAGTGAAAAGCACGATTTCGTTTATGAAATCGTGCTTTTTTGAGTTGAGGGAAAGGGGATGCTAATTTTATCATGGATAGAATTCTTGTAAGAATGGTAAGTGAAAAAATCTCCTGTGGACTGCTGTATCGACATGTACAGCAAATAGCTATCTTTTGTCTCCATATAATAACTAGCACTGTCCAGCTTAAGTGAATAAAAACAATAATTGAAGTTAAGCAGGGATTGTTTTTGGATATGGGTTCCAGGATGCTCCTTTACCCACTCATATAGCTCAAAAACAGTGGTACAATCAGTAGATAACATTACTTTTGCTTTTTGTTGAATTTCATTAGCAGCGTTAGTGACTGAATCTTTAAGTCGTTTAACAAAAGAGGAGAGTTGTTCTTTCACATTTTTCTTCCTTTCTTATTTAGCCTTTCCTATAAATTGTGTTGAAAAAAGGGTTTATATACACTGGCTATTTATAAAGGAAGTGGAGTAGTTGTGCTGTAACAAGAGACATGCAAAAAGTATAGCCAATCTAATTTAGTATTTGATAAAGTAAGGAATATAGAAAAAAATAAGGAGTGTACAACATTTTGACAAGCATACAAATTCAGCCCTTAAACGTTAAAGCGGCAGAAGCAGCAGCAAAGTATATAGACACGTTAACAAAGCCTCAAGGAAGTTTAGGAAGGTTAGAAGAGCTAGCAATTAATTTGGCTGGCATTACACAAGAGACTTTTCCAACCGTTACACCGCCTGGAGTACTGGTATTTGCAGCTGATCACGGAGTTGTTGAAGAGGGAGTTTCGGCTTTCCCGCAAAGCGTAACGGCTCAAATGGCGCTTAACTTTTTAGCAGGAGGAGCGGCAATTAACGTATTTAGTAAACAAATTGGAGCTCAATTCCAGCTTGTGGATATTGGGATTGCCTCTTCAGTTCAACACAGTGAGCTTTCGTGCCAAAAAGTTAGAATGGGTACGCGTAATTTTTGCAAAGAGCATGCAATGACAAGAAATGAAGTAGAACAAGCGATTGAAATAGGTATAAATGAAGCAACAAATCTAATTAAAAAAGGAATAAAATGCTTAATTGTTGGAGAAATGGGAATTGGTAACACTACTTCTAGCACGGCTTTACTAGCTGCTTTAACAAGTCATAAAGTAGACGAGCTAGTCGGCAGCGGTACAGGAATCAATTCTCAACAACTAAAGCATAAAATAAAAAAAATTGAGCAGGCATTAGAGAATAGACAATATGATGTCAGGGATCCAATTGCCATTTTGTCAGCTTTTGGAGGGCTTGAAATTGCAGGAATGGTTGGTGCAATGCTGGCAGCAGCTTCACATCGAATACCAATCATTGTGGACGGGTTTATTTGTACCACAGCGGCAGTGTTTGCTGTCCAAATGAATGAATTGGCTTCCAATTATATGTTTGCCAGTCATCAATCTGTTGAACCAGGTCATCGATTCGCACTGTCCATTTTAAAAAAAGAACCGTTGTTAAACTTACAGATGCGTCTTGGTGAAGGAAGCGGCGCAGCCATTGCGTTTCCACTTCTTCATTCAGCATGCTTAATGATTACAGAAATGGCGACATTTGCAGATGCCGGTGTTGCAAACAAAGAATAATAAAAAAAGACATACTCAGTATGTCTTTTTTACATCACCATATATGTAGGTTCAGCATCATAATAGAATAAATTCCATAGCTTATGCCGGTTAATAAAAACGATCCCATAATTAGTAGTACAACAGCAACACGTCTTTTAATGGCTTTAATTTCTTTTTCTTGTGCTACACGGTTCATTTTGTTTCCTCCAGTAACTTGCTTAGAGATAAGATTTGTGAAGGTAATCACATATACATATGCCAAAATAACTAATTATTGTTTATCAAAAATACACTGTAATTTAATTACTGAGTTTAATTATGACTATCCACTTAAACTTTGCTGAAATTATTTACTTGTACAAATTGAACATATATTATAAAAAGAGTGGATAAGTTGATAGTATCGAAAGTAACATACAATCGCAATAAATACGATAATCATAATTACATAACAAAATAAAGAAAATTCTAAAAAAAGAGGTGATGCAGATGAATGGTACACTCATTATTCAGCATGGTGCTCCGTTTGTAAATGGAACGTCTGTCCCTCTTGAACAATCTACTATTGTAGTTGGACGAAAAGGAGATGGATGGTTGCCTGATTTAGCGTTTCAAAGCGCATACATCTCTCGCAAGCACTTTGAAATTATTACTACTGAAAACAACTATCAGCTTATTGATTTAAATAGCAAACATGGTACACAAATAAATGGACAACAGCTTATTCCGACTCACTCATATACACTTCAGCACCAGGATCAAATATCGATTGCAAATGATACAGCTGTCTTAACATTTATTAGCCAAGATATGGATGCAACATTAGATTTAGGTCCACTATTAAATGAAATTCATACACCTAAGCAATACGAGCTTGATCCCGTACTTCAAAAGATTAAAGTGAAAGATGAAGTATATGTATTATCAGAGAAGGAATATGCGTGTTTATCGTATTTGCTTCAACAGCACGATAGCTTCGTTTCAAAAGAAATGCTCAAAAAACAAGTATGGCCAGAACGAGTGATGGAAACAAATGATGTATTTGTTAATCCAGAAGAGCTTAATTCTTTAATGTACCGAGTTCGTAAAAAAATAGGAAAAACGCTTGATATTCAGGTAGTACGAGGCAAAGGGTATATGCTTCACTTTAAATAATGTCTTTGGCGCTCTAAAAGCCATGTGGTGAAATACCACATGGCTTTTTGGCTTGTTTGAAACATTAGCTTATTTTTACAGCCTGTACGCGAATAGAGGCTGCCGGCAAGTACCATTCATCGTGTTTAAAAAATGTTTCTTGTAACCTATCTTCAACTCTATTGAAGATAATCTGTTTTGTTTCAGCTGTTATATTCTTGAAAAGAGATGATGCATGTGTATCAAGCCAGTTACGAAGGCCATCTTCGTGCTGCAAAACGAGAGGGTGTGTAAAATGAATAGCGCTTTGAACATGAAATTCATGCTGCTCAAGCAAGGAAGTGTATTCTCCAATACTGGGAAAATAAAAAGGGAGAGAAAAATCAGATGAAATAATATTGAAAACAGCAAGCTGTCGCATTACTTCGTTAAAAACAGGATAGAGATGGTTTTTACCATTAAATTCTGTCACAAAACGTCCTTGCAGTCTAAGTGCACGATAAATATTCTTAATAACAACACTAGGAGGGTGAATAAGGTGAAGCGTGTTTTGGGAAAACACAGCATCAAACTGATCTTCATAGTCTAAATCAAGTGCATTGACGTGCATAAATTGAAGGTGAGGGTAATGATGCTGTGACTGCTCAACCATATTTTCAGACGAATCAATACCTGTTATGTTCACACCTAGAGAACTAAGCTGATTTGCCATGTATCCATTACCTGAGCCGATTTCTAAGATGTTTTCACCAGCTTGAGGAGAGAGAACGTTCATTACATTTCCACCAAAAGACGAAATAAACGAAGACTGTGAAAGTGTGCGGTTCATATTGATACTGCCTCCTTATTAAAGGTAGTTAGAGAACATGTCGTTCAATCAATACAGCTTAAGGAGAAAGATACGTAAGGAACAATCGATTGATTAGTAAAATTATATCATAATTCTGACAAAATAGAACGTCCCTTCTATCTTTATTTACAAGCCGTTCTTTTTTAAAAAAAGAGCGTAATTGACTGTTAGTCAATTACGCTGCTGAATTATCCCCACTTTACAAATAGAGGTAGGTCTGTGTGTCCCATTTCTCGAACATATACAAACAAGTTACCTTTGTGATGAATTTCATGATCAATTGCCATTGACACTAATTGGCTTGCAGGCATTTTTTGACCAAATACCGCAGAAGTATCAATAATGCGGTTTAACTGATCATCTGTTAAAGAAGCTAAGATTTCTTTTGTTTTTTCAGTATAATGAGAAGCTAATTCTGATAAGTTTTTCTGTTCAATATTATGCTTTTCTTCTAAGGGGGTAAGATTGCCGTCTTGTGCTATTTTGGCAAATGTATAAAAAGAAGTAAGCATATGTGTAGTGAGCTTATATGCTGACATAGATGTCGGTGTTGGTTGATAATCATAATGGTGTTCTTCAATTTTATCAATCAACATATTTGTTACGTTACGATGAGCTAAAAAATGATGTAAAAGGCGCTGAGACGCAGACATTATTACCACTCCTAATATGTAAATTCTTACTACATAACCAGTATACCATCATGATTAGATAAGGCAAAAACATATGCATAAAATGACGAATTTTGTAGAAAGATAGAAAAATAAATAAAAAAAGTGGTTGACACTCTAAAAAAAAAGACTTATGATACGTATATTATAAATTTTCGAAATAAATTGACTAAATTCTTTAATAGATATTTTGCGTTGATTGGGAGTAGTAAAGGATCTAATTATCACAGAGAGCTGTTGGTTGGTGTGAAGCAGTATAATATGACCTTGAACTCGCCCAGGAGCCCTTAAGATGGAACAGAATTTGCTTCTTACTATATCTTAACGTATAACCTCCGTTATAAGGTTTGTACATGGTGTACAAGTAAAGTGGATGTTAATCAATGGATTAATATCAAAAAGAGTGGTACCGCGGAGGTCAGCTGGCCTAACGTCTCTTATTGTGAAGAGACGTTAGGCCAGCTTTTTTTATTGAAGAAATTTAGAAAGAAAGGAACATCAAGATGAATCAAACAAATCAATGGACATCAAAGTTAGGTTTTATTATGGCAGCAGCAGGTTCAGCAGTTGGAATCGGAGCGATTTGGAAGTTTCCATATGTTGCAGGAACAAGTGGAGGAGGCGCGTTTTTATTAATTTTTTTACTTTTTACGTTATTAATTGGTTTGCCTTTACTATTAGCTGAATTTGTTATTGGGCGTAGCACACAAAAAGATGCTATTTCCGCATATGAAAAAATTGCTCCAGGAACGGCTTGGGTATGGATAGGGCGTCTAGGAGTTATTACAAGTTTCATCATTTTATCATTTTATAGCGTTGTTGGTGGTTGGATTGTACTATATCTATACAGAAGCGTTACAAATCAATTAGTAGGTTCAACAGATGATTACGCAGCCTTATTTAACAATACAATTTCCAGCTCTTTTTCACCTGTCATAGGACAATTAATCTTCATGATTATTACGATTATAGTCGTTGCTAAAGGTGTTCAAAATGGAATTGAAAAAGCAAACAAATACATGTTTCCAGCACTATTTATTTTATTTATTGCATTAATTATTCGTTCATTAACATTAGATGGCGCGATGGAAGGTGTAGCATTTTTCTTAAGTCCTGATTTTACAAAGCTAACATCTGAAAGCATTTTATATGCTATGGGTCAATCTTTCTTTGCTATTAGTATCGGGATTTCAATCATGGTCACATATAGTTCTTACTTAAGTAAAGAGGAAAGCCTGCAACGTTCAGGTGGAATGATTGTAGGACTAAACATTTTAGTTTCAATTTTTGCAGGGCTAGCAATTTTTCCAGCTGTGTTTTCAATTGGATTGGAGCCCACAGCAGGGCCGGGATTACTATTTAACGTATTACCAGCTGTATTTGAACAAATCCCTTTTGGTGGCTTGTTTTTAACAATCTTCCTAGCGCTATTCTTGTTTGCTACATTAACATCTGCATTTTCTTTACTTGAAACAATTGTAGCAGCAGTAACAAAAGGTAAAAGCGATAAGCGAACGAAGGCGTCTTGGGTTATGGGGATTTTAATCTTTATTGTTGGAGTTCCTTCAGCTCTATCTTTTGGTGTTTTATCAGATATAACGTTTGGTGGCAAAATATTATTCGATGCGCTTGATTATTTAACCCTTAACATCTTAATGCCATTTGGTGCTCTGTTAATCTCATTTTTTGTTTCATATCGCATGGATAAAAAAGCGGTATATGAAGAGTTCACATCTGGCTCCAGAACAGCGCAGCATTTGTTTAAAGCATGGATGATTTTACTTCGTTACATTATTCCAATTGTTATTATTATTGTGTATTTGCATACGTTTGGCATATTATAAAATAGAAAGTAAAAAGGGAATCGCTACTTAGCGATTCCCTTTCAAATTAATTAAATGTTATGTTGTTTTAATTCTTCTAGTAAACGTTCCATGCCTTCACGGCTTAATGTTAGTTTTCCATCAGCAAGCGTTACGTTGTCAGATGATACTTCTCCTGTAACTGCACAAGCTCCATTAGGCTCATATTTCTTTAGAATAATGCGATCAGTTTCTACAAAAATTTCTACAGGATCTTTTACATCTATTTCAAGTACACGTCGTAGTTCTTTAGGAATTACAATACGACCTAAATCGTCAACTTTTCTTACAATACCAGTCGATTTCATGTTTTAATCACCTTTACTTTAGAAATATTATTTTTGGAATTTCTACAAATGATTATATACTACAATTCGACAAATAAAAGCGAAGTTATCGAGATGTAAATGAACTGTAATATTATTGAAATGTTTTCTTTATCTATAAACAATACCTAAAAAATGGTAAAAATTTCAAATGTTATTTTAATAAAATAATAAGCTTTTGTGCTTGCGTTCAACCTTTATCTATGTTTTAATATAAAAACTGCTCATAAAACGCAAAACGCAAATCGTAATTATTACTATTTAACTAAAAGTGTGAAAGGATGAATATTCATTGGCTAAAAAATCAAAAGTTGTAAAAGAACATAAACGTCAACAGATGGTAGAAAAATATGCACTTCTTCGACAAGAACTAAAAGAAAAAGGGGACTATGAAGCGTTACAAAAATTACCACGTGATTCATCGCCGACTCGTTTAAAGAATCGTTGCCGTGTAACAGGAAGACCGAGAGGGTATTTACGCCAATTCGGAATGTCTCGAATTACATTTCGAGAGTTAGCTTATAAAGGGCAAGTTCCTGGTGTGAAAAAAGCAAGTTGGTAAAAAAAACTCTCCTATAAGGGAGAGTTTTTTTTATTTAATCGCTGCAAAATAACGTGCAATACCTTCTGCAATACCGCGAGAAACTTGTTGTTGATATTGTTCAGTTGCAATGCGGTCTTCTTCAGTTGGGTTTGATACAAACCCAAGCTCAACGAGAACAGAGCGCTTGTTATTATGTTTTAAAACATAGAAATCAGCTTGGTGTGCACCACGATCTCTCATATTTGTATGTTGCACCATACTCTCTTGAATATATTTTGCAAGTTCTTGATCACGAGCCGAATAGTAATAAGTCTCAATCCCAGTAGCAGATGAACTTCCTGCATTATAGTGAATGCTAACGAATGCATCAGCTTCGCTTGCGTTGCTGATTTGCGTTCGCCCATCTAAAGAAATGAAGGTATCATCAGAACGAGTAAATAAAACAGTGCCTCCTGCGCTTTCAACTTGTGCTGCTACTAATTTAGCTGTTCTTAGTGCTAAGTTCTTTTCAAGCTCGTCTTGACCAACGGCTCCTGGATCATGACCACCATGACCTGGATCAATAACAATTAGCTTCTTTTCTAAACCGGAAGTTGAGTTTGTCACTTCACCTGGTGTTGAAGATGCTTCAGTACTCGTTAGTCCTTTTGATACCCAGGCTGTTTGAGAACTGGAATATTGAATCTGAACCCAACCATTTGACTCAGCTACTTTATTGAATGATTCCCCAGCTTGTGCTACGCGGATAATGCTTGCGCTTAAACTTGGCTGTGTACGTAAATTAGCAGCTTTTGTAATTGTAATTTTTTCAGTTGGGTTGTTTGATTCTGGCTGATCCGATCCTACTTGTAAGTACTGTTTAGCCACCCACCCGGTTTTACCATCGCTTGTTTTAATCTGCGCCCACTCGCCGTTTTCTTTGATCACGGTAACCTTCGCATTGCGAGGTAAGTTGGTAACGATGGAAGCGGAAGTGCTAGCAGCAGAACGAACGTTTAAAGAGCTTGCATTAACCGTTGCTTGTTTAGAAACGGAAGTGCCTCCACTTTCAGAAGAAGAAGTAGCTCCCATTTGTAAGTACTGTTTAGCCACCCATCCAGTTTTACCATCGCTTGTTTTAATCTGCGCCCACTCGCCGTTTTCTTTGATCACGGTAACCTTCGCGTTGCGAGGCAAGTTGGTAACGATGGAAGCGGAAGTGCTAGCAGCAGAACGAACGTTTAAAGAGCTTGCATTAACCGTTGCTTGTTTAGAAACGGAAGTGCCTCCACTTTCAGAAGAAGAAGTAGCTCCCATTTGTAAGTACTGTTTAGCCACCCATCCAGTTTTACCATCGCTTGTTTTAATCTGCGCCCACTCGCCGTTTTCTTTGATCACGGTAACCTTCGCGTTGCGAGGCAAGTTGGTAACGATGGAAGCGGAAGTGCTAGCAGCAGAACGAACGTTTAAAGAGCTTGCATTAACCGTTGCTTGTTTAGAAACGGAAGTGCCTCCACTTTCAGTAGAAGGAGTAGTAGCTCCGATCTGTAAGTACTGTTTAGCCACCCATCCAGTTTTACCATCGCTTGTTTTAATCTGCGCCCACTCGCCGTTTTCTTTGATCACGGTAACCTTCGCATTGCGAGGTAAGTTGGTAACGATGGAAGCGGAAGTGCTAGCAGCAGAACGAACGTTTAAAGAGCTTGCATTAACCGTTGCTTGTTTAGAAACGGAAGTGCCTCCACTTTCAGAAGAAGAAGTAGCTCCCATTTGTAAGTACTGTTTAGCCACCCATCCAGTTTTACCATCGCTTGTTTTAATCTGCGCCCACTCGCCGTTTTCTTTGATCACGGTAACCTTCGCGTTGCGAGGCAAGTTGGTAACGATGGAAGCGGAAGTGCTAGCAGCAGAACGAACGTTTAAAGAGCTTGCATTAACCGTTGCTTGTTTAGAAACGGAAGTGCCTCCACTTTCAGAAGAAGAAGTAGCTCCCATTTGTAAGTACTGTTTAGCCACCCACCCGGTTTTACCATCGCTTGTTTTAATCTGCGCCCACTCGCCGTTTTCTTTGATCACGGTAACTTTCGCATTGCGAGGTAAGTTGGTAACGATGGAAGCGGAAGTGCTAGCAGCAGAACGAACGTTTAAAGAGCTTGCATTAACCGTTGCTTGTTTAGAAACGGAAGTGCCTCCACTTTCAGTAGAAGGAGTAGTAGCTCCGATCTGTAAGTACTGTTTAGCCACCCATCCAGTTTTACCATCGCTTGTTTTAATCTGCGCCCACTCGCCGTTTTCTTTAATCACGGTAACCTTCGCATTGCGAGGTAAGTTGGTAACGATGGAAGCGGAAGTGCTAGCAGCAGAACGAACGTTTAAAGAGCTGGCGTTAACCGTTGCTTGTTTTGAGACAACATTTGTGGGAGAAGTGGATGATGTTTTTTTCTCTATGTATTCGCTTGATATCCAAGCGTCTTTGCCGTTAAGTTGGATTTTTGCCCATCCTTGTTGTTCTGTTAATACATTAATTGTGTTTCCTTTATACAGTTTGCCAACGATTGCACCACTTGTGCTTGGAAGTGCACGCACGTTTAATGATGTGGCATTCACAGTCGCTGGTTGAGCAGCTTCAGCTTCTAAATTAAAGAAAAGAGCCGAAGAGCTTAGAGCAGCAGTTGTACAAACTGCATACATCATGTGTTTATTATTCATTTTTTCCTCCTTGCATTCTACTAAATTTCCTTAAAAATAAAATGGATTTCAAAGCATATATCGGCAACTTAACCAAAAATTCAAGGTAAAACAATATTTCTCTTAAGTTACCTACATTATCCATGATACTATATGTCGAACAGTGGCGGTATAATGAATTTGTCCTAAACAAATGGAAGATAAAAAGGGCGATTTTTTTATCTTTAACTTTTACTTCATAAAAAAGAAGTATATATGAGCGAATATTAACAAGTAAATGGAGTATTTATTAATAATTTAGTCCACATGGCTCAGAATGAAATTGATCAGTTTTCATAAAATCTTTGAAAGAGAAAATTGTATAAAAATAATTGTTTGAAAATTATTTATTTTTAATCAATTTAATGGTAAATTATAAAGAAAGCTAAAGAGAGGTGGAGACCATTGGTTGAACTTGTGAATTACGAAACAAAATGGCCGGTCCTTTATGCATTTGAAAAAGAAAAGGTAACCTCAATGCTTAAAGACTTTTCAATTGAAGTTCATCATATCGGAAGTACAGCTGTCCCTAATATGTTGTCTTCTCCAATTATTGATGTATTAATAGGTGTTCAACGATCTGAAGATTTAAAATCAGTCATTGAAATATTGCAAAATGGCCCATATGTATATATAGAAGAAAGTAATATATTTATTGCTTTGAAGGATGAGGCTTCTTTGTCGCATTATCCAAAATATATAAAGCAAAATGACTTCTATTGCCAAATACCAAATCATATTCAGCACGCACACCTTTATGTAACAGCCATTAATTCAACATTTTGGAATGATTGCTTACTGTTCCAAGATGAGTTAAAGCGTAGTGAAAGATTCCAGGAAGGCTATATTGAAATGAAACATAAACTTGCTTCTTCTTATTGGAATGATTCTAGTCAATATAAAGAGGGTAAGCAAGCTTACATTCAATCGTATATTTCTTCTAAAAACTTACAGTCGGTGAATACGAAATAATAAGCCAGCGCATAATTGCGCTGGCTTATTTAATAGTTATTTTGTATCTTCTAAAATAATGGTTTCAAGTTGGTTTGCAGTATTTACGGCTAAAACCGTATAATTCTTACCGCTTTCTACTTTAGTACCTGGAAGTCCAAGTATTTCTTTGCCATCTGCGGTTGTGACACTTAGATCATAAGCACCAGGAGCAAGAGCCTGGTAGTCAGATACCGTTTTAAATTCTAAATTTGTAAACAGTGGAGCCCCTCCTTTTGGTCCAACATTAACAGCTGGAGCATCAGGTGAAAAGTGAGCAACACGAACGTTTGCTTTATCGGGCGTTCCTACCGTATTGTTGGAGATTGCTTTTAGTTCTAACATATTTACTTTGTTAATAGCAGCAATCGTGTAAGACTTTCCACCTTCTACAACAAGCGTTGCTTTTACTACAGGCTCTTTTGTTCCTTTTGTACCAGCTGCATAAACTTCTACTTGATGTGATCCAGCCGGTACTTGTAAAAAGTCCGTAGCATCTTTAAATTTTACACCTTCTACAACGGGTTTTGTATCTAAGAAGATATCCACTGCAGGCGCATCTGGAGAAGCATGTACAATGCGAACATCAGCATTCTTTGCAGGAGCTGTTTCGTTAGGCTCTTTTGTTTCAGCAGCAAACACAAGTGTGCGACTTATGGCAATCAGCATAATCGCAGTGAGTATAACTAATAGGCGTTTCATGTTCTTTCACTCCTCATTTCGTCTTAAGACAGTTGTATGTAAGGAAACTGTTCAACTATTAGCGTATACAAATTAAAAATAACTATACGAAAAGATGTACTACTTTGCTGGTAAGTAGTACATCTAGATAATGGCTATTTTAGCGATGAGGGCGTAGGAAAAACGTGCGAAATAGTGCAACAACTGCAAGCAACGTGGTTAATCCCCAAGTGAAGATATAGGCTAACCCAAGACCGATGTTTGCGTCTAAATAGTTATGTTTGGATTCGTCGTATAAAGCATAAAGCAAAGGAGCAGAACAAACAAAAAAACTAGCAAGTAGCGCAATGCTTTTCCATGGTTTAGGGCGTCTGATTGTCCAAAATAAGCATAAAAAAGCAACGAATAATAAAAGAAACGTTCCTACTTGTATTACGTTTAAAATAATCATACCGTTAATCACCTTCTTAATAATTGACTATGACTATTATAGGCATAGAACCTGGAAAAAGAAAGGAAAAAAAGCCTAAGTGATCATTCACTTAGACTTTTTGCATTGAATTGAAATCTGTACTTTTCGTCATTCGGGTTTAGAAAATGAAGTTTTTGCTTCTAAAGGAGCTACTAACACGCCATCTTTGGCAAACTGGACGAATGATACAAAGTGCGTAGATTGATTATGAGCTTGAATAGAAGCTTCATCTTTCCACTCTTCAAGCATTACAAATGAATTTTTTTCGAATGCATCTTCAAACAATTGATAGCTTACATTCCCTTCTTCTTCGGTAGAATGTTTAATTAATGTTTGAATAGCTTCTAAAAAAGCATCGCGTTTTGCAGGGTTAATTTTCATATAAGCTTGGATAGTAATCATATTTATTCCTCCTAAAATAAAAAGGTCTCTAGTAGTATTTTAAAACGTTGATGTTGTTAGTTCGAAAATCATCGAACAATCAACACTATAACACTTGAAAAGTAGCCATGCAAGCATTTAGATTTGAAGGTTGTCCCACATTGAAAAGAGGTATAAGAATGTGATACCTTTTACATATGAAAATTCCATATCAACCATCCAAATCAGAAATTCGTTTAACTTCTATCTTACATGCTTTGAGCGATCCCAATCGCTTGCGCATCGTACAGTGTTTAGGGAAAAGAAAGGAGAGTCATTGTTCTTATTATCAGACGCTTAACGTATCAAAATCAACGCTATCCCATCACTTTAAAGTACTTCGCGAAGCAGGAGTTATTAAGGTTAGAATTGAAGGAACACAGCACTTTTACTCGTTGCGAATAGAAGATTTAGAAGAGCTGTTTCCAGGATTACTACCAGCAGTTCTTAATATTAACGAAGAATTGTTATAAAAAGCTGAACAATTAGTTCAGCTTTTCTTAATGGTGGAGTAATTAGACTTCAAAATAGAGGTGAGTGTGCAAACTGCAACCTGGATTAAAATGAGCTTGGCAGTTTGGACATTGTGATTTACAGGATAAGTACTCAGTAACAGTTAACTCATTATGACATACCCCGCATATAATGGCTTTGGTATCAAACAGCTTTTTTGGCCAAACTTTAGCTGAGTGATCTGCTGTTTCTTCGTGACATTTATGACAAGGATAGTAGTCTTTGCAACAATAAAATTTTATTGCAATAATATCTTTATCGGAATGATAATGAACACAACGCGTTTCTTGGTCAATCATTTTTCCTTTAACGTTCTTAATGAAAACCACGCCCTTTTTGAAAACTAAACATGTTGATTGTATCATAAATTTCCGCATCGTTTATATTTTAAACAGTATATATAGATATAAGGTGTTATAATGGATGAGTTAAGCCTGTATCTTTTATATAAAGGCAAGGAATTTTTCAATGAATAGAAAATTAAAAATGACTGAAATGCAGTGTAAAGAGAGGAAATAAGATGAGTAAGAATGTAATCGTATTTACTGGTGGCGGAACGGCTGGTCACGTTACCCCAAATATCGCTATTATGAAAGAGCTAGATAAAGAAAAGTGGGATATTCACTATGTAGGCTCTCATAATGGGATTGAAAAAGAATTAATTACAAACTTAAATATTCCGTACTACCCAATTTCCAGTGGAAAACTTCGTCGATATGTAGATATGGAAAATGTAAAAGATGTTTTTCGAGTAGTTAAGGGAGTAGGAGATGCAAGACGGATTTTAAAGAAGCTAAGGCCATCGCTTGTATTCTCTAAAGGTGGATTTGTAACCGTACCTGTTATCATGGCGGCTAAGTCCCTTAATATTCCTGTATTTATTCACGAGAGTGACTTAACGCCGGGATTGGCAAACAAAATTGCTCAGCGTTTTGCGACAAAAATCTTTACATCATTTGATGAAGCAGCTGCTTATTTCCCGAAAGAAAAAGTTCAGGTTGTGGGCTCGCCAATTCGTCGAGAATTATTTCATGGAAAAGCAAACAACGGTCAAAGTTGGCTTCGTTTTTATGATAAAAAGCCGGTTCTGACAATTATGGGTGGAAGCTTAGGTGCGCGAAAAATCAATGAAGTTGTTCGTGAATCGCTGCCTGAACTTCAGAGGAAATTTCAAATTGTGCACCTGTGTGGAAAAGGAAACGTTGATGAGAGTTTAATGAATATTCCGAGCTACCGCCAGTTGGAGTATGTGAACGAAGAGTTGCCTGATGTATTAGCTGCAACTGATTATGTCATTACGCGCGGAGGATCTAATGCTATTTTCGAATTTCTAGCCCTTCATAAGCCAATGATGATTATTCCTTTATCTAAAGCTCAAAGTAGAGGAGATCAAATTTTGAATGCAAAAGCCTTTCAAAAGAAAGGTTACTGCACGGTTCTAGAAGAAGAGGAAATTACAAAAGAAACATTTTTACAAGAATTAGAACTTCTTCAAAAACAAGCAAGTGAAATGAAGCGTACAATGCGTGAAGCGACAAAAACAGACGCTATCTCTGTCTTAGTGAAAGAGATAAATAGCATTTAAAAAAAAGCCATGATTCTATCGTTGAATCATGGCTTTTTTGTTATGTTTGTATAATAAAAAAGATGGAAAAAATACGTAAAAAAAAGTGTTGACAGTAAATTTTAACAGGAGTAAGATTACTCTCATGAAACGTTCCACCAGTGAACGCTGAACCTTTGCTAGTTCAAGCATAGTAAGCAAAGGACGGAGGAACCAATTTATTGGGGTGAATCTCTTTTTCGAGTAGGGTTATTTCCAGATCCGAATCCGACAGCTAACTTCGTAAGCGTATGGGGAAAGGAAGGTGCATTTGTGGTCGTTTTCTATGACAATAGCAGCTAACAATACTTTTTTCCAAAATGAAACTCAGCAGGAGAGGAGTAAACCAATGCAGCTATCTAAGCCTATGATTCAGTTAATTGAACACCGTGCTCAGTATGAGCAGGATTCATTTGAGAAAGCGAATCGCTGTGTGGCACAGCTAACGCATCAGCATTTTTGTTCAATTATTGAAAATGAAAAGCGTTTATCTCTACGAAAATAGTAAATAACTATTCGCTTAATCTGCTTTATAGAGCGGGGGAACCAACTTTGTTCGGCAATGATGCCGTCCTTGGGGTGAGTCTCTTTTTTAAAGAGTAGGGTTACTTCCATAACCCGAATCCGACAGCTAACCTCGTAAGCGTTTTGGGAGTAAAAAATTCGTGTCTACCACGGCTTATTTGTCGTGCAAAAACCACGGAAGAGCTCCCTCTTCCGTGGTTTTTTATTTGTGGAAAAGAAGGGATGCTAGTGGAAACGAAGCAAATTATCGTTTGTATTCAAAGAGAAGAGCAAGTTTTGATGCTATCAGCTTTTCGTAATCAGCACCGCTTTGTTGTGTTAACGGAAAATGAGTCGGTGAGGGAAGATACTTTGTTGCTAACGAATTCAGAAGTTATTTTGTTGTCTACTATAAACAACCAACTTTCTCCCTTATCTCAGGTAGATAAAGTCATTATTTGGGAAGAAGATATTGCTCGGTTATCGAGGATGATTGAAATAATTCAGCTTACTACTGGCGCCCCAATTATTCTAGTAACGCAAAATTTGCATTATTCAACTCGTTTTTTTCAGCTGCTAGGAGTAAAGTACGTTATTTATTCAAGAAATCCTAAAGCAGCATTTTTACTAATAGAAGACTAAGGAAGTGTGCGTATGGATGTGTTAATGATTGGCAGTTTAGCTGCTTTATCACTCATGATGATAGGAGTTATAAAGTGGTCTGAAACGACCGTTGAGAAAAAGGAGGAGAAGCGGTAAATGTCCATGGTTTTATTGGGGATTTCACTACTTGTTTTCTTATATTTACTTTATGTCTTAATGAATCCAGATGAATTTTAATAGTGGAGGAGTTTTTCAGTGAATACAATATTATTTACCATAGTACTGCTTTTATTATTAGTAGCAGCTGTGGCTAAGCCAGTCGGAGTGTATGTTGCAAAAGTGTTTTCCGAAGAACCAACTGCTGCAGCTTGGATGTTTATGCCTATAGATCGACTACTTTATAAGGCAATTGGAATTCAACCTAAAGACCAAACATGGAAGGAATATGCAATTTCCCTGTTGTTGGTCAATACATTTATGATTTT
Organism: Bacillus sp. CBEL-1; assembly: GCF_004348885.1. Taxonomy (NCBI): domain Bacteria; kingdom Bacillati; phylum Bacillota; class Bacilli; order Caryophanales; family Bacillaceae; genus Bacillus; species Bacillus sp. CBEL-1. Next base: position 580,822 of record NZ_SBIM01000013.1, on the reverse strand, counting down.
AGTGGTATATACAGTGTTTCGAACTCAGGCATGGCTGCCCTTGAATCCGAGTGCTATTGGAAACATGGCTCCAGATTTAGCATTTAACACAGCAATTAGCTTTATGACGAATACTAACCTGCAGCATTATAGCGGAGAATCAGGGCTGTCATATTTCTCACAAATGATTGCTATTTTGTTTATGATGTTTGCAGCTCCAGCCAGTGCACTTTCAGTAGCAATTGCATTTATGAGAGGAATGACAGGTAAGAGTATTGGTAACTTTTTCACGGACTTTATTAAAAGTATCACGCACGTATTATTACCAGTGGCAGTTGTGGCAGGAATTATATTTGTGCTGCTAGGTGTACCACAAACTTTAGATCCTACAGTAACTGCAACAACTTTAGAAGGTGAAAAGCAAGAAATTGCAAGAGGGCCAGTCGCAGCTTTTCTATCAATTAAAGAGTTTGGAAATAACGGAGGCGGATTTTTCGGCGTAAACTCTGCTCATCCATTTGAAAACCCAAATGGTCTCAGCAATATGCTGCAAATTGTTTTAATGCTGCTTTTACCAGTTTCTTTACCGTTTACGTATAGTAGGATGATTGGGAATAAAAGAGAAGGTAGAATGCTGTTTGCTTCAATGAGTTTGTTATTTGTGGTGTTCTTATCAATAGCGCTTATCAGTGAACAGCAAGGTAATCCAGCCTTTAATGATTTTACATTGAATAGCGAAAATGGATATTTGGAAGGAAAAGAAGTTCGTTTTGGGGTGGAGATGTCAACGCTTTATGCCATTGTGACAACAGCTAGTGAAACAGGAGCAGTCAACACTATGCATGATACTCTAACGCCTATCAGTGGAATGCTAGCATTAAGTAATATGCTTCTTAACACCGTATATGGTGGTGTTGGAGCAGGGTTTATTAACGTCATGATGTATGTATTAATTGCTGTTTTTTTATCGGGTCTAATGGTAGGACGCACACCTGAATACGTAGGTAAAAAGATTGAAGGCAAAGAAATGAAGCTTATCGCGGTTACGTTAATTTTACAGCCATTATTAATTTTAGGATTCACAGCGGTTGCGCTAACAACTAAATTAGGATTAGACGGAATATCCAACCCAGGGTTCCATGGTTTAACTCAGGTCTTGTATGAATATACATCATCCGCTGCGAATAATGGTTCTGGGTTTGAAGGTCTAGGTGATGCCACTGTTTTTTGGAATATTTCTACGGGTCTTGTTATGTATATTGGAAGGTTGTTTGGGCTCATTACGCTGTTGGCTGTTGCTAGTTCGTTGTCTCAAAAACAGCTCGTTCCACAAACATCAGGAACATTTAAAACAGATACACCTCTTTTTGGTGGAATCTTAATTGGAACGATGTTTGTTGTTGGCGCATTGACATTTTTTCCAGTATTGGTATTAGGACCAGTAGCAGAGTTTTTAACGTTATAACAAAAAGTGGAGGAAAGACATGAATAAGCATATCGGATCAAGTCAAACTCAGTTAGAAATGAATTCATCGACAGTAAAAGTAGAAAAAGATTATAAGAATCCCATTATAATTAAAGCATTAAAGGAATCTTTTGTCAAATTAGATCCTCGTATAATGATAAAAAATCCTATTATGTTTGTGGTTGAAATCGGTTTTTTTATTACGTTATGCTTAACGATTGTCCCAACTGCTTCTGGAGTAGATACGGTTGGAAAGGGGTTTAACTTAGGCGTTTCTATCATTTTATTTTTAACCATTTTGTTTGCTAATTTTGCGGAAGCACTAGCTGAAGGACGAGGTAAAGCTCAGGCTAATTCGTTGAAGCAGTCCAAAGAAGATGTTATTGCACACTTGTTGCAAAAAAATGGAGATATTAAGCAAGTTCCTGCTTCTCAGCTGACAAAAGGAGATATTGTGGTGATTTCACAAGGAGAAATGGTTCCTTTAGATGGAGAAATCATTAAGGGAATGGCTTCAGTAGACGAGTCGGCCATCACAGGAGAATCAGCTCCTGTGATGAAAGAAGCAGGTGGAGACTTTAGTTCTGTTACGGGAGGAACAACCATTGTAAGTGATGAGATTACCGTTCGAATTACGTGTGATCCTGGAGAATCGTTTCTCGATAAAATGATTTCATTAGTTGAGGGAGCTTCGCGTCAAAAAACACCGAATGAAATTGCATTAAATACAGTTTTGACAAGCTTAACGATGATTTTTTTAATTGTTGTGGTTACTCTGCCTGTTTTTACAAACTACTTAGGTTTTAAATTGGATACAGCAATTCTAATTTCCTTGCTAGTTTGTTTAATTCCAACTACGATTGGCGGTCTTTTATCAGCTATTGGAATTGCTGGAATGGATCGAGTAACACAGTTTAATGTAATAGCTATGTCTGGAAAAGCTGTAGAAGCAGCTGGGGATATTAATACAATTATTTTAGACAAAACCGGTACCATTACCTTTGGAAACCGAATGGCACATGAGCTACAAACGGTAGAAAAAGTGGAGAAACAAGAGCTATATAAGTGGGCGTTTCTTTCTTCTCTTTATGATGAAACACCTGAGGGTCGATCTGTTATTGAATTTATTAAAAAGCAAGGAGAACCAACTATTACAGAAGATGTAAGACAAGGAGTGTTTATTGAGTTTCAAGCGCAAACGAGAATGAGCGGTCTGAACTTAGAGGATGGAACGCTTATCCGAAAGGGTGCTGTGGATGCTGTGATTTCTTGGGTGGCGAGCCAAGGAGGAAGCATACCGCTTGACTTAGAACAAAAAGCCAATCACATCGCTAGTCAAGGAGGAACCCCTCTAGCGGTCGCTGTCAACAATCAAATCTATGGTTTAATTTACTTAAAAGATACTGTAAAACCAGGAATGAAAGAACGGTTTGACCAGCTTCGTAAAATGGGAATTAAAACTGTTATGTGTACAGGGGATAACCCACTCACTGCAGCGACAATTGCAAAAGAAGCAGGTGTGGATGAATTTATTGCTGAGTGTAAGCCAGAAGATAAAATCGATGTTATTAAATATGAGCAGGAACAAGGAAAGCTTGTAGCGATGACTGGTGACGGAACAAACGATGCGCCTGCGCTTGCTCAAGCTGACGTTGGTCTAGCGATGAATAGCGGAACAGCAGCGGCAAAAGAAGCTGCTAATATGATTGATTTAGACTCCGATCCAACAAAGATTATTGAAGTTGTATCGATTGGAAAGCAGCTCTTAATGACAAGGGGAGCTTTGACTACATTTAGTATTGCAAATGATATTGCTAAGTACTTCGCAATTATTCCTGCAATGTTTACGATTGCAATACCTAAAATGGAAACGTTAAACATTATGAATTTGAGTTCACCGATTACAGCAGTATTAGCGGCATTAATCTTTAATGCAGTTATTATTCCTATGTTAATCCCACTAGCAATGAAAGGAATACGCTATCAGCCCATGAGTTCAAATGCTCTTCTTCGCAAAAATCTATTTATTTATGGTCTAGGTGGGGTCGTGGTACCTTTTATCGGCATTAAAGTAATTGATTTATTACTGTCAATTTTCATGTAGAGGAGCTATAAAGATGAATAGTAAAAAGACAAGCTGGTTTGTAATCATTCGTTTAACGGTCGTTACAATGATTTTATGTGGACTTATTTACCCGTTGACAATGACTGGTTTAGCACAAGTGATTGCGCCTGGAAAAGCGAATGGTAGCCTAATTTATTCGGAGGATAAAAAAATAGTAGGTTCAAGCATGATTGGTCAATCCTTTACAGAGAAGAAGTATTTTCACGGTCGTATATCGAGCATTGAATATAATGGAGCAGGATCGGGTTCTTTAAATCTTGCTCCTTCCAACAAGGAGTTAACAAAGCGCGTTGAACAATCAATCAGTGATTGGAAAAGGTCAAATAGCGTTCCAGAGAGTGGAATTCCAATCGACCTTGTGACAAACTCAGCTTCTGGATTAGATCCGCATATTACTCCGGAAGCTGCCTATGCTCAGGTAGAGCGTATTGTTAAAGAAACGAATGTTTCCAAACAGAAGTTAACGAACTTAATTAATGAGAATATAGTGGGCGGTACAATCCAACCTCAGTATGTAAATGTACTGGAGCTAAATATGGCATTACAAGACATGAAATAATAAATAAACACTTTTTCGAGAAAGCCTGTATATGGAAAGGAGCTTACAAGATGAAAGATGAAAAAGCTCACCCCTACTTTAGAAAGAAAACACCAGATGAACTTTTAAAGGAGTTTCATTATAAGCAGCTAGGAGAGTTTAAGCTTTATATTGGAGCAGCTCCTGGTGTAGGTAAAACGTATAAGATGCTACAGGATGCCCATGATTTACAGCAGGAAGGACTAGATGTTGTTATAGGTTACATCGAAACACATGGACGAACAGATACGGAGCGAATGATTGGAAATCTAGAAATCATTCCGAGACAAAAGATTGTATACAAAAAGAGAACATTTCATGAGCTTGATTTATTAGCCATTATTCGTCGTAAGCCTCAAGTTGTTATTGTGGATGAATTAGCTCATACAAATGTTCCGAATATGCCTCATAAAAAGCGATTTCAAGACGTTTTGTATTTAATAGAGCGTGGAATTTCTGTTTGGTCAGCTGTAAATATTCAGCATATTGAAAGCTTAAATGATTTTGTGTATAACGTTACAAAAGTCAAAGTGAATGAACTAATTCCTGATCCCATCATTCATAGAGCAAAAGAGATTCAGCTGGTTGATGTCACACCAGAAGTTCTTCGAAAACGATTGAAAGAAGGGAAAATCTATAGAGAAGCAAAAATTGAACAAAGCCTGCAAAATTTTTTTAAACTATCTAATTTACATGCACTTCGTGAGCTATGCTTAAGGGAAGTAGCTGCTGAAATAGACCAGCAGCTGCTTCATTCTCATGAAATTGGAATAACGGGTATCTTTGAACGTATTTTAGTTTGTATTCAATATAGTGAAACAGCAGAGAAATTAATTAGGAGAGGCTGGCGGATGGCTAATCGCTTAAAGGCAGAACTGCTGTTGTTGCATGTTGTTTCAAACGAACAGTTGACGGAAGAACAAAAAAAGCGTATCGAGGATTGGGGTAAGTTTGCAGCTACATTTCAGGCAAAACTTATTGTTGAACAAGCTAACGGAAGGAAGCCAGCTCGAGTTATTGTGGATGTGGCGACTAAAAATCATATTACACAAGTTTTATTAGGACAATCAGCGAGGACGCGTTGGGAAGAAATACGCAAAGGATCGATTGTGACAATGATTATGCGTCAAACAGAAAACATCGATATTCATATTGTATCGGATGGAAAAAGGCGATAGCAACTCATAAAGGAGAGCTGAAATTGAACGTTGCATTTTTTATCATTCCAAAAGTTGAAGTAGTAACATTATTAGAAACGGCTACGGTTCGACAAGTGTTAGAAAAAATGGAGTACCATCGCTATTCATGTGTACCGGTAATTAATAAAAGCGGTCAATATATAGGTACCATTACAGAAGGAGACGTGCTTTGGGGATTAAAAAAACTAGGACATATAAGTGTTCATGAATTAGAGCATGTCTACTTGGAACAGATACCGCGTTATAGAGATTATAAGCCTATTTCTATAAACGATGAGATAGAAGATATATTTGGGCAAGTAACAGAACAGAATTTTATACCGATTATTGATGATCAAGGTGTATTTATTGGAATTGTAAGAAGGAGAGAAGTGATTGAATACTGTTCGCGACTCATGCTAAGAGCACAAGTGTAAGAAAAGAATTTTATGTAAACAGACTGAGAAGCATATTTTAGTTAATGAAATATCCGAGCTATGAAGATTATCTCTTTTTATGGTTCGGCTTTTTTGTTCATTTGGAGAATGATTCAAGAAATTCGTGTAATTAATCGTCGAACACTAAGGTTTTTGGGGAACTAGAGGAAGAGCTGAGACACTACATCGAGGAGGTTTAGGCTCTTCTTCGAAGAAAAGTGAGACAATGCAGTGGAATAAACGTAATTTTACCTCTAATGATAATAGAAACGCAATGACTTGCCTGTGGAAAGGAATCATTGCGTTGTCTCCTACCTTTTTATTTTACGACAATTGTTTCTTTTTTCTTTTTTCCTTCTTTTTCCCATATTACTTCAATCATGGCAAACGTAATGTCTTCTGTCACTTGACTGCTGTCTTTGACGTCGTATGCTTTAAGGTTATTGCTTAGTACTGTGTCAACAGAAAGTAACTGCTCATCATTTTCTTTTTGAATAGGCTGCACCGTTGTGTAGCTTTTGACTTCGCCTTCTTCTTTTAGAAATTCTACTTTGCCACGCCAGTGTGCAGTTTTTCCTGCTAACGTTTTAAGGGGCTTATCTACTTTTTTAGCGGTTGATTTATGGTCATTAGCGTGAATGAAAGACAAGATATTATCGCGCATTAACGTCATGGAATAGTTGTGATAAAAATCCTTATCAATTTCCCCTTTTTCAAGAGCTAAATCAAGCTGAGAAAATTGCTTATCTGCTAAAAATAATAAAAGTTCCTGTTCGTTAATATCCCGTTTTTCAGCCATTTGAGCAATCGTAACTCCGCTTTTCCACTCCTTTTTAAATTCCTTACTATTTATATGTAAAAACTCTCTTAGTTCACTGTAGTTATAACGATACTGAAATCGTGGTTCTTCAGCAGCCCATGAGGGAGAAGTATAGATGAACAGCAGCATTAATATTGTTCCAAAAAGGATGAATTTTCTCATAGTAATCACTCCTTTCATCAGATTGTTTGTTATTGGTTAGCTTTTAACAGATGTACTAAATTATGCATTATTCTTTACTTATCACCTCATTAGGCAATATGATGAAGTATGATAAAAAAGTGACAATTTGATAAAGAATATGTAAAAGCTAGTCTCTATTAGCTTCATGATGATATAATAAGAGGTGTAAAGACGTAACTTGCGTAATGGAAACCTCTAATATTAAATTAGGGGTTATTTTTTTTAATATGTGGGTTTAGTCTTTCTATCATGTAATGAGAATAAATGTGTAAAGAAGAAAATAATAAATAAATGAATGTTTTAATAAAGGAGTTTAAAACATGGCTACTGAAAAGACGACAAGTGATCAGCTAAGAAGTCTGTTTAAGTCCTTAGTCTGCATAGTTGCACTCATATATATCATTCGTACATTTATATTTGGTCCATATATAGTCCAGGGAGCTTCAATGAACCCGACGCTAGAAAATGGAGAACGATTATTTGTTAACAAGCTGTCCTACGCCATTCATAACTTGCAACGTGGCGATATTATTATTGTTGATGGAAGTGGAGAAGCTAAGCATTATGTAAAAAGGGTTGTTGGGTTACCCGGAGAGAAAATCGAAATGAAAGATGATCAATTGTACATCAATGATAAGAAAGTGAAAGAACCTTATTTAGAGAGAAATTTACAAGCAGCTCAATACTTGCAAATGCAGTTAACAGGAGATTTTGGCCCAATTAAGATTCCTAAAGATTCAATTTTTGTAATGGGCGATAATCGATTATATAGCAAAGATAGTCGAAATGGATTAGGGAATGTTAACATTAATGACGTAGTGGGAAAAGCGGAGTTTGTCTTTTATCCTATTCAGGACGTAAGGAACGTTTATTAAATAACGTTCCTTTTTTTATGTGATAAATCGTTATAAAGGATTGAAATAAAAGCCAAGCTAAAAGAAAAAAGGGTGTGAAACCTTTGAACGCCTCATATGAGAAATTATTTAAACATTTTAAGTTTGTACATGGAATGGAAATGAAAAATCGCCTTGTTATGGGGCCTGTATTTACGCAGAGTTCTCATGGGAATGGAGAGCTGTCTGAAAAAGATATGGCTTTTTATCGAGAACGAATCAAGGACGTTAGCATGGTAATAGTGGGACCTGCTTATATAGAAGAAGGCGGAAAAGTAATGGATGGTCAACTAGGAATTCACAGAGATTACGTAGCAAGAAAGCTACACGAATTTACAGCTATGGCAAAAAGAATGAAGGTTAAAACCATTTTGCGTATCTCTCATGGTGGCGCTTTGTCAGCTGAGTATTTAAAAGTTGGGGAGGAAGCAGTTGCTCCTAGTAGGGTAGCAGTTCGTAGGAAAGGAAAAAAGCCAAAAGAATTAAATGAAACCCAAATGAATCATGCGCTACATGCGTTTGCCCGTGCAACCGAGCGTGCCATTCAAGCAGGATTTGATGGGGTTGAAATTGAAGGAGGGAGCGGACACCTTTTACAGCAGTTTACTTCAAAGCAAGCGAATCATCGTAAAGATAATTTTGGAGGAACAGCGGAACATCGTCTATCTTTTTCCATTGAAGTCATTCGTACGATCTCAAAAGTTATTAAAAGCGCTACTAATAGACCTTTTTTGCTTGGCTATGCAATGACTCCAGAAGAAAAAGGGTATGGAGGCAATACGGTGGATGATACCATGAAATGGATTGATCAGTTAATTGAAGAACAAGTTGACTATGTTCATTTAGAAGTTCAATCTTTCCATGCTAAAACAGCCCACCATAAAGAAGGTGAAGCTGAAGTTGTGCCGGCAATCATTAAACATGTAAATCAACGTATTCCCATTATCAGCGGCGGTAACTTGTTTACACCTCTACAAGTAGAGGAAGCAATTAGAGAAAAGTTATCCATGGTAACGATTCAACAAGCTTTAAATCTGGATCCTCACTGGGTTGAAAAAGTAAGAAGAAGCGAAGAGCCATTCTATGGAAAGCTTCCTATAGTAGAAGAGGTTGAAGCTTATCAAAAAGTAGATAGTAACGAAGTTGAAGATTTACTGGAGGAACTTTAAAGCGGCTAGTATTTATGATTTTTTAAAAACGCAGTTGACTTCTAGGAATAGTTTGAATTAAAATGAAACCATCTCATCAAAGCTGAATATAATGTAGCTATCAATGAGTGGGCTGATCGGAAAAACCGAAGGCTTCTAACAATAGGTTAGGAGTCTTTTTTTGTTACTCAAAAACAAAAAAAGACTTTAACAGTAAAAGAAAACAATTTATCTTCATGGAAGGGCAAGGGAATAAAAATGAAAAAATTACTTACGTTTGCAATTATCGGATTTTTCGCTCAATTAATTGATGGTTCGTTAGGAATGGCTTACGGAGTTACTTCAACAACTTTATTATTAACGTTTGGAATCGCACCTGCCGTCGCATCTGCATCCGTTCATTTAGCGGAGGTAGTAACCACTGCTGCATCAGGAGCTTCACATATTAGGTTTGGAAATGTCGATAAGACAACCGTATTACGCTTAGTAATTCCCGGGTCAATTGGAGCGTTTGTTGGAGCTTGCTTTTTAAGCAACATACCAGGTGATTTGGTAAAACCTTATATATCTACCTTTTTACTGCTACTAGGGGTTTACGTTTTAATACGGTTTCTATTTATCTTTAAAACAAGTGAAGAAAGGGAAGCAAAGCCATTATCTGCAAAACAGTCAATTCCTCTGGGCTTAATAGCAGGATTCGCTGATGCTACTGGGGGAGGCGGATGGGGACCAATCGCTACTCCGGTTTTGCTAACAAAACGTGGATTAAGTGCTCGTAAAGTTATCGGTACAGTGGACACGAGTGAGTTTGCTATTGCGGTTTCAGCTACTTTAGGATTTTTAATTTCGCTTGGGTGGGAACAAGTGAACTGGATGTGGGTAGCTGCTTTAATGATTGGTGGAATTATTGCAGCTCCAATTGCAGCTTGGCTTGTAAGAATTATTCCTGCACATTTACTAGGGGCTCTGGTAGGTGGCTTTATTATCTTGACTAATACACGTACCCTCCTAATGTCTAGCTCTGTTTCCACTCTTATGCAAACAGCTATCTATGCGTTTATTTTAATTGTTTGGGCTGCTTCCATTACGCTAGCACTAAGAAGAGGACAAAAAGAAAAAAGAGAAGCAGGAAACCTTTCAAATAAAGTGGTAAATAGTTAAAGGGGGCAGTTCCTATCATGTATAGGAACTGCATGTATCTCTTGCTTTATAAAAGAAAGGAGCTATTTATATGCCGTTTAGCTATGTAGAATCGTTATATTGTCCAAAATGCCAAAAAAAGTATGATGCATTGCAAGTACATCAGCTTTGCATATGCGGTTCGCCACTTTTAGTTTCATATGATTTGCAAGCAGTAAAAGATCGTGTAACAAAAGAAGAAATTGAAAAACGTCCTCCAACTTTGTGGCGCTATCACGAAGTTTTACCGATTCAAGATGAATGTAATGTTGTATCTTTAGGCGAAGGCATGACGCCTTTAATTGAAATGCAAAAGCTGGGCAGTCGTTTAGGAGTAGAAAAGCTACATATGAAGGATGAAGGGCTTGTTCCAACGGGATCATTTAAAGCTAGAGGAGCAGCTGTTGGAGTTTCAAAAGCGAAAGAGCTTGGAGTTAAAGAACTGGCAATGCCCACAAACGGAAATGCAGGGGCAGCGTGGGCATTATATGCCACAAGAGCATCAATTAAGTCACATATCGTTATGCCTGTTGACGCACCGCTAATTACAAGAAAAGAGTGTGCAATTGCAGGAGCTAACCTGTATTTAGTTGACGGTTTAATTAGCGATGCAGGTAAAATTATTAGTCAGCTCGTGAACGAAGCGGGAATTTATGATGCTTCAACGCTTAAAGAGCCTTATCGGATTGAAGGAAAGAAAACGATGGGGTATGAAATTGTCGAACAGTTGGATTGGAAGCTACCCGATGTTATTCTATACCCTACAGGTGGAGGCGTGGGTCTAATTGGTATTTATAAGGCCATCTGTGAAATGCAGGAGCTTGGTTGGGTAGAAGGGAAAATGCCAAAGCTTGTTGCGGTACAAGCAGCTGGATGTGCACCGATTGTGAAGGCTTGGGAGACTGGTGAAAAAGAGTCGGTTTTCTGGGAGAAATCAACAACAAAAGCATTTGGGATTAACGTCCCAAAAGCTATTGGAGACTTCTTAGTTCTAGACGCACTGTATGAGTCAGAGGGATGTGCCGTTGCCGTAACGGATGCAGAAATTACAAAGGAACAGTCTTTAATAGCTGAACTAGAAGGAGCTTTCGTTTGTCCAGAAGGAGCAGCAACTTTTGCAGCAGTTAGGCAGCTAAAAGCGAACGGATGGCTAAAAGGAATGGAGCACGTAGTGTGCTTAAACACTGGGCAAGGAATAAAATACCCAGAGAGTGTAGAAGAGCATGTAGAAGTTTTACAACCTAGTGAGCGAATTTCGTTTATCAGATAATGCTTGATTTAGTGTTGCTATGGTACAATAGGGATAAAAATGACCGAATGAAGATTACATAATCTGCATTGGAATATAAAGGTGTGAAAGAAGTTCGTGGTTTATTTTATTCTAGTACTTATAGCAGCAATTGAAATTATTGTTTTAGGAATTAATCGATCTGTATTTGCCAATATTCCATTGGTAGAGTTTTATATTGTCCCTCTTATAATCGTAATAGCAGTAGCTATTTTGCTGTCAAGGCGACCAAACCGAATGATGCGAATAGCTAGACAAGGCTTCTTTACCGCTGCCATTATTGTATTAGTGTTTGTACCAGTTATTTATACAAACAATCTTCCACTTTATAGTTACGAAGAGGCAAAAGATATACTTGCCCAGCGAGAGCAGCTTCTTCTATCTCAATTCATGGAAGGGGATAAAGTGTATGAAGAAAGCGGTCCACAGAATTCTCAAAGGAGACAATATTTACTAACCTTTGCGCGTGGAGAGCAAGTGTTAAAGTATGCTTTTGACCCTTTTAGCGGAGGCTTTGAACTAATATCTAGAGGCGACAAACAATAAAAAAAGACTAGCTTTTTTAGCTAGTCTTTTTTAGTTGAATGTGCGAATTCCACAAACCCTGTAACAAAGTTTTGTGGAATTCGAATGAGCACTTCTGTTCGCAATAGGAAGTTTTACCCTTTTTTCTATTACAGAATTTGTTATTATTAGGTAGGAGCTGTTAGGCTATGTAGCCACTACTCTGTTAGTACGAGGTGCAGAAGAAATGGTCAGGTTAAAATCAATGGTTTCTAGTCGGTTCAGCTAACTGAATCGATATTTTTTTGAAGAAATGTTGTTAAAAATTTGAAACCTTCATATTAATATCTCGTATATAATGATGTAATGTCACAAAAATGTCACAAATGGAGGTGGAAAAGATGAAGAGTTTATTAGAATACCGCTTATTAAAATTAAATGAAACATATCATTCAATCTATCATTATGAATCTATTGACCTAGAGCAAGTGCTCGCTCGAAGAGAATGTGAATTTTTCGTAAAAGAAGGTGTTACCTATAAGCAGCGTTCTTCTGCTATTGAAGATGACATTCATGTAATCTATGTTGATGAGTATGAGCACGCTCCTAAAGAAGAGAAGGAAAGTGATAGCGAATACTTAACGCTTGAAGTTAGAGAACTGAATTCATATCGTAATCACCCGTTGCTTACACTAAAATCCTTCTCAAACCATCTAGAAGTGCTCTCGTATCTAGGGGCTGTCTATACTTATTTCAACGGTCAAGAATGGGAACGTGATTCAGCGGAGATTGATGAAGATCGAAAAGTATATGTACTATATGTCACTGAAACAGGAGTTAAGTATTGAGGAGGAAGAAAGATGTCAAAAACACAAAAAATGATGGCTGGCGTTTTAACGACCGTAATGGTTACTTCACTCGTTGGCTGTGGGTCAAATCGCCCTCCTAAACCAAATGATGATAGCTGTAGAGATTGGGATTGGGATAAAGATACGCAAACCTATTACTGTGATAGCTCATCAAGTACAACTGGTGGAGGGCATTACTATCATAATGGGAAAACGTATAGTTCTAAAAAAGCCTTAACAAGTGACTCATCTTATAAATCCTATAAGTCTGGAATTGGGTCGGGAACCAAAGGCGGTTTCGGAGGATAAGCATGGCCGATATACGCAAACAATTTTATGAAAATATTGAATCGTTTTGGCATGATTTATATGATGAAGAGTATGCTTTATACGATATAAAAGTGGAAAAAAAAGAAAAAATTATGCAGATTAAAACCGCTGCAGATCGAGTAGGGCATGTGTTTTTTAAAACAGCTCATCTTTTGCGAAAGCTTGACGATAAGACGTTGCAATCATTAGGATTTCCGAAAGAAGTGTTACCTTATATTCGGCTTCAGACTATGGAAATAGAAACTGTGATTTCTCGAATTGATTTCATTGTTAACGAATCTGGTATCAAAGTAATGGAATTGAATGCCGACACGCCTACTTTTATTAAAGAATTATTCCACGTGAACCGTCGTGTTTGCGAGCATTTTGGGTTACATGATCCTAATCTAAATGAAGAAGAACATTTATCTCGTGTGTTAACAGAAGCTATTTTTAAAGCTTATGAAGAACTTGGGAAGACGACGTATCCGCATGTTGTTTTTTCATCGCATAGTGACCATAAAGAAGATAAGTGGACAACAACATACTTAATGGAAAAAGCAAATGTAAAAGCAAGGTATGAACCGTTAGATAAGCTTAGAATTGTAGATGAGCCAATATATGAAAATGAAGAGCTTATTTTAGAGCCAGGATTATATGATACACATGGGCAAAAAATTGATGTTCTGTATCGACAAACTTACCCCATTGAGCACTTAGTGAACGATAGAGATCCAGTTACAGATGAAGGCGTTGGTGAGATGCTTTTAAAGCTTGTAAAAGATAAGCAGCTCGCTATTATCAATCCATTATCTGCATTTTTACTGCAATCGAAAGCAGTTCAAGTTGTGATTTGGGGGCTACATGAGCAAAATCACTCATTTTTTACAAAAGAAGAGCATGAATGGATTTATACTTATTTCTTACCTACATATTTAGAAGAAGACATTTTTATACAGAATCAAATGGCTTATGTAAAAAAACCTTCGTTTGGCCGTGAGGGTGATACGGTTGAAATATATAAAGGTTCAGGTAAAAAAGTAGCTGAAGACGCTCAAAGAACGTATGAAGATGAAGTGCCTGTTTATCAACAATTCTTAGAACTTGACATAGCAGAAGTCGTCACTGAGAAAGGAAAGCAAACTGCGCACATTATGTACGGGTGTTTTTTATTAAACGGAAGGCCAAGTGCAGTTGGTATTCGAGCAGGAAATCAGATTACAGATAATGCATCGTATTACTTGCCAATTGGACTAAAAAATGAAAGTGAGGATAAAAAAAATGGCGTTGACTGAATGGATTGAATGGGGAAGTATTGGTAGCTTTCTAGCTCACGTAGTTGTAGGTTTACTTTTGTTGTTTATTGGAATCATCGTATTTGAATTAACAACAAAGTTCAATGACCGTGAACTTATTAGAAAAGGCAATCTGGCCGTTGCACTTAAGTTATGGGGAAAAGGAATTGGTCTTGCAATTGTTATCTATACCGTGTGGAGCAATAGTTTTAACTTAATTGATGCAGCTGTTTGGGGGATAGTAGGAATTGCAACACAGGTAATTGCTTATTGGATTATTGAATACATTATGACACCTAAAACAAACTTGGCAAAGAAAGTGGAAGAAGGTAATATTGCCGTTGGCTTTGCTTTGTTTGCTGCTGCAGTTGCCGTTGGCTTTATTGTTGCAGGAAGTTTAACTTATTAACTTCACTTAAAGTTTTAAAGGATGCAAAATAGACAAAGGCGATTCCTTAATTAAGGGGAATCGCTTTTTTGTATTTGGGATTGCTCTCCATCAAGAAGCTCTTTTGTGTGAGCTCGATCAGCTTGAACAATTCGTTGCTGCATATAAAAAGGAATCACAAACAGCAAAATAAATAAAAACAGATAGCCCATGTGCTTTCCTCCACTATTCAAAGTCTTGTTTTTATTATGTGAAAAACTCATAAAAATAATTCTTTTGAGAAAGTATCATCCCGCATATATTTTTCTTACTTTGTTTCGCATAGTTTTGTACGCGAAACAAACACTAAATACAGCCTTTTATACTTAATAAAATAAAGAGGGTGAATAAATGAAAAAGAGATTTTTGTTGTTAAGCTTTACGATTATCCTATTAATTAGTTGTAGTCGTTCAAATGAAACAGCTAGGCCAAGCCTTTATTTAATTCCGGATGGATATAGAGGCTGGGTGGCGGTTGAATACGATAAAGATAATGGGCAGCCTACAGAAATGGAAGGAGATTATACAGTTTTTCATGTCGATAGAAACGGGAGAAGCCGAACAAAAACGTTGCTTACACATGAAGGTTGGGCTACTAATAAATATTATTATGTAAGCGACGGCGGCGAGAGAAAAGAGTTAAAACCAGGAAAAATGATTCATGGAGCAACGGAAGGCACCGAAAATACTAATTATACAATTGAATTTTTCTTTGTAGGAAGCGCAGATGAATTTGACAAAGCAGGCGATTACAGAAGGGAATATAAAACAAACTAAAAAGTAGTCAGCTATGATTACTGGCTACTTTTTGGAATGAAAAACACTAAATTTGAGCTGTTCAATTTTAGCTAGCGCTTCTTTTTGATCTTCACTGCTTGTAACCCAGCTAGGAACGTAGACATGGAATAAGTCAGGCTCAGGAATATGTCTTGGGTGGCCGACTTTAACATACGATTCAATGTATTGTAAGTGTTCTAAGTTATATGCCCATAGTAAATGATTTGGACAAGATGTTTTTAAATACAAAGGTAAGTTAAAAAAGGGATCAAAGCCTTCTTTAATTTCAAAAGAAGTTTCCATTTTATGTGAAACCTTATCGTTATAGCCGCAGTTTGAGCAGTTACACTGATGTAACCCGTTAATATGGCTAACTGATGTGATGCGAGCACAAAGTTGACAGCTTGGGCATTGAACTAAAATAAAATTGTGAAACTTATATAAGCATTCTTTTTTGTTTTCTTGTTGATTTGTCATCACTTGTACCTCTAATTGTAAAACTTTTAGAAAAAGTAAGGAGTATTTTTACTTTAAACGTTTACTCTTTGTATTATTCATACCATAGCTTTTACAGGAAAACAATAAAAAACCTTTTCGGAACCAAAGTTGTGTGATATAGTATGACAAATCAGAAAAAATATAGAGAATGGTGAGATGAGATGAGTCAACAGGAACAATGGACATCAAAAATTGGCTTTATTTTAGCTTCGGCTGGTTCCGCTATCGGAATTGGAGCTATTTGGAAGCTTCCTTATGTAGCAGGAACAAGTGGGGGAGGAGCATTTTTTCTTCTATTTATTCTGTTTACAGCTATTATTGGTCTTCCTTTATTACTAGCAGAGTTCGTATTGGGACGTCATACCCAAAAAGAAGCGATTCGTGCTTATGACGCTGTAGCACCCAAATCCATGTGGAAGGGAATTGGCTATCTAGGGGTTATTACGTGCTTTATTTTGCTATCATTTTATAGCGTAGTTGGCGGATGGATTTTACAATACTTATTTGCTAGTGTAACAGGTGGTCTTAGTGGAGTGAAAGACTACAGTGAGTTATTTGGGAGCACAATTGCTAATCCGGTGAGCGCTGTAATTGCACAGTTCTTATTTTTACTTCTGACCATTATTGTAGTATCAAGAGGAATTCAAAACGGGATTGAAAAAGCAAATAACATTTTAATGCCTGCGCTGTTCGTGCTGTTTATAGCTATTATTATTCGCTCTTTAACGTTAGATGGCGCAATGGAAGGCGTGAAGTTTTTCCTTTATCCAGATTTTAAAAATCTAACGTCTGAAGCCATTTTATTTGCGATGGGTCAGGCATTCTTTTCATTAAGTGTGGGTGTTTCGGTAATGGTAACGTATAGCTCATACTTAACAAAGCAACAGAATTTGCCCAAGTCTGCAGTTTCTATTGCTGGTTTAAATATTGTTATATCTCTATTAGCCGGTCTTGCAATTTTCCCCGCAGTTTTTTCAATGGGAGGAGAGCCTGCAGAAGGACCTGGGCTACTATTTGTAGTTTTACCTACCATATTTGAACAACTTCCTTTTGGATTAGTATTCCAAACACTGTTTTTAGCGCTATTTTTATTTGCAACTTTAACATCGGCTTTCTCAATGCTTGAGATTATTGTGGCATCGTTAGCAAAAGGGAAATCTGGTAAGCGTGTTAAGTTGTCATGGATATCTGGAGTATTAATTTTCATTGTCGGTATACCATCAGCGCTTTCGTTTGGACCGTTAGCAGACGTAATGGTTTTTGGTAAATCAATTTTCGATGCTGCCGATTTTTTAGTAAGTAATATTTTAATGCCGTTAGGCTGCTTGCTTTTAGCACTGTTTGTACCTTGGAAGATGAAGAAAGCTGTCTTGATTGAAGAGTTTCAACAAGGTTCTAACAACGTGAAAAAGTGGTTTGCACTTTGGTTACTAGTAATTCGCTATGTAGCTCCTGTATTAATCATCATTGTATTTGTAAATATGTTAGGCTTTCTTTAATCAGTCGCGATAGAACGCTGTTTTGATGGCGTTCTTTTTGCTATGAATAAAAGGGGGATACGCAGGTGGTTAACTTCTTATATGAAATGTTTGTCGGAGCGGGAGTATTCGTTTTGGTTTTTGTTTTATTAATAATTGCTAGAGTTGCGGGGAGTAGAAAGAAGTAGGTGGTAACAAATTCTATTTGGATTTCAAAAAAAAATAGTACACGTTATTAGAAAATGTGGTAGTATAATATCCTATGAACATAATTAGACAATGTTCGCATGTATTGTGATGAAGCGTTTTTTTAGAAAGAGGGATCGTCTTGAGTGAGGAAGTTTTAGTCAAGATTCTATCTCAAGCGTATGAGCAAAACAAGACGTTACCAATTGTATCCTTAGCATCTTTCTTCGACGAAAGTAGTTTGCATTTTCGAATGAAAGCAAAGCTACCAATGGGTCTTACGTATCATACGCTTATGTCAATTCAGAATAAGACGTGTGTCCAAGATGTGTTAGTGGAAGTACTACAAGTCGATCATGTTAACAGTGATGGACCAGTTTCTGAATGTGTGTATATTTTAACAGATAGCACAGTAAAAGAGGTTGAACAGTGGGTTGCACCACTGCAGCCGGCAATGGTGTGCGAAGGATATTTATATGGCGAACCGTATAATGCGCCACAGCTAAAACATGATTACCGCGTGTTTGCTGTCAAATGGTAATACCGTTTCGATTAAAAAAGACACCCTACTACTAGGGTGTCTTTTTTTAGCTTAAATATGATTAATAAGGGTGAGCATCGTGCCCTTTTTGCTCAGCTTCTTGCACAGCATCAGAAGCCTTATTACTACCTAAAGGAGAACCCCCTTCAGCTGGAAATTCACCAAATGATGGAGTGATTTCAGATCCAGCTTCCATATCATAGGTGCCGTCATCGTTCATCGTAAAGCCAATACCAGCTGCCACTTGTCGACCATAGTCTTTGTCGCACTTTGTCAAAAGCTCAATCATACGCTGTTGAATCTGTTGATGACAAGGCTTAAGTCCGTCTACAAGGTTTTGGATTAAATCTTTACGCTCCCATTCTTCGAGTAAACGATAGCGCTCACCAGCTTGTTTAAAATCATTTGTACGTTCAATTTTTTCTTTTTTAAGATGCCCCTCTACTTTAGGTTGATGAGGCTTAGGTCTGTCTGTTGCTTCTTTTAGACCACCTAATAGCGAAGGTTCATAGTTAACATGAGGATTTTGGCTTGGAGCTTCATCCACATGGTAAGCCATTTGACCGTCTCGCTGATTTGTTGCTACATGTTTTTTGGGCGCATTAATTGGAAGCTGTAAATAATTCGCACCAACCCGATGACGCTGAGTATCTGAGTAGGAGAACGTTCTACCTTGAAGCATTTTGTCATCAGAGAAGTCAAGGCCATCTACTAATACACCAGTTCCGAACGACACTTGCTCCGTTTCAGCAAATACATTTTTGGGGTTTTTATTAAGAACCATTTTGCCTACAGGCAGAAATGGAAATTGATCTTCAGGCCAAATCTTTGTATCATCTAAAGGATCAAAATCCAGTTCGGGATGCTCGCCATCCTCCATTATTTGCATACAAAGTTCCCATTCTGGATAATCTCCCTTTTCAATTGCTTCATATAAATCTTGCGTAGCGTGACTAATATTCTTTGCCTGAATAGCTTCTGCTTCGCTTTGAGTAAGATTTTTAATACCTTGTTTTGGCTCCCAGTGATATTTAACTAAAAAGGCATCACCATTTTTATTTACCCATTTATATGTATTAACTCCTGAGCCCTGCATTTGACGGTAATTAGCTGGAATACCCCATGGAGAAAACAAAAAGGTAATCATATGCATTGATTCAGGCGTTTGACAAATGAAATCGAAAATTCGTTCCGTATCTTGTCTGTTAGTTACAGGGTCTGGTTTAAATGAGTGGATAAGGTCTGGGAATTTAATTGCATCGCGGATGAAAAAGATTTTTAAGTTATTTCCAACCAAGTCCCAATTTCCATCCTCAGTGTAAAATTTAACGGCAAAGCCTCGAGGGTCACGCATCGTTTCTGGAGAATCTTTTCCATGAGTAACAGTAGAAAAACGTACAAATACAGGAGTTTGTTTACCTGCTCCTGAAAAAACCTTTGCACGCGTGTAGTTCTCTACAGGTTCGTTACCTACTTTTCCGTATGTTTCAAAGTACCCGTGAGCACCGGTTCCTCTAGCGTGAACTACACGCTCTGGTATGCGCTCTCTATCGAAATGGGCTAGCTTTTCAATTAGTTGATAGTTCTCTAAAGTAGCAGGGCCGCGATTTCCGACTGTGCGACTGTTTTGATTATCACGAATGGGGTGTCCTTGACGTGTTGTTAATGTCTGTTCATTTTCACCTTCAGTAAATCGTTTATCTTCAGAATCACCAGCTCCACTTACGTTCGTACCGTGAATCCCGTCTTTGTTAGACATTTACGTATTCCTCCAATCAACTTAAGTAACTACAGTACACTATTTTTTTCCATGTTTTATCATTTTATGCATTCTACTTCACCTCAAAAGGTGCATAAACGAAAAAAAAACAAAAAAGTTTCAGGTTTTGTGAAAAATACGACGAACTATACAAAAAAATAATTGAAATATAAACATAATGTTAAAGGTGATTTTAGAACCAACCTTACCCTCTAAAAAGGAATTTAAATGTTAAATAAAGTTAATTAAATATATCTATATACTTATGTAGTGCTAAAAATGTCATTCTGTAGACACAGAAATGGAAGAAAAATGTCGGTTCTTGTAACAAAAATGTAATATTAGTGATGTTATTTTGTAATACAGTGTTGTTACAATGTAAACGTCTTAGATTAGTAGATTATGACAATGGAGGAACCTTTTCTATGAAAAAGTTAATATATTCTTTAGCATTATGTGGATCTTTAACAGTAGTACCAACAATTAGTGAAGCGGCATTAGGTGATACAACTTTACGTCCAGGAATGAGTAATTCAGATGTAAAACAATTACAACAACAATTAAAAAACAAGGGTTATTTTACATACGGAACAACTACAAATTATTATGGGACAATTACAAAAAGCGCAGTTATGAATTTTCAGCGTGCGAACGGATTAGCAGCAGATGGGATTGCTGGTAAGAACACATTTAATAAACTGCTGGGAAGCAGCTCTAGCACATCGAACACATCTAGCACATTATTACGTGTTGGTTCTAGAGGTGCAGCTGTTCAATCTTTACAACAGCAGTTAAAAAACAAGGGTTATTTCAAGGGAAATACTACTCAGTATTTCGGTTCAGTTACAAAAAATGCAGTTATGGCTTTTCAACGTGCGAATGGCCTATCAGTAGATGGAATTGCGGGACCAGCTACGCTTAACAAATTGAAAAGTGGTGGGACTAGCGCTGGTTCAGGCTCAACTTCAACAGGTACGTCATCTGTTTTACGTCAGGGTATGTCTGGATCGTCAGTAAGTAGCTTGCAACAAAAATTAAAAAATAAAGGCTATTTCTCTGCAAAGGTAACGGGATACTATGGCTCAATCACAACAAGCGCAGTTCGCTCGTTCCAACGTGCAAATGGCTTATCAGCAGATGGAATCGCAGGACCAGCTACAATGAGTAAGTTAGGTTCTAGCTCAAGTTCAAATAACACTACATCTAATCCAAGTGTTAGTACACCATCAAGTTCTAGTGCATCACAAGTAATTTCATACGGTAAACGTTTCATTGGAACACCATACGTATGGGGAGGAACTTCTCCGAGTGGGTTTGACTGTAGTGGATTCTTAAACTATGTATATCGTAACGCTGCAGGAGTTAGTTTACCTCGTACAGTTGCGAGTATTTACAGTACAGGAACGCGTGTTAGCACACCAAGTCCTGGAGATATTGTATTTTTTGAAACGTATCAGCCAGGTGCAAGCCATGCGGGAATTTACTTAGGTGGAGGTCAATTCCTTCATGCATCATCATCTAAAGGTGTTATGATTAGCTCTATGAGCAACTCATACTGGCAGCCTCGTTATTTAGGTGCAAAACGTTATCTATAAGTTTTAAAAAGGGGAGGATATACTCTCCCCTTTTTTGGCATTGAAACAAGATAAGTATGACTCTTGTTTCTTTTTGGTATGATAAATATGAAAAAGGAGGAAGAAGTACTATGGCGATTGTAGATTTAACGATTATACCGGTAGGGACTAAAACACCCAGCGTCAGTCAATACGTAGCAGATATTCAGAAAGTATTGGAAAAACATAAAGAGGAAGTAGAATACCAGTTAACTCCGATGAATACGCTTATTGAAGGTGAACTAAGTCTCTTGTTGAAGATTGTTCAAGAATTACATGAAGTTCCGTTTGAAAATGGGATTGAGCGAGTCTGTACCAATTTGCGTATCGATGATCGACGAGATAAAAAACATACAATGGCTGGTAAAATAAAGGCTGTTGAATTAAAAATGAACCAAAACTAGCAGCTAGTAGTAGCTGCTAGTTTTTTGTTGTTATTTACGGAGAAGTCGATGATAAAGAGTATGTATTTATTTCATCATGGCAAAGAAACTTCGTTAATTGAGAGCCGTTAAAGATAAAGGAATACGCTGGTTCGGCTTTTTCTTCTTGGAAAAATAAAATAGAAGTTTTAGTAGCTGCTTGAAGTAACTGTACATTTAAAATATCAAGATTAGGTAAGTCAGTATAATATAGGAGAAAATCCTTTGAATAAATTAATAAAGACTCCGGATTTCCAGGTTTCATAGCGTGATCTTCCCAAATGTTTAGTTCTTTTATTTCTTGTGTTTTGGCATTAAATATGATGTTGATCGCTTCTTCCGTATGCTCAGGGTTGTTCCAGGAAAAAATATACATAGATTTTGAATCGTTGGTATATTCTACGGATACTTGTAGTACCCAATGTGTAGGAATGTTAATAATACGGTTTGCTTTATCAATAAGCTGTTTCCGCTCACTCATATGAATACCCCTTTCAACTCTAGTAGTTCTCTCTTTTATATACGATAAACATAATGAAAAAGTTTCAAAAAAGAAGCTCTTACATGTATGTAAGAGCTCTTTTCTAAATAAAGTTAGAGTGTAAGTGCGTGTGAATTTGAAATGCAATTCGTAGTCGGAGCGTTTCTTCCGGTGTATGAATTGATTTTCCTAATATTTCTTCACACTTTTCAATTCGATAAATAACGGTGTTTCTATGAATAAATAGTTGTTTAGCTGTTTCGGATATTTGGCAATTTAAATTTAGATAAGTAGATAATGTATCTAACAAAATAGATTGATCTTTCCGGTCGTAATGAAGAAGCCCTTCTAGCGCTTTTTCGTGATATTCTTCTAAGTCTGCTGAGGGAATAAGCCTTAAAAGTTCTCGGAATTGTTTTGGTTGATAAAACTGAATATTAGCTGCTTGATCGGTAGTTTGAATATTTTCAAGTGCTTCAATCGCTTCCTGATATGAATCTATCACGGTTAATAGCGTCTGGCTTTGATTTCCTATTCCAAAGCATAAATTTTGTTTGTAATGTCTCTTTACAACCTTTTGAATAAGGATAAGCTGGTTGGCGATAAATTGGTGTTTGTCATAACTGTCAGGGAAAAATAAAATGACGTAGCGATTATCCTGTGTAAATAATAAGCTTGGAATAGGTTGTTTTAATAATTCGTACTCGATGAGCTCGTAAATCATTTCGCTATCTGTGTATGTATAGTGTTGTGGTGGTATTTTTCCAACCGCACAAATGTACTTTTTATCAGGAGAGAGTCCGATCTGCTTTCCATGATAAGTGGCTTCATCTATATTTTTGAAGTGTTCATGGGTTAAT
The DNA here is from genome assembly GCF_004348885.1 of Bacillus sp. CBEL-1. Classification (NCBI taxonomy): domain Bacteria; kingdom Bacillati; phylum Bacillota; class Bacilli; order Caryophanales; family Bacillaceae; genus Bacillus; species Bacillus sp. CBEL-1. Next base: position 557,552 of record NZ_SBIM01000013.1, on the reverse strand, counting down.
TGATGAAAATATTCATTTTTCTTTCGGCGCTCAGCTTCTTTTAAGGCATGTTGACGCATCATTTCAAAAGAAAGGACATTTGCTGCTTGTTCAATTGTTAATAATGATGAATCGTTTGGCAACATGCTGCGATAAATAACTAGAAAATTGTTCTTATGTGTATGTGTCGGAATTAAGAATAAGCTTAATTCTTGTTTGGTTTTTGTGACAGAAAACGTAGTGTAACTAGCTTTGAGATGAAAAAAATTATTTATCTGAACAGATATTTTTTCTAAAGAAAATAATTCTTTTTCTTCTTTTTTTTCAGTGTGAAACAATAAATTTCCGTGAGGGTCAAATAGCCCAACTGGAGCGTCGCATAACGTTTGAAGCGAATGTAATATTTTTTCAACACCGTTTCCTTGTAGAATGTACGAAGAAAAGAGTTGATGAGTCATCATTGCTTGTTGAAGGTCGCTTGTCTTTTTATCTAAGATAAAGCTTAAAGATTCGTTGATGATGGAGCCCAGTGCTTCGTCTGTTTGTAGATCGATAATAGGGAAGTTTAGCTTCTCTGCAAGTTCACAAATAGATGAAGGTACCTGTTCGAAGAATCGCTTTGTTTTTATCGCTAGACCTGCACACTGTTTTTTGGCCATTCCCTCTACTAATTGTAATAAGTTTTCCTCTTTTTCTTTAAAGTGATAGCCTGTTGTAACGAGTAGTTCTCCTTCTTTTAGAAATGTCAAAATATCTGGAGCGTCCATCATGTTGATATTTTGCACGGTTCTTGTTAGTCCGTTTTTTCCAGCTACAACAGATGCGCTAGCATACGGTCTACTGCTTAATAGTGTTTGTAACTCCATGTTCCCACCCCTTGTTATGAAAAGTCACATAAAATATTGACATACTCTTATTTTAAACCATAAGTTAGTTAAAATAAATAAAAAATTCAGAAAAAAATGTATAAAAAGTAGATGAAACCAGATGTTTTCTTTTGTAAGATATTTTATATAACGTAACGTGTTATGAAATATAACAAAAGGAGGGGTTGGATGTCTCAACCAATTTTAAAAGAACATTCATTAAAAGAGGTAAAGAAAAAAAGGGAGTTCCCCCATATTTATTTCATGCTAGCTATTATTATTGGTGTGATGACTATTGCTACATATTTAATTCCAGCAGGAACATATGACCGGGTTCAAGGAGACGATGGGAGAGAAATGATTGATCCAACTTCTTATACGGAATTGGAATCAAGCCCTGTAAGTTTGCTAGGTATGCTAAAAGCTGTTCCACAAGGCATGGTTGAAGCAGCTCCAGTAATTTTCTTTACATTTGTAATTGGAGGAGTATTTGTAACACTTCGATCAGCAGGTGTAATTGAACTTGGGGTTGGAAAGATTGCAATGAGCTTCTCTCATAAGCCTAAGCTACTAATATCAGTATTTATGTTTACTTTTGCATTAATAGCCTGCTTTATTGGAACGCCTGAATTAGCCATTGTCTATGTCCCAGTAATTATGCCACTTATGCTGTCCCTGGGGTATGACCGAGTCACAGCTGCAGCCATTTCATTATGTGGTACCATCGCTGGTTTTACAGCGGCTCTTACAAATCCCTTTACAGTAGGAACAGCACAGATGGTTGCTGGCCTTCCCTTATACTCAGGCATGATTTATCGAATAATTTGCTTTCTCATTATCATTATAATTGGTATAGCTTATGTCATGAGGTATGCAGAAAAAACTCGTACTAAGCCAAAGGATGCTATCAAATCACACACTTTAAAGAGTAATGTTACAAATAGACAAAAGGTTGCTGGCATTGTAACGGCTCTGTTTTTTATAGGAATGATTGCAGGCGTTATTTTGTATCGTTGGGATATGGTGACACTAGGGGGCTATTTTATTGCAATGGGAATTATTCCTGCTTTAATTGTAGGAATGGGTTCTAAAGAAATCGCTGAATCATTTAACGAGGGGTTTCGAGATGTTTTAGTGGGTGCAATGGTTTGTGGAATTGCTAGAGCCGTAGCTGTTGTGATGAACGAAGGTCAAATCATGGATACAATTGTATATGGGATTTCTACTGTTATTTCACAACTTCCTGAAAGTGTTACCGTAATAGGAATGCTAATTACGCAAAGTTTATTTAATTTCTTTGTACCAAGTGGGAGTGGGCAAGCACTTATTATGATGCCAATTATGGCGCCGTTAGCAGACTTAGTAGGTATTACGAGACAAACAGCTATTCTAGCTTTTCAGTTTGGAGATGGCTTTTCCAATATTTTGTTCCCTACATCAGGATACTTTATGGCTACGCTAGCGATTGCTGGAGTAGGGTGGAATCGCTGGGTGAAATTTATTCTTCCACTTTTCCTACTGTGGATGAGTGCTGGGGCTATACTGTTAGTTGTAGCAAACTTAATTGGGTGGTATTAGTTATATTAGCTAAAAAAACGCCTTTTTTTTGGAGAATTTGTCAATGAAAATTACTTTTAGATTCCGTAAAATGAAAAGAAAGAGGTGGGAAAGATGGTTGCTGAAATGAAGGGGAAATCAAAGCTCTGCTTACAAGTTGAAAAAGATCTTCAGTGGCTTTCTCAATTTGGAGCAGATACTAAAAAAGGTGTTACGCGCTTACTATATTCACCAGAATGGTACGCTGCTCAAGAAGCATTAAAAGAGAAAATGACGCAAAATCAATTAACTGCTTACTATGATGATGTTGGTAATCTTTATGGAAGGCTTCAAGGGATAGAAGAGGAGCATAAAACAATTTTAGTCGGATCACACGTAGATACAGTTGTATATGGAGGTAAATATGACGGAGCGTTTGGAATTATCGCAGGTCTTATAGCGGTAGAGTACTTACGAGAAACGCACGGAATGCCGAAGCAATCAATTGAAGTAGTGTCTCTCTGTGAAGAAGAAGGAAGTCGCTTTCCTTTAACCTATTGGGGTTCTGGCAACATCGTTGGATTGTATAATTCTGAAAATATAAGTCAAGAGATTAAAGATCGAGAAAACATTCCGTTAAAGAAAGCGATGGAACGATATCAATTTGGAAAAGGACACTATAAAAAACCGTTCAGAAAAGATATTTCACATTTTATTGAGCTACATATTGAGCAAGGCGAGCAGCTTGAAAAAAAGCAGCTTGATATCGGAGTTGTATCAAGTATTGCAGGACAAAAAAGGTTTACTGTAACCGTACAAGGAGAGAGCAATCATGCTGGAACAACACCGATGACTCATCGCAAAGACGCTTTAGCAGCAAGTTGTCGTTTCATTACCGCTCTCTTAGACATGAGTGAAAAATATGGAGAGAAGTTATACACGACGGTGGGAAAGCTGGATGTTTCACCTAACGTGCCAAACGTCATACCTGGAAAAGTCAGCTTTAGCATTGATATTAGGCATGGTGAAGATGGCGTCTTAGACAAAGTTGAAGATGAGATGAATGTGATACTAAAAGAAGTTGGTATAAATGCAGGTGTAACAACGGAAATTCATCGTTGGATGAATGAAAAACCCGTACAAATGGATAATTATTTATCTGAAATTTCTAAAAGTATTTCCGAGGAAAAGAACATTTCATACATGAAAATGGTGAGTGGGGCTGGCCATGATTCACAAGTGTTTGGAAGAAAATTACCCACTTGTTTATTGTTTGTACCAAGTGAAAATGGAATTAGTCATTCACCTAAAGAATACACAAGCGCTGAGCAGCTTGAGAAAGGAATTCAGGTATTAATTGAGTTACTTTACAAATTAGCCTACTAGGAGGATGTTAAGATGCTAAATAAAAAACCACTAAATGCTCCACCAAGAACAATCATGACACCTGGACCTGTAGAAGCAGACCCTAGGGTACTAAGAGCGCTTGGAACACCCATTCTTGGTCAATTCGATCCTGCGTTTACAACCATTATGAACGAGACTATGGAAATGCTGCGAGAGTTGTTCCAAACTAAAAATAAATGGGCATTTCCAATTGATGGAACGTCAAGAGCTGGGCTTGAAGCGGTATTAGCAAGTATTATTGAACCAGGAGATACAGTATTCGTGCCTATTTTTGGGCGTTTTGGTCACTTATTAACAGAGATTTCCGAGCGCTATGGAGCAGTCGTTCACAATATTGAATGCGAATGGGGAAGCGTATTTGAGCCAGAACAAGTTATTCGTGAGATTAAGAGAACAAACCCTAAAATAGTAGCTATGGTTCATGGTGAAACATCAACAGGCCGAGTTCAATCGTTAAAAGAAATTGGGAAAGCTTGCCGAGAAAACGATGCTTTATTTGTTGTTGATGCTGTTGCCACAATTGGTGGTATAGATGTCAAAGTAGATGATTGGTATATTGATGCACTTATTGCCGGAACCCAAAAGTGTGTATCCGTACCTTCGGGAATGGCGCCAATCACTTATAATGAACGAGTAGAACGTCATATTATTCAACGGAAAAAAGTGGAGAAGGGAATTGCTACAGAAGCGGATAATGCCATAAGAACAAGACCGAATATTATCAGTAACTATTTTGACTTAAGTCAACTGCAGGATTATTGGAGTGAACGTCGTCTGAATCATCATACAGAGGCAACTTCTATGTTATATGCTCTTCATGAAGGAGTTCGGATCTTGCTTGAAGAAGGTTTAGATAGGAGGTTTGCTCGCCATCAATTACATGAAAAAGCACTTGTTGCAGGTATTAAAGCGATGGGGCTATCGCTGTTTGGTGATGAGATTTCAAAGCTAACAACCGTGACCTGCGTTATGATTCCAAATGGTATTAATGGAGAAGATGTTCGCAGTACATTATTAGATCAGTTTAGAATTGAAATAGCAAGCTCATTTGGTCCTCTTCACGGTAAGATTTGGAGAATAGGTACAATGGGGTATAGTTGCCGACAAGATAACGTTCTATATACGCTTGCAGGTCTTGAAGCAGTCTTACTGAGAAAAGGAGCTTTAATCAATGCAGGGAAAGCCTTACAAGCTGCTTTAGATGTTTATGAGAGTGAATTGGTTAATGTGTGAAAATAGATCATTTTAAGGAGTGGGAGAAATGAATGAATTTTTTTTAACACATCCATACGCTTCACAAAGAATGTGTACATTTGGAAAAAATGGGATGGTTGCAACAAGTCAGCCCTTAGCAGCTCAGGCAGGTTTAGATATGCTAAAAAAGGGAGGAAACGCAGTTGATGCTGCAATTGCAACAGCAGCTTGCTTAACGGTAGTTGAGCCAACATCAAATGGAATTGGGGGAGATGCGTTTGCTCTTGTATGGGTTAATGATGAATTACATGGGTTGAATGCTAGTGGTCATGCTCCTCAATCACTTTCAATGGAAGCGTTAAAAGAAAGAGGTATTACAGGTGAAATGCCTGAATATGGTTTAACACCCGTAACCGTACCCGGTGCTCCTAGCGCTTGGGCTGCTCTGTCAAAACGATTTGGAAAGCTTCCTTTAACAGAAGTACTGCAGCCTGCAATCACATATGCACAAGAAGGGTTCCCTGTATCTCCGATTTTAGGTTACAATTGGAATGTTGCATATGAAAAGTTTAAAGAAGAATTAAAAGGGGAAGAGTTTGCTGGTTGGTTTGAAACATTTGCTCCAAATGGCAGGGCACCAAGAATTGGTGAATTGTGGTCATCCAGTAGTCATGCAGATACGCTTATTGAGATTGCGGAAACGGAAGCTGAATCATTTTACCGAGGAAGAATTGCTGAAAAAATTGATGCATTTTCTAAAGTTCATGGGGGCTTTATTCGAAAAGAGGATTTGGCAGCTTTTCAACCTGAATGGGTTAAGCCAATTTCAGTGTCTTATCGCGGCTATGATGTTTGGGAGATTCCACCAAATGGTCAAGGCTTAATTGCTCTTTTAGCACTAAATACCTTAAAAGGCTATGAGTTTAAAGCTAAAGATTCAGTCGATACGTATCATAAGCAAATTGAAGCGATGAAATTAGCCTTTGCAGATGGAAAGAAATTTATTACAGATTCTAAGTATATGAAGGTTGCTGTAGAAGATTTGTTAAACGATCAATATGCTGATGAGCGTCGAGCTTTAATTGGTGAACATGCAAGGTTACCAGAGGCTGGTCAGCCGCTTCACAGTGGAACCGTCTACTTAGCAACTGCTGATGATGAAGGGAACATGGTTTCTTTTATTCAAAGTAATTATAAGGGCTTTGGCTCGGGCGTAGTTGTTCCAGGAACAGGAATTGCTCTTCAGAACCGAGGTCATAATTTTTCACTCGATAAGGATCACGATAATCGACTAGAGCCAGGCAAAAGAACATATCATACTATTATCCCAGGATTTTTAACAAAAGATAATCAAGCAGTTGGTCCATTCGGTGTAATGGGGGCATTCATGCAGCCTCAAGGTCATGTTCAAGTAATTATGAATATGATTGATTTTGATTTGAATCCTCAAGCCTCACTAGATGCACCAAGATGGCAATGGATTAATGATAAAACCGTCCTTGTAGAAAAAGAAATGCCAAGTTATATTGTGGAAGCCCTAGAGAGAAAGGGACATGATGTTCAAGTAGCCACAAGCCGTCATTCATTTGGTAGAGGGCAAATCATTCGCAGAGATCCTCAAACAGGGGTATTGTTTGGAGGAACGGAGTCTCGAACAGATGGAGCCGTTCTAACGTACTAAGGATAGATTACAACAAAGAAAGGAGCGTATAAAATGCAGCAATTACATATTTTTATCGCGTTTTTTCGCTCGGGTATGCTTGGCTACGGAGGTGGTCCGTCCGCTATTCCACTTGTTAAAAAAGAGGTTGTTGATACATACAAGTGGATGGATAGCGATGAATTTGGTGACGTATTAGCAATTGCTAATACGCTACCTGGTCCTATTGCAACAAAGTTAGCTGGATATATTGGATATCAGGTTGGTGGAGTGTTAGGCATGATTAATGCGTTAATTGCGGCAGTAGCGCCAACTGTCTTGCTTATGGTTCTCCTTTTGACAACACTTACACAGTTTAAAGACGAGGCATGGGTAATGGGAATGACTAAAGCAGTTGTACCTGTAGTTGGCGTTATGTTAGCTGTTATGACGTGGGATTTCTTAAAAAAATCTACTGGTGGCTTAGGTTGGACAAAAGCTATTTTACTGGCATTTGTAAGTTTGATACTGATGGAGTTTATTCATGTTCACCCAGCAATTATTATTATTTTATTAATGGTTGCAGCATGGATTCCCGTTAAAAGAAAGCAAGAAGAAAAAGAAGTTCAGGAACAAAAGAGGGAAACTGTATGATTTATTGGCAATTGTTTATGGCTTTTTTTGTATCAAATATTTTAGGTTATGGAGGGGGACCGGCATCAATTCCATTAATTCAAAAAGAAGTTGTTGACCGCTACGGCTGGTTAACGGTTAATGAGTTTAGTGAAATGTTGGCAATTGGTAATGCATTACCGGGCCCAATAGCAACAAAAATGGCAGGTTTTATTGGCTATCAAGAAGCAGGTATCCTAGGAGCGTTTGTCTCATTATTAGCTACAATTGCTCCTTCTGTCATACTGCTAGTTGTCTTGTTGCGGATCTTATATAAGTATAAGGATTCACCAAACGTAAAGAAAATGACAAATTTTATTCGTCCTGTTATCGCTGTTTTACTTGGAGTTATGGCTTATGATTTCTTTGCGAGTTCCTATGTAGATTCTGGGGTATGGCAGACGCTATTTTTAATCATTGCAAGTTTTGTACTAATGGAGAAGTTACGTGTTCATCCAGCGATTGTTATTGTAGGTGCTCTGGCCTATGGTGCTATTTTTCTTGCTTAAGCTAGGCCTCACATTTGAGGTCTTTTTTTTATAGGTGAATGATAAAAAACAGTATTATTTATAAAAAAAATAAGTTTATTGAAAGCGTTTTATATGCTTGTATTTCAATGGTTTAAGGAATTGTATGGAAAAAAGAATGGGAGAGATTTTGAAAAAAAATCTAAAAAAGTATTGACGATTTAGATAAAACCATTCATAATACAAATCAACATCACACAACATCATCTAAACGTTAAGACAAACGTTTAAACACACATACATAGTTATATTGAGCGTTGATAGGAGCAATAGTAGAAAAGGTTTCCCTGTTTCAGAGAGCTGACGGTCGGTGCGAGTCAGAACAAAAACCATTCGAAGTACATTCCTTGAGCATCTTTTCTTAGTAGGAAAAGACGGCATAGCCGTTATCGTAATGAAGAGGCAAGTAAATGCTTGCAACTAGGGTGGTACCGCGATTAATTCGTCCCTACTGACCTTACCTTAAGGGTGAGATCAGTAGGGACTTTTTGTATTTACTGCCCTATCGAAAATTAAATAATGAAAAAAGCGATGAAAAGAGCATAGTAGCAACGTGTTTCCCTGTTTCAGAGAGCTGACGGTCGGTGCGAGTCAGAACAAAAACTAGTTGTGAATTACATTCTTGGAGCTTACTTTTGCATAGCAAAAGCGGCATAGCCGTTATCATAATGAAGAGGCAAGCATCTGCTTGCAATTAGGGTGGTACCGCGATCAATTCGTCCCTACTGACACAATCAGTAGGGACTTTTTGTATATTCCGCACTCAGCGGACCTGTAGTAAGTTACTAAAAAAACATACAAAATCTAGGAGGATTTTAACAATGACAAAAACTTTAGAGCAATTACGTGGACAAATCGATCAATTAAATTTAGAAATTTTAGAATTATTAAATAAACGTGGTGAGATTGCAAAAGAAATTGGAGAATTAAAAGGTACACAAGGTGTGAAACGTTTTGATCCAGTTCGTGAGCGTGAATCGTTAAATCACATTTTAGCAAATCATAACGGACCATTTGAAGCATCAACAATTCAACATATTTTCAAAGAAATTTTCAAGGCAAGCTTAGAGCTTCAAGAAGATGACCATAGAAAAGCACTTCTTGTATCTCGTAAAAAGAAATCTGAGGATACAGTAGTCGATGTGAACGGAACGAAAGTTGGAGATGGAAACTTACAGTTCGTTATGGGACCATGCGCAGTAGAAAGCTACGAGCAGGTAAAGCAAGTTGGTTTAGCTCTAAAAGAACAAGGCATTACGCTAATGCGTGGAGGTGCATTTAAGCCTCGTACATCACCATACGATTTCCAAGGTTTAGGTGTAGAAGGTTTACAAATCTTACGTAAAGTTGGAGATGAGTTAGGTCTTCAAATTATTAGTGAAATTGTTTCACCACAAGATATTGAAACAGCATTAGAGTACGTAGACGTAATTCAAATTGGTGCACGTAACATGCAAAACTTTGAATTATTAAAAGCAGCAGGTTCAGTTGACAAGCCAATCTTACTAAAACGTGGCTTAGCGGCAACAATTGAAGAATTCATTAACGCAGCTGAATACATCATGTCTCGTGGAAATGGAAACATCATCCTTTGTGAGCGCGGAATCCGCACATACGAGCGTGCTACTCGTAACACATTAGATATCTCAGCAGTACCAATCTTAAAGCAAGAAACGCACTTACCAGTTGTTGTAGATGTAACACATTCAACAGGACGTAAAGACTTATTGTTACCTTGTGCAAAAGCTGCAATTGCAATTGGTGCAGATGCGGTTATGGCTGAAGTTCATCCAGATCCAGCTGTAGCGTTATCAGATTCAGCACAACAAATGAACATTCCTGAATTCCACGACTTCATGGAAGAATTAAAGGGTGCAGCAGTTAAGTTATCATAATTATATAGCGATGCAATGAAAGGACTCTAGTAGCGAGCATCTTCCTGTTATAGAGAGCTGATGGTTGGTGTAAATCAGTACAAAGGTGCGAGTGAAGTACACTCCTTGAGCACTCTGTAAAGAGCGGTCGACTGATCGTTAAACAATGAAGGTGGTAAGTGCAAATAGCTTGCAACTAGGGTGGTATCGCGAGAATAAGCTCGTCCCTATCTTAAAAGAGGGGCGAGCTTATTTTATTAGGTGAAAAGATTGAATTTTACAAATTGGAGGATGGAAACGATGAGATACTTAACAGCAGGAGAGTCACATGGTCCACAATTAACAGCAATTGTTGAAGGGGTACCAGCGGGGCTTGAATTAACGGCAGAACATATTAATGAAGATTTGGCTAGAAGACAAAAAGGTCATGGACGTGGTCGTCGCATGCAAATCGAAACAGACCGCGTTCAAATTGTAGGTGGAGTTAGGCACGGTGCTACTTTAGGTTCACCGATTGCGCTTGTAGTAGAAAATAAGGATTTTACGCACTGGAGAAATATTATGGGAGCGGACCCTGTGGATGAAGATGCGGAAGTGAAGCGTCAAATTACAAAACCAAGACCAGGACATGCAGATTTAAACGGTGCAATTAAATACGGACACCGTGACATGAGAAACGTTTTAGAACGTTCATCTGCTCGTGAAACAACAGTTCGCGTTGCAACAGGAGCAGTGGCAAAGCAGATTTTAAAAGCTGTTGGGGTTAATATCGCATGTCATGTTTTAGAAATTGGCGGTGTCAAAGCGGAGCAAACATCATACCAATCTTTAAGAGATCTACAAGAAAAAACAGAAGCATCGCCCGTGCGTTGTTTGGATGAAGAAGCTGGACAAAAGATGATGAAAGCAATTGATGAAGCAAAAGAAAACGGTGATAGCATTGGCGGTGTAGTAGAAGTAGTGGTAGAAGGGATGCCAACAGCGGTTGGAAGCTATGTGCACTATGACCGCAAGCTAGATTCAAAACTTGCAGCAGCCATTATGAGCATAAATGCTTTTAAGGGTGTAGAAATTGGTGTTGGGTTTGAAGCAGCACGCAAGCCAGGAAGTGAAGTACATGATGAAATTTTATGGAGTGAAGAACAAGGTTACACGCGTAAAACAAACAATGCAGGCGGATTAGAAGGTGGTATGACTACTGGAATGCCAATCGTTGTGCGAGGCGTAATGAAGCCAATCCCAACGTTATATAAACCGCTTCAAAGCGTAGATATTGATACGAAAGAACCGTTTGCAGCCAGCATTGAACGCTCTGATAGTTGTGCAGTTCCAGCAGCCGCTGTTGTAGCTGAATCAGTTATTGCATGGGAATTAGCTTCGGCTATTGTGGAACAGTTTGGTTCAGATCGTATTAATTTGTTGCAACAAAATATTAATGAGCATCGAAAGCATGCAGCGCAATTTTAACATATGAAGGAGAATGAAAGGTGAAAAAACGTGTATTACTAATTGGTGTTGGTCTTATCGGAGGTTCACTGGCACTTTCTATTAAAAAGAATGAAAATGTGCATATTGTGGGAGCAGATATTAATATAGAAGAAATGCGAGTAGCAATGATGCATTCAGTCATTGATGAACAAGCAGATGATGTAAAAAAAGCAGCTGAAATGGCAGATTATATTATTTTAGCAACGCCGGTAGAAGAGACAGCTAATTGGATACACGTTCTTTCAAAGTGGACATTGAAACAAAATGTTGTTATAACAGATGTTGGAAGCACTAAAGCAGCAGTAATGGAAGCAGCATTTTTGTTAAAAGAAAAAGGAGTAACGTTCATTGGTGGACATCCAATGGCTGGGTCTCATCAAAGTGGTGCAAGTAATGCACGAGCAGATCTATTTTATGAAGCTCGCTATATGTTAACCCCTTTTGAAGACGAAAATCCACAAAAGATAGATGCGCTTATGCAGTTACTTGCGCCAACGCAAGCTCACTTTGTTTTTATAGATGCGATTACACATGACCAGGTAACAGGAGTTATCAGTCATTTACCTCATTTAATTGCAACGAGCCTTGTTCGTCAAGTGAAAGGGTACTCAGCAAAGAATACCCTTATCACTGAGATGGCAGCAGGTGGATTTCGAGATCTTACGCGGATTGCGTCAAGTAGCCCACACATGTGGAGAGATATCTTAAAACAAAATCGCTACACGCTGTTAGCGCTTTTGGATGATTGGATGAAAGAAATGGAGCAAGTGAAGAGCTTGCTTGAAAAGGGAGATAGTCATGAATTATTTCATTACTTTTCAGATGCTAAACAATTCAGAGATTCCCTACACGTATAAACTATTATAAAGGAGAATGAACATGAAACTTCAAGGATTAAACGGGACAATTCAAGTTCCAGGTGATAAATCAATTTCACATCGATCTGTAATGTTTGGATCAATTGCAGAAGGAACAACAACCATCTCTGGGTTCCTTCCGGGTGATGATTGCCTTAGTACCATCTCTTGCTTCCGTAAATTAGGCGTAGAAATTGAAGTTGTAAATGAAGAAACAGTTATTGTAAAAGGTCGTGGCATTAAAGGATTACAAGAGCCCACTGAAGTATTAGACGTTGGAAATTCAGGAACAACGATTCGTTTAATAATGGGGATTTTATCAAATACAGCACACCATCATACGCTGATAGGAGATGAGTCTATCGCAAAGCGCCCAATGAAGCGAGTGACAGATCCTTTACGTAGCATGGGAATTCAATTGGATGGACGTGAAGAAGGCAATTTTACTCCTCTTGCTTTAAGAGGGGGAAATTTAAAAGGAATTACATATAAATCTCCAGTAGCTAGTGCACAGGTAAAATCAGCAATTTTATTAGCTGGCCTGCAAGCGGAAGGTGTTACAACTGTTATTGAGCCAGAGAAGTCGAGAGACCATACGGAGCGTATGCTAGAAGCTTTTGGTGTTCAAGTGAAAGAAGAAGGCTTATCTGTTTCAATTGAAGGCGGTCAAACGTTAACAGGTACGCATATTGAAGTACCTGGCGACATCTCCTCAGCTGCGTTCTTCTTAGTGGCAGGGTCCATTATTTCAAACAGTCAAATTGAATTAAAAAAGGTTGGTATGAATCCAACTCGAACAGGAATTTTAGATGTATTACTTAATATGGGTGCGTCTATTGAAGAAAAGGATCTAAATACAGATGTAGCAGAACCTTTTGCGAATTTAGTTGTAAAGTCAGCACCTTTAAAAGGCACTGAAGTAGGAGGGGACCTTATTCCTCGTTTAATTGATGAAATTCCAATTATCGCACTAGCTGCAACTCAGGCTCAAGGAACAACAGTTATTAAAGATGCAGCTGAATTAAAAGTGAAAGAAACAAATCGAATTGACACAGTCGTTAATGAGCTAAATAAAATGGGTGCTAATATTGAGGCAACGGAAGATGGAATGATTATTCATGGAGGAACGCCATTGCATGGTGCAAGCGTAGATAGTCATGGAGATCACCGTATTGGCATGATGCTAGCAGTTGCTTCTTGTATCGCAGAAGGTGAAACAATCATTAAAAACCGCGAAGCAGTATCGGTATCATACCCATCATTCTTTGCTCATCTAGATAAGCTTAAAGGAAGTAAATAAACGGATAAAAACTAGGCGGAAAGATTGGTATTTCATATTTAAATTGAATATACCTAGGCTTTCTTTTAACTATCTTATATAATGGAAGAAAGTACGAAAGAGAATTTGGTGAATTACAATGTTTTTAACGTTTGTCTATATTGGAGGAATTTTATTCTTTCTAAAGGTCTTGAAAGATAGAGATTTTATTTGGCTATTATTTTTATTGCCGTTTAGCTTTTTTGTTTTATTTTACGAAACAAGCTATTTTAACCATATTCCAGTTTGGGGCAAGCTTGTCTTTTTTACCTCTTCCTTTTTAATGATGTATGCAATGATTTTAGTCTATAATCGATTCTTTCGGAAAGAAGCATAAAGAAAGCACACGTTACTGTGTGCTTTCTTCTTCGTCATTTAGATTAATGGCTTTTAGGGGCGTTTTAGCTGGACCCTCTACGACTGTACCATCATAAGAAAAGCGAGATCCATGACATGGACAATCCCATGTGCTATCTCCAGCATTCCAGTTTACTTCGCAACCTAAATGTGTACAAGTAGTATCAACACAATGAATTTTTCCACTTTCATCTTTGTAGGCACCTGCTCGTTTACTGTTTACATAAATGATATTTCCTTCTCCTTTTTCTAGCTGTTCGACTGATTTTTTTGGTAAATCAAGCTTTCCACGAATAAAGTGATCAGCAACATCTAAATTTTGACGTAAGAAGTAGCGGATACTTGGGTCAGCATGAAAACGAGAAGGTTTATATACTTCTTCATACGGATTTTTTCGTTGCATAATAAGGTCTGTAATAAGTTGCGCTGCTACTGTTCCGTGTGTCATTCCCCATTTTTTAAACCCTGTTGCAATAAAGATGTTTTCTTTCTTTTCTTTTAATTTACCAATATAAGGGATTTTATCAATTGTAATTAAATCTTGAGCTGACCATCGATATGGATAAGAAAGAACGTTAAAGTTTTCTTCTGCAAATCGCTGTAACGATTGATAGTGATATTCTGTATTTATTCCCTGTCCGGTTTTATGACCTTCGCCACCAATTAAAACAACTTCTTCGCCATTTAAAGTAGCTGAACGCAATGAGTGTGTTGGCTGATCTGCTCCTAAATACATGCCACCAGGAAATTTCTGCTCAGTTTTTGCTGCTAATACATATGACCGCTTGGCATACATACGAGTGAAGAACAAGCCTGCTCCATCATAAAAAGGAAAATGTGTACAAATTGCTACGTGCTTACATGAAATTCGATGACCATCCCTTGTAACGACAGTAGGCGACGTACCTTCTTCAATATCATTTGCCACTGTGTTTTCAAAAATCACTCCGCCCTTTTCTACAAACTGTTTAGCAAGGTAAACTAAATATTGAAGCGGGTGAAACTGAGCTTGATTTTTCATAATCGTTGCGGCGCGAATATCAAACTGAAACGGAAGTGATGTTTTAAAGTCACACGGAATATTAAGCTTTTCATACGCACGAAATTCTTTATGTATTCGATGGTCAAATTCTAATGTAGCACCGTATAAGTACGCGTCTTGAGTTGAAAACTGACAATCAATGTTTTCTTTTTCAATTAAATCTTTCATAAAGTGTAGAGCACTATTATTTGCTTCATAATAAAGCTTTGTTTGCTCAACACCAATATGTCCAATCAGTTCATCGTAAATGACGTCATGTTGAGCAGTGATTTTTGCTGTTGTATGACCAGTTGTTCCGTTTAAAATTTCGTTAGCTTCTAGAAGCGCCACTTTTAACCCTTCGTTTTGCAACAAATAGGCCGTCGTGATTCCCGTAATCCCACCACCAACTACTACCACATCTACCCTGCGATTTTCTTGTAATGTGTTGCCTTTTGGGAGGTTAACTTCCTCTCTCCACATTGGCTTTGCTTTTTTTGGAATATCCAACACTATCGCCACCTTTTCTTTTTATATGCATAATGTTTCCAAAAATGGCCGCAAATATATCTATAAATTTATTAAAACGCTTAGCTTTCTATTCTAAACTCAAGCTAAACCAAAGGTTTTCGTTGTTGAAAATAAGATTCATTGTGTAAAGTACTAGCGTGCTGTGGGATTAACTCCATACATTTCAAGTGATGAGCGTAAGCTTTTTCCATGGTGTTTATCTTTTCATAACAAACTGTCAACTGCAGGTGGGGAATCCACGTCCACGATGGTTCATGAAGAATTGCCATAGAGCTCGGTTTAGGTTGTTGCAATGCCACTTCAAACCAGAAAATAGCATTTTCCCAATTATGTTTTTCCATGAATAGCCTTCCAATGGCACAGCAAGCCTCAGCCCTGGGGGTGTTGTAAGTAAAAGTCTCAAGACAAGAACGTATTGCTTCTTCTTTTTCTCCCATTTTCTCAAAACAAAAGCTTTTATTTAAGCATGCTTGGATTTTATCTTCAATCCAACCATCTTGTTTATTTAAAAATTCTTCATAATAAGTTAGTGCTTCACTATATCGATGATGATCCTTTAGTTCGTTAGCAAAATAAAAAAGATCTCGTGTAGAAAATACCTCTTCGTTTTTTCGTTTGTTTAAATAGATTAGAAGATTTCGATTGGATGTATTCTTTTCTTTTCCGTGTGTAATTGCTACATTACTATCAATTATCTTTCCGTATACTTCTAAGTACTCGTGAACGGCACCAATCCATTTAAATTGGCGAGTACGTTTAACTAACCTGTTACGTTTTAAGCTATATGTTGGCTGATTGTTTTCATCAAATGCTAGGTGATAATTCATCGTAACACTATCTATAGAATCATCGAGCTGGTCTTTTAATTGTTTAAGTTCAGTTTGATCCCTTTTTGTTAGGTAATCATCCGCGTCCAGCCATAAGATATAGTTTTTTGTTGCATTTGAAAACGAAAAATTGCGAGCGAATGAAAAGTTATCTTTCCATTCTAGGAAAAAAATATTAGATGTGTACTTTTCAGCAATTTTGACAGTATTATCAACAGAACCGGTATCAACAATAATAATTTCATCAACTAA
Source organism: Bacillus sp. CBEL-1 (assembly GCF_004348885.1). Lineage (NCBI taxonomy): Bacteria > Bacillati > Bacillota > Bacilli > Caryophanales > Bacillaceae > Bacillus > Bacillus sp. CBEL-1. The sequence continues at coordinate 541,207 of NZ_SBIM01000013.1, read as the reverse complement.
ATGATGGACACTTAACAAACAGCGTTCTAACGTTTCCTCTTCGTCTCTTACAATCATACATAAACTTATAGAAGCACTCATTGTTTCTCCCTCACTTTCTAAGTTTAGTTTATGTAGCCGTATTATTTTGGTTATTGTTAAAAAGTAGATTGATAACGATAAATGCAAATTAGTGTCAGTGTTTAAGTGTTTACATATAATGTAACGAAGCTGGAAATGTAATGGAACATATCTATTATAAGCTGTTCCATAGAAGTAGTAAGTATCTGGACAAGCAACTTATTATTCAGTTTAGAACAAAAAAATAAAGCAGAAGGAGTCTACGAATGAACGAGAATAATTCTACAAATCCAGAAAGTGTTAATATTTCAAATATTGTTGGTCCTCCAGGCCCGCAAGGACCTCCAGGGCCACCAGGACCCACTGGACCAATAGGTGCTACTGGTCCACAAGGCCCGCAAGGATTTCAAGGTATTCAAGGGATTCCAGGCCCACAAGGTTTTCAAGGAGTTCCAGGACCAGCGGGGTTATCAGGTCCACAAGGTGCGCAGGGGCCATTAGGTCCTCAGGGATTAAGAGGTCCACAAGGTGCACAAGGCCCTCAAGGTTTAAGAGGCATAACAGGAATTGGATTACAAGGCAGTGTACCTTATAACGCAGGGCAAGCAAGTCAGTATCCTGCGGGACAAATTATTACGTTTAATGGAAGTACGTACATTACAAATAACCCAAGTCCACAAGGTCTTCCTGGAAGCTCAGCTGATTATTCTTTAATTGCATCAGTGGGGGCACAAGGTCCGACGGGAGCAACAGGAGCCCAAGGCTTACAGGGAGTTCAAGGTCCAACAGGAGAGCAAGGTCTGCAAGGAACCCAAGGTCCAATAGGTCCAACAGGAGAGCAAGGTTTGCAAGGAATTCAAGGCCCGGTAGGTCCAACAGGAGAGCAAGGTTTGCAAGGGATCCAAGGCCCGGTAGGTCCAACGGGAGAGCAAGGTTTGCAAGGGATCCAAGGTCCAGTAGGTCCAACGGGAGAGCAAGGTTTGCAAGGGATCCAAGGTCCAGTAGGTCCAACTGGTGAAGCTGGTACAAACACAACAGCAACTTCAGCTTTTGCAGCTAATACTGGAGGAGCGACAATTGCAGTTGTATTAGGAGGAACAAATATTCCACTTCCAGATACTCAAAATATTTCAGCTGATATTATTCCAAGTGGCGGAAATACAGTCTTCACCGTACAAACTGCAGGAAGATACTATTTGTCTTATCAAATTAATACAACAGCAGGCTTATTAGCGACAGCACGAATTGTGACCAATGGTGCAGCAGTGCCATCTACAGTTGTAGGCGGCTTGGTGAATTTATCAAACTATAAGGGAGAGAGTATAGTCACTTTAGCAGCAGGCTCAACAATTTCACTCCAGTTGTTTGGTTTACTGGGTGCAGCCGTATTGACTACCGGAGCTGGAGCCACGTTAACCATCATTCGATTATCGTAATAAAAATGATATTTGTCAAAAAACGTTCATAGAATAGAAGTATATGAACATCAATGTGTTCAAGACTAGCTAACGGGGTATAGAATAAGTACAATAACGATTTTCTTATTCGTTTAATTATAATTGGGCAAACGATTTGTTTGTCCTTTTATCATCTGCTAGTGACAATTTTCACATATAGATGTAAACGAAGAAATGAAAACGTTGACAAAAAGAGGTGGAATGTTATGACAGGCTCACTACCTTTTGTTATTATGGCTTTGTTACTTCTCTCTTTAGATCAAGATCAGGAATTTTCAACACAATCTGGTGGTACGTTTAAAACATATACTTATCAAGGAAAGAAATTTAAAGTTTATCTCCCTAAAAATTATTATTTTTTGAAAACGTATCCGCTTATGGTTATGTTGCACGGCTGTACACAGAGCGCAGACGATTTCGCAAAAGGAACAAATATGAACACACTTGCAGATGAAAAAGGATTTATTGTTATCTACCCTCAGCAATCAAGCAATGCAAATTTAAAGAAGTGCTGGAACTGGTTTGAGCCTCTTCATCAGCTACGAGGTTTGGGGGAGCCTGCTATTATTGCTGGGATGGTTAAAAAAGTAAAGCGCATGCACTTTATTCAGCATGATAAAGTGTTTATTGCAGGACTGTCTGCTGGCGGAGCAATGAGCATCGTTATGGGCGTTACGTATCCTGAACTATTTTCTGGAATCGGCGTGGCGGCTGGACTTGAGTATCAGGCAGCACTAAACGTATTTAATGCATACGCAGTCATGGCACATCAAGGTCCGCCACCTGTTAGACAAGGTAGAGTTGCACATCAAGTAATGGGTAAGCGTGCTAAACCGATGCCGGTGATTGTATTTCATGGAAACGCTGACTCTACGGTAAATGTTTTAAATGCAGATCAAGTTGTAGAACAGTGGATTACTACAAATAATTTAGCGTTTAATGGAAAGGTTGACGGATGGATTGACAATAAGCCTAAAACGGTTAGAGAAGAAAAAAGGCACTTTGGAAGAGATTTTACTTATGCTCAATACGCAAGTTCCAAAGGAGAAATTTTAATTGATCAATACATTATAAATGGTATGGGACACGCATGGTCTGGCGGAAGCACAGAAGGAAGCTATACAGATGAAAAGGGCCCTGATTCAAGTAGAATTATGTGGGAGTTTTTTATGGAAAATGGAAATTTCTCGCGTGTATAAGAAAAAAAATAAAAAGCTCAGTCCCGTTTATATACTGAGCTTTTTGCTATGCTATCTAATTCTGATAAATAGCATTAGATAGCAGGAATATTGAGGTGTGTAAAGAATATGTAATATAAAGGAAAGAAGAGCTGACGAGTCAGCTCTTCACTTATTGATTAGTATCCCCAGCCACCATAGCAACTGCAACCTACGATAACTAAAAGAATGAATAGTACGACTAAAAATGCAAAACCACCATTGTAACCGCCATAAGAACCCATTCGTAACGCCTCCTTCCTTATATTACACTTTTATTGTACGCAAAACGTTTAAAAAGGTGACGATAATGGGCGGGAATACTAAATGCGCGAACTTATGTAATTTCTCGATTAGAGTGAATAAAATGTGTAAAATAGGATTGATGATTTACTTGTTAGGGAATAGTAACGAAGAAAACGTGTAATTATGTATAATTAACTGTAATTTGTTGCTGTTCGAAATAAATAACAAGAAAAGTAAACAGATAAGAAGGACGTTTAGTGGGAAAAAAGGAGAGTAAAAAATGAATTTGGCATTTTTTTTAATTCCAAAACAAGAAGTAGTAACCCTTAACATTCAATCAACCTTAAGGCAGGCGCTTGAGAAGATGGAACATCATCGTTATTCTACTGTACCTTTAGTAGATGATGAAGGTAAATATGTTGGTGTTTTAACAGAAGGGGACTTGCTTTGGAAGTTAAAAAGTCTAGGCGATTATCGCTTTCAAGATACGGAAAATATTAAGTTAACAGAAGTTGATCGTTATCAAGATTATCAACCAATTCCAATTTACGGAGAAATTGAAGGGATTATTACGAAGGCAATTGAACAAAACTTCGTACCTGTTGTCGATGACCAAGGAGTCTTTATCGGTATTATTCGTAGAAGAGAAATATTAGAGTTTTATTCAGATAATATAATTAAACGTATGATTCAGTGAAAAAAGCCTTTACATCCAAAAGATGTAAAGGCTTTTTTTGAGAAGAAATATAAAGTTAACTAAAAAAAGGCGCAGTTACTTAAATACAACAATGCACGTACGTATAGGATTGTACATAGTTTATTACTATAAATAAAATATTCTATGTTGAAAGGTGAATTTATATGACAGAAAAACATCGTAAAGAAGCAGAAAAAAAGTTTCATCAATCAAATCAATACTACTTTAAAGCAGAAGCTAAATGTAAGAAGAGAAGATGCAAGCGCAAAGAAGAAGGTTATGTCAAAGCAGAATGTCGTGTAGAAAAAAGGCACTGCAAAAAGAAGGAAGATCGAGTAGAAAGAGAAAAAGGGTACTGCAAGAAGAAGGAAGATCGTGCAGAAAGACACCGCATTCGTGATGAGCGTAGAGCGGAAAGACAGGATCGAAAAGAAAAAAACCATCATGATAAAAAAAGTACGCACCATAAGAAAAAAGGAGATCATTGGAATCGCCTACTATATTAACAGTTTAAAAACCTTACCTCCATTGGGTAAGGTTTTTTTATTTTAATAAAAAAAATAATGTTTACAAACACTTAACATTATGACTAACTTTATCATGATATGATATCAATGTCCGATATCAAAATATGATATTGGATAAGGGGGATCCTTATGTTACGCGAATTCTTTTTGGGAAGTATTAAAATCCATATTTTGTACCATGCCAGCATCGAGCCAATTTACGGGTCATATATGATTGAAGAGCTGCACTCCCACGGTTACGATATTAGTCCTGGAACCATTTATCCTACGCTTCATCATTTGGAGAAAGATGGGCTTTTAATAAAAGAAGAACGAACTGTAAAAGGGAAAATTCGTAAATATTATACGATTACCGAAAAAGGTCAAGAGGTGCTTGAAGGTGCAAAAGAGCAAATTCGTGAATTAGCAAGAGAAGTATTAAAAGAAGGAGAGGATACATCATGAATCAATCAGTGTTTCGAAGGTGGATTGAAATCTTACTTATTTCGACTAAGCTTGGCTTAACCTCCTTTGGTGGGCCCATTGCGCATCTAGGATACTTCAGAGAAGAGTACGTAAAAAAGAGAAAGTGGCTTGACGAAAAAAGTTATGCTGATTTAATTGCTTTATGTCAATTTTTACCTGGTCCAGCAAGCAGCCAAGTAGGCATTTCGATTGGAATGCTGCGCGGTGGTATTTTTGGAGGCGTGCTGTCATGGATAGGTTTTACGATGCCTTCAGTTATTGTACTTATTTTGTTTGCATATTTAGTACAAGGATTCGACGCTTCAAGTGCAGGCTGGATTAATGGCCTAAAGATTGTTGCTGTTGCGGTAGTGGCCCAAGCGGTTCTTGGCATGGGGAAAAACTTAGCCCCAGACAGACCACGTATTACAATGGCTATACTCGCAGCGCTAATTACTTTATTTTTTCCAAGTGCAATTGGACAAATTGGAACCATCATCGCTGCGGGGATAGTAGGGTATGTTCTATATAAAGAAATAAAAATGGATGATGTGCAAGACATGCCTATTACAATCAGCCGAAAAGTTGGCGCATTGGCATGGATTGTATTTATAGCGTTATTAGTAGGATTACCACTTTTGCGTACTGCATTTCCTACTGTTTGGATGGGCATAATTGATATTTACTATCGAGTTGGTTCGATTGTTTTTGGAGGCGGCCATGTTGTTCTCCCGATGCTAGAACGTGAAGTTGTACCAATTGGCATGGTAACAGAATCTGAATTTTTAGCTGGATACGGTGCAACGCAAGCAGTCCCAGGTCCTTTATTTACGTTTGCCAGTTATCTTGGAACGGTAACGGCTGGTTGGTCTGGTGCTTTAGTTGCAACTGCGGCAATGTTTCTACCGTCATTCTTGCTTGTTCTCGGCACCTTACCATTTTGGAACGTTCTTCGCAAAAAGCCAAGCGTACGAGCAGCTTTAATGGGCGTAAATGCAGCTGTTGTAGGAATCTTACTTGCAGCGTTATATGATCCAGTTTTTACTAGTGCAATCAAAACAACGCCAGACTTTGCATTAGCGCTTGTCGCTTTTGGTTTATTAATGTACTGGAAAGTAGCTCCCTGGATTGTTGTACTTGCAACTGCACTGGGTGGGTATCTACTATCAATTTTTTTCTAGTACCAATGAATATTCACTTCTAACTGGGCGGATGCATAGAATAGAGAACTATAAGCTATATCTGAGGGGGAAATGCCCATGAAGTGGCTTGAGGAATTACTACTTGATGAGGAAATCATGGCTCAATTAATTAGAACGATTGGTGTTAGCATTATTGTCATTGGCTACATTGTTTTGTTTATTGGTGAAGTAAGTGACCTTAACGTTTTACAAAAAATGAGAGAGATAGCAGTGTGAAAAAGTTCTCAGAGTGAGAACTTTTTTTGTTGAAACTTATATAAAAAGTGTTCGTATATAGTAAAGTAAGTGTAAGGAATTCAAAAGGGGGATTATCATGTTAAAGAAAATATTTGCAAAGATGGGTGTCGGCGCTGCAAAAGTCGACCTCATTTTGAACGAAAGTACATATACATTAGGTGAGCACGTAGAAGGAAAAATCAAAGTCCAAGGTGGTAAAGTTGAGCAGCACATTAATCTTATAAATGTAGAACTATGGCTGGAAATGCGCGGCCGTAACGGGGAGTTTCATACTCATAAAGTGACCAGTATCCCAACCGTTTCTTCTTTTCTAATTAGAGAAGGAGAAGAGCAGGAATGGGGATTTAAATATGAGTTACCAATGAATATTCCCATTTCAGCAAGCAATTGCAGCTACTTCTTTCAAACGCATTTAGATATTGAAGGTGGAGCAGATGCAAAAGATCGAGATGCTATTCGTATTAAAGCGCCTGAGACACTGTATCAGTTTGTCGAGGCGCTTGAAAGCTTAGGATTTAGAGAAAAGCATCAATCTGGCCAGTTTAACGGTTATAAACAAGAGTTTGAGTTTTTTCCAACATCTCAATTTCAAAGCCGTATTCGTGAATTAGAGTTTGAGGTGGCCATAGAAGATAAAGGCCTTCGTATTTTGCTTGAACTTGATTTACCAGGCTTTGGTCGAGAACGTGAAATAAAGCAAGAGATTTATTTGTCGAAGGAAGAATTAGGGAACGGTACGAAGCTTCATCAATCATTACACCAAATTATTGAAGAGATGATTAACAATCCAACTAACTATGAATACTTTCAGCCTTCTCATTATCAAAAGGGCCAGTATAAAAGAGGCATGAGTGGTCTTGGAGGTGCTATGGGAGGGTTTGCAGCTGGTATGCTAGGTGGTATGCTTTTAGGAGAATTGATGGATGATATGTTTGAAGACGTGGCATTTGATGACATACAAGAAGACATAGAAGACAGTGAGGATCTCTTTGATAGTGATTTATTTGGCGGAGAAGACGAGTGGTAATAAAAAAGTAAAGGATGAAACCTCAAATGGTTCATCCTTCTTTTTGTTTACCGTTACCACTACTTGAAGAAGGTGTTTTTCGTTTCTTCACTTCTACGTATTTGATATGGAAATCTTCTATGACTAACACTTTGAAATAAAAATCATCATGTTGTACAATATCGTTTTTCCCAACATCGAATCGTTCAGTTAGCACCCAACCAGCAATTGTATCTACTTCCTTATCGCTAATATCTGTGCCAAGTAAATCATTTACTTCACTAATCAACATTTTACCATCTAAAATATAATGATTTTCTTTAATTTTCTGGACGTATGGAATTTCGTCAGCATCAAACTCATCACGAATTTCACCTACAATCTCTTCAACAATGTCCTCAATTGTAACGAGGCCGGCTGTACCACCATATTCATCAAATAAAATAGCCATCTGTACCCGATCTTTTTGCATTTTCACTAATAAATCATGAATTGGAACGGTTTCAATTACTTTTAAAATCGGCTTTACATAAGATTCTAAAGTGTTTGTGCCATCTTTTTGGTTAAATACAATATCATTGTAAATTTCTTTAATATTTACAAGTCCAACCACTTTATCTTTGTCACCATCTTCAATAATTGGATACCGAGTATATTTTTCCACATTTGCAACTTGAAGAAAAACTTCTACAATATCATCTTTTGATGCAGTTACAATCTCAGTACGAGGGACCATTACTTCTTTCGCCAAGCGATCATCAAAATCAAAGATTTTATTCATATACTTATACTCAGACTGGTTAATCTCTCCGCCTTTTAAGCTTTCAGAAAGTAAAATCCGAATTTCTTCTTCACTATGAGCTACCTCATGCTCAGAAGCAGGCTGTAATCCAAACATACGAGTAAGAAGCTGTGCTGACCCATTTAGGGCTTTAATAAATGGATACATAATTTTATAAAACCAAATAATTGGTTTAGAAAATAATAAAGTAATTCGTTCCGACATTTGAATAGCGAATGTTTTGGGTGCTAGTTCACCTACCACTACATGTAAAAATGTAATAATAACAAATGCGATAACAAATGACAAAATGCCTGCTAAGCGTTCATTAATATTGAAATCGTTAAAAAGGGGATGGAGGATTCGTTCAAGCGTTGGTTCGCCAAGCCAGCCAAGGCCGAGAGCTGTAATGGTAATTCCAAGCTGGCAAGCAGATAGATATTCGTCAAGATGCGTGATAACATGCTTAGCTGCTATTGCCTTTTTATTTCCTTCATCAACAAGCTGATTAATACGAGAGCTTCTCACCTTTACAATTGCGAACTCAGTTGCTACAAAAAAGGCGGTTAAGCCAATTAAGAGAGCAACGAGAAAAAGATTTAAAATCGTCAAAGTTTCACCACCTATTCAGTACGTGTATATAGTAAGTGTTATCTAAACGATTAAAGAACATGTATTGAAACAATGCCCAGCACGGTTTGAAAAAGAGAAAGTAGCGTTTTCATTTATGGGTTTGTGCTATACTAGCCTAGAGGTGAAAGAAATGAATATATTGGATAATTTAATCTTAAAACATGGACTTCAAACACTAAAGGAAGAGATATATAGCTCTTTGTATACATGCATTATGGTACATCCCACTCGTGCTGAAGAACTTAACATTGGTACATCAAAATTAGGAGGATATCCAGACTTACCGCCAGAGTTTTGCTGGCCTGAAAAGGATGGGGAATACCTACAGTTTATTGGTCAAATTAATTTATCTCAGCTAGAAGGTACGTGGAAGAAAGACTTTCTTCTTCCTGAAACTGGCTATTTGTACTTCTTTTACGACGGTGAAGCATATGGCGAAGAAGATCAACAAAATGGTTGGCGCGTACTTTTTTATGAAGGCTCAGCAAAGAATTTAAGTACAATAAAAGTAGACGTTTCAAATGTATACTCACAGTGTGAGGTACAGTTTAGTTATGATATTCGTCTTGGAGATACATATATAGAAGACGATCAGTTGTATGGTCAATTCGATGCTCTTATGTTAGAAATTAATGGTAATATTCCATTTCATCAAATTGGAGGAACGACGTGGAACATTCAAGGGGATGTCTTGGAAGAATGTGAAGATTTTTCTGGTAGAAAAGGCGATTGGCAGTTATTGTTTCAAATTGATTCTGACGACCAACTTAATATGATGTGGGGGGACGTTGGAATTTTATACTATTGTATTGAGAGGCAAGCTCTTGCAAAAAAGCAGTTTGAAAACACATGGCTAATCATGCAATGTTCATAAGACAAGCACCTCCTGGGTTATGCATTATTTAGACACAATTCAGGGGGTGCTTTTTCCTTTGTCTTATTTAATTAGGGCTTTCCAGTACTAAAAAGAAGGCGGTTTTTAATGTAACGTTTTATTGTTTGGAAGCTCTGGGGATTGTGTAGCTTTTGCAAACCCTTGCGTCATTTGCTGCATATCTTGAGCAGCTAGCTGCGGTACTTGATAGTTATGACGCTTGTTTTGATAGTGAGCTACTTCATATGCCATCTCAATCCAATTAGGAACGCTATCAGCGAATAAACGACGCACAATAGGGTTTGTGATTTCAAGCGCGGTCATGGTAACGAGTGAAGCATGACCTTTTAATAATCCTAGCATATGTCCTGAAATTCCCTTGTCGCTAATGTCGTTAATCGATTGATTTGGCTTTTTAGGTTGGCTAGCTTTCAAACCATATACAAAATCGTTTGTTTCTGCCATATTGTAGGTTTGCGTTGGGCTAGAAGGGTCTTGCCCAGTTGAAAAAGATTCTACAATGCGGTTGTAGTCTTCTAAAATAAAGCCATATTGACGGTCTAACATTTGTTTTAACTCTTCATCTTGAATGTATTGTCGAAACATCATAAATTGATCTAAAACATTGATCATACCAGCTAGCGTTTCGTGAACATCAAAGAGTTCGTGTCCTCCGTGATTCATCGCTTGTGGCACCTTACCAGTATGCATATTTATATGTGTTTGTTCGTGGTTCATATTCATCCTCCTACTAAATAAATAAATACGTTGTTTAGTGTAAAGAATCGAGGCATCTTTATACGTATAAAAAGAAAAATTATTGAAACGTTTTAGATTTTATTGATGATATCAAAGGAATTTTACAACACATATCGAATATGAACTTTAACTTTAAGGATTGGAGATATAGCTTAATGAATGAGTTAATGGCATGGTCGGAGCAACTACAAGCAGAAGCAACAAGTTTATTGGAAGAATATCAGCTTTTACACTTATGCAAACAATATGGTAATCCTCTCATTGCAGGTAGCTTTGATTTAAATGTTATGGTGTTTCGTCAGCTTGATGTTTACATTGGAAGCGATAAGGTTATTGAAGACTTATTCTTCGCTCTTGGTAAAGACCTAGCAATAAGAATGAAGCCTGTTAAAATGGTGTTTGTTGGTAATAAGGACGAAGAAGAAGGGATGACATGGTCTATATACGCAAATGTTGAAGGGCATGAATGGAAAATTAATATTAATGTTGTTGCTGAAGCAGTCATACAGCAAATGCTTCAAAAACAGCAAAAGCTAAAAGCGAAAATGACAGAGAAGAAAAGAGAGCATATTTTATTTTTTAAACAGCAGAGTGGTTATAATCGCTATTACAAAAGTGCGCATGTCTATGAAGCAGTCTTGGTAGAAGATGTTCAAGATGATATGACATTTTTTAAATGGCTACAACATAAAAAACGAGCCCAGTGAAGTAGGCTCGTCTTTTATTTATACTAATTCTTTTGCGGGCAAAGAAGCGTTAAGCATCCAAATATGCTTTTCAAGGCGACCAACTGTTCCGATGAATAAATCAGCAGTAACATGATCATGTGCTTCTTCAGCAATTTTAATTCCCATTTTAAGCTGTTGAACAAGAAGTTGATAATCCTTACTAACAGCTTCAACCATTTCACGAGCAGTTTGCTCGTTTCCTTCTTCACTTAGAGTAGCCATGCTTAAAAATTCTTTTAGCGTAGCTACAGGCTGTCCACCAATTGCTAGCAATCGCTCTGCATATTCATCTATATCCGCAGCAGTTTCTGTATATAGTTCCTCAAATTTCTCATGAAGAGTAAAGAACTGAGGTCCTTTTACATACCAATGAAAGCGATGAAGTTTCGTGTAAAGTACGTTTAAATTAGCGATCTGTTGATTTACTAGTTGTTCTAAATTCATTTGTTTAGCCTCCTATAATGTAGCTTATATATAAATTATATCATTTATTATATTATAATCAATACTTATTTATAATTATTATAATTTAGAAATAAACCTTTTTTAAAAGAGAAGTCTTGAAGGGTTATGTTAAGATATCTAAGAGAATATAGTAAAAGGAAGAGATTAAATGATTATTACAAATGAAGCAAAAGCGTTAATTGAGGAAATTTTATCTGAACAAGAAATCGAAGGTATTCGTCTTTACTTTAAAGGAATCAGCTGTGATATCCCCAATATTGGATTGTCTTTTGAAGAAGCTCAACAAAACGATGAGCTGCAAGTTATTAACGGTATACTAGTAGCAATTGAAGAAGCAATCTTACCCTATACAAAAGAACTTTTACTAGACGTTCATACAACACCATACGGACCTGGTTTAGCTTTAGTAGGTGCCAAAGATTAATAAGTAAAGGTTTTGAAAAAATGCTGATAAATAATTTGTTAGAATATCTGACAAATATGTTGGAATAATGGAAAAATATTGTTTTACTTAATTTAAGCGTTAATGAAAACGAGGGGGGGATTACATGCTTCTTTCTCATCATGTAACGGTTGAACAACGTAAAAAAATTAAACATTTTAAACAGCTAATTCGAGACTCGCGTTCAGCAAATGAACGTGTGATGTATCAGCAGCAGTTAAATCAATTTGTTGAGCGACTGTTTATTGAGAATCGTCTTCAGCGTCATGGAGAACACAAGTGAATAAAGAGGTTGGGACATAAGTACTTCAGTCAATGATCTATCCGCACTATCACGAGTTATATACTTTTTGATAGTTCGGATATTTTTTTATTGCTTTAGAAAATAATAAAAATAGTGGAATGTAGTGTAAGGAACTTGATTCCTTCAGGACTTAGAAGGACAGTCGGAGACCCCGTAGCGCATTGGAACAAGCTTATTTTAAATCCTTACGATGATAGAAATGTAGTGATTCGTCTTTTGGGAAAAACATTTTAGTATGTTCTACATTTTTTTAGGTATTATTTCACTATCTTTTGAAAGCGTTTTCTATTATCGTTATAGTATGATCTGTTTCAATATAACATGTATATAATGCGTTCTAAAAAGCAAGAAGGAGTTGGCTTGCATGAATAAAAATGGAAACTTCTTACTGGGCTTACTATGGGGAACGTCTTTGAGTATTCCGCTTTGGCTTTCTTTCTTTGGGTGGTTAAAACTATTATTAAAGATCAGCTTATGAAATCAAAATCTAATGGACACGTTAATAAGTTGCTAGATTATCGACTAGATACAAATCAGTATCTAGTCTTTTTACTTTAATAAATATTTTTTTGTGTATTTTTTTGTGTTAGAGAAATGCTATTAATAACTAGGATGAAGAAGGAGAGAAGGAAGATGAAGTTACTGATTGGCATTTTATTTTTAAGCGGTATTATTGTGGCGATTGAGCTTCCTTCTTTGTTAAAAAAAGGGCAGAAAAAAGAACTTTATTTATTTTCTTTCTTTTTACTTTTTAGCATGACTCTAAACATTTTACATAGCATGCACTTTCCGCTCCCTAATCCGTTAGATTGGCTGAGTGCAATCTTCAAGCCTTTTAACCACCTAATTGTAAATGAGAGATGAGGTGACGTGCTATTACAAAAGTAGACATGCAGAAAGAGTCAGTGATTATTAGCTCCAAGCAGTTTTTTATTATTTCAATTATGTTTCTTGTAGGAGATGGGATTTTATATGTTCCTACTATTGTTGCTACATCAGCGAAAGAAGACAGTTGGATAGTTGGTATCATTAGTATTATAGAAACACTCTTAATCGTATGGGGCTATGCCCGGCTAGCTAATGGCATGAAAAATCAGTCCCTACCAGACTATTTGGAAAAAGAGGTTGGGAAATGGAGCGCAAAATTACTTCTATTGTTTTTTATCGCGTACATACTGGTTGACATTGGGTTAATGGTATATGAAATTGGCTCATTCCTCATTACAATTATTTTGCCGGAAACACCTATTGAAAGTATCGCTTTGGCTCTTCTCGTTGTTATTTCCTTTGGTGTCAAGCTTGGGATAGAAACGATGTCTAGAGCATCGGAAATTTTATTTCCATGGTTTTTTGGTTTATTTATTTTGCTAATAGCATTCAATATCCCTAATGTTCACTTAGAAAACTTTCAGCCGTTTTTACAGAAAGGTTCCGCTCCAATTTTCGAAGCAAATATGCAGCTTCTTCCTTATGTATTTGAAATGAGTATCTTAATTGCGATTTTTCCATTTGTAAGAAATTCAAAAGCAGCTACAAAAGCATATGTGCTAGGTAGTACAGGTGGAGTGTTAATGCTATCGATTGTGATTGTGATTGCTCTTTTAGTATTTGGTGTTCAAACAATGACGTCTGAAGTATTCCCAAGCTATTTACTGGGGCAGGAAATCAGTATCGGAGGTTTTTTTCAGCGTATTGAAGTTATTATGGCAATTATCTGGTTTATTAGCGTGTTTTTTAAGGTGGCTTTTTGTTTTCTTATCTTTAACTTTTTGCTAACGTCAGTAGTAGGAATAGAAGATCACCGTTTGCTGACACTACCGCTTGCTTTCTCTTTTATACCACTTTGCCTAGCGTTTGTTCCCAATACTGTCTACCTTGTTGATTTTATAGTAACAACATGGCTGTCATATTCAGTTATGTTTGGTGTGTTGCTGCCGTTTTTAATTGGAGGATTTATCATGTTGAAAAAACAGCTACACAAACAATGACGGAAATATAGTTGTGAATTTTTTGTAGCAAAATTGTGTTGTTTATTGAGAATAGGATAAGAAAAACGTAAACTTGGTAATGGATAATAAGAAATACATAAGAAAACGCAAATGAAGGTGAAAATTAATGAAAAAATTAATAATGTGTTTATTGGTAATGTTATTTACTCTTCCAACGGTGAGCTTCGCACATACGCATGTTCAAACAACCGTACCTGAGAATGGAGCAACGGTTACGTCTCCGCTAACTGAAATTAAACTTAGTTTTGAGACGCATATTGAAAAAGTAAGTACAATGACTGTGAAAAAAGATGGACAAGAACTTACTATTGATGCACAGGAAGTATCAGGTCATGATTTAACAGGTACATTTCAAGAGCCCCTTCCAAATGGAGAGTATGAAGTGAAATGGAACATTGTAGGAGAAGATGGACATGTCATGGAAGATGCAATTTCATTTACTGTGAATGTGGCTGAAGACGAAGCAGTACCTGAGAATAAAGAAACACAAAAAGAGCCTGCTACAGAAGAAGCTGAAAAAAGCAGCTCTTCGGATGAGCAAACAAAAGCTGAATCAACAAACGAAAATTCATCTTTCTTCGTTATCATGATTGTAGCAGTACTTATCGTCGCAGTAGCACTTATCTTTGTGTTTAGAAAAAAGAAAGGCTGATTTAATGCCAATAGTTTTACCATTATTTGAATGGCTAACGTATATTAGCTTAGCGTTGTTACTGGGTACAGCAGTTTTACAGTATGTTTCTGAAGAAAATAAGCCTATTTTAAGCATATCTAGTAAGTGGTTAATTGCCAGTGCTCTTACGGTAGGGATTTTTTCTATAGGCCCAGCTTTAGAAATTGTGCTTGCATTTTCAAAAATTAGAGGTTTTTCAGATACTCTTCAGGTGGTATTGTTTGGAAGTAAAACAGGTCATGCATGGTTGATTGTTGTACTTTGTTCCATGTTATTGATTCTTACAATTGTTGTAAAAAGTCATCCTCATATCTATACATTACTAACTATTGGTCTAGTGGTAGGGGTTTCTTATGCTGGTCACGCCGCATCAATATCACCGGTAAACGGTATGCTTTCACATTTCCTTCACGTGCTGTTTGTTGGTCTTTGGAGCGGAGTTATTTTAACGGTTTCATTCTTTATAAAAAAACCTGTGAATTGGAAAGCTTTTTTAACATGGTTTACGCCTTTTGCGATTGGATGTTTTATTTTACTTTCATTAAGTGGAGTAATTGCTATGCTTATTATAGTAGGGCTGCCTAACTACGTAAATTCATGGTCGACAAACTATGGACAAGGTTTATTACTTAAGCAAATAAGCATTATTTTATTAGTTGTGTTTGCAGTAATCAATGGTATCTTGCTTCGTAAAGTGAAAAACTCACATACTTTTCGCCCAACTGGGTGGCTACGAGTTGAAGCGGTGACCTTGCTGATTATTTTCTTTATAACAGGCGTGATGGTCAACCAATCACCGCCTACGAATCTGCAACATGCCGAAGCAAATTCTCTGCTTCCGTTTATTTATGGTCAGCCCATTACTTTACCAATTACGTTTCAGTTTACAATTGTAGGCGCAATTTTCTCGTTTTTAGCAATCTTTTTTCTTGCATATATTTTTGTTATTTTTCACAAAAAAATAAATGCGTGGTTTAGCTTGCTAAGTGGAACACTATTTGTATTTTCTTTATACATTGCTATGATTACAAGCATTTCTTTTTAATGAAAAAAGACTTTCAACGTTGTTTGAAAGTCTTTTTTCGTTGCGGTAATCTTTCAGCTGATTGGCTATTGTCAGCTGGTTCATCACCTGTTGTGGGCGGTCCGCTATTTTCTTTTGAGTTAGTGAAAGGAGAAATATAGCATACGTCACCAAAATTAACGATTCCACCGGTGATTTTTCCAATATATACGGATTTAATCCAAACGGGCATAATCATCAACCTTTCTTGAACACTCTTTATATCTTATGACAAGCTCTTGTATCAGGTATAGACGAGTGTAAAGGGAAAGCAAATATTTCTATATTTGCTTTCATTTCGTGTACAATAGAAACGGAAAAAGTAGAAATTAAAAAGATAGAAGGTAAATTATGAACAAATATAAAGAAGTTAAAACGAACTTTTCATTTAAAAAGCTTTGGAGGCTAACGGATCCATCAAAAGGAAAGCTGAGTATCTCTTTACTTTTTGCACTAGTAAATACAGGAGCTTCTCTTGTTATTCCTCTTATGATCAAAGAGTTGATGGATACAATTAATAGCGGTGTATCTAAACAAATGGTTGCGGCTTTAATTGGGTTATTTGTTATTCAAATGATCACGAGTGCCTTATCTCTATATCTTCTGGCCCAAGTGGGTCAAGGCGTGGTTGAGAAACTGCGTACGACCATTTGGGATAAGCTTGTTAAACTGCCGGTTTCGTTTTATGACCGCAATCGCTCTGGCGAAATGGTGAGTCGAATTACAAATGATACAACGATTGTGATGAACTTACTATCAACAGAAATGATAGAGTTTGTTAAAAATATTTTATCGATTAGTATATCAATTATTATTTTGTTTACGTTAGATGTTCCGATGACGCTCATTTTGCTAGCTGTTATCCCGATAATGTTTTTACTTGTTATGCCGCTTGCACGAAAGATTCATAAAATCTCTCGTGAGCAGCAGGATAAAATGTCAAAGCTCACGGCATTTTTAGCTCAAATGCTTAGTGAAATACGCTTAATTAAAGTATCCAGCTCTGAGAAGAAAGAAATTGAAGAGGGGAAGCGCTCGTTCCACTCACTTTTTTTATTTGGGATACGCCGTGCAAAAATTGAAGCAATTATAACGCCGATTATTAGTACGGTGATGACAAGCGTTATGATTGCAATTGTAGGGTTTGGTGCATATCGCGTTAGCCAAGGGTTTATTAGTGCAGGAGAGCTAGTAGCGTTTGTTCTTTATCTCTTTCAAATTATGGTGCCTGTTGGTTCACTTACTCGCTTTATTACAAGCTTTCAACAAACGAAAGGTGCATCAGAGCGCATTTTTGCTATTCTAGAAGAAAAAGAAGAGTCTTTTCAAGACGGACAACAAGTTAAATATATTGGTGAGTTAACGTTTAAAGACGTTGCATTTAAATACGAGGAAAAATTGGTGTTGAAAAACATTTCATTTTCAGCTCAAAAGGGCGAAGTGACGGCGTTAGTTGGTCCAAGTGGCGCTGGGAAATCAACTGTTTTTTCACTGCTTGAGCGTTTTTATGCCCCATCTTCTGGCCAAATTCTATTAGAGGATACAGATAGTGGAGCAATTAACCTCAGAGCGTGGCGCCAGTTGTTTAGTTATGTACAGCAAGACTCGCCGATTTTAGCAGGAACAATTCGTGAAAACCTAACGTATGGGCTAGAGAGAACAATTTCAGATGCTGAAATTGTTGAAGCAACGAAACAGGCAAATGCTCATGAGTTCATTGCTAATTTTGATGATGGATATGATACAATGCTTGGTGAAAGAGGAGTAAACTTATCTGGAGGTCAGCGTCAACGGATTGCGATTGCAAGAGCATTGCTTCGCAATCCTCAATTCTTACTTCTTGATGAAGCGACGGCAAGCCTTGATTCCGAATCTGAAAAGCTTGTCCAAGAGTCGCTTGAGCGAGTCATGAAGGGGCGAACTTCCCTTGTCATTGCACACCGGTTATCTACGGTGATAAATGCTGATCAAATCGTAGTAATTGAAGATGGAGAAGTAACGGGGAAGGGGACACACGAAGAGCTTCTAAGCACGCATAGCTTTTATCGTCGCTTGGTTCAACAGCAGTTCCAAACAGAATCTTGATAATGTAGAAGAAGCGTACTAGCTTGCTAGTGCGCTTTTTTTAGTGGAAAACCACTATCTTTGTCGAAGCTATTGTGAGATAACCTAGGGCTATGATAAAGTGAACGTTAAAACCATTTACTGAAAAAAGGAGGGATAGACAATGAAGGTGGGAGATAACGTTTTTTATAACAGCAAATCGTATAAGCTAATTCACGTGTATCGTAATGGAACATTAGAGCTCTTGTCGACTCAACAACCGGACTTTGGAAAGACTATTATTGTAGATGCTGCTAAAGTTAAAAATAATTGAGAGTGAGAAGTAAAATGATTGAATTATAAAACCCCCTTTACTTTCAGCATGGTGAAAGTAAAGGGGGTTAATCAGTTTAAGCATTCAGCTTTTTCACTAGTTCATCACCCATCAGTTCTGAAGAGAACGGGTCACGGCTTGTAACGATTTGGTCGTTAGCCCAAACGGCATAAGCTTTTTTATCCATTTCAGGTAAATAATTAGCAATTTTGCTAAGCTCTTGTTCTAAGCTATAAGGTAGAAAAGGAAGTACTTCGTCAGGTTCAATTGCATCAGGATAGCCCGTCACGTCGAGGCCTTCAATTAATAGCTTCTCATTCTTGTCTTTTAAGAAAGCAAACACAGAAGGGCCGTGACATTCTGCTGCTAAGATGCCACCTTTGTTATAGACATCGTTCATTAATTGATGAAGGTGAACATTTTTTGCAAGGTCAAACATTGCACCATGACCCCCAACAACTAAAATTGCATCATAGTTTGATGCGTTAACTTCCTCTAGTTTCATTGTTTGATCTGCTCGTCCAGTTTCTACAAGCTCTTTGTACGTACCGTTTGGATCAAAGTCTTTTGAAATACTGCGTTCATCTAATGTTGGTTTTCCGCCTAAAGGTGATGCTAAGTCAACAGTGTGACCTGCTTCTTCTAGCTTTAAAAGAGGAGCAAATAGTTCTTCTGCCCACCATCCAGTTTTATATTCTTTTTCTTCGTATCCGCTTGATAGTACGGCTAATATACGTGCCATGAAAAAACCTCCTAGTAAATTGTTCCATTGTTAATATGAAACGATAGCGAGTATCTTATTCATCTACATTTTTCTTACCCGTTTTAATCAATCATTAAACAGAAAGAAGAGTTAACTTTTTAGTTTTACTGAGCCAAAAAATAGAATATAGAATTTGTTTATAGAGCTAGCAAATAATTAAATACGTCAACATTTAAAAATGAGAGGTGGTGTTTTCTTAACATTAATAAGCGTTCAGAGGTCATTTACTTCCCGTTTTATAACAGTTCCGTACTGCTATATACGAGTTAATGAAAAAACCTATGCAACTATTGCATAGGTAAGGAATCTTGAAGTGTATGATTTTCTAAGTAAGTAATAGAAGTACGAAGTTGTTTAGGTAGCGTCTGTGTTATAAATAAGATAGGAATGTCGAGGCCTTGCCTTAGCTTATGTAGGGCCTCGTAAAACGACTCACTGTACTCATATGCTAGGCTATTTACTAGTAAAAGTGCAGGTGAGACGAGTAAACAACTTACCAAAAGAAGCTGCTCTTTATCTGCTTTTGATAATGAGCACAGAGGTTGATGCAATAAAGATTGTGAAACTGAGCATAGGGTAATAGCATTGGAAATTAGTTTATTACTATTTGTAGGTTGAATACTATCAGGAATAGTTTGAATAATTTTTTTAAGAAATTCTGTGCATGTTTCCTGAGAGTGAGCATTAATTCTCTGATGCGGGTTCAGCTCTTGAATTTTTAACTTCAGTTTTCTGCGTTCTTTTGCTTTAATACGAAGCAAAGAGCTACCGTTTAGCAAAATGTCCCCTATATCGGGATCGCTTGAAAGAGATAATAGCTCGAGTAATGCAGTTAACTTTTTATAGTCAGCGGATATAATTGTTGTAATAGCACCTCCGCTTGCTGTAAATGATAGGTTGCGAAGAACAGCTGTATTTCCATACGTTTTTGAAATGCCTTGAACTTCTAGTAAAGTAGACATACAAACACCTTCTTTTTCCGAGAATAAATCGTAATAATTATTATTTATAATAATAGAGAGCTGATCTTTTGTAAAGAATGAGATTTTGAAAAAACTTCATGATTTTCTCACATTTACAGTTTATAGTAAATAATGAGGGGACTAATATAGAAGGGAGAGGTCAACGTGAAAGCAAAGAAAATAATATGTTTAGTAAGCATGTGTGGTCTTTTGATGGGGTGTGGCGTAAATCAAGAGCAAGAAGCGAGTGCTGAAGATCCTAAAATGTTAGATGTAAAGCTGAATGGACCTTCTGAAGTAGGTAAAAATGAAACCGTTATCTTTGAAGCTGTAGTTACATATGGAAATGAAAAAGTTGAAGACGCAGATGACGTGCAATTTGAAATTGAGAAAGAAAATGCAGAAGGGCAAGGGGACATGATAAAAGCTAAGCATCGTAAAGGTGGAATATATGAAGTAGCAACTGATTTTCAAGAACCTGGCATTTATACAGTTCAATCCCATGTGACAGCCAAGGACTCTCATAATATGCCTAAAATACGTATAGAAGTAAAATAAACAAAGCCTCTTTAAAGAGGCTTTTGTTGTTAAAAAGATTCGTAAGGAAACGTAATCGTAACGGTAGTTCCATTACCAATCTCGCTTTTAAAATCTAGGCTTCCAGCGTGATAATGGATAATTTCTTTAGATATCGCTAACCCAAGCCCTGTTCCACCTTTTTCACGAGTTCGAGCTTTATCGGCTCTGAAAAATCGTTCTCCTAAGCGACTTAAATCTGCTTTTGATATGCCGATTCCGGTATCCGTTACGCTAATTTGAACTTTGTGCTCATCATGAGAAAGTGAAATATCAATGTGCCCTCCCTCGTTTGTGTACCGAATTGAATTGTGGATTAAATTATAGAATACCTGTTTTAATCGAAGCTCATTTGCGTTCATAATAATGTCTTCGTCTAATCTGCTTGTGACGGTTAGCTGTTTTTTAGCAGCGTGAATGGTCAAAACATCGATTGTTTCATTAATAAGCTGAGCCAAAACAAGCGGAGACTTTATCATAGTCACTGTTTCGGACTGGAGCTGAGATAAATCCAATAGGTCATGAACAAGAGCATTCATCCTTGTTGTTTCTCGTTCTATTACGTGCAAGTATTCATTTCGTTCTTTTTGGCTCATAGTTGAATTCTGTAAAAGTTCACTATACCCCTTTATATAGCTAAGAGGTGTGCGTAGTTCATGGGCTACATTTGCGAGAAATTCACGCTTTTGTTCATCACTTTTTTTTAAGGAAGATGCCATAGAGTTAAACGCTTCTGCTAAGTGACCAACTTCGTCATTGCTATTGGAAGGAATGCGTATAGAAAAATTCCCTTTCGCGATCTCGTTTGAGACAGCTTTCATTCGCTGTAATGGAGTTACAATTGCTTTGGTCATTCGATTTCCAATTAAATAAAGAAAAATAAACGTAATGATTGCCACAATCGCCAAAATATTGGCTGCTTTTGTAAACACTTCATTTAATGAAGCTAAAGGAACATATAGATAAACAATTCCTGCTAGTTCGTTTGTTTTTTGATCAATTAGGGGGACAATGGCACCAATAAGGTTGCGCTCAAATTTCTCTTCGTAACCTTTTTTAACAATGTATTCACCTTTTAAGAGTTTTTCTCGTTCAGCTTTTGAAATGATCGGTTTATCTTCTTTAGAGAACGGAGAGTAACCGCTTAATTCTTCTGGATTATTAAAAATTAAGATTTCTGCCTCAGAAACCGTATTATGCCAATTTACATTTCCAATTAAAAAATCGGAAATCTCACCGGTATGATAATGAGCAGCAATTTGTTGACCTTCTGCTACAAGCGAGCTTTCTGTTTTGTCTACATAGAGTGATTCGTAAAGAAATTGGATAAATAAAAATGAAAATACAATTGCAAAGCAAAGCAAGCTGCTGATTAAAAGGCGTAGCTTAGTTGT
Organism: Bacillus sp. CBEL-1; assembly: GCF_004348885.1. Classification (NCBI taxonomy): domain Bacteria; kingdom Bacillati; phylum Bacillota; class Bacilli; order Caryophanales; family Bacillaceae; genus Bacillus; species Bacillus sp. CBEL-1. The sequence goes on along the minus strand of NZ_SBIM01000013.1, from coordinate 519,311 downwards.
TAAAGCGAAGGACAACTTCTTCATGCCTCCGCTTTATACCCAATACCCCAAACCGTTTGAATTAGGTCGCCTCCTGCTTTTAACTTTAAACGCAACGTTTTGATATGAGTATCAACTGTCCGTTCACTTCCGATGTAATCAATCCCCCAAATTTGATGTAAAAGCTGTTCGCGCGTGAAAACTCGTCCAAGGTGATTACATAAATAGATGAGTAGTTCATATTCTTTTAAGGTAAGCGATATAGCTTCATCGTTTACATATACGGTTCGACCAAGCTTGTTAATTTTTACATGTCCAAAATGCTGATAAACTTCAACTGAACGTGGAAGTGCAGTTGTGCGACGAAGAACAGCTTCAATACGTGCTATTAATTCACCGTTACTAAACGGCTTAACAATGTAGTCGTCCCCTCCGATTTTTAATCCGTGTATGCGATCTAATTCATCACCACGCGCAGTCAAAAAGATAATGGGAATCGATGGATGGACGCTGCGTATCCTTTCAGCTAACGTAAATCCGTCCATAATTGGCATCATTACATCAATAAGAATAAGGGAAGGAAGCATATGAGCTAATTCATCTAGCGCTTCTTCTCCGTTTGAAGCCTCTAGGCACATATAGCCTTCGCGTTGAAGGGATAGCTGGATCAAATGTCGCATTTGTTGTTCATCATCAACAATTAATATAGTTGGCTTTTGCATTTTCATCATGCCCTTTCTCATTTTTAAGTTCTTTTTCTAGTATATCGGAAATATGTGAGGCATAAGTGAACTTTTGTCACCATTCTTTTTATTCTACATAAATGAAGGGGCTGAGACATGAAGGTTTTAAAATTGTTAGGTTAAAATCAAAGTTTCTCTCCACTGTGCGGGAGATATGTGCATTCTTCTATTGCCTACAGGGGTCACGTGTCTTATGCCCTTTTCGATTAATAAAAATATCCGAACTATCGAAAAGAGTTAACTTTCAACAGTTCGGATAGATCATTGGCTAAAATACTTATGTCCCAGCCTCATTAATTACTCTGAATGTTTATCAAAAGTAATGGTTGCAACAGCATCGTGTAAGTGAATGGACTCTTCATTACGACAGGACACAGTGAAGGCTTCTACGAATGAATACTCGTATAAATCAGCAGCTACTAAGCGGACCATATCTTCCACAAATCGTGGATTTTCATACGCTTGTTCAGTAACCATTTTTTCATCTGGACGTTTAAGAATCGGATGAATTTTAGCACTTGCATTTGATTCAATGGCTTCTAGTAAAGCATGCTTCCAGTCAATATCATCATTGATTGAAGCAGCTAAACGAACATCTACGGATACGTAACCACGCTGGTTATGAGCGCTATATTCACTGATTTCTTTTGAACAAGGACATAGCGTTTTTACAACAGCTGTTAATCCAGCTTCAAACGTTACACCAGCTTTTTTTGTGTAAGCAACTTTTAGGCGAGCTTCAGAATGATTAAGACCTGATAATCCTGAAGAAGGTGCTGCTTGGTCATAAAACCAAGGGAATGCAATCTCTACTTTAGCATCGGGAATACGTAGGCGCTCAGAGAGCTCCTCTACAAATGAAGTTAGTGCAGCAAACGTTAAGTTCAACTCACCGCGCTTGCGATACTCTTCTAAAAGTTCCGTAAAGCGACTCATGTTTGTTCCTTTTGAATCCTTTGGAATAGAAGAAGTGAGAGTGAAAGTAGCAATTGTAGGCGTAGCTCCACTTGGTGCAAATATGGTTACAGGTATTTTAACGTTGGAAACACCAACCGCTTGAATATCAAATAAAAAATCTTTCTTTTTATTTTGTAGATCAGCCATTTCTTCTTTTTTAGTAGGCTTTGTTTTTGGGCCGGGTTCTACTGAACCGAATAATTTATGGCGTTCTTGCTTTGATGGTAAGTTTATTGTTGTCATCGTTGTCATAGCTCTTTCTCCTTTCACCTAAGAGAAGGTGGTCGCTAAAAATATGAATCTGGAAAAATTTTAACCTACTTTGTTCTTTTCTTGCAATGATTAATTTACGAAAATGGAATGCTCTGTGTTAAACAGGTATAAAATTGCTCTATTTTTCATAAGGTGAACATAACATGAAAGTAGGACAAAGTATAGGGAGATTGAGTAGAGAAATTGATAATTAGATTGTTGTCATACATGTATGTAGGACAAGAATTGAGGAGATTAGTAGATGAACACTTTTCTAAAAGGAACATTTATCTTAGCAGGAGCTGCCTTTGCAGGCGAGCTGATTGAATTTTTAGTAAATATGGTATTAGCACGAGAGCTTGGCAAAGAAGGAATGGGGATGTATATGACGGTTCTGCCCATTATTTTTCTTGTTGCCACCGTAGCCAACTTAGAGCTGCCCATTTCTATTTCAAAATTTATTGCAGAGCATAATCGGCATGAGCATCGCAATATGATGAAGCATGCCATCACATTTGCAACGGTATTAAGTCTCGTTATTTTCTTCGTGACGTTTGGCGTTGTTTCGTTTTTTCCTTTCTTTACTCATTACCATCCTTACTTAAAGTGGGCTGTATTAATCTTTATTCCAATTGTATCGTTTTCAGCCGTACTGAGGGGATATTTTACGGGGAAAAACAGTATGTCAACCATTGCGGTTTCAAACTTTATCCGAAAAGCTTTTCAATTAACTATTCTATTTGTCATCTTTCAGATGTTTCAGTTCACAGATGTAAAAACTTCTCTTTTCATCGCTATCTGTACCCTAATTGGAACAGAAGCTGTTATCTTACTTTATTTTTTAATCACATATGTGACGCAATTAAACGTTATTACAAAAGGGCATAGAGCGCTATTAACACCTCAGGATGTACGAAAGAAGCTGCTGAGCGTCTCTTTGCCAACAACTGGGTTACGTTTGTTTAATGCGGTTTGTAATGCTATCCAACCATTTTTGATTAAGCATGCTCTTATTCTATCAGGCATGACGCTTAGCGGTGCAACGCAGCACTTTGGAATGCTTACAGGAGTTGCGATGAGCATTGGTTTTTTTCCAGCATTTTTTGCTCATTCTCTTTTAGTAGCGCTTATTCCTGCCGTGTCTGAAGCGCATGCAAAAGATCAAGAAAAGCAATTACAAAAGCTTCTTCTTCAAAGTATGCAGCTTACGTTTATTTACGGTATTCCATCTGTTTTGGCTATGTATATTTTTGCAGAGCCGCTAACAAGCTTATTCTTTCATTCTACAGAAGCCGTTTTTTATTTACAGGCACTGTGGCCATATTTTCTCTTTCATTTCTTTGCAATCCCGCTTCAAGCTTACTTAATTGGATTAGGCTACGTAAAAGATGCGCTGTTTCATACGATTTGGTCTCACGTTGTTTCCTTTTCACTTATGTTCGTACTCGGTTCACAGCCAACTATCGGTATGACAGGAATTATTATCGGAATGAATGCTGGTATCGTTGTATTGACGCTTCTACACTACGTCACAATTTGTCGAGTTATTAACGTTTCGTTTTTTTCTCTTAAGAAGCATAAGACAGTTCTATAAAAAAAGCGGAAAGCAATAGATGCTTTCCGCTTTTGATTTACCAACTATCCATAATGGATTTAAATAATGTAGCAGGGTCTTCGCCACCACCACTGGTCAGTTTCTTTCTTTTTTCATCAGTTTCCTGTTTTTCAAACCCTGTATGAATAGAGATGACGGCCTCGTCTGTATAACCAACAAACCAAGCATCTCCATAATCTTGGGTGGTGCCAGTTTTACCAGCTGCATCTTTAGAAGAACGAGCGTTAGCTCCTGTACCATAGCTTTTTTCAATAACGTCTTCTAGCATAGACGTCATTGTATCAGCATTTTGTGGACTCATTACTTCTTCTGTTTCAATTTCCGGCTCTTGCTCTTCGCCGCCGCGCATTTGAATTTTCTTAATCGCATAAGGCTTTGTCACTTTACCCTCGTTCGCAAAGACGGAGTAGCCTTGTGCTAATTGAAGAGGAGAGAATGTTGTTGTAGTTCCTCCTAAAGCTAGCGATAAATTGCGATCTTCATCAGTTAATGGAAGGCCTGCTTTTTCCATAAAGTTAAATGAATCTCTAAAGCCAATTTCGTTTAAAAGCGATACAGCTGTTGTGTTGACTGAGCGAGCAATGGCTTCTCGCATCGGTATTTCTCCAAGATAGCGACCGTTTGCATTTTGAGGCTTATAGCCGCTAAAATCTACGGGCTCATCCACAAGAGTAGTTGTTGGGCTATAGTCACCAGTTTCAAGAGCAGGGCCATATACTGCAAGTGGTTTAATAGCTGATCCAGGCTGATAACCGATTGTAGCTCGGTTTAGTCCGTTTGTTTGATAATTTCGGCCGCCGTAAATAGCCGATACACCACCTGTTTTTGGATTGATAGCCGCGATTCCAACTTCTACTTTGTGTGATGCCGTATCGTCTGCAAACACGTGATTAGTTACAGAGCGATTAATGGATTCCTGAAGAAGTGGGTCAAAATCAGTATAGATTTCGTAGCCGCCTTTGTATAAATCTTCAGCGGTAACACCATACGTTTTCTCAGCTTCACGGACAACATAGTCGACAAAAGCTTGATGGCTATTTCGTTGCTTAAACGTTACGTCTGGTTTGATAACGCGTTCGTTGATAGCTTGATTATACTCATCTTGCGTAATGACTTCTTGGTCTAACATGAGCTGAAGAACTACGTTTCGGCGTTTGGTTGCTTCTTCTGTGCTGCTAGCAGGTGAGTATGTGCTTGGCGCTTTTGGAAGTCCAGCTAGCAGAGCCGCTTCGCCAACGCTCAATTGGGATACATCTTTGTTAAAGTACAGCTGAGATGCTGCCCCAATACCGTATACGCCGCTACCAAAATAGATTTGATTCATATATAGTTCTAGAATTTGATCTTTTGAAAACTGTTTTTCAAGTCCAACTGATAAAAACATTTCGTCAAACTTGCGCTTAAAGGTTTTATCGTTAGAGAGATATAAGTTTCGTGCAAGCTGTTGGGTGATGGTACTTGCACCCTCAGCCTTGCTCATTGTAATAACGTTTTTAAACATAGCCCGGGCAATTCCCTGCATGTCGATTCCAAAATGATCGTAAAAGCGGCGATCCTCTGTTGCCACAAATGCCATTTTGACATGGTCAGGCACTTCATCGATGGATACATTTTGTCTTGGGACCGTCTTATATAATTCATCAAGCGGTCGATTGTTTTTATCATAAATGACAGTGCTCTGGACAGCTTGCAGCTTGCTGTATGATAAGCTAGCTGTTTGTTCAAATTGTTTTAACACATAAGTGACGCCTAGAAGGATTACTAGGACAACGGTTAAAACAGCGAGAATAAATTTTCTCATGGTTTCTCACTCCACTAATTAATAATTCCGCGTTCAATAAGATAGATTAATTTCTATCCTTTTAGTAAGTTATCACATAGGATGCAAGCGTGAAGATAAAGGGTTTTTCTTATGACCTAAATCAGTGCATGTCCTTTATGTAGCTTATTGACAACGGTGTTTGCTTGTTTCACTAGATATTTTAACTAGTTACGCTTTTAAAGTATTAAGGTTGGTTTGCACCTGATATGAACGTTACGCGCACTTTTGAAGAAATGAATTATACCTAGCAACGTAGTCTTGTTGTATAGTACAACCTTCTGCAACAAAAGTAGTTGAAATTTTCTCATTTACAAAAAGCTTAAACAAGACGGATACATCTTGCATTTAGTGTACCCATAAATCTTGGTTTGTCAAATAAAGCAATATGCGACACCCTGAGGAATCCTTCTTCGTACGTTATTTTAAGTGCTAAAAGTAATCTTTCAACACTAGGTCATTTACTACTATCGGTACAATATAGAAAATATTAACAAGATAAAGGGAGATTATTACAAAAAGATGCGAAATGTTGAGCAACAGTAAAGCTACTTGATAAGGTGAAAGCTCGTATTGAATAATTGGTCGTGCAATGTATGGACTACTCAGTGCTTGTTTTTTAGTTCACATGGATAAAGCTTTGTTGGTTTAAATGCTTGTTAGTATGTTCAATTTATTTAAAATCATTCAAAGAGCAGTAACTTTACAATTATATGAAGAGTTCGTATAATAATAAATATCTTTAATTCGAGATATTAATATGCAGAGGAGTGAGAAAAAAGATGAAACATATCTTTAAACAAGGAACAAATAGCGAAAAGCCAGTTTTGCTAATGCTTCACGGAACGGGTGGAACAGAAGAGGATTTGTTGCCGATTGCAGAAATGATTGATCCAACAGCATCTGTGCTATCGGTTAGAGGTAACGTGTTAGAACAAGGGATGCCGAGATTTTTTAAGCGTTTAAGAGAGGGTATTTTTGATTTAGAAGATTTAGCAATTCGAACAAAAGAACTAAATGATTTCTTAGGAGAAGCAGCTGAAAAGTATGCCTTTAATCGGGAAAATATAGTAGCAATCGGTTATTCAAATGGCGCTAACATTGCAGGAAGCCTACTGTTTCACTATGAACAATCATTAAAAGGCGCAATACTTTTTCATCCGATGGTACCAAGAAGAGATATTGAAGTACCTAATGCACAAGGTATTCCAATTTTTATTGGTGCAGGAATAAACGACCCAATTTGCCCAGCGGATGAGACGAAAGAATTAACAACACTGCTTCAAGGTGCACAAGCTACTGTTGACGTTCACTGGGAATCTTTTGGTCATCAGCTTACGCGAACAGAAGTAGAAGCAGCCAAAACATGGTATGAACGTATTTATGGAAACAAATAAATGACAAGAGGCTGAGACATAAGCATTTCAGCTAATGATCTATCCGAACGCTTGCGAGTTAGCTTGTAAGCGTTCGGATATTTTTTAATTGGTTTAAAAAAAGAGAAGAATGGAGCGTAGGACACTCAATTTTCCCAAGAAATAGAGGATTAGATTTCTCTCGGTAGGGAGCAGCGAGTGTTTATAAAGCAATGAAACGAATGCGTTTTTCAACCTAACCATTGAAGAAACGTCATGGTTCTTCTTATCGAGGGAATTATTTTATGTTCCATTCTCTTTTTATAGTTGCGCGGTGCCATCAGGCTTGTTAGGATTAAAATGTTTAAAAAATGAAACAAAAGGCTTAGAAAAACGTTATAATGAAAGAATATTAAAGATGAGGTAATTTGGAATGATTGTAATAAAATGGCTTTTGTTTGTTTTGTTAGTAGTTAGCTGCTTCTGGCTGTTGTACGCAGTACTACCGACTTATTTGTATCGCTGGTTTCACCCTCGCGTATGTACGCACTTAAAACAAACTCAATCATTTGCTTTAACATTTGATGATGGACCGCATAGAGAATATACTGCGCAAATTCTGAATTTATTAAAAGAGCATGAGATGAAAGCAACTTTTTTTGTAGTTGGGACAATCGCAAATGAACGGCCGGATTTGTTAAAAAGAATGGTAGCAGAAGGGCATGAAGTTGGTATTCATCATCATAAGCATGTTAGCGCGTGGTTCTTAACACCAGGCCAATTAAAGAAAGAAATTCAAATGTGTAAGGAGGCTATTATAGAAGCAACGGGCGTAGAACCTATATTTTATCGCCCTCCTTGGGGACATTTAAATTTATTTAGTGTTTGGTGTGCAAAACCTTACCATACAATTATTTGGTCTAATATATTTGGAGATTGGTCGCTTAAGAAAACAAAAAAAGCATTAGAAGCTGAAATGAAGAGTAAGTTAAAGCGTGGCGCAATCTATGTGTTGCATGATAATGGAGAAACAAAAGGAGCAGATGAAAGAGCACCAGAGCAGACAATAGGCGCTTTAAGAGAATTCATTCCGTATGCTAAGCAGCGCCAGATGAATAGTAAAACACTCTCTGAATTAAAAAAGGAAGGAACAAGCACGTGGAATTAACAATGGTGTCGCATTATATTAATGCATTCGGTTATATTACAATATTTTTAATTTTATTTTGCGGGATTGTTGGAATTCCAGCGCCTGAAGAGTCATTTTTAATTATTCTTGGAATGTTTATTGCAAAAGGACAGCTGCTTTTATATTCATCAACAATCTATGCTTGCTTAGGTGTTATTATTGGAATGCTGGTTGCTTATTTACTCGGCAGGTATGCAGGCGTTCCCTTTTTTAGTAAGTATGGAAAGTATGTGGGATTAACTGAACCTAAATTAAAAGCTGCTCGTGAGAAGTTTCATAGACATGGGAAGTGGACAATTTTATTTGGCTTGTTTGTTCCTGGTCTTCGTCAAATTAGCCCGTACCTTGCAGGAATTAGTCATTATCCTTTTTTATTATATGTTTGTTTTTCGCTAATAGGCGGAATTGTATGGGTGCTATCTTTTTTATTGTTAGGTTATTTTGTTGGAGATCAGGTTCATATTTCAATTATTGTTGGAGGAGCCATTTTATTTTTTGTTGTTTACGTTATGCTACAGCTGCGAAAAAAGCGAAACACCCGCTTTAAAGGGAGTGATCATTGATGAAAAAGATTTTATTTTTGCCCTTGTTTAAGATGGCATCTGGACATCATCAGGTGGCAGACGCTGTAATGGAAATGCTGGTGGCAAATTATAAGCAAATTTCAGTGAAAAAGATTGATTGTTTAAGTTATTGGAGCAAACCTCTTGAGCAATTAATATCATCTCTATATATGAAATGGATCTCTATGTTTCCAAGGCAGTTTGAAAAATTTTATCACGGGCACGTTTATAAAGAGGAAAATCATACGTGTGATGATTTTGTTGTTAAAAGCTGGCCAATTATTGAATATAACATGAAGCGTTTAATTGAAGCAGAAAAACCAGACGTTATTGTTTGTACTCATAGCTTTCCTTCGCGCGTCATCAGTGGGTTAAAAGAAAAAGGCATTATTAATACACCCGTTGTTAATATTTATACTGATTTTTTAGTAAGCGATGTATGGGGAAAAAGTGGTGTGGATATTCACTGCGTACCTGATAAGGAGACAAAAAACTTTTTAGAAAGTATTCATAATGTGCCTACTCACAATATTTATGTCACTGGAATTCCTGTTCATGCTGCTTTTAAAAATAAACGAATAGATTCAAGGTCTGAACGAACGATTCTAATAGCTGGAGGGAATGCAGGGCTTGGCAATGTAAAACAAATGCTTCGCTCCGTTCCCTACGATAGTATTTACCGATACGTAGTGCTGTGTGGAAACAACAAAAAGCTATTTCAAGAGTTGGTAATGTTAAATCATCCAAGCATTACACCTCTTCCTTATATTGCGTGCAGAGAGCAAATGAATAGCTTATATGAACAAGCTAGTGCAGTTGTGACAAAAGCAGGCGGTGTTACGATTAGTGAAGCCTTACGTAAACGCCTACCTATTTTTATTCACTCTTCACTTCCAGGGCAAGAACAAATTAATATTCAAACGTTAAAAAGAAAAGGCTTATTAATGCCTCTGGATAAAGCCTATCTGCTTGAAGAGCAGTTGGTGAAAGTACTTGAAAATGATGTGCAGCGCAACCGGCTACTACGAAGAATGGATGAGTACATTGAAAGCATTGAGTATTCCGTTTCAGATGTGCTGGCGAACCGGTTTCATTTATATGAATACGAAACAACAAAGAGTCGGTTATAAAGCAGAAAAATGTTGAAAAAAGGAGAGATTCGTTATACTAAGAAGTGAATGAATTAAAATGAAAAAGGGGTTCTAAAAAATGAACGAAGTTATTGAAACAATTTTAAGTCATCGCTCAGTGAGGAAATATCAAGATAAACCTTTAACAGATGAGCAGGTTCATAAAATTGTAGAAAGTGCCCAAGCAGCTTCTACCTCAAGCTATATACAAGCATATTCAATAATTGGAATTAAAAATCAAGAAACTAAGAATCGCTTGGCTGAACTAGCGGGTAATCAACCTTATGTTGCCCAAAATGGTCACTTGCTTCTTTTTTGTGCAGACTTGCATAGGCACGATGTTATTGCTGAAATGGAGGGCAAAGATTTATCTGAGTCCCTTGAAAGTACTGAAAAATTCATGGTTGCTTTAATCGACGCAGCTTTAGCAGCTCAAAATGCATCAATTGCTGCAGAGTCGATGGGGCTTGGAATCTGTTATATCGGTGGACTTCGAAATCAGCTTCAAGATGTTCAAGAATTATTAAAGCTCCCTAGTCGCGTACTGCCACTATTTGGTTTAACGATTGGGTATCCGGCTACCGATACGGATAAAAAGCCTCGTTTACCTCAAGCTAATGTGTATCATGAAGAAGTATACGAGCAAGATCACAATAAGTTTATTGAAGAATTGCAAGCTTATAATGAACAGATTTCTTCTTATTATAATGAGCGTACAAATGGAAACAGAAACGATACGTGGACTGGTCAAATGGCTCATATGCTATCGAACCCGACGCGTATGTATATGAAAGAGTACGTAGAGAAACAAGGCTTTAATAAAAAATAAATAACCACATGGATGCAATTGATGAAAAGCACCCTAATTGATAGAATTATCTAACAATTAGGGTGCTTTTTTTATGGATAAAAAGGAATAGGAAGATTTGTTTGTAAAAAACACCAAATAAATGGAAATTATTGAAGCATATGGACAAATTATCAGAAAAATTACAGTTTCATGTTAAAAAAGCGTTATTTTTGTAATGGAAGTTGAATGTTCCTGTAATGGCTGTGCAATCTCTAGGTGATATCATTCAGTCATTGAGTAAATAAGGAGGTATTCGTAAATGAAGAAATTTATATTTACTCTAGGAACAACAGCAATCCTTTCAGCAGGGCTTGCAGGTGGAGCATCTGCAAGTGCAAACGAAACGTATCAAGTACAAAAAGGTGATACGTTGTGGAGCATCGCTCAAAACCATGATGTGAGCGTTGACGAATTAAAAGATGCAAATAACTTAACATCAACGATTATTCACCCAGAACAAAATTTAAATGTATCAATTATAAAAGAGATTACACATAAAGTTGAGCGCGGCGATACATTATGGTCAATTAGCCAAGAATATGGCGTAACAGTAGAGCAAATTAAAGCTTGGAACGGATTAGGAAGTGACCTTATCATTCCAGGACAGGTCTTTGCCATTGAAACAAGTGGAGGTTCACAAGCTGTAGCACAACCAGCTCCAGCACCAAAAGCTGAACCTGTGCAAGAAGCTGCGCCGGCACCAAAGGAAGAACCAGCTCAAGAGCCTGCCGAACAACCGGCACCAGAAGCTGAGCAAAAACAAGAGCCAGTTCAGGAAGCGGCTGCACCAGCGCCACAACCTGAGCCAGCTAAAGAGGAACAACCTGCTGAACAATCACAACAGAACGGTAAGCAGTTAACAGTTGAAGCAACTGCTTATACAGCTAGCTGTGAAGGATGTAGTGGTGTAACTGCTACGGGAGTAGATTTAAAAGCAAATCCAAACCAAAAAGTAATTGCTGTAGATCCTAGCGTAATCCCATTAGGTTCAAAAGTATATGTTGAAGGATATGGAGAAGCAATCGCTGCTGATACTGGCGGAGCGATTAAAGGTAATAAAATCGACGTATTTGTTCCTGCACAAGCTGATGCAGAGCAATGGGGTCGTAAAACAGTTAACATTACAGTATTAAATTAATAGTTGATAAGAAAAAGAGATGCCTGATTTCAGGCATCTCTTTTTCTTTCCGTACGGAAAGCGAATATTTTATGAGAAAACACCTTTAATGTTAGCGCTTTCTGGAAAAGGTTTCAAAAAACACCTTGATTTTGTCAGAAAATTTATTATAATTAAAAATATCATCAGATGTGAGGAAAAATAACATGATGATGTAAAAGGAGGGAGGATACATAAAAAAGCTTCTCATGGCGGTGAGAAGCTTGAATTGGGCATAACAAATTGGGGTATGTATGCCTAATTCTAATTATAACACAGATAATTAGAATTTGATAAGGGGTGGCATGATTGAAATCAATTCGTTGGAAATCAGTTTTATCAGCTATAGCAGTCTCAGCACTTGTTGTTGCAGGTTGTGGGAAAGCAACTGGTACAGAAGGACAAAAAGCTACTATAGATACATCTGGAGACACGGTGAGGGTGGGAGTTTTGCATTCATTAAGTGGAACCATGTCTATTAGTGAAGTGTCATTGCGCGATGCAGAATTGATGGCAATTGATGAAATCAATGCATCAGGAGGAGTGCTTGGTAAAAAAATCGAGCCTGTAATTGAAGATGGTGCTTCTGATTGGCCCACGTTTGCTGAAAAAGCAAAAAAACTTTTGCAAAAAGATCAAGTGGCAGCAATCTTTGGAGGATGGACGTCAGCCAGTCGCAAAGCGATGCTACCTGTAGTTGAACAAAATAACGGCTTACTCTGGTATCCAGTTCAATATGAAGGAATGGAGTCTTCCTCTAACATATTTTATACAGGGGCCACAACTAATCAACAAATTGTGCCTGCTGTTACATGGCTTCTTGAAAATAAAGGGAAAAAAGTCTTTCTGATCGGTTCAGACTATGTGTTTCCAAGAACAGCTAACAAAGTCATTAAAGCTCAGTTGAAAGCAGAAGGAGGCACGTTAGCTGGAGAAGAGTATACACCTCTTGGACACACAGATTATAGTACTCTAATTAGTAAGATTAAAGATGCGAAGCCTGATGTGATATTCAATACCTTAAATGGTGACAGTAACGTTGCTTTTTTTAAACAATTAAAAGATGTTGGGATTACTGCTGCTGATATTCCAGTACTATCTGTGAGCGTAGCGGAAGAAGAGATAAGAGGAATTGGTGCCTCCGTGTTAGAGGGGCATTATGCGTCTTGGAACTATTATCAAACCACGGATACCTCTGAAAATAAAGAATTTGTAGAAAACTATAAAAACAAATACGGTGATGATCGAGTAACGGGTGACCCAATAGAAGCTGCTTATACAGCTGTTCATTTATGGGCAAAAGCAGTTGAGAAAGCAGGAAGCTTCGATATCGATAAAGTAAAGGAAGCAGCTGATGGAATTGAATTTAATGCGCCGAGTGGATTAGTAAAAATAGAAGGAACTAACCAGCACATATGGAAAACAGCCCGAATTGGTCAAGTTCAAGCTGATGGTCAGTTTAAAGAAGTATGGAACTCTGGCGAATCAATTAAGCCTGATCCATACCTTGAAAGCTATAAATGGGGGGCCTCACTAAGCAATAAGAAATAGTGATTGTGATTACTAAGCTTTCAAAAGATAAGATGTACTCAATGTACATCTTATCTTTAAAGATGGAGAGGAGTCATTTTATTGTCTATTTTTGTCACACAGCTCTTTAATGGATTAAGTTTAGGATCAATTATGCTTCTTATTGCGTTAGGGCTAGCGATTACGTTTGGATTAATGAACGTAATTAATATGGCGCATGGGGAATTAATTATGGTTGGTGCTTATACTACTTACGTTGTACAACAAATTGTTTCTTCATATTTACCTCAGCAAATGCTTGCTTATTATTTTATTCTAGCGATTCCGTTAGCTTTTTTAATCAGTGCATTGTTAGGAATAACCATTGAAAAAACCGTTATTCGTTTTTTGTATGATCGTCCGTTAGATAGTTTGCTAGCTACGTGGGGAGTTAGCTTAATTTTACAACAAGCTGCGCGTTCTATTTTTGGAGCTCCGAATGTAGCAGTTAAAACGCCAGAGTGGCTAGACGGTGGAATTAGTGTTCTCGGAGCAACCCTTCCGTATAAAAGGCTCTTTATTTTAGGGTTAGCTATTTTTAGCTTACTGGGTGTTTCTTATTTTCTTTATCAAACAGCAATGGGTCGGAAAATGAAAGCTGTTATGCTTAATCGACAAATGGCTTCTTGCTTAGGAGTGTCAACTAAAAAAGTAGATAGCTATGCTTTTGCGTTAGGTTCAGGGTTTGCTGGCCTTGCTGGTTGCGTACTTACAATTATTGGACCGATCGGACCTTCAATTGGTACCAACTATATTATTGATGCATTTATGATTGTCATATTAGGAGGGATTGGAAAGCTGACAGGAACCGTGATTGGTGCCTTAGGGATTGGAATTTTAAGTACAACGATTGAATATACAACGAGCGCCACTATTGCAAAAGTAATTGTGTTTGCACTAATTATTGCATTTTTACAATGGAAGCCGTCAGGCCTTGTAAGCATGCGAACACGCTCATTGGATTAAAGGAGGATTGTTTATGACATTTAATCGCACATATGCTTTATACATCGTTGTACTTATTGGTTTTCTAGGAGCACCACTTTTCTTACAAGAGTTCCGTTTAGGATTATTAGCAAAGTTTTTATGCTATGCAATTGTAGCGATAGGTATTTGTTTAATATGGGGGTATACAGGTATTTTAAGCTTAGGGCATGGCGTGTTTTTTGGACTAGGTGCTTATTGTATGGGCATGTATCTAAAGCTAGAAGGATCGACAACTGGTATTCCCGATTTTATGGAATGGAGCGGTGTGACGACTCTTCCTGCTCTTTGGAAGCCGTTTGCTAATCCTGCTTTTGCCATTGGTGCAGGGATTATAGTCCCAATGTTTTTAGCAACAGCCCTTGGTTACTTTACGTTTAAAAATCGCATTCGAGGAGTTTATTTTTCATTAATCTCTCAAGCAGTTGTTGTAGTAGTTGTTACTTTATTTATTGGAAAACAAGACTTAACAGGAGGGACAAATGGTCTCACCAGTTTTTCCACATTTTTTGGAATGTCATTAGCAGACCCATTTGTTCAACAAATTCTTTACTTTGTCACAGTAAGTGTATTAGCAATTGTGTTTGCACTTTCCATTTGGCTAACTAAAAGTAGAGCTGGAAAAGTATTAATTGCTATACGCGATGGTGAAGACCGCGTCCGCTTCCTAGGGTTCAATCCAGCTTCTTATAAAGTGTTTGTCTATTCTTTATCAGCTGCTTTTGCTGGTGTAGCAGGCATGCTATTTGTTCTTCAGGTAGGGATTATTTCACCCGCAATGATGGGAATTATACCATCTATTGAAATGGTTTTATGGGTAGCGATTGGAGGGCGACACTCCCTTCTTGGTGCTGTGTTTGGTGCAATTTTTACAAATGGTGCGAAAAGTTTATTTAGCGAAACATATCCAGATATTTGGCTGATTTTTTTAGGTTTATTGTTTATTGTAGTTGTGTTGTTCTTACCGAACGGTATAGCTGGACTTGTTCAATCTATACAAAACAAGTTAAAAAAGCTTAAATCTAGAAAGGAGAAATCTCATGAGCCGGATACTATGGTGCGATAATGTTATGGTTGATTTTGATGGTTTTAAAGCCTTGCAAGGGGTTAACTTAATGATTGAACCGAATGAAGTCCGGTTTTTAATTGGACCTAATGGTGCTGGAAAGACAACAATTTTAGATGTCATCTGTGGGAAAACAAAGGTAACATCCGGCAACATACTATTTGAAGAGACAATTAACCTAGGTAGTCTTCAAGAACATAAAATTGTGGAAAAGGGGATTGCGAGAAAATTTCAAAACCCTTCTATTTTTTCGCACTTAAGTGTATTTGAAAATTTAGAACTATCAATCAAGCAAAAAAGAAGTCTATCTTCTGTTTTATTTGCCAAAATGACGGTAGAAACAAAGAATCAAATTGAGAAAACACTTGAACAAATTGGTTTACAAGACTTTATGTACAAGCAAGCTGGAGAGCTGTCGCATGGGCAAAAGCAATGGTTAGAGATTGGGATGCAGCTCATGCAAGAGCCAAGCCTGCTGTTGTTAGATGAGCCTATTGCTGGCATGACTGGTAGAGAGCGCGAAAGAACGGGTGAGTTAATGCATCAGATTTCTAACACGTGTTCGGTACTTGTGGTGGAGCACGATATGGATTTTGTCAGAAAGTATTCAAAGCAAGTTACGGTCATGCATGAAGGGAAAATACTTTCCGAAGGTAATATGACAGATGTACAAGAAAATGAGCGCGTTCAAGAAGTATACCTTGGGAGGGGGAAGCAAACGTGCTAAGTGTAGCAAATCTACAAGCAGGGTATGACGAAACCACAATCTTACGCGATGTTTCAGTTAAAGTTGAAAAAGGGAAAATTGTAGCAATTCTTGGACGCAATGGGGTTGGGAAAACGACGTTAATGAAAACATTAATGGGTTTGCTGAAGCCGAGTGCGGGAGACGTTGTTTGGAAAAATCAATCTATAAAAAGTCTACGACCAGAACAGCGAGCAAAAAAAGGAATAGGGTATGTTCCTCAAGGGAGAGATATCTTTTCCACATTAACAGTAGAAGAAAATTTATTGTTAGGGCTTGAAGCACTTCAAGAAAAGCCAAAAAAAGAAATTATTCCGTCGCATGTATTTGAGTTATTTCCAGTTCTTTATGAAATGTTGCAGCGGAAAGGAGGTGATTTAAGCGGTGGTCAACAGCAGCAGCTTGCGATTGCCCGTGCTTTAGTAGGAAGTCCTGAGCTCTTGTTGCTTGATGAACCGATGGAAGGAATACAACCTTCTATTGTTCAACTTATTGAAAGAGTCATTATCAAAATTGCTACAGAACAAGGTGTTGGCATCGTGTTAGTAGAACATAACGTAGATTTAGCACTGGCTTGCTCAGACTTTTTTTACATTTTAGATCATGGTCGCATTGTTGCAGAAGGAGAATCTAAGAATGTCAACTTAGAAGCCATTCAAAAGCATTTAGTTGTATAGAAAGGAAGATTTAAATGAAACTCACACAGCGAGAGCAAGAAAAGCTTATGGTGGTTGTCGCCGCAGACCTCGCGAGGCGTAGGCAAGCGAGAGGGTTAAAACTGAACTATCCAGAAGCGGTTGCCGTTATTACATATGAAATGACAGAAGGAGCTAGAGATGGTCGTACCGTTGCTGAATTAATGCAGCTTGGAACACAAATATTGTCGCGAGATGATGTGATGGAAGGTATTCCTGAAATGATTCATGACATTCAGGTAGAAGCAACGTTTCCAGATGGAACAAAGCTTGTGACGGTACATGATCCAATTCGATAGAGGAGGGGGAAGAAGTGATTCCCGGAGAATACAAGTTACGTAAAGATGAAATTGTATGTAACAAAGATAAGGAGATAGTTGAGGTTTTGGTAACCAACCGAGGGGACCGTCCTGTTCAGGTAGGATCTCACTTTCATTTCTACGAAGTTAATTACGGGTTAGAATTTGATCGAAAAGAAGCGTTTGGCTATCACTTAAATATTCCTGCTGGTACGGCCGTTCGCTTTGAACCAGGTGATCCTAAAACGGTCCAGCTTGTACCTTTTTCAGGAACAAAGCATGTATATGGATTAAACAATAAAACAAATGGACCCACGGGGGAGCTAAAAGAGGAGTAGGTCGAACATGAGCTTTAAAATGTCAAGAAAACAGTATGCAGATATGTTTGGGCCGACGGTTGGAGATGCCGTAAGGCTAGCTGATACCAGCCTTTTTATTGAAATTGAAAAGGATTTTACAACCTATGGTGATGAAGTAAAGTTTGGTGGAGGAAAAGTTATTCGTGATGGAATGGGACAGCATCCTCTTGCAACAAGAAGTGAAGCGGCAGATCTTGTTTTTACGAATGCCATCATTATGGATTATACGGGGATATACAAAGCGGATATTGGCGTAAAGGATGGCATGATTCAAACCATTGGAAAAGCAGGAAATCCACTATTGATGGATGATGTTGATATTGTGATTGGAGCTAGTACTGAAATCATTGCTGCAGAAGGGAAAATTGTGACGGCTGGAGGGATTGATGCGCACATACATTTTATCTGTCCACAGCAAATCGAAACCGCCTTATCTTCTGGAATTACAACGATGATTGGAGGAGGAACTGGCCCTGCAACGGGAACAAACGCGACGACGTGCACACCTGGAGCTTGGTATATCGAGCGGATGTTAGAAGCAGCTGAGGCTTTTCCAATGAATGTAGGTTTTTTAGGTAAAGGGAACGCATCATCCAAGCAGCCTCTTATCGAACAAATTGAGGCTGGAGCGATTGGTCTTAAGCTTCATGAAGATTGGGGCACCACCGCGTCAGCAATTGATACAAGCCTTCAAGTTGCGGATGAATATGATGTGCAGATTGCAATCCATACAGATACGCTAAACGAAGGCGGATTTGTCGAAGATACGATGAGAGCAATTGGAAATCGTGTCATTCATACGTATCATACGGAAGGAGCAGGCGGTGGACATGCACCTGACATTATGAAGATGGCAAGTTTTAAAAATATTCTCCCGTCATCAACAAACCCAACTAGACCTTATACGATTAACACCCTAGAAGAACATTTGGATATGCTGATGGTTTGTCATCATTTAGACCCTTCTGTTCCAGAAGATATTGCATTTGCAGATTCTCGTATTCGTAAAGAAACCATTGCAGCTGAAGATATTTTGCATGACCTTGGAGTTTTCAGCATGATTTCTTCTGATTCACAAGCTATGGGCCGCGTTGGTGAAGTGATTACGAGAACGTGGCAAACAGCAGACAAGATGAAAAAGCAAAGAGGAAAGTTAAACGGCGATAGTGGTATTGGTGATAATGAACGAATTAAACGATATATTGCAAAGTATACAATTAATCCAGCTATCACCCATGGGATTTCAGAATACGTAGGCTCAGTAGAAGCTGGTAAGCTTGCAGACTTAGTGGTTTGGGAGCCAGCATTTTTTGGCGTAAAGCCAGAATTAATCGTTAAAGGCGGAATGATTGCTCACAGTCAAATGGGTGATCCTAATGCATCAATCCCTACGCCTCAGCCCGTTTTATACCGTCCAATGTTTGCGTCTTATGGAAAAGCACGCAATAGAACCGCTATAACGTTTATCTCGCAAGCTGCATACAATCGCGGAGTGCATCGAACTTTGGAGTTACAGAAACAGATTAAGCCTGTAAAAGGGGTTCGCTCACTAAGTAAAACGGATATGAAGCTAAATGGTGAAATGCCTAAAATTGATGTGGATCCACAAACATACGAAGTACGAGTGGATGATGAATTAATTACGTGTGAGCCAGCAGAAGTATTACCTATGGCACAACGATACTTTTTATTTTGAGGTGAAAGCAATGTTAATTGAACAAATTGTTGGGAATGTCGCTACGTTAGAAAAGAAAGCTCCGCATATTGAAAAAGTGTATTTGGAAAGTGATCATCTGTTAAAGCGCGTGCAGCGAGTTGTCACCGATCATGGTAAAGAGTTAGGAATTCGCCTGAAAGAAAGTCGTGAACTTGTAGATGGTGACGTGCTTTATATGGATGAGAAAAATATGATTGTCATTCAAGTAGTAGCAGATGACTTATTAACAATTCAACCTACAAGTATTAAGCAGATGGGGGAGATTGCTCATCAACTTGGAAATCGGCATTTGCCAGCGCAGTTTGAAGAGAATGAAATGCTTGTTCAATATGATTATTTAGTTGAAGAGCTTCTTAACGAACTAAGAATTCCATATAAGCGTGAAAAGAGAGCGGTTCAAAAAGCATTTAGACATATTGGACATAGTCATGACTAACCAACTGTTAGCGCTTGTACAGCTGTGTGATTCGAATTTTCCATCGGGGGCTTTTTCTCATTCGTTTGGTATGGAAACCTATATACAAAAAGAGCGAATCACAAATGCCGATACATTTTCTGAAGCTCTTAGTACGTATACAGAAACGCAGCTTACTTATACAGATGGGTTAGCTTGCCGGCTGGCATACGAATTTGCGTCAGAAGCGAATCTTCAGGAAATAATAGGGCTAGATCAAGAGCTGTATGCGCTGACGCTATCAAAAGAAACAAGGGAAGGGACAAGGAGAATTGGTCAGAGAATGGTAAAGCTTTGTGTTGATTTATTTAATAACAAGCTTTTAAGATGCTATGAACACGAAATTCAACGGAAAGAATGCTTTGGTCATCCATCAATTGTCTTTGCGATTATAGCTCAACAATTACGGGTGTGTAAACAAACGGCTGTTTCTACGCACTTGTATGCTACGGTGTCATCGCTTATTCAAAATGCAGTTCGTGGCATTCCAATTGGGCAAACGGATGGTCAGCGAATTTCACTTGCTTTTCATGAAAAGATTGATCAAGCAGTCACGAACATTCTTCGTGCGGATTCGAGTGAGCTTGGTTCAATGACGCCAGGGCTTGAAATTGCTCAAATGCAGCATGAACGTCTGCACGTCCGCTTATTTATGTCTTAATACAAAATAATATAAGGGAGGGAAGCCTTCATAGTGAAGGCGAAAAAATGAATGCAATGAGAGTTGGTATAGGAGGTCCTGTAGGGGCGGGGAAAACAATGCTTGTAGAAAGGCTAACCAGAGCATTACAAAGTGAGCTAAGCATGGCGGTTATTACAAATGATATCTATACAAAAGAAGATGCTCAGTTTTTAGTGAAAAACAGCGTATTACCTCAAGAACGCATCATCGGTGTGGAAACAGGAGGTTGTCCGCACACCGCTATTCGAGAAGATGCTTCTATGAACTTTGCCGCAATCGATGAACTGGTTGAAAGACATCCTGACGTTGAGCTGATTTTTGTGGAAAGCGGCGGAGATAATTTAGCAGCAACGTTTAGTCCAGAGCTTGTGGATTTTTCTATTTATATCATTGACGTCGCTCAAGGTGAAAAGATTCCCCGTAAAGGTGGACAAGGGATGATTAAATCGGACTTGTTTATTATTAATAAGACGGATTTAGCTCCGTATGTTGGTGCAAGCTTAGACGTGATGAAAGAAGATACAATTGCAGCACGAGGCAAGAAGCCTTTTGTATTTACAAATTTGAAAAAGGATCAAGGGCTGGCTGACGTCATTCAGTGGATTAAAAAAGAAGTATTACTTATCGGCATTGAATCATGAGTTATACAGGCTATTTAAAGCTTGAATCGCACAAGGTAAAAAATAAGACGGTTGTTCATAACACATATCATGATGGAGCTTTTAAAGTAGCTCGTCCAATCTACATGGAAGAGCATATCCCGACAATCTACCTTCTACATGTAGGAGGTGGATATGTTGGAGGGGACCATTATAAAGCGTGCATCACAGCTAAAGAGGATGCACATGTTTGCTTGACCACACAGGCTGCAACAAAAGTATACCGAACGCCACACGAACCTGTGTTTCAAGAAACAGAGCTGTTCTTAAGAAAAGGAGCAGTGGTTGAATACCTTCCAGATCCACTTATTTTATACGAAGGTGCGCGTTTTATACAAGAAACAACTGTACATATGGAAGAAAAAGCAACGTTTTTTATCTCTGATATCATTACACCAGGGTGGTCACCTGATGGACAGACATTTAAGTATCATTCAGTGCGCTCAAAGTTGAAAATTTATCGAAAAAATCAGTTAATGGTTTTTGATCACTTGTTTCTATCTCCTCATGAAGACATCCATGCGATTATGAAAATGGAGGGCTATACGCATTTCGGTTCTTTTTTAGCAATTGCTGAAGGCATTATCGATTCGGTCATTGATGAGTTGTATGATGAAGTAATAAGCAAAGAGCAGGATGGATGTATAGGTATTTCAAAATTGGCGATAAATGGATGTGCCATTAGAATTTTAGGAAATGATACAAAAACCCTTGAAAGAATTATTAATAGATGCTTTCAGTTCCTGAGAAAGCGTCTGTTAGGCTTAGATATTGTTTCTCTTCGTAAATATTAAAAAGCTTGCTTTGATTCATAGCGTTAAAAAACCTTACAGAAAATTACATTTAAGAGTATAAATTTTTCGCCTTTACTAAAACTATTCGTAAATCAATGCGAGGTAGATAAGGATGAGAAAACAATTACGAAGCCAGGTGCCCCCTGTACATATTCTAAAATGTGAGAGTCGATTTTTTGACTAGACTAGAAGCAATTCTGTGGAATATTGCCCTACCAGGGTTTAGTCAATTATTAAACAAGCAGTACGTAAAAGGGATTGTGTTTATAGCATTGGAATTTTTAATTAATATGGGCGCACATTTTAACTCTGCAATACGATTAAGTTTTTTAGGTGAAACGGAACAGGCATTAGCCACTGTGGACATGCAGTGGATTATGTTTTACCCATGCTTGTATTTTTTTGCGATGTGGGATGGCTTTAAAGATGCAGAAGCTACTGCACCTCCTCTTTACTCATTTATACCGTTTGCGTGCTGTGCTTACTTCGTAACCGTAGGTATCATGTATGCTTCAGTAGTGAAAATTAATGGGGTATTGCTTGGGCCAATTTGGCTACCGATGCTGTCTGTGCTTCCAGGACTTATAGTTGGATTGCCAATTCAGCTTTTACTAGCTAAAAAAGCAAATGCTACACCATAGACATGAAATGAAAGTTGAATTGTTCAGCTTATCATTCATGTCTATTTTTATGTCAAATATTAATAAGGTTGTACATAACATAGTAAAGAACATATTGAAAATAGAGCATAAGAGGTAAAGGATTTATAATAATGATGTTCTAGCATGAATAAGAGAGTGCGGGGGTATAAAGTACAATAGATATATTAAAAAGAAAAAAGTTTTCTTTAGTAGCGACTAGCTACATTTTACAGTTAATAAAGAAACTGAGAGGAGGAAAAAGATTGACAGAAAAGATTTATCAATTTTTTATTATTTGGTACATATGTGGAGTTGTTCTTCTTGCTTTTAATTGGTTACCGCCATGGCTTGAATGGGCAAACGTAGTGTTTTTACATGTCAGTGGCGTAATTGCTTTTATCTATATGGCAAAATCATATCGGATGGTGACGGCGCTGCTCGTGGCAATCTTCGTGATGGTTGCAACCATTGTTATAGAAAGTTTAGGTGTACACTATGACTTTTTATTTGGTTCATATGAATATGAGAAAGATTTTGGTACCAAAATTTTAGGTGTACCGCTCACAATTGGTTCAGCTTGGCTAATGGTAATTGTGACTAGCCGTGTACTTGCACTTGGTATTATGAAAAGAATGGAATTACCTTATCTTGTAAAGGCGCTAGTATACGCAACAATCTCATCTATATTTGCAGTTATTATGGATTTAGCGATTGACCCAGTGGCCTATGTAGTAAAACAGTACTGGGTATGGGAAGGAAACAGCTTTTATTATGATATTCCACTTTCTAATTTCTCAGGCTGGTTTATACTTTCATTTTTTATTCAACTTATCCTCTACTTCTGGCTAGAGGCTTTAGAAAAAAAAGAAGAGCCAAAGTGGGAAAGTCGAATGGTGGTTTTATATAGTGCCATTGTTATGATGTTTGTCATTGTGGCAGCGGTCAACGGTTTGTGGTTAGTTGTGCTTATGACGTTAATTCCATATAGCATTCTTTTTGTTTTATACCAAAAGGAGAAAAGAATATGATTTATCCGGAGAAAGACAAACGATTTGAGAGAGTTTTGCAGCTGTTTGTACACTATCAGTTGAAAAAGCAGTTTTATCGTATTTACATCGATATGGAGGAAGCAGTTGAGAATAATAAACCGACTCTATTTATTGCCAACCACTCAAGCTGGTGGGACGGCTTAATTAGCTTTTATATAAATCGAGTGTTACTTAAGCATGATAGCTACGCAATGATGTCTGAAGAAGGTATGAATTCTTTTCCATTCTTTCGAAAAATTGGAGCATTTTCCGTTAATCCATCCTCGCCCAAGCATGTTATGAAATCGCTTTTGTATACCAGGAAATTGCTAAGAGAAAAAAAATCCGTATGGATTTTTCCTCAGGGAAAGGAAGAACACTTAGAGAAGCGACCTCTGCAATTTTCAGACGGCCCGGCTTTTATCATGTTAAAAGAAAAGAGTGTACAAGCCATTCCAATTGCATATTGCTATAGTTTTCGTCATGATCAGCGTCCAGAGCTATTTATTAAAGTAGGTAAACCTATAGAAGTAAATACAGAAACCAGTCGAAGTGAATTAACGCATAAGCTAGAACAGGCTGTAATTGCTGAGTTAGATAGTATTAAAAGTAAGCTTGTTAGCGAGGATCTTTCCACTTTTGACGTGTTTATGGCGGGGAGAAAAACGTTGAGTGAGTGGTTAACTTGGTGGAAAGAGAAGGTGAAGCGATGATTTATTATAGCGCTTTATTTATCATAATGATAATAGGTACCATTATTAACATATTTACGATGCCACGTTTAGCGAGCTACCAGCTTAACAAAAACAAAGTTGATCCACTTGTTTCTATTTTAATTCCTATGCGTAATGAAGAACGAAATGTTAAGTCCATCATACGTTCATTAAAAGGACTTACTTATCAGCGCATTGAAGTCATTATTTTAGATGATCAATCGACAGATCAAACTCGACAGCTTTTGGAACAAGAAATACAATGTGATAAGAGGTTTTCTGTTATAGAAGGAAAGCCTTTAGAGGAAGGCTGGGTTGGTAAAGTACACGCTTGTCATCAGCTTTCAAAACGAGCAAGCGGTGACTACTACCTATTTATTGATGCAGATGTTGTTTTAGAGAAGGATACAATTCAACACGTATTAGCCTTAGCTAAAAAAAAGAAAGCAAAGCTAGTGACGGGCTTTCCAAGATTTCCGGTAAAGAAACGAATGGAATCGCTCCTAGTTCCTCTTCAGCATGTTGTAGTGTTTTCGTATTTACCAACCATCATTGCAAACGGGGGGAAATACCCAGCTGCAACTGCAGCACACGGGGCGTTTATGTTCTTTGAAAGAGAAGCATATGAAAGCATAGGAGGACATGAAGCCGTTAAGAGTTCGTTAGTCGAAGATGTGCATATTGCAAGAGCACTGAAAGAGAAAGGTGAAAAAGTAATTTTGGCTAACGTAACGTCTCATGTCAACTGCTACATGTATGAAAAAGATGATGAGGTATGGAATGGTTTTGCAAAAAATGTGTATACAGGGTTAGGGCGATCACTTAATAAACTCGTTGCTCTCATGGTGTTTTTTATTGTTTATTATGTTCTTCCAGTACCGCTATTTTTATATGGTATTGTGTCTGAACAGGTACTTTTGCTGTTGCCATTATTGCTTCTTTTTCTTCAAAGATTACTTATTGATCTAGCAGCTAAGCAAAAATGGTATTTGTTTATTACGATGCCCATCTCTGCTATTACCTTGCTATTCTTAATGAACCATTCGATGAAACAAAGCGTCCAGCACAAAGGTTATCAATGGAAAGGAAGGCATTATAAATGAAGGAAATTATCATTGTAGGAGCTGGTTTAGGAGGATTAGCCGCGGGTGTTTTGTTACAAGTGAGAGGTTTTGACGTTACAATTGTTGAAAAGAATGGGCATGTAGGCGGCAAAATGATGCCAATGAAGCTAGGAGAATATTCTTTTGACTTTGGCCCAAACACAATTACGATGCCACACGTTTTTCAACAAGTGTTTAAAGAGGCTGGAGAAAATCCAGACGATTATATGCCTCTAATGAAATTAAATGATCATACAAAAAATTGGTTTAATGATGGTTCAACGTTTATGATGACAACGAATCGAAATAAGATGATTCACCAGCTGGAACAAATAGATTCTAAAGGGGCAAAGAACTATGAGCAATACCTAAAAAGCGTTAAAAAACTCTATACCATCGCACAAGATGAGTTTTTTTATCGAACGTTTTCATCATGGAAAGATTATATGAATCCGTCTTTGTTTACGAGTCTTCTTAAAGTAAAGCCATTTGAAACAATCGATTCTTTTCACAGACGTTTTTTTGACAATGAAAATGTGATTAACGCGTTTAACCGCTACGCCACGTATATAGGCTCTTCACCATATGTTTCACCTGCTACTTTCTCATTGATTGGCCATTTAGAGATGAATGAAGGAGTTTACTATGTTAAGGGGGGGAATCCTAGGATTGCTGAAGGATTTGCTGAAGTGTTTCAAAAGGCAGGAGGGACCTTGATACTAAATGAAGCAGTTAAAAAAGTACAGGTGGAGAATAAGAAGGCAGTAGGGATTGAGCTTGAGAGCGGTGAAAAATTGCCTGCAGACTCCGTTATTGTGAATGGTGACCTACTGCAAGCTTATCCGTCTCTCGTAGATGAAGCGGACCGTCCCCATTTCACAAACAAGATGGTGAGCAAATTTGAACCTTCTATTTCTGCTTATGTTATTTTAGCTGGAACAAAGAATAGAAATGATTCGCTTATTCATCATCAAGTTTATTTTTCCGATGATTATAAAAACGAATTCTATGAACTGTTTAAGAAAAAGCAGCTGCCGTCAGATCCAACAATCTACATCTGTAATTCTTCTTATACAGATAAAAACGTAGCGCCTGGTGATAACTTATTTATTCTTGTTAACGCACCAGCAGGAGTGACTAATGATGATGGTTATGAACAAGTTATATATGAAAAGCTAAAAAGGTTTGGTGTCGATATTACATCTACCTTAGCTTGTCAAAAAATCATCAACCCAAGCTGGATTGAAAAGCAATTTGGAGCGTACAAAGGGGCTCTTTACGGTATTAGTGCTAATCGGAAAGTGGACAGCTTTCTTCGGCCTAGCAACGTTTCAAAAGACGTAAGAAGCCTTTATTTTGTCGGTGGAACAACTCATCCAGGAGGTGGGTCCCCAATGGTTACAATCAGTGGTATAAACATGGCAAACTTAATTTCCACATAATATTTTCATTGTAAATAACTTCATATATTTGATACTATAGGAAAAGGAAACCATTGATAAGAATAGCTGCTTTTTTGTATAAGGAACCATACGGAAAGTTGATTACATAATGAAAAGTGAAAAGGTGATTAAAGCGGTTTATGATTGCATTTACTTGTTTAGTCGTAATTATCAGTATTGTTCGTCCCTACTTTGAAAGTATTATGGTCAGGCGAATAATATCTGAAGAGAAAAAAGTTCGGTACTATAAAGAACAGTCGTTTTTTTATGTGCTCATTTTACTTCTTTACGCAGTCATTATGCTATACTATGCGCTGCCTGTAGAGAAGTGGGGACTTCAAACAGTATATCTGGATACCATACAGCAGAAGAATATGTTTCCAGCTTGGGTTGAGTACTTATTATTGCTTATCTTTTTAGGATTTATTGTATTATCGGTTATGCTTCAATGGATGAAAGATCATGGAGAAACGGTATTTATGGAACAGGAGATGCCGACTTCAATTGAAGCAACAGTCCCAAAAACGAACCGAGAACGCAAGTGGTGGCTTACATATAGTGGAACTTCAAGCATAGTAGAAACGCTAGTGTATTTTCCAAGTCTTTATATCTATATTCATGATATTTTGCAAATTCAAAATAGCTGGTTATTAGCTATTTTAATTGGTTTAGGTTATTTCATGTCACAGCTGGCGTTTCAAAAAGATCGCTTAAGCCTTCAGACGTTAGTTGTCGGAATTGGTTTGGGAGCTATATATATTATGTCAGATTCGATTGCAATCATTGCATTTTACTACGCATTTAGTTTTTTAGTTTATGACATTTACCAACAAGATCGCAATATACCTATGAAGGCAGGATAAAAAAAGAGGCTGGCATATAGGTAATTCAGCCAACGATAAACCTGGATAATTAAGAGTTTGCCACTTTTAATCATTCAGGTTTTTTGTTGATTAGGAAAAACCAGTTTGGAAACAGGATGGAATGAAGCATAGGGCATTTGACGCCTGCGGGAAATAGAAGGAAACCTGAGATTCCGCAGCGCAGCGAGAAAGTTCAGGTCCCTCCCCGCGGAAAGCGAGTAGGCTATAGCCCAATGGAACGAACTTGTTTAGACAAACCAAAGAGATGCGAACAGCTATTGTTCGTCTCTTAGAAGCAAGCATTTTGCTATGTCTCAAACTCTTTTTTATAAAGGCAGGTCGCGTTTGGAAAATAAGAAAGCGCTTATTGTATATAGAAGTACACCAGCTATTCCAAATAGCAAGCAAGTGACAAAAATATCTTCGTTTCCACGTCCAATTTCAATTGGGTTAAAATAGTAGAAAATTGAAGCGTAGCGAAGGGATTCCAGCTTGTCAGATAGTTTACCTATAAGGTCAATTCCGTAAAATAAAAGTGTGATAGCTGTTGGGATGCTCCAAGCTTTTTTTGATTCATTGCATACGCTTGAACATAAAAAGCAATAGCTAGAAATAAAGAAAAATAATAAAAAGACAACAATATTCATCTTCACAAATCCCCACATATCAAATTCGCTTATTGATGTGAAAAACTTTGTGACAATAATGCCACAAGCTGTTGTTATAAAAATAATAATAAACAATCCAATTACTCCTACAACAGCTTGAGTAAGAACAACGGTCATTCGTGAAGCTGGAGTTGACAAAAGGTATGCCATAGAACCATTGTCAACAAGCTTTGCAATGAGAGAAGCAGATGTTAAGATGCAAAAAATACTCAGCAATACCAACAACAATAAGCCGTAATACTCACCAGCTATAAAATCACTTAAAGACGATAATCCATTTTCAATGCCAAATGTTTTTAACAAACTCTCTGGCATTGATTTTATAAGGTCGTTTAGTCCTTCTACTTGGGAGATTGAAGGATAAATATAAATAATGAGCAACAAGTAAAAAGTGGAACCTAGCGTGTAGCTTAAGATGGATTTTGCGTGACTTTTTAGCATCGTTGTAAGTAAGGGTCCGTTCATATTGATTTTCCCCCTTCTTGGTAATAGTTCATAAATAAATCTTCTAATCTTTCACTCTTGCTTTTAAAGTTTGTTACGTTCATGTCAGATAACAGCTGAAATAACTCATGGAAAGAATCTGTTACAGCGATTTGTACTTCAAGTTCTCCAAGCTGCGTTGCATCTAAGTGAGAATGAACAATACGTTGTACTTCTTCAGGAGTAGAGACTGCTACAATAAACGTATTGCGCTTATTTCTTTGAACCTCTTCAATAGGTGCATCTTTTACAATTCTTCCATCTTTAATAATGACAATCTTATCGCAAACTCTTTCAACCTCTGAAAAAATGTGAGAAGACATAAAGGTGGTTGTGCCCATCTTTTTATGTTCAACGAGTAAATCAATGAATATCTGTTGCATGAGCGGGTCAAGACCAGATGTTGGTTCATCTAAGATTAAAACGTTAGGGCGATTCATAAAAGCAGTAACAATCCCCACCTTTTGCTTCATACCTTTAGACATCTTTCGAATGGAAATCGTCGGATCAAACTGAAGAAGCTCAATGAGATAGGTTCGATAACTGATGTCTTTTATCCCTTTCATTTTCGTCATTAATTCTAAAAACTGCATGCCGGTCATATCGTCTAAAAACGAAATTTCTCCAGGAAGATAACCTACTATTTTTTGAACTTTATTGGCTTCTTTCCATGTATTAAGCCCATTGATAAAAGAGCTCCCTTGATCTGGTTGGATAAATCCCATTAAATGACGAATAGTAGTAGACTTTCCTGCTCCGTTAGGGCCCAAAAAGCCAAGAACTTCACCTTCATTTACATGTAGTGAAACATTAAAAATGCCTTTTTGATTTGAAAACTGCTTGGTTAAGCTTTCTAAATGAATCATACATATTAACTCCTTTGTGTGAAAAGGTAATTTTGAAATATTAACAATAAAATATTTCAAAATTATTGTATGCTGATTTGAAATAACTTGCAATACTTTTTGAAATAATTGCTTATATGTATTTCATATTTTTGATAAAATAAGCTTGGTGATGTAAAGATGAATGGATTTGAAAGAAGAAAGCAGAAAAAACAGCAAGATATACAAAGCGCAACGCTAAAACTATTTAATCAGTTTGGTCCAAGCGGTATGAATATCGCTAAAATTGCAAAAGAAGCAAAAGTATCCCAGGTAACCATCTATAATCATTTTGAGAATAAAGAGCAGCTTATTCGAGAAACAATAAAGGCTTATCTGAAGAAACAGTTTGAATTATATGAACAGCTCCTTTTAAGCAATTCAAAGTTTGAAACAAAACTAAAGAATATTATGTTTGAAAAATCAAAGTCTTTTAATACAATTAATCCTCAATTTTTGCAAGAGTTAATTCTGGAAGACGAACCCTTGCAAAAATGGTTTCAATCTTTCTATACGGAACAATTGTTGCCTCTACTGATTAAGTTTATTAAGATTTCCCAGCAAAAAGGAGAAATTAATCCAAAATTATCTGTTGATACAATTTTATTTTATATTCAAGCTTTAAAAACACAGATAGATCAGCTATCTCCCAATGATATAGCTTCTTTCGATAAAAATAAGTCTTTGGAAATTTTACATATCTTTTTCAAAGGGATTTCTCCTGATTAATCTAAAAAAACGAACAAAAATGATTATTAGTTATTTTTCGTTCGTTTTTTAGTTTTTTGAGGGTTGACACGTGTCCTTATGGAGAATAAGATGGTAGTGTGATAAACCGAAAGTGTATAATATGCAGTAAACAAAATATGTATAAATATGCAAAAAAAGGGGAGTTGCTGCGTAGCAGTTAAGGCGATGGGATATAGCGGGAATATCATTATGAGGAGAGAACAACTATGAAGAAACCATCGTTACTAACGCAGGTATTAGTAGCATTCGTCGTAGCTGTTGCGCTCGGTCTTATCTTTGGGGATAAGATGTCTGTCGTGCAGCCGCTTGGCGATTTGTTTCTAAGGCTCATTAAATTTATTATGGCGCCTTTAATTTTAACGACGCTTATTGTGGGCGTAACAAGTTTACAAGATACGAAGCAGCTTTTTAGTATGGGAGGACGAACGATTGTTTTTTACCTCTTTACAACATTAATTGCTGTGACAATTGGTATTGTATATGCCGTAATTTTAGCACCTGGTACAGGAGCTAACGTGTCGTTACCCCAAGGAGCCACTGTGCCTAGTGGAGAAGCACCAACGATCACGGAGACGCTGCTAAACATGATTCCCGAAAATCCATTTGCAGCGTTAATGGAAGGGAATATCCTCCAAATTATCTTTATGGCAATTGCAATTGGTCTAGGGATTTTATTTGTAGGAGAGCCAGCAAGGCCAGTTCAAAAGCTATTTGAATCTTTTTCCACAGTCATGTTTAAAATTACAAGTGGTATTATGGTCATTGCACCAATCGGTATCTTTGGAATGGTAGCACCGATTATTGGTGAATACGGTTTAGCTGTTTTAGCACCTCTTGCTAAGGTGATTATTGCCGTAGCGTTAGGCTGCTTAACACAGCTTCTCGTTGCGTATTCTCTTGCGGTTAAAGGCTTTGCTGGAATGAGTCCTTTTACTTTTTTAAAAGGAATTGCACCAGCCGGTCTTGTCGCTTTTAGTACAGCAAGCAGTGGTGCAACGCTACCAGTTTCAATGAAAAACGTTCAGGAAAACCTTGGCGTTTCAAAAGAAACAGCAAGCTTTGTATTACCGTTAGGAGCCACAATGAATATGGACGGTAGTGCGATTTACCAAGGTGTTGCAGCCCTATTTATTGCACAATTTTATGGAATTGATCTCGGTATGAGTGAAATTTTACTAATTATGTTTACAACTACAATTGCATCAATTGGTACTGCAGGTGTTCCAGGAGCCGGGATGATTATGTTAACAATGGTACTAGCAGCGGTCAACCTTCCAGTTGAAGGAATTGCTTTAATTGCTGCAGTTGATCGTATTCTTGATATGTTCCGTACGTCCGTTAATATCGTCGGGGATGCTGCAGCTTCTGTTGTTGTAGACTCATATGAGAAGAAATCAAAAGAAAAAGCGAGGAAGCAAGCATCGTGAATGTTGTGCGTACATTCTTATGAAAAGTGAGGATGTACGCATTTTTTTCATTCCTTGCTATAATGAAAAAAGATTCACACATACTAAAGTGAATGAGTAATTCATAACGATTTAAAGGAGTTTTTTTGATGACAAAAGTAAAATTAATTTCACATAATGATTTAGATGGCGTAAGCCCAGCTTTATTAGCTCGCTTAGCATTTGGTGATGAGAACCTTGATTACGATACGGTAGGAATCGGACGCATAAATGACACGGTACTACATTTTATAGAAGAAGATAACGACGGTCAAGACTTATACATAACGGATATTAGCGTAAACGATGAAGTAGCAGCTAAGCTGGATGAACTTGTGAAAAATGGTCAAAAAGTGACCCTTATTGATCATCATATTTCTGCACTTCCGCTTGCTGAAAAATACGACTGGGTTCATGTGATACCAGAAGATCAGAATGGAACGAAAACAGCAGCTACTTCGCTTTTTTATACATATTTACTAGAAAATAATCTCTTAGAACGTACGGAGATGATGGATGAATACGTAGAGCTCGTACGCTTATTTGATACATGGGATTGGTTTCACGAGAAAAATGAAAAAGCAAAAAGACTTAATCACCTTTACTACTTAATTTCTCATGAAGAGTTTAAAGATACGATTTATGAAACATTACAAGCATCTTACAAGGATGCCAGTCAAAGCTTTGAATTTACAGAAAAGCACGCAATTTTACTTGAAGCGGAAGAAAAGCGAATTGAAAAATATATTTATGACAAGCAAAAGCAAATGATGCAAGCAGAAGTAGAGATTGCCGAGCAAAAATATAAAGTAGGGATTGTTTTCGCAGACACCTATCAGTCAGAGCTGGGAAATGCATTATGTTTAGAGCACGAAGAAATCGACTTTTCAGTAATGGTTGATATGGGAAGAGAAAAATTAGGATTTCGAGCGGTGAAAGATGAGATTAATTTAGCTGAAATCGTTGGTCACATTGGCGGTGGAGGTCATCCAAAAGCATCTGGCTGCAAATTAACGAGCGATACATTTAAATTATTTGTAACGGATCACTTGTTTCAACCAGAAGAAAAAGGTGAATGAATTAAGTATAGAGGAGGGATAACTTTGACATTTGAACGTGAGGTTGTTGTGGTAACCGGTGGCGCAAGTGGAATTGGAAAAGGTGTGGTAAGCGCCTACGCCAAAAAAGGTGCTAAAGTAGTGATTGCAGATATTGATGAAGAACAAGGGAATAAACATGCCAAAACGCTGCGTGAAGCAGGCGCACAAGCAATATTTATTCACACGGATGTAAGAAAGGAAGAGGATGTTATCAACCTCATAAAAGAAACTGTTTCAGCTTATGGCTCACTTACCATTTTGGTTAATAATGCTGGGATAACAAAGTGGAAGTCTCCGTATGAGTTAACGCTAGATGAATGGGACGATATCATAAATCTTAATTTACGAAGCGTATTTTTATGCTCAAAAGAAGCAGCAAAAGTGATGCGGAATAACAAAATGGGTGGTTCCATTGTAAACTTAGCTTCTACTCGTGCTGTTATGTCAGAGCCAAATACTGAAGCATATGCTGCTACAAAAGGTGGGATTGTGGCGCTAACGCATGCTCTTGCCATTTCACTTGGACCAGACAAGATTACCGTCAACGCAATTTCGCCTGGGTGGATTGAGACCCAGCAATATGAAGAACTTCGAGATATTGATCATGCTCAGCATCCATCTAATCGAGTTGGTACTCCAGAAGATATTGCAAAAGCGTGTCTTTATCTAACGCACCCAGACAATGATTTTGTAACGGGAACGAACGTAGTTGTAGATGGTGGAATGACCCGCAAGATGATTTATGAACATTAACCAAAGTAAGCGTGCAAGCAGGCTATAGGATATACCTATAGCCTGCTATTTTTATTTTCTATAAAAGCTTAGTTATATGAAAGCGTATTCTTTATAAAAATTAGAAAAATCAGACTTGATTTAATTATCGAAATCATGTATCGTTATGTTCAATTCCTTTCTGAAAGGGAATTAGTGTATAAAGTGAATATGTTCATGCAAGAGGTGCTAAGACGCTTGTTTTAGCTTAAAAGGGAAGATCGGTGAAAATCCGACACGGTCGCGCCACTGTAAAGAGGAGCTTATTATCAGTAAACCACTGTTTATGAAATGGGAAGGTGATAATAAGCGATGATTCTAAGTCAGGAGACCTGCCTGTTGTTTGCACTCACAACCTACGCGTAATAGGGAGAGGTGATTAGCTTGGTATTGAAACAAAAGTATATGTTGTTCAATACTTCTTAAAGCTGTCGTCTAACTCTCTTTCAAGAGAGTTTTTTTATTGCAGAAAAATAGACGAAACGAGGAGATTGAAATGACAATTAACACAGCAACAATTGGATATCCAAGAATCGGTAGAAACAGAGAGTGGAAAAAAGCAATTGAGTCTTATTGGAAGCAGGAGTTAACAGAAGCAGAGTTGCACAACGAGCTTCATGAGTTATATGTTAATCAACTTCGTATTCAAAAAGATAAGGGGATTGATTTTGTTTCAGTAGGTGATTTTAGTTACTACGATCACATGCTTGATACCGCGGTTATGTTTAATATTATTCCAAACCGTTTTAAACAGCAAAATCTATCTTCTCTTGATACATATTATGCAATGGCAAGAGGGAATAAAGAAGCAGAGGCGTGTGAAATGACTAAGTGGTTTAATACCAATTATCACTACATTGTCCCAGAGTTTACTGACGTAAAGCCAGTATTAAATGAAAACAGACCGTTAGCATATTGGCAAAAAGCAAAGGACGAATTAGCACTTAACGGTAAGCCGTTCCTAATTGGACCAGCAACCTTCATCTTATTAGGTAAAGGATTTAAGTCGGAAGAAGTATCAACTTTATTCGCTCAATTAACTCCGCTTTACATTCAAGTCATTAAGGAATTACATGAAGCAGGCGCAGAATGGATTCAAATCGACGAACCAATTTTTGTGACGAACAAAGCAGAGGGATACTGGAAAGAAATTCAAGCATTTTATCAACGCGTTTCAGAGGAAGTGCCGGGTGCTAATCTCATCGTTCAAACGTATTTTGAAGCATTGGATAATTATCAATCTGTTGTGAACCTTCCTGTGAAAGCTTTTGGGTTAGATTTTGTACATGATGAGAGAAAAAATAGTGAAGCGATAAAAGCAAACGGCTTTCCAAAAGGAAAAAAGCTTTTTGCAGGCGTTATTGATGGTCGCAACGTGTGGAAAAGTAACTTAGCTGAAAAAGCTGCGCTTGTAAGTGAATTACAAAAATTAGTAGGAAAAGAAGAGGTAATTGTTCAGCCGTCTAGTACACTGCTTCATGTTCCTGTAACGGTAGAAACTGAACAAGAACTAGCAGCTGATATTCGAGCTGGCTTAAGTTTTGCTGAAGAAAAGCTTACTGAGCTAGAGCTTTTAAAAGACCTTTTAAATGGGAATAGCGAAGCAGTAAAAGCACATCAGCAAGAGATTGAGGCATTTTCAAAGGTTGCAAATCGCGTTCATGCGAAAACGAGAGCAGAGCTAGAAGAAATTGATGAACAAGCCGTAACACGTGCTTCTGTAGCTGAGCGTCAGCGTTTGCAAAAAGAAAAATTTGATTTGCCGCTATTACCAACTACAACAATTGGGAGCTTACCACAGACAGCAGAGGTTCGTTCGAAGCGCTTAAAATGGAAACAAGGTCAGTTAACAAACGAACAGTATGAAGCATTTATAAAGGAAGAAACAAAGCGTTGGATCGAGATTCAAGAAGAAATTGGAATTGATGTGCTGGTTCACGGTGAGTTTGAACGTACAGATATGGTTGAATTTTTTGGTGAGCGTTTAGGTGGTATGTTAACAACGAAAAATGGTTGGGTTCAATCATATGGATCTCGCTGCGTACGACCACCTGTGGTATACGGAGATGTTTATTTAGTCGAACCAATGACAGTCAAGGAAATTGTCTATGCACAAAGCTTAACAGAAAAAGTTGTGAAGGGAATGCTGACAGGACCAATCACGATTTTAAACTGGTCATTCCCACGCACAGATATCTCGAAATATGAAAGCATGAATCAAATTGCATTGGCCATTCGAAAAGAAGTTAAAGCGCTTGAAGAAGCGGGCGTTCATATGATCCAAGTGGATGAACCTGCTCTGCGAGAAGGCTTACCAATTCGAGCTGAAAAGCAAGAAGCTTATTTAAAGGCTACTGTTGAAGCATTCCGTTTAGCAACAACAGGAGTGGAAGATACAACGCAAATTCATACACATATGTGCTATTCAAAGTTTGATGATATGATTGATACAATCTCTGCATTAGACGCAGATGTTATTTCAATTGAAGCATCAAGAAGTCATGGCAATATTATTTCTTCATTTGAGCAATATTCATACGATAAAGAAATTGGACTTGGTATTTACGATATTCATAGCCCTCGCATTCCAAGCTTTGAAGAAATGACAAATAATCTTGACCGTGCCCTTCGAGCATTAAATCCAGCACAGTTCTGGGTTAATCCAGACTGCGGTTTAAAAACAAGAAATGAAAAGCAGGTAATCGATGCTTTAACTCAGATGGTAAACGTTACGAAGAAGTATCGTGAAAAGCTAGCGGCAGTAGCACAATAAAATAAAGTAAAGAAAACCCCCTTTTATAGGGGGCTTTCTTTGTTTGCGTTATGACAAGTTGTCTTCTTCCAACCAGTGCTGTGACCATTTTTCAATTTCTTTCATAATAGGTTCAAGCGCTTTTCCTTTTTCAGTTAAGGAATACTCGATGCGTACGGGCGTTTCTGGAAAAACTTCACGCTTAACAATCCCTTGTTGTTCAAGGTCTTTCAAGCGTTCTGATAAGACACGACCGCTTACTGAAATGGATGACTCGATGGTACAAAAGCGCTGTGGTCCAGACAGAAGCTTATAAATAATGAGCCCGGTCCAGCGCTGACTTAAAATCGTCATTGCTTTTTCAAAGCGTGGACATAAGGTTGATTGATTCATTTGTTTCACTCCTATACTACACATTATAGCACAAAGCAATGGACACTACACTTCTTAAAACTTCACGACCAAAGAGAAGATACTTACATAAAGTAAGTATCTGAGTGTCAAATGGATAACCGTGCCTTTTAGCAAAAGGAGTAGTAAAGTGAAACTGCTGAGGGAAACTCGTTAATAAACTGCTTATCTATCTAAAAATGAAATGGCTTATTCACGATCAAATATCCAAGTTTTAATAATTGCCACATACTCACGACCGTATGATTGAAGCTTCACAACGTTTGGTGTTTCTGCACCTAATGGATATACGTTATATCCTTGCCTTCTGGCAATCAGTGATGCACGGTATAGATGAAACTGGTTGCTGACGAGTACAATCTTTTTGTCAGTGATATCGATAAGATTTTTGGTATAGAGAAAGTTTTCATAAGTGGAAGTAGATTCATTTTCTTGGATAATGCGAGCAGAATCAATTCCATTATTTACTAAAAAAGTAGACATCGCTTCCGCTTCAGAAATGTCTTCATCATCACCTTGTCCACCTGAGACAATTGCGATTGTTGAAGGGTTATCTTCTAAATAGCGTAGCGCAGTAATCATACGCTCTCGTAAACTTAACGATAGCTCTTTTCCATTTACCTTAGCTCCAAGAATCATAATGTAATCTGCGTTGTTTGGAGGAGGTGAATTAGCTGCAGAGTAAATATGATACGAAGCGAACAATACGTATCCAAGCAGTAAAGAAGTAAATACGTAGATAAGTTTTCTTTTCATAGGCTACTCCCATCGTTTATTTCTATTTAGTATAATGCAGTAATTGGCATACAAGGTAGTCTTTATTTAATATTTAAGCGTTAAATAGGAAAAAATGTCATGAATTTAGCAAAAAGGATAGCTTCATATGTTTTGGAACGTTATAATCATAATGCACATCTTCTGCAACATTTCAAAGAAGGAGAGAACGAACATGAAGAAAAGAGCCGATTGGCGGTATCGAATCGCACATAAAGAAGCTTTAATTGGTATCGGCCTGGCTATTTTCCACTTTGCATGGTGGTTTGGTTTTACATACGGACTTGGTTCAAAGCCCGTGTCAGAGTATACATACATATTGGGATTTCCAGCCTGGTTTTTTTATAGTTGCATAGTTGGAATTCCACTCATTATTTTACTGGTCTGGATTGTTGTTCGCTTTTTCTTTTCAGATCTTCCTTTAGAAGATGAAGAAAGAGGTGAGAGCAAATGAATTGGGCCGTCATTGTTCCACTTATTGTGTTTGTCCTATTGATTTTTGCTATTGGGTTTATTACCGCTAAAAGAACAAGCACAGCAAACTCATTTATTAATGATTACTTTCTAGGAAGCAGGGAACTTGGAGGGTTTGTTCTTGCCATGACAATGGTGGCAACGTATGGAAGTGCAAGCAGTTTTATTGGTGGTCCTGGTACCGCTTATCAAACTGGACTTGCCTGGGTATTGTTGTCTGTGATTCAAGTTGTGACAGGTTATTTTGTTCTCACAACTCTTGGCAAAAAGTTTGCCATTGTTTCGCGAAAGATGAATGCCGTTACGCTTGTTGATTTTCTAAAAAAACGATATGAAAGCAATACCGTGGTCATTGTTTCTGCTGTAAGTATTGTCCTTTTTTTATTTGCGTCATTAGCTGCTCAGTGGGTTGGAGGGGCTAGATTAATTGAAGGATTTGTCGGAATTCCATACAAAAGTGCGCTTGTTATCTTTGCAGTCACCGTCCTTGTTTATGTATCAATTGGTGGGTTTCGTGCTGTTGTATTAACCGATGCCCTGCAAGGAATTGTAATGCTTGTTGGAACGATTATTTTGCTAATTGCTACTGTTTATGCTGGCGGTGGTATCGAAGCAATCATAAAAGATTTAGTTAACGAAAATCCAAATCTTGTAAGTCCATACGGGGCTGACCGTTCATTAACACCTCTTTACGTGTCATCATTCTGGATTTTAGTTGGAGTAGGAGTTGTGGGACTGCCACAGGTAGCGGTTCGAGCGATGTCGTATAAAAATTCGAAAGCGATGCATCAAGCAATGCTTATCGGTACGGTGGTAGTTGGTGTAATCATGTTAGGAATGCACCTTATTGGTGTATTTGCTCGTGCCGTAATTCCTGGAATTGAAGTAGGAGATACGGTGATGCCAACGTTAACCCTTGAAGTATTACCACCTTGGTTAGCTGGAATTGTACTTGCTGCACCAATGGCAGCGATTATGTCAACGGTTGATTCTATTTTATTAATCATTAGCTCTGCTATTGTAAAAGACTTATATTTAAATTACGTTAATCCAAAAGCAAAAGAGCAGCAGGTGAAAAGATGGAGCTTCCTAACAACCATGATTATTGGAATCTTAGTGTTTCTATTTGCTATTAATCCACCTGATCTACTCATTTGGTTTAACTTATTTTCATTTGGTGGACTTGAAGCAGTATTTATTTGGCCAATTGTGTTAGGATTATATTGGGCAAAAGGAAATAAATACGGAGCAATTTCGGGGATGGTGACGGGGCTTTTAACGTATATCTTTATTCACACCTATGCTCCTAACCCATTTGGCATGCATACAGTTGTGCTTCCCGTTGTTCTATCATTATTGGTTTTTGTAACTGCAAGTATATTGACACAGTCAAGAACAAAGAACCTACAAGAACAGCTTCGTAAACAATACTTATAAACGATTATGTTTTAAAAGTGCCTTATTCGTTTAAGGATAATAGGGAAATCGGTGGAAATCCGATGCAGCCCCCGCTACTGTGAGTGTGGATGAACCTGCAATTAACCGCTAGCAATAAGCTAGGAAGGTGCAGAAGTAAAGTGAAGCACAAGCCAGGAGACCTGCTTTTAAACATTAACTCTTATTTTTCGGCGGGGAAAATAGGTGACGTGCACATCCAAAGAATGAAGATGTTGTCATGAAGCCTTGGTCTTTAGCCAAGGCTTTTTGCTATGAAAGGCGTGATGAAGATGAAAAAAGCACTTCCTCTTATGGTTCAAGGAACGCATTCCGACGCTGGAAAAAGCTTACTTACAACTGCTTTTTGTCGGATTTTTGCAGAAGATGGTTTCAAAACAGCGCCATTTAAATCACAAAATATGGCACTCAACTCTTATATCACAAAAGACGGAAAAGAAATTGGCCGTGCTCAGGGAATTCAAGCTGAAGCTGCAGGAGTGGAAGCGACAACCAATATGAACCCAATTTTAATCAAGCCAACAAGAGAGTATGAGGCTCAAATCGTCGTTCATGGTGTTCCTTTACAAAATATGTATGCGTATGAGTATAGAAAAGACTTCTTTGAAACAGGGCGCAGGATTATTACCAAAGCGTATGAAGAGCTTGCTTCTGAATACGAGTGTGTTGTTATAGAAGGAGCAGGAAGTCCTGCTGAAATTAACTTAAACGATCGTGAACTTGTTAATATGCGAGTAGCTGATATTGCACAATCTCCCGTTATCTTAGTAGGAGATATTGATAAAGGTGGGGTTTTTGCTAGCTTAGTAGGAACCATTCAGCTGCTTTCAGAAGAGCATAAATCTAAAATAGCAGGAGTGGTTATTAATAAGTTTCGAGGTGATTTATCGCTGTTGCAGCCGGGGCTTGATTGGTTTGAAGAATATACGGGACTTCCTGTTTTAGGTGTGGTTCCTTATCTGGATGATGTGGAAATTGATGCAGAAGATTCACTGGCTTTAACTACGTATCCGACACTTCCAAATCCAGCTAAAGAACTTGATGTTGCCGTTATTTCATATCCTCGCATGTCGAATTTTACAGATTTAGATCCCATTCGTTTTGAGGATGATTGCCACGTAAGGCTTGTGACAAAGCCTTCTCAGCTTGGAACACCTGATTTAATCGTTTTTCCTGGCAGTAAAAACACGTTGGAAGACGCAAAGTACTTGCATGAAACAGGATTAGCAGAAGCTGTTTTGGCGATGAAAAATAAGGTAAACATTGCTGGAATCTGTGGTGGATATCAAATTTTAGGTGAAGTGATAACTGACCCGAATGAAGTGGAATCAGCCCAAAAATCGATTAAAGGGCTAGGTCTTTTACCTATTCATACCGTAATGAAAACAAAGAAGCGAACAAAACGAGTATCAGGACATGCTATTTTGCGCAATCAGCTCTATCAAATTGAAGGATATGAAATTCATATGGGCGAAACAACGTCTACGGAGCCAATTTCACATTTTGCGGAGCTAAATGGTATAAAAGAAGGGGTGACTTTCACTCGCATAATTGGTACATACGTACACGACATTTTTCATAATGATAGCTTTCGACGCGCGTATTTAAACGATATTCGCCGGCAAAAAGGATTAGATCCGATTAAGACAACATTTAATAGCAGGGAACGAAAGGCAGAGTCTTTTCAAAAGTTGGCTGCACACGTTCGAAAAGCAATTGATATGAAAAAAATTTATAAAATTATGAGTGAGTATAAAAGCAATTCAAGATAAAACGGTTGGGCGTGCTATCTGTAAGAGATTCTTTACAAAAGATTAACATCCCGGCCCTCGGTTTTGAATAGAGGGAGTTGATGTAAAATGAAAAAAATCGTAAACAAAACTGTCTTATTTTATTTCTTTAGTATAATCCTTGTTTTAACTACCGTGATTACGGGTGTTTTTATAGGCACGGTGTCTCTAACCGTTACGGACGTTATTAAAATTATTGTTCAAAATATGTCTGGATTAACTTTATATCATGGCCCGAGTAACATGGAACTCATTATTTGGGAAATTCGATTTCCGCGCGTGGTCGTTGCTTTTTTAGTTGGAGCAGCTCTTGCCATCGCCGGAGCAGCTTTTCAAGGGTTGCTTCGAAACTCGTTAGCAGACCCTTATACAATCGGAGTATCATCTGGAGCTACTCTTGGCACAGTGCTTGCTATCTTTTTTAACTGGCAGCTATTTGGCATGCATACCTATACGCTACCGATTATTGGAATTGTATCTGGCTTCTTAACGCTTTTACTCGTATTTGGTATCACAAAGTTAGCGAGTGGGACATTAGCTAACGAAACCATTATTTTAGCGGGCATCATTTTGTCATCATTCATGAGCGCGATGATTTCCCTTATGGTTGCCCTATCGTCAGAACAAGGAGTTCGTGAAATTTTGTACTGGCTAATGGGAAGCGTATCAATGAGAGGGTGGGGGCATGTTCAGCTTTTACTCCCGTTTTTCATTATCGGTACGATTGGCTTACTTGCAAATACTCGTGAGCTAAACGGGTTTGCATTTGGTGACCAGTCTGCGCAGTTCATGGGAATTAACGTAAAAAGCAGAAAGCGTATCATTTTGGTGTCAGCAGCTATTTTGACAGGTGCATCCGTATCAGTTTCTGGAGCAATTGGCTTTGTAGGGCTTGTTATTCCGCATTTAGTAAGGTTGGTGGTAGGTGCAAATCACAAGCATGTGCTTCCTCTTTCCATTCTTATTGGGGGTAGCTATTTAGTGCTCGCAGATCTTGTAGCACGAACCATTTTAAATCCGCAGGAGCTTCCAATTGGTGTGGTAACTGCGCTCATCGGCTCACCTATTTTTACGCTATTGCTTATTAAAGAACGGATTCGGAAAAGAGGGATCGAATGATTGAGGTTTGTAACGTAACTGGTGGTTACAAAAAACATAGTCCTACTGTTAAAAGCGTAGCCTTTACCGTTGAAAAAGGCTCGTTTTGCACACTTCTTGGACCAAACGGCAGCGGAAAGACCACGCTCATTCGCTTAATGATGGGAGTGCTTCCGCTAACAGCAGGAGAAATTAAGTTAGAACAAAAGTCAATTTCCTCCTATTCAGCTACGCAGTTAGCGCAAAAAATAGCGGTTATGACGCAGGAAAACCAAATCGGTCTAGAGTTTACCGTTCGTGAAATTGTGGCGCTTGGTCGCTATCCTTTCCAAACGAAACGGTTTTTAAATAATGAATCACCTTATGATAAACAAGTAATTGAAAGAGTGATGAAAAGAACGGATGTGTGGCGATATCGTCATCACTCATTCAATGCTTTGAGCGGTGGGGAAAAACAGCGCGTTCTTTTAGCTAAAGCTTTAGCGCAAGAACCTGAATATTTGCTGTTAGATGAACCGACAAATCATCTAGACGTAAAGCATGCGATGGAACTGCTGCATTTATTAAAAGAGCTGCAGCGAGAAGAAAACTTAACCATTGTGGCGATTTTACATGATTTAAACATTGCAGCACTATTTGCTGATGACGCCATCCTGTTAAAAGATGGAGAGGTTTATGCAAGAGGTATTGAAGAGATTTTTAGTAACCAGCAAACTCTTCAGCATGTCTATGGGGTGGATTTACACGTGCTTTATCATCCTGGAGTCCATAAAAGGCAGCTTGCATATGTTCCCCCGAAAGAAGAGAAGGTACTACAAGCTTTTTCCAACTTATATACGCTCATAGAAAATGAACGGTGTCTGTCAGTAAGCTTTGAACAGTCCCTGCGCACCCTTTCTACGGGAGATAGCGGAAAGGGTATCCATTGGTGTAAGCAAATCGTTCAGTACACAGACGAAGAGAAAAGCAGCGATTTACTTTCGTGGTCTGGAATCGATCATCGCTTTACACGAATTTCATTTTACGAAGATGAAGTATATACGTGGTTATTCTTGTTTACAAAAAGTAAGGAACAGGTGAACGTCGTAGTTGTTACGGATATGCCTCTTAAAGATGAAGCCCTTTTAGAAACAGCAATGGAAGTAAGTGCTCAGCTCGGAGGGTTGGGAATCAATCGAGGGAATTTTGCAGCTTGTGCTGTTAGAAATACGGATACAGAAACAGTGGGTACTAAAAAAATTAAAGCTATTATAAAACGAGAAGTTGAAAAATATCACCTTGTTATGCAATGAAAAATGCTCGCCGTGTAAACAGCGAGCATTTTTAGTCAAAGCGATGAACATCAATTTCTGTTTCAGGTAAATTTGTATACTTTATGAGCTTGACTTCAAGAATGCCGTTTCTGCACGTAGCTTTACTTCCTTTTCGGCTGACCGTACAAGGAAGTTGACATTCTTCTGTGAAATCTTCACCATCATACGTACCTGTAATTGTACATGAGTAAGGTGTATAGGCAACCTTGATTTCTTCAACTTTATCAGGTTTTGGAAAAGAAAGCTGGACGATACATTCATCGTGCGTTTGAAAAACGTTTGACGTTAACGGACCTCGCTGTTGCTCGGAAGAAAGTGGTTGATTGTACATTTGATGTGCATGCTTAAAGAAATCGTTTTCTTTCATATGCTGTGGAAAAGATTGCCCCATTGCATTGGATAACACTTGCTGTACATATTGGTCGATATCTTTCATATTCATCTTTCCAAATCCATTCTCTTTAAAAGGTGATTTTCCAAACGGGAACATAGCGACCCTCCTTTGGCGAAAAATGCCGTTTATGTAGCTTATGAATGCAATAAAAATAGGTGCATATCACAAATGAAATCGCCTTTTCCATATTTGGAAAAAGCGATTGAGAGAGAGGATTAATTATACATATGTTACAAACGCCTAATGGGTGCCTATCCTTCTTTTCGTAATCATGAGCACCGAAAGTGCACCATAGAAAATAGATGTGCTATGATAATAAGTATTAAACCGATGGGCGTAGTAGAGATTTAATGAAAAAGGAGCGATTGATGATGCATAATTCATTTATCACTAATGCAAACAAAGAATCGTACCAAAAGCTTGCAGCTCTCATTCCAGCTTTTAAAGAGCGTGCTCAAGAAATTGATGAAAAAAGTATCTTTCCCTTTCAAAATGTTGCCGACTTAAAAAGTGTTGGTTATACAACTTGGTCGCTAAGTGAAGCGAGTGGAGGAAAAGGCTTATCTTTGTATGACTTTCTACTGTTTCAAGAGTTAATTGCTCAAGGCGATTCATCCACGGCGCTCAGCATCGGGTGGCATATGGGCATTACGATGGATCTTCGTGATAAGCAGCCGTGGAAGCAAGAAACGCTTGACTTTTTATTTGGAGAAATTCAAAAAGGAGCGCTTATTAACAGTGCGGCCACTGAACCGAAAACAGGAAGCCCTACTAGAGGAGGACTTCCTGAAACCAAAGCGGAACGTAC
Source organism: Bacillus sp. CBEL-1 (assembly GCF_004348885.1). Taxonomy (NCBI): domain Bacteria; kingdom Bacillati; phylum Bacillota; class Bacilli; order Caryophanales; family Bacillaceae; genus Bacillus; species Bacillus sp. CBEL-1. Next base: position 474,520 of record NZ_SBIM01000013.1, on the reverse strand, counting down.
AAAAGATGGGTGGGTGTTAAATGGTCGAAAAACGTTTACCACAATGTCTCCTGCGTTAGACTACTTCTTAGTTAAAGCTTTTGTGCAAGAAGCAAACCAAGTAGCACAATTTATTGTTCCAAGAGATACCTCTGGACTCTCCATTGAAGAAACGTGGGATATGATTGCAATGCGCGGAACTGGAAGCCACGATTTAGTACTTGAAGATGTCCGTATTCCTGATGCATATTTAGCTGAATATATCGGCGGAAGTAAAAAGCCTGGCGCAAGCGGATGGCTGTTGCATATTCCAGCATGCTACATTGGTATTGCCATTGCAGCGAGAGACTATGCGGTAGAATTTGCGAAAAGCTACTCACCGAATAGTATAGAAGGAACAATAAGTGAACTTCCCAACGTGCAAATGCAAATGGGGGAAATTGAGCTTGAGCTTATGAAAGCACGGCATTTCATGTACAGCGTGGCGCGCAAATGGGATGAAGGACAAAATCGTGAAGAATTAGCAGGAGAATTAGCTGCTGCAAAGCACGTAGTCACAAATAGTGCATTTCAGGTAGTAGACAAAGCGATGAGAATTGTTGGTGCACGAAGCTTGCAGCGACAAAATCCTCTTCAGCGCTATTATCGCGACGTACGAGCAGGCCTTCATAACCCACCGATGGATGACATGACGGTGATGAACTTAGCTAAACAAGCATTTAAATAATAGTATTAAAAAGACGGCAAGAGTGGAATTAGTGAAAAATCCGCTCTTGCCGTTTTTTTACAAATATTTGTTTTTATAGGTCAAGCATCTAAGCACAACGCGTTTAAGCTACATAGACTGTAGAGAATATTTAGTGGAAAATCTAATATTTCCCTAAATGTTAACAGATGAAAGGAGACGATTTTTTATGAAAAGAGCAGTTGCACTTCGTGCTATTTGCTGTAATGGAGGAACTACTGAGCCTGTTGAACCACCAACTTCCCCAACACCACTTGTAGGCGTTTTATTATCACTAGTAAATGAGCGCGTAACTTTAGAAATTTCACCAGGTTTAGAGCCGACGATTACAGGCGTTTTATCATTTGTAGGCACAGACTATGTGGTAGTTGTTGAAGATGATTTAGCTGTAACGTTCGTTTTAATTTCTCAAATTGAAACAGTAACACCACTTTAATTAAAAGGAGGGATAACGGTATGTTTGAAAGTTTATTACTTTCTCAATTGGCAAAATATGTTGGTCAGCGAGCTGAAATCGGATTAGACAATCGAATTATTGATGGAGTTATTACGCTTGTTGGTCCTGATTTTGTTACGGTTGTTGAGTCGATGGGGTATGGTGCTATGCCTGTATTTGTTCCCCTAACTTCTATTAATACAATTCGTTTCTTTACTGTCTAAATTAATCTAAATTTTTAATGAAATCGCTCCAATTGGAGTGATTTTTTTTTGTGATGCTTTTCACGTGATCACGAACGTTGTATACGGTGAAATCTCGGTAGCATACCGAATAGCGCTTCATTAGCGCATTTAATACGCTGACATCTTCGTACATACGCCCATCTAAAAAAGAAAGAATGGGAAATCCTCCAATTGCTTTTAGAAAAGACGTACGATAAATGCGTGGTCCCATCGGAAATGCGTAGCTTAGGAGCTCATTTTTTGAGCGAATGGACCGTCCGTTCGCAACACCCATTAGCTTTAATTCATTGTGTGGTTTTTCTTTCCACCTTCGTAAATTTCCATATAAAACAGCAGCGTCTGAAGGAATAGAAAGTAAGTGATTTGAAATAACAGATAAAGCATTGGGATCAAGCCAGTCGTCTGCATCAAGCTCTAGTACAAATTCTGTATCAACTAAAGGTAGAAGGGTGTTTAGAGCACGTGCTTTTCCTCCATTTTCTTTTTGAATGAGCTGAAAGCCTAGCTGCGATTGAAGAGAAGCTAAGTCTTCAGCAGTTCCATCCGTCGAGCCGTCGTCAACTACAAAAAGTTGTTTCTTTTGAAAAGGAACGCTTTGAATGAAGCATGAAGAAACGGCTGTATGAATATATGGCTTTGCGTTATAAGCTGCTAGCATAATTGATAGAGAAGAGGTGGCTTTATGCTCAGTAGTAAACTGATAGAGTTGGCTAGGTTCTAAAAAAGCAGAGGTAAGGCGGGTTTCTTTTTGAATTCCCATTCTCACCGCTTTTTTTGCATCCACGGGTATGCATTGATCTGAAGGAAGGCTGCGTACCCAATATGCAAACATCGCTTCAACAGAAGGAAATGCATGTATTTCAGGAAATAGAAATGATTTCAAATCCGTGCTTTTAAAAAATAGAGGCAGTTTTAACTCTCCAGCTGTTAATGAATAAGTAGATAGCTCTATTTTATCTAACGTTTGCTTTTTTAAAAGCGGAAGGTTTACGTCGTCTCCTTTAAATAAAAATAATACGTGTTCGCCATTTAAACGTTGAACTCTTTGGTTAAGCTCGCTTCCTATACAACTAGAAAGAGATATAGTATCGGCGTGGTGCGGAAGCAATTGCAAAATTTCTGGTTTGGCTATGACAGTCACCGACGCATTGTTCCTCAGTTTGGCTAAAAGCTGCTGAACTACATGCGGACTTTCATAGCCACAGAGAAAAATGTGCATATTTTTCATAATATTCTCCTTTTAACTTAGTCAATTACGGGCTGAATAATCATTTTTAAGAGATTTCTGTGCATACAAAGTATATATATTCTATGAAGTTTGGATTCATGATGAGAGGTAGGTTAATAGCATAAAGATAATAATCTCGCCTATAGCAAGTCTTATTTGCCCGCATAAAGTAATAAGAGGATACAGCGAAGACGGAGTCCAAACTATGTATAGGATGTGTAAAGAATGAAAGTGATGACCATTTTAGGTACCAGGCCTGAAATTATACGTCTAAGCTTAATTATTGACAAACTAGACCGCTATGCAGCTAAACATATTTTAGTTCATACAGGTCAAAATTTTACTGCTTCTCTTAGCGACGTATTTTTTCAAGAGTTACAGGTTAGAAAGCCAGACTATGTGCTTGCTAATCAGCAAGCCACGTTAGGACAGCAGCTTTCAACGATGTATGCTCAGTTAGAAACAATTTTTTTGAAAGAAAAGCCTGATAAAGTCTTGGTGTTAGGTGATACAAATAGCGGACTAAGTGCAATTTTAGCAGAGCGTATGGGAATTACAGTCATGCATATGGAAGCTGGAAATCGTTGCTTTGACCTCGAAGTGCCTGAGGAAAAGAATAGAAAAGTAATTGACGCTATTTCAAGTATTAATCTTCCTTATACCCCTCAAAGTAAAGAAAACCTTATTCGAGAAGGTGTTCCAAAGAACCGAATTGTGGTTTCAGGAAATCCTATTTTTGAAGTGTTAAACCATTACACTCCTCAAATTAACGCAAGTTCTATTTTAGAAACACTAAGTACAAAGAGAAATGATTATTTCTTAGTCACGATACATCGTGCTGAAAATGTTGATTATGAAGAACGCTTAGTTGAAATTATGAACGGTCTTAATAAGGTAGCCGAAGAATTTCAAAAGCGCATTATTTGCAGCATTCATCCACGAACAAAATCACGCATTGATAAGCATCCTTCTCTTCGAGTTCATCCACTCGTTGAGTTTCATGAACCGTTCGGGTTCTTTGACTTTGTAAAACTTGAAAAAAATGCGCTTTGTGTTTTAACTGATAGCGGTACCGTTCAGGAAGAATGCTGCTTGTTTCATGTTCCAACGGTAACGGTTCGAAAAACAACAGAACGTCCTGAAACGATTGACTGTGGAAGCAATATGCTGTCAGGCTTAAACGCAGATCAAATTGTAAACTGCGTCAAAGTCATGGTAAACCAATCGAGTAAATGGTCTTATCCAGAAGGGTACGATCATCCGGATGTTTCGGATAAAGTAATAAAAGTAATTTTAGGAGGACTTAACAGTGTTTAAAAATCAAACGATTTTAGTTACAGGTGGCACAGGCTCATGGGGATACGAATTAGTAAGGCAGTTATTAACTCTTGATCCGAAGGAAATTAGAATTATTTCACGCAATGAATCCAATCAATTTACAATGAAGCAAGAGTTTGACAACGACCCAAAGCTTCAGTTCCTAATAGGGGATATTAAAGAAAAAGATTCATTGATTGAAGCATGTCAAGGCGTGGATTATGTGTTTCATCTTGCAGCTTTAAAGCATGTTCCAGTTTGTGAGGATCAGCCGTTAGAAGCACTAAAAACAAACGTACACGGTACGCAAAATGTTATCGACGCAGCTATTATTTGTAACGTGAAGCGCGTAATTTACATTTCAACTGATAAAGCGGCGAATCCATCGAATTTTTATGGGCTGTCAAAGGCGATGGGCGAACGTTTAATTATTCATGCGAATACACTAAACACGAAGACAAAATTTGTGTGTATCCGAGGCGGAAATGTACTTGGAACAAATGGAAGCGTTATTCACGTATTTAAAAAACAAATTCAAGAAAAAGGAAAAGTAGGAATCACAGATTTAGATATGACACGCTTTTTCTTAACGCTAGAAGATGCAATCAAGCTTGTCTTTAAAGCAACATTTGAAAGCCTTGGCGGTGAGATTTTCGTTATGAAAATGCCAACATGCAAAATCATTGACCTTGCTTATGTGTTAATTGACGCTTCAAACAAAGAAAATGTCGATATCGAAATACTAGGTATTCGTCCTGGTGAAAAAATTCATGAGCTGTTGCTGTCAGAATACGAAAGTACAACAACGATTGCTTATGACGAAGAGTATTTTGTCATTTTACCGCCAATTCATATTCCAGGTTTAAAAGAGCACTATGCAAACTTTAGGCCTGTAAACCTTGTGAACTATAATTCTAGCAAAGAGTTAATGACGAAAGAAGAAATTAAAGAGATGTTAGAGAAAGGACGGTTTATCTAAATGAAAATACTAATCCTTGGTGGAAAAGGAATGGCTGGTCACGTTATCACTTCTTATTTTAAGCAAAAACCTCAGTACGAAGTAGTCTATACATCAAGGGATTTAGATGACAAAGAAGGATTGTATGTTGATGTAACAAACGCAACTGATCTTGAAAAATTAATGGAACAAGAAAAGCCTGATATTACAATTAATTGTATCGGTATTTTAAATCATCATGCGGAGCAACATAGTAAGCTTGCTTTTCACGTTAATAGCGTTCTTCCTCATCAGCTCGTCAAACTAACAGAGCGCTACCAAGGAAAGCTGATTCACATTAGTACAGATTGCGTTTTTTTAGGGGACAAAGGCGACTATACGGAAAGTGATGCTCCTGACGGAACCTCCATTTATGCTCAATCCAAGCAGCTGGGTGAAATTATTAGCGATAAGCACTTAACGGTTCGCACCTCAATCATTGGACCTGAGTTAAAAACTGACGGAATTGGACTATTTCTATGGTTTATGAAGCAAACAGGAAAAATCAAAGGCTATAAGCGAGCGCTATGGAACGGTGTAACGACAATAGAGCTTGCTAAGGCAATTGAAGTGTTTATTCAACAGAACGTGACGGGTCTTTATCACCTTGCGACCGAGCCGAAAATCTCCAAATTCGAGCTGCTTCAGCTTATGAAAGAAGTATTTCAAAAAGATGATGTTACGATTGAAGCAGATGAAGCATTTGTACTGGATCGTACGATTAAAAATACGCGAACAGACTATATTTACACGCCGCCTACTTACCGAGTCATGCTAGAAGAGATGAAAGATTGGATGCAAAAGCAATGAGAAAGCGAATCCTTATTACGGGAGCAAACGGTTTTACAGGGCAGCATGCCGTAACTCATTTTATGAAAAAAGGCTATGAAGTAACTGCTGCAATGCGCAAGAAAGTACTTTGTGAAGGTGTAAGTGTAGTTAGCTGTGATTTAGAAAACGAATCCGAGGTAACAAAGCTCGTTGAAGATACAAATCCTCATTATATTCTCCATCTTGCTGGCCAAAATCATGTGGGGAGCTCATGGGAACAGCCTTTGTCTTACGTTAACAGCAATGTAATTGGAACGCTGCATCTATTAGAAGCAATGAGAAAAAAAGTGCCGACTGCTCGCATTGTAGTAGCGGGATCTGCACTTCAGTATAATCCTTCTGATAGTTCATCACTTACTCATCCATATAGCTTTTCAAAAACGGTGCAGATTTTAGTCTCAGATGCATGGGCAAAGCTCTATAATCTTGATGTAGTTATTGCAAAGCCTTCCAATTTAATTGGACCTGGGCATTCCAACGGTGTTTGTTCGATTTTTGCCAAAAAAATTGCTGCTATGGAAAAAGGCAATGAAAAGAAAGAGCTTCACATTAGTAATTTAGAAGCCAGGCGCAATTTTATTGATGTGAGAGACGCTGTTGCAGCATATGAACATTTATTCTTATTTGGTCAAAGGAAGGAAGTTTATGAAATCGCCTCCTCTGCCTGCTATTCATTAAAAGAAGTTGCCTCTATGCTGAGAACGCTTGCTCACGTAGATTTCCAGATTACAAATGATGAAGCAAACAGTGAACCTTTCTTAATACCAGATACGTCACCGCTTCAACTTATAGGCTGGAAACCAAACTATTCGCTTGAGAAATCGCTTTTAGATATTCTGACATTTCATCGAAAAACCAAGGATTAAAGTAGTACACGTCTTCATATAAATCAATAAACAAAAGAAAGCTGTCTAAAAAGGCAGCTTTTCTTTTTATAAGGAGGGGAGTGTAAATAATCAATTTCTTATTTTTATACATATTCCAAAAGCAGCTGGTTCTACGTTACATATGCTCTTTCAAAACAATATGACCGCAATTAGATTCTGATTTGTTTATCTAAAAAACAGCTGATTGAGCAGGTATTATGACTTTGTGAATAAACGCTTAAGCAAGTTGAATTTCTAATACAAGGCGAGCAAAAATCATAATAGGTATAGCGAATGTGATTGTTGGCTAGATAAAGTGTGAGAAAAACTTACTTTTTTTATATTATATGTAAAAAATATAGTGATAAAGCTCTGGGTTGAAAATAAAGTTTGGTTTTCCATAAAAATATGAAAAAGAGTAGTTGTCAAATGGTTGATTATAAGTATAATAGAGATTGTAGATAGTGCAAACGTTTTCACCATAAAATGAAAGCGTTCTATTTTTGGGGATTGTACAAACGGTTGCACAAGTCAAACAGAATAGGTCAACGGAGGGGTTAAAATGAAGAAAGCGTTATCAGTTTTGATGACTTCAGCGCTAACAGTAGGTATGTTAGCAGCGTGTGGTCCAGAAGAAGGTGCAACAAGTACGACACCAGGATCTGGGAGTGGGGGAGAAAAACCAGAAAAGCTAGTTGTTTGGGAAGATAAAGATAAAGGACCAGCACTAGACTATGCAATTAAAAGTTTTGAAAAAGAACATGGTATTAAAATTGAGTATAAAGAAGTAGAAACAACAAAAATTCAGGAGCAGCTAGCATTGGACGGGCCTGCTGGAACAGCTCCAGACGTTGTAACAATTCCTCATGATAACATTGGTCCAGCTGTTACGAAAGGGTTGCTTGCAGAGTTAACAACTACTTCAGATGAGACAACATCTCGCTTTAGTGAATCATCAATTGATGCAATGACGTTTGATGGTAAGCTTTACGGTTTGCCAAAAGCAACGGAAACGCCAGTACTTGTGTATAACAAAGCATTGATGAAAGAAGCTCCAAAAACAATGGACGAACTTAAAGCCTTTTCAGAAGACTTCACAAAAGACGGGAAGTATGGCTTTTTAGCGCTACTGGATAACTATTACTTTGCACATGGTTTCCTAAGTGGTTACGGTGGTTACGTATTCGGTGAAAAAGACGGTTCATTTGATACAAAAGACTTGGGTGTCAACAATGCTGAAGCAGTTGAAGCAGTTGACTACATCAACACTTGGTACCAAGACAAGCTGTTACCGAATGGTATTATTGGAGAAAACGGTGGTAGCGCATTAGACGGTCTATTTAACGAAGGTAAAGTAGCTTCTGTTATGAATGGTCCATGGTCTTTCCAAGGCTATAAAGCAGCGGGAATTGATATTGGTGCCGCTCCAATGCCAAAGTTACCAAACGGTGAACCAGTTAAAACGTTTATGGGTGTAAAAGGTTGGAACGTTACATCATTCTCAACTAATAAAGAATGGGCTGAAAAATTTATTGACCATATCACAAACGATGAGAATGCAAAAAAACGCTTTGAGTTAACACAAGAAATTCCACCAAATACAGCGTTGCTTGAAGATCCAATTATTAAAGACAATGAGTTAGCTTCTGCAGTTGCTATGCAATCTCAAGATGCAGTACCGATGCCGTCAATTCCTGAAATGTCAGAAGTTTGGCCTCCAATGCAAAGCGCAGTTCAAACCGTTATCACGGGTAAAGCAGATTCTAAAAAAGCTCTAGATGAAGCACGTAAAACAATTGAAGAAAACATCAAAGCAAACCACAGCGGTAAATAAACAAATTTGTTTAAGGAAAGAAGTACCTTTGATTCTTCAGGGGTACTCTTTCTTTACTAATCAGGCAAGCGTTTGCGCTATGAAAAGACTTACTATTTTGCTTATTTAGAATGAAAAGGAGAGGCCATACATGGAGCTAAAACATGCTGAAAATCAGCCCGAGCAAACATTTCAAGGTAGCAACCATCGTAAAATAGCGTTAGGATTATCCATCATCCCCGGGTTAGGTCAGCTATATAATCGTCAAATTCTAAAAGGAATGTTGTTTCTTCTACTTACTATTTCCTTCGTTGTTGTATTTAAAGATTTTTTGAACATTGGTTTATGGGGACTTGTGACACTTGGTGAAGTGCTGCCGCGAGACCATTCAATCTTCTTGCTAGTATACGGAATCTTGTCCGTTATTTTACTCGTGTTTGCACTCGGGTTTTATGTGTTTAACTTACGTGATGCCTATAAAAACGGAGAGAAGCGTGATTTAGGACTACGTATCAGTACGGTAAAAGAGCAATATCACAATTTACTAGATAACGGATTTCCGTATCTCATGATTTCACCAGGTTTTGTTCTTCTTGTTTTTGTTGTCATTTTTCCAATTTTGTTTGTTATTTTATTAGCATTTACAAACTATGATCTCTACCACTCACCGCCAGCAAAGCTTGTCGATTGGGTAGGATTTAAGAACTTTATTGATATGGCAACGGTGCCAATTTGGCGAGAAACGTTTATCAGCGTGTTTGCATGGACGTTAATTTGGACATTTGGCGCAACAACCCTTCAAGTAGCATTGGGCATCTTTTTAGCGATTTTAATTAATCAAAAAGATTTAAAAGGGAAAGCAATTATTCGTACTGTATTTATTTTACCTTGGGCAGTACCAGGCTTTGTTTCCATCCTAGTGTTTGCAGGAATGTTTAACGAGACCTTCGGAGCAATTAATAATGACATCCTCGCTTTTTTAGGAATTGAAGGAATAAATTGGATGACGGAACCGCTTTGGAGCCGAGTGGCTTTAATTATGATCCAGACGTGGTTAGGCTTTCCATTTATCTTCGCAATGACAACAGGTGTGCTTCAATCAATTCCAGAGGAGTTGTACGAAGCGGCAACTGTAGATGGGGCCACGGCTGTTCAAAAATTCATGAAAATTACGTTACCGCTTGTTCTTTTTGCAACGGCACCAATTTTAATTACCCAGTACACGTTTAACTTTAACAACTTTAACGTGATTTACTTATTTAATGCTGGTGGACCTGCGGTATCAGGTCAAACAGCTGGAAGTACAGATATTCTAATATCATGGATTTATAAGCTGACGATGACGACTCAGCAATATGGAAAAGCTGCAGCCATTACAATGTTATTGTCAGTGATTGTTATTACTGTGGCGCTATGGCAATTTAAGCGCACAAAATCATTCCAAGAAGAGGATATGATGTAACTATGAGTATAAAAACAAAAAAAACCATTCGTCTCACTTTATCATACGCAGTTGTACTAGTTATGTTTGCCATTATCTTATATCCAATTCTTTGGATTATTGGTTCGTCTTTAAATCCCGGAGATAGCCTGTCTGGTTCAAAAATGTTTCCGGAAAATGCTACGTTCAAGCACTATGCAGCTCTATTTGATACGAGCCAAAGTAATTATTTAATTTGGTATGCGAACTCGTTGAAAATTAGTATCTCAACTATGATTTTATCTCTTATTTTAGTTAGCCTAACTGCTTATTCATTTTCTCGCTATCGATTTGTTGGAAGAAAAAATGGATTATTAACGTTTTTAGTGTTACAAATGATTCCAAACTTTGCAGCATTAATTGCTATTTTTGTGCTTGCGACGGTTACAAAGTTAATTGATACACATCTTGGGTTAATTTTAATCTATGTAGGTGGAGCTATTCCAATGAATACATGGTTAATGAAAGGGTATTTAGATACGATTCCAAAAGAGCTAGATGAGTCTGCAAAGATGGATGGAGCTGGGCATCTTCGTATCTTTTTCCAAATCGTTATGCCGTTAGCCAAGCCAATCATTGCTGTTATTGCATTATTTACGTTTACAGCTCCGTTTGGAGATTTCATTTTAGCAAAGGTATTGCTTCGTTCAGGCGAAAATTACACCTTGGCAGTTGGCTTATATGATATGATTTCAAGACAATTCGGGAACCAATTTACGGCTTTTGCGGCAGGGTCTGTACTCATTGCCGTTCCGATTGCTCTTTTATTCCTAGTTTGTCAAAAGTACTTTATCTCAGGCTTAACAGCCGGAGGGACAAAGGGATAATTATGTGAATCTTAATCGTATAGGAATGCACAGCTTCCTTATATGAACATCAACACAAATAAACAGGCACAGTGAAATGTGCCTGTTTATTTGTGTGCATCTTGTAAAAAGGAATAGCATGCTTTTTCAAATGCTGCGACGCTGTTTGAAAGCTGCCATCTTTCAGCTTCTTGTTCACCGTTATTTTTCAACTTTGCAAGGAGTGCAGGATCTTGAATTAAGCGGATGATATCCTCACCAAGTCGATTTTCATACCGGTAAGACATTAAGCAGGTTTCTTCATGACGGCCGTATTCGGTATTTCCACCGGCATAGACACCTACGATTGCCGCGCCGCACTTCATTGCTTCAAGTCCCGGTAAAACAGCTGTTTCATAAATGGACGAAGTAACAAAAATATCTGCTCGGTTGTAGTAAGCGCAAAGTTCATAGTCATCTTTTGGAGAATAAAATAAAAAGCCTTCCTTATTTCGCAAGTTTTGTAGAATGGGAGACTGAGCAAACTCATTTGGTGGACAAATCAGGTTGATTCGTACGCTTGGAAACTGTTTTTTGACAACCTTTAGTTGTTCAATTAAATAATCCTGGTCACGCTGCCAAGAATATCCGCCTTCTGGTATTCTCACAATAGCAGAGATTGTGAGCGGTTTTCTTTTATTAGATAATGAAAGCTTTGAAAAGTTAGGATTTACATAAATCGGAATATGTTCACCTTTAATACCATGAAGTAATGAGATTAATTCTTGCTGATAGCGTGAGATGACAAGCAAATAAGGTGTTGTATTGTAAGACTGGAAAGAAACGCTTTGTTCAGGAAGAAACACGGGCTCATAGCATAAGCTAAAGCGCGCGTGAATGCCTTTTCCTTGAGCGCTTGCAGCTGCAGCAGACGGAACGGTTGAGTAGAAGTTTGAGATAATTAAGTCACTGTTTGGATAGTCTTGCTCTGTTATCACAGCACCAGGAGTCCTTGTAATCTTTGCTTTTACGTCATACTCTATGTCACCTTGTGGAGGCATTAAAATGGTTACATTATGCCCTAAATCAACAAGGCCGTTACTAATATCAGCAAGCATGCGCTGAGCGCCACCTTTGCACAGCGTTAAAATAGGAAACGTAATGTTTAAAGGCTTATTTACAGGATGGGAAAAGGACTGCGATGTCAAAGAATTAATAAGACCAGGTGATGAACCTTTTTCAAGCTGTACCATGTTGTTGAGCACAGAACGGTGTGATTCTTGGACTGCCTTAATTTCACGCTCAATTTCTTTTGTATGCTTCTTAGTGCCCATTTCTTCATGAACACGATAATGAACAAGCGGTTCATTAAGGTAATAAAACTCATAGGCAGGAACGCAGCGCAGCCAGTAATCGTAGTCTTGTGTAAATCGCAGCGTTTCATTAAATAATCCGAGGGTAGAAAAAACGTCCATTTTCATCATGATGGTGCAACCGTTAACGCTACAGCCGATTTGAAGGTGCTCAATAAAATCTAACTTCCGGTCAAAATAAACGCCTGCTAAAGGTACAGTAACTTCGCTATTGTTGTTAATAAGTGCGTAGTTGGAATGGCTTATATAGGCGTTATGAGCCTTCATAAAGCGGAGCTGCTTTTCTACTTTATCATGAACAAATAAATCATCAGAACTCAGCCATGCAAAGTAATCACCAGTTGCATGCTGAATACCAACATTTAAAGCGCTGGCAGTTCCCCCATTTTTCTTTTCAATATAGCGAATTCGATCTAAGTAAGGGGTCACTTTTTCGGTGTGAATTGTTGATCCGTCATTAACAACAATTACTTCAATATTTGAATAGGTTTGCTGCAGAGCACTTTCAATTGCTTGTTGAACATAGGAACAATTATAAAAAGGAATAATAATTGATACTTTTTCCATTGCAAATCCCTTCTTCCTGACGTGCTTTAAATTAAGAGCTAGTTACATAGTATGAAAGACAAGTAGAAAAAGTGAAATTACAAGAATTTTGGTAAAAATTGGTTTTTGTCCAAACATAATTTACTATATTTCATATAATAAATTGTCAGTATATTTTTATATAAGGAGGAAACAAATTGAGACCTATTGATGATTTTAATGCAAGTGTACCGAGTAACTTTAATAATAGTTTAGACCGAGCTATTCCAACTATCGGCACTATTGTTTTAGCTGAATTTGGACTGGCAGTTCCTCGTCCAGGATCCACCGTGTTATTAGATTGTACAATTGGGATTCGCTCTTTCTTAGGATTACCCAACATCTTAGTTAGCGTATTACGTGATGGTGGTATTATCGGGTCTGCTCAAATAAGTACGCTGGCAGTAAATGAAATTCGACTTGCTGCATTTCAAATTGTAGATTCAAATGCTCCTGTTGGCTATCATGCGTATACGATTACTGCTGAATTGTTAAATCCACTTTTAACACAAGCACGCGTTACCGGTCCTTTAACGTTTACCGGTACTACAATCGGCCCTGTTTCATAACGTGAACTCCTTCCACTTATTGAAGTTTAGAAAGTGGAAGGGGGTTTTTTTATATTTGAGAGAGCATTTGCTTAAAGTTGGCTGCATATTCCTGGGGTGAAAAGTGCTGAATGATATGGGTGACACCCTGGTGTCGAATCGTTTCACGCAGCGATTTATTGGTAAGGAGTTCTATTCCTTCTTTTACGGCTTCTTCAATGTTACCCAATGTAAAGAATTTTCCAGTTTGGTTATGGATAATAAAACTTTTTACACCGTCTGAATCCGTAGATAAAACGGGACATTTACAAACCATTGCTTCTAATACTGCATAGCCAAATCCCTCTACTTTAGAAGTGGAGCATAAAAACCCTCCCGAATCCCCAATGATTGAAAAATACTCTGCCATTTTGGCATGAGGTTGATTGGCGTAAATAGTTAAATGACTTCTGAGGTTAAGCTGATCAACTAAACACTCAAATGCTTCACGCTCAGCGGAGGTTGAAAGCGTATTGTCTTCGAACATCCAAAGCTTTACATCAGCTGAATGTTTTATAATATGAGATCCAATGCGAAGGAAGTCACGCCAGTTTTTATTGTCCTCAAGCCTTCCTACCCATCCAATAATTGGGGTAGGTTGTTTTGGCAGCGGTTGATAATGGAATTGCCTTGTATCAAAACAGTTATGAAAGCAAAATTGTTGTTTTGAAGACAAATACTGTTGGAAAGCATCGATAAGATGAGGAGTGTTAGGGTATAGAATGGCATCGCTATAGTTTTTAATATAAGAGTGTGCATGACCCTTTAAATAAGCATTCGTATACTCTTTATCTGTTCCTAATCCTTGCACTTCATAAATTAAATGACCTTTATAGCCTAATTGTCGCAGTCTTTTTAAAAGAAGATAATCTGTATTAACGATAATAGCATCATAGTTTTCTTTTGAAATAATTTCTTTTATTTTCACATCTTCATTGGTCACAAATACAGAAGCATTGACTTTGTTTTGGAGGCCCGTTCCAGGCTGTGTATATAAAAAATCACATTGAATACTTGATTCAGATAAAGCGTAAAAGCGCTGCCGGTTTAATGTTTCAACCCCTCCACTTGGAATATAAAACGTAAACAATAACTTTTTTTTGTGTAACTTTACAGGGTTTTCTATAACGTGAGCACCTGTTTCAACACAGCTTTGAACGGTTGTTTCTTCACAAAGCGGCCAATACTGAATCATGTGACCTTCTATGTGATCGATAATAGTTTGATAAAAAGCTTGAATAAGTGGTTCTGTTCGTACGATATTCCATAGTCTAACTTCTTGTAAATCACCTTGAAAGTACCCATATGAAGGGTGTCCACCAAAACAAAAGTGAGGAATGATTTTTCTTCGGCGACTTAAAATTCCCGTTTTAGCTAGGACACCATTCACGTATAAAGAGGGAGTACGGTGATGATAAACGAGCGCTACGTGTGTCCAGCCCTCAATTGAACAAGGATATACAAGCGTTGGTGTAAAATGATCTTTGCCAATTTCATAAACAGAAATGCCATTGGTGCCAACGGAAATGGCAATGAACGCTTCAGCGACTGTAAGAGCTTGATCGTCAGCAGGTGCAATTACAAAAGGCTGATTTTCAAGAGGGGATACGCCGGAGCGACTCTCTTTCCTAAGAGTTTGTTCCTTAGTTGGACGCACCCAAAATTCAATTGTAAACGTATTTGAAATAGCATCAGAAGTTGGTGGACTCGCTTGTAGCTGTTCATTACCAGAAAATGATGCGTAAGAAGAGTGAAGCATATGAGAGGACCTCCTCTTTTCAATTTGTGCATACAAGTACGCGTTTTCATTTCTTTCATGCTATTTCATACATATATGATGAGGAAAAGGTTTATGTTCATTATCGATAAAAACTCTGTATAATCACGTATTTGTTTCGATTTCATAGGGTAGTAAAAAGGAGTGATTTATAAAGTGTGCAAAGTATCAGTTATCGTACCTTTTTATAACTGCGCCTACATTGATCAAGCTCTTGATAGCTTATTGAAGCAAACATATTCAAATGTCGAAATTATTGTAGTGAACGATGGAGCAACGGAACATTCTGATAGAATCAGCCCTTATCTGCATCGTATTATTTATATTGAAAAAGAAAATGGAGGAACGGCTAGTGCTTTAAACGTAGGACTTCGTCGCGCTTCTGGAGAATATATTTGCTGGTTAAGCTCAGATGATGTTTACCCAGCGAATAAAATTGAAGATCAATTAACATTTATGCTTAAAGAGAATGCTTCTTTCTCATATACAGATTATCACTTAATTAATAAAAAAGGTGCGATTACATCAAGGTCAATTGGAGTTTTTTATGAGAGTCGATTACGAATGCTTAAAGAGATGAGTAAAGGAAACTTTATCAATGGATGTACCGTTATGATAAAAAAAGAAGTGTTCGACCGCGTAGGTACGTTTAATGAAACTTTACTTTACACTCATGATTATGATATGTGGTTAAGAATTATTAAGCAGGTTCCAATCCACTATATTGATAATCCGCTTTTATATTACAGGGTTCATGAAAAAATGGGAACCATGCGCTATGGCAGGACCATTAGAAAAGAAGTTAAACGCGTAATTTCTTCTCATAAAAGTACAATGCAGCAAGCGATTGCCAAAGAACAATAAAAGAGCACTGTTTCTTAGTTGGAAACAGTGCTTTTTGGTATGCTAACAGCTTTTGTGTTTACAATGACTTGGCTGTAAATCTTCCCGAGGGGTAATGTAAGATCCCTCAATTTCAATTGTTTTAGTATAGCCACTGGTAATGCTTTGACAGATACTTACTTCTACACGAAGTTCTTGAACGTTGTTAATGCACGAAGGTGTAACGTTAAACTCAACGCTTGTTACGTCAACCTGAATAGTTGTATCTAGAGGTGCATAAAGATATACGGTTTCTCGAATCGTAAAGGGGATTGGATTAGATTTGCAAATTTGCCCAGTTGTTTTATCAACGAGCGTCAAAAGATATTGCCCTTGTTTTTGAATTACTGCTCGATGGAGAACGGGACAGTTTTCTTCGTCATTCAAGCGTTTTTTTGAGCGCGTCATTGAATTCGTTAATTCAGTGATAGCTATGCCGCGCTCGGGTGAGATTGGACATCCATTTTCATCAACAATCATTGCTTCAATAAAGAAGCGATTGCGCTGTAACAGAAGGTCGCATAAGTTAATGCCGCTAATAATTCCGTCTGTTCCATTACTTCTAAAGACGTCTAGCGCACCCTCGTACTTCTTTTGAATCCAGTCATAAACGTGAAATGCATTTACACAATGAGTTTGGCGAGAGGATAAAGAGGATGACAATGCTTTATTCATTCCTTTCTACTAGAATCTATGAGTTAGTATACTCAACTCTTCACAGAATGTGTGCTGGGTAAATGTCTTGATTTTTCAAACTGTCAGGAACATTTTGGAAAAATTCTTTATATCTTATTAAATGTATAGCAAAAGATGAGGTGAAATACTGTGCCATATATTAATCGATTTTTAGGAAATGCGAACGGGGCCATTACATTTACGGGCAATACATTTGGTCTCAGTAAACAAAATAATGCAAATGCCCCGGGAACAGCTCATGCAATAGGAACATTTTCTAGTACCAATCCAAACTCAATTGATGGTTCGTACTCGCTTGGTACAACTGCAGATTGGAGGCAAAATTCGTCAAGTGCAGTTTTAAGGTTGCCTACAACTACAACAAGAATTTTATATGCGGAGCTTATCTGGGGTGGAACATATAGCGTAACGGGTGAAAATGTTAGCGCGTTTATTAATAATTCAATTACGTTTCGAACACCAAACGGAAATTTTACTGTTGCACCTGATTCGGCAACAAGCTCAACCTTGACCACTTCTCCAAATTTATTTTACGTACGCAGTGCAAATGTTACCAACTTAGTAACAGGAGCCGGCACGTATACAGCTGTTGGGGTTCCTGGTACGCAATCTGATGCTGATAACTCACTCAATTCAGCAGGGTGGACGTTGGCCGTGGTTTATGAAGATCCTTTGCAACGTTCTCGTAATCTATCAGTGTTTGTGGGAGCTGAATTGACAAGTAGCGCTGGAACATCAACGGCTACTGTATCGGGATTTGGTACACCTGTAACTGGGAATGTAAGTGGACGGCTTTTGATTAGTACAATTGAAGGAGATTCAATTTTAACTGGAGATCAGCTTCAGTTTGGCCCTACAGCAGCTACCCTTCAAGCCGTATCTGGACCAAATAATCCCATTAATAACTTCTTTGCCTCACAAATTAATAATGATGCTGGAACCTTGGATACATCGGGAACGTTTGGCAATCTCAATCATCCAGTTGGAACGAATATTTCAGGCGCTCGCCAAGGGTGGGATATTACAAATATTGATGTATCATCGAGGCTCCAAAACAACCAAACCAGTGCCGTGGTACGTGGAACTACGCAAGGAGAAACATACGTTATTAATTCTCTTGGTGTACAAATTGATATCAATGCCCCGATTGTTAGTGTTGAAAAAACAGCAAATGTATCATCTGCGCGAACAGGTGATATTATTACCTACACGGTGCGTGCCCAAAATACGGGAACGGCGGATGCTAGTTTAGTAATCGCAACTGATGCATTATCCAATGCAACTAGATTTATAGCTAATAGTTTAACTATTAACGGTGTCCAACAGCCGAATGCGAATATTCAAAACGGCATTTCTCTGGGAACTATTGGGATTAACCAAACCATTACCGTCACTTACCGAGTACAGGTAGCAGGACCTTTAACAAATATCTCCCAGCTGTCTAATCAAGTATTTTTAAACTATCAGTTTCAAAGCACTCCGGGTAATACAGTCACTGGAGGTGCTGCATCCTTATTAAACAACGTAACGGCAGTTAACACAGCACCAACCGTTCCAAACTATACTGTTACAAATCCTGAAGATACACCTGCAATTGGGCAAGTAGTAGGAAATGATGTAGATGGTAATCCGCTAACTTATCAACTTGGTACAGTTCCTGCTAATGGCAGCGTCTCAGTTAATCCTAACGGACAATTTATTTATACACCCAGATTAAATTTTAACGGAACGGATACGTTTACAGTTATTGTGAATGATGGTCAGGGAGGCACAGCAACCTCAACCGTAACCCTTATTATTACGCCTGTGAATGATGCACCTAGTACGCAAAACTATTCTCTGGAAACACTTGAAGACACGCCTTTAAATGGTCGGATCGTTGCTACTGATCCCGATGGTGATGTATTAACATTTACATTACAAAACACGCCAACCAACGGCTTTGTAAATCTTAGGGCAGATGGCACATACACATATACGCCAAATCTCAATTTTAATGGAACGGACCAATTTAGTGTTGTAGTGAGTGATGGTCAAGGGGGTACAGCCGTTTCAATCGTAACGATAGCAATTATAGCCGTTAATGATCCGCCAACCGTTCCAGACTATGCGTTTACCACGCAAGAAGACGCGTCTATTACAGGTGCAGTTGTAGGGACAGACGTAGATGGAAACCCTCTAACTTACGTGCTTCAAGCGCAGGCTTCAAACGGAATCGCAGTGGTGAACGCAAACGGCACGTTTACGTACACACCGAATCCCAATTTTAACGGAACAGACGTGTTTACGGTATTAGTGAGCGATGGTCAGGGAGGCACGGCTATTTCGACAATTACAATTAACGTACTGGCAGTGAACGACCCACCAGTAACAGGGAATCTTTCATTTACAATTAATGAAGACACCCTATTGTCTAATCGAGTGACGGCTGTAGACCCTGATGGAGATGCTTTAACCTTTAGTCTGCAAAATCCACCAACAAATGGAGTAGTCGTAGTAAACGTGGACGGAACATTTACGTATACGCCGAAGGAAAACTTTAATGGAACGGACGTGTTTACCGTATTGGTAAGCGATGGTCAAGGAGGGACAGCAGTCTCAACCGTAACGATTACGGTGGCAGCTGTTAACGATGCGCCAACCGTACCTGATTATACGTTTACCATTGCGGAAGATGGCGCGTTAAGTGGGGTCATTGTTGGAAACGATGTAGACGGAGATTCCTTAACGTATAGGCTTCAAGCACAGGCTTCAAATGGAGTGGCAGTGGTGAACGCAAACGGCACGTTTACGTATACACCGAACTCCAATTTTAACGGGACGGACACGTTTTCAGTACTGGTGAGCGATGTTCAAGGGGCGACAGTACTATCAACCGTCACGGTTAACGTACTAGCCGTGAACGATCCACCAGTGACGGGAAATTTGTTCTTTTTAATTGAAGAAGATACGGTATTGACGAATCAAGTGACGGCAACAGATGCGGACGGAGACTCATTAACGTTTAGCTTGCAAAATGCCCCGGTTAATGGAGTCGTATTGGTGAACGCAAACGGCACGTTTACGTATACACCGAATTTAAATTTTAACGGAACAGACGTGTTTACCGTATTGGTAAGCGACGGTCAAGGAGGGACAGCGGTATCAACAGTCAATATTACCATAGTACCTGTTAATGACGCACCAACCGTACCTGATTACACGTTTACTATTCAAGAAGACAGTGCAGCAACTGGAAGGATTGTTGCTGTTGATTCTGATGGAGATGTGCTTACGTATACGCTTCAAACTCAAGGGGCAAACGGTACGGCAGTAGTGAACGCAGATGGAACATTTACGTATACGCCTAATCCAAATTTTAACGGAACGGACGTGTTTACCGTATTGGTAAGCGACGGTCAAGGAGGGACGGCAGTATCAACCGTCACAATCACGGTGTTACCAGTCAACGACCCGCCGGTGACGGGAAATCTGTTCTTTTTAATGGCAGAAGATACGGTGTTAACAAACCAAGTAACGGCGACGGATGTAGACGGAGATGCATTAACGTTTAGCTTACAAAATACCCCCGTCAATGGAGTCGTGGTGGTGAATGCAAACGGAACGTTTACGTATACGCCGAATCTCAATTTTAATGGAACAGACGTGTTTACCGTATTGGTAAGCGACGGTCAAGGGGGCACGGCAGTATCAACGGTCAACATTACAATATCACCTGTGAATGACGCGCCAACGGTCCCTGACTATACGTTTACGATTCAGGAAGATAATGCCGCAATTGGAAGGGTTGTGGCTGTTGATCCTGACGGAGATGTGCTTACGTATACGCTTCAAACTCAAGGGGCAAACGGAGTAGCAATAGTCAATACGGACGGAACGTTTACGTATACGCCGAATCTCAATTTTAACGGCACGGATGTGTTTACCGTGTTGGTAAGCGACGGTCAAGGAGCGACGGCAGTCTCAACCGTCACAATTACGGTGTTACCGGTCAATGACCCGCCAGTGACGGGGAATTTGTTCTTTTTACTTGAAGAAGATACGATATTGACGAATCAAGTAACGGCGACGGATGCCGATGGAGATGCATTAACGTTTAGCTTACAAAATGCCCCGGTCAATGGAGTCGTGGTGGTGAACGCGGACGGAACGTTTACGTATACGCCGAATCTCAATTTTAACGGAACAGACGTGTTTACCGTATTGGCAAGTGATGGTCAAGGAGGCACAGCGGTATCAACCGTAACGATTACGGTTACTGCTATTAATGATGCGCCAACGGTCCCTGACTACACGTTTACAATTGCAGAAGACAATGAAATAAGTGGCGTTATTGTTGGAAACGATGTAGATGGAGACCCGTTAACATATACACTTCAAACGCAAGCAGCAAATGGAGTAGCCGTGGTAAACATAGACGGTGCATTTACGTACACACCAACCCAAAATTTTAACGGTACGGATATGTTTACGGTATTGGTAAGCGATGGTCAAGGAGGTACAGCAGCTTCAACTGTCACGGTTAATGTACTATCAGTCAACGATTCGCCAGTGACTGGGAATCTCTTCTTTTTAATTGGGGAGGATACTGTACTAGCAAATCAAATAACAGCAACAGACGTAGATGGAGACTTCTTAACGTTTGGTTTACAAAATAATCCTGTGAACGGAGTTGCTGTGGTGAACGTGGACGGAACGTTTACGTATACGCCAAATTCCAATTTCAACGGAACAGATGCATTTACGGTATTGGTAAGCGACGGTCAAGGAGGCACGGCAGTCTCAACCGTAACGATTACGGTGACAGCTGTTAACGATGCGCCAACCGTACCTGATTATACCTTTACCATTCAAGAAGACGGTGAGATAAATGCAGTCATTGTAGGAAGCGACGTAGATGGAGATTCTTTAACATATACGCTCCAAACACAGGCCACAAATGGAGTGGCAGTGGTGAACGCAGACGGAACGTTTACGTATACGCCAAACCTGAACTTTAACGGAACCGACGCGTTTACGGTGTTGGTAAGCGACGGTCAAGGAGCAACGGCAGTCTCAACCGTCACAGTTAACGTACTAGCGGTAAACGACCTACCAGTGACGGGAAATCTTTTCTTTTTACTTGAAGAAGATACGATATTAACGAACCAAGTAACGGCAACGGATGCCGATGGAGATGCATTAACGTTTAGCTTGCAAAATGGTCCGATAAACGGAGCAGCAGTAGTTAATGCAGACGGAACGTTTACGTATACGCCGAATCTCAATTTTAATGGAACAGATGCGTTTACCGTATTGGTAAGCGATGGTCAAGGAGGCACGGCGGTTTCAACCATTAACATTACAATAGCGCCGGTGAATGACGCACCAACGGTCCCTAATTACACCTTTACCATTCAAGAAGACAGCGTAGCGACTGGAAGCGTTGTTGCCGTTGATCCTGATGGAGATGTGCTTACGTATAGTCTTCAAACTCAAGGGGCAAACGGAGTAGCCGTGGTGAACGCAGACGGAACGTTTACGTATACGCCAAACCTGAATTTTAACGGAACCGACGCGTTTACGGTGTTAGTAAGCGACGGTCAAGGGGCGACGGCAGTCTCAACCGTCACAGTTAACGTACTAGCGGTGAACGACCCGCCAGTGACGGGAAATCTTTTCTTTTTAATCGCAGAAGATGCGGTATTGACAAATCAAGTAACAGCGACGGATGCCGATGGAGATGCATTAACGTTTAGCTTACAAAATGCCCCGGTCAATGGAATCGTGGTGGTGAACGTGGACGGTACGTTTACGTATACACCAAACCTGAATTTTAACGGAACCGACGCGTTTACGGTGTTAGTAAGCGACGGTCAAGGAGGCACGGCGGTATCAACGGTTAACATTGCAATAGCACCTGTGAATGACGCACCGACGGTCCCTGACTATACGTTTACGATTCAGGAAGATAACGTGGCAATTGGAAGTGTTGTTGCTATCGACCTTGATGGAGATGTGCTTACGTATAGTCTTCAAGCTCAAGGGGCAAATGGAGTGACAGTGGTTAACGCGGACGGGACGTTTGCGTATACGCCAAATGAAAACTTTAACGGTACGGATGTGTTTACGGTGTTGGTAAGCGATGGTCAAGGAGGTACGGCAGTATCAACCGTCACAATCACGGTGTTACCGGTCAATGATCCGCCGGTGACGGGAAATCTTTTCTTTTTAATCGCAGAAGATACGGCGTTGACTAATCAAGTAACGGCGACGGATGCAGACGGAGACGCCTTAACGTTTAGTTTACAAAATGGTCCGATAAACGGAGCTTCCGTAGTCAATGCAGACGGTACGTTTACGTATACACCAAACCTCAATTTTAACGGGACGGATGCGTTTACGGTATTGGTAAGCGATGGTCAAGGAGGCACAGCGGTATCAACGATTACTATTACAATAGCACCGGTGAATGATGCGCCAACGGTACCTAATTACACCTTTATAACAGAAGAAGATGACGTATTGATTGGGGTTATTGTAGGAAACGATGTAGATGGAGACTTTTTAACATATAGTCTTCAAACGCAAGCAGGAAATGGAGTAGTAGTAGTAAATCCAGACGGAACGTTTACGTATACGCCGAACCCCAATTTTAACGGCACGGATACGTTTACGGTATTGGTGAGCGATGGTCAAGGAGGCACAGCGGTTTCCACAGTTATAGTAAATGTAGAAGCGATTAATGACCCGCCTGTTACAGCTAACCTTGTCTTTACAATTGCAGAAGATACTTTCCTTTTTAACCAAATTCCAGGTACAGACCCGGACGGAGATGCCTTAACGTTTACTTTATTAAACGCACCTAGAAATGGGAATGCACTTGTAAACTTAAACGGTACATTTACGTATATCCCAGCTGCGAATTACAACGGAAACGATGTGTTTACAGTATTAGTCTCAGACAACCAAGGAGGAACAGCCGTTTCAAGTGTTTTCGTTACAATTGTACCAGTAAATGATCCCCCCATTGTTAATAATCGAACAGTTACAACAACTATAAATATTGCTGTTATAAGTAGTGTTCCTGCCTCAGATATTGAAGGTGATTCGCTCGCTTACACGGTAGATCAAATTCCAGCTAACGGTATAGTGGTGCTGAATGTTGATGGAGTATTTACGTATACGCCTAATTTGGATTTTATTGGGGATGATGTGTTTACAGTGCTTGTTACGGATTCTCAAGGTGCCAGTGGTCTCTCAACTATTACAGTTGACGTACTAGCAACCAACGGTACGACTGTTGCATTTGCCAGCCAATTAACCACTCCAGAAGATATTCCTGTTCAAGGGCAAATTAACGCAACAAATACGTTAGGCAATCCTCTTTTTTATACCGTACAAAACCCTCCAACTTTTGGAACAGTTATATTAAATTCTGCTACAGGTGCATACACGTATACGCCGGACCAAAATTATAATGGGAACGATTCATTCACAGTATTTGTAACAGATAATCTTGGAGGAAATGCAGCATCTTCTCAGATTATTACGGTAACTTCAGTGAACGATGCACCAGTTGTACCAAACTATCAGCTTACAACCCTTGAAGATACACCTGTATCTTCAGAAGTAATAGCAACCGACGTGGATGGAAATCTCTTGGTTTATTCACTTCTTATTGAGCCAGCAAATGGAACTGCCATTGTTGAATCAACAGGGGTATACACGTATATACCAAGTCTCAATTTCAATGGTTTAGACAGCTTTACAGTGCTTGTTGATGATGGTCAAGGAGGAACAGCCACATCCATTATAACCGTTACGATAACTCCAGTGAATGATCCTCCTGTAGGACCAAACGAATTAACTTTTATTGTTGCAGAAGATGCGATTTTGGCTGGGCAGGTAATTGCTACAGACCCAGACGGAGACATATTGGCATATACGTTACAAACGCAGGCTGTAAATGGAGTTGCCGTTGTAAACGCAGATGGAACATTCACGTATACGCCGAATGCAAATTATAACGGCATGGACTCTTTTACTGTTCGAATTAGTGATCCATCTGGTGTATTTATCATTACAACTATTATGGTGACGGTAACTCCTGTTAATGATTCACCTATTGTACCTAATTATGGTTTTGAAATTAATGAAGATACGGTATTGAACAGCGTAGTTATTGGAAGTGATATAGATGGAGATCCGTTGACGTATGCTCTACAAACACAAGCAACAAACGGAGTGGCAGCAGTAAACTTGGATGGAACATTTACGTATACACCAAACGTAAACTTCAACGGAATCGATGTGTTTACGGTGTTAGTCAGTGATAATCAAGGAGGAACAGCAATATCTACCGTTACTGTTACAGTAACATCCGTCAACGATGCGCCGATTGCACCATCGCTGATTACAATTACAACGGTTGAAGATATGTCTGTAGGAAGTATCATTAACGCCACGGATCCAGATGGAGATGCGCTGACCTTTACAATCGAAAGTGCACCAATAAGCGGAACTGCAGTTATTAATGCAGACGGCACGTTTACGTATACCCCCAATCTTAACTTTACAGGAGCAGACGCGTTTACGGTACGGGTGGCAGATCCAAGCGGAGCATTTGTCATTGTTAATGTGCAGGTTACTGTCAGTCCAGTAAACGACGCTCCAATAGCGCCAAACTATCAGTTTATGTTGAATGAAGATACGATTTTAACAAGCCGCGTCATTGGAACAGATGTGGATGGAGACGTGCTGACATATGCGCTCCAAACACAAGCAGGAAGCGGAGTCGCTGTTGTGAATGCCGACGGTACGTTCACCTATACGCCAAACGTAAACTTCAACGGAATCGATGCCTTTACGGTGTTAGTCAGTGATAATCAAGGAGGAACAGCGATATCTACTGTCACTGTAACAGTGACACCCGTCAACGATGCGCCGATTGCGCCATCGCTGATTACAATTACGACCGCTGAAGATACGCTTGTAGGAAGCGTTATTAACGCTACGGATCCAGATGGAGATGCGCTGACCTTTACGGTTGAAAGTGCACCGGTAAACGGCACGGCATTAGCCAATGCTGACGGCACGTTTACGTATACCCCAAACCTTAATTTTACAGGAACGGATACGTTTACGATCCGAGTGGCAGACCCAAGCGGAGCATTCGCTATTGTTAATGTGCAGGTCACTGTCAGTCCAGTAAATGATGCACCAGTTGTACCAAACTATCAGTTCACGTTGAATGAAGATACGGTTTTAACAAGCCGTGTCATTGGAACGGATGTAGACGGAGGTGTGCTGACATACGTACTCCAAATACAAGCAGCAAACGGAGTCGCTGTTGTAAATGCCGATGGTACGTTTACGTATACCCCAAACGCGAACTTTAACGGTACAGATTTCTTTACGGTGTTAGTGAGCGATAATCAAGGAGAAACAGTGGTATCTACCATCACTGTAACAGTGACACCCGTCAACGATGCGCCGGTTGCTCCATTCCTAATTACAATTACGACAGCGGAAGATACGCCTGTGGGAAATATTGTTAACGCTACGGATCCAGATGGAGATGCGTTGACCTTTACGATTGAAAGTACACCAACAAGCGGAACTGCAGTTATTAATGCTGATAGTACGTTTACGTATACACCGAATCTTAACTTTACAGGAATGGATACGTTCACTATACGGGTGGCAGACCCAAGCGGAGCATTCGTCATTGTTAATGTGCAGGTTACTGTCAGTCCAGTAAATGACGCTCCAACAGTACCAAACTATCAGTTCACGTTAAATGAAGAAGCGATTTTAACAAGCCGCGTCATTGGAACGGATGTGGACGGAGACGTGCTGACGTACGTACTTCAAACACAAGCAGCAAATGGAGTTGCTGTTGTGAATGCCGACGGCACGTTTGCGTATACACCGAATTCTAACTTTAACGGTACAGATTTCTTTACGGTGTTAGTGAGCGATAATCAAGGAGAAACAGTGGTATCTACCATCACTGTGACTGTGATACCCGTCAACGATGCGCCAATTGCGCCATCGCTGATTACAATTATGACAGCGGAAGATACGCTTGTAGGAAGCACTATTAACGCAACAGACCCTGATGGAGACGTTCTGGCCTTTACGATTGAAAGTGCGCCGACCAACGGAACGGCTGTTGTGAATACAGACGGTACGTTTACGTATACGCCGAACCTGAATTATAACGGTATGGACTCCTTTGCTGTTCGAATTAGTGATCCGTCTGATGCGTTTATTATTACAACAATTATGGTCACAGTAATACCGGTGAACGACCCGCCGGTTGTACCCAACTATAGCTTTACTATCAACGAAGATACGGTTTTAAACAATGTGATTATTGGAAGCGATATAGATGGAGACGTATTAACATATAGTTTGCAAACGCAAGCAACAAGCGGCATTGCGGTGGTGAACGTGGACGGCACGTTTTCATATACCCCAAATGCGAACTTTAATGGAGTTGATCAGTTCATCGTTCTAGTTAGCGATGCCCAAGGCGCTACGGCAGTATCCACTGTTAACATAACTGTGACACCTGTGAACGATGCGCCGATTGCGCCATCGCTGATTATCATCACAACGGCTGAAGATACGCCCGTAGGAAGTGTTATTAACGCAACAGACCCTGATGGAGAAGGAATAACCTTTGTCATTGAAAATGCACCGACCAACGGAACGGCTGTTGTGAATGCCGACGATACGTTTACGTACACGCCAAATCTGAACTTTACGGGAACGGACTCGTTTAGCGTACGAGTAGCGGATGAGAGCGGCGGTTTTGTCATCGTGAACATTCAAGTGGTGGTAGCGCCAGAAAACGATGCGCCAGTGGTGCCAAATTACGAATTCACCACAGCAGAAGATACGGTTTTAACGAGTCGTGTCATCGGAACGGATGCAGACGGAGACGTTCTGACGTACGCGCTCCAAACGCAAGCAGGAAATGGAGTCGCTGTTGTAAACGGAGACGGCACGTTCACCTATACACCAAACGCGAACTTTAATGGAATAGATGTATTTACAGTACTAGTGAGTGATAATCAAGGAGGCACAGCGTTATCCACGATTACGATAACCGTGACGCCTGTGAACGATGCGCCGATTGCACCATCGCTGATTATCATCACCACAGCAGAAGATACGCCTGTAGGAAGTGTTATTAATGCAACAGACCCAGATGAAGACGCACTAACCTTTATCATTGAAAACGCACCGATAAATGGAACGGCTGTTGTGAATGCCGACGGTACGTTTACGTACACGCCAAATCTGAATTTTACGGGAACGGACGCGTTTAGCGTACGAGTAGCGGATGCGAGCGGCGGCTTTGTCATCGTCAGCATCCAAGTAGGAGTAGTGCCAGAAAACGATGCGCCAGTGGTGCCAAACTACGAATTCACGACAGCAGAAGATACGGTTTTAACGAGTCGTGTCATCGGAACAGATGTGGACGGAGATGTTCTGACATACGCGCTCCAAACGCAAGCAGGAAACGGAGTCGCTGTTGTGAATGGAGACGGCACGTTCACCTATACGCCAAACGCAAACTTTAACGGAATAGATGTATTTACAGTACTAGTGAGCGATGATCAAGGAGGCACAGCGTTATCCACGATTACGATAATCGTGACGCCTGTGAACGATGCGCCAATTGCGCCATCGCTGATTACCATCACGACTTCTGAAGATACGCCTGTAGGAAGTGTTATTAATGCAACAGACCCCGATGGAGACGCACTAACCTTTACGATTGAAAACGCACCGATAAATGGAACGGCTGTGGTGAATGCCGACGGTACGTTTACGTACATCCCAAATCTTAACTTTACGGGAACGGACGCGTTTAGCTTACGGGTAGCGGATGGAAGCGGTGGTTTTGTCATCGTGAACATTCAAGTGGTGGTAGCGCCAGAAAACGATGCGCCAGTGGTGCCAAATTATGAATTTACGACGATAGAAGATACGATTTTAACAAGCCGCGTTTTTGCAACAGATGTAGACGGAGATCCATTGACGTATACGTTACAAACGCAAGCAGCAAATGGAGTTGCAGAAGTGAACGAGGATGGCACGTTTACGTACACGGCAAACGTAAACTTTAACGGAGTGGATGAATTTACGGTACTTGTAAGTGATAACCAAGGTGGAACAGCTACTTCTATAATAAGAATTATTGTAATACCGGTAGACGATGCACCTGTTGCACCAAATGAGCTGTTTATTTCAACCCTAGAAGAAACACCTGTTTCATCTCAAATTAATGCTGTCGATCCAGAAGGATTACCACTTGTTTATACCATTGAAAATCAACCAGTAAATGGTGCAGTAATAATTGATAATAACGGTTTCTTTACGTATACGCCAAATGAAAATTTTTCTGGCATGGATACTTTTGCTGTAAGAATTACAGATGCAGGTGGTAGCTTTGTTATTACGAAAATAATGATAACTGTGGTACCTGTTGAGCAGCCACCAGCCGTGCCGAACTACTCTATTACAACTGTTCAAAATCAACCTGTACTTGGGCAAGTGGTAGGTACCGATCCCAATGGTGATTTGCTTACGTATCGAATAGGAGTACTACCTGAAAATGGTACTGTTACAGTGAACGGAGACGGTACGTTTATTTATACACCAAACTTAGATTACGTTGGAGAAGATCGCTTCAGAGTTATTGTAGAGGATACGACCGGATTAACGGCTACTTCGATTATAAACGTCACAATAGCACGAGCAAATCGTACTCCAGTAACGAATGACTTTACGATTGATACAAATGAAAACACATCAGTAAGCGGGCAAATACCAGGAGTTGATCCAGACGCAGAGCCAATTACGTTTTCACTGGTAGGCCCAGCGTTTAATGGAACAGTGATTGTTAACGTGGATAGCACGTTTACGTATACACCAAATCCAGGATTTACAGGCGTCGATTCATTTGCGGTTGAACTTCGAGATTCATCAGGAGCTGCGGCCATTTCAGTTGCAACAGTTAATGTTCTTAGCACAAACATTCCACCTATTGTTCCAGATTTATTTATTGTAACGGAACAAGGAACTTCAGCAACCGGGCAAGTACTTGCTTCAGATCCAGATGGAGATTCAATTGTTTTCCGAACCAATCTTCAGCCGCTAAACGGAACGGTAATCATTAATAGTGATGGGATTTTCACCTACATTCCCAACGTAGGATATGTTGGTCAAGATAATTTTTCAATAATTGCTGAAGATGCAAAAGGTGGTCAAGGCTTTGGTTCGGTCTTTGTAACAATTAATCAAAGAAGTAATCAACCTTTTACTGTATTGGGTACGACTGTTACAACTAGTATTAATGAACCGGTAGATGGAGCTATAATCGTAGATGATCCAGATAGATTAATCGCTTACTATCAGCTGGGCTTAGCCCCTCTTAACGGAACAGTAAGTCTTAATCAAGACGGGACGTTCACCTATACGCCAGAACCAGGATTTGTTGGGGAAGACTTTTTTGATATTATTGTAACGGACGTTAACGGTGTTCAGGCAGTAGGAACAGGCGTCATAATTGTCATCGTGGGAACCAGCGAGATTGATACCATGGACTATGAAATAGTAGGAGATTATAATTTTCCAATAAATGGTCAGTTGGTGGCGGTTAGTACAGCTGGCTTACCACTTATGTATATGATTCAAACAAACCCACAAAATGGAGCTGTGACGATTAATGTAGATGGCACATATGAATATGTACCGCAGCTAAACTTCTTTGGAACAGATGTTTTTTCAGTTCTTATTGTAGATACAGAAGGAAACAGTAGCATATCAACTGTTGTGGTATATATTCAGCGACCGGTAGCTCAGCAGCCAATTGTCACTGATCAAACCGTACAGCTAATTGAAGGAGATATAGTATCAGGAGCAATAATAGCAAGCGATCCGTTAGGGAGGCTTCTTACGTATACTCTCCTTGGCAGTGGAGCATCAAATGGTGAGGTTATACTAAATCAAGACGGCACTTTTATCTATACCCCTAATGCAAACTTTACTGGCACAGATTCATTTAGTGTTCTTGTTCAAAATGAAATTGGGCTTACGGCGACAACTACAGTTACCATTCTAGTTTCTGCTTTATTAAATCAAATAGTAGCACAAAACCGAGTCGTAAGAACACTTATTAATCAACCGGTAGATGGGCAAATTATTGCAACAGATCGTTTAGCTCGTCCGTTAACTTACTTGTTAAATTCGTCTCCAACCTATGGAACAGCGGTTGTAAATTCAGATGGTACATTCTTATATACACCAAATAGTGAGTTCAGTGGCCAGGATGCTTTTGAAGTATTAATTGTAAACGACCAGGGAGATGAAGTTGTTTCAACGGTTACGGTCATTGTTGACAGACCCCTTAATACCATCATGGTTCAAGATATGGCTGTTCAAACACTGCAAAATGAAATTGCTGAAGGTGCGATTGTTGCATCCGACTCTGAAAATCGCCCGCTACGTTTTTCTCAAAATACGGAACCAGTTAATGGAATTGTCACTGTAAACCCAAATGGCACGTTTATTTACAGGCCAAATGCTCAATTTTTTGGAATTGATTCTTTTACTGTACTTGTCCAAAATGATCAAGGAAGTTCAGCTATTGCAATTGTTAGAGTGGTAGTAGAGCAAATTCAAGACAGTATTATAGTAGAACCACTGACGGTTACCGGTCTTCAAGGTGAATCAATTAGCGGTCAGGTTATAGCTACGGACACGTTAAATCGACCTTTAACATTTACAGCACTAGTTGCACCTGCAAACGGAACCGTTATTCTTAACTCAGATGGCACGTTTATTTATACTCCAAACACAGGGTTTATTGGACTAGATAGTTTTGTAGTCAACATTGCAAATGATTTAGGTGATTTCTTAACGACGGTTGTCACAATTAGTATAACGAATCCTATAAATGAAATTCAGGCTCAAGATCAAGAAGTAACGGTTGTTGCTGGTCAGGTTATACAAGGGATTATTGCTGCACGTGATTCTCAAGGTCGCCCTTTAACATACACCATTGCTATTCCTCCTGTTTCTGGGGAAGTGGTGCTAAACAGCGACGGCACGTACGCATATACTCCAAATAGAGGGTTTGTAGGAAGAGATCAGTTTACTATTTTGATTCGAAATAGCGCCGGACAGCAAGCGTTTGTCACAATTACGGTGAATGTAACACCTTCTGATAATGTCATCACACCAAATAATGTTATGTTACAAACGCTTAGTAATACCCAGGTAAACGGCATATTTACGGCAACGGACAGTCAAGGTCGCCCGTTGACATACACGATTCGAACAGCACCTACAAATGGCACGGTTGTTTTGAACGCAAAAGGCGGATTTCAATATACGCCACGTTTAGGCTTTGTAGGAAGAGATCAGTTTTCGGTGTTTATAGTCGATGATACAGGAGCAGCAGCATCTGCCGTAGCTACAATTGAAGTTGTGGAACTACCAATCTCTCCTCCAATTATTAATGATCAAACGTTTCGCTTAAATATTAATGAAACAATTACAGCACAGGTTGTAGCAAGAGATCCGCAAAACTTTCAATTAAGTTATGAAATAATTGATAAACCGAGAAGTGGCGTTTTATTTATTGATGCTAGTACAGGAATCATTACCTACACGCCAAATCTAAATTATGTAGGGGGAGATTCAGCGGTTGTGCGCGTGACAAACAGCGAAGGGCAGTCAGCAATAGCTACGATTACATTTATTGTCCAGCGTGGATTAACATTCAAATGCTCAATTATATTATAAAAATTAAATATCAATAAAAGAATACGGTGAAACATAAAAATGTTTTACCGTATCTTTTTATTAGGAATATTATCCCTTTTTATATACATATCAACAATCTCGTCCTACATAGAGTTATGTATAAGTGTGTTGTATACACTTAGGAACATTTATTGAAGAGACATAATAAACTGTAAAGTATATCGAAAAAATGAGGTGAAAAGACTGTGCCATATATTAACCGTTTCTTAACTAATGCAAACGGGGCAATTACTTTTACAGGAAATACATTTGGTCTTAGTAAACAAACTAATGCTAATGCACCTGGGACTGCTCACGCCATTGGAACTTTTTTTAGCGCAAACGCAAGTTCCGTTGACGGTTCGTATCCACTTGGTACGACTGCTGATTGGCGACAAAATGCTTCAAGTGCGGTATTACGACTGCCTGCTACAACAACGAGAGTTTTATACGCAGAGTTGATTTGGGGAGGATTGTATACTTCAACAGATGAGAATGTGAGTGCATTCATAAATAACTCTATTACGTTTCGTACACCATCAGGCAGTTTTACCATTGCTCCTGATACAGCAACACGTTCAACATTAACTACTTCCCCAAACTTCTTTTATGTAAGAAGTGCAAACGTAACAAATTTAATTACGGGAGCTGGTACTTATACGGCACTTGGCGTTCCTGGTACGCAGGGGAATTTAGATAACACGCTAAACTCAGCGGGTTGGACGTTAGCCGTTGTATATGAAGATCCGCTACAAAGGTCTCGTAACTTGTCTCTTTTCGTTGGCGCTGAATTAACGAGTAGTGCTGGAACGTCAACTGCAACGGTCTCTGGTTTTGGCACACCCGTAACTGGAACAGTGAATGGTAGACTGCTAGTCAGTTCTATTGAAGGAGATTCAGTTTTAACAGGTGATCAATTTTTATTCGGCCCAACTCCGACAACGCTTCAGGCAGTGTCAGGCCCAAACAATCCGATTACGAACTTCTTTGCATCCCAAATTAACAATGATGCCGGTACGCTTGATACAGCCGGAACGTTTGGAAATGTGAATCATCCTCTTGGCACCAACATTTCAGGAGCTCGTCAAGGATGGGATATTACAAACATTGACGTATCACCATGGCTGCAAAATAATCAATCAACTGCAGCGTTGCGAGGGAGCACAAATGGAGATACGTATGTTGTCAATACGCTAGGGCTTCAAGTCAATATCAATGCTCCTGTGTTTACC
This sequence comes from Bacillus sp. CBEL-1, assembly GCF_004348885.1. NCBI lineage: Bacteria > Bacillati > Bacillota > Bacilli > Caryophanales > Bacillaceae > Bacillus > Bacillus sp. CBEL-1. The sequence continues at coordinate 440,859 of NZ_SBIM01000013.1, read as the reverse complement.
ATTAATAAAACAGCTAACGTGTCGTCAGCCAGAACTGGAGATCTTGTTACGTATACTGTTACCATTCAGAATACGGGAACGGCAGCCGCTAACTTGGTGATTGCAACGGATGCACTATCTAATGCAACAAACTTTGTACCGAATAGCTTGTTTGTAAATGGAGTACAACAGCCTAATACAAGTATTCAAAGTGGAATCGCTCTTGGTACAGTAGGTATTAACCAAACGATTACGTTAATCTATCAAGTTCGAGTAGCAGGACCGTTAACGAATGTTTCTCAACTTTCAAACCAAGTATTTATTGAATATCAGTTTGAAAGTACACCAGGCAATACGTTGACAGGGTCATCTGCTTCAGCAATAAACAACGTGACGGCTGTTAACACTCCGCCAACGGTACCTGATTATACGGTAACAAGTCCAGAAGATACGCCAGCTATTGGTCAAGTGGTTGGATCAGACGTTGATGGCAATCCGCTAACCTATCAGTTGGGCACAGCCCCTGTAAACGGAACGGTAACGGTTAACCCTAACGGTCAGTTTGTCTATACGCCAAACACAAATTTTAACGGAACGGATAGCTTTACTGTCATTGTGAGCGACGGTCAAGGAGGCACAGCTGTTTCAACAGTTACGCTTATTATTACACCTGTTAACGATACGCCTGTTACGCAAAACTATTTTGTTCAAACGCTAGAGGACACGCCGCTTAACGGCCAAATTTTTGCGACGGATGTAGACGGGGACCCGCTGACATTCAGTTTGCAAACAGCACCAGCAAATGGTGTAGTTACACTTAACGGTGATGGTACTTATACGTATACACCCAATGCAAACTTTAACGGAACGGATCAATTTGCAGTCTTAGTAAGCGACGGGCAGGGAGGCACCGCTGTTTCAGTAGTTACAGTTACAGTTATTCCTGTAAATGATCCACCGGTTGTTCCAAACTATACGTTTACCACACAAGAAGATTCAGCAGTAATAGGAGCAGTTGTCGCAGTTGACTCGGATCAAGATCCGCTGACGTATCAGCTCCAAAGTGCGCCTGCAAACGGCGTGGCGGTTGTTAATCCAGATGGAACATTTACGTATACGCCAAACCTTAATTTTAACGGGACAGATGCGTTTACGGTATTAGTAAGTGATGGTCAAGGAGGCACAGCCGTTTCCACTGTTACCATTAACGTTTTACCCGTGAATGATCCACCAGTTACAGGGAATTTAGCATTTACAATCAATGAAGATACTACGTTATCAAATCGTGTGACGGCTACTGATCCTGATGGAGACCCTTTAACGTTTGCCCTGCAAAATGCACCAACAAATGGGACGGTACTTGTCAACGCAGATGGAACGTTTACGTATACGCCAAATTTGAATTTTAATGGAACCGACGTGTTTACGGTTCTAGTAAGCGACGGGCAGGGAGGCACGGCGGTCTCTACAGTGACAATTACAGTTCTACCTGTAAACGATCCACCAACGGTTCCAAACTATACGTTTTCAACGCAGGAAGATGCGTCGGTTGTAGGAACGATTGTAGGAAATGATGTAGACGGAAATCCGTTAACATATACACTTCAAACCCAAGGAACTAACGGAACGGCAATTGTGAATGCAAATGGAACGTTTACGTATACGCCAAACTTAAATTTTAATGGAACCGACGTGTTTACGGTTCTAGTAAGCGACGGGCAGGGAGGCACGGCGGTTTCGACCGTCACAATTAATGTGTTGCCAGTCAATGATCCACCGCTAACAGGAGACTTATTTTTCACTATTCCTGAGGATAATTCACTAGCAGGGCAAGTAACGGCAACAGATGTAGACGGTGATCCACTGACGTTTAGTTTACAAAATGCGCCGGTAAACGGCACGGTACTTGTCAACGCAGATGGAACGTTTACGTATACGCCGAACTTAAATTACAATGGTAGCGACCAATTTACAGTTTTGGTGAGCGATGGTCAAGGAGGCACCGCGGTTTCGACCGTTTTTATTACCATTACTCCGGTAAACGATGGCCCAGTCATCCCGAACTACACGTTTACGACGCAAGAAGACGGACCGGTAATTGCTAACGTTGTGGCAATTGATGTAGATGGAGATCCACTTACCTATACGTTGCAGACGCAAGCAACAAACGGGGTAGCGGTTGTCAACGCGGATGGAACGTTTACGTATACGCCAAACCCGAATTTTAACGGCACGGATGTCTTTACAATTTTGGTGAGTGATGGTCAAGGGGGCACCGCTGTTTCGACAGTAACCATTAACGTGCTGCCAGTCAATGACCCTCCTGTTACATCGGATTTGTTTTTTACCATTGCAGAAGACACAGGAATATCCAGCCAAGTCGTAGCTTTTGATGTGGATGGAGACCCGTTAACCTATGCGTTGCAAAATCCAGCATTAAATGGAACAGCTGTTGTCAACGCGGACGGGACGTTTACGTATACGCCAAACCCGAACTATAACGGCACGGATCGTTTTACCGTCTTAGTAAGTGACGGTCAGGGAGGCACTGCGGTTTCGACTGTTAATATTACAATCGTGCCAGTGAACGATCCACCAACGGTTCCAAACTATACGTTCTCAACACAGGAAGATTCATCAGTAACGGGTGCTATCGTAGGCTTTGACGTAGATGGTAATCCTTTAACCTATACGCTGCAAACGCAAGCGGCAAACGGAATAGCGGTTGTCAACGCAGACGGGACGTTTACGTATACGCCAAACTTAAATTTTAATGGAACAGATGTGTTTACAGTACTGGTGAGCGATGGTCAAGGAGGCACGGCCGTCTCTACGGTCACAATTAATGTTCAACCGGTAAACGATCCACCGGTGACAGCTGATTTAACGTTTACAATCAATGAAGATACCGTTCTTTCAAATCAAGTACCTGCCACTGACCCAGAGGGGGACCCGTTAACCTTTAGCTTGTTAAACGCACCTATAAATGGAACAGCGATTGTCAACGCAGACGGGACGTTTACGTATACGCCAAACCTTAATTACAATGGAACAGATACCTTTAGTGTTCTTGTATCAGACGGTCAAGGCGGAACTGCGGTTTCGAACATTTTTATTACAATTGTACCAGTAAATGACCCCCCGGTTGTTCAGGACCGAACAATTACAACAACCGTTAACATTCCAATTTTAAGCAGTGTACCAGCTTCAGACCCAGAAGGAAATGCGTTAACGTATACGGTTAGCCAACCACCAACAAATGGCACAGTCGTACTAAACCCCGATGGAACGTTTACGTATACGCCAAACCCGGGATATATCGGTGGGGATGTATTCACGGTGCTTGTCACGGATTCAGAAGGAGCGACAGCCCTTTCAACAATAACGGTTACTGTGTTAGCAACGAACGGAAATACAACGGCTCAAGACGCGCAGTTGACAACACCAGAAGATATTCCTGTGCAAGGTCAAGTGGTAGCCACAAATGTACTTGCAAATCCACTAGTTTACACACTACAAGATCCACCTGCTTTTGGAACGGTTATCTTAGACAGCGCGACAGGCGTGTACACTTACACGCCGAACCAAAACTTTAATGGAATGGATTCCTTTACTGTCTTTGTAACTGATAATGCTGGTGGAAACGCAACGTCTTCCCAAGTGATTACGGTTACGCCGGTGAATGATCCGCCAGTCGTACCAAACTATCAGATTACAACGCTTGAAGATACGCCTATTGCTTCAGTAGTTATTGCAACGGATGTAGACGGTAACCCACTCACGTACTCACTTCTTGTTGCGCCAACAAACGGAGTAGCTTTGGTAAATACGAATGGCACCTATACGTATACACCAAACCCAAACTTTAATGGAACAGATCAGTTTACGGTTCTCGTTGATGATGGCCAAGGAGGAACGGCAACATCAATCATTACAGTTACAGTCGTCCCGGTGAATGATCCGCCGGTTGGACCAAATGAAATCTTTGTTACAACGCTCGAAGACACCACGCTAATTGGCCAAATTATTGCAACAGATCCAGATGGAGATGTATTAACCTACACTCTTGAAAATGCACCAACAAACGGCACAGCAGTTGTCAACCCAGATGGAACTTATACGTATACGCCAAATCTTAACTATAACGGCATGGATTCATTTACGGTTCGAATTAGTGACCCGTCCGGTGCGTTCATTATTACGAATGTAATGGTTACCGTTATTCCAGTGAACGACCCGCCAACCGTTCCCAACTATGCGTATACAATTCTAGAAGATACCGTCTTGAATAGCGTAGTTATTGGAACGGATGCAGACGGAGATGCGCTTACCTATTCATTAGCTTCTCCGCCAGCTAATGGCACGGTAGTTGTCAATCCAGACGGAACGTTTACGTATACGCCAAGCCCAGACTTTAACGGGCAAGATAATTTCTTTGTAAACGTACAGGATCCAAACGGCGGCACGGCTATCTCAGAAATTATTATTACGGTTGTCCCGGTCAATGACCCGCCAATTGCACCGAACTTAATTACCGTTACAACGAACGAAGATACAGCGGTAGGGGGAACCATCAACGCAATTGACCCAGACGGAGATCCATTGACGTATACGCTTGAAGACACCCCTATAAATGGAACCGTAGTAGTTGACCCACAGGGATCGTTTGTCTATACCCCAAATCTGAATTTTAACGGAACGGACACGTTTACCGTTCGCGTTACGGATACAAGCGGAGCGTTTATCATTGTGAACGTACAGGTTATTGTAAATCCAGTAAACGATGTGCCAACGGTTCCAGATTACCAGTTTACTATTAACGAAGATACCGTATTATCCAATCGAGTGGTTGGTACGGATGTAGACGGGGACCCGTTAACGTATAGCTTATTTTCGCCGCCGGTGAACGGAACAGCCGTGGTTAATCCAGATGGCACGTACACCTATACGCCAAACGCAAACTTTAACGGAACGGATAACTTTTTTGTACTTGTAAGTGATCCAAACGGAGGGCAGGCGGTATCAACGCTCACAATAACCGTCGTACCAGTGAACGATCCACCGATTGCGCCAAATGTAATTGAGATTGTAACCAATGAAGATACGGCGATTACAAGTGCTGTAAACGCCGTGGATCCAGATGGAGATCCGTTAATCTATACGCTTGAAAATGCACCAATAAACGGAACAGCTGTGGTTGATCCGCAAGGTTCGTTTCTCTATACACCAAACCTTAACTACAATGGACCAGACACATTTACAATCCGAGTGACCGATACGGCTGGAAACTTTATTATTGTAAATGTTAACGTCACGGTTGTGCCAGTAAACGATCCACCGATTGTACCAAACTATCAGTATACGATTTTAGAAGATACGATTCTTATCAACCAAGTGTTTGCCACAGATGTGGATGGAGATCCGCTAACGTATTCGCTAGCTTATCAAGGTAGCAATGGAATAGCGACTGTGAACCCTGATGGAAGCTTCACCTATATTCCTAACCCTAACTTTGTTGGTGAAGATAACTTTGGCGTAACAGTTAGTGACGGGCAAGGAGGTACAGCTTTATCAATCGTTACCATTACGGTTACACCGGTAGATGATCCGCCGATTGCGCCAAATGAAATCATGATTTCTACACCGGAAGAAACGCCTGTTACAACTCAAATTGTCGCAATAGACCCAGAAGGATTACCGTTAACGTATGCGATTGAAGACGCACCGATTAACGGAACGGTTATCATTGATAATAATGGCGTGTTCACTTATACCCCGAATGAGAATTTCACGGGTGGAGATACGTTTACCGTTCGAATTACAGATGCAGGCGGGAATTTTGTTATTACGACCGTGCTAGTTATGGTAACACCTGTTGAACAGCCGCCGGTTGTGCCAAACTACTCAATAACCACTCTGCAAAATCAAAGTGTAACTGGCACAGTTGTTGGAATCGATCCGAACGGAGACCCGATTACGTATAGCCTAGGGCAGCCTGCCCAAAATGGTGTGGTGACGGTTAGTCCAGATGGAAACTTCATTTATACGCCAAACACTGATTATGTAGGAAGCGATTTGTTCACTGTTGTTTTAGAAGATACATCCGGACTAACGGCAACATCCATTGTTAATGTGACGGTGACGCCGGTCAACCGTGCGCCAATCACAAATGATTTTACCATTGATACGCTTGAAAATACGCCGATAAACGGGCAAACGCCAGGGTTTGATCCTGATGGAAACCCAATCACGTATTCCGTATCAGGACCGCCATTTAACGGAACAGTGACAGTGGATAGCGTGACAGGTGCGTATACGTATACACCAAATCCAGGATTTGTAGGTGTTGATTCGTTTACAATTGAGCTTCGAGATAGTGCAGGCGGAGTGGCTCAGTCTCTTGGAACGGTCACTGTTATTAGCACGAACCTTCCGCCAACTGTAAACGATTTGTCCATTGCAACGCAGCAAGGATTACCGGCAACAGGGCAATTGATTGGAACGGACGCGGACGGAGACCCGATTCGCTTTAGATTAAACTTGGCACCTTTAAATGGAACGGTAGTAATCAATAGTGACGGGACATTTACGTATACGCCGAATATTGGATATGTTGGCAACGATAACTTCTCAGTTATTGTAGAAGACACGCGAGGAGGGCAAGGCTTTGGAACAGTAACGGTCACCATTAACCCAGCTCCTCAACCTTTTACGGTACTTGGTGCGGAAGTGACAACCCTTATTAATCAACCAGTTAACGGATTAGTTGCTGTTGATGATCCTGAAGGCAATATTGTATCTTATCAAATTAGTGCCCAGCCTCAAAACGGAACGGCTATTCTTAATCAAGACGGGACGTTTACGTATACGCCAAATCAAAATTTTGTTGGGGAAGATTTCTTTGACGTCATTGTTACGGATGGTAATGGTATCCAAGGGTTAGGTACAGTTATTATTAACGTATTGCCGTCTTCAAGCATAATCGTAGTTATGGATTCTGAAATTTCTCTTGAGTTTAATACACCGATAGACGGGCAAGTTATGGCGACAAGTACGACGGGGCTTCCGCTACTGTATACGCTCCAAACGCCGCCTCAAAACGGTACGGTAACGGTCAACCCAGATGGGACGTATGTTTATTCACCAACAACTGGATTTTTCGGTTCGGATCAATTTTCAGTACTTGTTACTGACACACAGGGCAATGCACAAGTTGCAAATGTCGTTGCTTTCGTTCAAGGCCCAGTCGCTCAGCAACCAATAGTGACGGACCAAACGATTCAAACGATTGAAGGTCAGCCCGTAGCAGGAGCCGTTATTGCTATCGATCCAACCGGGCAGCCGTTAACGTATACGCTACTTGGCAGCGGAGCTGTGAATGGAGTTGTGGTACTAAATCCAGATGGTACGTTCACATATACACCAAATCCAGGTTTTGTTGGCAACGATGCGTTTAGTATACTTGTACAAAATCCACAAGGTCTTAATGCAACTACTACCATTGCCGTTGTAGTTACGCCGTTTCCAAATGAAGTTGTTGCAGAAAACCTTACAATTCGAACAGTACTTGGTCAGCCAGCAACGGGGCAAATTGTAGCAAGAGATCAGCTGGGCAGACCATTAACCTATTCGTTAAATACGAATCCACTATACGGAACAGCGGTAGTTAATTCCGATGGAACTGTTGTTTATACACCAAACGCTGGGTTTAGCGGTCAAGATCAGTTTAGTGTACTCGTTGTAAACGACCAGGGAGATCAAGCCATATCTCAAGTCACGGTTGTTGTCGATAACCCAGCAAGCACAATTACCGTTCCAGATACAACGATTCAAACGGTGCAAAACCAAAGTGTGCAAGGGGTCGTACTAGCAACTGATTCTCAAAATCGTCCGCTTCGCTATTCTCAAGGGTCAGCGCCAGCAAATGGCACGGTTGTAGTAAATGCAGACGGAACGTTTACGTATACGCCAGCTCCACAGTTCTTTGGAACAGATTCGTTTACGGTATTTGTGCAAAATGACAGAGGAGATTCAGCAACTGGTGTCGTTCGAGTTGTTGTTTCGCAGCTTCAAGACACCATTACCGTGCAGCCACTCACAGTGTCTGGACAGCAAAATCAGCCGGTTAGCGGCCAGGTAGTGGCAACCGATGCACTTGGTCGTCCGTTAACGTACGCTGTCAGCATCGGACCAGCAAACGGAACGCTTGTATTTAACCCGGACGGAACGTTTGCGTATACGCCAAATCCAGACTTTGCAGGAATTGATAGCTTTACGGTAATTGTTCGCAATGATTTAGGTGACTCAGTCACGACGGTTGTCTCTGTCGTCATTGCTAGTACTGGAAGTCAAGTCACAGCACAAGACCAAAGCGTAACAGTTGTCGCAGGTCAATTACTTCAAGGCCAAATCGTAGCAAGTGACTCGCAAGGTCGACCATTGACTTATGCTTTAGCAACTTCTCCGACTTCAGGGACGGTTGTTATAACTGCTAGCGGTGCGTACACGTATACGCCAAACCTTGGATTTGTGGGAACGGACCAGTTTATCGTTGTTGTTCGCAATGATTTAGGGCAACAAGCATTTTCTGTTGTGACTGTCGAAGTTACCCCAGCAGCAAACGTTATTACAGCAAATAATATCACGCTACAAACAACGTCAGGAACACCTGTAAACGGCTTGTTTACAGCGAGCGATACGCAAGGACGTCCGTTAACGTTTACGCTTCGCACGGCACCAACGAACGGTCGAGTGACGTTAGGTGCGAATGGTCAATTTGTCTATACGCCAAATGGAAACTTTGTAGGAACTGATTCATTCTCAGTACTGATAATTGATGATACGGGAGCAGCAGCTACGGCAATTGCAACAATTACTGTCGGAGCTGTTCAGCCGAATGCACCAATTATTGAAGATCAAACGTTTACGCTAAATGTGAATGAAACGATTCAAGCTCAAGTCGTCGCACGAGATCCACAAGGGTTGCCGCTTGTTTATAGAATTGTCACTCCGCCGCAAAATGGAGTAGCCTTTATTGATCCGGAAACTGGTGTAATTACGTATACACCGAACCCAAACTTTGTCGGCACAGACACTGTAGTAGTAAGCGTAACAAACAGTGCAGGTCTAACCTCAACAGCTACTATTACATTTATTGTTCAGCGCGGCATAAGTTTTAGATGTTCCATCATTTTCTAAAAACTCCCAAAAGCCTCTTTTAGATAGCTTCTTGTCTAAGAGAGGCTTTTTTAAAAGAAGAAACATGAGTGGCTAAGCTACTCTAGAAAGTGTGAAAGCGTATTGTATTAGGCTTATCTAGATAATAGCAAGATGAAATCTAAAAAAAGTATTGAAAGTAGTACTGAAAACAGTTAATACAATATGTAATAGCAATGTTGCACGCTTTTATTTAATAAGAACACTTTTTGAATAAATTTATAAACTATTAAATACGTTACAAAAATGAGGTGAGAATACTGTGCCATATATTAATCGATTTTTAGGGAATGCAAACGGGGCAATTACTTTTACAGGAAATACTTTTGGTCTCAGTAAGCAAAATAACGTGAATGCCCCAGGAACTGCCCATTCAATCGGAACTTTCTTTAGCGTTAATCCTAACTCTGTTGATGGGTCATACCCGCTTGGTACCACCGCCGATTGGCGACAAAATGCTTCAAGTGCGGTATTACGATTACCGGCTACAACGACGAAAGTTTTATATGCAGAGTTAATTTGGGGAGGTTTATATACTTCCAACGATGAGAATGTGAGTGCCTTTATTAATAATTCCATTACGTTCCGCACACCTTCAGGGAACTTCACAATTTCTCCTGATACAGCTACTCGTTCAACGTTAACCACATCTCCTAATCTATTTTATGTAAGAAGCGCCAATGTAACAAACCTTGTAACAGGACCCGGTACGTATACGGCACTTGGCGTTCCTGGTACGCAGGGGAATTTAGAGAATACGATAAACTCAGCGGGGTGGACGTTAGCCGTCGTATATGAAGATCCGCTGCAGCGATCTCGTAACTTGTCCCTTTTTGTTGGAGCTGAATTAACAAGTGGAACTGGTAGCACAACTGCAACGGTTTCAGGGTTTGGAACACCCGTAACAGGAACAGTAAACGGTAGATTACTAGTCAGTTCCATTGAAGGCGATTCGGTTATAACAGGGGATCAACTATTGTTTGGTCCCACTATTTCTACGCTTCAAGCAGTATCAGGTCCGAACAATCCGCTCACAAACTTCTTTGCATCTCAAATTAACAATGACGCAGGTACGCTTGATACGTCGGGGACATTTGGGAATGTAAATCACCCTCTTGGCACTAATATTTCAGGTGCACGTCAAGGATGGGATATTACTAATATTGATGTATCAGCAAGACTGCAAAACAATCAATCAACTGCAACGGTGAGAGGTAGCACGAGTGGAGATACCTACGTTATTAACTCGTTAGGACTTCAAATCGATATCAATGCTCCTGTATTTACTATTAACAAAACGGCTAACGTATCGTCAGCGAGAACAGGGGATCTTGTTACGTATACCGTTGCAATTCAAAATACAGGAACAGCAGCAGCTAATCTTGTTGTTGCAACGGATGCATTGTCTGATGCCACAGATTTTGTTCCTAACAGTTTGTTTGTAAATGGAGTGCAGCAGACAAATATAGATATCCAAGCGGGGATTTCTCTTGGTACAATTGCGGTTAACCAGACCGTAACGTTAACGTATCAAGTTAACGTTACGGGTCCATTAACAAACGTTAGCCAGCTGTCAAATCAATTATTTGTTCATTATCAGTTCCAAAGCACTCCTGGGAATACAGTGACAGGGTCTGCAGCTTCTGCTATTAACAGCGTCACTGCTATTAATACTCCTCCAACTGTGCCTAACTATACCGTTACAAACCCTGAGGACGTACCAGCTATTGGTCAAGTGGTTGGATCAGACGTTGATGGCAATCCGCTAACCTATCAGTTGGGCACAGCCCCTGTAAACGGAACGGTAACGGTCAATCCTAACGGTGAATTTGTTTATACCCCTAACTTGAACTTTAACGGAACCGATAGTTTTACTGTTATTGTAAGCGATGGCCAAGGAGGCACAGCCGTTTCAACAGTTACGCTCATTATTACACCTGTCAACGACGCACCGGTTACACAAAACTATTTTCTTCAAACGCTGGAGGATACGCCTCTTACAGGACAAATTTTTGCGACAGATGTAGACGGGAATCCACTGACGTTTAGCTTGCAAACTGAACCAACAAATGGTGCTGTCGTTGTAAACGCTGATGGCACGTATACGTACACCCCAAACTTAAATTTCAACGGAACCGATCAGTTTGCAGTGTTAGTGAGCGACGGTCAAGGAGGCACGGCCGTTTCTGTCGTTACGATAACGGTTATTCCTGTAAATGATCCTCCTGTTGTTCCGAATTATACGTTTACCATTCAAGAAGATTCGGAAATAGTGGGAGCAATTGTAGCGGTTGATTCTGATCAAAATCCGCTCACGTATCAACTGCAAAATTCTCCTGTAAATGGAGTAGCGGTAGTAAATATAGACGGGATGTTTACGTACACGCCAAACCTTAACTTTAACGGTACAGATGTCTTTACAGTGTTGGTGAGCGACGACCAAGGAGGCACAGCCGTTTCAACCGTTACCATTAACGTTTTACCCGTGAATGATCCACCAGTTACAGGGGATTTAGCATTTACAATCAATGAAGATACTACGTTATCAAATCGCGTGACGGCTACAGATCCTGATGGAGATCCGCTCACATTTTCTTTACAAAATACGCCTGCTAACGGAACGGCAGTTGTGAATGCAGATGGAACGTTTACGTATACGCCAAATTTGAACTTTAATGGAACAGACGTGTTTACAGTGTTGGTGAGCGATGGCCAAGGAGGCACAGCCGTTTCAACCGTTACTATTAATGTAATTCCGGTAAATGATCCACCAACCGTTCCAAACTATACATTTTCTACACAAGAGGATGCCATCGTTGTTGGAACGATTGTTGGGAACGATATAGACGGCAATCCATTAACATACACACTTCAAACCCAAGGAACTAACGGAACGGCAATTGTGAATGCAAATGGAACGTTTACGTATACGCCAAACTTAAATTTTAATGGAACAGACGTGTTTACAGTATTGGTGAGCGATGGTCAAGGAGGAACAGCGGTCTCGACCGTCACAATTAATGTGTTACCAGTGAATGATCCACCGCTAACAGGAGATTTATTTTTCACTATTCCTGAGGATAATTCACTAGCAGGGCAAGTAACAGCAACGGATGTAGACGGTAATCCACTGACGTTTAGCTTGCAAAACGCACCGGTAAATGGCACGGCAGTTGTCAATGTGGACGGAACATTTACGTATACGCCGAACTTAAATTACAACGGAACAGATGTATTTACAGTGCTAGTGAGCGATGGTCAAGGAGGCACAGCCGTTTCTAGCATTTTTATTACCATTACGCCAGTGAATGATCCACCAGTTATACCAAACTATACGTTTTCAACTCAAGAGGACGCAGCGGTTATTGCAAGCGTTGTGGCAACCGATGCAGACGGTAACCCTCTAACCTATGCGCTGCAGACACAAGCAACAAACGGGGTCGCTGTTGTGAATGTCGATGGGACGTTTACGTATACGCCGAACCTGAATTTTAATGGCACGGATGCCTTTACAATTTTAGTGAGTGATGGTGTAGGAGGTACGGCAGTTTCAACAGTGACCATTAACGTGCTGCCAGTCAATGATCCGCCTGTTACATCTGATTTGTTTTTTACCATTGCAGAAGACACGGAGATATCTAATCAAGTTGTGGCATTTGATCCAGACGGCAATCCCCTAACCTATACGCTGCAAAATTCTCCTGCAAATGGAGTAGCGGTAGTAAATACGGATGGAACATTTACGTATACGCCAAATGCAAACTATAATGGAACAGATCGCTTTACGATATTGGTCAGTGATGGGCAAGGAGGCACAGCAGTCTCGACCGTAAATATTACGATTGTCCCGGTCAACGACCCACCGACCGTTCCTAATTATACGTTTTCAACACTAGAAGATGTACCTTTGCTGGGTGCTGTAGTAGGAACAGATGTAGATGGAAATCCGTTGACGTATACGCTGCAAACGCAAGCGACCAATGGAGTAGCTGTTGTGAATGCCGACGGGACGTTTACGTATACGCCAACCTTAGATTTCTTTGGACTTGACGTATTTACCGTACTAGTAAGTGATGGGCAAGGAGGCACAGCGGTTTCCACAGTAACAATTAACGTCATTTCAGTGAATGATCCACCTGTTACTGCAGATTTAACTTTTACAATTAATGAAGACACTTCATTATCCAGTCAAATTCCAGCAACCGACCCTTCTGGAGATCCAATTACATTTACCTTAGAAAACCCTCCAATAAACGGAATAGTAGTTGTGAACTTAGATGGTACGTTTACGTATACGCCGAATTTAAATTATAACGGTACGGATGTATTTAGTGTTTTAGTAGCCGATGATCAAGGTGGTACAGCTATATCTACTGTATTTATTACAATAGTACCGGTGAATGACTCACCTATCGTTCAAGACGAAAGTATTACAACAACGGTTAATATACCGATTTTTAGTACCATACCAGCCTTAGACCCAGAAGGAAATGCGTTAACGTATACGGTAAACCAGCTACCAACAAACGGCACAGTCTTATTAAATCCTGATGGCACGTTTACGTATACGCCAAATCCGGGATATATCGGTGGAGATGTATTCACGGTACTCGTCACAGATTCAGAAGGAGCGACAGCCCTTTCAACAGTAACAGTTACCGTTTTAGCGACAAATGGAAACACAACGGCTCAAGACGCGCAGTTGACAACACCAGAAGATATTCCTGTGCAAGGTCAAGTGGTAGCCACAAATGTATTTGGAAATCCACTAGTTTATACACTACAAGATCTACCGAAATTCGGCACAGTTGTGTTGAATAGCGCAACGGGCGCTTATACGTATACGCCGAGCCAAAACTTTAATGGAACGGATTCCTTTACTGTCTTTGTAACTGATAATGCTGGTGGAAACGCAACGTCTTCCCAAGTGATTACGGTTACGCCGGTGAATGATCCGCCAGTCGTACCAAACTATCAAATTATAACAAATGAAGATACGGCTATTACGTCTGCAGTTATTGCAACGGACGTAGACGGAAATCCTCTAACTTATTCACTTCTTATTGCACCAACAAATGGCGTGGTTGTAGTAAATGCCAACGGTGTTTACACGTATACGCCAAGTGAAAACTTTAATGGTATTGATACGTTTACAGTGCTTGTAAATGATGGTCAAGGAGGCACAGCTGCATCTACTATTACGGTGACGGTTCTACCGATTAATGATCGACCGGTTGGACCACTTAACCTTAACTTAACGACCAATGAAGACACAGCTGTAACAAGTCAAGTTGTAGCAATTGATCCTGAAGGCGAGCCCCTAACGTATACGCTTGAAAATGCACCAACCAACGGCGTAGTTGTAGTAAATGCCAACGGAACGTTTACCTATACGCCTAACCTTAATTACAATGGATTTGATACCTTTACTATTCGAGTCAGCGATCCGCAAGGAGCATTTATTATTACAACAGTCTTAATTAATGTTATTCCAGTGAACGACCCGCCAACCGTTCCGAACTATGCGTATACAATTCTAGAAGATACCGTCTTGAATAGCGTAGTTATTGGAACGGATGCAGACGGAGATGCGCTTATCTATTCACTGGCTTCTCCACCAGCTAATGGCACGGTAGTTGTCAATCCAGACGGGACGTTTACGTATACACCAAACCCAGACTTTAACGGGCAAGATAATTTCTTTGTAAACGTACAGGATCCAAACGGCGGCACGGCTATCTCGGAAATTGTTATTACGGTTCTCCCGGTCAATGACCCGCCAATTGCACCGAACTTAATTACCGTTACAACGAATGAAGACACAGCGGTAGGGGGCGTTATAAACGCAACTGATCCAGATGGAAATCCGCTAGTTTATACGTTGGAAGATTTACCTATAAACGGAACAGTAGAGGTAGAGCAGCAAGGTTCGTTTCTCTATACACCAAATCCAAACTTTACCGGAACAGATACGTTTACCGTTCGCGTTACGGACACAAGCGGAGCGTTTATCATTGTGAACGTACAGGTTATTGTAAATCCAGTGAACGACGTGCCAACTGTTCCAGATTACCAGTTTAGTATTAATGAAGATACCGTATTAGCAAACCGAGTGGTTGGTACGGATGTAGACGGGGATCCGCTATCGTATAGCTTGCTTTCTCCACCGGTGAACGGAACAGCCGTCGTGAATCCAGACGGGACGTATACGTACACGCCAAACGCAAACTTTACCGGAACGGATAATTTCTTTGTGCTGGTGACTGACCCTAATGGAGGGCAGGCGGTTTCAACGATTACCATAACCGTATTACCAGTAAATGATCCACCAATTGCGCCAAATGAAATTGAGATTGTAACCAATGAAGATACGGCGATTACAAGTGCTGTAAACGCCGTGGATCCAGATGGAGATCCGTTAATCTATACGCTTGAAGACGCGCCGATAAACGGAACGGCAGTGGTCGATCAGCAAGGTTCGTTTCTCTATACACCAAACCTTAACTACAATGGACCAGATACGTTTACGATTCGCGTAACCGATACGGCGGGAAGTTTTATCATTGTTAACATTCTTGTGACCGTAGTACCGGTAAACGACCCACCCGTTGTACCAAACTATCAATATACAATTTTAGAAGATACGATTCTTATCAATCAAGTGTTTGCCACGGATGTAGATGGAAATCCCCTTATCTATTCATTAGCTTATCAGGGCAGCAATGGGGTAGCGACTGTGAACCCTGATGGAAGCTTTACGTATACTCCTAATCTTAATTTCGTTGGCGAAGATACCTTTGGCGTAACGGTTAGTGATGGGCAGGGAGGTACAGCTTTATCAATCATTACGGTTACGGTCACACCCGTAGACGATCCGCCAATTGCGCCAAATGAAATCATGATTTCTACGCCGGAAGAAACGCCGATTACCAGTCAAATCGTGGCGATAGATCCAGAGGGGTTGCCACTGACGTATGCAATTGAAGATGCACCGCTTAACGGGACGGTCACCATTGATAATAACGGAGTGTTTACGTATACACCAAATGAGAATTTTACAGGTGGAGATACGTTTACCGTGCGAATTACAGATGAAGGTGGAAACTTTGTTATCACGACTGTACTTGTAATGGTTACACCTGTTGAACAGCCGCCGGTTGTGCCAAATTACTCAATAACCACTCTGCAAAATCAAAGCGTAACGGGAAGAGTTGTTGGCATCGATCCGAACGGAGACCCGATAACGTATAGCCTAGGGCAGCCTGCCCAAAATGGTGTGGTGACGGTTAGTCCAGATGGACACTTTATTTATACGCCAAACACTGATTATGTAGGAAGCGACTTATTCACTGTTAGTTTAGAAGATACATCTGGACTAACGGCAACATCCATTGTTAATGTGACGGTAACACCGGTCAACCGTGCGCCAATCACAAATGATTTTACCATTGATACGCTTGAAAATACGCCGATAAGCGGGCAAACGCCAGGGTTTGATCCGGATGGAAACCCGATTACGTATTCCGTATCAGGACCGCCATTTAACGGAACGGTGACAGTAGATAGTGTAACAGGCGCGTACACGTACACGCCAAATCCAGGCTTTGTCGGCGTAGACTCGTTTATTATTGAGCTTCAAGATACAGCAGGAGGCGTCGCTAACTCAGCAGCAACCGTTAATGTTATTAGCACAAATCGTCCTCCCACTGTAAATGACTTGTCTATTGTAACACAGCAAGGAACGCCAGCAACCGGCCAATTAATTGGAGCGGATCCAGATGGAGACCCAATTCGCTTTAGGTTAAATTTGGCACCGTTATATGGTAGCGTCGTGGTGAACAGTAACGGAATATTCACGTACACGCCAAACATTGGCTATATAGGAAGTGATAATTTCTCTGTAGTAGTAGAAGATACACGGGGAGGTCAAGGGTTTGGCAGTGTAAATGTCACAATTACTCCACCAAACAACCCTCCTTTTACAGTATTAGGAGCGAATGTTATTACTTTTGTCAACCAGCCGGTAGAAGGAGAAATATCCGTTGATGATCCAGAAGGCAATATTGTTTCTTATCAGCTTGGTGTACCACCATTTAACGGCACAGCCGTTATTAACCAAGACGGCACGTTCACGTATACGCCGAATCCAGACTTTGTCGGAGAAGATATATTTGACGTCATCGTAACTGATAGTAACGGTACCCAAGGGGTTGGAACTGTT
Source organism: Bacillus sp. CBEL-1 (assembly GCF_004348885.1). Classification (NCBI taxonomy): domain Bacteria; kingdom Bacillati; phylum Bacillota; class Bacilli; order Caryophanales; family Bacillaceae; genus Bacillus; species Bacillus sp. CBEL-1. Next base: position 423,443 of record NZ_SBIM01000013.1, on the reverse strand, counting down.
ATTGTCACAGTTTTGGCATCTTCAAGTGCAATTCTAGCAATGGATTCTGAGGTTGCCGGTGAATTTAATATGCCTGTGGATGGGCAAGTTATGGCATTTAGCACAACAGGTCTTTCTTTGCTATACACGCTGCAAGCTCCACCACAAAATGGCAGTGTCATTGTTAATCTGGATGGCACGTTTACGTACCAACCGACTGCTGGGTTCTTTGGCTTAGATCAGTTTAGGGTGCTTATTACAGATACAGAAGGAAATACAGCATCCTCAACGGTTGTAGTTGTCGTTCAAGGTCCTGTTAACGATCAGCCAATTGTTACGGATCAAACGATTCAAACCATTGAAGGTCAGCCTGTATCAGGAACTGTTATTGCAACGGATCCAAACGGGCAGCCGCTGACGTATACGCTTCTTGGAAGTGGAGCAGCTAATGGAGTTGTGATGTTAAATCCAGATGGCACGTTCACGTATACGCCAAACGCGGGATTTGTTGGCAATGATGCGTTCAGCGTACTGGTAGAAAATCCACAGGGATTAAACGCTACTAATACGATTGCCGTTGTAGTTACGCCGTTTCCAAATCAGGTTGTTGCAGAGAATCTCGTCATTCGAACAGTCAGTAACCAGCCTGCAACTGGTCAAATAATCGCAAGAGATCAGCTTGGCAGACCGCTTGTGTACTCACTCAATATAAGTCCTTTATATGGAACAGCAGTAGTCAATCCAGATGGATCCATTCTCTATACGCCAAATGCAGGGTTTAGCGGCCAAGACCAGTTTAGTGTACTCGTTGTAAATGACCAGGGAGATCAAGCGATTTCTCAAGTAACAGTCGTTGTGGATAATCCAGCAAGCACAATTATCGTTCCGGATACAACCATTCAAACGGTCCAAAATCAAAGTGTTCAAGGTATTGTATTAGCGAGTGATTCTCAAGGCAGACTGCTTCGTTACTCCCAAGGATCTATGCCAGAGAACGGGACGGTTGTGGTTAATCCAGACGGCACGTTTACGTACACGCCAAATCCACAGTTCTTCGGAACGGATTCGTTTACAGTATTGGTGCAAAATGACCGAGGAGACTCATCTTCAGGAGTAGTAAGAGTTGTTGTAGAAGAACTTCAAAGTGAAATCACAGTAGAGCCACTTACAGTTTCTGGACAGCAAAACCAGCCGGTTAGCGGTCAAGTGGTGGCAACTGATGCGCTGGGTCGACCGTTAACGTACGCTGTCAGCATCGGACCAGCAAATGGAACGCTTGTATTTAATCTGGACGGTACGTTTACGTACACGCCAAATCCAAACTTTGCAGGAATCGATAGCTTTACCGTAATTGTCCGCAATGATTTAGGTGACTCAGTCACGACGGTTGTCTCTGTGGTCATTGCTGCTGCTGGCAGTCAAGTAACAGCAGAAGACCAAAACGTCACAGTTGTCGCAGGTCAAGTGCTTCAAGGACAAATCATAGCAAGTGACTCGCAAGGTCGACCACTCATTTACGCATTAGCCACGCCGCCAAAGTCAGGGGCAGTTGTTGTGACAACTAGCGGTGCGTACACATATACACCAAACCTTGGCTTTGTTGGAAGCGATCAATTTATTGTTGTGGTTCGCAATGATTTAGGGCAAGAAGCGTTTTCGGTTGTCACCATAGAAGTGACACAATCAGCAAATATCATCACAGCAAATGATGTCACGCTACAAACAACGTCAGGAACACCTGTAAGCGGCTTATTTACAGCAAGTGATACCCAAGGCCGTCCGCTCATCTATACAATTCGAACAGCGCCAACAAACGGTCAAGTCACGCTTCGTGCTGACGGACAGTTTATCTATACCCCAAATCCAAATTTTGTTGGAACTGATACTTTTTCTGTGCTCGTAACGGACGATACCGGAGCAGCGACCACTGCCATTGCAACAATTACAGTAGGTGAAAATCAGCCAGACGCACCAATTATTGAAGATCAAACGTTTACGCTAAACGTTAATGAAACGATTCAAGCCCAAGTCGTCGCACGAGATCCACAAGGGTTAACGCTTATCTACAGGGTTACAACTTTACCACAAAATGGTGTAGCATTTATCGACCCAGTCACCGGCGTAATCACATATACACCAAATTCAAATTTCGTCGGAACGGATTCTGTTGTGGTGAGCGTTACGAATAGTGCTGGTATAACATCGGAAGCAACCATCACCTTTATTGTTCAGCGTGGTATAAGTTTTAGATGTTCCATCATTTTCTAAAGAATTCTCAAAAATCCTTTTGTATAGTACGCTATACAAAAGGATTTTTTAAAGAGGAGGCTTATCATGAGAGAAATGAAAGTAGTACCTTACAAGCGAGAATGGAAGGATCAATATGAAGTAGAAAAGCAGTTAATAGAAGAAGTTTTCCAAGATGAAATTGTGGATATTCATCATATCGGCAGCACGTCCGTACCTGGATTAGCAGCAAAGCCAGTCATCGATATTTTGATAGAAGTCAAAAATATTGCGTTTATTCATACATATAATGATGAAATGATAAAAAGAGGCTACGAGTGTAAGGGAGAAAACGGCATAGAAGGAAGAAGGTATTTTCAAAAAGGAGGAGAAGATAGAACTCATCATGTTCACATGTATGAACAAGGCCATTCCGAAGTGGGTAGACATTTGAGATTTAGAGATTACCTAATTAAACACCCAGATGAGGCACAAGAGTATGCATGTTTAAAACAAGAGCTAGCTAAAAAGTATCAATACAGTCCAGCAGAATATGTAGAAGGAAAAACTTCTTTTATACAAATGATTGATCAGAAAGCGCTTAGAAAGTAAAGGACTTTATCTTTTATATCAAAACAAAATCGTGTAAAATAACCTTTGTTAGTAAAAGTGAAGGAGCGTGCACGCTTGAAACCCGTTATTAAACAAACTCAGGTTTCGAACAGCCGAAGAAGAAAAATGATATGGATTGGAAGCTTTTCATTAATTTTGCTAGTGATTGTACTGTGTACAGCGATTTCAATTTATGTAGGGCTTAGCTTGACTAAAAAAGAGCGACAACCTGTAACAGAAAATCCAAGTACGTATGGTTTAACATATCATGATGAGGTATTTACAAGCAGAGACGGAGAAACAGAGCTTAAAGGATGGATGATGGAACCACAAAGCTCTCCGAAAGCTACTATTATTATGTCGCATGGCTACGGAGGAAATCGTCATGATGTAAATGGAGGTTTTCTTCCTTTAAGTAAAAGTTTAATAGAAGCTGGATACCGAGTGGTGACTTTTGATTTTCGAAATGCTGGAGAATCGGAAGGAGACCAAACGACAATTGGCGTAAAAGAGCAGTTGGATTTGCTTGGAGTTATTGATCAAGTGAAAGAAGAAACAGATGAACCCATTGTTTTATATGGAATTTCAATGGGAGCAGCAACATCACTACTAGCGGCTGGTCAAGAAGAAAGTGTTCAAGCAGTCATTGCTGACAGTCCGTTTAGTGATTTAAAAACCTATCTTCAAGATAATCTATCAGTATGGTCCAAGCTTCCAGACTTTCCATTTACGCCGCTTACGCTCGCAACGGTTCCGTATATTGCTGATTTAAACCCTGAAGATGCAAGTCCAATACAAGCAGTTGAAGATATTTATCCTCGTCCTATTTTATTTATCCACAGTAACGGAGATACATCTATTCCGTACACAGAAAGTCAAAAGATGGTCAAAACACATCCGGATGAGTTTAAACTTTGGGTGCCTAAAGATGTGCCTCATGTAAAAGGGTATAGTAAGTATCCAAATGAATATGTAAAGCGGGTAACGGAGTTTCTAGATCAATCTTTATCTATGCAATAACAGCCTTTGAGCGAAAGCTCAAAGGCTGTTTCTTGTTTATTCAGATGGTAAAGGAGGTTTAATTATGCCATCTTCTACTAGCTCAAGATAGAGATTACGAAGGATGTATGTTTTAAAAATTTCAAGCTTTCTTCCTTCAATCTTTGTAACGTTTACAGCTTTTAATTCTTTTATAAACCAGCCTTTAGAATAAAGATGAGCCATATGAGTTCCCTCCGTAAGTAGAATAGAAATGCTTTTATTATCTATGCTGCGGAGTGCTTGAACTATGTGATAAGAAGCAGAAAAACTTTTTTTGAGAAAAAAATGATCCGAATATAAAAAGTGTGCGTTTAGTTAGTAAGAACAACTTATTAAGAAATTTTTAAAAGGAAGGTGATCCAACCTGATAATGAGTTCGTTAGATAAATAGAGAGCGCACTTATGATAAAAATAAAAAAAGTGTGATCTCAATTCAAACTTCATTCGTTAGGTAAGTAGCGAATATAGGTCACAGTCAAAAAAGAAAAAAATTTTTTAGAAAAAAGTGATCTAGGAATAAAAAAATTTCGTTGTGAAAATGTAGAAAAAAACCCAAAACTAGAGGAGAGTGTATAAAAATGAAAATTAGCAAAAAATTAATAGCCCCAGTATTAGGTGCATCACTTCTTGTACCAACAATAGCAAGCGCCGCAGAACCAGCACAAGTGCACCCGACAGTGGTGACTCCAGCAGCAGATTTACGTTCCACTCTTGATCAGCTATTGTCTGAACATTTCGTTTTAGCAGTAACTGCAATGACAAAAGCTTATGATGGTGCGGAAGATGCGGATGAAGCGTTTAAAGCACTAGATGAAAATGCGGCTGATATGACACCAGCTATTGCATCTGTATATGGTGACGAAGGTGCGAAAGAATTTGAGAGAATTTTCAGAGAACATAATAACTATACAGATGACCTTGTAAAAGCTGCGAAAGAAAAAGATGAAAATGCCCGAGCAGAAGCTGAAAAAGAAGTACAGGAATTTGTTGATGAATTCTCAGCTTTCTTAGGAACAGCAACGGAAGGTAAACTTCCCGAAGAAACAGCGAAAGAAGCAGTAAGACTTCACGAAAATCAAGTTTTAGAAACATTTGACGATTATGTTGAAGGAGACTATGAAGGCGCTTACCAGTCTTTCCGTGAAGGATTTAAGCATATGTATGTCATTAGCGATGCTTTATCAAATGCAATCGTTACACAAATGCCTGAAAAGTTCGAGAACTCAAAATCAGATACGCCAGCAGCAGATTTACGTTCTACGTTAAACAGCTTAGCTTCAGAGCATTTTGCCCTAGCAGCAATTGGTATGCAAAAAGGATTTGACGGTGCAGCAGACTATGACTTTGTAAACTGGGCTGAAGACGCACATACTGCGGACTTCAAAGCAGCTATTGCATCTATTTATGGAGATGAAGGAGCTGCACAGTTTGAAAAGATTTGGCAAGGAGACCACATTAACGCACAAGCAGAGCTTGCTAGTGCAAAAGTGAAAGGTGATAAAGAAGCGGAAGCAGCAGCTCAAGAAAAATTGAAAAAATTCGCTGATGAGTTTGGAGCATTCTTAGGAGCTGCAACTGAAGAAAACCTACCATCTGATGCAGCGAAAGAAGCTGTATTAGCACATGAGCAAACGGTGATTAAAGCGTTTGAACAATATGCTTCAGGTAACTATAACGGAAGTTATGATACATTTCGTGAAGGGTATAAGCTAATGTTTGGTGTTGGTCAAGCGCTTGGTGATGCAATCGTTAAGCAATCACCAGACCAATTTGCAGAGACAAAAATGCCAACAGATATGCCGAAAACTGGTTTGGGTGGAGCTTCTGAATCTACAACAAATCCATTAACAATCGTATGGACAGCACTAGGAGCTTTAGCGGCATTAACAGCAGCTGTAGTTGTTCGTCGTAAAGTGCAAGCAAGTAAATAAGCAATACAGGGAAGAGAAGAGGGAGTAATCTCTCTTCTTTTCGCCATTGTGTAATAGAATTGAGGTGGAAGCAGATGAAAAAAGCAATTATTACTGCATATATTCTTTTATTTGCATTATTAGCAATTGGTGGTACCCTTTATGTGAAAGAAATTCTTGCTCAAGCAGAAGAAGCAACAGGTGAAGGTTCTCTCAGTAAAGAAAGCAAAGAAGATCTAAAAAGTAAAGTGACGCTTCAAGAAGAGTTCACCGTCATGAAATCACATAAGACAGATCCTTCAAAATTAAATCAACGGTTTAAAGGAATTACTCCTACTCAAGTCACCATTCCTGCTATTGATGTGGAAGCCTCGATTGAACGGGTAGGACTACTAGATAGCGGAGAAATGGCAGCCCCATCAACTGAAGACGGTGTCGCGTGGTATGAACCAGGAGCAAAGCCAGGTGCTAAAGGGAATGCAGTACTAGCAGGACATGTTGACAGTAAAAGCGGTCCAGCCATTTTTTATAACTTAAAAAATCTCAAAAAAGGTGACAAAGTGCAAGTAACAGGTGAGCGAGGCACAAAGCTGATTTTCATTGTAAAAAAGATTCAAAGCTATCCGAGAAGCGAGGCACCTCTAAACGATATCTTTGGCTACAGTGATGGTCGAAGCCTCAATCTAATTACGTGTACGGGTACATTTGATCGTGCAGAAGGAACGCATGAAGAGCGGTTAGTTGTTTATACAGAGCTTATAGAAAAGCAAGCGAAAGAATTAGAATCAGAGCCGCCTACTCCTACTGCGCCTACTAATATACAAATAGCAGGTAACTTTATTTCTTGGCATGCGGTTCGTGAAGGAAATGTTATTGGGTATCGTATTTATAAAAAGGAACAAGATGGTTCATTTGTTCATATCGGTAGTGTTTCAGAGCATGAGAGAAAAACGTTTGAAGATGAAAATACAAAAGGAGCTCGTTATTATGTGACGGCTGTAAATGAGTATGGCAAAGAGTCTGTTCCTTCTACGTTAGCAAAATAGCAAAAGAAGTTGGAATACAGTCTTTTCGTTAATAATCTATCCGAACTATTGAGGGTTAGTTCCCTTATAGTTCGGATTTTTGTTGATCTAGCAAATCATTAAAAACTAGCGGAATGTAGGGGGAGATATTCGATGCCTGCCGGAACTAGAGGAAAGTTTGTGTCTGAAGTGCAATGAAACGAACGTATTTTGACAACCTAACTATTCTTTATATGAGTGATTTCGTCATATAGTAATTTGTAAACGCAATCTCTTGCACTTTTTTTTGCTGCTTTTTAACAATACGAAAACCTTGTGCTTCAAAAAATGGTTCTGCTGTAATGCTAGCTTCTGTTTGGAGAGCAGTGAGGCCAAGCGTATAGGCTCTTGCTTCTACGGCTTTTAACAGCGCAGAAGCAATGCCTTGGCGTTGAAAATTTTTATGTGTATATAGTAAATCAATCAAACCATCATCTTTCATGGTAATAAATCCAACGATATAGGATTGAATAGTGGCAACAAGCGTAACGTTATGTTCTAAGCGGTTTATCCACCCTGCTTGACCAGACCAAATATCAAGCTGTTCGGTTGAATAATGCTCGCGATTAACTGTTTTAATGGTTTGTTGAAACAAATTTAATAACATATCTGCATCAGCTTTTGCATAACTTCGAATAATCATAGTAACGCTCCTTTACACCAAATTGAAAACTGGAGGATAGTAATGTAGTATAGAGCTTATGTATAGGTATGTATGGAAGGGGTTGAAAACAATGGCCATTTTAGCATTTATTCCTATTTTAATCTACATTGCAATTTTTGCAACATTAGCGTATTTAATTGTTTCTTTTATTAACTTTATGAAAACAAAAACAGAAAATGATCGTGCGCTACTAGAAGCAATGCATCAGCTTATTAAGCGAGTTGAGTCGCTGGAAGCAGCGAAAGTAAAAGAAGAGAAAGTAAATTAAACGAGTTAAGAAGCGTATTGGAATTCTGTACGCTTTTTTAGGTTTCGCTCTGCACTTTTAATTATCTTATTTTTCGGAATAAAAAAAGTTTTTTAGGGAATGGATAAAAATATGAAACTTTTTCTAATTTGTGACGTTTAATAAGGTAGTAGAAAAAGGGGGGATGAACGTGGCACTAACGAAAACAACGTATCTAAGAGATTTATGTTTAATGTATCAAGAAGCAAGTTTTTATGCAACATCCATTCCACGTTCATGCGAAAAAGCGGCGATAAAATATTTTCAAATGAAAAGGCAAGAAAAAGTAATTGCATACTTAGATACGTCTTTAATCGGGTTTTATGGTAAGAGAGGATTTTACTTAACAACGGACGGGCTTTATTGGAAGTGTTGGCGCAAAAAGAAAGGGTCGATAAGTTGGAATGAGTTTCAACGGCTTACATCGATCTCCCTTAGAGGAGAACACATTATCTGCTTTAATGGTGAAGAAATTTTTCACTTGAATGAAAACGCATATTCTGCGGGGAAGTTAATAGACCTATTGCGAAAAATTCAGCAGCTATTGTGTCATCACTCACATGAGTTTATGTGTAAGGAGCATACATACCCAGCTATTTCACTAGAAGGATTAACATCAATTTGTGCCTCTTTTCAAGAGCATAATCCACTGCTAAAAGCGGAGCAGGTATTGGCAACAACAGATCAGTTAGGTGAAGAGATGACAAAAGAAATTAAAAATCGCTTACCTGTAGCAAAAACAAACCGTATTGTTGCGCATTTAAGCACATACCCTCATCAAAAAACAGAAGGAATTACGATATGCGCAGAGGGAATTTACTTTTCAAAGTCATTTACAACACTCTACTATCCATGGAACCTTTTTCAATATGTTCCAATATCTGTAGGAGCTGAAGAGCTTCGGGTGGCCAATAAGTACTCGTTATCATTAAATCATGCTTTTATGTCAAGTGGTGAAGTAATGTCATTCTTAAAACAAATTAAGCGCCATATTCACAAAACCTATGAAAAAGATAATGCGAGAAAAATTGATAAACAAACGTTAAGTCTATTTGTATAAGCTAGCAATTAGCCATGTGAAGGAAAATTTCTTTAATTGAAGCTGGTAGATGAAGGTTACAATATAGTTCATAAATTGAATCGGTGCTGTGGTCATATGAAGCCCAATATTGTTTTTCCTTTTTCAGATAGATAGTAAAAGAAATAACGTGCTGTTTGGTTTGACTTGTTTTTAATGAGATATGAATAATAGGGTTAGTAATTGTATATTCAGTATAGAACTCTTCTGGGAAGTGCTCTATAGTAGTGAGCTCACTATGCTTAATAATATTTGCTAGTTCAATAAGTTTCATCAGTTCACCTCTATCTATTTACTTGTTTGTATCCTATACCTATTGAGGAAACTTTAAAAATAGACTCTTTTTTTTATAAGCAGAGTGAACTTAGCCAGTTGACGTTTTGTTTGAATACAAATAAAATTCATATTAAAGAAGTAATTCCCTCATTTAGAGATTAAAAGAGTTTGGAAGTGACAGGGGGTCGTCATGTTGGCGAATGTAGTGGTAGACCAGCGGAAAGTTTATATTGATGAACTAACCGTAGTAGGGGTTCCTATTCGTACAACGGATCGGGCAGAAGAAAAAGGAACGGGGACAATTCCAGCCCATTGGGACATGTTTTACAAGCAACAAATGGCTAATAAAATTGCCAATAAAGTAAATGGAAAGATGTTTGCGTTATATGCAGATTATGAATTGTTAAATCCAATTGAATTTACGTTTGCACTTGGATATGAAGTTACACCAGGTGGAGAGCTAAGAGAAGAAATGCAAGAGTTTACCATTCCAGCGGGTGAGTATATGGTGTTTACTACAGCTATCGGTCCCGCTAAGCAAGTGGTTTTAGATGCTTGGTCATACATATGGGAGTGGTCCAATAAGAATGAGCGAGCGTTCGTTTTGGATTTCGAGCTCTATGATGAGCGCTGCATTGATCCAGATTTCAGTCAGGTTGATATTTATGTCTCGATAAAATCGTAGTCGTTTTAAATGTATAAAGGAGTAAAGTTGTGATTAGCAATGATTTATTACAAGCGTTAAAGGATGGGTACAAGCAAAGAATTAAATGGGTATTTGCCGTTCAGCTCACTTTGTTTTTAGTTGTTGCTACTTTGCTTATTATCAGCTTCATAACAAAGTTTACCGTAAGTCAGCTTAGCTTTATTTTAGTGTGTGTAAGCGCAACCTCATTTCTTTCTGCAATTGAACATATCATTTTAAAACGAGAAAAGTGGCAGTGGACATTTGAATTCATTCTTTCACTTTTCTTTTTGGGTCTAGCTTTATTTTTCTTTCTTCATTAGAAAAGAAAAAAGCGCTGTAGTTTCCATACTACAGCGCTTTTTTTAGCTTGCTTTTGGTTGACGTTTAAAAGGAGAACTATGCCCATAAGTGAGGATACGCCATAGCCATTCCATTGGACCAAATTGAAAAAATCTAAACCATGCTTTGCTCCAAATGACTTGAGCAATAAAAATTACAATAGCAACTGCAGTACCTAAGGTCAAACTAACGTGATTGTATAAATTAAAGCCGTTAAACAAGATAAAACAAATGATGGTCTGAGCTAAATAATTGGTTAACGCCATCCGGCCTACAAACTGAAGCCAGCCAAGCCGTTTCTTCCAGATATCTAACTGCAGTAATCGAGTTAAAGTGGCCATATAGAAAAAACAAAGAGAAAATCCACTTAAATTTTTAAAGAGGTCAGTAGCGGAAGATTTGTATACACCGACGTCCCATAGACCTTGCAGCAACAAAAATAAACAAATGACAAAAGGTATACTTAGTGCACCTGTTACTATCTGAACCTTTTTAATAAAAGGAGCGCAATCGGCATTTTCAAAAATACCTTTTTTTCCTGCATATAAGCCGAATAAAAAGAAAGCAAACACGGGTATTAACGTGAATGGGATATTAAGTAAAATTGGAATGACCTCAATTTTTACTCGATAAGCAAGCCATTGTAGATAAGGAGCGCTTTCATACATATAAATGTATGTAGGCAGCACATCATCTGCATTTCCTAGTCCAAGTTCGTCCATCATATCAACTGGAATAAAAAACGTTATGGATAAAAGAGCTAAATAAATGGCTAACAAGCTAAAGGCCCATTTAATGAGAGTTTTGGGCATGCGGTTATAAAAAGCCAATAGTAAAAATCCACCTACTGCATAAAGGTGTAGGATATCTCCAAACCATAAAAAGATTAAATGAAGCAAACCAATAATTAATAGAATAGAAGCTCTTCTAAAAAACAAGCTTCTCATTTTTAATCCTTTCGATTCAGCTCTTTTCATGAATAAATAAAAGCCCACCCCAAATAGGAATGAAAAGATTGTAAAAAACTTAACCTGAACAAAAAGCTGTAAAAATGCGTATATAATGGCGTCTAACCCTTCGTAACCTACATCTATAGCGTATAGCTGATGAATGAAATCTGGTGAATGAAAAGCGGGCATATTGACGAGCAAGATGCCTAATAACGCAAAACCTCGAATGACATCCAACGTAATGATTCGCTCACTTGGTTTAATCGGTGAACCTTTCAATCATAATTCAACTCCTTTTCAATTAATATCGTAGCCTAAAAGTCTACCGTTTTACAGAACAATATGGCTATCTTATCATGAATAAATGAAGGGAAGGACAATATATCCATTGAAAATGATAAAAAAGTTTCACAACTAAAAAGTACGCAACCATGGATAATAATGGTATGATAAGAAAGAAGATATTATGAAAGGTGGAGAAAAGATGAAAACAGCACTTGTTTTAGGCGGTACACGTTTTTTTGGCACGAATCTTGTTGAAGAATTACTCGCAAAAAAAGTACAGGTTACCATTGCAAATCGTGGACAGCGTGAAGATTCGTTTGGTAATCGAGTAGAGCGAATTAAGTTAGATCGCGTTGAGAAACAATCCATTATAGAAGCAACGCGCGGTCGTAAGTGGGATGTGGTTTTTGATCAAATTTGTTATTCATCTCATGGCGCTTTAGTAGCTGTAGACGCTTTTCAAAATAGTACAGACCACTATGTACTAACATCTACCTTATCTGTATATGGTTCTTCAAAAGAACATTTTTACGAAGAGGATTTTGATCCATATACGTACCCAATATCGTATGCTAGAAAAGAAAATATCTCTTATCAAGAAGGAAAGCGACAAGCTGAAGCCGTCCTTTTTCAAAAAGCACCTTTTTCAGTGACAGCTGTACGCATTCCGATTGTATTAGGTGATAATGATTATACAAATCGTCTTCGCTTCCATATTGATAAAGTGATGCATCAAGAAGAAATCGGTTTTCCTGATATTGATGCACAGCTTAATTTTATTTCACGAGAAGAAGCTGGAGCGTTCTTAGCATGGTGCGGAGAGCAAAAGCTAAAAGGCCCGATTAATGCATGCTCCAACGGTGCCATTTCGCTAAAAGAGTTAATGAGTTTAATAGAAGCTGAAACAAATCAGCAGGCAAAAATCACAAAGAGAGTAACGGATGAGAACGCGTCGCCTTATGGGCTAGATCATTCGTGGACCATGAGTAATGAAAAGGCTAGTTTTTGGGGCTATGAGTTTTCAGATGTGCGCGAATGGCTACCGCCTTTAATTAAGAAAAAAGTCGCTGAAGCAAAAATTGTTCCGTTATATTAAGAAAAGACTGCGGATTCGTAGTCTTTTTTTGATGAGCAGAATGGTGTTAACTTACTGACAGTGGCGTTATACTAAAAGTAATTATAATGAAGGAAGTGGAACAAAATGGCGAAGCATCATTTTCATCTCAACGCAAATTGGCCAGGAGGACGAAACGAAGTAGGTGAAATTCACTCTGGGCAGTTAAAAACACAAATCTCGATTCCACCAGAAATGGACGGACCTGGAATCGGCACAAATCCAGATGAGATGCTACTTGGAGCAGCTGCAACGTGCTATATTATTACGCTTGCAGCAATGCTTGAAAGAAGTGGTATTGTACAAGCAGCCCTCACAATGAACTCAGAAGCAGTGGTGGACGTCACAAAAGGTGTGTTTACCTACGAAAAAATCATTCATCGTCCACAGGTTGTATTAAATTCAAAAGACATGGAGAAAAAAAGTCTCGTTCAGCGCCTGATGGAAAAAGCAGAAACCTCCTGCATGATTTCACGAGCAATCCAAGGAAACGTAAAAATTGAATTAGAGGGTACAATAGAGGAAAAAGAAGCTTAATGAAATATAAGCTTCTTTTTTTGTATTTGAAACTATAACTATGACTGAAAGAAATGGCAGTTATATCGCTAAGTTATGAAATTTAAAATTAAATTTTAAGCAATTAAGTTGCATGGATAGTTGTGTGATAACCATTCATTAAGACTTATTTTGATAAGTAATTCACTTTACTTATAAAGCGCTTTCAAAAAGTCGTAAGACTATTAAAAAAGTAAAAAAAATTAAAGAAATATAGCGATTTCATTTTGATTGACAGGCTCAACAGTGGTAAAATAGAGACAGATATCAAATACAAGTACTGGAAGAACATCCATCTTGTAAAGATGTCTGACCATAAGGCAATCAGTATTTTGAAAATGCGAAATCAATCACTTTTAACACTTTAATTCTAGTAAGACATTAAAAGTTGAATAAAGATTTCACTTATTATAACTCGTTGGGGGTTTTTAAATGGGTAACGAAACGTCAAACAGAGGTGAGCCTTGGAAAGGGTTTTTGGGCCCAAACTATGGCTATGTATTAGAACAGTATGAGTTATATGAAGAAAAGTCGGATTTAATAGATCCAGAACTAAAAGAACTATTTGATTATTGGGGTGCACCGCCATTACTTGATAGCAGCTATGCTGAAGCAGCAGACACACAGCATGTTCCAGCAGCTAATACAGCTAAAATTGCTGCTGCCATTAAGCTAGCAGAAAATATTCGTGCATACGGTCATTTATATGCAGCAATCAAGCCGTTGGAAAGCGGTAAAAAAGATCCTGTGCTTCTACATCTAGAAGACTATGGATTATCGAAGGAAGATTTAAAAGCAGTACCGGTTGAAATTCTTTGCGCAAATGCGCCTGGACACGTAAAAGATGGTCTGGCTGCAATTGAGTATTTAACGGATGTATACACGAAGACAATGGCGTTTGAATTCCATCATGTACATAACATGGAGGAGAATAAGTGGCTTACTGAAATGGTGGAGTCAGGAGCAATTTTTCAACCTCTTTCTGATGAAAAGCGTATTTCAGTATTAAAGCGTCTAACGGAAGTAGAAGGGTTCGAACAATTTTTACATCGTACATTTGTCGGACAAAAACGATTCTCAATTGAAGGCGTAGATATGCTTATTCCGTTAATCGATGAATTAGTTGAGCGCTCTGTCGAAAAAAGTCCGAAAACAGTTAATATTGGAATGGCGCACCGTGGACGTCTAAATGTGTTAGCACACGTACTAGGCAAGCCGTATGAAATGATTTTTGCTGAGTTCCAACATTCACCGAATAAAGAACTTGTACCATCTGAAGGTTCAATCGGTATTAACTATGGTTGGACAGGGGACGTAAAATATCACTTAGGTGCAGATAAACAAATTAAAGCTGAAAACACAGTTCGAGCTCGTTTGACATTGGCAAGTAACCCAAGTCATTTGGAATTCGTCAATCCAGTTGTGGAAGGGTTTACAAGAGCTGCTCAGGACGATCGCCAAACTAACGGTTATCCAAAGCAAGACATCACAAAATCTTTTGCGATTCTAATTCACGGTGACGCAGCATTTCCAGGTGAAGGAATTGTTCAGGAAACCCTAAATTTAAATCAGCTTTCTGGATATCAAACGGGTGGAACTATTCATATTATCGCCAACAATATGATTGGGTTTACAACGGAAAGTGTAGATTCTCGTTCAACAAAATACGCGAGCGATCTAGCAAAAGGATTCGAAATTCCGATTGTCCACGTAAACGCAGACGATCCAGAAGCATGTCTGGCAGCGGCTTATTTTGCAATTGAGTATCGTCGCCGTTTTAATAAAGATTTCTTGATTGATTTAATTGGCTATCGCCGATTTGGTCATAATGAAATGGATGAGCCATTTGTAACGCAGCCAAAGATGTACGAAATTATTACAAAGCGTCCAACAGTTCGAGCTCTTTATGCTGAACAATTGGAAAAAGCACAAGTAGTCACTAACGAACAAGTGAATGAAATTAGTGAGCAACTTCAAAAGAAATTGCAGACTGCTTATGATAAAGTACCACCAAAAGCAGAAAAACGTCATCAAATTATGGAAATGCCAAAAGCAGTATTTAATGGTATTCCAACTTTAGACACGTCTGTGCCAAAAGAAGAGCTTTTAGAGATTAACCGAGAGCTTGTGACGTACCCAGAAGACTTTAAAGTATTTCCAAAACTAGATCGTATTTTGTCAAAACGTGCGAAAGCGTTTGAAGAAAACGGGAAAGCAGACTGGTCATTAGGTGAAGCATTTGCATTTGCAAGTATTTTACGTGACGGTACGCCGATTCGCATTACAGGACAAGATTCAGAACGTGGAACATTCGCTCATCGTCATCTTGTATTGCATGATTATGAGACAGGGGATGTATACTCACCACTGCACACAATGAAGAACGTAAGCGCTTCCTTTGATATTCGTAACAGTCCACTTTCTGAAGGCTCAGTATTAGGGTTTGACTACGGATATAATGTATTCGCACCAGAAACACTTGTGATTTGGGAAGCTCAGTTCGGAGACTTTGCAAATGCTGGTCAGGTTATCATTGATCAATTTATTTCAGCAGGTCGCGCGAAATGGGGACAAAAATCAGGCATGGTTCTCCTGCTTCCACACGGGCATGAAGGTCAAGGTCCAGAGCATTCAAGCGCAAGGTTAGAACGCTTCTTACAGCTAGCTGCTGAAAATAACTGGACGGTGGCAAACGTAACGAGTGCGGCGCAGTACTTTCACTTATTACGTCGTCAAGCGGCTATCTTAAAAAAAGAAGAGGTACGTCCACTTGTCGTTATGGCACCAAAAAGTTTGCTTCGAAGTGCGTTTAGCGTATCGAATATGGAAGAATTCACAAACGGGTCTTTCCGCTTAGTTGTCGAGCAACCAAACTTAGGTGAGAAAGTGGAAGAAGTTGAACGTATCGTTCTATGCAGCGGTAAAATTAGCGGTGATTTAACAGATCGTATTCAAAAATCTGATAAGTCGCTAGATTGGTTACACGTACTACGCCTTGAGCAAATTTATCCATTCCCAAGACGAATTGTAGCTGATTTATTTGCTAAATATCCAAACTTAAAAGAGATTGCTTGGATGCAAGAAGAGCCTGAGAACATGGGCGCTTGGAATTATGTTGAGGCTAAGCTTCGCGAAGTAGCACCAGAAGGCGTAAGCGTTGATTATATTGGCCGCAGAAGACGTTCAAGCCCAGCAGAAGGAGACCCAACCACTCATAGACAAGAACAAGAGCGTATATTACAAGAAGCATTAACGAAAACACAAATCGCTAATGATGTAGTGACACGATAAGGAAGGGGAATGAACAATGGGAGAAATTAAAGTACCGGAACTAGCAGAATCAATTTCAGAGGGAACAGTAGCACAGTGGCTTAAGCAGGTAGGAGACTTTGTTGAAAAAGGCGACTATATTGTTGAATTAGAAACTGACAAAGTAAACGTTGAGATTACAGCGGAAGATTCAGGTGTACTAACGGAGCTTCTAGCAGGTGAAGGCGATACCGTTCAGGTAGGGGAAACAATAGCTCGCTTAGCAGCTGATGGCCAAGCGCCAGCGCCAAAAGCAGAAGTGAAGGAAGAAGTAAAAGTGGAAGAGCCTGTTCAACAAAAAGAAGCAAAACAAGAGGTAGCACCTGCGGCAGAAGCAAAGGAAGAGGTTCCACAAAAGCAGTGGTTAATTGCATCTCCAGCTGCGCGTAAAGCTGCAAGAGAGCGAGGCATCAAGCTTGATGAAGTGCCAACTGCGGATCCGTTAGGGCGCGTTCGTAAGCACGATATCGATTCGTTTGCTAGCCAAAAAACAGCAGAGCAAAAAGCTGACGCAAAAGCTCAAAGTGCTCGTCAATCTAAACCGGTACCTTCTCCAGCAGTAAGTGAGAACAGTGATAAACCAGTTGAACGTGTACGCATGTCACGTCGTCGCCAAACGATTGCAAATCGCTTAGTTGAAGTACAGCAGACGGCTGCGATGTTAACAACATTTAATGAAGTTGATATGACGGCTGTTATGGAACTTCGTAAGCGTCGTAAAGACAAATTCTTTGAACAGCATGATGTAAAACTTGGCTTTATGTCATTCTTTACAAAAGCCGTTGTAGCAGCTCTGAAAAAGTATCCATTATTAAATGCTGAAATTCAGGGCAATGAGCTTGTTATTAAAAAGTTCTATGATATCGGTATTGCCGTATCTGCACCGGATGGACTTGTTGTACCAGTTGTTCGTGACGCAGACCGCAAAACGTTTGCAGGTATTGAAGGAAGTATCCTTGAGCTTGGTAAAAAAGCGCGCGACAATAAGCTAGCGCTCGGTGACTTACAAGGAGGAACATTTACAATTACAAACGGTGGAGTATTCGGATCATTAATGTCAACACCAATCTTAAATGGTCCACAAGTAGGGATTTTAGGAATGCACAAAATACAAACTCGTCCGATTGCAATTGACGAAGATCGTATTGAAAATCGTCCAATGATGTATATTGCTTTATCTTATGATCACCGCATTGTTGATGGAAAAGAAGCCGTTGGTTTCTTAGTAACAGTGAAAGAGCTGTTAGAAGATCCAGAAACATTATTATTAGAAGGTTAATAAAAAACGCCAGTACTCTTAGATGAGTGCTGGCGTTTCTTTTGAATAAGAGCATCCTTACCAACACCACCTTAATAATAAGAGGTGTTTTTTTGTCTCTTGTTTACATTTTTGAAACAAGTTCGATATATTCTTGAGGAAGACTATTTGATAAGATTAGTAAAAACCTGAAACGAAAGTATGTGATCAGTTGGATAAGAAAATTTTAGTGGTAGACGACGAAAGAAGTATCGCAACGGCCATATCATATGCGTTTAAGCGAGAAGGCTATGTAGTTGAAACGGCTGCTGATGGTGAAGAAGCGCTTGAAAAAGCCGCCGCTTTTAAACCTGATGTGATGATATTAGACGTCATGATGCCAAGACTTACTGGATATGAAGTATGCCGTAAGCTTGAAAATCGTCAAGGTCTTGGCATTATTTTGTTAACAGTTAAAAATGACATTGTAGATAAAGTGCTTGGTTTAGAGCTGGGAGCGGATGATTACATGACAAAGCCTTTTGATATCCGAGAACTAGTAGCCAGAGCAAAAGCACTTTTACGACGACTAGAAAAAAGAGCGGAAACGAAATCAAAAGGTGACATCCTAATCGGAAAAGTGAAGCTAAACCTTATACAGAGAACCATGTACGTCGCCGGTGAATTAGTCAAGCTGACGCCTAAAGAATTTGATTTAATGGCTCTGTTACTTTCAAACCTAGAGCGGGTGTATACGCGGGAAGACTTACTGGACCTTGTTTGGGGTATGGACTATATGGGAGGCACGCGCACAGTTGATATTCATATGCAGCGCCTGCGAAAAAAAGTGGGAGAAGCAGAACCTTACTTGCTTCAAACCGTGTATGGAGTGGGCTATAAGGCAACAGCAGGGATTGAAGAATGAAAATGAGCATCAAATTTAAAATCAGTGTAGTGCTAGCTCTTCTCATTATTTTAACGGTAGCAGCGCTCAGTGTACTGGTGTTAAAAGGAATTGAAAATAATCAGCGAAATAGAGTAGAGGAAGAGCTTCTTCAAAAAAGTGAAGTTGCAAAGCAGTCCATTCGTCAAAGCTATCTTACTGAGGATAATTCCGTCAGTATTGAGTCTTTTTTGCAACAAAAAGCTCAGCGCCTAGCCTCATCAATTGCTCTCCAGAGTGGCCTTCAAACAGTGATTTATAATCAAAAAGGCATGGAAGAAGGAAGTTCACTCCCCATCGGTCAGCGTGATGTAGAGATTGCTGATACGTTAACCTACGCGCTAAAAGGACAAGTCGCTTATGAAACGAAAGGGTCTTCACTTTTTTATGTGGCTCCTCTTTCTATTGAAAATCAGCAAATAGGAGCCATTCGATTTGATTATTCGCTGGCCGATAATCAGGAGTTTTTAGCAGAAATTAAACGGCTCTTCTTAATAGGAGGAATAGCATCTGCAGGAGCTGCCATTCTCATTGGATATTTGTATTTTTATCGAATAGCAAATCGAGTAACAACGTTGAAGAACGCTTCTTTCCAGTTGCAAAACGGCACTTTTTTGAATTCACCTCCTTTTCAGGGAAGAGATGAACTAGGAGAGCTGAGTAGCGGATTATATGTGATGAGTACTGCTATTCAACGCAGCATAGCTGAATTAAACGAAGAGAAAAGAAAGCTTGAGCTCGCCGTTGTAAAACTACAAGCGCTTGAGCAGCAGCAAAAACAATTTATTGGAAATATTAGCCATGAATTTAAAACTCCGCTTACTTCTATTAAAGCGTATGTTGATTTGTTGGATATGTATCGAGATGATCCTCAACTTTTAGAAGACGGAGTTGAAAATATTCGAAAAGAAACAGGTCGCCTTCATGAAATGGTAGACAAAATATTAAGGCTTGCGGAACTTGAAAGATATGACTTTGAACAGATGCCACAACATCTACAGTTAGATGAAGTTGTGGCAGACGTGTGCAAGAGGATGCAGGGAAAAGCGATAAAATTCAATTTGAAGCTTAAGGTGAATGTCCATAAAGCCGTTGTTTTTGCAGACCGTGAAAGCTTATTTCACATCTTTATGAACTTAATTGATAATGCTATTAAATATAATGAAGCGGGTGGTGAAATTGTCGTTACATCTCATCAGGATAATGAGCATGTAGCGATTGATGTGGCAAATACAGGAGCGGGTATTCCAATGGATGCGAGAGAAAAATTGTTCCAGCCATTTTTTACGGTGAACAAAGACCGATCACGTATATCGGGAGGAACAGGTCTTGGGTTAGCTCTAGTCAAAAAGCTGACTGAAAAACAGCAAGGGTATGTTGAGCTACGCCGTTCTGATACGGAATGGACGCTTTTTAGAGTGACGTTCCCACGAAAGCTCAATGAAGAAAGCAAGTAAAAGGAGTGAGCCGTTATTGAAACGGTATAAACGAACGATGTGTCTTACTATTAGTATCTTGATTCTTTCTGCTTGCGGAAGCGAAGAAGGCACGAACAAACCAAACGATAACATTACAATTGTAGATCAAGCAGATGCAAAGGACGAGCTAAAAGTTAAAAGTATTCAGCGTCTTAAGGGTGTTCGAGCATTTCAGTTTTTAACTGACAGGAAGCTAATAGTT
This sequence comes from Bacillus sp. CBEL-1, assembly GCF_004348885.1. Lineage (NCBI taxonomy): Bacteria > Bacillati > Bacillota > Bacilli > Caryophanales > Bacillaceae > Bacillus > Bacillus sp. CBEL-1. The sequence continues at coordinate 403,207 of NZ_SBIM01000013.1, read as the reverse complement.
ACTAAAGAAAACAAAGAAATACGTGCCGAAGGTTTTGGAACAAACGAAGTATATGCACAAAACCTAGGGATTTATCATTTGAAAAATAACCACTTCCAACCTTTGTTGCCAAACAATCAAGTTCAGCATTCCGCCAAACTTTCTCCTGATAATAAGCAGTTATTTTATAAAGTGGATGAAGGCGTTGATTCTTTTGGTTATGTGCTAGACATAAAGAGTAAAAAGACAAAGAAATTAACTCATCAACTTTTGTATCCAGGGTCAAGAGGAGATTGGTTAAATTCTTCTGAGGTTGGTCTTGTTACGGCAGAAGGAAAGGTAGTACAAGTGAATAGTAAAGATAATAGTGAAACGTTACTACCTACAAAAGAGCGAGCTGTAGATATTATGAAAGGGCAAAAAGGTTTTTATTATATCGCTGTATACAACCAATTGTATTTTGTTCCTCAGTCTCAAAGCAGTGCTGAAAAAGTTCAAAGTGATGCTGTATCTGTCATACCCTCTCCTAACGGAAAGCAGCTTGCACTCGTACAGCAAAGAAATGAACGCACTAAAACGTTATCCATAACGGATTTAAAAGGAACGGAAGCTTTTCAATTAGCGGATTCAACTCAAATTTTTGGTGTTAGCTGGTCTCCTGATGGTTCAAAATTGGCTTACAATTACATTGCTGAAGATGGAGGAATGAAAGGGATTTTTGTTGCAGATAGCATAACAGGAGACGTAACGCATTTAAATGTCCCTCTAGAGTATGCTGCTGACCAACTAAGTTGGAGTCCATCTGGGAAACAATTAGCTGCATCAACTGTCCAAGATAACCAAGTTCATACCTATGTTATTTCATTAGAGTAGACTGCTTCGGCAGTTTTTTTTCTTTACTATGATTGTTTACAATTTCGAAACAAGTCTATATAGTTTTGAAATAAAGGTTGTGTACTCTTTTTCTATAAGCTTTGAAATAGAAGCTGTAGTTGAAAGGAGCTAACAACATGAAAAATACACTCATAACATTTTCTCTCGCGCTAGCGATGATTATAGGTGGCTGTTCACAAGAGACCTCCACAGAACAAATACAGGATGATTCTATACAAGCAGTTGATAAAGAAAAAGTAAAGGAAGTAGATAAACCGAATGAACAAAGCAAAAGTGTAGTAAAAGAAGATGTGGGCCGAAACAGTGGACAAGCTCAAAACGGTGAATCTGAACCAGCTGTAAAAAGCCCAGTTGTTGTTGCAGAACCCGAATCGCTCACTGCTTTAGTCAATAAACACCATCAGCTTCCTAACACTTATAAGCCAGCGGATTTAGTATATCCGAATGTTCCGTTTATGTTTAGCGACCGAATTGAAAAACGCATGCTGCGACAACCTGCTGCAGAAGCGCTCGAAGAAATGTTTCAGGAAGCGAAGAAAAACGGGATTTATCTGCTTGGCGTATCAGCTTATCGGTCTCATGAACGTCAAAAAGCTCTGTTTGCCTATTATTCTAAGCTTGATGGAGAAGAAAAAGCGCTCACGTACAGCGCGCTTCCTGGAACGAGTGAACATGAGACAGGCTTAGCGATTGACGTAACAGGAGGAGATGGAACGTGTGCGGCATCTGACTGTTTTGGAGGAACGCCGGAGGCAAACTGGTTGAAGGAACACGCCTATGAATATGGCTTTATTGTCCGCTACCCTGAAGGAAGAGAACATATAACAGGCTACAAATATGAACCTTGGCACCTGCGCTATGTAGGAAAGCAGGCTGCATCCGTCATTGTATATGACTATGAAACATTAGAAGCATACTCTAATGAAGTAAACGTTTTTTAACAATTCTGTGAAAAAATAAAAAACCTACTTGACTAATAGGGATAATAAGTTTTATCATAAAGTTAATGAACTTCGCTGATCAGACGAACTGAAGGCACGTGTTTTAAAAGCACGTGCCTTTCTTTACATAATTTAAGACAATTGGGGAGGAATAGTTATGGATATATTATGGTTTTTTCCAACAGCGGGAGATGGACATTATTTAGGTACACAAATTGGGGAAAGAAAAAGTGATATTCACTATTTAAAACAAATTGCAGGTGCATTAGATTATTTAGGTTATGATGGAGCGCTGTTACCAACAGGTTCAAACTGTGAAGACTCTTGGGTTTTAGCATCAGCTCTAGCATCAGTTACACAGCGTCTGAAATTTTTAATTGCTCTTCGCCCTGGGGTGATGTCTCCCACAATATCAGCGCGCATGGCTTCGACGTTTGATCAGATTTCCAACGGACGCCTTATGCTAAACATCGTTACAGGTGGAGATCCAGTTGAACAAGCTACGTTTGGTAACTATTTAAGTCATGATGAGCGCTACGAAGTGACAGAAGAATTTTTAACGGTGTGGCGCAAGGTCATGCAAGGAGAAAGCGTTGATTTAAAAGGAAAGCATATCGACGTAACCGGGGCGTATATTCCTACGTTGCCCGTGCAAAAACCGTATCCACCTCTTTATTTTGGCGGGTCGTCTCCTGCTGGTAAAGAAGTTGGAGCGCGTCATACGGACGTATATTTACTATGGGGAGAGCCGCCTGCAGTTATTAAAAAGAAAATTGAAGAGATGAAAGAGCGAGCAGCATTAGAGGGAAGAGAACTTCGCTTTGGCATTCGTTTACACGTCATCGTACGTGAGGAGGAAGAGGAAGCATGGGCTGCAGCAGATAACTTAATTAAGCACGTAGATGATAACGTAATTAAAGCGTTTCAAGATAAATTTGCTAAATTTGATTCCACTGCGCAAAAGACGCAGTCAAGCTTGCATAAAGGGGCAAAAGATCGCTCATCTTTAGAAATTTCACCTAACTTGTGGGCAGGCATCAGCTTAGCGCGTGAAGGGGCAGGAACTGCCATTGTTGGAAGTCCTGAAATAGTAGCAGAGCGATTAAAGGAGTATGAAGAGATCGGAATTGATACGTTCATTTTATCTGGCTATCCTCACCTAGAGGAAGCTTACACATTTGCAGAGCTAGTTTTCCCCCTTTTAAAAAGCAGTGTGAAGCAGTTTGCGTAAAAAATCGGCCAAACGGCCGTTTTTTTTGTTTTTTAAAAACCTAGTTGACTTATAGGAATTATAGGTGTATTATGTAAATAATCAATCTTGTCAGAAAATTCGAGCGTAAAGGGTGAAGAATAATGGAACGTTATGATGTTATTCAAGGAGCGGAAGCTTTTTATCATAAAGGAAATGAAGTTGGCATTTTAGTCTCTCACGGATTTATGGGAACGCCACAAAGCATGGAATATATCGGTGAAGGCTTGGCAGCTAAAGGCTATACGGTTTATGGAATTCGTCTAGCGGGTCATGGAACTCACTATCGGGATATTGAACAGGCAACCTATGAAAATTGGAAAGCAGATTTTGTAGAAGGGTATCGCTTTTTAAAAGAAAAATGCGAGCACGTTTTCATTCTAGGGCAATCAATGGGTGGAACGCTAACCTTTCATACCGCAAGTCAAGACTTAGAACTGTCAGGTGTCATTGCTATTAATCCCGCAATGGCTTCAATTCCTTCAATGGAAGTCTACAGAAATGCACATACACCTCGCTATATAAAAGAGGATAAACCCGACATTAAAGATCCTAACGTACATGAAATTACGTATGACAAGGTACCCGTTCGTTCAATGCGCGAGCTATTATCTTTAATGGATGAAGCGAAGGAGCGTTTATCTTACGTAACGTGTCCAGCGTTAGTTTTAACATCCACAGTGGACCATGTTGTTCCACCAAGCAACTCAGCTTACATTTTGGAGAATATTCGTTCAAAAAGTGCTCATCAAGTTATGCTTCCTAATTCGTATCACGTAGCGTCTATGGACTATGATAAAGACCAAATTATTGAACATACGGCACGTTTTGTTAAAGCAACGGTTGCGAAAAAAAAAGCAGTTGGGGTAAAATGAACGAAGGGCAGAGTTAGCGTCCAATTGTTCAAAAGGAGAGACCAAATATGATTCATTTAGAGTGGAATGATCGTCCAACCGTTAAACAAGTAAAATGTGTACATACGAATGCGAAAAAGTACATGGTAGAAAACGTACTAACAGCAGGAAAAGTATACGATGTGAAAAATGAAACGGAAGAGTTTTACTTTGTAGTCGACAACACAGGTCAAGTTGGTGGCTTTTACAAAGAATATTTTGAAGCGTAAGATAAAGCCACTGCGAATGCGGTGGTTTTTTTATGAGTGCTTGTTATTCAAGTAAGTATCTAAAAAAACTATGTTCTAAATAACAAATATAAAATAAAACAGGCAGCTAAGAGAAAAGTAAATGTTGCAGGTAATCGAACCGATAGAAAATAAGGAAGATGTCTTTTATTCTTAAATTAATGTTGGTATGATATAGAAGCAATCTCAAATGAAATCGGAGTGTTTAAGGTGGAAGAAAAAGAAGATTTATATGCCAATATTGATCTGGATAAAGTATATGAATACAAAGATCTCCCTGATAAAGTTGCGGGTCGCTGCGACAACTGTGCGAGCGTTCATTTTAAAAGCAGCGTGGGAGAAGGAAAGTTTTTGCGAGAATGCGTTAACTGTGGGATGAAAAAGAATATTTAAGCGCTTAGAGCGTGCTACATAGAAAAGGAGATGGCCTATAAGGCTATCTCCTTTTTTACTGAAACAAAACAATGATTTTAAGTTAGATTGAGTACAAAGGCTTATGAAAAAGTGACCTATTAATTTTAATTTTTTTCTATATAATGGTATAAGTGAACATATAATTGCATATTTGTTTAGATTAAGAGAGAAGAGGAGGCGACCACTCAAATGGCGAATGATCATGAATTGTTTACAGAAAAACGACAGCAAGATGAGCCTAAAGTCAAGGTAGAGCGGAAAGAAGGAGAGCCAACGACAGCTTTTAAAGGTGCATCTTGGGGAGCGCTACTTATCGGAGTTGTTGCATACTTAGTCGGGTTATTCAACGCAACGATGGAGCTAAATGAAAAAGGCTACTATTTTGCTGTTTTAGTATTTGGATTGTATTCAGCAGTATCTCTTCAAAAAGCTGTGCGAGACAAAGAAGAAGATATCCCAGTTACAGGTATTTATTATGGAATTAGCTGGTTTGCACTTATTGTATCGATTTCATTAATGGTTATTGGTTTATACAACGCAGGTAGTATTACGCTAAGCGAAAAAGGCTTCTACGGTATGTCATTTGTGCTGAGCTTATTTGCAGTTGTGACAATTCAAAAGAATATTCGAGATACGCAACGAGCAAGAGAGCGAGATTAATCGCTTGTTAGCGTACATAGAGATCTCTACTTTCTATTTTGAAAGTAGAGGTTTTTTATACAATAAATTACATTTAATCCTTTAATTGTGATACTATATGTATAGATTATCGATTGCTAAAGGAGAAATAAGAATGGGTTCTGAGGTTTTAATCCGTATCATTATTCTTTTTATATTTTACTTTTTAATTAGTCAGTTTTATTTAAAGAAACGGCTCAATATTCATGAAAAGCCCGTAACCCCCTTTACTAAAGGTAGGAAAAAAATATACAAAGTGATTGAAGGCACCCTCTTCTTGTTAACTATTTATCTATTTATAGTTGTCACATTGTCAGAGAGAAGTGCTGAGGTCCCAATATGGATTCAAGTACTACCAATACCAGTTTGCTACATTTTGGTTTCAATTTTACGCGGAATTGAACAGTGGCTGACTGATAAAGAGTCAAAGAGCTACTTGCATGAAGTGCTAGGAGCATTATTATTTCTAGCGCTCCTTGTGATCGTATCTCTGTAATTATTGGAAAAGTCGGAAGTATACAATTTGTTAAAAGGGGCTAAAGCTGGATTGACCAATTTTAAAACTGTAGTAAAATCAAAAAAGTGACAGCGCGCATGCTGGCGCTTTTTTTGTGAGCGTTTTATTAAAAGGAGGATGTTTATGCACGCGTTAAAACCATATCGCTTTCCGCTCATATTACTAGCATCTATTTTTGCTGGTGGAGCAGTAGGGTTCTTTGTTGGAGAGAAAGCAGAAGTGCTAAAGCCGCTGGGGGACATGTATTTAAACTTAATGTTTATGGTTGTTGTGCCGCTCGTGTTTTTTAGCATTGCAGCTGCCGTATCAAACACTGCGAATATGAACCGCTTTGGAAAAATCATTGGCTCAATGTTTGGCGTTTTTATTTTGACTGGCATTATTTCATCTTTATTAATGCTTTTTGCTGTTAAGGCATTCTTATCAGTTGATGCGTCACCAATTACAATTGAAAAGCCAGGTCAGGTAGAAGATATTAATATTGCTGACCAGTTTGTACAAGCATTTACAACGTCTGACTTTGTGGATTTACTGTCTCGTGAACATATGCTGGCACTTATTGTTTTTGCTGTACTGTTAGGATTATCAGCAACGTTAATTGGTGAAGCTGGAAAGCCTTTTGTGAAAGTACTACAATCAGGTTCACAGGTGTTCATGAAGATGGTAACGCTTGTGATGTACGTGGCACCAATTGGGCTGTTTGCTTACTTTGCGTCTTTAGTTGGTGTATTTGGTCCTGAGTTATTAGGAACGTATGCAAAAGCAGTAGCCGTGTATTATCCGGTAGCTCTTTTATACTTCTTTGTTGGATTTACGTTCTATGCTTTTTTAGCAGGAGGAAAAGAAGGAATTGTTCGTTTTTGGAAAAATATTTTAACGCCAGCAGTTACGGCTTTAGGAACGGGAAGCAGCGTAGCCAGCGTACCTGTGAACCTAGAGGCAGCTAGACAAACAGGTGTTCCAAAAGATGTGCGAGAAACGGTCATTCCAATTGGAGCAACCGTACATATGGACGGGTCCTGCTTGGCTGCCATCTTAAAGATTTCGTTTGCCTTTACGCTATTTGATATGGATTTCAGCGGCATCGATACGTTTGTGAAAGCTATCGTTGTTGCTATTTTATGCGGTGTTGTCATTGCGGGTCTACCGAGCGGAGGAGCAGTTGGTGAGATGTTAATTTTAACGATGTTTGGCTTGCCAATTGAAGCACTTCCGGTGATGGCGGCGTTAGGCATGATCGTCGATCCACCTGCTACAATGGTGAACGTAACGGGAGATAACGTGTCTTCTATGCTTGTTTCACGCATTGTAGAAGGTAAAGATTGGCTGAAAAAACAAATAGATACAAAGCGAATCGCTTCATAGCAAGTGTGAAAGCGCATCAGTTCAAAGATAGCTGGTGCGCTTTTAGCGTATTACTTGATTCGCAGGTGTTTTTCTTGAATAATAAAAGAGTAAGCATCCTGTAAGAATAAGTAAGGAGCGAAGTACTATGAATGAAAAATGGAAAGTCCATAAAATTAAAACTGACTGTGAACCGTGGCTTTTTCTAGATGGTTGGGAAAAAGACATCATTGAAACAATTGAATTCGACCATAAAAAAGAAGCGCTTGAGCACTATACAAGGCTTATTCATGAACATCAGACGGGTTATCGCCATGTGTATATGAAAAAGCTATCTCTGTTTACCTTTTGGAATGACTGTGAGAAAGAATTTTGTGAAGCGTGTGATGATGATCTTCAAATTTTCCATGGCGTTTTATTAATGAAAGGTGAAGACGTATATGATTTAAATGAAAACGAGGAAGGCTTTTCATTTTTGCAAATGAAATAACCTTTCCTTCTACATCATTTTCCCATATAATTGCACTAACAATAGTGGAAAAAGGAGAGCGCTATGAACAATTCAAAACGAGTATGGTTTGACTTGCTTTTTTACATTGCAATCCCGTACCTCATCTGGAATCAGGGAAAAGACCTTATCGGTGACTATTACGCCATTTTGTTATCGACAGCACCTGCATTCTTTTATACTATTTATACGTTTATTAAAGAGCGTCAATTTAACGTAACGGGACTGTTTCTTGTTATTACATTGCTTGCGCGAACAATCGTAGACTTATTGTCAGGTAATGCAGAAACCATGCTGATTAATCAAGTTTATTTTATGATTGGACTAGCTATTTTTACTTTGATAACGATTTTAGTGAAGCGTCCAATTGGGCTGTATTTCTTTGTTGATACGGCTTATCTAATGGGATATAAACGTGAGGACTCCAAAAGACTGTTTTTTGAGCAAGATCTCTTTAAAATGATGAACTGGTTAACTGTTTTGTTTGCGGGGCGCTATGTGTTTTTAGCGATTGTAAAATACATTCTTATTCAAAAGTACGGTGTTGAAGGTTATGGCAACATGATTGTCTTTCGTCAAGCAGTGACGTGGGCGTTCTCAATCTTAATTGCAATCTATACGTACTTTATTTATAAAAAGATTCAAGAGAAAACTGGAATTGATAATCCGATGAATCCAAATATGAACGAATAACAAAAGCGCTTCCTAATAAGGAAGCGCTTTTGTTACAAATACGTGAACAGTACATCAAACGTTGACACCTGCTCGTGAAAAAATAGTAAAATAAGTTGTCATAGAACTTGGATAAAGGGTAGGTGTGTTATTTGAAACTGTTAGTATGTAAAAAACAGCCGTATATGGCATTAGAAATGATTATGGTATTTTTCACAGCCATTTTTTTGGTTTTGGCTTTTTTTGATTATCGCCAAACATTCTTTTTATTTTTTACACTGGGGATTGTGTTTGCTATTCGAGGCTTCGAAATGCAAGAAGGAGAAAAGAAGTCTCAGGGAACAAAGTGGCTCCTTGCCGGGGTTGCTCTTATTATGTTGAATATTGTGTTGTTTGTTGTATATGCTGTCAACCGCTAAGCCTTTCTTCAATTAGAAGAGAGGTTTTTTTTTGAAAAAATGTTCAAGTGATATTATAAAAATGTTCATTGTTTGGTAAGATAGAAAAATGAAAACGCTACACCAACGTAAAGGGGATGCTTATGGAAAGCGACAAGTTAACGAAAGTAATTGAAGCAGCAAAGATGTATTATCTGCTTGACTATAATCAAAATGAAATTGCCAAAAAACTTGGAGTATCAAGACCAACCGTTTCACGCTTACTACAGCAAGCTAAGTCTGAAGGTATTGTACAGATTAAAATTATTGACTCTACGATTGATGTGGAAGAGCTGTCAGCTCAGCTTGAAAAAACGTTCAAGTTAAATAAAGCAATTGTTGCTTCTATACCTCATGAAGACCGAAACCTTGTAAAGGAAGGTTTAGGAGAAGCAGCAGCAGATTACTTGGATGAAGTTGTAAAAGATGGGGATATTATTGGCGTAACGTGGGGAACAACACTTTACCATGTAGGAATGAAGCTCAAAAAAAAGCGTGTAAAAGATGTGAAAGTTGTACAACTAAAAGGTGGAGTCAGTCATTCTGAAACCAACACGTATGCCTCTGAAATTCTGCATCTATTCGGAAATGCTTATAGCACCGTTCCTCTGTATTTACCGCTTCCGGCAATTGTTGATCATGTGGTAGTAAAGCAAGCAATGGAAGCTGACCGTCATATAAAAGGAATATTGGAACTTGGTAAAAAAGCAAATATTGCGGTTTTTACAACGGGTCCTATTAAGACAGGTTCTTTGTTGTTTCAGCTAGGTTACTTTACAGAAGAAGATTTAAAACAGTTAGATCCACACGCAGTCGGTGATATTTGTTCACGTTTTTTCGATGAACATGGATGCATTTGCAATCCGAGCTTAAATGAACGTACGCTAGGGTTAGATTTAGAAGACCTTAAGCAAAAAGATTATTCCATCCTCGTAGCGGGAGGAGCGCACAAAGTAGAAGGTATTTTTGGTGCGATAAAAGGAGGGTATGTTAATACACTGATCACAGACCCATTCACCGCTCAGCAGCTGCTTGAAAAAGAGACATCATAAAAAAACCTTGAACAAATGTAAAAATAAATATTTACATTTGTTCAAGGTTAAGATATAGTGAAGATATAAGATGTTGAAAGCGTTACAATCATGAAAAGAAAGCGCATAGGGAGGCCATATCAATGAGAGTTGTAGATTTAATTGAAAAAAAGCGAAATGGCTTAGAATTAACAAAAAGTGAAATTGACTTCATTATTTCTGAATATACAAATGGTAACTTGCCTGACTATCAGATGTCCGCACTAGCAATGGCAATTTACTTTCAAGATATGACGCAGGAAGAACGCGTTCATTTAACAACAGCGATGGTAAACTCAGGTGATCAAATTGATCTAAGTGACATTGAAGGTATTAAAGTAGATAAGCACAGTACAGGAGGCGTAGGAGATACAACAACGCTTGTACTTGGTCCACTTGTCGCAGCCGTAGGCGTACCGGTTGCTAAGATGTCAGGTCGCGGTCTTGGTCACACGGGTGGAACAATTGATAAGCTGGAAGCTGTGCCAGGGTTTCACGTTGAAATTACGAATGATGAATTCATTCGCTTGGTAAATACCAATAAACTAGCAGTTATTGGGCAAAGCGGTGACTTAACACCAGCGGATAAAAGCCTATACGCACTACGTGACGTAACGGCAACGGTTGATTCAATTCCACTGATTGCAAGCTCAATTATGAGTAAGAAGATTGCAGCGGGTGCAGATGCAATTTGTTTAGATGTTAAGACTGGAAACGGTGCGTTTATGAAAGACTTAAAAGATGCAGAAGCATTAGCACAAGCAATGGTTGAAATCGGAAAAGGTGTTGGACGAAACACAAAAGCTATCATTTCTGATATGAGTCAACCGCTTGGATTTGCGGTTGGAAACGCGCTAGAAGTGAAAGAAGCAATCGATACGTTAAAAGGAGAAGGGCCGGAGGATTTAACAGAATTATGCTTGACGTTAGGTAGTCATATGGTTATGCTTGCAAAGAAAGCAAGCAGCCTTGAAGAGGCGCGTGCGCTATTAATAGAAGTGATTGATAACGGACAAGCACTTGCAACATTTAAAACATTCCTTGAAGCACAGGGTGGAGATGCATCCGTAGTCGATGATCCATCACAGCTTCCAGATGCTTCTTATAAAATTTCGGTTCCAGCAAAAGCAGATGGCTATGTAGCAGAAATTGTTGCTGAGCAAATCGGCGTAGCAGCAATGAAGCTTGGTGCAGGTCGCGCAACAAAAGAATCAGTCATTGATTTAGCTGTTGGTGTAGTATTGCACAAAAAAGTAGGAGATGCTGTTAAGAAGGGCGATGCGCTTGTAACAATTCATAGCAACTCTGAAAACGTAGATGAAGTAATGAATGTTATTTATGATTCTTATACAATTGTATCTGAACAAGTAAATGCACCAACGCTCATCTATAAAGAAATTCATTAATTCTATTGCGCCTAAAGGCCACAATGGTTCAACTAGGTATTCAGTAGAAGAGTAACAAGACTTCTACAGATTAAAATTTCACTTTATAAGAGGATTGAAAGGAAGAATTAAACATGAGCAACGAAATTACAAAAATGATTGACCACACTTTATTAAAAGCTAACGCAACAGAAGAGCAAATTACAGTACTTGCAAAAGAAGCAAAAGAGTATTCATTTGCATCAGTATGTGTGAACCCAACTTGGGTTAAAAAAGCTGCTGAGTTATTACGCGATGCACAAGAAGTAAAAGTATGCACAGTAATTGGTTTCCCACTAGGAGCAAACACACCAGAAGTAAAAGCATTCGAAACAACAAATGCAATTGAAAACGGTGCAGACGAAGTTGATATGGTTATTAATATCGGGGCGTTAAAAGACAAAAACTACGAGCTAGTAGAGCGCGATATTAAAGCGGTTGTTGATGCTGCAAAAGGCAAAGCATTAGTGAAAGTAATCATTGAAACATGTCTATTAACAGATGAAGAAAAAGTAAAAGCTTGTGAACTATCTGTTAAAGCAGGTGCAGACTTTGTTAAAACATCTACTGGATTTTCAACAGGTGGCGCAACGGTTGAAGACATCGCGTTAATGAGAAAAACAGTTGGACCAGACCTTGGCGTAAAAGCATCTGGTGGGGTACGAGGATTAGAAGACGCTAAAGCGATGATTGAAGCAGGTGCTACGCGTATTGGGGCAAGCTCTGGCGTATCAATTGCTAAGGGCGAAATTAGCAACAGCTCATACTAATTCAATTACAATCTAAAGAGAATGTCTAGCAGGTTAGCTCATATACTGAGCTAGCCTGCTTTAAACCATGAAAAAGGATGATGAATGAATGGAACCGAAAAAATTAATTGAAGAAGCAATCGTCGCAAGTAAGCAAGCATATGTTCAATATTCAAATTTTCATGTAGGTGCAGCTCTTTTAACAAAGGACGGAAAACTATATCACGGATGTAATATCGAAAACGCTTCCTATGGTTTAACAAACTGCGCAGAGCGCACGGCGATTTTTAAAGCTGTTTCAGAAGGTGAAAAAGAGTTTCAAGCAATCGCAGTTGTTGGAGATACAGAAGGACCGATCTCTCCATGTGGAGCTTGTCGTCAGGTTTTAGCTGAGTTCTTTTCACCAGACACAGTCGTGATTTTAGCTAATTTAAAGGGCGATCACGTTGTGACGAATATTAATGAGTTGTTACCAGGGTTCTTTTCATCAAAAGATTTACAAAAAAAGTAAAGAATTGTTTTGAAAAAAACGCTCTCGGCAGCAGCTGTTTAAGGCCTATATAAGTAGGATTTAAATGGGAATTTATACAACTAGTGGGGAGTCTATTACATGCAATACTTAATTGGAATACTAGGGTTATTAATTGTGTTTGGTTTAGCATTTTTAGCAAGTAACAATAAAAAAGGGATTAAATATAAGCCAATCCTTATTATGGTTGTACTTCAGCTACTACTTTCAATGCTTCTATTAAACACAAAGTTTGGTTTTATCATCATTGATGCCATTGCAACAACGTTTAATAAATTATTGGAATATGCTGCTGAAGGAATTGAATTTGTATTTGGTGGCTTAGCGAACGAAGGAACGGCGCCATTTTTCTTAACGGTTCTGCTTCCAATCGTATTTATCTCGGTATTAATTGGGATTCTACAGCACTTTAAGATTTTACCTTTTATCATGAAAGGTATTGGTCTTGTGTTAAGTAAAATTAACGGGATGGGAAGATTGGAATCTTACAATGCAGTAGCTTCTGCCATTGTAGGTCAATCAGAGGTTTTTATCACAGTAAAGAAACAGCTGGATAAATTACCACCAAACCGCTTATATACGTTATGTGCGTCCGCAATGTCAACGGTGTCCATGTCAATTGTTGGTGCTTATATGACGATGATTGAGCCGAAATACGTAGTAACAGCAATCGTTATCAACTTATTTGGTGGTTTTATCATCGCGTCCATTATTAATCCGTATACAGTAAGCGCAGATGAAGATATTTTAGAAGTGCAAGATGAAGAAAAACAAACGTTCTTTGAAATGATTGGCGAATATATCATGGATGGATTTAAAGTAGCCATCATTGTAGGAGCAATGCTTATTGGTTTCGTTGCCCTAATCGCAGCCATTAACAACGTTTTTGAAATGGTAATCGGAATTTCATTCCAAGAAATTCTTGGCTATGTGTTCGCACCATTTGCGTTTATTATGGGTATTCCAGGTTCAGAAGTGGTAGCTGCTGGTGGAATTATGGCAACAAAGCTTGTAACGAACGAGTTTGTAGCAATGATGAACTTAGCAGATATGTCCGGACAGTTTAGTGAGCGTACGCTAGGGATTGTCTCAGTATTCTTAGTATCATTCGCAAACTTCTCTTCAATCGGTATTATTTCTGGAGCTGTTAAAGGCTTAAGTGAAAAACAAGGGAACACGGTGGCTCGCTTTGGTTTACGCTTATTGTACGGTGCAACGTTAGTAAGTGTATTATCAGCTATTATTGTAAGCTTTATTTTATAAAACAAATGAAGAAGGAAAAGCATTTCTGCTGCGGGCAGGATTGCTTTTTTCTTTTGTGGAAAGATAAGAACCATACAATACTTCGAGCACATGTAAAGGAGGTAGTAAAGAATCTAGTATTCTTTACGATAACATGGACAGCATTGGATTATTACTATCAGGAGCAGCGCTTTTTTTAAACGGACTGATGCTTTTAGGAAAAGCAAACGACAAAAACGTCGGGGTTTTTAATCTGTTTGTCGGAGTTTTTCAAATGATTGCGCCGTTCTATTTAATTATTGTTTCAGATCAAACAAACTGGGTGCTTTACGAAAAAGCCGCTATTTTCTTATTTGGCTTAACGTATTTGTACGTTGGTGTAACCGTTATCAAAGGAATGGAAGGTACAGGCCTTGGCTATTATTCGCTTTGGGTATCGATTTTAGCGCTTGTTTATATGACAATCGCCTTTACAAGGTATGGCGACGTTGTAAACGGCTTAACTTGGTTGCTGTGGGCATTTCTTTGGTTTTTATTTTACTTTATCAACACGCAGGAGCGAGATATTACAGAATATGTGGGAAAAGTCGCCGTTGTTCAGTCGTGGATTACGCTTACCATTCCAGCACTCTTTAACTTAACAGGCGTATGGGGAGCAGAAGCTCTCTATTACATGTGGATTGCTGTGCTTTTGGCTTCTATTTTATATTTTATCTACCTAGGCTATAAGCTCTTCTTTAACGAGCGACGCGTGCTCATGAAATAATAAAAAACCTAATCGATGTGATTAGGTTTTTTATTTTCTGTAATTTTATTATGTAAACTAACAACGTAAATATTATCATTGCGCTCTTCGTTTATGCTAAAATAATAGTGGAAGAATTTTTTAGTAAAGGGGACAGATTATGTTAAATTTTGAACGTAATATTGAAAAATACGCTGAGCTAGCGGTTAAGGTTGGCGTTAATATTCAACCAGGGCAAGTTTTACATATTTCTGCTGACGTTGCTTCAGCATCGTTCGTACGTGAAATTGCTAAAAAAGCGTACGAAGCTGGTGCAAAATCAGTAGACGTTGATTTTAAAGATGACTATCTTGTTCGCTTAAAGTATGAAAAAGCAGCTGATGAAGTTTTTGAAGAATTTCCAGCATGGCGAGTTCAAGAACGCGAAGCACTTGTAGAAAACGGTGGAGCGGTTTTATCCGTTATTTCAAGCAGTCCAGATCTATTAAAAGGCGTTGATGGGAAGCGTATTGCAACGTTCCAACGCGTGAGTGGTCAAGCGATGAAAAAGTTCAGAGAAGCTATTCAGTCTGACAAAATTAGCTGGTCAATTGTAGCAGTACCATCAAAAGAATGGGCAGCAAAGGTATTCCCAGACGCACCCGAAGATCAGCAAGAAGAAAAGCTATGGGAAGCTATTTTTAAAGCAGTACGTGTGGATCAAGAAAACCCAGTAGCAGCTTGGACAAAGCATAACGATAATCTACATGAAAAAGTAGATATTCTAAACGAAAAGCACTTTGCAAAATTACACTATAAAGCACCGGGTACAGATTTAACAATTGAGCTACCTGAAAAGCACATTTGGGTAGGTGCAGGCAGTGTAAACGAAAAGGGACATGACTTTATGGCAAATATGCCGACAGAAGAAGTATTCACTGTTCCAAAAAAAGACGGCGTGAACGGCCAAGTGACAAGCTCAAAGCCACTAAGCTATGCAGGTAATCTTATTGAGAACTTTACCCTTACGTTTGAGAACGGTAAAATTACAGGTGTTAAAGCAGAGCACGGAGAAGAAACGCTTAAACAGCTTATTGATACAGATGAAGGAGCAAAATATCTAGGTGAAGTAGCGCTAGTGCCACATAACTCACCAATTTCGCAATCAGATATTATCTTCTACAACACATTGTTTGATGAAAATGCATCCAACCATCTGGCAATCGGCAGTGCTTATTCCTTCTGCTTAGAAGGCGGAAAAACGATGTCAAAAGATGAGCTAGCTGAAAATGGAGCAAACGACAGCATCACCCACGTTGACTTCATGATTGGCTCAGCTGAAATGGACATCGACGGCATCAAAGCCGACGGTACAAGCGAGCCTGTGTTTAGAAAAGGGAACTGGGCGTTTTAATAAAAACAAAACCACACCGTTTATAGGTGTGGTTTTGTTTTGGTATACTAGACAAATTAAAGCTTTTCTAGCCAGTCTTCTAGCCATTGAACTGGCAGTTTAATCAAGTCTAAGTTAAGAGTTTGTAACTCAGATACCGTGAATGTATTCGTGAGAAACAACTCCCACTGAGCGTCTATATCGAGCATTACAGTTCTTGCTTTATCATCTAACAACAGAACTTGATGATCCTCTTTATCTGCTTCATATATGTAGAGAGAGCACCAATCGACCAACGCTTTATGGGAAATCTTTTGATTTATAGCAAGCGTAATAAGAATATGTAAATTTTGAGATGAAAATTCGTAATGAATCATATTATAAGACGCTTGCTTCATTAATTCTCATCACCGGATCTTGATCATGAAATCCAATACAAACGTTCACTATAGCCGAAGCATTCACCTCATGGTATGCTTTCATGTATGCTAACACTGACCGTACAACGAGATAAAGTGTCGAGCCTATGGCTTCGTTTGTATCGTCGAAGCCATGAGATTCGTATAGTTTGCCAAACGATTCTAGGTTTGGTCCATTTATTTCATCAATCCACTCGCATGCCCACTCATCATCTTCCTCTTCAAGTGGACTGTAATTTTCACAGATAAAAAGCGTACTGTTCCAATTATTATCTAAATCGTATTCAAAGTAAATGGCTTTGGCACTTGCAGAATGTGCAGTTGTTAAACCTTGAGTCAAGAGATCTTGTAGTGACTGTTGGTAGTCTTTTAGCGAAACGAACTGAATAGCTTTTACAAGATCAGTTCCGCAAAGCTGTGTACAAATGTCAAAATAACGCTGTTCAATTTCCTCTATAGGGAAAGCCTGTATATCTTTTTGCAGTAGGTCTAAATAATCATAAATATCCATTTGCAGCGCTCCGTTCAGTGTAGGGTATATTTATTCTACCATACTTAAACAAATGAATAATCGAAAAAAAGCAGTACTCAATCCGTACTGCTTTCTTTGTCTTCTTTTTTATTTCCTTTAAACATATGATAATACGTAAAGGCTAAGCATCCTGCTCCGGCGAAGGAACAAAAGTACTTTAGGAATTGAATTAGATCGATGGTGAAAACCTCCTTGGTTTGGGTATGTATAGGATATAGCTTGTGCAATAAAAGGAGGTTTATGATACAAATAGGAAAAAATACCAGATTATAGTTCGTACGGCTCGCGGAATGCGAGATGATTTTGTAAATCTTCAATACCTAACGCTTTGTTAACTGCTTTTTTCATTACATCATATTGATAGATATGGTGGAACTGATTCTTTTTCGGCGTGCTGCAAACAATTGACGCTTCCGCTCCATTTTTATCTGTAAAATGGATTGTCAGTTCTCCAAAATAACGTTGGACAGGTGAGCCTTTAGCGCCTTTTTCATTTTTGACGTGCTTGACAAATTCAGCACGCTGAATACGTTGAAGAGGAATCATGGCTACTTGATTAATTAATAAATGTTCTTCATACATTTCAATTTTTGAAATAGCAACCTGATCAATTCCTTCTGCTGATTTTACTTGCCCAGTAACTGAAACGATAGGCTTATGAACATTTTGGTCATCGGAGCGTGGGCTCGTTTTTAGAAACCAAAGGCTTGCTAGCAGTGCAAGAACAGCTGCTGCTAAAAAGCTGATGATTAGTAAGTTCATTTCGGTCCCTCCCTTTTCACTTCAAAAAGCATATTACGTGACGTCAAGTAACAATATGATTACAATTTATGTATAGGTTCGACAAGAAAACCAGACAATCCTTCTTTATCCAATAATTTTAGTTAGATACGTTAGATAACTATAAAACCTTGCATTAGCAACGATAAAATAACAAAATAGTACGTTTTAAGCAGGAGTTTTATGGTAATCTATGGTTAAGTGTTTACATAGGTACTTTCTCATATTTTGATTATGTTACAAATTTTACACATATTTTTGAGTCGTTATCGTGTATAATCACTTTTGTGCAACATGATCACGATATACATAAAGGTGTAAGGAGGCACACATTTTGTCTTTAGGAGTAAAGAAAATTATATTACTTATTTTACTAGTGGTTTGTTTAGGCCTACTTGTCGTGCAGTTTACGAATCGAGGAACAACGCCAACTGCCAAGCAAGCTGAAGAAACGTTAGATAAATTGCCAGCGCAAGAAACGGTTAATGAAAAAATAAAAGGTGATAAAGAAGAGCGTAAATACAGAGTTTACTATATTACAATTGATAAAGTAGAAGATGGACGCTACTATGGAACAACAAAAGAAGGTACTGGTATTTCATTTTTAGAAGCAAAGGTAAACGAACCGCTGCCAAAAGGGCTTGAAAAAGGTGATATCGTCAAAGCATACTTTGATTTAGAGTTTAGTACAAACGGTATTGTGAAAGTTGAAGAGGTTGATGAAATCCCTGAAGAATAAAGCGTTTAAGCGTAAATAGCAAGTAGAAGACCAAATCACAACGATTTGGTCTTTTTTATAATTTTACTGAGCTAAAGGAAAATTCATGATGTGAAAGGAAGAAACAAAATGCTGTCGAATGTATAGACTTGTTGAAATAGCAGGTTAGGAGGACATATGGTGAGAAAGTATGAGTTGAAAAATAGCGCTCCAACATTGGAAGAATACAAATATTTGTGTGAGGCTGTAGGGTGGACTAATTATATGAACTTTGAGGTAGTGAAAACTTCTTTAACAAATTCTATTCACTGCATTACAGCCTACGACCATGAACAAATTATAGGTATGGGACGAATTGTTGGTGACGGTGCTATCTACTTTTATATTCAAGATATAGTGGTTCATCCAGATTACCAGAATAAAGGAATCGCCAAAGGTATTATGAACCTATTGTTTAGCTATTTAAAACAGAATGCTCCGGATAAAGCATTTATCGGTTTATTTGCATCACAAGGTAAAGAAGGTTTTTACGAAAAATACGATTTCAAAAACTACTCTCCGAGCATGACTGGAATGTTTACAGTCATTTCAAAAGAAAAATAGCTGCTTCGCATCCGTCTTTCTTCAAAAAAGAAAGGCGGGGTTGTTTCTTGACAAACAGCTATTCTGTGATACTATATACTGGTAGTCAGTAATACTTATTAGAGGATTTTCATAAAGTGCTTTATAAAGCCATTATTCATTGAAGTACAAATGTAAGTAACTGGAGGCTGAACGATTGGAAAATATTACGGAAATGCTAAAAGGGGTGCTTGAAGGCTGTGTCCTTGAAATTATCAGCCGAGGCGAAACATACGGGTATGAAATTACGCAGCACTTACGTCACCTTGGCTTCACTGATGTAGTCGAAGGAACAGTATATACCATTACAATGCGGCTTGAAAAAAATAAGCTGGTGGAAATTGAGAAAAAACCATCCACTATGGGACCACCTCGAAAATTTTATACACTCAATGAAGCGGGAAAAGAGCGGCTTGAAGAGTTTTGGACGAAATGGGACTTCGTATCGAGCAGAATGAATGAATTAAGAGCAAGAAGCATAAAA
The DNA here is from genome assembly GCF_004348885.1 of Bacillus sp. CBEL-1. Classification (NCBI taxonomy): domain Bacteria; kingdom Bacillati; phylum Bacillota; class Bacilli; order Caryophanales; family Bacillaceae; genus Bacillus; species Bacillus sp. CBEL-1. Next base: position 383,748 of record NZ_SBIM01000013.1, on the reverse strand, counting down.
GGAGGTAAGTGAAATGAATTTCTTTGAGAAAATCATTGGAAATTTGGATGAAAAGAGAGAATGGCGAGCGATGGAATCTCGTGCAAAAGCACTTCCAACCGAGTATCGAAACGCTTATAAAGCTATTCAAAAATACATGTGGACAGCTGGTGGAGGTCCTACAGATTGGGAAGGAAACCGACGTATCTTTGGCGGGATTATTGATCTTTTTGAAGAAGGAGCAGCAGAAGGGAAAAAAGTAACGGACCTTACAGGCAAGGACGTAGCTGCTTTTTGTGATGATCTCGTTCATGATGAGCAAACGTGGAAGGATAAATACCGAAAAAAGTTGAATGATACCATTAGCCGTGGTGAATAAACGTAGTTAAAATAAGAAATAAAAAGCGCTTGGGTGTTCCATCCGAGCGTTTTTGTGTATAAATCCATAGAGTTCAGCGGTCAATTTTAAATGCCTAGGCTACCATTATTTAAACTTACTTTGGTAGATAGGCGGAACACTGTTGGTAAGTTGATTGATGGTTGTTTGTTCTGAAAGTATTGTCCCTGTGATAAACTTAGAGTGAGATACCCATATTTTACTATAGCTCTTATGCTAAAAAGATGGTTGCTTTGACATGTTTAATATATGGTAAAATATACAATAAAGGTACACCATAGAGATTGAAGAGTGAGGAGAGAGAAAATAAAAGTGGGAGTTCTAATTATTGTAGCAGCGGTTATTATTGCTGTGATTATTATTGTTAAATCAACCAATAACCAAAAGCCGAAGCGCTCATTTCTTTATGACCGAGAAGTGCCAAACCATCTTGGTATCCGATATGGTGAAAAAGGAGCTGCGCTTGAAGAGAGTTTCGAACGCTCTTTATCTACTTCATATATGAAACAGGTGAAGGAAAGGGTAGCAAAAGAGCACGGAATGAAGCCTCATGAAATTGAGTGGGCAACTTTTGAACTTAAACGATACTTTTTAATAAATGCTGTTATTAAAAATGTGCCCATGTTTAGCTCAAAAGTAGATGATATATGGCACGAAATGATTATGTTTACGATGGACTATGAGCGTTTTACCAAAGGGTTTTATAGTCGATTCTTACACCATCAGCCCAATACGAACAGTGAAGCAAGCTCTGAGCCAGGAAAGCGTGCGTTCTTTGACTGGGTTTACACACATTTGTTTGATGTAAAAGATAATAGTCGTCTTTTATGGGGAAGGTTTTTTCAACACCCTATCCCACGTTCTATACTGAAGGACTTTCACCAATTGTCCGAAGAAAAACTGATTGATAAATACTTTACACCTTCTGATGAGTGGGATGAGCTTAAGAAAGCGCTTGTTCGCCAATTAAAAGGAGAAATTAAGCAAGCTGAACACTTGAAGCAAAATGCTAAGCAAGAGCCGTTTTCTAAAAAGTCAAAGAAAGTAACAGAAGTTACGCTGTTTCAAGCCTTTATTTTTTATTCCTTATATGAAGCTGAAGACTTTGGCTACCATATGGGTATGTTGATGAAGAGGCCAGAAACATCAGATAGTGGCACATACTCCAGCGGCTATGCTTGTTCCACGCCAATGGATGATTCCCACCATAAGCACGGACATGGGGGTCATGACAGCAATGACTCGTCCTTTGACAGTGGGGGAGATAGCGGAGGATCAAGCTGTTCAAGTTCCAGCTGTGGCAGCGGATGCGGTAGTTCGTAACGAATTTTTTGAAAAATAACAATATACGTATTGACAGTTCAAAGGTTGTTCGTTAGAATTACTTTTTGTGTATGAAATATCTACATTTTTCGACAATACACTCGTCTCATTCGAGAGACGAGTTTTATTGTGTAAAAGGAGCATATAACGAAATGAAACAATTAACTGTTAAAGACATTATCGTAATTGGTTTCATGCTGTTTGCGTTGTTTTTTGGAGCTGGAAATCTAATTTTCCCGCCTTTTTTAGGACAGGAAGCAGGAGAAGCATTTTGGCCAGCGATGATTGGCTTTGTTTTAACAGGAGTAGGACTGCCGATATTAGGTGTGATTGCAATTTCTACAGTAGATAACGGAGTTCAAGCACTAAGCGGCAGGGTTCACCCACTATTTGGACTTATTTTTACAACCATATTATATTTAATGATTGGGCCGTTTATGGGCATTCCGCGCGGTGCAAATGTAGCTTATGAGATGGGACTAGCACCATTTTTAGGCGCGAACGTAGGTGGAGTTTCCCTAGTGCTTTTTTCAATCGCCTTTTTTGCACTTGTATATTGGCTTAGCTTAAATCCAGCGAAGATCGTAGATCGAATCGGCAGTTTATTAACTCCCTTTTTATTACTGACAATTGCTTTAATTGGTTTTGCAGGGTTGTTTAACCTTGAACCATCCTTCGGGAATGTAACAGAAAAATATGAAAATGCCCCGTTTTTTACAGGCTTTATGGAAGGGTATTTAACGATGGATACCATCGCTTCATTAGCGTTTGGGATTGTGGTAATTACGGCAATTAAAGCCAAAGGCATTACCGAGAAAAAGGCCATTATGAACACAACGATTAAAACAGGTGTCATTGCCGGCATTGCCTTATGTAGCGTGTACATACTCATCGGTGTATTAGGAGCGAGAATGGGAAGTACGTCTACGTTCCAAAACGGAGGAGAGCTTTTAACGGCAGCAGCAGAGCAGTTTTACGGAGCAGCGGGTGTTATTCTATTAGGAGCTACTGTAGGAGTTGCTTGCTTTACAACGTGTGTTGGGCTAATTACAGCGTGCGCTCAGTATTTTACAAGCGTCTTGCCAGGAGTTTCTTATCAGAAAATTGTTACAGTACTAACGATTGTGAGTTTACTGCTAACAAATGTGGGACTTAATCAAATCATTTCTCTGTCTATTCCGGTACTGACTATGATTTATCCGTTAACGATCATGCTTGTTGTGCTTTCGTTTTTCCACTCTTATTTTCAAGGGTCAAACGTGATCTATATTACGACGCTTTTATTGACAGGAATCGTTAGCGTATACGATGGGCTTGTATCAATAGGAATGCCATCGATATTTGCTTGGTTACCTTTACACGCTCAAGGGTTAGGGTGGGTTGTACCAGCAGTGATTGGCGTTGTGATTGGTTTATTATTTATTTCCAAAACAAAAAATCCTTCTCGTTTAACTTAATTGTCAGAATATTTTGTTCAAATAAGAATGGAGAAGTATCGAAAAAGAGGACATAAGGTCCGTACACGACCTTATGTCCTCTTTTCATTTTCTTATTAAACCTTTGATTAGAATCCGAAGAGTGAAGCAGGGAGAGATTTATCCTGGAATAGCTGGAATGTGGTTTCTTGTGCTCGGTTCGTCGTTTATAAATGTAATATTTATTGAACCTATCATTTCTTTCTTTGGGTTATTTGCACCATAGTCCTCTGGAAAGTGATGAATTATTTTATTGCTTTCTTCAAACAATGAAAGTCCATTTTGATTTAATAACTGCAGTAACTGTCTAACACCTCTAATTTCTATTTCAAAGTTGATAACAATTACTTTGTTTGAATACATTGTATGATTTGTAACCCAGCCAGCACATTTTGATATGCTGCTAACGGCATAATCAATCATTTTATATCTATTTTCTCTTGTGAACCCTTGTATTCTAATTGTTTCTGGCAACATTACATCACCTCATTTCATGCGTATTTATTGGTGCGAATTGTAAAAAAAAGCAGAGGGAAGTGTTGATATTCCCTCTGCTAAGTTAGCATTAATACAACAGAGCTATCTATTCAAATTAAGAGGTAATACTAGGGATTTCTAGATTAGAGTTTACTAAAGCTAAGCTAACACTCACTTTATTACTTTAGCCATTCTTTGTTTTCTCGTTTGAGTTTGATTGCTAAATCAGCAATAATATTTTCTAAATCTCGTACTTTTTGTTTTAATGCTTGGTTTTCTTGTTGAAGATCTATCGTACGTTTGTCGTTTTTCGATTCGGTTTTCATTTCTTCTTTAGTTTTCGAAACAAAATTATTAAAATTTTTTCGGCTTTCGTTTTTAACAGTCATTTCTTTTTTCCAGTTGTAAATCGTTGAGATATGAACATGAAGCTGATCGGCAATGTCTTTTGGTTTCATTCCTTTGGCTAACAGCGATTGGGCTAGTAAGCGTTCGTCTTCTTTCGTATTCAACGTAGCTCCTCCTTTAAAAGGTAACTGTATGTAAAACCGAGATGTTTCTTCTATTGTAATTGAAGATTGGTTGCATCCACAACATTATTTTCTAAAAGCGAATAATCAAAGTTGAAAAACGAAAATGACAAAAAAGTGATAATTAAAAACGAATTCGAAATTCAAATGACAAGGAGCCAAAAGTCTGGTATGATTAGAACGGTTTTGAAAAGGAGAGGCTGACACGATGAACATTTTATGGGACTTTGATGGTACCATTTTTGATACATATCCAACAATAGTAAAAGCATTTAAAAAGCTTGTAAAAGACGAATCCGTTACAGAAGCTGAAATCTTAAAACAAATGAAGATTTCGTCGGAAGTTGCAATCAAACACTTTAACGTAGAAAAGTCAGTTTTTGATGAAAACTTCCATGTGCTTGAGCATCAGCTAAGTCCTGAAGACAAGCCTGCGTTTCCTCATGTAGAAGATGTACTAAAGTGGGCGGATAAAAACGTGATTGTAACGCATAAATCACGCGAGTCTACTCTTGCTATTTTAGCGTACTTTGGGATGGAAGACTATTTTACAGAAATCATTACAAAAGACGATGGATACAAGCGTAAGCCGGATACAGGAGCTTATGCGTATCTTCACGATAAATATCATCTTGATTTAGTTATTGGTGACCGTGAGTTAGATTTAAAGCCTGCGCGTGAGCTTGGCATTAAAACGTGTGCTTTTCAAAACGATACGCTTGAAGCAGACTATCATTTAACGTCATACGATCAATTTTTTAACAAAGTTATAGACAAAAACTCGTGATAAGCGATTCGCGAGTTTTTTGTTTTTTATGCATAAATGGAAGTAAAAGTAAGAGGTGGAATGAAGTGAATAGGTTACAAAAGATGTTTGGCTTACTTTTGATTTTGATGCTCGCCGTTCTAAGCGGGTGTGGAACGCAAACAAGTGAGTCAAATGAAAAGAAAGCAACGCAGCCGGCAGCGGAAGAAACAAATGTAAATCAGTCCGGGGATGAAAATGCAGTGGAGTCTTCACTGAAACGTGAAGGCGTTATTGGAGTCGCAGCTACTGTTACACGAGTAGTTGACGGTGATACAGTCAAAGTAGAACTTTTAAATGGGAAGGAAGAAACGGTACGCCTCATTCTTGTAGACACCCCTGAAACAAAGCATCCGCAGCTGAAGGTTCAACCGTTTGGACCAGAAGCATCTGACTACACGACTGAGCATTTAACAAACCAAGAGGTCACGCTTGAGTTTGATGCAGAAGAGCGCGATCGCTACGGTCGTTTGCTTGCGTACATATGGATAGACAGCAAGTTGTTTAATGAAGAGCTTGTGGCAAAAGGTCTGGCACGCGTAGCGGTCTTTCCTCCCAATACGAAGTACGTGGACGAATTTCGTAAAACGCAGGACCAAGCTCGAAAAAACAAGCTGGGCATCTGGAGCATTGAAAACTATGTAGAAGAAAAAGGCTATAACTCTGAAGTAGCCAGAGGTATAAAAGAAAAAGAAGAAGACGAATCAGCGGAGCTAACCGAGCGCTGTGAAAATAAAATTAAAGGCAACAAAAATTCAAAGATTTACCACGTCCCAACTGGTGCACACTATGACCAGAAGATGAACAACGTGCAGTGGTTCTGTACGGAAGAAGAAGCAGAGAAAGCAGGGTATCGTCAGTCGAAGAATTGATGATGCTAACATTAGATTGTTTTTAGGCTGTTGAGATGAAAGTACTCAGCAGCCTATTTTATGTTCTTCTTGTTAGTGTTGTTTATTAGGTAATTTACGACTTGCATGAGCTTTTCCTTGACGCTTTTCGTTCTGCTCCGCCTTAGCTTGTTTTTGGTGTAATTTCTCTACAAATTCATTTGTATTATCCATAAGAAAACCTCCTTAATTTAAAACTCATTTTTACTTTATCCTTAGCAAAAGGATTGATGCATGCAATTAATGGATGGATTAATTAGTCTGAAAGCACCTAAGAAGCAGAACTAACTGGGAATAATTTAAAAAAAGTGGCGAATTCCGAGAAAGAAGGTGTTAGCGGATAATACTTTGGCTGTTCCATTAACTGAACATTAAAAAAGCTAGAGGGTGAACTAAACATTCATCTATTGAGTAAATGTTTGGATGAAGGGTGATCGCAGCAGAAATAATTGTTCCATTGCCTAGTTCTAGTAATAATCCAGCTGGCACAAAAACAAAGTAATTTTAGGCTGTGCTAAGCAATAGTAAATATACTGAGAGCATTAACGGTCGCTAAAATTCACCATTTTCCAACTGGTATCCACTACCATCAGAAAATGAACAACGTGCAGTGGTTCTGTACAGAAGAAGAGAAAGCAGGGGGTCGTCAGTCAAAGAATTAATAGCAAGATAAAAATGTTTAGAAGAAGACATTGTATTCTAGGCTGTTGAGAAATTGTGTTCTCAACAGCCTATTTTAATGGAGAAGAAAGAACATTTCTATACTTACTTAATAAATGTCTCTAACTGTGTATGGAATTGTGAGATGAGGGTGGAGCTAAAAGTGCTGCTGTTATATACGTTACAATCCATTCTAATACTATTTTATTGTCTACTTCATCATTAGAGATATTGTTGTTAGTCCCTAATGGAATAAATCCACCGATATTATTGATAATTAGTCCTATCATATGTTTATATCTCCAGCATAACTCTTGAGTTGATAAAAGCGGTAAAAGGTTTTTCAAAATTTCCATGTATTCAGAATCAACAATTTGAGTTTTTTTATAAAATACAGATCTTATTTCAGCATTGGTATCAATCAAGAGTAGTCCTAGCATTTTTGATTTCTTTACTTTTTCTTTTTCACTGCCGATATTGAGGTGAAAAAAAGGCTCAGCAAATGACTTAACAACGTCCTCAACTGATATAGGATTATTTCTTTTTTTCAAGGTAGCTAAATTTGAAAGTTGTTCTGCGTTTAGTTGACCAATAATTCTTTCAGCCATAAGTTCCATTAAATTTGTCTTTGAACCAAAATAATAATTTACTGCGGCTACATTTACTTTGGCTATCTGCGTTATCGTTCGTAGAGAAAAATTGGATCCTTCCTCTACATATGCCTGTTCAGCAGCTTGTAGAATTTTTAATTTTTTATCTTCTCTTTTACTCATTTTTCTTCCTTCCCTTAATTATCAATATGTATTTGGCTTATTTTTAATTAGTATATACCTTTCATTTAAACCATTCAAATAAGGTCTAAATATGCTATATATCCTTTAGGTGTGATGAAAATAAAAAAATTGTTAAAAGACTGATAAAGGACTGATAAAAGTCTAAAATTTGAACGTTTTGTGAGGACTATTGACATTAAGGAAGGTAAAAAATAAAATTAAAACAGTTGTTTTAATTGTTTGTTTTAATTTTAGGAGGTACATTATGTCCACCACTAGTTTTTGTACTATATGTAAGAAAGATGTTAGCGGCTTAAGTTTTGAGAATAATCAAGCGTGTGAAGAATGCAGTAAAAATTGTTATGTGATTTCTTTACAAATGAAAAAAAGTAAAGAATGGTCTGTGTTAGGAGTGAGAAATACAAGAGAAGAAGCGGAGAATGAAGCCCAAAAATTGATGAGTAAATTTCCGATTTTTAACTCGTATAAAATAGAAAAAACCAATTATTTGGAAAGAAATCAAGAAACTATAAATAATTCCGAGGAGATAAAAAGCCTTAACCCTAAAGAGGTAAAAGAGTTAGTTAGTTCTACAAATAACATACAATTACTAGATGTAAGAGAGAAGCACGAAATAAAAAATGATTTAATTTTGAATGCTATTAATATTGAAGTGAAAGAAATTCCCCATAAAGTTAACGATTTGTCAAAAGAAAAAACCTATATTGTGTATTGTACAGCAGGTTACCGCAGCCCATATGTTTGTGAATTTCTCCAGGAAAGAGGCTTTAAAACTTACGATTTAAGGGGTGGACTACTAGGGTGGAAGGGAGCTGGCTTTGTTGTACCTGTAATTGAAGGAACTTTTAAGTTATTAAATAAATTACGTAAATAGAGACTAGGGGAGTAAAGATATGATTTATTTTGATAATAGTGCTACAACATTTCCAGATAAGGATGTTTTAGAATGTTTTTTTAATACAACTAAAAACTATTGGGGAAATCCCTCATCTATTCAAGGTTTAGGAAGAAAAGCATCTGTTACATTAGAAGAGGCTAGAAATATTTGCAGCGATTGTTTAGGTGTAAGACCTAGAGAAATTGTTTTCACTTCAAGTGGAACAGAAAGTAATAATACAGCAATTAAGAGTATAGCTCTTCAGTATATAAATCAAAAAAAGCATATCATCACAACCAGTGTGGAACATGCTTCCGTCTATAATACATGTAAGCAGTTGGAGGAATGGGGTTTTTCTGTTACTTATCTTTCTGTGAATAAAACAGGGCATATTAACATCGAAGAACTAAAAAGAGCCATCCGTTCAGATACGATACTTGTATCGATCATGCATGTTAACAGTGAGTTAGGGAGTATACAACCCATTAAAGAAATTGGAGAATTATTAAAGAATTATCCCGCTATTACTTTTCATGTAGACGCAGTACAAGCGTTTGGGAAAGTTGATATTGATATTACTAATTGGAATATTGATCTTTTATCATTATCCTCTCATAAATTTCACAGCCCAAGAGGAGCTGGTATCTTATATGTTCGAGAAGGGGTATATTTACCGCCACTGCTAGTGGGAGGTGGTCAAGAATATGGACAACGATCTGGAACTGAAAATGTAGCAAGCATAGTAGCTATGAGTAAAGCGATGGAAAAACAATGTGAACATATAGAGAGAAATAACAGCTATTTAAATAGTCTTAAAAATCATCTCTTATCTGGTTTACGAGATATACCTAACTGCCATATTAATAGTTCTACAGAGAATAATAATGCTCCTCATATTATTAATTTTTCAATTGAAGGTATATTATCAGATGATTTAATACGCTCCTTAGAAAAATATCAAATATTCGTCTCGAAAAGCTCAGCTTGTTCTTCAAGTAATGCTAATCCTTCAAGAGTATTGACAGCATGTGGATTAAATAAAGGTATTGCAAATAGTGCCATTAGAGTTAGTTTTTCAACTCATAATACGCTTGAAGAAGTTGAGTCATTTTTATTCGCTTTAATCCGCGAGATTTTTTCTAAGGCAGAGGTTTAAAGTATGAAAAAGCTGCTAATCGTACTTACTTTTTTTATAGCTGTTGCTTGGTTTGGTCATACATTCTCTAAAAACTTTATTGTAGATCCTACCTTTACAAAGTTTCTACAGTATAAAGGCTCCTTAGACTTATTACAAAATAGTATATGGTTAATATGTTTACGATTGCATATCGTTTTATCTTTACTAGCATTGATAATAGGACCTATTGCTTTTTTAAAAAGTACACGTTCTAAAAATAAAGTTATCCATCGTACAGTAGGAAAGGTTTATATAATCAGCATCTTCATAAACTTCTTTCCAGGTTTGTTCGTTTCTTTTTATGCTACTGGAGGACTAATTAGTACAATTGGGTTTATATGTTTGAATGTCGCTTGGTTTTACACGACGTATCAAGCATATCGGACAATTAAAGCTAAACGAATTCAATTGCACAAGGAATGGATGATCAGAAGTTATTCCTTAACATTAGCTAATACAACTATATACGTTGTGACTTTATTGTTAAATAAAGCCCTCCAGCTTGATTACATTTTATCCTATCAGGTAGCTGTATCTATAAGTTGGATAGTAAACTTGCTAATTGCTCAGTTCATAGTGTTAATTATTAAAGAGAATGCAAGGAAAAAGCCTTCATTAACATAACGTATGTAGACTAATATACAATTTTAATTAAATGAGAGTGTGTTTATCATTATATTTATACAGTGATGTGTAAAAAATATTGTGAAAATTAGTTTGAAAAGAGCCCCTTCTATAAAGGGGGAAAACTCAAATGTTATAGAACGAAGTTGATTTTTTACAACATAAAACAGAGATAAGATGTAATACATGCTATAAGCAAATGAAAAAGTTAAAGTATTAATTTCTAAGGCGATAGTTGATTTTTAACCAAATTATAAAAGAAGTCCAAGCTATTGAAATAATAAAGCATAACATATAAAGTAAGACTATTTTTATCTGTTCAAAGGAGAGGCGCAATTGAAAGTTGTTTCTGATTTCAATTCAAGTGTTCCAAGTAATTTTAGCGATAGTTTAAATATCTCCATTCCCAGCAGTTCAACCGTTATATTAGGTGAGTTTGAATTGTCTGTTGATAAAGAAGGTTCTAATGTTGTGCTAAAAGGAACTGCAGGTATTCAGTCATTTTTAGGATTGCCAAATGTTATTATAAACGTACTTCGAAATGGCGATATTATTGGTTCTGTTGACGTTAGCACATTAGCCGTAAATGAACTTAGACTTGCTACATTTAATATTATTGATATAAATGCTCCGATAGGGTATCACACTTACACTTTGACAGCTCAACGATTAAATGCATTGTTAACACAAGCAAATGTCATTGGACCACTTACGTTTACTGGCACAACTGTATCTCCAGCTCTATAATAGTGTTTTATATAGTTATGTAATAAAAAGCAGTGTATGGGATGTACACTGCTTTTTTACTTATCCTTGTTAAAGAAATAATAACCTATACAAACTAAAGTGTTTTTAAGGCTTATCTATATTTTCTCAAAATCTTTTCTGGAAGCTATATACGAGCCGGCTAAGTAAATGATAATTAAAATGGGAAACGAATAAAGATATTTCCAATCTAGAGGTTTATATAAACCAATCCAATTAAGAAGAGGAAGGCCAATAAAAGAAGATAATGTAGAATAAACTACTGCCTTTATAATAGGACTGATTTGAGGTTTTACCTGTATAAAGAACATCATTGAAATAGGAAGCAAAATTAAATCCCAAGGCAAGTAGTTAGAAGTTAATGGAAAAACTTCATATCGATAATCCCAAAGTCCTAAAAAATCTCCAATCATGTCAAGAAATGAGGAAAAAATAGCAACGAAAAGTCCCGCATATAACAATCGATCTGTACTTTCTTTTTTTCTAAATTTTATCCAAAAGCCAATCAATAAAAGAATGAGAAATACACCTAACCACCATCTCCAACTAAATAATGTGTAATCCATCCATATCTGAAGTTTTTCATCATTGAGCTGTCTTTGTTTTTCAAAATACGTGTCGTAGATAAGTGTTGTATTAGTCATTAATTTTTCCTTTCAATGTTATCTAGTAACATAATTCCTTCAGTTGTGACTATGAGAGAATTATCTTTAATCGCTACTTTTTTAGAGTTCGTTTTTCTAGGTTTTCTAAATCATTTTTTAACCAAAGAGTTTGAGCAAATGTTGATAAAATTGATACAACACCTATCACTATAAGAAAAATTAATTTGCTATCGCGTTTGTAATACATTGTTAATGTAACCACCTTTATCATTTTTGTATAGTATCTCTTTTTCAACATTTTTTATGAATAAATGTTTCTAAAATTTATCCATAAAGTTGATGAAAGTTTAGGAATAAGCTTTGCCATTAAAGTTAAAGAAAATCATAAAAATTCTTAAGTAGTAACGTAAAAAAAGCCATTAAAAAAGAAGTCATTTCAATTAAGAAACAACTTCTTTACGATTTAAACAACACGCTCAATTAATTCTCCAACTTTTTCAGCCATTACGTGAGGAGGGGAAGGCATTTCATTTTTTAACCACCATTCCACAATACCTACGTATGCATTCGCTACAAATTGAACAACAATCTCTTCGTTTTGACCGTTATTTTTCCCCTTAGTAATATCTACTTCTTTTCTGAACTCTTGAATGTTGAATTTTAAGAATTGACTGCGAAAGTACCGAGCACCTTCGCTTGCCAGCATTGTAGAGAAAAATAAATAGTTTTCTTCCAAGTATTCCATACAATGAACGGTTGATTGCACCCAATCCATATCCGCTGCTGATTCACAAACATTCGCCATGTTAAGGATATGTTCTTCCATAATTTTATCTAGTAAATCAAATTTATCTATGTAATGAAGATAAATGGTTCCCCGGTTAACGTTCGCTCGATCAGAGATATCTTTAATCGTAATTTTATCAAAGCTTTTTTCGGCCATTAATTCAATTAAAGCATTTTTGATAGCTTCTTGACTTTTAAGAATTCTTCTATCTACTTTTGGCATGAGCATATTCACACACCTTTCTTGATATATGCAATGTTACACACGTAATCATCTTTTGTCTATGATAATAAACAGGTGTTGATTAATTAATGATGATTTATTTGTTTATAAATTAGATTAAATGATCTGTCATAATAAAAAAATTAGATCATAATGAACAAATCCAGTTAAACTGTTGATTAAACCACAAATCCTCTTATTTTAACTATTGAGGAGATAACATTTCTCTTTCATAATAATAAACAGATGTTGATTAATCAACTTCTGATGAAAAGATATCTTGAGTTTGTTCTTTATATGTTCATCATTAAAACGATTACAAGATTTTTAGGGAGATAACAGGGGTGACTAATATGTTCAGGAGGATATTCGTTATTCCGCTTCTGCTTTTAGGAGGGACAGCATGCAGCAATGAATCAGATTTGCAGCATAAAAGTAATTTGCCGAACGTAAGTGAGAAAAAAGAGGAAGGTGTTATGGAAGAGATGAAAATTAAGCTAAGCGTTCATAACGAAGAACTTATTGTGAAAATGAATGACAATTCAACGAGCAGAGATTTTCTAGAACTGCTTCCGCTCACTTTAACATTTAAGGATTATGCTAGAAAGGAAAAAGTTAGTAATCCACCTCGCCAACTATCCGAAGAAGGAGCCCCTTCTGGTATTGAACCTCGTGTTGGAGACGTGACGTATTATGCTCCATGGGGTAATTTAGCCATTTTCTATGAAGATTTCAGCTACTCAAGTGGTCTTATTAAGCTTGGAGAAGTAGAGTCAGGTCTTGAAAGTATACCAAAGCTTCAAGGAGAGGTAAGGGTTGAGAGGCTAGAATAGTAAAAGCTTTTCAAGTAGAAGCATCTTTCAAAGAGTTTGAACGTTTTATTTACCGAGACATGAGGGTATAACGTTTTACAAGCCTTATTTAATTTGTAGGCTGCCAATTTAATAACTAAAAAATCTGTAAGTATACTCGTTCCATCAGCAACGAATACGCATTTTATATCTATGGAGGTAATAATGATGATTACTGCTAAAGCACGTGCCGTACATGGCCCAGATAAACCATTTAAAGCAACTGAAATTCAAAGACGTAGCTTAGATACACACGATGTGTTAATTGAAATTAAATACGCAGGTATTTGTCACTCTGATATTCATACTGCGCACGGTGAATGGGGAGATGTGAACTATCCGCTTGTCCCAGGTCATGAAATTGCTGGGATTGTAACGGATGTTGGAACGGAAGTAACAAAATACAAAGTTGGTGATCGTGTAGGAGTTGGGTGTATGGTGGATTCCTGCGGCGAATGTGAAAACTGTCGTCAGGGAGAAGAGCAGTATTGCTTAAATGGAATGACGCCTACCTATGCTGGAGTTGATAAGTACGGTGAACCTACTCAAGGTGGTTACTCAACGCATATTGTAGTCGTGGAAGACTTTGTTGTAAAAATTCCTGACAACATTGAGCTTGACGCTGCAGCACCTTTACTATGTGCAGGCATTACCACATTCTCTCCGCTAAACCGTTGGGAAGCTGGTCCTGGAAAGAAAGTTGCTATCGTAGGAATGGGTGGTTTAGGGCATATGGCTGTTAAAATCGCAAGCGCTATGGGAGCCGAGGTTACCGTGCTGTCACAAACCCTAAACAAACAACAAGACGGTTTAAACTTTGGTGCGAAAGATTATTATGCTACAAACGATCCTGAAACGTTTAAAAAGCTTAGCGGTTCGTTTGACTTAATTATCAACACAGTAAGCGCAAAAATTGATATGGATGCTTATTTTTCACTACTTACGCTAGACGGTACGCTAGTCAATGTAGGTGCTCCAGGTGAGCCTCTATCGCTGAACGTGATGTCGTTAATCGGTCATCGTCGCTCGTTTGCGGGGTCAATGATTGGAGGTATTCGCGAAACTCAAGAGATGCTAGATTTCTGCGGAGAACATGGAATCGTTCCAAAGGTTGAAGTCATTTCAGCTGACGAAATTGACGAAGCGTACAAGCGAGTACTAGCTTCAGATGTCAAGTATCGTTTTGTTATTGATACAAGTACGATGTAAAGGATAGATTTATAGTAATATAAAAGATGCCTCAAAATGAGGCATCTTTTATATTGTTACGAATTGATAAAGTATTAAGCTTAGGCTCCACATAAGTGCAATTTTCTAATGGATTTGGTCAGTTCAGTCATTCAAAATTTAAAAAAAGTCAATCATATGTAATTGACACTATTATTGTTTAGTGCTAAACTTTCTTTGTAGTAATACTTTATCAGAAAGGGGTTCTAGGTATGTTTAGCCAGTCAACATCATCTGTAATATGGCTTCGTATGATTAAAATATCTCAAAAAATAACAAAAGCGGCAGAAGAGCCATTACGTGAAGCTAATATTACTGCACCACAGATGCAAGTTTTAGTTCGTCTCTATAGGAAAAATGGGCAAATTCAACAAACTTTAGCTGAAAATCTCCATGTAACAAAAGGGAATATAAGTCAATTGATTGAAAAGCTTGAAAAAAACAGCTTGGTTGAACGTCACAAGGAAGGAAGAAAAACCAGAATTTTCCTTACTGATTTTGGGTTTCAAACAATTGAAAAGCTTCTTCCATCACATGATGAATTCATTGAAAAAAAGTTTTCTTCTCTTACAACAGATGAACAAGAACAACTTATGTATTTGCTTTCTAAATTAGATAATAGTATTAAATAATTCTTTACTCAGTTAAAGAATTATTTATACCCTTATTGTTTAGTGCTAAACAATTAAAGGACAGGAGATGTTAGAATGAAAAAAATTTTAGTAGTAGGAGCGACAGGCCATTTAGGAGGGCTTGTTGTGAAACATTTATTAAAAGAGGAATACTCAGTTCGAGCTTTAGTTCGCCCTCAAACAGATGCTACGGATTTAATAAATAAAGGTGTTGAAATTGTACGAGGGGACTTAACTCGTAGAGAAAGTCTTGTAAAAGCAATAACAGGAGTTGATGCGTTAATTACAACAGCAATTGGATATGCTGGTCGTCAAAAAGGAGATACTCTAATCAGTGTAGACGATCAAGGAAACCGCAACCTAATTGATGTAGCAAAAGAGTTAGGATTGAAACGATTCGTTTTCACCAGTATTTTAACAGCAGAACAAGCTGAAAATGTACCACATTTTTACCAAAAGAAATTAATTGAAGACTACTTAGAAGAAAGTGGAATTCCTTTTGTTTCAATACGACCTGGAGGTTTTTTGGATTCCTTAGTGAGTTCTTCAGATCTTACCAACGGGAGAATTAGAGCCATGGTTAACTCAAATGCGCAAGCAAGCACAATACTAGCTGAGGATGTAGCTAGCTGTCTTGTAAAAGCCCTTAAGGGAGATAACTTACTCGGGCATAAAATTGAAATTGGTTGTGACCGTCCTGTAAGTTTAAATGAAATTACAATGATTATTAATGAATTTTCTAGTAAAGATGTTAAGTTACAATCTATGCCTCCATCAGTTACTAAAATTATGATGAACATAATTGGCATATTTAACCCTGTTGTTAAAGCTTTAATTCCAACCATGGCTTATGTAGAATCTGGACAATACGTTGTTAAAAACAGTGTAATGGAAACACTTTTTGGTTTTCAACCGACAGTAGAAGAAAGCATAAAAAGGTACCTCAAACAGAATGACTTGCTTAAAGCATAAAGATAGAAGGTGAAAATGTTGAATAAAATAGCATTAGTAACAGGTGGAACAGATGGAATTGGAAGAGAGGCAGCAAGAGGTTTACTTCATAAGGGGTATCAAGTAGTAATAGTCGGAAGAAGTGAAAGAAAAGCACTAGAGTTCATGCGTAATCTTGGTAATTTATCTTCCAACCTCACCTTCATTCAAGCAGATTTAAGCTTAATGCAAGAAGTACAAAGAGTGGCTGAGCTTTTTAAGAGTAAATACTCTTCCATACAAATTCTTATACACAGTGCCGGCATTATTAAAACAAAAAGAGAATTAACACGTGAAGGCCTTGAAGTAACTTGGGCTACAAATTACTTAAGTAGGTTTTACCTAACTCAATTACTATTAGATCATCTCAGTGTATTTCCTCATGCTCGAGTTATAAACGTAGCAGCTTCAAATACGAAGGGAGGAAAAGTACATTTTGATGATTTACTTAATGGTATGAAGATAGGGGGGCTTAAAGGCCTGGGACAAGCACAATTTGCAAACGATGTATTTATAGTTGAACTGGGAAAAAAGTTAAGCGAAACTTCAATTAATTGCTATGCTTTAAACCCAGGAGCTGTGGAAACAAATATTCGAAGTGAATTTTCTCCACTTATTCTTAAAGTGATGGGGATTGTATTTAAGTCTTCCATACTGTCGCCTAAAGAAGGTGCAGATTCTGTGCTTTACCTTGCTTTATCCAAAGATTTAAACAGTATAAGATTTGGTTTATTTAAACGAATGAAAAAGTTAAGTATAAGCACCCAGCGTTCTAACTATAGTCTTAGAAAAAAACTATGGGAAGTGAGCGAGGAAATGATTTATCAAATTGTAAAAGGTTGAGGTGTTAAATATGTTAAATTCAAAAAAAAGAGATCGTTTTCCTGCAAAGGTTTACTTAAAAAAAGCATTAGTTGCTGCCGTGCTTTCTAGTATTATAAATGCCATTTTATTTGAGGTTGGTAATTTGATTGGTGCTTTTCCACAAGAAGTTATTATTTCAGGTACCAATCAACCCATGGCTATCGGACAAGTGATTTTTGCCTCAGCAGTCGGTTCTATCCTTGGAATTTTAGTATATTGGATTCTTGGAAAACGTACGGTTTTTCTTGGAGTTGCTTTAGTTATATTACTTTTATCAATGGCTACTCCTTTTACAATCTCGGAATCGCCATTAAGTATGAAAGTATTTTTAATGATAATGCACCTTATTGTAGGAGGAGTCACAATGTATGTAGCAACAACAACTAGTAAGTAATAAAGAAGCATCAAGGCAATTTTATTCATACGGAGCATTTAACAGAATAAACAAAAGCTCCTAATGTTAGAGCATACAAAGCAATAGTTGAGGGGGATTTCTGTGGTGCTTTTTCTATATTCATCTATAATCTCCTGTTCTTTTATTCTGAAAAACCGTGTATTTGTTTTATAAAGCAAATGAATAATACAGGAACATATTATAAAAACAGTTGAAAGAATAAAGGCTGTCGAAACCCTTTCGACAGCCCGATTATTCTTCATTGAATCACGTTTACTCAGCTAGTATTTTTTCAATCTTAGCTAAATCTTGTGGTAGTAAAGTTAAAGAATCAGCTTTGATGTTTTCTTTAACTTGGTCTGCACGTTTACCACCAGGTATTACTGTATCAATGCCTTCTTGCGCAAGTAACCACGCTAAAGCCAAATTTGATAGGCTGGCTCCTTTAGAGATAGCGATGTCTTTTAACTTTTCTACTTTATTTAACGTGCTTAGAAACATTTCTGATTGAAATAGAGGTTCGCCTTTTCTCCAATCTCCATCTGGTAAATTTAGAGAACGAGTATATTTACCACCTAAAATTCCAAATGCTAACGGTCCATAAGGTACAAATGAAATATTATGTTCTCGAGTATAAGGTAATAAGTCGTTTTCTGCTGAACGTTCTAACATGTTATAAGGTGATTGAATAACATCAATATTATTGTGCTCGTTAGCTTCTTTTAGCTGAGACAAATTAACATTTGAAATACCTATTGAGCCAATTTTACCTTCTTCTTTTAAACGAGATAATTCACCTATGGCTTCAATTAAAGGTGTTTCATTATCTGGATAGTGTAAGTAGTACAAATCAATGTAGTCGGTCTGTAGTCTCTTTAAACTTCTTTCAACAGCTACGCGTAAATATTCAGGTTTATTGTTAATGCGTGTGGTGCTATTATCTAATTTTTCAACCGCACCTTTAGTAGCAATTTTAAGTTCCGAACGATAAGGTTTGATAACCTCTCCAACTAACTCTTCAGATCTTCCAAATCCATATACATCAGCTGTATCAATAAATGTAATACCTAAATTTAAAGCTTCTTTAACTAGGTTTTTA
This sequence comes from Bacillus sp. CBEL-1, assembly GCF_004348885.1. NCBI lineage: Bacteria > Bacillati > Bacillota > Bacilli > Caryophanales > Bacillaceae > Bacillus > Bacillus sp. CBEL-1. The sequence goes on along the minus strand of NZ_SBIM01000013.1, from coordinate 365,304 downwards.
CCATTTTCTTCATCTAGATTTGTAAATAAATTATGACCACCTACTGCATTCGTTCCTAAACCTATTTGAGTCACTTCCAAATTAGCTTTATTTAAGAGTGTTTTTTTCATTTCTATGTCCTCCTGGATTTTTTGTTTTGTTATATTATTGTTCTAGTGTTCTATAATTATCGAACACAATTGGATAATAACATGCTTTTATTTATTTGACAACAAAAAAATAAAAAGTCCTAGATAAACTAGAACTTTTTAGTAAGATTCCGGATCAGTTGAAAGGACCATTTCCATTAATCCTGGAAATCTTTTGTTCAAATCCTCCATTCTAATCGAATAAAAATGTTGAGAACCTTCTACGCGTACTTTAATAATACCCGATTCTCTCAATGCTTTTATATGATGAGAAACAGTAGATTTTGAAATGTTAAATTCGTAAGAATAATACGTACACACTTCTTCACCTTTACTTGCTATACTTTTTACAATCCTTAATCTATTTGGATCACTTAAAGCATGAAAAACTTTAGATAATTGTAAACTTTCAACGGATGGATGATTAGGTATTCTCATGCGATTATTTTATCATATAAAGAAAGTCAATGTCTAGAAAGTGACTGGTAGCTACTAAAAGAGGCAAGCATTACAAATGAGTTTAATCACTTTGAACAATATATTCTTCGCTAGACTATAAATAGCTAGAGGAGGTAGTATAGAAATAATTGAATTCTTAACCAGTGCATGAAAACGATGGATTTTTCAGTTTCCCAAATAGATGGGGGAGGCTCAGAAACTATTTTATTTCCTGATTTTTGGTAGACGTAACAAGCTAAGGTAATTTGAAGGTGCAGCAGAATTTCTTAAAAAGTAGGGGTGTTTTATGGGGAGAATCACTAATCTCGGCGTATAAAAAGCGTTAAGCCCTAAGAGCTATGCTTAAGGCTTAACGAGATATATACTATACAACTAAGAAACTCTACACAAATGAATGGTAATTCTATAAAGTTATAATTCTCTTTTTTTTCTATGCGACTTTAATAGTTTAATAGCTAGTGGCACTAACGAAATAATCATTACGTATTTAAAATAAGGCTGAATTATTTCGCTAAAGTAAGTTAGCTGACTGAGGGATTCGTTGAAAGGAATCCCTCTTAGTAGTGAAATGACAATATATCCTCCACCGAAAACTACGCCTATGCCTATTGGAATGAGCAGAATACTTAGTAACAAAATAATGCTTTTCTTGATTATATTTATAGTCATCATACAGTACCTTCCAATTGATTTTATACTTAAACGGCTCTTTGAACATTTTTGAGTTTATATACTTGTTTAACCATGAAGCTAATGATGAGTGTGAAGATCCCGACTATTACAATTAATAGATAAATAGTAGCAGAGAATGAATCTACTAAAAATCCAAATAAAATTTGCCCAATTGGCACAGCTGTTGTAGCCGCTGCGGTTTGGATGGACATTACTTTTCCTAACAAATCTTTTGGCGTTTTTTCTTGAATAATTGTATTCAAATAAATGTTAATGACGGTTAAGGCAAACATGACGAGCATTGAGCTTATCGTTACAACGATATATTTGGTGAATGAACTTTCAACGAGGCCACTTGTTCCAAGAGCCATCCCAAAGTAGATCCCCGCACAGCCAAGAACCCATAAATAGAGGTTATCACTTCTGATTTTGCTTTTTAAAAGCCCAATGGTCATAGCTGAAAAGATAATGCTAATGGAAATGCCAGACTGAGTAAAGCCAAAGAAGGTGTCAGGCATGTTGAAAAGAACTTTAATCATATAAGGTAATCCTACAAAAAACATAGGAGCAATAAACAAGCTCACAACAAATGCAACGATTATACTCTTTAAAATAAAGCGATTTTCGCGAATAATGTAAAAAGCTCCTTGCTTAAGATCTTTTGTTACCATCTGTATAAAGGGTTCAGGTGGTCTTTTTTCGTAAGGAATCTTCATAAATAGCTCAATAACAGCAGCTAGTAAAAACAGTAATGCGCTTGCGATTACAATTATTTTAATCCCCATAAAGCTGTATAATAAGCTTCCAACGATAGGGCCGACGAAATTAGCCATCGACATGACCCCAGAAATGATGCCGTTGCTCTTTAACAGTTGTTCATTAGTTACAAGCACAGGGATGCTGGATTGAACAGCAGGCTGATACATAGAGCTAATTAATGTTAATCCCATTAAAAGGATACCGATCGAAAGAACCGTTACGTTTCCGCTTAACAGCATGATTGCAAATATAATAATTAAGGCACTGCTACAGAAATCGAGAATAACCATCATCTTTTTCTTATCAAAGCGATCGGCAATAGCGCCTCCGATAGGAGATAGAAAGATAGTAGGGACTACTGAAAGCCCCATAATGGTTCCGAATATTGTAGCGGAACCCGTTAAATCAAGAACATAGAGTGATAAGGCAAATCTTAAAATGGAAGAACCAAAAATGGATATGATTTGACCAAATACAAGAATTTTAAAATCTTGACTAAATTTCTTCATGGCTATTTCACCAATAAATCTCTAAGCGTTAGAAATAAGACGTGCACTTTAACCTTTATTTCGGCAGACATCTCCTGTACGGCTTTATTTCCAACGTTGATTTCATTTATAACGCCAGATAGATAAGTTGTAATCAAAGTGACGACGTTTTCAATTGAAAGTGATGGATTGAAGACATTCTCGCTAATATTTTTTGTTAAGAAACTCTGAAATTGTTTCTGTAAATATTCCAAGTTAGACACTTCATGAAGCTGGTCTTTTACTTTTTCATAACGGTCTGGATATCTAGAATATAAATCCATAAGCTTATAAAAAATGGTCCCCTTGTTGAGTAGAGAGTGTTCCATATATTCACCAATATAGAGTAAAAACTTCTCAAGCTTCAGAACAGGAGTAACATCACTAGCATAAATTTCATCCACTTTGGCTTTCACTTGGCTATTTAGCGTTTCTTCGTTTAATAAACCGCTAAATATTTCATCAATGTTCGCAAAGTATTTATAAACGCCACCTTGACTCATGCCAGTTGCGATGACGATATCCCTCATTGATACGTCATGAATGGATTTTTCATTACATACCTTTCGGGCAACATCTAAAATTTCTGCTTTCTTTTTTTCAATATATTCTTGGCTCACTTTAGGCATAATATATTCGCTCCTTTAGCGTTGATAGAAAGTGTTTATTGCTTGAATAATAAGCTCTGCGCTTTTCTCGGCTCCCTTTTCTTTTTGGACACGACTACCAAGCTCTTTCGCTTTCTTTAATACGATATCTGTTTGAGTAAATGCAATGGCGTTTGCTAGCTTATCAGCTGTCAATTCCTTACGCGGAATAGACTCTGCACCAACCCCAAGCTCATTCATTCTTTTCCCCCAAGCGAACTGATCGTTGCCAAAAGGAATAATGATTTGGGGAACTCCAGAGCGAAGTGCCGCAGCAGTCGTTCCAGCGCCTCCATGATGAACAACAGCTGCCATTTGAGGAAACAGCCACTCATGAGGAACGCTTTTAACAAATAAAACATCCTTTGAGTTTTCTCTTTCTTCCATTCCGCTGCCGGCATTAATAATACCGCGCTTTCCATTCTTTTTAAGAGCTTTTAATACTAAATCTGTTGCTTGAGCTGCATTCTTTTTGTCTCCTACGCTTCCAAACCCTACATAAACAGGAGGAGGACCTTCTTTTAGAAATGTTGCTAACTCTTCTGATGGTTGATAATTAGAATGGTCCTCAATAAACCAATAGCCAAACGAATGAACGTGTTGGGGCCAATCTTTTGGAACTGAAAATACGCTTGGACTTAGCGAAAGAATGGTTGGATGCGTTTTTGTACGCTGTTTTGGATAAGGATTTGAAAACGCCGTAGGCAGCTGACCATATTGGCGAGTCCAGTATTTTTTAAGTCCAGTATTGGCCATTTTCCAAAATCCAGTCTCAAAAACTTTATGCGTTAATTTATTATAAGCTTTCCCAAGTCGAAGTCGGTCGTAAAACAAGATAGCAGGATATTCTTTAGTTGGTGTCATAGGAAATGGACAAGCTAATATGCTTGGAATTCCCATTTCTTTTGCTACAAAGTAGCCGATGGTAGCGCCAGGGTGGTAAACAATTGCATCAGCACCTTCACAAGCTTTGTGCATGTCTTCTTGACCACCAATCATTAACTCAGTCAACTCATCGTTTTTAAAATTAAGGCTTGTGAAAAATTTGAAAGGACTATCTGAATCTTTTACAACGCCACTTTCAAGAATTTTGTTGATGTCTCCACGGAGAGGAGCATGTTCAAACCCATAGCTTTCAACAAGTTGTTGATAAGATGTAGACGCTGCGATGCGTACTTTAAATCCTTTCTTTTTAAGCTCAAGACCTAACGCGATAAATGGCTGGGTATCTCCACGTGTACCGGTAGATAGCATTGTAATTAGCATGTGTAAAGCCTCCTTTATAAATAAACGACAACTATGTCGTTTTTATAAATATAAATCATTAAGATATGGCTGTCAATATAAAAATGACAACATTGTCGTTTTGTATGTGATGAGTGTTTAAAAAGAAGGAGAGATGTCTATAAACCTCTAAGTAATTTCTATTATTAGTCATGTAAAGAGGGATATAAACGAATGGAATCAAGTGTAAGGAGTACAAAGAGAAAATATATTAAAAAATGTTCGAGGGTTTGTGTCTTTGAATGTTTCTGTACTTTGGTTATTTAAAAGAGATAAGACATAGTAAACAATATATTTGACAATTTTGAAATGCGGGCATAGTATAGCATTGAATTTGCATTAGGGAAAAATATTAGATAAGGGGAAATATACATGTACAAATCTAAAAAAGTTTTATTGAGCCAAGGGTTGAAAGGAGACGTAATAAAAATTACTTCCTTGTTATTAGAAGGAACCATGAGAAGAAGGCTATTAGATTTAGGTTTTGTACCAGGTGCATTTGTAGAAGTGGTAAAAAAGAGTCCGCTTGGAGATCCGATTGCCTTTCGAGTGAGCCAAACAATCATTGCGCTTAGAAAAGAAGAAAGTAGATTAATCGAGGGGGATTTAGTTCATCATGAATAGTGCATATCGAATTGCCTTAGCAGGTAATCCAAACACTGGAAAAAGCACGCTATTTAACGCATTGACAGGATTAAAACAGCATACGGGGAACTGGGCTGGGAAGACCGTTTCAATGGCAGAAGGGTCGTTTACACATAAAGATAAAAAATATAAACTAATCGATTTGCCAGGGACGTACTCACTGTTTTCAAACTCGGCTGATGAAGAGGTAGCACGAAATTACATTTTGTTTGAACAGCCCGATATTACGCTTGTTGTGGTAGATGCAACGTCCTTAGAGAGAAATCTCAATTTAGCACTGCAAGTGATGGAGATGGCAAAGAATGTTATCATCTGCGTTAATTTAATTGATGAAGCAGAACGAAAAGGAATTAAAATCAACGAGAAAGTCTTAATGAAACGAACTGGGATACCAGTCATTAAGCTTTCTGCGCGAAATAAAGTTGGGTTTAATGTTCTGCTTGATACGATTGATCGCGTTATCGCTGGAGTCATTGAATGTCAGCCTGTTCAGACAGTCTATAGTGAGCAAATTGAAGAAAAAATAGCCAAGATAGAGTCAAAGCTTTTACGTTTAGATATTGATCACCTTTCTGCGCGTTGGGTAGCTTTAAGATTATTAGACGGAGATATGTCGCTAATGGAAGAATTGACGAATCGTTTAGGAGAAGGAGGAGAAACGCAGCATGGATATCAACAGCATATACTCAGAGGCTAAAGCTCTTTCATCCGAAGAACTTCGAGATGACATTGTGCATCATCTTTATAAAAGAAGCCGAGAGCTTTGCAGCGCAAGCGTTTCGTATAATAAAACAAAAACAGATAAAAAAACAGAAAAGCTAGATCAAATTTTCACGTCGCCTATTTGGGGTTTTCCGATTATGATTGCGATGCTAGGAGTCATTTTTTACATCACTATTGCCGGCGCGAACGTACCTTCTTCACTGTTAGCTTCTTTCTTTTCTTATATCGAAGGGTATATCACAGCATTCTTTAATGCCGTCAACGCTCCAGATTGGCTACACGGCGTCTTAGTTTTAGGATTATATCGTGGTTCGACGTGGGTTATTAGCGTTATGCTACCTCCAATGGCCATTTTTTTCCCAACGTTCGCTCTTCTCGAAAACTATGGTTATCTTCCAAGAGTTGCGTTTAACATGGACCGTTTGTTCAAACAAGTAGGCGCTCATGGGAAGCAATCATTAACGATGGCGATGGGATTTGGCTGTAACGCAGCTGCCGTAATGTCTTCACGTATTATTGAGTCTCCGAGAGAACGAATGCTTGCAATTTTAACGAACAACTTTGTACCTTGTAACGGCCGATGGGGAACGCTCATCGTATTAGCCTCTTTATTTATGGCAGCCAACGTAGCGAGTGGATTGAAGCCTCTCGTTACAACAGGAGTACTTGTTGGGCTTGTGCTATTTGGTATTATTGTTACGTTTTTTGTATCATGGCTATTATCAAAAACGTTATTAAAAGGCGTGCCAACTCACTATACGTTAGAACTGCCACCTTACCGGCGTCCAAAGTTTTTTGACACCATCGTACGTTCTTCTTTAACCAAGTCTTGGACAGTGTTAGTTCGAGCAGTGAAAGTAGCCGCTCCTGCTGCGGTTTTAACGTGGATTATTGCTAATATTCATATAGGTGACGCAAGCGTATTGCAGCATTTAGTAGGGTATTTAGATCCATTTGCTCGGATGCTTGGATTAGATGGCTACATTTTACTTGCGTTTATTCTAGGACTACCGGCTAACGAAATTGTTTTACCCGTTTTGTTAATGGGTTATTTATCGACGGGAGCACTGACTGAAGTTGATAACCTGGTAGATTTAAAGCAAATCTTTATCGATCAAGGCTGGACTTGGATAACGGCCCTAAACGTGATGTTATTTTCACTGCTTCATTATCCTTGCGGTACAACGTTATTAAACATATATAAAGAAACCAAAAGTAAAAAATGGACGTTTTTTGCCTTTTTAATTCCCACAGCTCTTGCCATTATCGTACCATTCATTGTATTTCAAACGGCTAAGCTCATGGGTTGGATATAAAGAACCTAACTATTTAAAGAAAAACAGGTGCTATAGCACCTGTTTTTCTTTAAATTATATGTTAACTTATTTTTATTTTAAGTTTACATAAATGGTAGATTGTTATAAACTATTTTCATAATCTTGGAAAGGAGATGAGACATTGAAGACGAGTAAAACAAAAGAAATAACGCTGATGGCAATGCTTGCCGTGTTAATTGCGATAAGCGGAATGTTTAAAATTCCGTCACCTTTCGTTGGGACAGAGTTTCAGCTTTCGGCGCCCATCGCTATCGTTATTGCCGCTACGTTCGGGTTTAAACGTTATTTTTGCGCAGGAATTATTGCTAGTATTATAAGCTTGCTACTAGGGACCCATACGCTGATCCATGTTTTAGTTGCCATGATCTTTCGGCTAGTAGCTGGAGGAATCATTGGCATATTTGGTACAGCGTTAGTCGTTGTGATGGTAGCAGGACCTTTAGGAACAATCGCTGCTCGCTACGTATTAGCAGCTGTTATGGGCGTTGATGTGACGGTGTTGCTGCTTGCCGCTTTGCCAGGAATGATTTTCACAGCTATTTCATCAGGTATTATGTATCCCATTATAAAAAGAAATATGAAGTCAACGATTTTTCAGGAATTTGTTGTAGATAGTGAGAAAAAAGGAGGAACGAGAAAGTATGAATCTGTTTAGCTTGAAGATGAGAGCTTCTAATCGTAATGTTGGTCATCTTTCGGGAGCGGAGAAACTGGTAAATGAAAGTCAATTACCTACCTATACTAATGCTTTATTACATAGAGCACTCCATCATTCCAAAGGCGAAGCAGATGAAGTTACGATTAAAGTCGAACCCATACAGCCAGGTGATATTCAACATTTAGACGCTTTACCCGTTACAACAGTAGAAGTTGCTCATCATCACGAAGGGATAGAAGAAGCAAAAAAGCTGCTTTTCGACTTAGGTTTAAAACAAGCTGATGAAATCATTGAAATGCTGGGTTCATGTTCTTCTATGCGCGGCGCAATCTTATTAGACGTTGATACAATGAAGCGTATAGAGCCAAATCAAGAACGAGGGATTCGAGCAACGTATATGGATGCAAACCATGACTGCTTTCAAGAAGACCTGAAAAAGAAAAATCATTTTCAAGAAGCGCTTGTATTAGCGACAAAAGTAGCCCATGCGCCCAATATTATTGGTGAAATTTGTATCTCTGATGACCCTGAATACGTTACGGGCTACGTCGCTGCCAAAGAGATTGGTTACGTTCGAATTACAAAGCTAAAAGAGAAAGGAAGCCACTGTGGTGGTCGCATCTTTTTATATCGCCAATCCGACAGTAGCGTGAGTGCAACAATTACCTATTTAGAAAAGCAAACAGCAGTTGTACATATAGGCGACGAATCAAGATTAAATAAAGCTAAGCAGGGAGATAAATGGAAAAAAGTAAAAAGAGACCTAGACTTTTTGCAAAAAAATCATCTTTACCGATCTCTTAAAGAAATTCAAAGTGCACAAGATGCTCGTGTCAAGATGAATGACCGAGAGTATGTAATGCTTGCTTCAAACAGCTATCTAAATTTATGTAACCATTCGGATATAAACCGTTATGTGCTTCAAATGGGTGAAGCGTACGGCGTTGGTTCAGGGGGATCTAGATTAACAACAGGTACCACTTCACTTCATCGTCTTCTAGAAGAAGCGCTTGCGGAATTTAAAGAAACAGAAGAAGCGCTTGTGTTTAATACGGGTTACATGGCGAACATTGGTGTTATTTCATCTTTGTTTTCTGAAGGGGACGTCATTTTTAGCGATGAGTTAAATCACGCAAGCATTATTGACGGCTGTCGCCTTAGCAAAGCGAAAACCGTTGTATACAAGCATAATGATATGAAAGATTTAGAAGAGAAAATTCTAGCTCACCCCTGTGAGAACGGTTTAATTGTGAGCGATGCGGTTTTCAGCATGGATGGAGACATTGTCAATCTACCTGAGCTAATGCGTTTAGCGAATCAGTACGGTTTATTTTCAATGGTGGATGAGGCTCACTCAACGGGTGTTCTTGGCGAGCGCGGTCGCGGAATTTGCGAACATTTTCACCTGAAGCAAAAGCCAGACATTATCATGGGAACCCTTAGCAAAGCGCTCGGTAGTGAAGGTGGGTTTGTATGTGGGAATAAGCTGCTCATAGAATACTTGAAAAATAAAGCACGAAGTTTTATCTTTTCCACTTCGCTATCACCGATAACAATTGCGTCGTCTCTGGCAGCACTGAGAATAGTAATGAACGACTACACGCTATTAAAAAAATTGCAGGATAATATTGCTTATTTTAATAAGTGCTTACAGCAAAATAAAATTCCTGCGCATTCATATTCAGCTATTTTTCCAATTATTGTGGGAGATGAACAAGTAGCAATGAATGTGTCAGCGAAGCTTCTTCAAAGGGGCTATTTTATTTCAGCGATTCGCTATCCAACCGTTGCTAAAGGAAGTGCACGTCTTCGCGTATCACTAATGGCTAATCATTCAAAGGAAGAACTCTCAGAAGCAGCTCGCTTAATTAAAAAGTACATTGGCAACGTATAGGAGGTAGAAGAAATTATGGGGAAAGGCTTATTTATTACTGGGACAGGAACAGATGTTGGAAAAACATATGTAACGGGTTTGCTTGTGAAAAAACTCCGTGAAAACGGCTATGAGTGCGGTTATTATAAACCTGCGCTTAGCGGAGCAAAAGTAGAGCACGCACAATTAATTCCAGGAGATGCTAAGCACGTGCTTGAAACCGCAGGAATTCATGAGAAACCAGAAAATACGGTGTCTTATATTTATAAGCAAGCCGTGTCGCCTCATTTGGCTGCTAACCTTGAAGGAAATCCTGTAGATATTAAGGTTATTAAGACAGATTACCAAAGGGCTAAGGCTAAGTATGACTATGTAGCAGTTGAAGGGAGCGGAGGAATTCTTTGTCCGATTCGCTGGGATGATCAGCATATTTTGCTGGAGGATATCGTTAAAGAGCTAGACTTATCTACGATTGTGATTGCAGATGCGGGACTTGGGACGATAAACGCAACCGTATTGACAATCGAATACTTGAGAGCGCGCGATATTGAAGTGAAAGGAATTATTTTTAACCGTTCACATGAAGGAAACATTATGGAAGAAGACAATCAAAGAATGGTGGAAGTACTAACAGGTGTTTCAGTAATCGGCTTGGTGAAGCAAAATGATACAGAGCTTGCAATGAAAGCAGAAAAAGTAGCGGAGCTGTTTGCATAATGAACAGAATTGAAAACATGAACTTAGTGGAAAAAGACTTAAAATATATTTGGCATCCCTGTTCACAAATGAAGGACTATGAAGAACTTAAGCCTATTGTTATTGAAAAAGGAGAGGGCGTGTACTTATATGATACGGAAGGAAATTCTTATTTAGATGTTGTGAGTTCGTGGTGGTGCAATCTTCTAGGTCACTGCAACCCCATCATTAACGATAAAATTAAAGATCAGCTTGACCGCCTTGAGCACGTTATCTTTGCCAACTTTACGCATGAGCCTGCAATTAAGCTGTGTGAATCGCTAATGGAAATTATTCCTGAAGGACTAAGCAAATTTAACTTCTCTGATAACGGTTCAGCGGCTGTGGAATGCGCATTGAAAATGGCGTTTCAGTACCAATATCAAACTGGTCATAAAGAAAAAACAAGGTTTATGTGCTTCACAGACGGCTATCATGGTGAAACGATTGGTGCTTTATCGGTGGGGAGCTTAGACTTATATGCGCAAATTTACAATCCAATGCTGATGGATACAATTCGAATTGAAGCGCCAGATTGCTATCGATGTCCTTACGGAAAAACAAGAGATTCCTGTCAGGTCGAATGCTTTGTACAAGCAGAAAAAGCATTTGAAAAGCATGGTCATGAAACGTGTGCGATGATTGTAGAACCTATCTTACAAGGAGCAGCTGGAATGAGGATATATCCACCTCGCTATCTTCAAAAGCTAAGAGCGTTATGCGATGAGTATGGTGTACTGTTAATCGCTGATGAGATTGCAACGGGTTTTGGACGAACGGGCAAGATGTTTGCATGCGATCACGCGGAGATTACGCCGGATATTATGTGTATTTCAAAAGGACTCACCGGGGGCTATATGCCGATGGCGATTACTATTACGAGTAATCAAATTTATAAAGCATTTTATGCAGAATATAAAGAAGGAAAAGCTTTTATGCACAGCCACACCTACAGCGGTAACCCATTAGCGTGCTCTGCAGCTTTAGCGGTGGTGAATATTCTGAAGCATGATAAAGTGTTAGAAAAGGCATCCGTTCGAGCAGCTTATTTAAATAAAAGAATAAATGAAGCGTTATTAGACCATCCTCATGTTGGTGAAATTCGTGACATAGGATTAATACATGCTGTTGAGCTTGTGAAAAATAAGAAAACGAAAGAACCGTTTAGCTCAGAACATCGAATTGGTTATCAAATTTACAAAGCAGCGCTGAAGAAAGGACTCATCCTGCGTCCACTAGGGGATGTTCTATACTTTAATCCACCTTTAACTATTGATGAAGAAGAACTAGATGAAGCTATTAATAGCTGCGTAAACGCTATTAACGAAGTAATAGGTTGAAAAGAGCAAAAGCCGTATGCATATGCATGCGGCTTTTATGTGGCTGAGTTTAAGTAGATGATATAGCTTGCTATAAAGTAACAGGCAATAATTAAAATTGATGGAATAACATAAAACCATGAAGATGTGATGTTCTTTCTGGACATTGAAAACAGGCTAATGGAGATGAGTATCATTGACGCAACAATTGTATATAAGTGACTGCTGCTGGCTGCGCTTAACAGTGCGCCTTTGCGATAAAAGACGTCTGTTCCTGCTAAAATTAATAAGTTGAATAAGTTACTTCCGACGATTCCACCAATCGCTAACTTGTAATTTTTTAAGCGAATAGCGATAGCAACAGAAACGGCTTCAGGAAGTGACGTGCTGGCTGCAACTAAAAAAGAACCAACAAAGGAAGCGCCTAAACCTGTAATAACAGCGATACGATCACCTGAAATCGTTAAAATACTTCCAAAGACCATAATAAACACTGCTGCTACGGAAAAGCCAACAACGGCTCTTTTTAAAGTTGGCCCTCTATCTTGAAGATTTTCTTCCTGTTTCTCTCCTTCACTATGCTCTGCTGCATAGGTAGAAATGATTTTCACGCCTATAAAGTAGACGATAATTAAAATAACAGTATCAATTCCAACTCCAAAAATATGGTAAGGAATGTTAAAGAATAAAGAAGCTGCAACTAAAAAAGAGAGAAAAATGGTCAACAAAGAAGTATATCGATTTTCTTTGCTAGCATAGGTCATAATTTCGTGCTTTCGAAAAAACAAATCTAACGTAGCTAAAATCATCACGTTAAATAAATTACTTCCAAGAACATTTCCTACAGCTAAATCAGGGTTTGAAATAATAATGGACGTAACGCTTGTTGTAATCTCTGGTAATGATGTGGCTCCACCCAGTAAAAGAGCAATCAGTACGCCGCTTAAAGCAGATTTTCGCTCGATAGTATCTGCATAAATAGATAATCGAATGGCTAGAAACACCGTAATAGCAGCTGAAATACCAAATGCTAAAAATACCAATAAAAGCAATCCTTTCTATATTAAATCTTAAGAGTCGTTAACATCATATCAAGTATAGTAAAATCAAGCACGCAACAGCTCTCTTTAGTGTGTGCTGAAAAGTGAAATTGAATAAGTAATAGAAGTGAAAAAAACTGTTTAGTTGAAGGTGCGCTGGGGAAATTAATTTCGAAGGGGAAAATTTCGTGATTTTAACACTTGACTATATACCTATAGGGGTATATAGTGTGGGTATAGATTAATGAAAAGGCGGTGTGTTTAATGGGCTATTTAGCGGTAAGTGCTCTGATACTTATTTTAGGAGCTGTCGTGTATAGGCGTTATTATCCCGTTAAAGGTGTTCAATGCGTTAAGAACTGTAAAGGGATACAAGATAAACTACTATGTGTGGATATTCGTAATTATAATGAAAGAACCGAAGGTGAAAATCTAAACGTAATGAACATTCCTTATGCGTATTTAAAACGTTTCTATTCTGACATACCAGACCAACACATCCACATCATTGCACAAGATAAAGTAGAACTACACTTAGGAATTCGCTTTTTACGCCAAAAAGGATATACCGTTACAAGCTATTATCTAGCTACTTGCCCTTGTAAAAGAGAAGTAGAGCTAGTTGGCTGTGGAGCATAAGCTTAGCATACATTTTCATATACCTAATGGGGTAAGGTGAATGGAAATTAATGATAAAGCACTGAACGTAAAGGAGAATGGATATGTTACTTAAATATTTCTATGATGAAAAATTAGCACAGGCTTCTTATCTGGTAGGGTGTCAAGCTGCAAAAGAAGCTATTGTTGTAGATCCTGCTCGAAATATTCAACCATATATTGAAGAAGCAGAAAAAAATGGAATGAAAATCATTGGTGCTTTAGAAACCCATATTCATGCTGACTTTGTGTCTGGAGGTCGTGAGTTAGCTGAAAGAGTAGGGGCTACGTTATACGTATCAGATGAAGGAGACGCAGACTGGAAGTATCAAAACATTGATCATTTATCTCATAAATTGCTAAAAGGTGGGGACGAGTTTAAGGTTGGGAATCTAACATTTGGTGTAGTGCATACGCCTGGACACACGCCGGAAAGCATTTCGTTTACGTTAACAGACGGCGGGGCCAAAGCAGATGAACCAATGGGTGTTTTCACAGGAGACTTTGTGTTTGTGGGAGATGTCGGGCGCCCGGACTTATTAGAAAAAGCAGCGGGTGCACAGGGAACAGCACAGTCAGGCGGATATCAATTGTTTGAATCTCTTCAAAAGTTTAAAGAGCTTCCTGATTTTATGCAGGTTTGGCCTGGACACGGAGCAGGAAGCGCTTGCGGAAAAGCTCTGGGTGCCGTGCCTTCTTCAACTGTGGGGTATGAGAAACGCTTTAACTGGGCGCTACAGCATGAGGAAAAAGAAGCGTTTGTAAAAGCTTTGTTAGATGGTCAGCCAGAGCCACCTAAATATTTTGCAGTGATGAAAAAAGTGAACAAAGTAGGGGCAAACAGCTTATCAAAGCTTCCAAAGGTTAAGAAGCTAGCAAATGTAGCCGAAGTAGAAAAACAAATTCAAGCAGGGTACCAAGTAATTGATACAAGAAGCGCAGCGGAATTTGCTGAAAGTCACGTAGAAGGAACGATTAATATTCCATTTAACAATTCATTTGCAAATTGGGCCGGCTGGATTGTGAATTATGACCATCCATTATATGTGCTAACAGCAGATGAACAGATTGGTGAACTTGAAAAAGTGTTACATTCTGTTGGGATTGATCAGCTGGTTGGCTACTATGATGCAAAAAAAGCAGTAGTAGAAGCTTCTACTACGCAGTCTTATGAAAACATTACTCCTAAACAAGCAAAAAACATGCTTAATCAAAACAAAGCACAAGTACTGGATGTTCGAAGCTTAGAAGAGTGGAAAACAGGTCATATCGAAGGCGCCACTCACATTATGCTTGGAACCTTGCTAGATAGAATCGATGAGGTGCCAGCTCAGCGTCCGCTAATTGTTCAGTGTGGTTCGGGTGTTCGTTCTGCGATTGCGATTAGCCTTCTTCAATCCAAAGGCATAACGGACGTTTACAATTTAACAGGTGGATATAGTCAGTGGAAACAGGAGATTCAAGAATAAGCTAAACAAACCGCTATGCGTTATAGAGATTGATACGCATAGCGGTTTTTTAGTATGTACTAAAATTTAATGTTTCAAACTATTCACTTTTAATCTACAATAAAGTAGATAGATTTTTTTGACTATATAATAAAAATGTGGAAGTTTCATACATACTACAAGATAAAGACGGAACAAATAGGAGATAATAAATATGCAAGTGATGCAAGACTTTATTATGACATATGGCTATCTGGCCATTTTTCTCATGCTAACTTTGGGGATTGTTGGGCTACCTATTCCTGATGAAGTTATGATGACGGCGGTAGGCTATTTCACCAATACAGATCTTATTAACTACGGAGCTGCTATTATCATCAGTTTTTTTGGTTCACTTCTAGGGATGATGATCAGCTATACCATTGGAAGAAAAGCTGGGAGGCCATTTATTGATAAGTACGGCAAGTGGGTCGGTTTGAAAGAAAAGCGAATGATCCAAGTTGAAAAGTGGATGAAAAAGTATGGGCCCTATTCAATCATTTTAGGCTATTTTATCCCAGGGGTTAGGCACTTGATGTGCTATTTTTCTGGCATTGGTAAAATGAAGCTTAAAACGTATATTGCTTTTGCGGCCATAGGTGCCTTTTTGTGGTGTTTTGTATTTATTACGTTTGGAAAGATGGTAGGGGTTATTCAGTAGGTATAATGCAAAAAGCACATTTATACCACATTTACCCTTGTCTAAAAGGCTACATAAATGATAAAAGAAGATTGCAAAAACTCCCTTGGGCATCAAAGGGGGTTTGTTTTTAGTTATTTGAAGGGGTATGTTAACAAGGCCTGTATATTCTTTACATAAGATCATAAAGAAAAACCTACATAAGTGTGCATGAAATGTCGGATAAGTCTGTTTCAACCCTGCTATTCTGATAACAAGGGAGGTCATAAGAATGGATTTGCTTAAGAATATGAATGAAGCTTTAGACTATATTGAAGAGAACTTAACCAATGATATCAATTTTAAAGAAGTGGCAAAGTTAGCTCTGTGTTCTGAGTATCATTTTAAAAGGATGTTTTCTTTTCTTGCAGGCATTACTTTATCAGAATATATTCGAAGAAGGCGTCTTACTCTGGCAGCATTCGAACTTAAAAATAATAATATGAAGGTTATTGATATTGCGATTAAATACAGATATAACTCACCAGATTCCTTTACTAGAGCTTTTCAGAATCTACATGGTCTAACTCCTTCAGAAGCTAAAAAGAATGGTTATTCACTCAAAGCTTATCCGAAAATGACCTTTCAGCTATCTATAAAAGGAGGAAACGAAATGAACTATCGCATTGAAGAAAAAGAAGCATTTCGTATAGTCGGGATTAAAGAAAGAGTACCTATCGTTTTTCATGGAGTTAACCCAAAGATTGCAGCTATGTGGGAAAGCTTAACCCATGAAACGATAAATCAATTAAAAAAACTTTCTAATGTTAAACCACTGGGGATGCTTAGTGCATCTGTGAATTTTTCAGAAGGACGAATGGAGGAAAAAGGTGAGCTTGACCACTATATCGGTGTAGCAACAACTAAGGGTTGTCCCGATAATTTAATGCAACTGGAAGTACCCGCTTTAACATGGGCTGTATTTGAAGCAATTGGGCCGTTTCCTGATACTTTACAAGATGTCTGGGGGCGAATCTACTCTGAATGGTTTCCATCCTCAAGTTATGAGCAGGTAGACGGACCAGAAATTTTATGGAATGAACATAAAGATGTAACCTCACCAACTTTTAAAAGTGAAATATGGATACCCGTATTAAAACGGCAGTGATAACTTTATAACCAATGCTTTTGATAAAGAAAAAGGAGATCGCAAATGTGGTCTCCTTTTTTATTTTGTCATGTAATCTATAAAATGGATAATACAAGCAAAAAAGAATAGTTACGAAAAAATCATTGATAAATCGTAACTATTACGATAAAATTTAAAACGGAATTATTACGAATTTACTAAAAAGGAGCAGTGAAACGTGATTAAAAGACTAGTAGATAAAAGTAAAAACATAGGCGTACTTACATACATCAAGCATAACGTTCCTAAAGTAGGGATTTTAATCGTTTGCGCTATGCTCTTAAGCGCTTGTATGGGAGGCGGAGATTCAACAACCTCTAAAAACGAAGGCAAGCACATTAACTTCTTGTATAACTTCTCTACAAATTCACTAGATCCACATGTTGATTCTAGCTACGTACCGCTACGAGCGGGTATTACAGAAACACTTATTCGACTTGATGAAGAGAATTTAAGCATTGAGCCTTGGCTAGCTGAGAGCTGGGGTGGAGAAGATGGTCAAAACTGGACAATTAAGCTGCGTGAAGATGTAAAGTTTCAAAATGGCAAACAGATGGATGCTGAAGCTGTGAAAAAATCGTTAGAACGAGCGTTAAAAGAAAATGTTGCTATCCAGAATGCACTGAAAATTGATACAATTAAAGCTGATGGCTTTACGCTTACGATTAAAACGACAGAGCCGTTTCCAGAGTTTATTTCGGAGCTTGTTAATCCAAACGTTTCCATTATCGATGTATCTGAAGAAGATGTTGTAAATAAACCAGTTGGCACAGGTCCGTTTAAGCTTGCTTCGTTTACACCAGGAAGCAAACTAGAGCTTGAGCGTTTTGACGATTATTGGGACGGTGCTTCAAAGCTTGACTCCGTAACATTTGCGTTTAATGAAGATGCCAATGCGCGTACCTTAGCATTAAAATCTGGACAAACAGACATTGTCTATCGTCCAGAGGTAGAAAGTTTAGATTCACTTAAAGAAGATTCAAAAATGAAAGTTGAATCAACGGCAACGTTCCGCGTGCATCAGCTAACCATGAATATGCAAAGAGAAGAAATGAAAGATATCAATGTACGAAAAGCGCTGGATGCATTAATTGATCGCCAAAAGATTGTAGATAAAATTCTATTAGGTCATGCTGAAGCAGCAAGAGGCCCATTTTTACCTTCATTACCTTTTGCCCCAACGTATGATAAGCGCCAAACGGGGTCAGATGTAGCTGTTCAATATTTGAAACAAGCTGGTTATACGTTAAAGAACGGAAAGATGCAAAAAGACGGAAAGCAGCTGAGCTTGACGTTATTAACCTATCCAGCTAGAGCAGACCTACCGCTAATTGCACAAGTGCTTCAATCAGATGCAAAGCAAATCGGAATTGATATTAAGATAAAACAAATTGAAACACCGGAAGAGTATATGGCGTCACATCGCGATTGGGATATCGCAACGTATAGTAACTTAACGGCACCGCGCGGAGATGCTGGTTACTATTTAAACGCAACGTATCATCCAAAAGGAGCACTAAACTTTAGCCAAGCAGCTGAGCCAGAGTTGACGGCTATTATTGACGAATTAAATCGTACAGTCAATCAAGAGAAACGCGCTGAGTTAGCAGAAAAAGCAGCGGACTATGTAGATGATAACGTCATTAACTCGTTTGTGTTACATCCATCGACAATCGTTGCTTACAACAAGGATAAAGTGAAAAACTGGTTTACGGCTAAAAGTGAATACTACATGATTACCAATAAGTTGGATGTGAAAGAATGATTAAGATTCTTTTCCGAAAGTTTTCGGAAGTTCTATTTTTTATATTGTTTATAACATTTGTAAGTTTTATCTTTATTCGGTTAGCACCGGGAGATCCCGTGCTAACCATTTTGAACGTTGATGAGCTCTCAGTCAGTCAAGAGCAAGTAGAAGCACTTCGTGAAGAGATGGGTTTTAATGAGCCCGTTCTTGTGCAGTATGGGTTATGGTTAGCGAAATTTGTTCAGCTGGATTTCGGGCAGTCGTTCGTAACGGGACAAGACGTGATGAGTACAATTATGGCTGCTCTGCCGGCTACCTTAGAGCTAGCAAGTGGCGCCATTCTTGTCATGCTTGCCGTTGCGATTCCGTTAGGTTCGCTATCAGCACTTTACCGAGACAGCTGGATAGATAAAGTAAGCCGAACGCTTTCAATTGTTGGAGCAGCAATTCCAAGCTTCTGGTTAGGGCTTATTTTTATTGATTTATTTGGCGTTCGTCTAAGCTGGTTTCCTACGATGGGAAGAGACGGGTTATTGTCGCTCGTTTTACCTTCCATTACGTTAGGCTTAGCAATTTCAAGCGTTTATGTTCGCTTGCTTCGTTCAAGTTTATTGGACTCTTACAGCGAAGAATTTATTCGCGCAGCACGAGCTCGTGGGTTATCAGAAGCACGAATCTTTTTTATGCACGCTTTTCGCCACAGTATCCCTCCGGTCATTACGGTGTTTGGTGTTAGCCTGGGCAGTTTAATAGGTGGGGTTGTAGTTATAGAGGTGTTGTTTGCATACCCTGGAATCGGCAAGCTCATTGTTGATGCAATTCGCCAGCGTGACTATCCGCTTATTCAAGGATATATACTTGTTATGGGAATGATTGTGTTTATCGTGAATACATGCGTAGACCTGTCATACCGTTATTTAAATCCTGAAATGAAATATAGAGAAAAGGAGAGTAAGTGATGAAAGAGTCTTTATCATATTTGCCACTTATGAAACAACAGCGTAAAGTCATCATGCCGCTCGCCTTTATTTTTTTTATTGTTATCGCAGCATCTATCTATGCATTTTGCTATTTAAAGTATGATCCAAGTCTTACGAACTTAGAGAAGAGACTGGAAGGAATGAGCATGGCACATCCTTTGGGAACCGATCATTTAGGGCGAGATATCTTAACTCGCTTGTTGCTCGGTGCTAAGCAAACAATTGGGTTTAGCGCGCTTGCATTAGGAGTAGCTTTGCTCGTAGGAATTCCAATTGGCCTTATTTCAGGCTATAAGCGCGGGTTGATAGATCGATTGTTTATGAGAATTGCAGACAGCTTTTTAGCGTTTCCTGATACGGTAGTAGCCATTGTACTAAGTGGTCTATTGGGCCCTGGAATCGGAAATCTCGTTTTTGCAATTGTGATGGTGAAATGGGTGAACTACGCGCGACTTGTTCGAAGTACCGTGTTAGCCGAGTCACGAAAAGAATATGTATTAATAGCTCGTACAAACGGATTATCTCCTTTGCGCATTATGAAAAAACACTTAGCCCCACACATCATTGGGCATGTGCTTGTCATGGCAAGCTTGGACTTAGGGAAGATTGTTCTTTTAATTTCGTCTTTATCTTACATTGGATTAGGTGCGCAACCGCCTGTACCAGAGTGGGGAGCAATGCTCAATGACTCGCGCCCATATTTTCAATCTAATCCTGAGCTGATGATTTATCCCGGATTAGCAATTGTAGGCGTAGTGCTTGTTACTAATATTATCGGTGATTATCTGCGTGATCAATTTGATGTAAAAAAGGAAGTGCAAAAATGATTTTGTCGATTGAAAAGCTGTCAGTAAGAAGTAAGGAAAAAAAAATTCTTGATAACGTATCACTACAGCTTGAAAAAGGTGATTGGTATGCCCTTGTAGGACAGAGTGGTAGCGGAAAAAGCATTTTATCACAAACCATTGGTCAAATGCTGTCGCCTAACTTAAAAGCTGAAGGCAAAGTCAATTTTAACGGAGAAAATACTCTTTCTTTTGGACGAAACGATATGAAAAAAATTCGAGGTCGGAAAATTGCATATATTTTTCAGGATTATCAAGGTTCATTTACACCGTTTCGAACCATTGGACAGCATTTTCAAGAGTATCAAAAAGTACATGGCGTGAATGATAGAAAAGCTCGGAAAAGCAATGCGATTCAAGCTCTAGAATCAGTAGGATTAGATGAGGAGTTTTACAAACGCTATCCGTTCCAGCTAAGCGGTGGTCAGCTTCAGCGCACGTCAATCGCGTTATCTCTTTTACTATCACCTGAACTCGTTATTGCCGATGAAATCACAACAGCCCTTGATAGCGTATCAGCTCATCGAATTTTACAATTATTAAAAGAAAAACAGCAAGAAACGGGCTGTACAATTTTATTTATTACGCATGACTGGCGCCATGTTAGAAAATATGTAGACCGCTTAGCCATTATGAAGGAAGGTAAAATTGTGGAATCTGGTGATAAAACCAAGGTGCTCACAAGTCCTCAGCATGAATACACAAAGCAGCTAATCGCAGCGGCACCTGTATTAAAAGCAAGGGAGCTAGCTGTTCAAGAAGGAGTGTTGTAAGGTGAGCTTTTTATCTGTTCAAAACCTTAATAAAGTATATGCTGGTCAGCAGGTTTTAAAGAACGTTTCGTTCGAATTGAAAAAGGGAGAGTGCTTGGGGCTTGTAGGCGAGAGCGGATGTGGGAAAAGTACGCTTTCACGCTGTTTAATGAGAATAGAAGAAGTAAATAGCGGAAAAATTTTATTTAGAAACCAAGAAATTCAAAGGTTAAGCAACCGCAAGCTAATGCCAATTCGGAAAGGTTTTCAAATTGTATTCCAAAACCCAACAGCGGCATTGAACCCCAAATTAAAAATAAAGGATTCACTGCTAGATCCGTATTTACAGTATGAAAAGCAGTTAAATCTGCGTTATTTTTCATTTTCATCAACAGAACAGTTTGTGTCTGAACTGCTCAACATTGTTGGATTACCGGCTAGCTTTGCTGATAGATATCCTCACGAACTAAGCGGAGGGCAAAAGCAGCGTGTAACTATTGCTCGTGCGATTAGTATTGAGCCTGAGCTTGTGATACTTGACGAACCCACTGCAAGTCTCGATGTCATTTCGCAGCGCAGCATCTTACATTTATTAGAAGATCTTCGCGATCATCTTGATTTATCCTACTTATTTATTTCACACGACCTTACAGCGGTAAAAGAGCTGAGTCAACGCATCATGGTAATGAAGCATGGTGAGGTTGTCGATATGTTTCCGACTGAAGAGCTGTTTCATTTGCAGCGAAACGCCTATACAAAAGAGCTTGTCTCCATTTTTTAAGCATTGTATCTTTTAAATACAATGCTTTTATTTAAAAGATAATATTATTATGTTAACTAAGACTAATAGATGAAAAGGAGACATTTTGTTGAAGGTACTTTTATTTGAACAACAACAAGCAGCTCCAGTTACGCAATATGAATCTGAGCTGTCAAGTTATTTAAAGGTAGCTGCATTAGAAAATACTTCTATAGGGATAATGTACGTTGAACCAGATGGAGTTATAGGCCATCACGAAGCACCAAGTAAACAGCTGTTTCTGGTGATTGAAGGGGAAGGCTGGGTAACAGGTGATGATGAAGTAAGGAAACCAATCAAAAAAGGACAAGCAGCCTTTTGGGAAACAGGCGAATGGCACACGTCAGGAAGTGATGGAGGAATGACGGTGCTTATCATTCAATCAAATAGTATACATATAAACCCACTTCTTTAGCAAAGAAGTGGGTTTTATCTTGTAACAAGTAGCAAGGCTTTTTTATGAATAGGAGTTGGTAATGAGGAGAATCTAAGAATAGAAAAACCTTTGTATACATTAAAAAGGATGATGACTTTGAAAACATCAGAAAATAAATTACTAGTGGACAGCAAGCAGTTTCAACAGCAATTGGCTGAAGATTTAGGTGCGAATTCGGACTTAATTACTCGTGTTTTTACAATAGATGAAAAGTCAGAGTTAGTTATTGCCTATATTGAAAGTATTTGTGACATCCATGTTATTCAATCTGCAATTGTTAAGCCTATTAACGAACTATTTGAACATTCTTCAGTGGAAAATTTAAAACAACATCATGAACTGGTGCAACACTTAAGAAATTATTCTTTATCTGCGGCGAGAATACAAACAATAGACTCCTGGACAGGCGTTCTCGATGCTTTAGTATCAGGAAATACGGTTATATTTGTACCGAAAAGTCCGGAAGTAATTGTGGTTGGAACAAAGTCTATTGAATCAAGAAGCGTAACGGAACCAACGACTCAAGTGCTTGTTCGAGGTCCTAAAGATGGGTTTACTGAAATGCTTCAAACAAATATTGCGCTTATTCGTTCACGCATCCAGTCCTCCAAACTAAAGGTTGAGCTATCAAAATTAGGCACAACAACTCAAACTGATATAGCCGTTATGTATATTGATGGCGTAGCAGATCAATCAATTCTAGAGAGTGTAAAAAAAAAGCTAGCCGATATTAAAATAGATGGTGTGTTAGAGTCAAGATACTTAGAAAGCTTCTTAGAAGGAGAGGAGTATTCCCCATTTCCTTTAACGTGCACTACAGAGCGACCAGATGTAATTGTAGGAAACCTTCTTGAAGGGCGAATTGTTGTTTTAATCAACGGTACCCCTTTTGCCATCATATTACCAACATTATTTATGGATTTTTTTAAAACGGCTGAAGACTATTATGAAAAAGCCGATATCAGTTCAATGGTAAGGTTAATTCGAATCTTTGCTTTTGTGTTATCTCTTGTTACACCTGGTTTATATGTGGCTCTTGTTACCCATCATATTGGCATGATACCAACAGGTTTAGCTATTAGTATCGCTGCCCAGCGAGAAGGAGTACCGTTTCCGACAATTGTAGAAATCTTTTTGTTAGATATTACGTTTGAAATATTACGTGAAGCAGGCATACGAATTCCTCGGGCATCAGGGCAAGCTGCATCGATCGTTGGAGCGTTAATTATTGGACAAGGAGTCGTAGAAGCTGGGTTTGTATCCGCTATATCTACTATCATTGTAGCTTTGACAGCCATAAGTAGTTTTGCAGTTCCTCAATATGACATCGGTGGCTCAGCTCGAATGTTACGATTTGTCATGCTGGTGATGGGAGCTTTCATAGGGCTATATGGTATTATTCTCACTTTATTTGTTATTGTTTTTCATCTTGCAAAGCTCTCTTCCTTTGGTGTACCTTACTTTTCACCTATTTCTCCATTCAATGCAGCTGCTCAGCAAGATAACTTTATTCGTTTACCTTGGAAGATGATGAAAAGAAAGAGAAACGTCGTTAGGGATAAAAAGTAAGAAGAGGGTGATTGATGTGAAGCGTTATAGTCAAGCAATAAGCAAATGTGTACTAGTAGCTTTTGTTTTCACCTTATTGAGTGGATGCGCTGACTATCGTGAAATTAATGAGCTGAGCTTTGTTTTAGGCATTGCTTTAGATAAGGGAGAAAACAGTCCGTACAAAGCAACACTTCAAGTTGTTAACCCCTCAAATGTATCAACCGCTACTAGCTCAAGTGGAGGACCTAGCATTATTAATTTTGAAGGTGAAGGGAAAACGCCGGGAGAAGCTATTTGGCATAGTTTTAAAAAGACTTCCCGTTATGTTAGCTTTCCACATTTAGAGGTTTTAGTTATTAGTGAAGAGTTAGCGAAAGAGGGTATTTTGAACATATTGGAAGTATTTGAACGTGACTTTCAACTACGCTTATCTACCACGGTTTTGTTGAGTCATAATACATCAGCTGCTTCAATTTTAAAAGTGCTTACCCCCCTCAATAAAATAACGAGTGAAGCGTTAGTGACAAATGTGGAAAATATTCAAAAAGTTGTTGGGACTAATTCGAGATTAACCATTAGTAAAGTTATTCAATATACCAAAAATGCTGAAGAAGATATCACGATTTCAACAGTTACGTTAAAAAGGAAAAGTAAAAAAATGAGCGAGGTCGCGAATATCGAAAGGACTGATCCAATCAAGCCAGAAATTGACGGAACGGCTTTTTTTAAAGAAGATCGCTGGGTTGGATGGAAAGGTGGACAAAGTACCAGGGCTCTAGTAATTGCTTACAATGAAGGAGAAGTGATGTATATAACAGCTCCTTTTAACGAAGATGAATTTATCACGTTACGTCTTTTAGATATGAAATCTAAAAGATATGCAAAAATAAAAAATGGTAAGGCTCAATTAACAATGGATGTAAAAGGAAATGCTACAATTTCTGAAATTATCGGGCCTTACGAACTAGCTAATAACGAAGATTTAAAACCTTTAGAAAAAGTAATTGAGAAAAAACTTGAAGAAGAAATTCAACAAATGTTCAAGTTTTCACAGAAGCTGGGTGTAGATAGCTTTGGATACGGAGAACAATTAGCCATTCAACATCCTACACAATGGAGTAAGTTTAAAGATTCTTGGCGATCTATTTATAAGAATGCTGAAACAAATGTCCGAGTAGATATTTCAATTAAAACAGAGGGAGCTAGAAAAAATTCTATTAAGTTTTACGAAAGAGGAAGTGGTCATGATAACTAAAATAAGTAGTTTTCAATTCTTTTGCCTTATCGTACTATTTGAGCTGGGTAGTGCCCTTTTATTGGAGATAGGGAGCGCAGCAGGTAGACATGCATGGATTGCCATTCTAATGGGAGGGTTATTAGGCTGTGTACTTTACTTAGCTTATCTTAAGCTTTATCATTACTATCCAAACCTTACTCTTACTGAGTTAATTCAGTCAGTCTGGGGAAAATATGTTGGCTGGATAGTTGCGCTGATTTATGTACTTTATTTTATGTACATGGCAGCACGTATTCTTCGCGACTTTACAGACCTTTTAATCATCACTTCATATCGCAATACATCTTCAGTAGTAGTTGCTGCACTTATGGTTGCTGTTAGCATTTACGCAGTAAATCAAGGTATCCAGACAATTGGACGAGTTGCGCTTATGAGTATTGGGATGCTTGTTACTATTTTTTTTCTTTTGCACTTATTTGAAATTATTGGGGGGATTGAACAAATAGATAATATAAGGCCCATCTACCCGAGAGATTGGATGCCGATCTTCACAACCGTTTTTCCAAAGGTACTGACAATTCCGTTTGGAGAAATGATTACGTTTGTAATGCTGTTTCCTTTTGTTAGTAAACAAAGGAATCTCAAAAAGGTAGGAGTGTACGGAATTATTGTAAGTGCTAGTTATTTGGCCTTTTCATCCATAACGAATATCATGATTTTAGATGAAGAAACGGTTGCAGAATCGACCTTTCCTTTATTGTCAGCTATTTCTCTTATTAACATAGCCAACTTTATCACACGTTTAGAATCGTTAATTGTGATTACGTTGGTAACCCTTGGTTTATATAAGCTAATTATTTTTTTCTATTGTGCTGTTCGAGGAGCTACAGATCTTTTTAAAAAGAAAAAAATGAAGCATTTCATTTTGCCAATAGCCCTACTGATTTTAATTTTGTCTTTTGCTATTGCACCAAATCACATTGAACATTTGTATATAGGCCTAGAAATAGTTCCTTACTATGTACATTTGCCACTTCAGATTATTATTCCCATTCTCCTATTAGTGACTGCAATAATTAAAGCAAAGTACATAGTACATAAAAAGTAAAACAGCGTACGAGTTCAGTACGTACGCTGTTAGAATTATTGCGGCTCCTGATAATACATCAGCAAGAAAAAGCTTGCTTCTTTTTCCGTTCGGTTTATATAACTATGTGGTGAGGAGCCTGGAAACTGAAGTGCATCTCCAGATGTTAGCTCGTGTTCTTCTCCGTCTATTATAACAGACAGACCTCCGTCTTTTACCAGCAAGTATTCTTCTCCAAGGTGAGATTTTGCACCATGCGTACAGCCAGGAGCAAGCGTCACAATATATACTTCAAACTTTTTTTCAGGATGGTAAGGAAAGAATGGATAGACAACGTAGCTGCCTTCATTGTCTTTAATAGGTTTAAGGTCGCTTAGCTGAATTTTTTTCACCTCGGCCTTTTGGTCTTGAATAAACGATGAAAAAGATACTTGAAGGCCATTGGCAATCTTCCAGAGCGTCGTAACAGTTGGGCTGGATTTTCCGTTTTCAATTTGTGCGAGCATCGCTTTACTGACGCCTGTTAGCTCAGAAACTTGCGTGAGGGATAAATTTCTTTTTTTTCGAATGTTAATTAAGTTAGCCGCAATCGTTTGTTGAATATGGTCCATAGTAGATCTCCTTTAACATTTTTATACAAACAGTATAACATACGGTTGTTTGTTATAACAGTTAGTTGTATAATATAGTGAACGAAGGAGGGGTAATGTGATTACAGAAAGAGCATTTGTTCAAAGTGAAAGCGCAGTTCCAACTTTTTCACAAGGAATTAAAGATTGTATTCCCACGCTATTAGGATACATAAGTATTGGCATTGCTTGTGGAGTAGTAGGAGTAGCTTCAAAGCTTAGTGTTTTAGAAGTAGCACTATTGGCGATATTTGTTTATGCAGGAGCGGCTCAGTTTATTATTTGTGCGCTGCTTGTCGCTAATAGTCCAGTATCAGCCATTATCTTAACTATTTTCATTGTGAATTTAAGGCACCTTTTATTATGTGCAACGCTCGCTCCACACTTTACGCGCTATTCATTGATAAAGAATATAGGTATTGGAGCTCTTATTACAGACGAATCATTTGGAGTTGCCGCTAATAAAATCGCAAAGGGTGAACATGTAACGGATCGTTGGATGAATGGCTTAAACATCACGGCATACCTTTCGTGGATTTGTGCTTGTGTTGTGGGAGCGTTATTCGGAAACGTGATTGCAGACCCTGAAGATTTAGGACTTGATTTTGCTTTAATTGCTATGTTCGTTGCGCTTCTTGTTCTACAGCTGCAAAGTCTTGCTCCAAAAAAACTTAGACATTCTCTTACCCTAATCGCATACATGACTATTGCGATGATTACGCTATCGTTTTTTATGCCTTCGCACGTAGCCGTTATTGTGTCAACTATCATTGTTGCAACGATTGGAGTGATGACTGAAAAATGAGTCTGGATTTATCAACGCTACTGATTATTTTAGGATGTGCACTTGTAACGTTTATTCCACGGGTTGTACCATTTGCAATTGTTCGAAACATGACGTTGCCAGAACCGGTTCTTAAATGGCTTTCATATATTCCCGTTTGTATCTTAACCGCTTTGGTAGTAGAAAACTTCACCGTACAAACAGAAAATGCTCTTCAAATAAACTGGGAAGTTATCATTGTAATTATCCCAACAATTTTCATTGCGATTCGAAGCAAGAGCTTATCCGTTACGGTTTTAAGCGGAGTAGCCTTAATGGCCGCAGTTCGCTTCATTATGGGATAAATAAAAAACGACTAGCCAATTGGTTAGTCGTTTTTTAATTAATTTTGTTTTGAAAACGCAAGCTTAACTCCAAAGCCAATCAGTACTAAGCCAGTTGCCCTATCCATTGCGCGCTGCACCTTGGCCGATAACAGCCAGCTTCGCAAATAGTTAATGAAAAAGACATAAACAAAAAACCAAGAAATAGATAGAAACGTATATATAACACCCATCATTAGTAATTGCTGAATAGAGCTTGAACCTGGCGTGACGAATTGAGGTAAAAACGTCAGAAAAAACATCGCTACTTTTGGGTTTAATACGTTTGATAACAATCCCTGCTTAAATGCAGACTGACCAGGTTTTATTTGGTCTTTTAAATTCTCTTCTGTTTCTTGTTTTTTTCTTGTCATAAATGAAGAAACGCCGAGGTAAATCAAATAAATAGCTCCCACGTATTTTACAATTTCAAATGCTAAAGCAGACTGCATGAGAATGGCTGAAAGGCCAAATGCTGCGGCAAACGTATGGACTAATGAACCGGCAGTAATACCCATGGCCATTCGATAACCAGAGGTGCGCCCTTCACTAACGGTGCGTTTTGTAATAAGCGCAGTATCAACACCAGGACTCATGACAACAAAAGAAGATAGTAATAAAAACGTTAATAAGTCATTCAAAATGTTCACTCCTTTGTTAAAATAGAAGTTGTAAAATATAATTAAACTATATTAAATTAATATTAACATAAAGAATGAATTTTTATTTAATTTAATTAAATAAAATCAATTTATATTTAATAAGAGAGGTTTGTAAAGTGGAAGATATCAATATAGGTAAAAAAATTGAAAAAAGTAGAAAAGAAAAAGGTATGACAAGTCGTGAATTAGCCAAATTAGCAGCTATTACACCGTCCATGTTAAGTCAAATTGAACGTGGTACCGCTAATCCATCCATTCAAACGTTGAAGGTTCTGGCAAAGGTTTTAGGAGTGCCTACATTCAGCTTTTTATTAGAAGATACAAATACAAAAGATCTAGTTGTTAGGTCAAAAGAGCGGAAAAAAATGTTTATTGACAACTTATCATATGAGCTGCTTTCTCCAGGATTTACAGGAACGCTAGCTACCGCTATTATGATCGTGCCACCGCAGCAAAAATCGTCAGAAAAATTGTTAGATCATAAAGGGGAAGAAGTTGCATTCGTGTTGCAGGGGAAAATCATGCTATACCTGGAAGGAGAACGTTATGTTCTTGAAGAAGGAGACAGCGTTAAAATTCCTCCTTACATGAAGCATAAATGGGAAAACGACTTTAATGAAGACGCAAAGATCTTATTTTCTGTGACTCCTTCGATTTTTTAACAAAAAAGCAAATAGCTAGTGATACTATTTCTGAAATAACGGCAGTAGATAAGGTAGTATAATTTATAAAAAAAAGAGTCCAACTTATTGTAGGGCTCTTTTTTATGATTTTAACGATTTTGTAAACCGTCCGGCTCTGGGTGAATCATAATGTGAGCGTTCGGAAACTTTTCCAGAATTTTATTTTCAATGCGATCACATAAGTGGTGAATGCTTTTGATGCTATCTTCAGGCGATACGATAAGGTGAAAATCAATATGTTCGTGGGCACCAGCTCTTCTTGTTTTAAAAGACTGAATTTCAATATATTCACTTTGAAAAGTACGAATGGCCGCTAAAACCTCCTCTTCTTCGTTTTTGTTTAAACGAGCGTCAAGCAGTGGCGGGAATGCTTCTTTCATTAACTTCGTTGCTTCAATCATAATATAAAGCGCTAAAGCAATCCCAATAATAGGGTCTAGAAACGTCCAACCCGTTAAGGCAACTAAGATTAAGCTAAGTCCTACACCAAGCGATGTATACACATCTGTAAGAAGATGAAAGGCATTTGACTTCATTGCAACGGAGTTAATGCGAGTTGCTTCCTTATTGACAATTCTAGAAACTACAAAATTAATAAGAGCACCTAAAAGCATAACACCAATCGCTAGAAGCGGAAGTTTGATGGGTTCAGGTGAAATTAGTTTATGTACACATTCATAGATAATCCAAATACCTGCTACATAAATAAGCAACGTCTCAATTGTTCCTGAGATATTTTCGATTTTCCCATGACCGTAAGGATGGTCGTCATCTGCTGGCTTACCAGATACTTTAACAGAAACAAAAGCGATAAAAGAAGCTAATAAATCTAGAGCTGAATGAATAGCTTCGGACAACACAGCTACTGACCCCGTAAGGATGCCAACAATTACTTTCATAAGCACAACAAAGGAATTGCTAGCGACAGATAAAAAAGCAATGTTTGAAGATGAGCGCTTCATAGAAAAAACTCCTTTCCGTTAGATGACTTTCATCGTAACAGTGGACAACCAAGTGAATCTATAGCAACGTTTTCAGTAAGAAACACTGGTTTTCAAAGTCGATAAAAAAGTTGAATAAAGACAAATCTATTTTAGGGAAAACGACTGGTTTTTATTCCTTTTATAACAGTAGTTTGTGCACTTTAAAAACGCTTTACTTACAAAACTGTAAGCTAAATGTAAGATAGCGACATCGTTGCGGCTGAGAAAAGGTATTACAATTTAAAAGAAGGGAGGTTTTACCAATAGAAGTGAGAAAAAGCATCATTTTTTTTGACGGAGACTGTCATATGTGTAATCAAACTATTTTATTTATAATGAACCATGACCCAAAAGTTACGTTTTATTTTGCTTCTCTGCAATCATCTTTTGCTGAAAAGATGCGAACTAATCACAGAATTCCTCAAGAGTACAAGTCAATTGTCTTACTTCAAAGCGAGTTAATCTATACAAAGTCAACGGCAATATTACGTATTGTGAAAGAGCTGACAGGACCAATTAAATATGCATATGCCTTTATTCTTGTGCCTAGACGCCTTCGAGATAAAGTGTATGATTACGTAGCTAAACGCAGGTACAAACTGATGAAAAACAAAGCTTGCCGGCTGCCTACTGCAGAAGAAAAAAACCGATTTTTAACAGAAAAAGAGGTAAAGGAGTGGACAAATGAAAGATTCTAAATGGATTTCAATTTTTCGTCAATCAATTCCAGCAACGTTTCGGATTTTTTTAGGGATTGTGTTTCTTATTTACGGTTCTGTAAAGATTGTATTCGGTCAGTTTGGAGAGCCTACTCCTGAAGCACTTGCGCTAAATGGTGAAGGGTTTGTTATGGCATGGAGATTTTTTGGTTACTCCAAAGAATATGAAATTATAATTGGGATTGGAGAGGTAGTAGCTGCTATTCTCATTATGATTCCGCGTACTGCGTTATTTGGAGCAATCTGTTATTTCCCAATTGTTATAAATGTCATGATGATTAACTATTTCTTTGATATTGGCGTACAGGATTTAAGTACGGTACTAACACTAATGTGCCTAGCTCTTTTATTTTTTGAAAGAAAGAGGCTCATTCAAGCGCTATTTGTAAAGGAAGAAGGGAGAGTGTAAGATGACGCCGTTTATGATAAGAATGCTAGTGGGGATTTTTGTTGGAACTACTTTATACTACTGGTGGAAAGAAGTAAGAAAAAATGCAAAGCACAAGCAGAAGCATGAGTTTCCACTGAAGTAAGAATAATAAAAAACTGCAGCCATGCTTGGAAGAATTCCGCTCCAAGCATGGCTAGTATCAATATGTAATGATACTTACTAAAACGCATTAAAGAGATGCTTTATGCTTTTTATAAGTAATCGCACTGGCCAAAGTAAAAGCTGAGGAACCTCCAAGAGTAAATCAAAAAGAAAATCAAAAATATTATCTCGATTACCTAATTTTTTCTTTTTACGCATTTGTTTTCTTGGCATCAACTGAGCACCTACCATCTTTTGGTTATTTATTTTATTATATTGTTTTTTTGATGAAATGTATATTTTTTTCAAAGATAAGCAGATGTGGTAAAGTAGAAATAGAGGATAAAAAGGAGCATTGATAGTATGAACATCAGAAAAGCAAAAAAACAAGAAGCGGGCATTATAAGTGAACTTTTATATAGCATGCTTGGTCAAATTGCCAGAGACCATACTGCTAGTTCAACGGATGACGAAGCTCTTCGCGTGTTACAAACATATGTAGCGTCAGACTGCAGCCGATATAGCTATAAAAATATTACCGTTGCTGAGCTTAACGAGGTAATCGCGGGAGTAATGATTTGCTATGAGGGTGAACATATTGAAGCTTTTGATCAGCCGATGATTTCGTACGTTCGTGAAAAAACAGGAAACAGCACATGGCGTCCAGATAGGGAAACAGAAGCAGAAGACTTTTATCTTGATTCAATTGTTGTAAGTGAAAGTTATCAAGGTAAAGGCATTGGATCTAGGCTGCTGCAGAGTGCTTTTCAAGAAGCAGAAAGTAGAAAGCTTCCATTAACCCTAAATGTTGAATTTGAGAATGAAGGAGCTCGTGCCCTTTATGAAAAAATGGATTTTCATGTGACGGGTACACGCTATATTAGTGGAAAACCATTTTATTATATGAAGCGAAACGCATAGTGATGAAAACCTCTTTCTACACACGAAAGGGGTTTTCATATATATTGTATGTACTGAGACTTTAGGGTACAATTATATAAAATGGATATATAAGGAAGGGGTCTTTATGGATATAAAGCGTATTCCCTTTAATATGAATTATGGTTTTAGTCAGAAGCTCCGCGAAGTGCCTTTTAGTGAAGCGGATATCCGAAAAGGAATTGCTCATTTAAAAAAGAAAGCAATCTCAGAGGAAGATGAGAAAATAGCTGCGGGCATATACCGGATAATTGGTAAATATGAACGCATTGTAGGCGAATTAAAAAGCAGCGTAAGGCATTTGCAGCTATCCATTTATTTATATGAAAGGTATCAAGAGCACACGCAAGTATTTGAAAGCTCCATTTATTTAGGACAAACATTCCATTGGCAAAGCAATTGGTGTAAAGCAAATGAAATGTTTGAAACACTCCTCAATCAGCTTCACATAAATTCATCGCTACATACATACGCAGATTTTTTGTATCAACAGTACGGCAAGTGTTTATTAGATCAACAAAATCTTTCAAAAGCCCATCATTATTTTCAACAGTCGCTTGAAATTCGCTTGAAAACAGGAAATGATCAGCTTATCGAAGAGGCAAATGAATGCATAAAGCTTTGTTTAAGAAAGTTGAAAAACTCATAAATTTCAAAAGCTCCCATCTTTATTCTTACTAATACACTATGTATAATGAGATATAAAGAGGGGGTTATTTGTCATGGGGATTCCAAAACCACTTGTTCAATTCAATCAAGCTTTTATTGTCGTATGCGTAATATTATCATTTTTCACAACAACATGGATACTGCTTGCTCCATTTATTGTAGGAATCATTACTCTCTTAACAAAACAAAATCCCATTATGAAGATAGGAAAACACTTTCTTAGACAAGAAGCTTCATCCTATCCGTTAGAAGAGCGCGATCAGCAGCTTTTCAACCAATGGATTGCGACAATCTGTTTAGGATTATCACTGTTGTTTTTTATCACAAATCTACCGGTGATATCAGCAGCTTTTAGTATTATGGTGCTTATTGCAGCAGGAGTAGCTTTAATGGGATACTGCATCGGCTGTACGATACGCTATCGGTATATAATGTGGAAGTACAAGAGAAAGAAGCAAAAGCAAGCTGCATAAAGAAAAGGCGAAGCGCCTTTTCTTTTTTAATTGAGAAAAAGATTGACATAAATGTCTTAAATTCAGTAATATAAGGGTAGATAATCAATTGAGAATGATTATCGTAGAACAAATGTGAGGGTAATCATATGAGAGTGATATCATTTAAAAGCTACGAAGAATACCAGGAATTTATGTTTCAAAAGTTTATTCATAAAGCCAAGCGTAACGGAGCAAATTTTGAAAGCACAGAGTTTCAAGAGCGACTTGATGAACGCATGAAGCGAGTTGAAGAGTTTTGGAATGAGAGAGAATGTGAAAAGCAAATTGCTGATCGCGGAAGCGCGACGTTATCCGTACACCGAGGTATGTTTAAAGAAGACCAGCGGAAAGTTTCAAAGGATCTTGATAATGCAAAGCTTACTGAATCGATTCATGTACGTTTAGACGCCAATACATATGATAAACTTCTTACATTTTGTGAACAACACAACATGGATATTTCGCAAGCCGTGCGATTTTTAATTCAAAATAGCTAATACAAATCTATAGGTGAAAGGAACGATTAAAATGTCAGCATCCATTCGAGACGTAATAAGAGAAAGAAGAACCATTCGTACGTTTAACAATAATACAATTGAGAAAGAGACTATTATCCAACTTTTAGATGATGCATCATGGGCTCCAAACCATAAGCTACGTCAGCCGTGGCGACTTGTGATGTTCTACGGAAAAGGCAACAAATCACTAAGTGAGGGGATGAGAAACTTGTCCCAACAAGTTTCTGATGAAGGGGCAGCAAAAAAAATAGGAAAGATGGCAGAAAAGTTTTCTCAATCACAGGCCAATATTGTTGTTACAGTCCCTAAAGATGAAAATGAAATGAAGCAAGAAGAAGATTTCAGCGCTGTGTCTGCTTTTATCCAAAATTTTTTACTGTTAGCGTGGGAACAAGAAATTGGAGTTCTGTGGAAAACAGGAAAGCTTATTCATCAACCTGGATTTAGAAAAATAGTAGATGTAAAAGAAGATGAAGCCATTGTCGGTGTACTCATGTTAGGTAAATTTGATGACGTTCCGGCACCTAAGCCGCGTGAAGCAATTATGGAAAAGCTCACGCTGATTGAAGCGTAAGAAAAAGCTCTTGTTGTAAAACAAGGGCTTTTTTGTATACTTGTATAAAAGATTAGTGAAGTACATCCGCACAATTGCTTCAAAAGGAGAGGATTATTTGACAAATGTTCAAAAAGCATTTGGCTCAGCTTTTTTATATGCAATCATTACAGGGTTTGCACTCATGATTGTAAAAGTAGCGCTAAATTATGCAGGGGTCATTGACGTACTTGCTCACCGCTTTACGTTATCCTTTATAGTTGCTTCGCTGCTTCTGCTTGTAAACAAAAAGAAAATGAAGGTGAATAGGCACGATGTTCTTCGGATTTTGCCTTTAGGTCTTTTATTTCCAATATGTTATTTTGGCTTTCAAGCGCTTGGTCTTTTATATACCACATCCTCTGAAGCAAGCATTATTCAAGCGTCAGTTCCAATTTTTACTTTGCTCCTTGCTACTTATCTATTAAAAGAAACGTCAACACCTCGTCAAAAGTTTTCGATTCTATTATCCGTTTCTGGCATTGTATACATACTGGCAATGAAAGGCGTAAATTTCTCAGCCAGTGGAAGCTTAGGTGCTCTGTTTATTTTACTAGCAGCTTTATCAAATGCTTCTTACAACGTACTGGCTCGTAAACTGACACGTTCTTATTCTACCATTGAGCTTACATACGTTATGATGTTCGTTGGGTTTATTGGCTTTAACGGAGTGGCAGTTGTTCATCATAGCCTTAATGGCTCGCTGGCAACATTCTTTAAACCGCTGTTTCAACTGGGATTTTTGCTATCAGTAGCATATTTAGGTATATTTTCTTCTCTTATTACAGCTTTTTTATCCAACTATGCATTAAAAACTATTCAAGCAGCACAGATGAGCGTATTTACCAATTTAGCTACGCTAATTGGCGTAGTAGCAGGCGTAGCATTTTTACATGAGCACTTGTCTTATTTTCATTGGATTGGCGGTATAGCTATTATGATTGGTATTATTGGAACAACGTATCAAGAGCGCTCCCGAGTTCAAAAGTTAAGCAAAAAGCTAATTGACAAAAAGTTAGAAAACTCGTAAACTTTTGAAATTATGATTAGCATTATTTGCTAAGATACATACTTTGGAGGATTACGACATGAAAAGACAGATATGGAAAACAGCAATCATGATGGGAGTAGCGGTGTGCATGCTTACAGCTTGCTCTGGAAATCAAGCAAACAGCTCTGCAATTTCTAATTCCAATACGCTTACCTTTTTATCTAACTTTCCAACAGATACGCTAGACCCCCAGCTTAACTATACGCCGCTGCGAGCAGGCGTTGTGGAAACATTAGTAAAAACAACAGAAGATTCACACATTGAGCCTTGGTTAGCTGAAAGCTGGAAAGCGTTAGATAACGGAACAACTTGGGAGTTTATCATTCGAGATGGGGTTACGTTTCAAAATGGAAAAGCGTTGGACGCTAAAGCGGTAAAAGCATCGTTAGAACGTACGGTGAAGGTGAGTGAAGCAATGAAAGCTTCATTAAAAATAAAAGAAATGAAAGCAGATGGTCAAAAACTAATGATTTTAACACAAGAGCCTGTTGTTTCATTGCCGTCTGAACTTGTTCACCCAAATACTGCTATTATCGACGTAACAGAAAAGAATATTGAAGCACACCCAGTGGGAACGGGACCGTTTGAAGCGGTATCTTCTCAGCCAAACAGTAAACTAGAGCTAAAAAAGTATGATCAGTACTGGGACGGTGACCCCAAATTAGATCGCGTTACAATGTTATACAATGAAGATGCAAATGCACGGACAGCTGCTCTGCAATCTGGAGAAGCTGATATCGTGTATCGCCCTGAAATTGAAAGCTTAGAGCTACTAAAGAAAGATCCGTCACTTGTAGTCGACGTCGTTCCCAGTTTGCGCACGCAAATGCTTTTATACAACACGAACATCGAAGCGTTTAAAGACGTTAACGTGAGAAAAGCGTTTGATGTCCTTTTAAATCGTCAAGACGTTGTAGACTATACGCTTGCAGGACAAGGCGTAGCAGCAAACGGCCCATTTTTAAAGGAGTTTTCTTTTGCTTACGATGCTCCTAAAAAAGAATCTGGTCCAGATTCCGCTAAAGAATACTTAAAAAAAGCAGGCTACAAAGTTGAAAACAACCAAGCAGTCAAAGAAGGTAAGCAGCTATCGTTCACGATTTTAACATACCCATATCGCCCAGAACTGCCCTTAATGGCCCAGCTTATCCAATCGGAAGCGAAAAAAATTGGGGTCAAAGTTGACATACAGCAAGTTGAAAATATGGATGAATATATGACGACAAATTCTGATTGGGGGATAGCTACATACAGCTTAATTACAGCCCCACGCGGTGATTCTTCTTATTATTTAAATAGTGTTTATGGAAAAGATGGTTTTTATAACGTAGGTCATTATGATAATCAAGCGCTTAGTCGTTTAATTAAGCAGTTAAACGAAACTGTTGACGAGCAAAAGCGCGTGGGGTTAACAAGGCAAGCGGGTAAAATAATTAATGATGAAGCCTTACACTCCGCCATTGTCCATCCAAATAATTTTGTTGCATATAAGGAAAATGTGAAAGGGTGGCAAATGACGAAAAGTGAATACTATGTTATTACTAAAAATTTAGCCCTGGAAG
Organism: Bacillus sp. CBEL-1; assembly: GCF_004348885.1. Taxonomy (NCBI): domain Bacteria; kingdom Bacillati; phylum Bacillota; class Bacilli; order Caryophanales; family Bacillaceae; genus Bacillus; species Bacillus sp. CBEL-1. The sequence continues at coordinate 327,933 of NZ_SBIM01000013.1, read as the reverse complement.
AATAATAGAAAGAGGCTGGGGCATAAGTAATTCAGTCAACAAAAAACCTGAACGATTGAAAGTTCATAACTTTTAATCGTTCAGGTTTTTTGTTGGTGGGGAAAACAGTGTTTGAAACAGGGGGGGAATGGAGCATAGGGTACGGGACTCCTGCGGGAAAGAGAGGGAAAGCTGAGATCCCGCAGCGCAATGGAACGAACGTGTTCTGACAACGTAAGGGGATGAGAAAAGAGGTTATTCGTCTTTTTAAAAATCTGTTTTATTATGTCCATCCTCTTTTTTATAAAGTGATGGTAGAGAAGGTGACAAAAAATCATGTTATGTTTTCTTACATCTTTGCTGTTGGATTCATTTATTTAGTTTAATGTTAACATAACGTAACCAATTAAAGGATGATTATATGACAACACGGTGGATTACAAGCATTGGGCTTGATATTGGAACAAGTACCACAAAGCTGATTGTAAGTGAGCTTTTAGTCAATCAGGTCAACGGCGCCTTTTCGCTACCTAGCTGTGATATTGTGGATCGAAAGGTTACTTATCAAAGCGAGATTTACACAACGCCTTTAAAAACAGAGACTGAAATTGATGTTGAAGCACTCAGTGAATTGCTTCAGGTAGAGTATCAAAAAGTAAACGTAGCTCTTCAAGATGTGGAATCGGGTGCCGTCATAATTACAGGAGAAACGGCCAGAAAAGAAAATGCAGAAAAAATCTTACATTATTTAGCTAATCGAGCTGGAGATTTTGTCGTAGCAACAGCTGGTGCGGACTTAGAAGGGATGTTGGCAGCCAAAGGTTCCGGTGCGGTTGCGCTGTCCAAAGAAACAGAAGGAGTCATCGCTAATGTTGACGTCGGAGGAGGAACGGCTAACGTTGCTCTGTGTGAAGGTGGAAAGGTTATTGGCACATTTACATTTCACATCGGAGGACGGTTAGTCCGAATTCAAGAAAGTGGTCGTTTGGACTATATTTCACCGTTTTTAAATCCTTTTTTACAGGAACATCAATCTACTATGCAGGTTGGTAAAATGATAGATTTTAGACAAGCTGCGATGCTGAGTGACAGCTTAGCAGATGAACTTCTAAGTTTTCTAAGAGGGTGCGACCGGACATCTTCTGTGCTTCTTTTAGAACCTCTAAAGCAACCTTTACCAGCCGTTGAAAAAGTGCTTGTTTCAGGTGGAGTTGGAAAGATGATGAATGAACACTCGCCTACTACGCTGAAGGAAACTGCGACATTCGGTGACATTGGTCCACTTTTAGCAGCAAGCTTAAGAAAAAGAGGAGGAGAGGCAGCACCAGAAACAGCTCGAGCAACGGTCATTGGTGCAGGCATGCAAAATACGGAAGTAAGCGGAGCGACAGTATACATAGCAGAAGATTGTTTGCCTCTGAAAAACATTCCAATTGTTAAAGTAGACGTAGAGAAAAATGGAGTATGGAACGAACCGTCTTTTGTGAAAAGACTACAAAGTACGCTATCCCATGCGAACACCATATTTGATTGTGAAGGACAAGTAGCAGCTATTGCGCTGCAAGCTTTTACTACCTGCACGTACACTATGCTACAAGAGTTAGCAGAAGCTCTATACAAGAGCTATACGTACTTTTTCTCACAGGCACCTTGCCTCATCGTTTTATGTGAGCAAGATTTAGCAAAAGCGCTTGGACAAGCTATTCAAAAGCGTAACAAAGCATTGAAAGTTATAGTGCTTGATGGCATTGATTTTACGTATGGAGATTACATTGATATCGGCATGAAAACCGTTGGAGAAGCAGTCACTGTATCAGTAAAGACATTAGCTTTTTAAAAGGGGATGAAACGATGATTAAGTCGTGTACAGTATTAGGAGAACAGTTTGTATTTAGAAGCTTAAAGGAAATTATGGCAAAGGCAAACGAAGCGCGCTCGGGAGATGAATTAGCAAGAATTGCAGCAAGCTCGATGAAAGAGCGAATGGCAGCTAAGCAAGTATTAGCAAACTTGACACTAAAAGAAATTCGAGAATACCCAGTTTTAAGTCCTGAACAAGACGATGTATCAGCACTTATTGAAGAACAGGTACATGAAGGAATTTTTAAAGTCATTCAAAATTGGACGGTGGCGGATCTTCGCGAGTATGTACTAGAAGATCAGCATGAAGGGGGAGACTTACTTTATATCGCCAAAGGACTAACAAGTGAAATGATTGCAGCAGTCACTAAAATTATGTCGAACCTAGATTTAATTCAAGCCGTTTCTAAAATCGAAGTGAAGACAACTTGTCAGACAACTATTGGTATGAAAGGAGTACTCGCATCTCGAGCGCAGCCAAATCATCCCTCAGATAATTTGGCCGGAATGCGTGCGTCTTTATATGAAGCACTCAGCTATGGTATTGGCGATGCGGTTATCGGTATTAATCCTGTTATTGATACAACTGAAAATATTTATGCGCTATTAAATGAAACAAAGTCAATTATTCATGAATTTCAAATTCCTACCCAAAACTGCGTTCTTGCACATGTGACCACTCAAATGCGTGCGATTGAAAAAGGCGCTTCAGCAGATTTAATCTTTCAAAGCTTAGCGGGAACCCAAGCAGGAAACGAATCGTTTGGTATTTCGCTTTCGATGTTAAAAGAAGCAACTGCATTGATTAATGAAAAAGGTACCGCGGTAGGGCCAAATCGCTGGTATTTCGAAACTGGTCAAGGATCTGAGCTTTCTGCCGAAGCTCATTATGATATTGATCAAGTCACGCTTGAAGCAAGGTGTTACGGATTGGCGCGTCAGTTTAACCCTTTTTTAGTCAACACGGTTGTTGGGTTTATCGGTCCAGAGTATTTATACGACAGTAAGCAAGTAACAAGAGCAGGTATAGAAGATCATTTTATGGGAAAAATGCACGGCTTACCAATGGGAGTGGACGTGTGCTATACGAATCATATGAACGTTGACCAAAATGATATGGATAACTTAAGTATGCTGCTTGGCACAGCGGGCGTAAACTTTGTAATCGGTGTACCGATGGCTGATGACTGCATGCTAAACTATCAATCGCTAAGCTATCATGATATCGCGACGGTTCGACGGATTTTAAACCAGAGCCCGACCCCTATCTTTAAGCAGTGGTTAGAAGAGTATGGCATTATGGAAAACAATCGATTTACGTCCAAAGCGGGTGACCCAACCATTTTTATGAACGGTGTGTTAGGAGGGATGAAATGATGACAAATGAAAAAGAACAGCTGCTAGCTCGCTTAAAAGGTTTTACGCCAGCCCGAATCGGTGTAGGACGAACAGGGACAAGGCCACTAACTGCTGATGTATTAGCCTTTCGAACAGATCATGCAGCTGCTGTCGATGCGGTGTACAGTGAAGTGGATCATAAATTATTGGAATATTTAGAATTGTTTTCGGTTGATACAAAGAGTACGTCAAAAGAACATTATCTAAAATTCCCTGACCAAGGAAGGTTGCTGTCAGAGATCGCAAAAGAACAGTTAAAGTGTAACTGTCGAAAGCAGCCAGACGTTCAAATCGTTGTTTCTGACGGATTGAGCGCAAATGCAATCGAAGCAAATATTCGCGATGTTTATCCAGCTTTGGTTGATTCATTGGGTTCGTATGATCTCAGTGTTGGTACTTCTTTCTTTGTAAAAGGAGGGAGGGTTGCATGCATGGATGATATCGGTGATATTTTAGCTCCAAAAGCACTCGTTTTACTTATTGGAGAACGGCCTGGACTTGTCAGCGCAGAGTCGATGAGTGCATACATGTGCTATCAGCCACAAAAAGGGAAAAAAGAGTCCGACCGCATGGTGATTTCTAATATTCATCGCGGCGGTACTCCTCCGTTAGAAGCAGCTGCGCATATCGGTACAGTTATTCATCAAATGATTCAGCAGCAAACAAGCGGTGTTCACCTCGTTATTTAATCGTTTTTATCAGTCAACATAACACAGATAAAAGGAGGAGTTAGAATGGCGTTACAAAAACATCTAAAACCCATTCACCTTTGGGCTATTTCAGTAGGGATGGTTATTTCAGGACAATATTTTGGGTGGAACTATGGATTTGAAGCAGGGGGAATCTTAGGCCTTGCAGTTGCCACCTTAATCGTAACGATTTTCTATACAACTTTTATGTTTAGCTATGCCGAACTATCAACGTCAATTCCGCAAGCAGGTGGACCGTCAGCTTACGCAAGGAGAGCAATGGGCTCGTTTGGAGGATTTATAGCTGGAATTGCCTGTTTACTTGAATTTGTGTTTGCACCGCCCGCTATTGCCGTGTCAACAGGTGCGTATCTGAATTTTTTAATTCCATCGATTAATCCCGTATATGCAACCGTTGGTGTCTTTATCTTTTTTATTCTCGTTAATTTAATCGGTGTTAAGGAAGTGGCTTTAATCGAGCTAAGCGCTACGATTCTAGCACTTATTGGCTTAGCAATCTTCTATGTGAGCGGACTGCCGCATATCGAAACAAGCAATCTATTTAATGAACAATCGTTCTTAAACGGGCCTTCGGGTATTTTAGCTGCTATTCCCTTTGCTGTTTGGTTTTACTTGGCGATTGAAGGTGGAGCTATGGCGGCAGAAGAAGTTGAGAATCCACAAAAGAACATTCCTAAAGGGTTTATTGCTGCCATTATTACACTAGCAACGGCTACTATTTTCACGCTATTTGTGACAGCAGGATTAGGGGGAGGAAGCGGCACAGGAGCTTCGGCAGATTATCCACTTCCACAGGCATTAGCGCTTGTCTATGATGGTAATGCACTTTCTATTACAATTGCAATCATTGGATTATTCGGGCTCATTGCAAGCTTAAATGGAATTATTATGGGGTTCTCTCGTCAAACGTATGCGCTAGCGCGAGAAGGCTACTTTCCAAAATTTCTTGCAAAAACCAATAAGAAGGGTGTGCCAGTAGGAGGACTGCTTATTCCAGGGGCAGTCGGTGTGATTTGTGCAGGGTCCGCGACGTTTGCAAATGCACTTATCATTCTAGCCGTGTTTGGTGCAATGACGATGTACTGCATTAGCTTAGTGTCCCTCTTTGTTTTACGAAAGAAAGAGCCAAACTTAGTAAGACCGTTTAAGGTCAACTATCCTGCTGTTCCAATCATTGCACTTTCGTTAGGCGTACTATGTTTATTTAGCATCGTGAAATACAGCGTTCTGACAACAGATTTAATACTTTTTAAGCGTGCGATTCCGCTCATTTATATTATTGTAGGAATCTTTGCTGCTTCAATTGTTTATTATTTTGCATACCCAGCCAGGTTATTTAAAAAGGATCTGGGTGAAGTATATGGTGAAGAGGGAATTAAAGCAAAGTAATAAAAGAGAGATTAATTGCTAAAAAGATATCAATAGAAAAGCTGAGAATAGATATTCTCAGCTTTTTTTGCTGTAGTTTATTAGTATGTATACTGATAAAATAAGAAAGCGCTTTATTTACAGGTTGATAAACTCTTGTATTGATAAAATCAAAAAATGTGGAGGAAATTATGAATCAGGTTGTTCGAGACGTAGCCAGCTTAATTAAGGGTAAGAATGAAAAGATGATAATTGGAATCTCAGGTCACGGTGCATCTGGAAAAACAACATTTGCTCAAAGTCTCATAAATGTGCTTGGAAAAGAAAAAACCAACTATATTAATACGGATCCTTATATTGTTGACTCTGAACTTAGGAAAAACACTCTAATGAGCTATGAATATAATGGGAGATTACATGAGAGCAAGGTGACGGCTTGTCATCCTGCAGCTCATAATCGCTATGCTTTAGAAAGAGATATTCAAATGATAAAAAAATCTTTAGACTTTTATACAATCGGAACGAGCTATTCAAAGAGTATCCTAATTTCTTCGAAAAAACAGGTGAATATTATAGAAGGAATGAGCGTAGCTTTTACCGATTTGAGTTTGTACGATTTGAAAATTTATTTATATACTGATGGAGAAACTGAGCTAGTGAGGAGAAGTGAACGCGATGTGTTCGAAAGAGGAATGGATCTCAATTATTTAAGGAGGACCCATCAAGAACGTAGAATTCAATATAATGTATTTATGCATGAGCTTCATAAGGACTTTGATATTGTTATTAAAAATTCAAATGACAACTATATGCTTAAAAAAGGTAAATAAAAACGAAAGAAGCACTGGGTTATTCCAGTGCTTCTTTCAGCTTCTATTTAATACATTTCAATACCCCGAAAGCATGTTTGTCATCCATGTTTAAAACAATTCAATCTATATTTTTCGTTATTCCGTATGGTAAAGTCAGCATTTACTTTTGGTGGAGTTGAATTTCAAAGGTTGGCTCTTCTGGAACAAAGTCGTTTAACCTTGCATCGTATAGCTGAGCCTGCACAGCCTTCATGAACGTTTCATTTACGTCATATCATTTCATAATGGCTAATGGAACGATGGATCTTTTAGTCAAGCCAACTTGTAAAATGAGCTCTTTATTTTTACCTCTGTTTCAACATACCAGGAAAAACATAGATAAATTTTACAAAATAAGAAACTTTTTAAAGTTGTTATTCGTATTACTAAGTAAGGAAGAAAAAGATAAACAATGTGTGTTGAAAAGGGGAATAATGTAATGAAACCAAAACATACCAAAACAAAATTTCAAATCGAAGAGTTTGCTGAGTTTTTTTTAGCTGGTGAGTTTGCCGTTATTTATCATCAATTAAGCGAAGAATTTCAGTCAGAAATACCGTTTGCAGACTTTTTACATATGAGCGAAGAGTTCAATCAAGGAGTTGAGAAATATAGTTTAGAAACGCTTCTTTCCATCACGTCGTCTGTTCAACAATATATCTGGGTTGATGGTAAGAGACATAAAGGAATTAGCTTATTTGTTGAAAGTGATGGAACAATTGTTGGTTTAGAGCTTCAGCTACTTGAACAGCAAGAGAACATATGCAAAACATCGCGTACATATAGAATGCCTATTAACAAAGAGTGGTTTGTGCTATGGGGAGGTACGAACGCGCTGTTAAACTATCATTATCCAGTTCTCTCACAGCGCTATGCTTATGATTTAGTTATTCAGCGTGATGAAAGCACGTACAAAGAGTATGGTGATGAACTAGAAGACTATTATGCATTTAACCAAAAGGTAGTGGCGTCGGCTGAAGGAAAAGTCGTTGCCATAGTAGATGGATTAAAAGATAATCCAATCGGCGATGTGGATACCGAACACCCAGCAGGGAACTATGTGATAATTGATCATGGAAACGGCGAATATAGTTTATTAGCCCACTTTAAGCAAGGAAGCATTTTAGTAAAAGAAGGAGATTTTGTTTATGAAGGGAAGTGGATTGGAAGCTGTGGAAACTCAGGTAATTCAACAGAGCCTCATATTCACTTTCAGGTTATGAATGATCATCATCTCTTTACAAGTGAGTCGCTGCAAATTCAGTTTAAAAACGGTATAGAACCAATTCGTGGCGACTACGTCATTCCAACTTTCAGCTGAAAGTGAACAGAACAATCGAACGTGTTTATTTATAATAATTGTTTGGAAAAGCCGTTATGCTATAACGGCTTTTTTGTACAATTATTGAACCCGAACACGCCTTCAGCAAAGTCATCATGTACATTAAATTTAGCAGTTCTTTTGTTGAAAATACACAAATAAAAAACTGAAAATTCATTCTTTTTCTGATGAATTAACACTAAGCATCCTGTAAACTAAAAAAAACTAAATGTTATGTTTTATAACATGAAGAGTTAGGTTTAGGGGGATGAGTAACAAATGGAACAAAACGCTGATTTGCGTCCGATTGCGCATGAGAAATATCGAATTTTAGGTCCAAAAGCATATGTAGCAATGTGGTGGGGAGATGCCGTAATGGTTGGTTCATTTATGTTAGGGTCAAGTTTAATTCCACCTTTTGGAAAGTTGAATTTAACTCAAGCTTTTATCGCTTTAATTTTAGCGAATATTCTCGCTGCTTTGTTATTTGCGTTAAATGGACGCGTAGGATGGAAACATGGGATTCCTATGGTTGTTCAGCTGAGGTCTTCTTTTGGTCCGGTAGGCTCTCGAATTCCAGCTTTAATGCGAGCGGTTCCTGCGTTATTCTGGTATGGAGTCCAATCCTGGCTGGGAGCGCAAGCGCTGAATCAAGTGTTTATGGGACTGATCGGTTTTGATAACGTTTGGGTTTGGTTTTTTGCATTTCAAGCGCTCCAAATTTTTCTATCAGCAAAAGGCATTCAATCGATTAAGTGGATTGAAATTGTAGGGTCTGTCATTATTATGCTGGGCATTGTATACCTGATTTTTCTCTTTTTATCAACCTTTGGATTCGAAGTTGAGAAGGTTGCTAACACTGAAGGCTCCTGGGGAATTCCATTTTGGCTGGCGATGACAGTGTTAATTGGTCAATTTGCTGCATTGCTCATTAATATTTCAGATTACACTCGCTACTTTCCGCGTAAATCTACAGCGGGTACGTTTGTAGGAGCCCATGTTGTTGGAATCGTTCCACCTATGATTTTACTCCCGTTCGTTGGAATTTTAGGAGCAGCGGCCGTTGGCGTCTGGAATCCTGTTGATATTATCTCAAATCATATTTCGAATGTAGCAGCCAGTATAATTGTGTTAATCTTTATTGCTCTAGCTCAAGTCACTACAAACTTAGTAGCTAATATTATGCCTCCAGTACTTGTGGCAATGGATATATTTAAAATTTCATGGGAAAAAGCATGCGTGATTGTTGGAATACTAGGCGTAGTAACATGTCCATGGTTTATCATGACTGATTCATTATTCTTAACATTTATCGCAGTGGTTTCTGCTTTCTTAGGTCCGATTTTTGCGATTATGGTAGCGGATTTTTACTTGATTCATAAAGGTAATTACAATGTCGCTCCTCTATATGAAGGCAAGCTATTTGCAGCATTTAAAGGATGGAACCCTGCTGCCATCATCGCCACCATTGTTGGCACATCTCTTGCATTTATTAACGTAGATCTTTCGTGGTTTTTAGGATTAATCCCTGCAGCCCTTGTGTATGTTGTGTTAATGAAAACATGGATTATGAAACATGAGCAGTACGTAAAAGACGGGTTGAATCAAACATTCCGTCAATCAGCACCATTAAAACGTGAAGAAGCAAGCTAGAAATTAATGGAACAAATGAATGGGCGCAAGATTCCGCTAAAGGTGACGGTACCTACAAAATTAGTAATTCGAGATAGCAGTAGTTTAACAATGAATCGAATGGCTAGCGGTGCATAAACAGTATAATCGAAAGAAAAAAGCATAAAAAAGAGATTAAAAAACCTGGAGCGCATGCTTCCGTTGTACTGCAGATAATGTATTAAACACAGGTGGTCTAATTAGCAACTTGCCGCAAAAAGCGTGCGTAGAAGTCCTATGCATTGTTGATTGCAGCGCATTGTTCCAGGTTATACCTGAGATCTATCAGAGCAGTTAGCAGCTCTTAACAATTGAAGAGCACGGTGATTGGCTACCATAGCTTTCAAGAAAAGTGTATTATTCGATTTAATAATAAACGAGTAGGGAATTCCCTACTCGTTTTCTTCTTGTTCCAAACGTTTGTAGTGTGTTTTGCCCATCTGATAGACGAAAAATAAAAAGATAGGCAAGAGAATGATAAGGGAGGACATGCGAATCAACGTATCCACAATAGCTCCTTTAGTAATAATTAAGTTCACAATAAACATTAAAACAAAAATTACAACACCTACAGTTTTTAGCGTTTTTTTCAACTTTTCTACTTTCACTTTTATCACCTAATGTTAAAAGTAACGGATAAAGCGTTGAAAATCAACTCTTTCGGTGAAAAGAGAGCAAAGAGGTTTACAGGATAGAAAATGTGTTGTACGATAAAAAAAGTTTAATTCTTACTAAATCTATAAGATATGAGGTGTATATCGTGACATCAACAACTGTGCAAACTTCTAAGCATACTAATTCAGCTCGCACAACGGTTGTTACGGAGCTTAGTCCAATGCAAAAGCCGTTAGTTATTGTCGGAATTTTAATTTCGGTAATATTACTAACAGCGATTGTCAATACAACAAATTGGACGCAAGGTGTATTATTTATTATCGGTCTCGCTCTTGGCGCGACGTTACTATATGCACGATTCGGTTTTACTTCAGCGTTTAGACGATTAATGTCGGTCGGAAATGTACAAGGCCTACAGGCACATATGCTTATGCTAGCAGTAGCTTCAACGCTATTTGCTATCATTTTAAGCACTGGATTTAGCTTTACAGGTACAACACCAGCAGGTTATGTGTCACCAGTAGGCGTGAGTGTGGTTGTAGGAGCATTCTTATTCGGAATTGGAATGCAGTTAGGAAACGGATGTGCATCCGGTACCCTCTATAACCTCGGTGGCGGTTCGTCTTCTATGATCATTACACTCGTTTCATTTATTGCAGGTTCATTGCTTGCAGCGTATCACTTCACGTTTTGGATGGAGGACATGCCGTCATTCCAACCAATTTCGTTAGCTGAATCAACTAATCTTGGTTATTTCGGCGCGTGGGCTGTTCAAATGGTAGCATTTGCAGTTATTTACTGGATTACAGTTCAAATTGCTAAAAAGAAAAATCCGCCAATGATGAAACAGCTTCCGACAACAACAGGATGGAAAAAAGTTATTCGTGGTTCTTGGCCATTATTTGCGGCAGCAATCGTTTTAGCGCTTTTAAATGCTCTAACGCTAACAGTACGCGGTAATCCTTGGGGCATTACGTCAGCATTTGCTTTATGGGGTGGTAAAGCGTTAATGGCAACAGGGATTGATGTTTCGACTTGGGGTTATTTCCAAGGAGCAAATGGTCAAGCATTAACGCAAACGGTTCTTGCCGATTCAACAAGCGTAATGAACTTTGGCATTATTTTAGGTGCGTTTATCTCAGCAGCGGCTCAAGGAACGTTTAAGCCTGGTAAAATTAAGCCAGGAGTTGCAGGAGCAGCAGTTGTAGGTGGCCTATTAATGGGCTATGGTTCTCGCTTAGCATTTGGTTGCAACATTGGTGCTTATTTTGGCGGAATTGCATCGTTTAGCTTACACGGCTGGGTATGGATGGTTATGGCAATGCTAGGAACAACGCTAGCTCTGTTTATCCGACCATTGTTCGGATTAAAAAATCCAAAACCAAATGATTCGATTTGTTGAGAGGAAACCTGCTTGCTTATTTCAGCGAGTGGGTTTTTTCTTGTACTTATATGAGAAGTGCGATAGAATGATAAAATAGAAAAACTAAAAATGTTTTATGAGTTTATCACGAGGAGGACTGATAATGAAAGATCGAATTATGCAGGCATTTATCGAAGAAATTCATCATAAAGGAATGAAATTTACAATGGATGACTTAGCCAAAAGGCTGGGTATTAGTAAACGGACGCTGTACGAACATTTCTCGTCCAAAGTAGAGATTCTAGATACCATTATCACTCAAACGCTACAGGATTTTGATCAGAAAACCGAAGCGATTATGAATAATGAAAATCTATCTTTGGTAGACAAGATCAAGCGAGTGATTACCGTTATTCCAGAGTATAATGACTTCTATGACTTGCGTATCATTGAGCAAATGAAGCGCTACTACCCGGCACAGTGGGAACAGTTAAACATGGCTTTGAACCAGTGGGACTCACTGAGAGAGCTGATGAAGCAAGGGATAGAAGAAGGAATTATTGTGAATCGCAACCTTGATTTAATGATGAAAGTAATCATTGATGCTGTAAATTCGACCTTAGATCGAAGTTTCTTTTTAGAAAATCGACTAACCGTATCAGATGCGCTCGATACGATTGTTGATATGTTATTGCACGGCCTTTTAACAAGTAAGGTCAAATCAACATTTTAAATAGAGCGCATGTGACAGAGTCTGACAGACCTTTTATTTTGTGAAGTCAGTCTCTTTTATCGGCTGAAAAAACTAAAAAAACAAAAATAGTTTTCGTGTTTTATAGAGAACACAAGAGAAAGTTGGAGGGTTATTTATGTCATTACTGTTAAGAAATAAAGGGGCTATGCTACTCTTAATGCTTAACATCTTTTTGGTGTTTATGGGAATAGGTCTTGTGATTCCTATTATGCCAACCTATATGATTGAGCTACAAATTAGCGGAAGTATTGTCGGAATGCTTGTCGCTGCATTTTCGTTAACACAGCTTATCTTCTCACCTGTTGCAGGTAGATTATCCGATTCTTTTGGTCGTAAAAAAATGATTGTGATCGGCATGGTAATCTTTGCTGTGTCAGAGTGGCTATTTGGAATTGCAAATGCACCTGCACTATTGTTTGGCGCTCGTATGCTGGGGGGGATTAGCGCTGCATTAATTATGCCAGCTGTTATGGCGTATACAGCTGATATTACAACTCCAAAAGAGCGGGCAACAGGAATGGGATACATCAATGCAGCCATCACAACCGGCTTCATCATTGGCCCTGGAATCGGTGGATTCATTGCTGAATTTGGTATGCGAGTACCGTTTTATTCAGCGGCGGTGGCGGGGGCTTTCGCAGCTTTACTTACACTATTTGTTCTCCCTGAATCACCGATGGAAGAACGCGTAAAGGCTGATCCACTTCAAACGGAAAAACAGAGCTTATTTACACAGTTACGCAACTCTTATAAGGAACCGTACTTTTTAAGCTTAATTATTGTATTTGTTGCATCGTTTGGCTTAGCGAATTATGAGACGGTGTTTGGCTTGTTTGTAGATCAGAAATTTGGGTTTACGCCAAAAGATATAGCATTTATTATCACATTTGGCTCCATTGCAGGAGCAGTTGTTCAGCTCACTATCTTTGGTTGGATTATTAATAAATTTGGCGAGAAAAAGGTTATTTCAACCTGTCTGTTCGTAGCGGGCTTATTCGTACTTTTAACTTTGTTCACGCATGCATACTGGCTAATTGTTGTCGTAACGTTTACGCTGTTTTTAGCAATCGATATTTTGCGACCAGCTATTAGTACACAAATGTCAAAACTTGCTCAAGAACAGCAGGGCTACGTAGCCGGCTTAAATTCTGCTTACACCAGCTTAGGAAACATCGCGGGGCCTCTTGTTGCTGGGATTTTATTTGATATTGATATCAACTTTCCATATGCAGCAGCGGCTATCGTTTTATTCGTTTGTTTCGTCTTATCGTTAACGGTAGGAAAGCGAGTAGTCCAGCCAAATCCAGTTGTTGAGAAGTAAAAAGGGATGAAAAACGTTCTATTCCTGGTGGATAGGACGTTTTTCATTGACTTTTGACAGGTTGTTTCATACACTTTTAGTAAATTATTGTTGCTACTTACTAAAAGTAGAGAAGATACATAAGGAAGGAACGAATATATGAATGAAACCTCATCTGTAAAGTCGATGGGCTATTTAATTAGCCGTAAGCTTATTGCAGGGTTAATTATGATTGTTGCCATCAGTGTTTTAGCGTTTGTAACAGCGATCATGCCTGCGGATAAACCAGCTGACTTTACTATCCTTAATTTTATTCGAGAGTTTAAGAAAGAAGGTAGTTTTTTAGCACTTGGGTACTACTTTTTTATTGTAGGCTCAGCCGTTATTTTAACCTCTTTTGTGGTAGAGCTAATTGCGCAAACGATTACAAATCGTTGGGAAGGCAAGTACAAGTGGTGGATTACGGGTGTTTTACACTTTGTTTTATCACTTTTTTTCATTCCAATGCTGCTTTTTTTCTTTATCGTGGATCGCTTGTTAGCATTAAAAAAGACTCCATATCATTGGAAGCACGTACTTGGTTTTTTTGTAGCTCCAATTGTCGTGTTTAGTTTGTTTGTTGCTATCGTTTAAAACCTCTCTGTTTCAGAGAGGTTTTTTTATGGAAACGTTAGGGGGGATTTTGTTGAATAAGATGCCTTGGTACTTACAAAATAAATGTTTAATGATCATCTGTTTTATTACTCCGCCCATTGGATACATCATAATTGTAACGAACAAGAAAAAGTTGAGCCGGGAAAAATGGCTTGAGTACTTAACGGTTTCGACAGTTATGGCCAGCATCTGGATGCTGAAATTTTTACCGGACTTGCTCGGGCTATCAATTCTAGTCGGAATTTTTGTAGCCTATTTAGCTTATAAAGTGCTAAAAGGAAGAAAATAACGAATCTTATAAAAATAATGATATACTGAATTTATTAGTACTGTAGGGGGTTATTGTATGAAAGGGTATTTTAAGCCATTTGCGATTATAATAGGTGCGCTTTTAATTTTTCTAGGAGGGTATGTATTTGGAAAGTCGACGTCTGATCAAGTCACGCGGGAAATTTGGGTTGGTGAAGGGAAAAACGGAGAAGCAGAAGTCCAAAAGGTCATTACAGACTTAGAAAATCAGGCTGCTGTCGATAACTTATCAATGATTTACGCTCACAGAGAAAGCATTGATACCGCGAATGTAGATATAAATAATCCGGATCTTTACGTAGCATTTAATAGTCCGAAGCAATCAGCATTATTAGTTGAATCTCGCCTTTGGTTAAACCATAAGGGAGCTGTTATAGCGGAACGTACGGGTGAGACGTGGGATGAAGTTGACTATTCTACAATTCCTGTGGAAGATGCTTCTTATATTCAAAACTTGTTGAAGAACAGTAGTGAAGAATAAATTACTTTATTTTCCACGAAATGAACCTTTTTGAATGTTCGTTCGTAATAGAAATAAAGGGGAGGCGATATTCATTGAAAAATTACATAGTCTTTATTGCTAGCTTTGTCGTCTTAATGCTTGTATTTCAAGTAGGTAGTGGTATGTTGCTAACCATGCTGTACAATCCAGAGGTGGCAGAAAAAGTTGGAACGTTAGGAAGTACTGTTACCTTTGGTGATAGTGCCTACATGTTTCCGCTTGTAGTCGCAATGCTAGCAGCAACAATTTCCTTTTTTATTTCAAAACGACTTTCATAACGTAGCGGAAAACTAGGCATATACGGTGCTTAGTTTTTTCGTTATATTTTAATAACAGAACGTGTGTGTTTGTTTCGTCAATAGCATAATAGAGAAAATATACCATTTATGACGATTCGCTTTACTACAACTTATTTCCACTCTTTAGTATAATTAGTCATATTATTAAGGGAAAAGGAGCCGATCCAATGCCTATTTATAATAAGCTAGTCCGTGATTATATTCCGCAGATTATCGAACAAAGTGGAAAGAGATATACAACAAGCAACTTAACTATTGATGAATACAAAAAGGAATTAAAGAAAAAAGCTGAAGAAGAATGGGGCGAATATATAGAAGCGAAAACGGAGCACGAGGCTGTAGAAGAGCTTGCGGACTTACTAGAAGTTGTTTATGCGCTTGCTGCGTTAAATGGCGCAACTCCTGAGCAGTTGGAACATGTGCGTCAGCAAAAAGCGGATGAGAAAGGCGGCTTTAATAATAGAGTTTTTTTAGTAGAAGTGGAAGATCAATAACTCTTACTATACAAACCTTTTTAAGCACAACTAACCTCAAGTTGTGCTTTTTTATGGTACACTAAAACTAAGAAAAGAGATCTACATCAGGGGGCACAATTGTGATTACAGATTTACAGTTTGGTGAGGCTTTTGTACGAGGAAAGCGATATCGCCGCAAGCAAATTCATGATCTTTATAAAGGGCAGGAGCAAAGTGAAATTTCAACGCCAAAAGAGCACCCATATATCTTTATTTTTACAAAGATGAGTGGTGAAGAATACGGTACTTCTCATGGGTGGAACGATGATCAAACAACCTTTTTTTACACTGGAGAAGGACAGCGCGGTACGATGCAGCTAATTAAAGGAAATAAAGCCGTGATGGAACACGCAGCGAACGGCGAAACCATCTATTTATTTCAGTACGTAGAGCCTGGGATTGTCGAGTTTTTAGACGAGATGACGTATGCAAACCATCAGCTTGAGTTGATGTGGGATGCAGACGGAAGCTTTCGGGAAGCGATTATGTTTGAACTAAAACGCAACCATATATTAGAAGAGAAAGCGAACGCAGTTAACATTGACTCAACGGTAAAAGAAGAGTTATTAGAACGGTTCTATGAGGAAAAGAGCTTAACGAAAAAGATAGCACTCCTTAATCATTATGTGAAAGTGCGAGCGAACGGAAAGTGTGAATCATGCGGAGCACCAGCATCATTTAAAGATAAAAAAGGAATGCCGTATTTAGAGATTCACCACATCAACCACTTAACTGACAGCGGGTTAAACAAAGTGGATCAAGTTGCGGCACTTTGTCCCATTTGCCATAGTCACATTCACCACGGACAGGGTGGAGAAAATTACAATGCAAGGTTGGGTATACTAATTAAAGAAAAAGAATTAGAAGCAGTTCAGTAATGGAACGAATAGAAAGGCGTGAAAGTAATGGAACTACTAGGTCTGCATCACGTTTCAATTTTAACGGGAAAAGCCGAAAAAAATTATGACTTCTTTACCAATGTACTGGGGATGCGTCTTGTAAAAAAGACGGTTAATCAAGATAATCCGCAATCCTATCATCTTTTTTATGCAGATGCAGAAGGGACACCGGGAACGGAAGTCACTTATTTTGATATTCCTGGTCTTGGTAGAACCTATCCTGGAACAACAGATATTTCAACCGTATCCTTGCGTGTGCCCACGACGGAGTCGCTTTACTATTGGAAACAGCGCTTTGAAGAGCTACAAATCGATCACGATGAGCTGACAACTCAAGCAGGTCGCAACGCACTTGCGTTTCGTGATTACGAAGGCACACGCCTCATGCTTGTTGCAGATGACGGAGAAAAAGGTGTACGTGCCGGTGTTCCTTGGAAGCGAGAAGATATTGAGGAGAATCATGCGATTATTGGCTTAGGCCCTGTTACCTTAACAGTTGCAGAAGCGAAGCTAACAGCAGATATCTTAACAAACGTTATGGGCTTTCGTCATGTAAGATCTTATGATTCAATGGAAGTGTATGCAACAGGAGAAGGGGGAAGCGGAGCTGAAGTACATATTGTAGAAGAACCTGGTGTGCCAAAAGCAAGGCTAGGAAGAGGTGGCGTTCATCACGTTGCGTTTCGTGTTCCAAATGAGCAAGAATACCGCTACTGGCTTGAGCGCTTAAAGCAGGCTCGTATTCCTCATTCAGGCGAAGTCGAACGCTACTATTTTAAAGCGATTTACTTTAGAGAGCCAAACGGCATTTTGTTTGAACTTTCAACCGATACGCCTGGCTTTGCAACCGACGAACCAAAAGAAACGATGGGAGAGAAGCTCGCTCTACCACCATTTTTAGAACCGCGTCGAGCAGAAATTGAGGCGAATTTGCGTCCACTAGATATATAGAAAGCACAGCTGCTTTTATGGCTATGCTTTTTTGTATTTCGTTGTGTGTTTTTTAAGGTCGAAAATGCCCATAGTGACGCATGTTAGCCCTACAATTACGCCAAGAATCGTCCAAAACCAGTTGCTGCCCCAGTTCGAATAGGTAGTTACTAAGCTGCTGCATCCGATAGTTATTGTTCCGTATTTAGCACGCCATTTGTCTAACTTTGATTCTTTATTCGTAGATATCGTCCTTAACTCCTTCCATAAACAATATGAAAAAAAGGTTTAACGTTCATCGAGGCTCCATCTAATGATATGACCTGCATGAGTTAGTCCTCCTCCAAACCCATACAGAAGTACAAGATGATTTTTCTGCAACTTACCCTCTTTTAAGGCAAGCTGTAAAGCGAGAGGAATGGAAACAGCTGATGTATTGCCGTAATACTCGACGCTTGTTAATAGTTTTTCGCGGGGGAATTCAGCTTTTTCACAAATGGATTCAATCATACGCAAGTTTGCGCTGTGCGGGACGAACCAATCAATGTTTTCTTTTTGAAGATTGGTTTGTTGTAAAAGCGAATCAATACCTGCTGGAACGGTTCTGGTAGCCCATTTATACACTTCACGTCCATTTTGAACCATTTTCCCAGGGGTTTTAAGCTGTTCTCCGTTCATCGTTACAGATAAGTTTGTTCGATACACATGCTTACCACCGCTGCCCTTTGATCCCATATGAGTTGCTATAAAGCTTGGACTTTCAAAATCTTGTTCAACTAATACAGCTGCTGCTCCGTCGCCAAATAAGATGCAGGTAGAGCGGTCTTTATAATCCGTTACTTTTGATAGCGTCTCTGCTGTAACGACTAAGACTTTTTGGTGTAATCCAGATGTGATAAAGCTATTAGCGATATGTAATCCGTAAGTAAAGCCAGCGCACGTTGCGTTAAAATCGAATGTTCCTGCACTATTAATCTCAAAGTAATCTTGAATTTGACAAGCTACGCTCGGAAAGGCATAGTCAGGTGTCGTAGTGGCAACGATAATACAGTCGACGTCATGGATATTTTTGTGATAGCTTGCTACTAAGTTTTCAATTGCTTTAAACGCTAGATGAGAAGAGTACTCCTCACTGCTTGCAATTCTTCTTTCTTTCATACCTGTCCTTTGTACAATCCATTCATCGCTAGTATCAACAAGTTGTTCAAGTTGGTCATTAGTTAGTTTATTTTCAGGAACATAGGTCCCAATAGCGGTAATACGTGCTGAAGAATTCATTTTAAAACACCTTTCTCTATGACTAGGTTATATTATTAAATGTTAGTACTAGATTACAAAATTGTCAATCATTGTATATTTAATATTCTTATCATTAAAAAGCTTTTACATAAATTAAGGTAGGATTTTGTCGAAAAATAGATGTAGAAATTAATAGTTTTATTAGAAAAATAGTAGTATTATAGTCGTGAGTAAAAAGTAACCAAATGGGGTTTAGGGGGATTTTTGATGAGTAAGAAGAAGGTTGTTACAGCATTAACTGCAGGATTATTGGTTTCTTCGTTATCAATGGGGACAGGTTACGCACAAGAGAATAATTACGATGTATCAAAAAAAGCAATCGAAGAGCAAGCAGAAGCGAGCAAAAAACTAGAAAAAAACATTGTGAAGCCAGACGTGATGAACGCAGTAAAGTCAGATGTTTTGAAGTCGTTAAATATGCCAGTACCATTTTCGAATAGATCAGCAAAAAGCCTTCAGCGATCAAGTGCAAGTTTTGACAATGAAGAAATTGTTTTTGAATCAGAGCCAAATGATGATTTTCATACAGCAAATACAATGTCTTATGGTAACACATTAATCGGACAGCTTTTACCCCTTTACGATTTGGACATGTATAAAGTGAATGTTCCTACAGCTGGCGCATTTATTATAGCAGGGGGGGCTTCTTCACCTGCAATTGAATTAGGCTTTACGGTTACGGAAAAAGATTATAAAGATAATAATGTAAGCTACTTAGGAAGCGAGTTTGACGAAGAAATTGAAACGCAGGTTTATCAAGTAAGCAAAGCTGGTACTTATTATGTTCCAGTCATTGACTTTGATAATATTGATGACCTTGATGATAATACGGAAGAAGATATTTATATTTTGTCAGCCGCGTTTTTTGATAATGTTGCTCCAGCAAAGCCTGTAGTGAATCAAGTTACGAACAATGATAAAGTAATCACTGGAAAAGCAGAAGCAAACTCAACAGTAACGGTGAATGTTGGTAAAAATCGAATTGGCTATGCGAAAGCAAATGCGAGCGGAACGTTCTCCGTTGCAATTCCATCACAAAAAGTCGGAACAACGTTAAACGTAACGGCAAAAGACGCAGCTGGAAACGTGAGCAGTTTAGCATATGTAAAAGTAGCAAGCGTTGACGTGACCCCACCTGCGAAGCCAATCGTTAATCAAGTTGATGATAACGATAAGGTCATTACAGGAAAAGCAGAAGCAAACTCAACGGTAACGGTAAACGTTGGTAAAAATCGGATTGGCTATGTAAAAGCCAGCTCAAACGGATCATTTTCTGTTAGTATTCCTGTTCAAAAAGCAGGAACAACGCTAAACGTAACGGCAAAAGACGCAGCTGGAAACGTGAGCAGCTTATCCTATGTCAAAGTTGTAAAAGCTGATGTGACGCCACCCGCAAAACCAACGGTTAATAAAGTAAAAGAAACTGATAAAGTAGTGACGGGTAAAGCGGAAGCAAATTCAACGGTAACGGTGAATGTTGGTAAAAACAGATTGGGGTATGCAAAAGCGAACTCTAAAGGCGTGTATTCAGTAAAAATTGCGGAACAGAAAAAAGGAACTCTTCTAAACGTAACGGCAAAAGACGCAGCTGGAAATGTGAGTAAGCTTTCGTATGTAACGGTTGTAAAGCGCTAATAAACATAAAAAATGCACTTCAGAATTTTAGCTGAGGTGCATTTTCTATGAGAGCTCATTGTAAATAACAAGGGGTATCGGCTTTTGGGTGGTTAATCTCCTGAAAAAGATCCTGTTGAGTTCCTGTGTCACTAGGTGGCGTGTTCTCTAATTGCTGGGCTAAGTGAGGAAAATAAAGATTCATTAAGTTTTTAAATTCTCCTACCAGCTATCCTCAATAAAAAGATGCCTGCTAGGATTAAAATAAGCGATTGCCATATAAAATTCATCTTCACATCCTTTCCTATTTCTTCCTAAACTTTAGGTTGGTTAAAAAGGAGATTTTTTATGTATAAGTAAAAGATGAAAAATTTCATATGGTAAAATATACGCAGGATATAAACTTAAATAGTATCAATGGAGGAACCAATGAACGAGCTCATTAGAAGTTATTTCAAAAACTTAGACGCACCTGATAAGCGTATTCAATATGAAGCTTTTCAAAGTATTATAAACGCAACTTCTGAACAGGTAGATTGGGCCTATGAAGTGTGGGATGAGTTAGTAAGCTGGTTAGGAGATGCTGATAACCATAAAAGAGCAAGAGGTGCTCAAATTCTTGCAGGTCTTGCAAAAAGCGATCAAGAAAAACGAATACTGACTGATTTTGTTTCCTTGTGGAACGTAACCAAGGATGAAAAATTTGTCACGGCGCGTCACGCTCTACAGGCAATCTGGAAAGTAGGGTTAGCAGGAGACCAACAAAAGATGTTAGTTTTCCATCATTTAGTTAATCGCTTTCATACATGCAAAGACGAAAAAAATGCTACTCTTATTCGTTATGACGTCCTTCAAAGCTTACGAAATCTATATGATGAAACAAATGATGAGAAGTTAAAGCAACAAGCACTAACGCTAATAGAAGCAGAAACAGATCCAAAGTATCAAAAGAAATACCTTAAACTATGGAAGTGAGGACCCTTTTTGTTTTGAATGGACCTATGCGAGTAGTTAGGTTATTACTGCGCAGCTCTATAAGTGTATTTTGATACCAACTAGCTTAGGATATGGTAAAAGTTATAAAAATGAGTATATGGAGGAGGTTGTTACGTAGAGATGATTCAAATTTGTGGAGAAAAAACTGTACTAACTGAACTAAGCGATAGTGATTTAGACGAATATTATTATTGGAAATTCGAAGAAGAGCAAAAAGAAGCTAAAAAATGGAACGGACCGTATATTCCGGAACCTTGGAAGTCAAAAGAAGAGTTTAAACAGCTATGGGTTCAAGCAAATGAGCTGTTACCAGGCGTTCCGAGAGAGTTAGCTATTAAAGGTAAAGGAAGCAGTAAATTTATTGGAACGGTAGGTACCTATTGGGTTGACCGGAATACCAACTGGGCAGAAACGGGAATCGTTATTTATAATCCTGACTATTGGAGTGGTGGGTATGGAACGGATGCTTATCGACTTTGGATTGATTTTTTATTCGAGAATACAAATTTACACCGTTTAGGTATGTCAACTTGGTCTGGAAATCATCGAATGCTCAAGGTCGCCAATAAAATTGGAATGAAAGAAGAAGCGAGAATTCGAGATGCTAGAATGGTAGATGGAAAATATTATGATGCAGTGAAAATGGGCATTTTAAAAACCGAGTGGGACGCTTTTGCATAATTAAAAGTAGCTCTCAATGAAAGGAAACCAGCATATGCTTACAGGACCTACACTAACACCCGAGCTATCAGTTTCAAATATAGAGAAAAGCTTGGACTTTTACATCAACTTATTAACATTCAAGGTGAAATATGAACGAAAAGAGGACAAGTTTGCCATGTTAATCTTAGGTGGATGTGAAATTATGATTGAACAAGTAAACGGATATTGGAGCACAGGTGAGTTAGCTTATCCATATGGACGTGGTATTAATTTTCAAATTATGGTGGAGGATGTTGAGGTTATCTACAGGCGGTTAAAAGCTCACGCTTATCCTATTAAGTATGAACTTACAGAAAGCTGGTATCGGGTTGATGATAAACTTTATGGACAACAAGAATTTTTAGTTATGGATCCAGACGGTTATTTGCTACGGCTAGCTGAGGATATAGGAGAGAAAGCAGTATGAACACGCTAGAGTTACACTATCATATTTATCAAAATAATGTAAGCGTTGCTGATCATTACTTGCCATGGGCTTTTTCGATGATAGAGAGTGACTGTGAATCTGCATCTTTATATATTCTTGCGGCGCTTCAAGAACCTTATAATATTTTTGAAGCGGAACACTATTTTCGAAGAGCTGTGGAAGAGCTTGAACTAAAAGTACCAACTGAACAAGAATGCACTACATATGTCGTATATAAAAGGCTTGAAGAACTAATGAATCAGCCAGATGATCTTTTCAATAAGGTATATGATTTGTCTACCCTCATCATATATGAGTTAGATTCTCCAAAACAACTAGCATCATTTGTAGAGGTTAGTGATTTAATTGATGACTTTTTATACGGTGATAATTATTTAAAGTTGACAGAATGTACGTTAAAAAAAGAGGTGTTAACGCGAGTTGAAGAGGTGTTGCAAAGTTCGAAGAAAGCAGGGGAAGAAGGCGAATAGTTTCCAAATATACAATGGTGAAATTTTTACTAAAAAGATGCATTTAAAATGAATATTATATTCCAAAAAAAGGCACTCAATATGAGTGCTTTTACAGGAGGGGGTATTTAATTCTATTTATTTTATTGATGATTTTAAAAAACAAAAGCCGTTTGTTCTTTAAATATCCCAATCTTCTCTTATTTGATTAAATAAAAGCTTTGCACCTACGGGGCTTAAAATGAGACCTTCTGCATAACGCTTATTTTGTGGCGTTACTTCTCCGGTTACGAGACATCTATTATCCTGTTCAAACCTTTTTAATGTAATCTCTCCGTCTTTCACGAAAATTTCCAGAGGATCTTTTATATTAATTCCTAAAACTCTTCTCATTTCAACTGGAATGACAACGCGACCTAATTCATCTACTTTTCGTACAATTCCTAGATTTTTCATATATTCCTCCTCAAGGTGTTTCGAATGAACAGGATTGTTTTTAATCCTACACTTAAATTATGTGAAAAGGTAGTAATAAATGTTTAAATTTTAATGATATGAATAGTAATTAGTAAAAAAAATCACTTGTAAAAGAATGTAAAATAATTTTTGGGATTCACATGCATAGAATGAATAACTAAACGAAACCAATCCATAAATAAAGGAATTACTTCTTGAAATACCTATTTTGTATCGTAAACTATTGGAATAACTGTAATAACTAAACTTGGAGAGGGTGGGCGCTTGTAATTGTTTGTACTGAAGAAAAAGTAGTATTTTAAATGAATTTGTCGATTGTTCTGAATATCTGTTGCTAGATATGTATATTAGGATAGTTTTTTTACTGAAAGAATTTACACTATGCATGGAGATTGGTATAAAGGAGAGCTAATTGCAAGCTTTGCATTTTGAGGTTTTGTCGCAGTGGTAGCGAGTTATTTATAAAAAGCAAAAAGCTGTTAAGTTTAACAGCTTTTTGTTTTTACTGATTATTTTGCTCGTACAGGTATTGGTCTTGATGGAGAGCTTTCATTATGAGTACGATCTAGTGCTGTGATTACATATGTATACTCCTGTCCTTTGACAGCGGTTTTGTCAAGGTAAGTTTGATCGGAGTGCTCTAACCGTACGGTATCTAAGAGGTTATTAGAGTCATTAATGTCGCCGGCTTTTTTGCCATCAAAACGATAAATTGCATAATAAGATGCGTCATCGTGCTTAGATTCTTTTACTTTAAATTCAATGCCTTCTTGTTTTTGCTTTACATTAATTGCTTTTGGTGATGCTGGTGGCGTATCGTCAATCCATGGCATAGAGGGAACAATCGCTGGCTGTTTATAAAGTTCATTGGAAAGGCGATCTGCAATGCCAAGTGGATTTTTTCTTAAGTCTTTCGCACTAAAATGCATGCTTCCTTTAAAAGCTTCGTACGTACGATTAAGTTTAATTTGGTTTGGCATTTCTTCTGGATTAAACCAATTTTGAACACCATTTGATTCTGTATTAATTTTATAAGTAGCTTGTCCAATATAGAGCTGAACATCTTTGCCTTCTACTTCTTTTGACCACCAGTCTAAGAGCTTAGCATAATCCGCTACAGGAAGTCCGATGTTCCAGTATAATTGAGGAGCAATGTAGTCAATATCTCCATTGTTAATCCACGTTCGCGTATCTGCGTACAAATCATCATAATTTGTTTGTCCCGCAGCTGTATCTGAGCCTGTAGGATCTACGTTTTTATTTCTCCACACTCCAAATGGGCTAATACCGAACTTCACATAGGACTTTTCAGCTTTTATTGCTTCGTTGATATCTTTTACGAGATTGTTAACATTATCACGACGCCAGTCTGCTATATTACTAAATTGATTTTTTCCGTATTGTTCATAGGTGTTTTGATCAGGAAACTCTTTTCCAGCAATTTTGTATGGGTAAAAGTAGTCATCCATATGAACGGCATCGATGTCATAGTTTTTTACGACTTCCATGATTCCATCAATGACAAATTTCTGTACTTCTGGTACTCCAGGGTTAAAATATAGCTGCTGTCCATAAGGAACTACCCATTCAGGGTGCTGACGAGCAGGGTGGTTTTCAGGCAGTTTTTGAAGGTCTGAGAGGTTAGCTTCTTTTCCAAGAGACATTGTGATTCGATAAGGGTTAAACCATGCGTGAAATTCCATGTTTCGCTTGTGAGCTTCTTCAACCATAAATGCTAAAGGATCATATCCAGGGTCTTTCCCTTGCGTTCCTGTTAAATATTCGGACCATAATCCGTATTTAGAGGGGTAAAACGCATCGGCAGTCGGCTTTATTTGCATAACAACTGCATTCATCCCCATCTGTTTTTGTTCATCTAGGTATTGAATGAACTCAGCTTTTTGTTGAGGGATTGATAAACCAGGTTTTGATGGCCAATCAATATTTAATACGCTAGCCATCCATGCTGCTCTTAGTTCGTGTTTTACATATTTAGGTTGATTTGCCCCTTGAGATGGTATTGTATCTGCGTATCCAATCGTAGCAGATGGTAATAACACGGAGCTACCTATAACTGACGCGATTAATAAACTTCTAAATTTTTTCTTCTTAATCATCTTATAACCTCATTTCTATAAAGTTGTTAGCGTTTTCAATAGATATTATACTTTACAAGTTACTAGATTGATAGACTAATTAAAATTTATTTTTAAAAAATATAAAATACATTGATAATTAATTTTAAAAATGATATATTTTCAATTAAAGATAAAAGTTAGCAATATCTCTTTGAACTAGCGATGCCTGTTGCTACATCATTTGGTGGAGGTGAATGATAGGGGTTGATTCCACATTACAGCATAGAAAGCATCTAGTTAACGTTTTAAGATAAGCTGCGCTACAAAGAGTTAAGAAAGAGTAAAGTTATTGCTAGATTTATCATGAATATCTCAGGGTTTTAACAATTCTGATAAAAGTATTGGGGAGGAATTAAGAATGAAAGTATTGTTTGTATGTGCAGGTGGAATGTCCAGTGCAATTGTTGTAAACGCTTTAAAAAATGAAGGTAAAAAACATAATATTGATTTAGAAGTTCTAGCAGTAGGCACTCAAGAGTTTGATGCAGAGGTTCGTAACGGGTGGGATGTTTCAATGGTAGCACCTCAAGTGAGACATCGTTTTGATACATTTAAGCAGTCTGCTGATGAAGCTGGAGTTCCTTGTCAGGTTATTCCGCCACAAGCATACAGTCCGCTTGGAGGACCTACTCTATTAAAGCTAGTTAACGAGCTTGTAAGCAAATAAATGTATGTAACTATTAATTAAACAAAGGGGAAAATAATACATGAACAAGTTTGTTGCTTTTTTAGAGAATAATTTATCAACGCCTATGGCTAAATTATCTGAACAAAAGCACTTGCGAGCGATAAGGGATGGGGTAGTTTCGGCTTTACCGTTTATCATTTTTGGAAGCTTGTTTCTTATCATCGCATTTCCACCAGTTGCAGCTGATTCAGCATTAGGGGAATGGGCAGCTAAACACGCAGCGGAAATCTTAATTCCATATCGCTTAACGATGTTTATCATGACGCTATACATAACGTTTGGAATTGGGTATAGCCTTTCGCAAAGCTATAAACTAGATCCGCTATCTGGCGGTCTTTTATCAGTAGCATCTTTCCTATTCACAATAGGTATTGAAACAGTGGAAAACATTGGGTTCGTATTGCCAATGACAAATCTAGGAGGACACGGTTTGTTCGTTGGAATGCTTGTTTCAATCTTTTCTGTTGAAGTATTGAGGTTCTGTAAAGCAAAAAATGTCACGATTAAAATGCCTGATTCAGTACCTACATCAGTAGCACGTTCATTTGAAGCTTTAATACCAGTAACCATTGTACTGGTTATCATGACGATTATTACGGTTACGTTTAACATTGACATGCATTCGCTGGTAGATAAAGCAGTAGCACCGCTCATTAAAGCGGGAGATACACTTCCTGGCGTATTGATTCCAGTATTTTTAATTACGTTCTTCTGGTCATTTGGTATTCATGGCGTATCGGTTGTAGGTGCAGTAGCTAGACCGGTATGGGAAGTTTATCTAGCGAACAATTCTGCAGCAGTAGCAGCTGGAAAAGCGATTCCTCACGTAGCACCTGAAACATTTTTCCAATGGTTTATTTGGATTGGAGGATCTGGTGCAACGATTGGCTTAGTATTAGCAATGCTAATTGCGGCGAAATCAAAATACAGTAAGACTTTAGGAAGAGCAACGATCATTCCTAGTATTTTTAACATTAACGAACCGGTTATTTTCGGAACACCAATCGTATTAAACCCAATTTTAATTATCCCATTTATTGTTACGCCTTTAGTTGGCGCAACAGTAGCTTACGTTGCCACGGCTATGGGTCTGGTAAATCCAACGTATGTAATGGTGCCTTGGACGTTACCAGCTCCAATTGGTGCGTACTTGTCAACGGGAGGAGATTGGCGAGCGATTGTTTTATGCTTAACTAATATTGCAATTTCGTTCTTTATCTATCTTCCGTTCTTTAAAATGTATGATAGAAAATTAGTTGAACAAGAAGGAACGATTGAGACGTCGAAAGAAAATAATATTGCTTTATAAATGAAACGATAGGAAGTATGAGTGTTTACTTCATACTTCCTACGTTGAATTTAGGGGAGGAAACGGTGAACAATACATCTGGGATTCATTTTTTTAGCTATAGAAGCGCATTTTTATTCTTTGGTTTTATTCTTATCTTTAATCTTATTTTTAACTATGTGATGAGCGCGCTGGGTGTTGGGTATAATCATGCTCTTTATATTGGTAACATGTTCGCCATTAGCGGTAGTTTAACGTTCATTCTTAGTGTTGTTGAAGGTAAGATCAAAGGTAAGAAGCAATGTTATACCTTATTTTTCTCACTGCTGTTTTTAAGTGCAATCGCTGGTTATTTTATTGTTTATAAATGAAAAACAAGGGGTGTCAAGGATGGAGAAAGGACTTAAAGTCGTTACCATTGGAGGAGGCTCTAGCTATACGCCAGAGCTAGTAGAGGGATTCATTAAACGATATCATGAGCTGCCAATCAAAGAATTATGGCTAGTAGATATTGAAGCGGGAAAAGAAAAGCTTGAAATTGTAGGGGAATTAGCAAAGAGAATGGTAAAGAAAGCGGGCGTTCCTATTGATGTACATATTACGCTAGATCGCCGTCAAGCGCTAAAGAATGCAGATTTTGTCACAACTCAAATGAGGGTTGGTTTACTGGATGCACGAATAAAAGACGAGCGCATTCCGCTTGAGATGGGAATGATTGGTCAAGAAACAAACGGTGCTGGTGGGTTGTTTAAAGGATTGAGAACAATTCCTATACTTCTAGAAATTACGGAAGAAATGCAGGAACTTTGTCCAGATGCCTGGCTTATTAATTTTACAAATCCAGCCGGAATGGTAACGGAAGCTCTTTTACGCTATAGCGCTCACAAGAAAGTTATTGGCGTATGCAACGTCCCGTTTAATATGCACCTATCTATTTCTAAAATGCTAGATGTTGAGATGGAGCGTGTCTATATTGAATTTGCCGGCTTAAACCATATGCTTTTTGGATTACATGTCTACTTAGATGACCAAGATGTTACAGAAAAAGTTCTTGAGATGCTCGGGGACCCAGCTATTCAATTAAGCATGAAAAATATTGCTCCGCTTCCATGGAATCAGCAGTTCTTAAAAGCATTGGGAGCTGTACCATGTCCATATCACCGCTACTACTACAAAACTAAGGATATATTGGATGAAGAATTGGAAGCGTTTAAGAATGGTAAAACAAGAGCAGAAGTTGTGAAAAAATTAGAAGAAGAATTGTTTGAGCTTTATAAAGATCCTACCTTAACCATCAAGCCTCCACAGTTAGAGCAGCGTGGTGGTGCTTACTATAGCGATGCAGCTTGTAACGTTATCTCTTCTATTTATAATGATAAAAAAGATGTTCAAGTATTAAACGTGCAAAATAAAGGTGCGATTCAACAGATTGACTATTTATCAGCAGTAGAAGTTAACTGCATTGTGACAAAAAATGGTCCAATTCCTATTACGGTTGGAGAATTGCCTGTACACCTTCAAGGTCTTGTACAGCAAATTAAATCATTTGAGAGACTCGGTGCAGAAGCAGCCGTTACCGGCTCGTATGAAAAGGCATTGCTAGCATTAACAATCAATCCATTAATTCCAAGTGATGAGATGGCTGAGCGCGTGCTTCAGTCTCTTTTAGAAGCACATGAACCGTATTTACCAGCCTTTTTTAATCAATCAAAAGAGCATGTTAAACAACACTAATAGCTCCTAACTTGATTAGGTTTTTCACTCATACTATTAAAATGATAACTTTAGGGGGATTCACCAATGA
The DNA here is from genome assembly GCF_004348885.1 of Bacillus sp. CBEL-1. Classification (NCBI taxonomy): domain Bacteria; kingdom Bacillati; phylum Bacillota; class Bacilli; order Caryophanales; family Bacillaceae; genus Bacillus; species Bacillus sp. CBEL-1. Next base: position 298,732 of record NZ_SBIM01000013.1, on the reverse strand, counting down.
CAACAGAATTAAGCCATAACAACGAAATGGAAATCTTCGAGATTATCTCACACGCAGGAAACGCACGAAGCTTAGCGTATGAAGCGCTTGAAGCGGCTGAAGAGCTAAAGTTTGAAGATGCAGAACGTTTGATTAAAGAAGCGTCAGATGAACTAGGATTAGCGCATAAAACGCAAACAAAGCTTATTCAAGCAGAGCTTAATGGGAACCCTGCAGATAAAACGCTGCTCATGATTCACGCTCAAGATCACTTAATGACGGCTATCAGTGAACAAAAGTTAATTGAACATATGATTCGAATCGTCAAAAAAGTATCTCGTACATAAGAAAAAGCATATCAGGAGAGGCGGAATCTGCAATGAAAAAACTAGGTATTTCCATTTATCCGGAACATTCAACGGTAGAAAAAGATAAAGCGTACATTGCTTTGGCACATCAGTACGGATTTAAAAAAATCTTCACTTGTTTACTTTCAGTAGAAGGGGATAAAGAGAAAGTCATGAAGAGCTTTAAAGAAAGCATTGATTATGCTAACGAGCTGGGGATGGAAGTGATGGTGGACATTGCTCCTCGTATTTTTAATCAGCTTGGCATTTCTTACAATGACTTGTCCTTCTTTCACGAGTTAGGTGTTTGGGGCTTGCGCTTAGACATGGGTTTTACAGGAAATGAAGAATCTATGATGACGTATAATCCCTATGATTTGAAAATTGAAATTCCTATGAGCAATGCTACAAGCTATTTGGATAACATTATGGCCTACAAGCCAAAAGTAAGCAACTTAGTGGGCTCGCATAACTTTTATCCACACCGCTATGCAGGGTTAAGCTATAAACACTTTGTCAAATGTAGCAAACAGTTTAAGGAACATAATATTCCTACCGCTGCTTTTATTAGTTCGCATGATGCTACTTTCGGTCCTTGGCCAGTGACAGAAGGGTTATGCACGGTGGAGATGCACCGAGAACTGCCGATTGTTACGCAAGCAAAGCACTTATATGCTACTGGTCTCATCGATGAAGTGATCATTGCCAATGCTTATGCTTCTGAAGAAGAGTTACAGGCTCTGAGTGAAATCAACAAAGAAAAGCTAACTTTTGCTATCCAGTTGCATGAAACGATTACGGACTTAGAGAAAAAAATCGTTTTAGAAGAGCCGCATTTTTACCGTGGCGACGTGTCTGATTATCTTATTCGCTCTACTCAGTCACGCGTGAAATATAAAGCAGAAGAGTTCAAACCTACTTATACACCTCCTATTAAGCGAGGCGATATACTAATCGAAAACGAGCTTTACGGCCAGTATAAAGGTGAGTTGCAGATCGCACTACAGGACATGGAGAACTCTGGGAAAACAAATGTTGTGGGTCGCATAGTGGAAGAGGAAATCTTTTTGCTTGATTATTTAGAGCCTTGGGGGAAGTTTGCATTCTCAATCAGATAGAATCAAATGTGTTTCACTGTGATGATGCGGAGGGGAAAATAAAGATTTCCTTCCGCTTTTCATTATATAAAAGGAGAAGATAACGTGGACTTTATTATTGGGGTTGATGGTGGAGGCACAAAAACAGAGGCGGTTGCTTACACCTTAGATGGAAAGGTACTTAGCCAGGGAGAAGCTGGGTATGGAAATTTATTAATCAATGAGGAACAAGCTACTTCTAATATTATTGCTGCTGTAAACAAATGTTTGTCGGTACTACCTCACGGCAACTGCGCTTTTATTTATATGGGCCTTGCTGGGTATGAAGGCTTTAAACATAAGGAAAAGATAAAGGAAACCTTAAAAGGAGTGTTTAAAGTTCCTCTAGAAATCGTAAACGATGGGGTAATTGCACATGCTGCACTCCTAAAAGGCGAAGATGGAATTTTAACTATTTCAGGTACGGGATCTGTAAGTGTAGGTATTCATCAGGGCTCTCGATATCTCTCAGGTGGTTGGGGACATATTCTTGGAGATGAAGGTAGTGGTTATTGGATTGCCTTACAAGCATTTATTCAGATGACTAGAGAATATGATGAAGGTTTGCCTGTAAGCTTGTTAAGCAAAGATATCTTAACTCAATTGAAATATGAGAATATTGCTGACATAAAAAAATTTATCTATAGTGCGTCAAAAGCAGAAATTGCAGCTTTTGTTCCGTTAATTGTACAGCATGCACAAAATGGAAATCACTTTGCACAAACGTTACTGTTAAAGGCAGGAGAACATTTAGCTAAAGTAACGCTTTCTGTTTACCGAAAATGCGGTTTTCATGATAGTATAAAAATTGCTATTAAAGGAAGTATTTTAACTAAAATCTCTATGGTTCAAGAGGCATTTATAAAAGAGATTCAAAGCCATCAGTTGGATATAGGATTTGTATTAGAAGACCAATCATCGACGTTAGGCGGTTATTACTTAGCGCGTAGCAAGATTAAAAGAGAAAGCTAAGGAAGTGATTTGTAGTGAATGTTGTAAATGTTTTATTAAGAATTGAGAGCTCATTATACGAGCTCCCGAAATCAGAACGGAAGGTTGCACAATATATTTTAGATCATCCAGAACAAGTCGTTCGAATGACAATTCACGAGTTGGCAGCACAGGCTGATGCAAGTAGCTCAGCAGTAACAAGACTTTGTCGCTCTATTGAAATTGGAAGTTTTGCCGAATTAAAAGTATCATTATCTTCCCATATCTCCACGGATAAAAAAACAGGCTTTTATGATATAGAACCAAATGAAACGATTGATTCCATAAAAGATAAAATTGTGTCCAATTCCATACAAGTCATTCAAGAAACGGCTCTAAACTTACAGGAAAAAACTGTTTTAGAACTTATCAAAACCATTAAAGAAGCGCAGGTTATTTACGTATATGGTGTAGGAGCCTCGTGGTTAGTTGCTGAGGATATTTCTCACAAGTGGCTACGTGTTGGAAAGGTCATCAGTGCTCATCAAGACTCTCACATTACAGCAACAGCTCTTGCTTCATCCAACAAAAATGCGCTATTCTTTTGCGTATCAAATAGCGGTGAGACAAGAGAAGTTCTCCAGCTTGTAGACATTGCGAAAGAGTCGGGGATTACGACAGTGGGACTTTCACGATTTGGTCATAATACACTATCCAATAAGGTTGATATTTCACTGCACCACGTTCGGGCACCAGAAGCAAAAAATAGAAGCGCAGCCACAACGTCGTTGATTGCGCAATTCTTAACAATTGATATCTTGTTTTATGCATACGTATCGAATTACTTTGAAGATACAATTGAAGAAATACACCAGTCTAGAGATGCGGTTGCTAAATTGACGGAAAAACATAAAAAGTAAAAAAGAGTACGTTGACAATGTTGAAATCAACATTTCACAACATTACTACGTAACAAAAGGAGAGTTTCAAATGATTAATAAAAGCTCTTCTATTCCTCTCTATTATCAAATTAAAGAAATTATAAAAGAAAAAATTATTTCAAAAGAATGGAAAACAGGAAATGCTATCCCCTCTGAGAAAAAGCTTTGTGAGTTATTTTCAGTAAGTCGATTAACCGTAAGGCAAGGAATTCAAGAATTAGTGGATGAAGGGTACTTGGCAAAAGAAAGAGGAGTAGGAACATTTGTATTAGATAAAAAAATTGAACAAAAATTAGTCACGGCTACTAGCTTTACATCATTGATGCAGCAGCAAGGAAAAGTTCCTAGCAGTAATATTTTATCGATTGAGCAAATGATTCCTTCAAAATCAGTTAAGCGTAATTTAGCGCTGGGTGAGGATTCACAAGTGATATCAATTAAGCGAATACGCTACGGAGACGACGTGCCAGTAGCCCTTGAAACAGTCTTTTTACCCGTTGACTATAAGGACTACACGCTCGAAGCGAATATTAAAGATTCACTCCATAACTTTATTGAAAAAAATTTCAACGTAAAGATTGGTAATGTGAAACAAACCGTCGAAGCTACGCTTGCAAACGAGCAGGAAGCAAATTATCTAAATTTGAAAGAGAATGCACCGTTACTGCTGATTAAAACGGTTACGTATCTTACAAACAATAAGCCTTTCGAGTACGTTATCTCTGTTTATGCTGGTGAAAGATTTAAGATATCATCACAAATAGGAGAGTTACACACGGATCGGGTTATTTAAAAAGGAGAGATTAATGTGTATATTGTTGGTCTGATGTCTGGAACATCCTTAGATGGAATTGACGCAGCGCTTATTCATGTAGAAGGCAGCGGCATGAATACAGAATTAACTATTATTGACTTTGTCACATACCCTTTTTCGAAAGAGCTTGAACGCGAGATTAAAGCTGCTTTGTCAGTTGAAAAATCAAATGTGCAGTTAATTTGTAGCCTAAATTTTAAGCTAGGGTATGCATTTGCTGAAGCGGTAAAAAAAGTGTGTGATAAAGCAAACTTTCCTCTAGAAAAACTAGATTTAATCGGTTCACACGGCCAAACCATTTATCATCAACCTTTTAGTGAAGACAATTTGGTAGCTTCAACGCTTCAAATAGGAGAGCCTGCTATAATTGCTTATGAGACGAAGACAGCAGTTATATCTAATTTCCGTACCATGGATATGGCAGCTGGGGGACAAGGAGCTCCGCTTGTTCCATACACAGAGTACATTTTATATAGAGATAAGCAAAAAGGCAGGTTGCTTCAAAATATCGGCGGAATTGGGAACGTAACGGTTTTACCTCAAAACGCCCTGTTTGATGATATGTATGCTTTTGATACGGGACCAGGAAATATGATCATTGATGAGCTATGCCAACAGCTCTTTACTATTCCTTATGATCAAGAAGGAAAAATCGCAGCGAGCGGTAAAGTGAACGAAAAAATGTTGCGCTACTGCTTAGAGCATGATTACATGAACGTCTCTCCTCCGAAATCAACTGGTAGAGAGTTGTTTGGTAAAGAATACGTAGATAAACTGCTGGCTACATTCTCTGATGTACCACGTGAAGATATCATCGCAACTGCAACAATGTTTACAGCAAGGTCAATTGTTGACCATTATCAACGTTTTATTTTACCAAATCATGATATTGATGAAATCATTATTGGAGGTGGAGGAAGCTATAACCTTACCCTGATGAAGATGATTAAGAGTTTAGTTGGTGAAAGCATTGCCGTTTTAACACAAGAGGAAATCGGTTATTCATCCGAAGCAAAAGAAGCGGTGGCTTTTGCGCTGCTAGCGAACGAAACGTACCATAAGAATCCAAGTAATTCACCAAAAGCAACTGGCGCAAATTATCCAGTTGTACTAGGCAACATTACGCCGGTACCTTTTGTTGATTGATCAATTATGCTAATAGAAAAGCAGCTGAATCATTCAGCTGCTTTTTTGTTTATCGCTTTCCTGCATAGGAGAAAATGGGATTGCGAAGCTCGAATTTATACGTTTGACCGTCTACAATTCCAACGATTTTATCTCCATCGTATAGATTTAACAAGAAGCCTGCCATTTCTTTTGCCGTGTGGTACTGAGGCACATTTCCCCTGTAGTCAAATCCTTTAGTCCCGCGAGCACGATCGGCAAACTCTGTTTCAGTAGCGGCTGGTGCTAATACCTTTGCCTGCATTTTTGCACCTTTTCCTTGAAGTTCTTGGCCAAGGCCTTCTGTAAATGCGCTTACGTAGAACTTTGTTGCACAATACGTTACGGCGTTTGGCACAATGTTATATCCACCAGCTGATGAAATGTTGAGTAGCTGTGCGCCTTCTACATTTTCATAATCGCGAACGTACAGTGAAGATAAAATGGTCAATGCTTCAATGTTTAAATGAAGCATTTTACCGATTTTGTTTAAGTCCTGCTCACCAACCGATGCAAAATTACCAAAGCCAGCGTTATTAATCCATGTTTCAATCTCGTACTTTTTCAAGTCTTCGTATAGCGTATACGCATTTTCTGCTGTGGCTAGGTCTGCTGTATAAATCACAACGTCAGCTTCTGCGTTTATATCCTTCACTGCGGTTTTTAATTCTTCAAGCTTGTCTTGGCGACGTGCAATGATAATTAAATGCTTCCCTCTTTTTGCAAATTCAAGCGCAGCTTCGTAACCAATTCCTGAGCTTGCGCCCGTAATCACTGTATATTTCATAAAAATCCTCCTTGAGATAACTAGTTTTTTAATGATAAAAAGAGTATACTGCTTAGAGTTAACTCTAAGTCAACCCGTAAATATACTTTTTTTGAGGAGCGGATATATGTACACAATTAGCCAAGTATCGGAAGAATTAAACATCAGCGCGCACACTTTACGGTATTATGAGAAAGAATCAATTATTACGCCTGATCGAAGTCCAAACGGAGAGCGGTTATATACAGCAGATCACGTAGCGTGGCTAAAGTTTGTGATCAAGCTTAAAGAGACGAAAATGCCGCTTTCCAAAATAAGACAGTACGCGGAGCTTTTTAAAGAAGGAGAGAAGACGGCTCAGGCTCGCCTTGAACTTTTAGAGAATCATCACCTCTCGATCCAAGAGCAGCTCCAAACCTTAATCGATACAGAAGAGATGTTAACTCATAAGATATCAACTTATAAAAAGATGCTAGCAAAGCAAAACGTGTAGAGACGTCTCTACACGTTTTCTAGCATGTATATTCGTTGTTTTTCAATGGAGATTAGTTAAGAATAATTGCGGCTATAAAGGATCCAATAAACAAACTAAGGAGTAGAGTTCCTGTGCTTTTTCAATCAGTGCCTACAGCTCCGGTTTCTGCACGGTGCATAGCGTCTCGCAGGTTTCCAGTCGGATTCTGCTTTATTTCAGTTTGACGCATCCTTTCTTGGTCATCTTCGGGAGTTTTATTACGAGTCTCTATGTATACACCTCCATTATATATCTTTTTACTATATGAAAAGCTTCATCCTAATTATCTAATATCTAGCTGAGTAAGAAGAGGTTACCCTTTATTAGCTATGCTTTTTTATCATCTTTTTCGCCAAATAAGTGCGCTAATCAGAAAAAGAACGCCCATACTAAATGCTAAGAGTGAATCCAACAGCACTTCGTTCGTTTTTGCGTAGCGAATTATTAACGTACCGCCAAATATCAGCATAATCATGAAGGAACCCCTTATTAAATACGTATTGATACTCATTAACTTCACACCTTTTTATAGACTATTTTAACACAATAGGTAAAAAATAGTAAAAAACCATTCCCTAGCCGAATGAATGCAGGGAATGGTTCTCTTGGTTATGGTGTTACCTCTACTAAAATCGCATCTCCATTTTTTCCAACCTTGATTTTAGCATGTTTTGCTTCTTGTTCTACTCTTTGACCGGTTCCTTCTGGAATAAAGTAATGCTCAATGCCATACTGAATTCCCCAGCTGTAGTACGTACCTGTTATGAGAACATCATCTTTCTTTTCTTGATAAGGAGAATTCCATTTGTCATGAGTTTTATAATGCTCTGCATACTGAAAGATCCCTTGTTCATTTTTGCGAAGTACAAGCTGTATCCGTTCACCGTCTTTCACATCATCTAATTCAATTTCTGAAATCTCATAGTTCAATTCCACATAATCTCCTTGCAAAAGTGAACGCGGATCTAATGGCGCTAGCTCAAGCTTCACTTCTTTTCCACTTTGGAGAAGTAGTTCATTTTTCATAAACAATCCCCCAAGAATCACAAGCTGTAAAGCAATGATAAATAAGATTCTTTTTTTATGTTGATCGATAAAAGAAGGCTGTTGCTTTTCCACAGAGTCAAACTTATAGCTAAATGCAACAAATAATGCACCTAATAGTAAAAGCGCGAACGATTTATCAAGAAGGTCCCAGAGGTAATCATAATACTTTGTTCCTAAAAAGATAAACCAAAAAACCATCGAAACCGTAAACTCAAATTTTTTACCGCTGCGCACGCTTTTAAAGAGAAATACCGTAGAAAACACAAAGAACAAGATGCTGTAGGTTATGTTTAAAGTAGGTGAATTCACGCTTCCAATAAGGGAAAGTGAAAAGATAAACGTAAGCAAAAGCGAGCTTCTTTTAAAAGATAAGGAAGCTGTCAAACAATACACGATGACATTTAACAGAATAAGCGCAATTAAAACGTAATCAAATTGAATGGCTTCGTAATAAGTTGTTGGTAGTTTAATAAGTATCAACAGCTGAGCAAGCGTGTAGATGGCTACGCGCAAGGATGTTTGTTTAGCAAACCACATAAGTGAAACAAAGAGTGCTAGATAGATAAAAAACAGCGCATCGTATACAAAGAATGCGGACACCCCACTTATTAAAAAACCTGTCATAAAAAGGGTATATTTAACGGTTGGAATAGCTGCTTTAATAAAGAAAAACGAAAGCATAATGGCTGTTCCAATCAGCATCATGAAGTTTTGTGAATACTCTCCGCTAAAGAGCGTTACAAGCCCACCGATAGATATGCTACCTAAAATAGAAGCGATTGCCGTAATTCCTATGATAATAATTTGTTTAATTACACGCAGCGATCTTTGCTGAGCATTGGTGTGGTGAGAAAGCCAGTTAATGAACCAAACGCTAGCTGCAACAAATAAAAACACAAATCCAAGTACCAAAAATAAGGTGAGTTCACTGTAGTTGTCAAACAGATACCACAAAACTTGCTGAACAACGAGCAGCGCAGCAGCAACGATTGAAATTCCTAGCAATCCTTTATGTGATTGCACTTTTGAAAAATAAAACAGTGACACAATTAATAGAACGATGTAAGCAATCAAAACGCTTACGCTTAACACAGTATAATTTGGCTGTGAAATGCTTAAGAAGATAAAGTGAATGATAGTAAAAGCAGCGTACATTACAATAGTTGACTTTAAATATTGCTTTTTTACGAATAGAAAGATAAGTGCGTTCACAAATGCCATTGTAAGGTAAAGAAAAATCTCTTCATTTTCTGTTCGCTGGAAAACGGCAGTAGGTGAAATATAAAAGTACATGGTGAGCTGAAGTAAAAGAAACGAAAGAACATAAAATGGCTGATATTTTGTAAGTAAACTAAATAGGACAGTCGGTAAAAACCAAATAAAAAATAACCAATAAGCGTCTGCATGCGTGTTATAGATTTGGCCGACGAGCGCAGTACTTAAACCGAATGAAATAGAACCAGCAACAAGTAGCCAATGACTAAGAAACGCTTGATGAGGTAACAGCATTCTACCAACAAAACCACTTCCATAAAATAACAGCATCATGGCTATGCTCAAGGCGATTTTTGTATAGCGGTCAAACCCTTGCCAGTTTGATGCAAAGAAATACAGTATTCCTGCCAACAGTAACGAAATACCTAGTAAATAACCAAGCTTTACAAGGTTTTGTCTCATAAAATCTCCCCTTTTTTTCGCCTATATTACTATATACTAGCGCGGTAAGAAAAATTTGACAACAAGCGAGAAATTTTTCTGCTATTGTATAATATAGGTAGTTAAATGAAAGGAGAGATTTTCATGAATGAAGCTTACATATGCAGTGATTGTCATCAGACGTACCCCGTAAAGGACATGCCATGGAAGTGCAAGTGTGGGGGAGTGTTGGATTTGCTAAAAGAAAAGGTAGCCTTTCAAAATAAAAACATTCATCACCAGTTGCCAACCATGTGGCGCTATGTTGATGCACTGCCTTTTTCAAAAGTAGCAGACAGCTGGAAGCAAGTAACGATGGGAGAAGGGAATACGCCGCTTATCTCCTTGGAACCAAATACATCCAATACGTATGTAAAAGTTGACTATATGATGCCTACACTCTCTTTTAAAGATCGCGGAGCAGCCGTATTGATTGCAAAAGCAAAGGAGCTAAAGGTAGAAAGTATCATCGCTGATAGCAGCGGAAATGCTGGAACAGCCATTGCAGCCTACGCCAAAAGAGCCGGCATTGCCTGTGATATTTTTCTTTCAAGTAGTACGTCTCCAAAAAAGGTGGCGCAAATAAAAGCTCACGGAGCACGTATACGTGAAGTAAGCGGAACGAGAGAAGACGTTGCTGCAGCTGCTCAGCAGGCAGTTCACGATGAAGGGAAATTCTACGCAAGCCATGTGTATAATCCCTATTTCTATGAAGGTACTAAAACATATGCGTACGAAATTTGGGAGCAGCTAAACGGAGCGCCAGACACACTCATTGTGCCGGTTGGAAACGGAACGCTGCTTCTAGGTGCATACTATGGGTTTAATGAGCTAAAAGACAACGGATTAATAGAAAAAGTACCTAAAATTGTCGCTGTACAAGCCAAAAACTGTTCTCCAATTCACCAAGCATTTAACAGAGGAGAAAAAGCAGCCACTCCAATCTCAGGACAGTCTACTTTAGCAGAAGGAATCGCTATTGCTGCTCCTGCTCGCTCTAAGCAAATTTTATCAGCTATTCGAGATACAGGTGGGGACGTTATTAGTGTAAGTGAAAAAGATATTCAAAAAGCAAGAACGTTGCTTGCTGAAAAAGGATTTTACGTTGAGCCAACGACAGCTGCGAATTATGCTGGGTATTTGCGATATGATTGTGAATCAGCAGAGAAAGTCGTGATTCCGCTTTGCGGAGCGGGGATTAAAGTGACGTAAGGAATAAAAGATTTTAAGCTGAATAGAAAAAAGAACAAACTCTAGAACGAGATTGAAAGAATTGGAGGAAGACAGATGATTTTAGTCAGCTCATGCCTAGCAGGAATGCCGGTGCGGTATAACGGTACGTCTTGTGAACAGTCAGTCATACAATCGTTGATTCACGCGAAAAAAGCCGTTCCTGTCTGTCCAGAGCTTTTAGGAGGTTTTACCACGCCGCGCGAACCAGCTGAAATTGTTGGAGGAAGCGGTGAAGGTGTGTTAGACGGAACGGCGAGCGTAATTGAAAAGTCGGGTAGGGACGTGACAAGTTTATACATAAAAGGAGCTTACCAAACACTTAAAATAGTAAAAGAGCTAAACGCAACTGTCGTGGTGTTAAAAGAAAGCAGCCCTTCATGTGGAAGTTCGATGATCTACAACGGCCCGTTTCAAGGGACACAAGTTGTAGGAATGGGAGTGACAACAGCTCTGTTAAGAAGACATTCCATTGAAGTGTTTTCAGAAGAGGAGTATAAAGTACTACTTGGCACCAGTTCAAGTTAAATATGCATGAAAAGTGAGGAGTCCATGTGCGCAAAAGTAAAAAATTCTATACAGTAGCCATCATGATTTTTGGAGTTTTCGTAATAGCAGTTACTTTAAATTTTCAATCATTTATACATGCAAAAAATATGTGTATCCAAGATGATAAAGAGCCGCTAGCAGAGAAAACATTTTTGGCATTCAATTGGTCCGTAGCTTGCCAAGAGTAGAATGATATGTAAATTACAAAAAAGCCCAGTAACAATAAACTGGGCTTTTTACCATAATGATGTTTCACGAGTACTTATGCTTCAATTCGCTTTCTAAGCGTCCAAATTTGATAAATCATATAAAGGGATTGATAAATAGTTAGGTAGGTTAATAAAATCCATCCATTCATTAAATATGGATAGATTGATTGTTGTACAGGTGTTGATGTAAGAAAATCTCTAAAATAGATACATAACATTACAACAAATGCTATAAATAGGCATAAACTTAGTAAGCCTTGTGTTAACTTACTTTTCGTTTCCCCGTTTTCAGCAGCATACTGGTTTGCCCAGCCGTCTTTTTTAGTTGCTGCAAGGCGTTCTATCCATACTTGATTAAAGGTAACGAGATTGACCCAAAGATAAATTTCAGGGCTGATTAATAAGCCAGATAAAATAACGTCAATGGGTCGATGCATTGGGGTTTTCAGAGCTAAAATAACATTTAAAATAGAAGCTAGACCAATAGGAATAGCCCATATCCAAGTCCAATAAAATTGGTCTGTTGTCAGCGCTACCGCCAGCAAAAGTACAAATAAAAGGCGAATGAGCAAATCACTAAGCGTTTTTAGCTGTGAGCGCCATAGCTTACCTTTATGTCGTGTTTTAACACCTAAGTTAGAATTAGTAAGCAAATCAACGGTTCCTGACTTCCATTTGTTTCGCTGTTCACGAAACGTATGGTAGGAGCGCATGGAGTCAACAAAGCATCTGGCAGAAGGGCTAATTAACGTTTTCCAATTTGCTTTTTGAAGCTGCCAAGTTAACAGCATATCTTCAACATCACTATCATTTTGCCAAGGACCATCGAGGTTATTTTGTTCAACAACTGTTTGTAAAGCTTCAGGTCGAAATAATGTTGCTTGTCCTCCCAATACGTACGTACTTCCACCATGATATTGCAAATCTAAAAGTCAGCTAGCCATGTCCTGCTTTTGTTGATGGGTCCACCAACGAGTAAGTGGGCCACCGTATTCACCACTTGCTAACTTTTGCTCATATTGAACATCGTCTTTAGACAGCTGGCTTTTCTTTTTCAGCATGCGCATCGTATATTTTGCCATTACACCACCAATATTTCGAGATGTCATCAAATCTTCCCAGAGGTTAATAAGGGCTTGCGGAGCCAGACGACTGTCTGCATCCATCCCTAATATCGCTTTAATGGATTCTTTATACAGCTGTTGATAAGTTGTGAGAGTTTTAGAATACAAGTCAAGCGTATCACCGTAAATACGTTTCCAAGCTGTGTTCAGTGCACCAACTTTGCGTTGTTTATTATTTTCCGTAATAAGAACTTTAACGTTTAAATTAAAGTCTTTAGCAGCTTGTTCTGCACGTTCTTTTGTGCGGTCGGTGCAGTTATCAGCAATTACAAATACATCCAAGTCTACTCGATTAGGTAAAAGTTGATCTCCTAATCCTTCCAAACAATCTCGGATTGACTTTTCTTCATTGTGAGCTGGAATAAAAGCTACAATTCGAGGCTTCATGTACTAAGCGCCAATACTTCCTGTACGCATGCTTTCGCTGTTCATCGTTAATACCCCTCCAACGGTATCAGGAAACCCAGCCATCATAGCTATTAAGCGTTAGATCTGAGGTTTTGCGTCCTAACCTTTCGATTAGTTTGCCTTTGGCTGAAAAATAAAAGTTTGTTTTCTTTCAAGAACAAAAATGAAGATTAAGTACCTATATAAAGAATACTTTTTCTAGATTCTATCATAAAAATAGGTAAATATACCTTATGTTAATTCGACAAATCATGCTATATTTCCCGAAATTATATGGTAGAATATTCAATATAATGAAAAAGTAGGTGTTTCTCTATGTATACAAGTGAACAGCACGCTTCTCACATCCAGCGTGAGCTTGAAAAGTATTCACAGTCAGTTGTGAATGAGCTAAGGAAGGTGACTCAATTTACCTTCCATTCAGAAATCGATCTGCTCGATTTTACTGCTTTTCCACAGGTATTGGATTTGTCCATTACGATGTTTTCGATGGACCGTGATGCAAATGAAGTGTTTGGAGAAGAGTGCAGAAGCGATGAGTTTGCTGGAAGCTTTACGATTAGTGAAGAAGTAAACTACAATTATCTATCGGAAGAGGAAGAAGACGCATTTTGGGAGTTTTATGAGGAGAACGAAAAGGTTGAAGAAGCAGAACATAAGGCTATTGCAAGCTGGTTTTATAGCTGTTGGTTAGAAGCGGGTGGTTCTTCTATTAAGCTTCCAAGTTACTTTAGCTTCCACGACCACGACCTTTGCTTGGACTTGCATCAAAACAAGTGGATTTCCGACGGTGATAAGTGGTTTGAGTAAAGAGGAAAAATCTGCTGCTTTATTGCATAAAAAGTGATTATGAAATCGTTCGATGCTTTTATTATCTGAGGTGTGAAGCGGAAAAGAAGGTGTATTTATCTTGAAAAAATGGTTGGTTGTTAGTATAGGATTAATTGGAATAGTTATGCTAGCACTTGTGTTACCAAGACTTATAGGAAGCGGCGTTCATTCACTAAACTCTTCAGCAGAACAAAAAGTCGTAGATACGTTGGAAAAGAACCTGCGTGTAAATGCTTTTCGAACAATAGATCGAGTGATGGTACAAGGATATGAAATCAAGCCAAATGGTCATCAATTAAACAATATGTCTACTCACTCAATCAAAAATTATCAAGTAAGGTACTACACATTCTTTGGACTTCCTTATGGTAAAGCTGAAATGAGTAAAGAAGGTAGTCACTTTACAAAGTACTAAGCTTTCTCAAAGAAATCTAACTTTCTTATATGAAACTATAGCAAACGAAAAAAGCTCTGTGAATGACTCTCACAGAGCTTTTTACTGTTTATAGCACCTTCTCTAATAGCTTTCATTTGCTTTTACAAGCACAGACGATTTGACGTTTACTTTTGATAAGCAAGCGGTTAATAGTCCGGCAGTTAGTATAAATCCGCCAATCATTCCGATGACGCCGTGCCAGCCGTAGTGGGACCAGAATATTCCGCCTAAGGTCCCGCCAACGCTTGACCCCGTATAGTATAAAAATAAATATAGAGATGAGGCTTGTGCTTTGTTGCGCAGGGCTCGCTGTCCTACCCAGCTGCTAGCGATGGAATGAGCGCCGAAAAAGCCAAAAGTAAAGAGGCCGATACCGATAATTTTTAATAGTAAGTGGCTCTCTAAAGTAAAGCAGACACCTGCAAACGCAACGAGTAGATTAATCAGCAGAATTGGCTGTTTACCGTGGTGATCAATGAGCTTTCCGTTCCAAATTGAACTGAATGTTCCAATCATCATGATAATAAAAATCCAGCTGATAACGGATTCGCTGAGTCCGTAAGGCTTAGCGGTTAGCACGTAGCCAATGTAATTGAACAAAGCAACATTGCTTCCTAATAGTAAAAAGCCAATGCAAAATAAAAAGAGTAAGCCAGGGTCTTTTAAATGGTCAATTAGTGACTTTCCTAAGCTGACGACATTGAGGCTACGCGGTGTAAAGTGTGTAGAATGAGGGAGGCTGCGCCAAAAAAGAACCGTAGCAATTAAGCTAATAATGCCAATTAATCCAATGGAGAAATGCCAGCCTGCTGCGTCGTTGACAACTCCTGAAATGACACGCCCCGCTACGGCTCCAATGGCGTTTCCGCTAATGTATAAGCCCATGGCTGCACCTAAGCTTTTTCTTTCAATCTCTTCGCCAAGATAAGCCATTGCAACGGCCGGTAAGCCTGCTAAAGCAATTCCAACGAGTGCACGAAATACTAGTAACACATAAAAATTAGGACTAAAAGCTGTTAAAATGCAAAGCGCAGAAGCAGCAAACATTGAATAAACCATCACAGATTTTCGGCCCCATACTTCAGAAAGAGAACCAAAGACAAGCATACTGATGGCGAGGGTAATAGTTGTGATGGATAGCGACAAGCTTGCGATAGTCGGTGAAATATCAAATTCGTTTGTAAACGTTACCATTAAGGGCTGAGCGCAATAAAGAATGGCAAAAGTATTGAAGCCTGCTGCAAAAAATGCAAAGCTCGTTTTGCGAAACGTTTTTGTTCCCTGCTTAATATAGCTCATACTGTCATCACTTGTTCATCATGATCATATTCTCCACACATATTTTATCCATCCTTTTGATTATTAATTTCGTTTCTATAGCTATAGGAGAATTTCTCTCCTGTATATCCTATCACTTCTGATATATAATGTATAATGCATAGTTATCATGATTTTGATGCATTTATGTAATGAGTGGGAGAGGTGGCAAACGAGTTGGAATGGCAGCAGTTTGAATATTTCCAGACTTTAGCACGCTTACAGCATATGACAAAAGCAGCGAAGGAGCTTTCGATTACACAACCTGCTTTAAGCAGGTCGCTAGCTCGGTTTGAAGAAGAAATCGGTGTTTCGCTCTTTGAACGACAAGGGCGATCTATTCGCTTAAATCAGTACGGTGAAATTCTATTAAAAAGCGTTACAAATATGATGAACGAGTTTGAGAAAGGAAAGCAAGAAATTCAGCATTTACTTGACCCTGAACAAGGACAGGTTTCCTTAGGTTTTCTACATACGCTGAGTATCAACCTTATCCCCGATTTGCTTGTGGAGTTCCGAAGGAAGTATCCCAAAGTCAACTTTTTACTTCGACAGAGCCCAACGCACATTCTACTAGAACAGCTGGAGAAAGGAGAGTTAGACATTTGCTTAATCTCTCCCATGGGTATTAAAGAACCCGTAGTGTGGAAAGAGCTTTGGAGAGAAGAGTTATTTGCGATTGTGCCGACGAACCATGCTTTTGCTAAAAAAGAAGCTATTACGATTGAAGAGCTAGTAGAAGAGCCGTTTATTCATTTGAAAAAAGGATTTAGTCTACGCGTCACGGTTGAACAGTTTCTACATGAAGTGGGCGTGAATCCTCATGTAACTTTTGAAGGAGAAGAAGCTGACACGGTTGCGGGTCTTGTTGCTGCGGGTCTTGGCGTATCAATTTTGCCAGATTTAAAAGGAGTAGATCAAAGTCATATCGTGAAAATTCCTATTCGCTATTCAAAATGTGAACGTCTTATCGGTCTAGCTTGGGTTGAAGGAAGATATATTTCACCAGCCGTGCAGAACTTTAAAGAGTTTATATTAAAAACGTTTTAGCCGTCTATCAATAAATAAAATCCCTTCTTTACGCATATACATGGGTATTAAAAGAGTGTGCCAAGCTATAAAGGAGGGATTTTACATGTCAACAGTTCCAATACCTCTTTATAAAAAATGGTGGTTTCTTGCGCTGATGCTTGCGCTAACGATTGTCTTTTTATTTTGTTCTGCACTTATTATTACGAGTTATCAAAAAATTTCACTGCTAGAAGAAGAGGTTACTGAGCTGACAGAAGAAAAGAAAGAAGTCCTCGCAGAAAAAAATCAGGCTGTAAAACAGCTTGAACATGTAAAAATGAAGCTGTCTGAACTTGAGGATAAGCTCGTAGGTCAAACAGAAACTAGTCAGAATACGCCAACTGCTTTTTCAGCTACGCTTATGAATCCGATTGTTTCGCTAGATGAAAAAGAAGTCGAGCAAGCGGTTTATCAAGCTGCCCAAGAGAAATACCCTAAGAACAAAGTGATGCAGGAGCACGCGGTTAAAGAACAGCTTGAAAGCTATGAGTATTTAAAAGAATACGAAATTACTTCACAGTTTGAGCTAAACCACCTGCATGATGCGATGAAGGCCCATCCAGATGATTTTACCGCGATGCAAATGGTATTTGAAGAAGAGTTAAAAGCTTATGAATATTAATGTCGAGATGCTATGCGGATTATCGTATAGCTATTTTTGTCTGGAAATCTCGTGAAATTCCTGTATAGTGATAGTAGAAAATATTGAATTAACAGGTGAATAACTACATGAGCACAATGAAATGGAACGAAGCAGCTTATGAGATGCTGCAAAAATGGCTGAATTTATATAACGAAAAAGAACCGCTGCGTTCACGCCATTTACATAATGTAAAGGACAAGCTTCATCAACTGACGGAAGAAGCGTTTATATTAGAGGTTTCAAAAGAGCTGAACGCGGTTTACAAAGTAGTAAAAGCAGAGCGCAAGCAGTATGACATGACTAACTTAGAGTTCTTAGTGACGACTTTGCTTTCAACAGAGTATCCAGCTTTTCTGGAAGCGCGCAGTCAAAACTTGCGCCGAGTAGAGAAGTTAAACCAACTGCAAACAGAGATACTAACTCTGTTTGAAACAAACATTAACACATCGTCTGACATGACCAGCTTGTTCAATCGTTATTTCGATGTTATGTCAGCATATGGTCAAACAAACAAGCTAGCGAATCTTGAAGCGAAGTGCGCAGAATATTTGCCAGCGTTTATGGCTTTTTATCAAAAGCGTGAAGGGTTAAAAGAAAATGCTTTAACTGTTCAAAAGCAAGAAAGTGAACTGCTTGAAGAATGGAATCAGCTCCGAAAAAAGCAGTACGTGACAAAGCAAACAGCAACTGGTTTTCGTACGAAGCAGCACGAGTACAATGAAAGTCTTCGTCGTCTTATCGTCGCAAATAAACAGCTCATAGAAATCGACTTACCTGGTTTGAAGAACAGTTTTGCGAATCTTGAAGCTGATATGAAAGCATACGCTATCGAGGCGCTGCGGGCTATTGAAAAAGAAATTAATGAAATAATAGACGATAGCGAGCGTTCTCAACAACAGCTACAAAAACAAATCGAGAGAGTAACCTACGTCGAAGAAATGGATTCTCACTATAAATGGTTATCATCATTTATGGACGCTTCGCGAACGTTTTTTCACGGAAAAGAAATTGAAGCATTCGACCAAGTAGCAGATCTTTACCGAAGCTCAGCTATTGCTGAATTTATTGAAGTTGCTAAAGAAGTACAAATGCTTACCGGGCCGGAACCTATGTCAGCTGCTTCTCTTCCTTCTTATTTTGCTAGTTTGCAAGTGAAAGAAGAAAAGCTAAGCGTTCCAGCTACAGCCGACTATCCGGTTCTGGAAAAGCAGCAAAAAACAAAGCGAACGTTTCCCTTTTTCGTAGGGGCAGTTCTTGCAATTGTGCTCATTTTTATTGTGTATATGAATTTTGGCCGCGGGGTTACGGATGATAACACTGCACCAGCTATGACAGAAAAAGCAGAGGCAAAAGATAAGCAATCAGCAGAAAATGAACCAAAGCCTGTAAAAGACGTGAGTGAAACAGAGATTCACAACTTTGTAGGGTCTTATAAAGCCGCTTATTTTTCAAGCTTAAACAGCGGCGACTTTAGCGGAATGGCACCTTATATCGATGAAGATGCGCAAGTGTATAGTGATTTAGAAGCGTATATTACGTCTTTAGCTGGAAAAAACGTGTCGTTTGCCAATGATCAACTGCTTGTTAGTAAAGTTGAAAAGACGGGTGAAGGTAAGTATTCGGTGTATGCAACAGAAGAGTACACGTTTACTGATTCGTATGATGCCAGTACGAAGTTTGTAAAGAATCGAATCTATCGCGTGGAGCTAAAAGGTGAAGATAAGCTTAAAATTAAAAGTATTGAAACCACCAAAGACGTTCAAACACCAGTTGAATAAACTATAGAGAAAGATCCTCCTCTCATCATTTAAGAGATTTTGAGAGGGGGATTTTCTTGTTCAAGCGTTTTTGCTTTAGGAGCTTTTTGAAGCGTAAGTAAAAAAACAACGCCAAAGATACAAGCAGCTCCCAGCCACTGAAAGAACCCAAACGGCTGCTGAA
The DNA here is from genome assembly GCF_004348885.1 of Bacillus sp. CBEL-1. Lineage (NCBI taxonomy): Bacteria > Bacillati > Bacillota > Bacilli > Caryophanales > Bacillaceae > Bacillus > Bacillus sp. CBEL-1. Next base: position 279,640 of record NZ_SBIM01000013.1, on the reverse strand, counting down.
GCCAAAAGACCGTTGTCAATACAGCAGCAAGAGGCTCCAGACTTCCTAGCAAACTTGTTTCTTTTGGAGGGAGGCTATCTAAGCTTTTAATATACAGCCAAAACGCCAGCATCGTTCCAAAGATGATGACAAAGAGCAAGTAGCCGTACGCAGCAAACGTAAATGTATCAAAATGAGCTTCCCAAGGCGCTCGAATAAAGCTAAGCGCAACTCCGCCAACCACCATTGACCATCCAACAACAACCAAAGAGTCAAATCGTTTAAGAAGCCGAACTGCATACAGCGTATAAAAAGCGGAGCATACCGCAGAAAGCAGTCCCCATACGATGGCTAGATAGGGCACAGAAAGCGTTGAGAGCGACCCGTTTGTAAGAAGGAAGAAGCATCCGGTTAAAGCTAATAAAAGGATCGTTCCGTCTTGTCTAGTAAAACGCATTTGTCTTCGAAACAGCAAGTATACAATAATAATGACGGGTGCTAAATATTGAAGCAGCGTTGCGACGGCTGCATTTCCATGATGAATAGCTGCCATATACGTATACTGCACGCCAAGCATGCCCAATATGCTATAAGTGACGAGCTGAAGAGCCGTCTGCTTTTCTTTCCAAATGAAAAGGACTTCCCGGCGGTTTTTACCAAAGCAGCTTAAAAGTAAAAGCAGCAATCCGGCTAGTAATAAACGCGTGGTCACCAGCCAGTTGACGTCAATTTCATAGTCTTGAAACAGCTTTTTTGTTACTGTTCCTCCAATTCCCCAAAACGTTGCGCCCACAATCACGAATAATAAGCCAGCACGTCGATTAGATTTCATTTGATTTCCTACCTTTACAAAATATCATGATAGTATAATCATAAAGAGAAAAAACGCGTATTTATATTCAAATCGAGCTTAAAAATATAAAAATATTGAGGTGGGCTATGAAGTTTAAGCAGTTTTTAATCAATGAACAAAACTTAAAAGAGCTAACGAAGCACTACACGGGAGCGCTGCCGATTGCTTGCTATGAGACGACAATACTAGAACACGCCAGCGGTTACATTCCGCTTCACTGGCACGATGAAATTCAGCTCATCTACGTTTTAAAAGGAGAAGCGATTTTTCAAGTGAACGAAGAAAAAATTAAGCTGCGTAGCGGGGATGGACTCTTTATTAACAGCGGCTGCTTGCATATGGCAGAAGATCTCAAGAAAACGGGCTGCGTGTATATTTGTTTAAACGTGCTTCCGCATCTTTTTTTACCTCAAGAGCTCTATACAACTTACGTTTTGCCTTACGTTCAATCCACCAATTTATCGTATGTATTGATTGATGGAAGCAAAGAGTGGAGCAGAGCTATTCAACAAGCTTTATTTGTCATTCGCAAGCTTGTGCAAACGAAAGAACCGCTGTTTGAAATTGAGATTACGGCTAATCTTATTAAGGTTTGGAAACAGCTCTTGGTTCACGCTTTTCAGAAGCAGTACGTGTACACAGAAGAAGTGAAAAATCAGCGCATAAAAGCTATGTTGACGTGGGTGCATATGAACTATAGCGAAAAAATTACTCTCGATGATATTGCAGCATCCGGTCAAATAAGCCGATCTGAGTGCTGCCGCTATTTTAAACGGATGCTAGACGTTACGCCGCTTCAGTACGTGATGAAGTATCGCATTCAAAAAAGTATTCTGCTCTTAAAGCAAGAGGAAAAAAGCATTACGGACGTAGCCTTTGAAGTGGGATTTAACAGCACCAGCTACTTTATTGATCAGTTTAAAAAAATGATGGGAATGACGCCACTTGCTTATCGGAAAGGGAAGCTCTAAAAGTGTTTGTGGAAAATAATTGTAAAAAATGCGTTTCTCCCTTATCATAGTGGGTAAATCTACCAAACTATGGAATAGGATAAGGAGAATCAAATGAAATCAAGAATAAATGAACTCATTCAACATACAAAAGAAAAATTGGGCTTGCAAGACTACTATTTATATCGTTCAGACGTTAGGCGCAGTGCTACTATTCTAGGAGACACCATCTATACACTTTCAATGGAATGGTTTCCGAATTATGAAAAAGACTTGTTAGATGAAGACCTTAATCCTGACGGGACAGCTGTTGTCGAAGTCAACCTTCATACAGGCCAGTTTACAAGCGTCATTTTTGTTAGCGGGATTTCTTATGCTGAAGGTGTCAAGCTTTCGATTGAAGACTCGAATGCTGTTGTTCGTTGGATTGAGAGCGAAACGGGACTTCAAGAAGGCACTCATTTTGTATTTCATAAGCGTGAGGACAAGAGAATGTCCTTTAGAAAAATCCTAAACGGTGTTTCCGTATCGCCATCTGGATCTATTGAAGTTGAAGTGGATGAAGCGGGGAATTTAACGTTTTTCTCAATCTACGGAGACTTTTCAAAGAAAGAGACGTTTAACAGAGAAAAGTATGAGCTTACTCTACCGCAAGTGAAGCACATTGTGGCTGAGCAGCTAAAGTTAGCTGAATTTCCAAATATGGAGACGGAAAAAATGACGCCTGCTTATGCAATTGAAGAAGTATACATACGAAATCGCGATTTGTCGCTGATACCGTTTCAATTAGTCGAAGATGAAAGATCACATGTTGACGTTCATAAAATAATTGAATGGAGCCACGCTATTGATAAAGCGTTTCAGCGTAAAGAAATAAACGCAACAGAGAGTCTTTCACAGAATCAAATAGAAAATCAAGAACCGCATCCTGATTTAAGAAAAATAACGGAGAAAGAGATTAAAAATAGTGTGGTAGCGGTTCAGCAATTTTTGGCACAAGTATATAGCAGCGATTCTGGGAAATGGGTTTTACAATCTCTAAGCCGCTCTGAGGGCTATTTGCTTGCAAAACTACAAGCAAAGCATGAAGCTGAACAGGTGTTTAAAAGACAACTTAAACTATTTATTCATTCCAATACATATGAAGTCTTAAACTATATGGACAATAAGTCTTTTATTGACTTGTATTTAGCATTTAGAGCAGCGGATAAAGTAATAATAACGAAACAAGAAGCCTTAAAGAGGCTTCGCGACTTCATGATACTGACGCCATGTTATGTTTATGACCGCAAACAAGGAAGGTACGTTCTTTGCGGAAAGCTAGACTGCCATTACGCTGTAAATGCTATAACTGGAGAAGTCGTTTCACTTGATGATCTGTAACAACAGGAGGTAAGGGTATACAATGCGTTTAAATTTAAAAAGATTCACGGCTTTACTGATAGTAACGTTGAGCCTCACAGCTTGTCAAAGCGTAAACGAACAGGAAGAAACGCAACCGGAAGCGACAACAGAAGAACAAATAAAAGCAAGAGCACTCCAAGATGAATTTACGCGCAGCATGCTGAAATCCGCACAGGAAACGGAAAAAGGATACTATACGCTTGAATCCAAAACGGGGGAGTATGAGATGTTGTTTCCGGCTGATGGGGAAATTAGTAGCGGCAGTTATACTAACAATCAAGGTGTAAATGAAGCTTTTATGGCTGGAGTGTTATATGAAGATAAAACTCAGGCAAGAATCAAAGTACAATTTAATCAAAAACAATCTAACGACGAAACGGGCATTCAATATGCACAGAAATTTCTTAAGAAAAATTTAGGTATTGAAGATGAATTTAAAAATATTGAGAAAAATGGTAATACGTTCTATTTAGCTCCTTTTCAATCAGAAAATGGTTATTATGGATATGGCGCATACATATACGACACGAGTAGAGATGTGGGAGGAATTGAATTTATCTACACAACAGAGTGTAGAGAGTCTTTCAGTCCCTGTAGCCCTAGCAATCAAGAAGTCATGAAGAAAGTTGAAAAAGTACTTTCATCTGTGGAATTTAAGAAGTAGGCATAAAAACAAGGCTTTCACGTTCTGTCACTTCTAATGATGATTTATACAAAAGTAAGGGGAGCGAAGATCCTTGTAAAGAACGTGTTAATATACCAAAAGGGATTTTTGCTTTATCAGGAGCAATCGCAAAATCAGATGTCTATTTATTAGCACCCAAGATTGAAATGCCCGTTTTTATCATACATGGAGCGGATGACTATTCAACAAGTTATCAAGAAGCCAAACGATTTTATGAAAAACTAGACGCTTCTTCAAAAAAAGCTATTCTCTTTTAACACCTGTGCATACTGTCCCTTTATAGAAGACCCCAATGCATTTAGAAACATTTTGTAAGCTGAAGTTTTAGGATAATTCCTTCAAACAGAACGATAAAGACTGCTAAGATGTAGACCAATCATATCCAAAGCAGCTCATTTACAATGTAAATGGGCTTATTTTCATGTAAAAAAATTAAGAAAATAATCACTGTAATCCCCCTTACCCAAGTAGTTCTAAAAGACTGAAAAAATCCATTTTTAAGTAAAAAGCCTAATGTAAAAACTAACCAAGTTTTTCTATAATAGAACAATGTATGTATGGAACGAAAAAAAGGAGGCACCAAATGTTCATAAAAGGAAAAGGAATTGTAGCCTTACTTCTCAGTAGCCTATTCGTAGGCGGCTGTCAAATGAGTGACGAACAATCAAGGAAAACAAAGCCGCTAGACCAAAAGCCAAGCGAAGTGGCGATAGAGGAATTGCCAAATGCCAGAGCCCTTCAAGATGAATTTACGCGAGATATGATCAAGTCGACAAAAGAAACGGAAAAAGGATACTATACGCTTGAATCCAAAACGGGTGAGTATGAGATGTTGTTTCCGGCTGGTGGGGGAATTTCTGAGACGCTTTATTCATATACAGAAAACCAAATTGAATCCTATGTAATAGGTGCAGTATACGATGATCAAGTAGAAGCGCAAATCCGTATTAACTATAACCAAGAGCTTTATAACGATAAAAAAGGAGTAAGTTATTCTATTGATTTTTTGACGAATAATTTAGGGATCTCATCAGCTTTTGAAAAAGTAGACTTGAAAAATCGAACATTGTATATAGCACCATTCAAGGTGGACGAAGACGCAGTTGGTTATGCGGCATATGTTCATCCAAAAAGTCAAAAAGGTGGAGTAAAAGTAGTATATTCAGTAGGGTGTAATCAGCTTCAGGTCCAGTGTGAACCATCAAATGAAAAAATAAAAGATCGAGCACACAAGGTAATGTCATCAATTACCTTTAAGTGAAATCGAAAACAGCTTATATAGAAATAGAAGAATTCCAAAAGGTAGGAGTTCTTTTTCTCTATAAGCCTTTTAACGTCTTCTCTGGCTATATGCTATAGTTGTTTTATGAATTTTTCTTGTGGAAAGAGATGAGATTAAGTGGATAATAAAATAGTAAGGCAGTAGAAGTTAGAACAAAACTTAAAAGACCTTAAAATAAACACGAAAGGTAGTGACCATCAATTATTTGATGAATGTATTGAAACGCTTGGAGAAAATACAGTAATCCTTTCGAACGAAAAGAGTCAAGCAATTACTAATTTAATAGAAGAAAAGTTGATTGGAGCAATATAGAAAATCATTTGCTTATTCAGAACAGGGAAGAGTTACTTCCACGCATTAAGCAAAGAGTAAAGGACTTTGAAGACAGAGTTTATCTGGTTCTGGTGCAAATACTGAAGAAAGATGTAAAGAGGTGAAAAGCTCCCTAGTAGAATCTAGTCTTAAGTAGCAATTCCAAATAGTTCATGGATGAACTCCACTTGATGTTGGGCAGACTTGTCTCGTGAAATAAGTTGCCCTTTTTTTATCATATGCATCGCTTCTATTCCACAAATAATAATAGATGTAGCTGTACGAAAAGATTTTAACCCTAACATAGAGCACACTCGTTTTTTAATAAATCGATGATCCTGTTCTACGATGTTATTCAGATATTTTACTTGCCGTATTTGGATGCCTACCGGCATCTTTTTCTTTTTCTTCAACTCTTCAATCGCCATAGGATAGGCTGGGTTCTTGTCTAGTATGATCATACGGGGCTTGGAAACATGAAAAGAGCGCAAAGCTTTCTTGAAAAAGCGTTTTGCAGCCTTATGATCTCTTGTTTTGTTTAAATAAAAATCAATCGTATTTCCTTCTGAATCAACGGCACGATAGAGGTACATCCATTGACCTTTGACTTTCACATACGTCTCATCGACTCGCCAAGAATCATTGGTTGGCTTAAGATGACGACGTACTCGCTTATCTAATTCAGGACCATACTGATGAACCCAGCGCATGATGGTTGTATGAGCAATCGATAGTCCGCGTTCTTCCATCATTTCGACTACATTACGAAAACTGAGATTGTACCGTAGGTACTATCTTACGGTTAATAAAATAATATCTGGCTGATACTGTTTCCATTTGAATAGATTTTCCTTTTTCATACTAATCACATCCTTCGTTTTAGAGTACTAGTATCAGTTTGTCCAAGATTTAGAGGTTATTTACAGGTGGTTTTAGTTTTTTGCACCAGAACCAGTTGATTTCCTCAGTGAAGTTTTTAAATGAAAATTAGACTAAGAAATAAGTAGTATTAATCATTAGTTTAGTGATACAAAGTGAAGTAGTAACCTTATCATATATACATAGCTAGTAGTAGGAGGCATCATATGTTTATAAAAAGAAAAGGCATTGTAGCCTTAGTGCTCAGTAGCCTATTCGTAGGTGGCTGTCAAATGAGTGACGAACAATCAAACGAAACAAAACCAGTAGAAAAGAAGCCAAGCGAAGTGGCCGTGGAGGAATTGCCAAATACAAGAGCCCTTCAAGATGAATTTACGCGAGAAATGATCAAGTCGACAAAAGAAACGGAAAAAGGATACTATACGCTTGAATCCAAAACCGGTGTGTATGAAATGTTGTTTCCAACTGGTGGAGAGATCGATGGGATTGGTTATACACGAGATGGTGACAATGGTGAATCTTTTCTAGTAGGTCTTCTGTATGATGATAAAGCGGAAGCGCAGCTTAGCATTCAGTATACAAAAAATCTACTCAATGATGAAACGGGAATTGAATACGCTAAAGAGTTCTTAACAAATAACATAGGTGAAGAGATGAAGTTTGACCGAATTGATGGCAAAGGAAAAGTGACGTACGTAGCTCCATTTACGAAGAAAAATGGTGTTTTATATGGTTACGGTGCCTACATCCATCCTAAGGAAGGCTGGGGGGGAGTAGAGATTATTTATACTGGAAGCTGTATGGATAATCCAAAGTCATGTGGTCCTGAAGAGGAAGAGTTTAAAAAGCGTGCGTACAAGTTAATTTCATCGGTGAAGTTTTAAACAAAAATGAGGTTAAACAATAAATGATAGTACTTGAACTAGCACAATCCAATCAAAATGCAGATGAGTAAGAACCAAATAAAAAGAAAATTAGTTAGAATACATAAGTAAATTTACTCTGTAAGAATTAAACGATGACAGTTCCAAAAACCTACAAAAATCCATTTTTAAGTAAAAAGCCTAATGTAAAAACTAACCAATTTTTTCTATAATAGAACAATGTATGTATGAAACGAAAAAAAGGAGGCACCAAATGTTCATAAAACGAAAAGGAATCATACTCATATTTCTCAGTAGCCTATTCGTAGGCGGCTGTCAAATGAGTGACGAACAATCAATTGAAACAAAGTCCCTAGACCAAAAGCCAAGCGAAGTGGCGACAGAGGAATTGCCAAATACAAGAGCCCTTCAAGATGAATTTACGCGAGAAATGATCAAGTCGACAAAAGAAACGGAAAAAGGATATTACACGCTTGAATCCAAAACGGGTGTGTATGAAATGTTGTTTCCAGCTGGAGGAGGAATTGATGGGATTGGTTATAAGCAAAATGGTGAAAGTAGTGAGTCATTCTTAGCTGGTATTTTGTATGAGGATAAATCGTCAGCAGAACTTAGAATTAATTATAATACAATTCTATCAAATGACGAAACAGATATTGAATACGCCAAAAGATTCTTAACAAAAAACATAGGTGAAGACATGACGTTTGAACGAATTGATGTAAAAGGAAAGGTAATGTACATAGCGCCTTTTAAGATGAAGGAAACTGGTTCGTATGGTTATGGTGCATACGTTCATCCTGATAAAGGTTGGAGGGGATTGGAAATTATTTACTCAACAAGTTGTACAGACAAGACAAAGCCATGTGATCCACAAGAAGAAACGTTTAAAAAGCGTGCGTACAAGTTGATTTCCTCAGTAAAATTCTTAAACAAAAATGAGGCTGAAAAATAAGTGTTACACGTTATTACACAAACATAAAATCAGGAGGCACCAAATGCTCATAAAACGAAAACGAATCATACTCGTACTTCTCAGTAGTCTTGTCGTAGGCGGCTGTCAAATGAGTGACGAACAATCAATTGAAACAAAGTCCCTAGACCAAAAGCCAAGCGAAGTGGCGACAGAGGAATTGCCAAATACTAGAGCCCTTCAAGATGAATTTACACGAGAAATGATTAAATCGACAAAAGAAACGGAAAAAGGATATTACACGCTTGAATCCAAAACCGGTGTGTATGAAATGTTGTTTCCAACTGGTGGAGGAATTGATGGCATTGGTTATACGAGAGATGGTGAGAATGGTGAGTCTTTTCTAGCTGGTATTCTGTACGATGATAAAGCGGAAGCGGAGCTTAGCGTTAGGTATACGACACTACTATCAAATGATGAAAAGGACATTGAATACGCCAAAAGGTTTTTAACGAATAATGTAGGTGAAGACATGACGTTTAACCAAATTGATGGAAAAGGAAAAGTTACGTATGTAGCGCCGTTTAAGACGAAGGAGTTTGGTACATATGGTTATGGAGCCTATATTCATCCTGATAAAGGTTGGGGAGGATTGGAAATTATTTACTCAACACGTTGTGCAGACAAGACAAAGCCATGTGATCCACAAGAAGAAGCATTTAAAAAGCGTGCGTATAAGTTAATTTCCTCGGTTGAATTCTTAAACAAAAATGAGGTTAAACAATAAATGATAGTACTCGAACTAGCACAATCCAATCAAAATGAAGATGAGTAACAACCAAATAAACAGAAAATTAGTTAGAATACATAAGTAAATTTACTCTGTAAGAATTAAACGATGATAGTTCCAAAAACCTACAAAAATCCATTTTTAAGTAAAAAGCCCAATGTAAAAACTAACCAAGTTTTTCTATAATAGAAGAATGTATACATAGAAAGAAAGTAGGAGGCACCAGATGTTCATAAACCGAAAAGGAATTGTAGCCTTACTTCTCAGTAGCTTTGTCATAGGAGGGTGTCAAATGAGTGACGAACAATCAAACGAAACAAAACCAGTAGAACAGAAGCCGAGCGAAGTGGCTGTGGAGGACTTGCCAAATACAAGAGCCCTTCAAGATGAATTTACGCGAGAAATGATCAAGTCGACAAAAGAAACGGAAAAAGGATATTATACGCTTGAATCCAAAACCGGTGTGTATGAAATGTTGTTTCCAACTGGTGGAGAGATCGATGGCATTGGTTATACGCGAAAAGGTGAAAGCAGTGAGGCATTTTTAGCTGGTATTCTGTATAATGACAAAACGGAAGCGTTGCTTAGAATTAAATATACAAATGCTCTATCTAATGATGAAACTGGAATTGGATATGCAAAAGAACTCTTAACGAATAGTATAGGTGAAGATATGGAGTTTGACCGAATTGATGGAAAAGGAAAAGTAACGTACGTAGCACCGTTCACGATGGACGAAGGTTTATATGGCTATGCTGCCTATATCCATCCTGACAAAGGTTGGGGAGGAGTAGAGATTGTATATTCTGGAAGTTGTGTGGATAATCCAAAGTTGTGTAACCCGCAAGATGCCAAATTTAAAAAGCGTGCATATAAATCAATATCATCGGTTGAATTTTTAAAGAAGAAAGAAAGTGAATAATAAATGAGCGATAAACAACTTGTAGAAACGAAGGAACTGTGGTTAAGAATCACAGATTTAGGATACAAAGATATAAGTAAAAAAGAGTTTGCGCAAGAAATACAGCGAATTTATATAGAAGAAACAGGTCAGCCTTTAAAAGGAGAAATAAGCGTTGTGCGTTCTTCTGAAATTGATCAAATAGTGAAAGATGAGAATTCTTCTTATGACGGAACAGCTATACATATCTATTCAAAAGAGCAGGACGTAAACGAAATGTACGTAATATCTCAAGGTACAACAGACGCTAATGATTGGCTGTATAATATACGAGCAATGCAGGCTGGGGTAGATACTGCCCAAGCAGATAGTACAAACATTTTTGTGAAGGAAGCTCAGAAAGAGTTTAAAGAGAGAGCATCAGTAAAAGAGATTTCTAGTACCATTGGATTGTCACATTCGTTAGCTCATAATAATAATACCGTTTCACAATTGCTAAATGGAAACTTTGACGAAGTTTACAGTGTAAATGGTGCGCAGTCAACATACTTTCAACTCTATCAAAAAGACCATGAATTTTTAGGCGCAGTGAACAAAAAGTTCAACATAAGCATTGGGGACTACAAAGCCATCTACTCTCTGCCTCAAGACGAACTTAAAACTTTCGCAGAAGCGTATTATAAAGAAAAAGGTACGGTGATTCACCAGGTTATTTCTTCTGATGATCCATTGAACGCCCTGGCAAATATTCGAGGGTTTTTCACATTGGGTGATGTCACCATGATTGATACGAATCCTGACAAGCCAGGTCTAAAAGCCATTATTGACAAAATTCCAGATTCAGAGGTTAAAAGCTTACAAGATTTTGCATTAGTTTATGCAGAAGGGTTTCAGAACGGTGGAAACAATCAAGGGATTGAAGACTTAACGGGTGTGAATATGGACGTCGTTGATAAAATTATGAACGACGGAGTAGGAGCTGCTGTTGGCACGTATTTCAGCAAAGACCTTGATGACATGATTTCAGACGTCAATAAAAAAGTGCCGCCTTTGCTTGAAAAGGTTACGAACATCACGTCGAATGCAGATGTGATTTTTGGTGAATTGAAAAACGCAGGCTATATTACAAACGCACAGAAGCAAGTCGCAGTGGAAGAGCTTGCGAACATTGAAAAGTCATTAAAAATCATTAAAGAAAAAATTAATAGCATCGACGAGAACCGCAAGATGTCAGAAGAAATGATGAAAGGTACGAAGTACAGTCCATATGCGGGGCAAGCAGCTATGGCCAGCGGGTTTAACGTAATGGCTGGTGATGTGGATGCCGCTATTGCCATTTATCATGAAGTGCAAAATATGCAAGCGAGCGCTAAGCGATTACATGAAGAGTTAGGTTCAGTTATGGAAGAAATTATTGCAAGTCACGGAATCGTCGAGATGTTAAATGCGCTAGGTGCTTCTAAAAACCAAGGATATTTAGGTAATGATTTGGTGCTGATGACTGGTGGAAACCAAGAAATTAAAGTTAATATTTCGGCTGCGGTGCGCATGTACCAAGAAGGACAGCAGGAACTTCAGAAAAAGAAAACGTATATCACTAAAATTGCTGAAAGGTTTCAAGAGCATATTATTGATGATTATGAAAACCAAAAGCAAAAGGTGCTAAGCGATATCCGTAATATTGAAACGAACCCGTGCGGTCAGCTTCCGCTTTTACGAAAGCACGTGTTTTTACCTTACTTTTCACCTGTGCAAATTGATAAAGTAGAAGTAACTGAACAGTTTAACGGTTTAAGCGGCATGGATATTTCTCACTTGATGGAAGGTTTAACTAAAAGCTTGACGGATAACGAAGACTTTTTAGAGTCAGCAAAGTCCAATATCGAACAGCTTTTCAGCAAGGACCGAGATCTTAGTATTCTATTTAACTATGTGCCTGGAGGATAACAGATGGAAGGAACTGAAAGCAAAACAGCGTTTATGTTTGAGCGCGTCTCGCCGCAAGAAGACTTGACGGATAGAACCCAACAATTTACAGAGCTCACGGATAAAATTGCCGCTATTGACGACGCATTGGAAAAGAAAATCCAGAAAATTGTAGTGGAAGACGATAGCAAAGGTAAAGTAATAAACGCGATTGTAGAAGAAGCAAAGGAACAAAAAACAAAAAGCATTGCGCTTTTAGAAACGGTAGAAGAAGAAATTGAAAAGCTTGTTTCATCTTACAATGAACAAGTCGATGCAATAAAAAGCCAAAGCATGATGATTACATACAGAGAAATGATGTATTCTACTTCACCTTTTGGGAACGTGCCGAAAGGTCCACCTTATAAGTAATGAAGAGTAGTAGAGAAGTTGAAAATCCCGTTATTAACATAAAGTTGATAGCGGGATTTTTATGGTAAACATAAGTATTAAACTTTCTCTTCACTTCCAATTAATGATGTTCCGTATGAGTTATCAATGATGCATAGCCAGTTACATCTTGATTTTTTTGGAACAATTGTATGGTTGCAGTGCTGAGCAATTTTAATGAACGCCCGCTTAATTCCCTCTTTTCCACGAGCTGTCTTTCCCGGCTTGATTGCTAAAATAGTATTCTCAGTATAGTACTCCATTAATTCATCAAAGCGTTCAGCTTTAACTAACAAATTACATTCTTTAATAATTTCTTTTAACTCATGTTCCCTCTTAATCATTCCATTTTATTAAAATACCGGTAAGTTTATCACCTGCTAAATGCTTTTATCACACCAGAAATAAGTATTAGTTTTTTTTTGATTAAAATGTAATATTTGCTAAATCAAGTGGTAAAAAAGTATTGAAAAAGGTCCGATATAATTAAAAACGGATATGAAATACGTTACCTCATACGTGAAATATAGTAAAGAAGTCGTGAGTGAAATCAGTATATTCCGTATATTGGATAGTAAGTGAATAAATAGATAAAAAGTTAGGTAGGAGAATATCAATGAAAGAGACAAAAAGCGAGCGCTTCATCCGCGTAGCAGAAGCTAGAACAAACAAAATTATTGCTTTAATGGAGCTGCTTGGAAACTGTGCAAACAGAAATAACTATGAATACACGGACCAAGAAGTTGCGACCATTATGAAAACATTAGATACGGAGCTTGCAGCGCTGAAGGCAAAGTTTGATCAGCAGAGTGGGAAGAAGAGAGAACGGTTTACGATTAAGGGAGATTGAAATATCTGCCTTTTTTTATTAATAGAAAAAAGAATTGGATAATATTAAGGGGTTTATTCTTATTCCAGAAATGTTCCTTTTTTCCTAGGATCGTGTAAAAAGATAAGTTATAATATTAGTAGTGAAATAGTCTACAGAGTGTAGATTAGTATATATTGCTTAGTTTTAAAGGTGGTCATGAATTGGAAACAAATAACTTTGTATTTCTGGCAGATAAATTTCCTAAGTTAGCAAACATCTGTGAAGAAATTGAAAATATATTTTATCAAGATCCTCAAGCTGTATTGATGAAAGGTCGAGTGTTTTCTGAAGAACTGTTAGAAGAGATAGGTAATCAACACGATGACATAAATAGTATGAAGCATTTAAGGTTAGTGGATCGAATTCAATACTTAGAAAAAGAAGAGGTTTTAACTAAAGATATTGCTCGGTCTTTTGATGCAATAAGGCATTTAGGAAATAAAGCATCACATGCTTATATTGAATATGATTTAGAAAAAGCATTTAAAATGCATAGAAGGCTATTTGATGTATCCGTTTGGTTTATGGAAGTTTATGGTGACTATTCATTTCGTGCACCTAAATATAAAATTCCACAACCGCAAGCTAAAGCAAATGACGACATTGTACATAAATTAGAAGAGAGATTAACATCTAGTTTAGAAGAGAAATTTTCATCATGGTTTGAAACACAAAAGGCTACTGCTGCAGCTGTAGAAACTCCTGAAAAAGTAGAGATTAATCAAAAGATTTCTAAAATAGAAGCAGAAAATAAAAGTAGTACATTAGACTTTGATTTTACTCTTGAAGAAGGAGAAAGTTACCTTCTAACTCAGCTCTCAAAGTTACAAGAATCTTCTCAAGAGGCTATTGAAAATTCCAATCAATTTAGCACGTTTAAAGAATATTTACATGTTAAGCGTTCTATTGAAGATGACTTAGAAAAAGTGTTACGTTCCTCTGGTGAAACTAGTCAATCAAAGTTAATTTTTTTATGTGGTAGTGTTGGAGATGGCAAGTCGCATTTACTAGCTTATATGAAACATAAACACCCTGAATTACTGAGCAAATTCATTATTCATAATGATGCGACTGAGAGTTTTGACCCTGAGAAAAATTCATTGGACACATTAGCTGAAGTTTTAAAGCCTTTTAACGATGAGAATATAAATGGTTCACAAGAAAATCTTGTCTTAGCAATTAATCTAGGTGTACTTCATAACTTTATTGAGTCAAAATATGCAAAAGAAAACTTTAATAAGCTATCTCAATTTATTCATGATTGTAAAGTTTTTGAAGACTCTATATTAACAGAGAACCGAAATCACGAATATTTTGAGTTAATAAGTTTTAGTGATTATCAACCATTTGAACTAACTGAAAAAGGTCCTGTATCATCTTATTACTCAGCACTATTAGAAAGAATTGTGAGGAATTCTGACGATAATCCATTTTATCAAGCATATAAAAAAGATAAGCAAAATAAAATAAGTGGATTTTTTATTGATAATTATGAGCTGCTTATGAATTCTAAAGTACGTGAACGTATTGTTAGCCTTCTAATAGAAGTAATTATTAAACAAAAGATAATTATTTCAACTCGTGCCTTGCTTAACTTTGTTCATGATATTTTAGTTCCAGCAGATAAAAATACGGATTATTTTAATGCTGATACTCTTGAGAAGACAGAAAGATTATTACCGAACTTAATTTTCGACGGTAAAGATCGTTCAACGTTGTTAGCGGCTATTACTCAACTTGATCCTATCCATAAACGTTTAAATACGTTTGATCAAATCTTAATAGAATTAAATAATTCAATGAATATTAAAGAGACTTTTAACGAATATCTAGATTTAACAGAAGTAGCAGCATGGAATGAAGAGGCTGGGGTTTTAGGAAGTTTTCAAGAGTTAAGTAATGCTTCAGCACAGTTGCTTAACCGGACTTTAATTAGATTTTTATTGTTTGTACCTAAAAATCAAGAATTAACGCCAAAGGATTCGAACTACACAAGCTATCTGGTATTTCTATATTATTTTAATAAAGGAAATCGCAGTGGACTAAGAGAGTTGTATGACTTATTAAAAGATTCTATTTTCTTATGGAATGGGAAGCCTAAAGATGGTTATGTTTATATTGATAAATCTAATCAAAATATACAGGTTGCTCAAAAGTTAAAGATTCATCCTCATTTTAAACACTTAAAAGTAAATAATGAAGAAGTGTTAAGTCGCTTTTATTTAACAATGTTGTTAGCTTATGGTGATCAAAACAAAGAGAACCCTATTTTTATAGAAGTTGACTACCCGTTATATCAAATGATGGTGAATTTATCTAAAGGCTATCGACCTAATAAAAAAGATAAAGAAGATTGTATTCAATTTGTTGAATTCATTGAAAAAGTAATGCAGCATGGCGAGAGAAAGAATGAATTAATGTTTGTTAGTGCACAAGAAGGCCTGCAATTTAAATTAAGTTATGATGAAGATTATGAGGAATTCACATTTAGAAGGGAATAAAAAATGGTTGAACAAAGTAACTTACAAGAGTTGAAAAATTCATTATCTATAAAAGAGGAAAAAATCGGTTTAAAACATACAATTAATCGAAAAGCTAAGCTGTTTCCTTTTGTAACAAGAGGAACAGAAAGGCCAAAGTTTAGAAGAGGTTTTGAAGGAGTATTGGGAGAGTTTACGCGCAATATATGTGAAAATACTTTTGAAGGAAGCTTGGAAATAGATGATTTAATCGATGAAATAAGCAACATGGTGAATGTAAATAAAGAAGATCAAGCATATCTCGTCCAAATTTTAAATATGGTCTTGCAGCATAAGAATGGAAAGATAAAAGTGTTTCACCCTCATTTATTTCAGTATTTATCATTAAGTGATGGACCTGAAATGAAAGGTGAACAAGAGATTGGTAAGTTTTTAGCAGATGTGTTAATCGAAGATAGTACAGAATTTCAAAAAATCTTTGAAAAGCAGTTATCACATGATTTAATTTCAAAGCTTATTTTAGATAAATTAAATGGCTTAAGCCAAATAGATGTACAAAAAAAATACGGAAGTAAGCTTCCTTATTTATCTAGATACTTTCAAGATGATTTTTTATTTTTATCTAGATACGAAGATTACTTTAAAACACATTACGAATTACTCTTAAGCTATTACTATTTTATTTATATTTCTCAATTATCAATAAAGTTAGCTCAGCAAAGTAAGGCTAACTTTACCAATAACAATGAAGTATATTTTACTTTAGATTGGGAAGCTACTAGCAAAAGTAGAAAAGGCTATGGGTACGGTTATCAGTTAGTCAAGGACGCTGCCCGTAATCTATTGATTCACGTCAATACATTAGAACATTTAAACACGCTCATGGGGCTGGAAGATTCTACAGTGTACCCAGAACTATTAGATAAGCATGAGGCGTTATCAGAAGAAGAGAGTCAGAGTTTTCTAGAATTGTTAAAACAGTGGATTATAGAATATCGAGTTCACTCTTCCCTACCAGAGATAGAAATATGTAGTGAAGGTACTTATTCTTCATTGGTTGATTTACTGTATTCTAGTATTGAAGAAGCATACCAAAAGCCAAGTATGCAAGGGCCTAGAAATCGCTATTCATTATCGATTGAAGAGATTGGGAAAAAATTCTTTTTGAAAACACGAGGCTCTTTAGGCTATATGCTAAATGTTTCGCAAGACTTGTTCTTATTATTAACGGCTGTTTGTTTGAAAAATGAAAGAAAGTCTTTAAATCAATTATTTATTGATTTAGAAAATAGAGGTATGTACTTTGACCGATACTCAAAAGAAGAGGCAGTCAAACTACTAGATAAACTTAATTTATTAGATAAAAAAAGTGATAGCGGTGATGCACAATATGTTAAACCAATTTTATAAATATCTTTCAGATGAATTAATTCAATACTTAAGGAATACGCCTTTTAAACGAGGAGATCGTTTTTACTTACAATTTGATAATACGAACCAAGTTCAAGAATTTTATAAAATATTAAGTGAAAGTGACTTCGCTCAGCAATTTCAATATAAACATGAGCAAGGTTCCCTCTATAATACTTTTTCAATTAAGCTTTCAGATGGAATGAATGTTGTAGTAGCAGCTACTACGGAGAAGGTTACTCCCGATTTTCTTGTAACTCTTAGAAATCAGGTAGGAGAACAAAAAGGTGTTTGGGCTAATACAGCTTTATTAAGTATTTGTCATGAAACTTTAGATAGTATTCGGGGCGGCAGTAGTGATTTACAAAAAGAAGGAATGCCGTTTAATGTAAAAACGATTTTAATGACTTTAAAAGAAAGAATAGAATCATCTAACGAATTAAAAAAAGTAGATAAAGAAGTGTTAAGCTTTCATCTATCAAAAAAGTTAGATGAAGCTTTTGTTCATTCATCTTTATGGGATTATGAAGAAGTTCTTGGGTTTCTAAATGAAGGTCATATTCAAGTTGATGAATACGCTCGTTTGGGACTATTTTATGATGCAACATTAGATCAATATACACCAAGTCAAATAAAAAAAAGACTTGAAGAAAATTATGGCTTATTTGAAAAAGTACAACATATTCATGAATATGAAAATTTAGATAGCCAATTAGAAAGAAATTTTTCTGAAAAAGGTGTACAGGCTTTAAAGAAAGATAATTGGCAAGAAGAAGAGTACGGAAAAGTGAAGTCGTGGAACGATGAAATTAAAGTACGAACATCTTTAATGTACATAGAGTCTTCTAAAAAGCAAACTAAAGAGCACTTAACATATTGGGAAAAGCCCCATAAGGAAACAAAAGCAGGAGAGAGAAAGCGACATATCATTATTTTCAACCCTAAAAGAGAAAGCCAAGTAAATTTAACATTTGAATTTAGTGATAGATTAAAAAAAGAATATATACATAAAAAATCAGAAAAATTCTGTAGTGTATCAGGAAAGAAACTAATGGTTGCACTACCTTCTGAAGAGAATTTGACTGATTTTTATCAAATAGTATATACACACAATAATGAATCTAGATCAAAGTATGAATTCAATATTACTATCGTAGATTGTGAGCCAAGTTTTCTGCATTCTATTCAAACAATCTATGAAGTGAACGTCCGATCTCAAGCATTAATTCTAAATAAAAAAGACGAAGATATTATTTTCGGTAATGAAAGCGATGAGATAGAAGAAATATTTGTTGAAGAAGAAAATGAGCATATTCAGCCTAAAACGAATACCTTTAAGATTTCATCTAGTTCTTTAGCTTGGGAGGATGATACGCTTAAATTTTCTATTCATACTCCTACAATAAATCTTCGAATCATTGTAAAAGAAGAAGGCATGAGAGTAACGCCAATTACAGGTAACAGAGTATGGAAATTAAAAAGAGAACATCAAGCATCTTTTGAATATAATTCAGAAACAAACAAGTTAAAGCAAAGTACTCGAGAATTCTCAGCGCGCGAAGATTTTAAGGACTTTCTACTAGATGAGATTGCATGGATAGAAAAAGGTTGTCTTTATGCTAAGAGAGAAGTTACTGGGTTAGAAAAGCAAAATTTAAAACTTCAGCAAGAAGTTCTAACAGCATACGAAAATTTGCTTAGTTACTATAAGTCTAAGAAACAGCTTCCAAGTTTATCACATATGGATTCTACACTGCATTCACTATCAGTTGAGTACGTAAGAGCATTTATTAGTGCAGTTGCTGAAATACCCGAAAATACTATTTTAGCAGAAGAGCAAAAAAGTATTTTTAAGCTAGGAAGTATTTATGAACAAAATAAAATTTTGTTTACACCATTGCACCCACTAAATGTTGCATATCAACTTCAAATCCAAGACGAACTGAAAAATCAGCAAGTAGATATGCATATATTAGACAGACTACACCCTAATAATCTTTTACCTTATATCTATGGTGAAGGCTCAGAGCTGTATCGACCGATTACACAAAAAGATGCACCTGAATGGATTATTTATGAACCGTATAATCAAGTAACAATTGGTGAATCTAATGCATTTTTATCAAATGTCATAGAAGAAAAGCTTACTCAGTTTATTGAACACTTTCAATATCTATTTATCAAGCAATCGAAGTCACCAATTCAAATTAATGTAATTAACGTTAACAATGATGAAGAAGTGGTAAAAGGTTTAATTAACTTTATTAAGAAGCAGCTTGATAAAAGAGGCCCTGCTGATATTGTACCAATTGAGGTTGCATTATATATGGAGCGTAACATCATAAGCTCGTTTGAGAGATTCTCTGATTTAGAAACGGTTGAGGAGTTTGAAGAAGTATTTGGTATTTCTTTAGCAACAAAAAAGCTGGATGCATCTGATGTGTTACGTTTTATACGTGAAAATATTTTGTATTATCGTCCATTAAAGCATTCAGAGTATGGGTATGCACACATTTCATTTTATAAAATGAAATCCAATGATCTTCCAGCTCGGAATGCGATGGAGGAAATTGAATCAGGAACTTCATTGGATGGCTTATTATCTTCTTTATCATTTCTTAAAACCACTAATGATTACCGTACAGGGTTTGGTTTAAAGGGTAAAAAAGATAACCAAAATTCCTTAATGCAAGTATCAAAATATTTAAATGAATTAGCTAGTAATTTAGAAAGTGGGGGAACGAATCCTTACCGAAAGAATGAAACGATTGTCACAAGAACGGCTAATTATGACGAACAAATACTTGAGAAGCTTTATGATGCTTCTTATTGGGTAACATTTATCGAGCCAAACGTTGATTTAAATTTCTTTCAAACTGCATCAAGAAATTTATTAGTCATTCATTATAGTGATCAATATTCATCTTCTACACAATATGATGCTATAACTGTTACAGATAAGTCATCTCAATATAAATTGATTATTGAACAGTACTTAGCAGGAAAAGAGCTTTCTATTAATGATAAACAAATTGAGACAGCTATTCATAGTTTTAACAGCTTAAATGGAGAATGGCTACTTCGAATCATTGGAAGTAAAGGTCAATTTTCTCGAGAAAAGTTAAGTATTATATCAGCTATCAAGTATATAATTAGTACACTCGATCACGAAAAAATCCTTTGGATTCCAATCTCTCTAGAAGAAATATTGCGAATAGCAGGGGTTGTTAAACTAACCAAAAGTGAAGGTGTCTTTTCTGCTAAAAACTTAAATGTTAAAGGAATGCATAGTGATGACTTATTGTTAATTGGAATAGAAACTGATAATAATGAAATATATGTTCACTATTATCCAGTTGAAGTAAAGATTGGTTATAATCAAGATTCAACTATTGCTAAAGCTAAAGAACAAATCAATAAAACACATAAACTCTTTAGTACGCAGCTTTCAAAAGTAGATGAAGATGGTGAATTTCTATTTAAAAACAAGTTTTTTAGAAACTTCTTTGTGCAATTATTAATTGCAAATGCTCAAAAATTTATTTCAAGCAAGATTTGGCCAGAGAAAAACTATGAAAAAGTAGAAGAGTTAAAAGAAAGACTTTTAAATGATAAATATGAATTTAGCAATGAAATTAACCATTGGATTGGTAAAGGTGCTGTATTGTCATTTAAAAAAGAGCAAACATGGAGATCTGTTAAGCTTGAAGAAGATATTTTACTTGTTGATCTCACTGAAGAAGATGGTTACCAAGGAGTAATGACAGAGATTCAAATATTAAAAGAAAATATTATAAATGGAAAAACAGACATTAGAGTGGAGAATTTACTAGCTTATAATTATAAGGCTTCTAAATCTGTTGTTAACTTTGAATACTCTAGTAATGTTAAACCACACATAATTGTAGCAGAAAAGAATGAATCAACAATAGCTGATAATAAAAGAGCTGTTTCTGTAATAGAGGATATAGATACTGAGGCGAAAATGGAAACGATTAATAGTGTTACAGAAACTAATAATAATCAAGTAGAAGATTTAACACCGGCTGTAAATGTACAAAAAGAGTTAAAAGATATTCGAGTTTTGCTAGGAACTGTTGAAGGTTCGACTAAAGATGTTTATTGGGAATACGGCCACACTGAATTAGCTAACCGTCATATTTTAATTTCAGGGAAATCTGGACAAGGAAAAAGTTATTTTATACAGTGTTTATTGCTAGAGCTCGCTCAGAGTGGTATTTCTAATATCATTTTTGATTACACAGATGGATTCAAAAACTCTAAGCTTGAACCAGAGTTTAAAGAAAAGTTAGGGGACAAACTAAAGCAGTTCTTCGTAGTTAGAGACGGCTTTCCAATTAATCCTTTTAAGCGTAATCAAAAAGAGTTAGATGAAGATCTTTATATTGATGAAGATAATACAGATATAGCAGAAAGAATTAAAGCGGTATTTTCATCTATTTATAGAGACTTAGGAATTCAGCAACAAAATGCCATTTATGAAGCTGTATTAAGTGGTTTAGATAAGTACCAAGACGAGATGAACCTAGAACGATTAATAACGGAACTAGAAGAAGACGGGTCAGGTCCTGCTAAAACTGCACGCTCTCAAATTAAACCTTTAATTGACAAAAATCCTTTTAATAGTAAGGAAACTTATAATTGGAGTGAGCTATTAGGTGATAAAGGGAAGGTATTTATTGTTCAATTAACAGGTTATAACAGAGAGGTACAAATGATGATTACAGAATTTATTCTATGGGATATGTGGAATCATCAACTAAATCATGGCGATAAAAGTAGACCATTACCTGTTATTTTAGACGAAGCTCAAAATTTAGATCATCGTGAATATTCGCCAAGTGCTAAAATATTAACAGAAGGGCGAAAGTTTGGTTGGTCTGGATGGTATGCTACCCAATCTCTAAGAGGTCAATTTAGTACAGACGAAATTTCAAGGTTGCAAAATGCAAGTCAAAAAATCTATTTTATGCCACCAGAAAACGAAATTAGTGCAATTGCATCAAATCTTTCTCAAGATAGTGCAGTTCGCAAAGAGTGGGAAAAGAAACTAGCCACCTTAAAAAAGGGGCAGTGTGTTGTATCCGGTCCTATGTTACAACCGGATGGCACGTTAAAACAAGCGCAGCCTGTAGTAATTAATATAAGTAGTTTAAACAGTAGGTTGAATTAATAAAAAGTAGCGGTGTATGAGCCGCTACTTTTTTAATATAAATCTTTAAGCAGAGAAGCAATATAAGTATCATTTAACCAATAGCATTGTTTTGTAATTTTTTGACCGTCCGGTAATGTTACTTTATCATTGCCATTTTGAGCTTTAGGGCGAATATGGCTTACACCGTTAAAGTCTTTTTTAGGGAAGTTATTATGTATTCTAGATGATTTACCGTAAGGCTTTTCTTGAATAACAACACCGTTTTGAAGAATGGTATTTACTTCTTGCCATAACTGTTTCATCTTAGTTTCAATTGTATTAACAGGCATATTCCAAAGTTTAATACCTTTAAAGTATGCTTCACGGTTTGGATTATCTTTTTCAGTTTCTTTATATTGAAATACAACGAATAAAAACTTCGTATCGTAGAAAGTCTGTCGAAGCTCACTTTCCTCCCAACTTTCTGTAGCCCAAGCATTGAAGTCTATATTTTTAAAAGACATACTTTCTTTAGGAACGCCAGTAGGTTTTAGTCTAACTGTTTTAAACTGAATATTTGCTTTTGAGAACTCTTCAACTCCATCTAATTTTGTTCCTTTAATACCCAGTAATGCACTAATGACTTGAGGGATAAAACTTTTAGCTCGAGGATTACAATTAACATTCAAACGTGCAGCTATTTCCTTGGGTGTTAGTCCCTTGTATGGTGCAAACCTATCAGCTAAAATTTCTTCTAATGATTTCTTTTTTAACTCGTTAGCCGAGGTAAAACTAACTAATTGATCGTTATGTAAATATTTTCTTACTAGAGCAGTCATATAAGATTGTTTTAAAGAAAAAGCTCGTTGCATAGCACGTAGAGAAGAGTTAGGTTGTTCCCGCAAAGAATTTTTATTAGCTCCTTTAGAGCAAGCACCGAGATAATTTGTATCTCCTTCAGATAGTTCATGAGCTTTTCCTGCCTTAACTTTATTAACTATCGTGTGCCAATCTTGTTTAATAATTTCTAAATCCGCTTCTGGAAAAGTAAATAAAATACTTTTAAACACCTTTAAATCTTCGCGTTCTATACCTGGAATCCATTCGTAAAACATTAGTAAAAGGTTTTGATTTTTTTTCCAAAAGCTTGATGTTTCAAACGTGTACTTAACTTCTTCCAAGTAATTAATAATATTAAGTACCAATCTTTCTTTTGCAGAGAATGTTTTATTTTTGTTTTTCTTAAAAGGGGTCACTTTAAGTTCTAAGTTTAAATGTTCAAAGTCTGGTCGAGCATCGGAATTAATCTTATAGCCAAATAGGCTCTCTTCAATAACTTGACCAAAGCTCCCCTTAGAATTTTTGTTAGAGAGTCGATTATAAGAGTCTATCTCTTTAAATGTTTTTCCTTCAGCTTCTTTTGCTTTCAACATTACTTCATCAGTTGTTAGATATTCCATTACTTAACTCCTTATATTATTTATGTTTTTACAATTAAAGGATATAGTGTAATTATAATATATCAAGGTATATATTGCTAGAATTGGTGAATAATATAAGAAAAAGGCTTCTACATTACCCGTAGAAGCCTTTTTCTTATAACATTGTTGGTTGTTCAAAACCTTGTTCGTGAAATTTTTCCATATCTAGATTGTAAACCTCTTTAATTCTTTCACCCATTAATGCTACTAGTCCTACAACTAAAGCATTTCCCATACAAAAATATCGAGTTCTTAAAGGCATCCCTGTTTCAGTCCACTTTGCAGGAAAGTCATTTAATCGTTCGCACTCTTCTGGCGATAAATAACGAAGGCGTTTAGTATAAGGATCTTGAATAACGTGTGAACTGCGGTTAGAAGTACCTTCACTAGTTAGCATTGTTCTTCCTGGCAGCGTAAGGGGGTCTGGAAAGGACATTCCACCTTCTGAATAAGTATATTTATGGCCTGTTTGTGCAATTCTCTCAATTTTTTTCGGACCTTTAAGGTATTTTAATTCTTCTAGTTCAGTGCGTCCTTTTTTATTAATCTTCGATTCATCAAGGTAAAATCTCTCATCTACTGGACCAAGTTCTTGATAAATTTCTTCAACTACTTCACCCAAAGTTTTTGACGATTTTGTCAGAGGAATTAGTTCAGCTGTATAAACTTTACCATCACGCATAATACCTGCATTTCGATAATTTTCGCTAAACTCATCCGAGACATCGACGATATCACGTGGTAACGTAACAAATTTATCTTTATGTTTTAGTGAAGGTTCTTTCTCAACTTTAAATGAAGGAGCAAAGAACCCCTTTTTATGAAGAATATCTTTTTCATCTAATTTAGCTTGCTGTGTAGCAAATTCAGTTTCAACTGTGTAAGCAAAGATAAAAACTCTGCGTCTACGCTGAGCAAAACCATAATCAGCTGCATTAATTACACGCCACTCAACGTAATAGCCAGCATCACGAAATGCTGTTAGCATTATAGAGAAGTCTCTTCCACGTTGTTTAGAGGGTGATTTTAACAATCTATCTACATTTTCTAAAAGAACGTATTTTGGCTTTTTATATTGGATGATGTTCATGATTTCCCAGAACAAAACCCCTTTTTTACCTTGAATACCTTTTTCACCAGATAAGGAACGTGCAACCGAATAGTCTTGACAAGGGAAACCACCAACTAGTAAATCGTGATCTGTGATGTCTTTCCATACTTGCGCGATGTCCTCATTTACATGAGATGAGTCATCTCCAAAGTTTTCTATATAGCAGTTAAACGCATGCTGACTTTTAGTGGATGGCTCCCATTGATTCATCCAACTAACATCAAAACCTCCTGCGTTTTCTAAGCCTAAACGAAATCCGCCAACACCGGCAAACAGTTCAGCTACTTTAATATCTTTCATTACCAAATAAGAACATCCTTTCGGTTTAGAATAAAACTTAACTTCTATTATAATAAAAATTGCTAGAAAGATCAATAGGAAAGAACCAATAGTATTAATTTTTTAATTATATAATATGGAAGAGAAAAGGAAATTAACTCAACTCAAGCTAATTTGAATTATTCTGTTAACCCTTTCCCAACCAATTCCCCATAATGCCCAACCTCAACCCCGTCAATTTCTCTCGCAACCACCGCAGCATCCGCCATCGACAGCTGCGCAGCATAAATTACGTGGTCTGGATACGCTTTTGTTAGCGCCGCTAAACCTTGAGACACAGCATCTAGATACTCTCGTTTTTTCCCGTTCATAATCAGATGAAAAGTATTAGGAAGTAGATGAGACTTAGCTTCTATAGAAGAGTCAAATTTAGCTAATGCTTGCATGGTACCGTCAACTGTTTGAGGATTAGTAAAGGCAAGAATAACAGGCTTTTTTTCAGCTTTTAGCTGTGAAAATAATAGTTCGTCAATTTTAATAATGGGAACTGAGAAATCCATTAGCGGTAGGTGGGCTGTGAAAAAGGTGCATGTGACTAAAATAGCATCCACGTGACAAGAAGAAATCCATCTCATTGTATTGGCGAGCTTACTTTGAATAAATTCTGGTTTAAAGTGAGCATCAGCTTTTTGTCGGTCGAATCCGGGTTCGACGAAATGAATGAGTTCAGCTTGATGGGAGCTAAGCATTTTTTCAATGACTTCGATGTTTGAGTGGTGTGCATGTAAGCAAGCGATTGTTTTGGGCATGGTATCAGTTCCTTTTTTCATTTACCCCATCATATCATGGATAAAAAAGGGCAGCTGCCTATTTACATGAAAAGACAAATATAATATGATAATAGCAACAATGAAAACGTCAATGAGACGAAGTCAAAACTAGACGAGGTGCTTTTATGAGCGGGGTAGTATCGAAATAGGATTAATTTAGCTAAATGAATACACTAGACGAAGGTGCGTTTTTAAAAGAAAAATGTGTAACCTTTAGTTTGTGTTGAATTCATTTAGACGCCTATGAAGATACCTACACCCCATACAAAGCGTATCCACCGCAAGCAATTGCGTTTGTTTGGTGATACATTTATGCCTTGTATACGTGCGAAAGCTGTGGGATCTAACTGATTCTGCAGCTTTTTTGTTTGTTTTTAGTATTATATGTTGCTCATTGGCTTCTCATTGAGTAGGTATCTTCATTATGAACACCATCATAGTGAGGAGTAAAAAAGATGAATGAAATGACATTTGAAACATTGCAATATCGTGAGTTAAAGGAACTTGTGAAATCTTATTGCGTTAGCGATTTAGGAAAGGATTTGCTTAATCGCTTACAGCCAAGCGCATCTCTTAACGTTGTCAAAACGCGCCTGCGCGAAACGACAGAAGCAAGAAGATTATTAGATGCAGAAAGCCACGTACCTTTAATGGGAATCTCAGCAATTAAGCATATTATGACAAAAGCTGAAAAAGGCATGCTTTTAGAAGCGAGTGATTTACTTGAGGTGTCTGACTTTTTACGAGGGTGTCGCCGAGTGAAGACGTTTATGCTTGAAAAAGAATTCTTTGCCCCGATGCTGTCGTCGTATGGGAAGTCCATGACGGAGTTTCGGACTATTGAAGAAGAAATTAACGCAGCGATTAAAGGCAATCGAGTGGATTCAGAAGCGAGTAAAGAGTTAAAGCGCATTCGTCGCCATATTGAATCAACAGAAGCAACCATTCAAGAACGCTTAGCGAAATTTTTGCGAAGCGGTGCGAACAAAGACTATATCCAAGAATTTTTTGTGAGTAAAAAAGATGATCGCTACACAATTCCTATAAAAGCTTCTTATAAAAAGCACGTGCAGGGAACAATTATTGAAGTCTCATCAAAAGGAACAACGGTGTTTATGGAGCCAACCGTCGTTGCAAAATTAAACAACGAGCTTGCGACGTTAAAGGTAGAGGAATCTGTAGAAGAGTACCAAGTGCTTGCGACGCTCTCAGGCCTGGTAATGGAACAGCTTCCTGCCATTAAAATCAACGTTGAGCTTATTGCGCAGTATGACATGGTATTCGCCAAAGGAAAGTATAGCCGCAGCATCAGCGGGATTGAGCCTGGATTAAATGATCATGGTTATATCAGCATAGTAGATGGAAAACATCCGCTTTTAAAAGGAAATGTTGTACCTTTGAACTTTACAATAGGTGAAGAATATCGAGGGCTCATTATTACAGGACCAAACGCCGGTGGGAAGACCGTTGTATTAAAAACGATTGGACTGCTTACGCTTGCTGCGATGTCAGGATTTCATATTGCGGTGGGAGAAGGAACAGAAGTTTCTTTATTTGAACGAATTTTTGTCGATATCGGTGACCACCAAAGTATTGAAAACGCGCTAAGTACATTTTCATCTCATATGAAAAACATGGCGGACATTTTAGCAAGTGCAAATCACCGGACGCTGCTTTTATTTGATGAAATTGGGAGCGGTACAGAACCAAACGAAGGTGCAGCTCTTGCCATTTCAATCATTGAAGAGTTTTACCATAAAGGATGCATGACCGTTGCAACGACGCACTACGGAGAGATTAAGCGATTCTCTGAAATGCATCCTGACTTTATGAACGCGGCCATGAAGTTTAACAGCGAAACGTTAGAGCCACTTTATCAGCTAGTCATTGGAGCGTCAGGTGAAAGCAATGCGCTTTGGATTTCGAAAAAAATGAATGTGAGTGACGCGGTTATTGAGCGAGCAAAAGCGTACATGGCACATAAAGAATACAACTTCACGCTTGTCGATGAAAACAAGAAACGAAAGCCAAAAGTAGTGGAACAACAGCAAGAAAAGCTGTATGACTATGAAATAGGTGATAAAGTAACGCTGTTAGATGAGAAAGAATCTGCTCTTATTTATAAAAAAAGAGATAGCTACAATAACGTGACCGTGTTCTATAATGGAGCGTTTAAAGAAATAAACACTAAACGCATTGAGCTCGAATTGCCAGCAAGCGAATTGTATCCACCTGGTTACGACCTAAACTCACTTTTTGTTTCGCATCAAGAGCGAAAGATGCAGCACGACTTTGAGCGTGGTTCGAAAAAGGCATTAAAGAAAGTTGAAAAGGAGATGCGAAAGCAAAAAGGAGAGAATTTTAACGATTAACCGCTGCGTCCAAATGCTTTAGAGCATGTAAGCGGAGTGGTGGAGTGTTCATAGGGAGTTAATCTCCCAAACATACAAAATCATATCGCCATATAGAATTAACTTGTAAAAAGAGATAATTTGTACAGGGTTAAAGCAATATGTATTACTAAGGAGGTGCTTAGCATTTATAAAATTTCTATCCTTGGAAATGCATGTGCTGGAAAAACGACGCTGAGTAAAAACCTTAGTAAGAAGCTAAATATTCCATTCTATAGTATTGACGAAGAGTTAAAGACTTTAAGAACAACACCTTTTCCAACGCGACAACAAATCAGACATTTTTCTCGAGAACTAGGTAAGTTAATGGGAAAAGACAGTTGGATTATAGAGGGATGGTGCCCTCGAGCTGTTTATGAGAGACGATTTCAAGAATCAAATATAATTATTTTTTTGGACGTTCCTCTGTCTGTTTGTATGGAGAGGATGCATAGCCGTTTACTAAACGGGAGCTTAACCAATGACATAAAACGAAAGATAGTAGATCGAGCAACAGATAAAATATGTACATTTGAACAACATGTTAAACCGGTTATTTTAAATCTCATGAATAACTATAGGAAGAAAGATCAATCAAAGACTATTATTCATCTTACTGAAAACAGTAACGAGGAGGAGTTGATAAGAAGTTTAAAAGAAACATACGCATAGTTAAACGAAATGAAAACCCGCTGCCCTTTGGAGCCGGGTTTTTTCTTTTCTAACTGATTGTTGACACAAAAAAGCGGTACTTAGCATGGATGCATGTAAAACATCTTCTAATCTCTGTAAAAAAGAACCTCGCTTTGCCAAACAGAAAGAATTTAACTTAACGGACTTTGTTAATGAACCTAAAACAACCAAAGAAACCCAAAAGAAATCCACCAAAAAACGAAAAAGCTAATTATTTGTTATTTTTTGAATTGGCATAATATTTGCATTATTTATTAATGAGCGCAAATCGACGTTCTTAAATATTAAAAATGTGGGGAGTGTAAAAGAAATGAAAAAATTAGTAAAGATGGTTACAACTGTTGGTCTTTCTATAGGGTTACTAGCTGGACATGCACCTGTTGAAGCGGCGGGAAAAAATTATACGTATTATAGTTATGGAGATACAGCAAATGTTACAAAATCAACCACGTACGGAGTTAATTTAATGGGAGGATCAACAGATGTAGATGAAGCAATGCTGTGGATGGCAAAGAAAGCCAACGGTGGAGATTTTGTGGTCTTAAGAACTTCTGGTAGTGATGGATACAATCAATATTTATACGATTTAGCAGCACAAAACGGTGCTGGCCTAAACTCAGTTGAAACCATTGTATTAAATAACCGTAATGCTGCTTCTGACTCATTTGTACTTGATAAGGTATCAAAAGCAGAAGCTGTTTTCTTCGCTGGTGGCGACCAGTCTTTATATGTAAACTACATAAAGGATACGCCGCTTGAAGACACACTCAACAATTTAATTTCTATTAATAAGGTTCCAATAGGCGGTACGAGTGCTGGACTTGCCATTCAAGGGCAGTTTGTCTACGATGCTGCAAACGGTTCGGTATACTCAGATGAAGCGTTAAGTAATCCAGGTAATCGGTACATGACATTTACGCGTAATTTTTTAAGTAACCCTTATTTAACAAGCACTATCACAGATTCACACTTTGAACAGCGTGATCGTATGGGGAGATTTGTTGGCTTTATGGCCCGTAATATAATGGATGGTTGGACAACCCAAGCAAAAGGAATTGCTGTTAATGAACAAACAGCTTTATTACTGGAAGCAGATGGCTCAGCAAAAGTTGTTTCTCAGCCTGGTAGTACAAATGCGGCCGTTTATGTTGGACGTACGACAAGTGCACCAACAAGCAGTTTAAGTTCACCATTAACAATGAAAGATATTGAAATGACGAAGTTAAAAACAGGTGATACCTTCTCTTTTTCTAACTGGTCAAGTAGTAATGGCTTTCAGTACAAACTCAATGCTCAAAATGGGGTTTTGACGTCAACAACAGGAAATATTTATGGAAACTAAAACAAGGCAATTTAAAAGTAAATTCGCACCGTTTTATTAGTAAGACAAGTAAGAAGTCACAAAAGCCCGCTCAGACTAGAGATCTGAGCGGTTTTCTTATGTCGTTCTTTTCTTAAACCGATCGCCTGTATTTAAATAAATAAGTGCAAACGCAATTGATACAACAAACACTATCATGCCGATAATGAACAGCAGCTGATTTGCTAGCACGTCGCTTAATCCCAGCAACAATATTCCAAACGAAATGGCATACATGATCTTGCCCATAAATTTACATAGAGCCACCTCATCGTATTCCGCTTTTTTCTCAGCGGGTAAGGTATTATAGCCGGCGATCAAAAAACCGCCTTTTCCTTTTGAAAGAACAAATGCGAGAATAAGAAAAGGAATCAAAATGATAAAAGGAACAATCGCTTCTTCGATAAGAATTCCTCCTTTTTTAGAGCTTTATACTAGACTATACGAAGAGAGAATTGAAAGGTTTCATGTATTTGGCAAAAAAACAACTTGTCTAGGCATACAGCATGGGCTAATAGAGAAAACGCTTACATAACTATGTAGTATATCCTAAAAAAGAGAGGTGTTTGTTATGTTAGGTTTTCTTCAAAAAATCGGTAAATCGTTGATGCTTCCGATTGCAATTATGCCTGCTGCTGCGCTTTTGCTCCGGCTAGGTCAAGATGATTTCTTAGGTATACCGTTTATATCGGCAGCGGGTGACGCTGTTTTCGGGCATTTGGCTTTATTGTTTGCGATAGGAGTTGCAATTGGGTTTTCAAAAGATGGCAGCGGAGCCGCTGCGTTAGCAGGTGCTGTCGGGTACTTTGTTTTGACAGAAGGAGCAGCAGCTATTAATGAAGAGATTAATATGGGTGTTCTAGGAGGAATTGTCGCTGGGGTCATTGCCGGTCTTCTGTATAACCGCTATCATACTATTAAATTACCAGACTGGCTTGGCTTCTTTGGCGGAAAGCGCTTTGTACCAATCGTTACATCACTTGTAATGCTTGTGTTGGCTTTTGTGTTTGGATATGTTTGGATTTTTGTTCAGCACTTTATTGATAATATTGGTGAGTGGATTATTGGAGCTGGTGCAGCGGGAGTAGGAGTATTTGGGTTTTTAAACCGCATGCTCATTCCGCTTGGATTGCATCATATTTTAAATACGCTCGTTTGGTTTGAGTTTGGAGAATTTACAAACGCTGCGGGTGAAGTTATAAAAGGAGACCTCTGGCGCTTCTTGGCAAAAGATCCTTCTGCGGGAATGTTTATGACGGGCTTTTTCCCTATCATGATGTTTGGTCTTCCAGCGGCTGCGTTTGCGATGGTTGCAGCTGCGAAAAAAGAGCGTCGAAAAGCAATGATGGGCGTATTTGTAGGTTTAGCACTTACCTCGTTCTTAACAGGGATTACGGAGCCAATTGAGTTTTTATTTATGTTTTTATCACCGGTGCTATACGTGATTCACGCTATTTTAACCGGTTCTGCTATGTCGATTACGTACCTGCTTGATATTCATCACGGCTTTGGGTTTTCAGCGGGGGCCATTGACTACTTCTTAAACTTTGGGATTGCACAGAAGCCGCTGCTTTTAGCCGGTGTTGGTCTCATTTATGCGTTGCTGTATTTTATGATTTTCTACTATTTAATTATTAAGCTTGATCTAAAAACACCGGGGCGTGAAGATGAAGTAGAAGGGGAATTTGAAGAAAGCGGAGCGTTAACAGGTAGTTACGGTGACCTTGCGAAAGCTTACGCAGAAGCACTTGGCGGAAGAGGAAACTTGCTTGAAGTGGATAATTGTGTGACGCGCCTTCGTTTAAAAGTCAAAGATACGAGTATCATAAATGAAGTTGAGCTAAAAAGGTTGGGAGCGAAAGGTGTACTAAAGCTAAGTGGCCAAGACCTTCAAATAGTTGTCGGCACAGACGTTGAGTTTTTAGCCAATGAGTTGAAAAAGATGTAAAGAGAAGGAGCTACTCGTAAGGAGTAGCTCCTTTTTTTTACTATTTATGCTAAAATAGTAAAATATAACATTTCGATAAGGAGAGATGTCATGAATTCAAATCTCCAAACGTCTAAACCAGTAAAAGTCGTAGTGAAAAAGAAGCTAACGATTAGAAGTGTTCTAAATCTGTACGGAATGATTGAACAGCTAGCAGGTAAAAAGAAGATACTGGACACTCTTGATCACTTTTACCTTCATTGTGCAGAGTGAAGAAGTACAAGCTTATAAATTAATAGAGCTCTTTCTATTAAAAGAAAGAGTTTTTTTATGGATTAGCACCATTAATAGAAAGAATATTCAGATTTATATCATGTGAGTATCATACATATCTCACATCGACTACTCCTAAGAAATGGTACCATAAAGCTATCAGTAAAATGACTAATTAGGGAAAGGTTGAATGATTATGATGCTAAAGAAGTGGATTTCTAATCGTTTGAAATTTAAAGCAGTCCCACCCGTTTTAATTTTTTCATGCGTATCGCTTATTGGCTTTTCTGGAGCAAATATCTCATCAGCTGAAATGAAACACGAGACTACAATTGAAAGAAAGCTTGCTAAGCTTGAGGATACATACGACGCTAAGCTTGGTGTCTATGCGCTTGATACAGGTACGAACAAAGTAATTTCATATCGTCCTGATGAACGATTTGGATATGCTTCAACTCACAAAGCTTTAGCTGTGG
The DNA here is from genome assembly GCF_004348885.1 of Bacillus sp. CBEL-1. Taxonomy (NCBI): domain Bacteria; kingdom Bacillati; phylum Bacillota; class Bacilli; order Caryophanales; family Bacillaceae; genus Bacillus; species Bacillus sp. CBEL-1. The sequence goes on along the minus strand of NZ_SBIM01000013.1, from coordinate 246,717 downwards.
GAGTATTGCTACAGCAAAAAGATATTAAAGACCTTGATAAACGAATTACATATACGCGAGATGATTTAGTGAACTATAACCCCATTACAGAAAAATATGTTGATGCAGGAATGACGCTGAAAGAGCTATCTGATGCATCGCTTCGCTATAGTGATAATACAGCAGGAAACCTTATTCTTGAAGAGATAGGTGGACCGATAGGATTTAAAAAAGCTCTTAGAGAACTAGGAGATGACGTGACAAATCCCGTGCGAATTGAGCCGGAGCTTAATGATGTACCGCCAGGCGAAATCGCTGATACGAGTACGGCGAAAGCGCTAGCTACGAGTCTTCAAGCTTTTACTTTAGGAGATGCACTTCCTGTTGAAAAACGTGAGCTTTTAATTGACTGGATGAAGCGAAATACTACAGGAGATGCATTAATTCGTTCAGGAGTACCAAAGAATTGGGAAGTAGCGGACAAAACAGGGGCAGGATTATATGGAACGCGTAATGACATTGCCGTTATTTGGCCAAAGAAAGGTGATCCTATTGTTCTTGCAGTGCTTTCAAGTCGTAATGAAAAAGATGCTTCGTATGACGACAAGCTTATTGCAGAAGCAACAAAAGAAGTAGTGAAAGCGCTGAAAGGTAAAAGCCAATAAATTTACAATTTCTAATAATCTTAAAAGAGTAAACCAAAAAGGGTTAGAGTATAAAGCTTATCAAGACCTAAGTTTAAAAAAGATAGATAAATTAAAGAAGATTACATATTTTATATGACTAATATGTAATCTTCTTTTTTTATGCCAAAATTGAGCTCATTTTTGGTATGGAATTACAAGGACACGTTAAACTAGGATTTCAGCGTTTCTGAACAAGTTTTTCATCGTAACATCATTTCAAAGTTGCAAAAATTGTTAATTATAATTAAATATATTTGGACTATTTTTATAAGAATTTAAAGATTTTAAGATATTAGTTTTAGCATAAACTGAATAGCCTATATTCCAGCGGTAGTAACTTCTTGAAATAATTGGTTTTACGAAACTCTCCATTTCAGATTTTCCAGTAATAGAAAATCCTTTTGCGAGTTTATCTTTTGTCATTTGTAAAAAGTATTTTTGTTCACTTTTTAGTTTTTTTAATAGATCTTTGGTTTTTTGAGTTGAAAATCTATTTTTTTGGAATAAAGGATAATATGTAAAATCATTTATTATATAAAAATAGCTACTGTCAATAAATCTTAAATCGTCTTTGGACTGTTGTGTTAATATACGGTCTATTTCTTTAGAAATTTTTTCAAAAATGATTTTATAACTTTTAAATAGTGTATATGGATGTTCTGAATCTAATATATAATTTGCTATTGTACAAAGTATAAAATAATTATTTTTAGAATTTTTTTGTTGTATAAAACTGCATAATAAGTTATTTGGTAACTTTATTGATAAATACTTAGCAGCAGTAATGAGTTCATAAATTTGGTCTAAAGAAAATTTATTTCTTTTTAAAAATTTTATAAGTCTATTGATATATTCAGTGTCGAATTCTTCTAAGTATTTATTTGATATATTAAAATGTTTATTAATGGCTTCTCGATAGTTAAATATTAGATTATTCATATTTTGTACTGAAAAGTGTTCAGGGCTATATGATAACACGAAAAAAGCTAAATCTAATATAAGCTGTCTATTAATACTGTTTAAATTTTGTGGAATTAATTCTGTGAATTTTTTTAATGTATAACGAGTTATAGAGACCTTTTTATTTGGATATATACTTATTAATTTAGCGAAGTTTATCATGAAAGTACTAGCTAAATTGTTTAGTTGGTCAAATTTAAAGTTTTTATTAAAATTGATAATAAATGAAGATAAGATGTTTTTCAGCTCAATTATTGAGGTGTCTTCATTAACTAATAGAGCGTGTTTTGCAATGAATTTTTCTGTATTTAATTGGAGTTTATATTGTGATAATACATTTATTATTGTATTTTTAATTAATTGTTCATTTTGTTCACTAGGATTATTGAAAAATATAGTGTAGTCGTCGATAAACCTATAAATTACATAATCTTTATTATATTTTAAGCCTTCTTCATTTAATTTCTTTGCTATTTGAAGATCTGTCCGTGTTAGTAAGATTTCTGAAATAATCCTAGAGAACTCAGGTCCAATAATTATACCGTTTGTTTCATTATAGTTAATGGTTTGACATATTTTATCGGTTATCTTTCTGAAAAAATCATAATCACCCTGTAATTCTTGTTTAGTTTTCTTAATATTATCGGTAATAGCCCATTCAAGTGAATGGGTATAAATACTTGAAAAAAAGTTCCTAATATCTAAATTCATATAGTTATCGAACCTAATTTTTGCTCTGTGGTATGAAATGGAATTCTTGAACTGTAAAATATTATTGAATTTTCTATAAGAAAAAAAACTCGTAAACTCAATTTTAAGGTCTGTTTCATTTATTTTTAAATCTGATGATTTTTCATCAAATAAAGAATTAAAAAATTTTATCTTATTTTTATAAATATCATCGTAATTAAAATTTAAGTTATTTAATTTTTGTGGAGAACGGATACTAAACGGAGAAAGTGAACAAAAATTCATGATGTTAAATTTATATGTATTAAGATAAGCCATCATTTGTACTTGTGCTATAGGGTGTGGAATAGATAAAGTGCGTTGTTCCAAACCATTAGTTTTTGGTACTTTAAAATTCAAAGGTATTGTGTAATTTTTATCTAAAGTTTTACTGTTAAAATTATCATGGTTAATAAGTTTTAAAAAACTATTAGAGAAATTCAAAGGTAATTCAACTGGTAAAACTTCTTTATAAATATATCGATTTTTTTTCACTATTTCCACCCTTTTTATGTAATATGTAGTATTATTATACATAAGGTGGGGAAAAAAGTAATCATTTGGTTACACTTTGAAAATTAATATCGATAAAGTAACACAGCTTACATAGGTTTTATTGATACATGATTTGATGAGTAACACACACATTGAGGTGATGGTAAAGTATAATCGTCACCATTATAAAGCTCCCAGTTGCTTCTATAGAACTAGTTAGCTTTGTAGATCATAATTAGGGCTCATCTGTCTTAATTATGATCCTCCACTGTAAATAAAAACGAGGTGGGAAATTGAAAATATCTCAGTATAAAAAAGTCACAGTAGGATCTAGAACTTTTTATATAGGATCAATCCATCAAAAAAAAATAGACAATGATATTCACAAATTGATAAAAAGTAGATACCAGAAAGTTAATAAAAATAGAAACTATATTATTGATAGTTTAATTAACCACATTACCTTTAATTCCAAATTACCAGAAAAATACTGTTATACAGTAATAAAAATTGATATTAAAAACTTCTTTGAAAGTATAAATACCCATAAGTTATATAAAAGAATTGTTCGTTCGAATATTTTAAATGAAGCTGCAATGGAAAAAATTAAACAAGTTGTTTTTTCAAAAAAAGTCAAAGGCCTACCGCAGGGAGTAAGCTTTTCATCATTATTAGCAGAAGTATATTTAGAAGATTTTGATTATAATTTAAAAATAGCATTTGATGAAATTTTGTTTTACTCTAGATATGTAGATGATATATTACTTATATTTAATGGGAATCATTTAAATCAAGTAGAAAATATTGTTGACTGCATTGAACACCTCTTGAAGCCATTAAATTTAACTTTAAATAGAGATAAAAAACTAGAGAAGTGTTTAATTGGTGCAGGAAATACTTTCGAATTCAGTTATCTAGGATATGAATTTTCAAACAAAATGAGTCCAAAATTATTAACTATCTCTGTTGCAGAAAATAAAATAAAAAAATATAAAGTACACATAGAAGATATTTTTAATAAATTTCATTTTAGTAACAGAAACGATAGTGATTTTTACAAATTATATTATTCTTTAAGAAATTTATTATGGATTACTATAACTAAAGACTTTATTAAAGACAAAGATTTAATATATGGTTTTTCTTATAATTATAAAAGAATAAATAGTTTTGAAGCAAAGGCGGAATTTAATGCTAAATTGAAATACCATATTCATCGTAATAATTACTTTACGAGAAAACAAAAAACACAAATTTATTCATTATTTTTTAAAGAATCCGTTAATTATAAATTTAATTATAATAAAATATCGAGAAAAAGAATGCTCTTGATGATGAATCAATTGAATATTACCCCTAAATATGCTCCTGGTAAAAATCCGAAAAATATTTGGATAGGACAAATTTTCAAAGAATTATATACATAGAAAAGATGTACTGTTCGGATTTGAACAGTACATCTTTTTGAATAGTATAGGCTATACTAAATTAGACAGATTAAATGAGAGGTTGCGTATTTATAATACAAAATAACACCTCTAAATATTATAAACGGAATGTCACCTTGATAACATTCTTCAATTTCCTATACATCTAATTAATACAGTTTTTAGTATCCTTAGTCTAATTACCTTTCTTCAAAATATTCTCTATATACTTTAACAGAAATACCTAATTTTCTTATTAAGTGTTATTCTACAAAATGGCCCGGTTTTTGAAGAATGAAACAACTTCCCATTTTCGTGAGTGATGTTTTTTTGCTTTGCTAATATATTTAATTCTTGAGTGAAAGGTTTTCCTTTCCATTGACCATTATAACGAATAAAGATATATCCTTCAGAAGTGTTGTCTTAATTACTAAGTTCTTTTGATTTCTCGATAAGAATCGCCAGAACATCTGTTAATTTTTCATCAATTTGGATTTGATGCTCTTCTACATATGTTTTTTAACATCTGTTTCAATAGATTATTGTCCATTAAGTTTTACTAAACAATCAGAGGTTAAACCTAATGCATCTAATATTTTATTATCCTGCCTTCGTTAACGTAAGAACATCATTTCACAAAATCCTCATTATTTATAATGTTAGTTTAGCATAAATATCTAATAAACTTCGTAATTACAGCGTAAATCACCTACTGAAGTAAAAAGAATTTATAAACCTCCAATCACATTATTTCATACTCTGTGAATTCAAGTGCGCTCTCTTGTGAGAACGCACTTTTGTATTTGGAAGGCCTATTTTCTGCTTTCATTAATCTTGAAATAAAATCCAAATTCAATCTAGACAGTTATATCACATTGTGATATATTTTATTTAGTTATATCGTAATGTGATATATCTTTAAGTGATATAAGAGGTGAGGATTTGGGAAAAACAGAGCAGTTAACAGATTCAATGTTTTACATAATGGCAGCTTTAACAAAGCCAAGACATGGCTATGCTATTATGAATTTAATCGAAGAAACATCAAAGGGCACCATTACAATAGGGCCCGCTTCCATGTATACCATTATTAAAAAGCTTTTAGAAAAAGAATGGATCTACTTGTACGATGCTTCAGATTCAAGACGTAAAACGTATTTCCTTACCGATGCAGGAAGAACTGTGCTTAAAGAAGATGTAACCCTTAGAAAAATGCTGATTGAACTAGCTGAAACGGGATTGGGGGAGGATGAAGAATGAAACAAACCAAGTACATCATGTCAGGTGGCCTTGCTTTTGCTGAAGAGAAGGATATGAAAAAATTACGCCGATTTTCTTTAAAAGGATGGCACGTTACTGGTTTTAAATTTTCGGGGTACACGCTTGAAAAAGGAGAAAGCTCAGACTATATCTACAGCGTAGACTACCGATCCCTTGAAGTAGGAGAAGAAGATGAATACTTTGATGTTTTTGCATCCGCCGGGTGGTCTCACGTAACTTCAGAAGGAGATATTCATTTGTTTCGAGCAGAGCCTGGTACAAAAGCGATTTATAGCGACTCTGAGACGTTAGTTGAAAAATATAAAAGCTTATCTAATTCCATGGGGTATATCGCAATTTCATTAGTAGCACTCACAGCGCTTGCGTGGTTGGGAACGATAATTAGCTTTGGTCCGTTAGATTCATTTATGGCAGTCATCGCCGTTATATTAACGATTATCGCTATTCCAGCGGTCATGACTGCTATCGCATCCTATAATAGGAAATGGGTCGTTCAAGAAAAAACGGGAATGGTTATTTTACTGAAAGCTACATTAGCTCTTCTACTCGTCACAGCTGTGCTTGCTCTACTATTTGGCGACTATGGGTCAGTTCGGTTATTAATTTATATGGTTACGGGAGCAATTGTATTTCCAACTATTATTTGGATCATTATGTCTCTTTTTCAAAAAATAAGAAAAGAAATTTAATAGTTAAAATTAGAAAGATAGACACTCAAAACCGCTTGGACACTAGAAAGTCTAAGCGGTTTTGGGTTTTAATACAGAACGTTAAAAGCGAGTATTGTAGTCGTCTTTCATAAATAAACTTTACCAGGCTAAACAGATAGGTTACTTACTAAACTCTTTACGTGCAGAAGGAGTCTTCCGGAGTATACCGCTATACATGAAAATCATACCAACAACGATGAGACTTAGAATGAGATAAATAGCCGTATAACCATGTGTTCCGTTAGTTTGATTAAGTGATGCTCCAATTAACGTAGTAGCAATTGAGCTGGCTACAAAATTGGTTAACATAAATAGTCCCATTCCAATTCCGATTTGATCTTTAGGAAGTGCTTGTGACACTGTGTTGGCCAGCGTCATTTGATAAAATGATTGGGCGATATACCCAAAAATAATAGCAATCATAATGAAATAAGGAGAGTGTCCAACAATGATACTTAAGCTGACAAAGCAGATTAAGTAAAAGCATAATGAAAGATAACCAAGAATGGCAGTACCTTTTTTATCAGCTAATTCTCCCGCTTTTTTCGCCAACAATGCTGTGATAGCTGCTCCTGGGAACATAAATAGTCCGCTCGTAAATGCATTTAAGTTATTCACATCAGCTAGTAGTAGAGGGGTTAGATAAGGTAACGAAAATCCAATACCTGAACTGAGTGCAAAAAGAAGTAAAAGTAAACAGTAACGTTTATTTTTAAATAATTCGGGTCGAATAAAAGGTTCTTCAACTGTTTTAATTCTCCAAATAAATAGTCCTAATAGTAGTATACTACATAAAAACCAATAGAGATTTTGCATAGAAATTCCTAATAAGAGAAACGTAATTGCTCCGGCTAATAAGCTAGCCCCTAGGTAATCCATCTTTGCAGAGTTTCCTTTCATGTCATCTAAATAAGAACGGAAAAATGGAATTGTAACAATTGGTAGAATAGATACCGCAAATAAATAGTGCCAGTCTAAGGACGACGTAATAAAACCGGCTATAATTGGCCCTATTGCAACGCCTAATGATAGGCCTGTTGAGGTGATTCCCAGCGCTTTACCTCTTGTTTCTGGTGAGAAATAGCGAGCCGGAATTAACATGGCCGAAGCAGGGAACACAGATGCTCCTACTGCTTGAAGTATTCTTGCTAAAACAATGAAAGAAAAACTTGTAGATAAAAAGCCAAGTAGCGAGCCAGCTGTAAAAAATGTAAGGCCTACTGTTAAAAGGTTCTTTAGCTTAAATTGATCAGCTAATTTTCCATAAGCAACTGACCCAATTGCGTAGATAATCATATAACTTGTAATAATCCAAGCGGCTTGAGAAGGTGTTAGCGATAATTCTTTTGTAATAGCAGGTAAAGCTAAGTTAAACATCGTTGCGCTCATAGACGAAAAAACCAATGTAAATGCTAACACAATAATTAGCTTTTTTTTAGTTTGTTCTGGAATTAACGTGTACGTATCCATTATCATATCTACTCCTTTTTTTCGGTGTTGAAAAGAGAAGCTGCTCTGCCTTTAGACAATGACAGAAGCAGCATGTAAGTGTTGTATGTTTTATTGAGATACTTTGTTAAATCTTCGTGCGGTCTTTTCATTTGCCGACATTTCAAAGATTGGATAGTTATGAAGTCGCATATTTTGTTCATACTGTGCAAGAGCTACATAAATATTTTTTTGCTCTTTATAAACGGTAATGAGTTGTTCAGCAAGAATGCGCGCATCTCGTAACGCCAAATTTGAACCAGCGCCAAAGCTTGGTGGCATTGCATGAATCGCATCCCCTATTAAGGTGACACGACTTGTTTCCCAAGGTTCTATCGGTTCTATCGTTCGAATTGGTAGAACCGATACAGTTTGAGGGTCAATTCGTTCCACTAGCCCTCGTAGAATTGGATGCCATCCTTCTGTCAGAGTAAGCATTAGCTGATGATGATCTTTAGGCTCTCCTTTACGAATGTCTTGATCTGACACTCTTAATTGATGTGACACATTCAGCGTAATCATGACATAGTCATCAACGGGCTCTATGTCGGCGTTGGGAGCTAGCTCTCTAGCAGCCTCACTAACTGGGCGTCTCGGTTCGTATGGGCCGATAGCCATATAGGTTCCGTTTTCGTCAATTGCGCTTGTAAATCCATCAAATAAAATATCAGGTAACTGCTTTCGGATTTCTTTTGTCAAAGGCGATTTTGAATAGATTGCTCTTGCTTTTGTATCCACAGGCTCAACATGTGGCATCAGTTGGCGACGAATAGCAGAGTTGATGCCGTCTGCTGCTACTAAAATATCACCTCTAGCAACGCTACCGTCTTCTAAAAATAGGGAAACACCTTTTTTATCTTGTTTAAAACCTGTAACTGTTGAGTTGAAACGAACATGATCCTCAACGCCACTTAATAAAATTTGACATAGCGTTCGTCTATTAACGGCTGTATGTGGGAATTCTAGATCGTTTGGTTCACCAATATGAGGTCGAATCCCTATCTCGTTTAGCTGTTCATCGATTAAAACGGCTAGTTCACGGCGAGGTTTTTTTCGTGATGTTTGTACATATAGGTCATAAAGATTCTGGGGAAGTGCTGTACGAAGAGATTCTCCACCATCCATATTCATATGCAATCGATAGCCTGATTTCGATACTTTATCTTCGCGTTCATATATAGTGAAGCTAATGCCGGCCTTTTTTAAATGTTGAGCTAAGCATAGTCCTCCAATTCCACCGCCTGCGATAAGTACATGTAAATTTGACATAAACTAAATTCCTCCTAAAAAAGATAAACAACACTTTGTATGTTAAGATTTAAAGTGTTGTTTTATATTTTACAGCTTTAATTGGTAACAACAACCATTAATTATCCTGAATTTGTATGTTAGGCAACATATAAACAAGTAGTGTTGCTTAAGAAGAAAAAATAATCCAAAAGTAGGGGAGGGCTACCAGTTGAAAAAGGTAGATCGTCGGGTTTTAAGAACGAGAAAGGCCATTGTGGCTGCGTATCTTTCTTTGTTAAAAGAAAAGAATATACATTCAATATCGGTTAGTGATATTACAGAGAGAGCAGATATTAACCGAGCGACTTTTTATGCACATTATGAAGATAAGCAGCACTTACAAGAACAAAGTATTAACCAAGTATTGGTTGATTTAGAGGATGCAATTGAAGTTGATCAATCTGGAGAAAGGTCAGCTGATTTTAATTTACAAATGCTTCATGAAGTTTTTGAGAGGCTGTTTGAGAACATTTATGCTCATAGAGAATTTTACAGCGTCATGCTTGGAGAACATGGGCCTTCTTTATTTGCTGAAGGGCTTCAAGAGGTTATACAAAAGTATACAAAAAAAGGCTTGAAGATGGCTCATACAGCTGAAATTACTCTAATTGTGGCAGAAGATATTTATTTAAGTTATATAACGTCTGCTCAACTGGGCGTAATTAACTATTGGAGAAAACATGACTTTCAACAATCACCCACTTTTATGGCAGAGCAACTATTAACTTTATATAAATTAGGTGGAGCAAAGATAGCAGATTACAAGAGGTAAAAGGCAGTAGAAAGAGGTAGTTTTTATAATTATATGATCAACATGTCCACATAAGGAAACTTTTCTTATTTTAAAACGTATATGTAAATAAATACTAAAAATGGATGTGTTAAACATGGATAATCAGCTTTTAGCTGGACTAGTTGTGTTACTTGTTATGTCTGTGGCTTTCAACATATATCAATTTATTCAACTGAAACGATATCAGCTACATAACCGTACCAAAGCATCTTGGCACGAGGCAATGAATCTAGGAAACCCAATCAGTTTATTTTTATGGTGGGGGCTATGTTCAGGAGCTGTGCTTGGTATATTGGTAGGAATTATAGAATTGTTTATATAAGGAGGATCCTATATGGTGAAGTTATTTCTAGTAATTGGTATAATCTCTATCATCATTTCTGGAATTTCGATTGGAGCTTGGGTCAATGGAGAGCAGCAAAGAGCGAACTTTCACTCTGAAACGGTTGAACACCGTACTGTTAAAACAAAAGTATCTATGGTGTTTGGTTTGGTAGGAATTGTGGCGTTAAGCGCTGCAGGGCTTGTGTATTTTCTGTAAGGCTCTGTTAATGATTAATGTTGATATTTGATACCTGTCCAAATTCTGGTTATAATTAATATAAGAACAAATGTTCGTATTGGTTATCAAGGTGAGCAAAGCGTTTAGCAACTTGTTAAAGTATTACCACATACCAAAAAAGAGCAAGTCTATCAGTGGGTAAAACGCTATGTTGAACCTTCCTCTAGTGCTGGTGGGCGTTTAATCAATGAAATGAAAGAAACTCGCTTTAAAGAAGGATTTGTGTGTCCTCACTGTTCATCAGAACACGTTGTTCGATTTAGAAAATTCAATTGTCGTCAACACTATCGTTGTAAATGTTGTGATAAAACCTTCACTGACACAACTAACACCGTTTTGTACCGCTCTCGAAAAGGTAACGAATGGATTATCTTTGTAGAATGTATGTTTAAGGGGTATTCATTGCGAAAGTCGGCTGAAATAGTAGGGGTTATTTGGGTTACACTTTTTTATTGGAGACACAAACTGTTAAACGCTTTGAAACAAATGGATGTTGAACATTTTGAAGGTATCGTTGAAATTGACGAGACCTATTTCCTTTACTCTCAAAAAGGACAACGTGGGATTACTGGCCGTAAACCTCGAAAACGTGGTGGTAAATCCAAGTATAGAGGAATAAGCCAGGAACAGATTTGTGTACTTGTTGCCAGAGACCGAACAAAAGCAACCGTCTCCAAAGTTGCTTGTATGGGGCGTATTGTAAAAACGAAAGTTGATACTTTAATTGGTTCTAAACTTTCCAACGAAAATGTTCTTGTCACAGATGCTTGGAGAGCCTATAAAACCTATGCAAAAGAAAAAGGTTTAGAGCATTACCGAATTAAATCAGACGATGGTAAACACGTTATTAAGGGCTTATACCATATTCAAAATGTCAATGGTCTCTATTCCTGTTTGAAACAATGGATAGACCGCTTTAAAGGCGTGACTGCAAAATATCTTGATAACTACTTTACTTGGTTCTTATTTGTGGATAGTCGTAGTAATGAAAGTACAAAACAGCATATTAAGGAATTTCTATTAACATGATTTGTATTTGAAATGACTGACACATATGACAGCTTACGCCTTTCCAGATTCCATGTTTAGATTTCCTTAAAATAAGAAAAAGGCAGTCAATTAAATATAAATTAAGAGATTGTTAGGAGGAAAAATGCAAAGTTTTACTTATAATCCACCAAAAGTTAAAAATTCAACTAAAATGGTTAGCGTAACAGATAGTAGTGGTGAATTCGTATGTAGCTTTAAACGAACATATAATAATATGTTTACAAGAATTGCAGATTTCTTTTTAAGCCATAATTTTTTTGTCCAGTTCGATGTATTTACAGAAAGTGGAGAAATAAAATATCAGGGAAATAAGAAGCCAAGATGGGGAAAAACACAATATAAAATAGTTAATTTAGATAATCAGGAAGAATATCTTGTATCGTATATTAGTTGGCAAACAATATCTCCCGAATTTCTAATTAAATGCACATCTGGTGACGAATTCACAGTAAAGAAAGATTTAATGGATTGGGCAAAAATTTATTATAACGGTAAGGAAGTTGCAAGGTGGAAAATGAAAACAACTGAACTCTTTAAAACTTATTTAGAAATTGAAGAGCATTCTCCTATAAAAGAACCTGAATTCTTCATATGTCTTTTCCAATGTATTTTTTATATCGGAGATTAAGGAACTTAATTCTTCAAAGTCTATGAATGCTTTTACTCAATAAATAGGGGAAATCTCTTTCGTTTTGATTTCCCTATATCTTATTGAAAAACAATATTTAAATTTAACAGAGCCTTCTGTAAAAGAAAAGCCTTACTAAAAAGTAAGGCTTTTTGCCATAATGAAGAGTTTTTTCACATGCTTTTATCTAGTAGTGAATGCTTATTGTAACTCTTTAATTCTCTTCGTTAGTTCCACAAACTTCAAATCCAATTCTGTATAATCCTTATGATTGGGTGTGAGAAAACTTAGCTTCCCAAGCACTTCCTGACGCTCGGTTTCAAGGGTTAAGCGAAGCTTTTCTTTATCATCGATGTTGCTTGGCTTATCGCCTGATGTTTGTAGCTGCTTGTTCATGCGTTCATTTTCAATAATTAGCTGTACAGTAGTAACCTTTTCAACGAAGTAGCGGTCATGGGAAACGACCAGCAACGTTCCGCTATACTGTTCTAGCGTTTTTTCAAGCTGTTCTCGAGAAGGTAAGTCAAGGTGATTGGTGGGTTCATCTAAAATTAGAACGTCTTTTTCTTCTAGAATGTACTTCATCAGTTTACACTTTACGCGTTCACCCATACTCATGTTCGCAATTGGCTCGTTCCACTGTGACGCGACAAAGCCTAAATGCTTCATTAAGTTTTGAACATGCCCTCGAGCTTCAAATGTTTCTCGATGAAAAAGCTCCTTTGGGGTTTGGTCAAGCGGAAGGTCAAATACTTCTTGCGTTAAGTACCCAATTTGAGCAGAAGGGGAAATCCATAGTTCGCCTTTTGTCGGCGCTTCGTTTTTCATTATCATTTGTAAAAGCGTCGTTTTCCCGCTGCCGTTAGGACCTATAATCGCTACTTTCTCACCGTGCTGAATCGTGAAGTTTGCTTCTTTAAATAAGACACGGTCTATAAATGATTTTTCCAGGTCTTTTACTTCCAAAAAGCGCTTGCCGTGCTTATGAGTTGAAGTAAATGAAAATTGTACCTGATACTCCTCAGCGGGAGCTTCTGTTTTAAACTTTTCCAGCTCTTTTTCAAGACGCTTTTGTTTTGACTTCACCTGTGAATCTAAACGCTTGGCTTTGACGCGGTGATATTCTTTAAAACCTTCTTCTTTTGTTGATCGTGCATGACCTGACTGTGACCAAGCGGTAAGCTGATTCATTTGATTGTTGATGCGCTCTTTCATTTTTTGCTGCTTTTCGTATTCTCGCTGTTGGGTGAGACGAACTTGTTCACGGTGTTTCATATAGTCGCTGTAGTTTCCGCTGTGCGCAATAACTTTTTGATTCTCAATAGACCAGATTTTTGTTGCGACCTGATCTAAAAAATAGCGGTCATGGGAAACCAAAAGGATCGTTCCTCGGTATTTCTTTATCTGTTTGATTAAAAGCGCCGTGCTGTCAGCATCTAGATGGTTTGTTGGTTCATCTAACAATAAAAGATCAGAATAGTTCGCTAAACCTCTTGCAAGGCGGGCTTTCAGCTTTTCACCACCGCTCAGCCGCTGAAAGTTGCCGGTTGGCACGTTCCATTTCCTTAAAAGCGTTTCTTCTGATGCCGACACGTCTTCAAATGAGTAAGAGCGAGCTTCTTGTTCGACCATAGAAATGGAAATGTTGGGCTGAAAGTGCTGAATTTTTCCGCCTGTCGGGTTTATATCTCCAGTTAGTACGCGAAGCAAAGTAGATTTGCCGGCACCGTTTTTACCAATAATACCGATAGTGTCACCTTGCTGGATACTTACATTTACATCTTTAAACAGCGTGTAGTCATTTAATTCAAGCTTCAATTCTTTTAATTGTAGTAGTTCTAACATCGAATCATCCCTTCGGTACAGGGAGAATAAAAAATCCTCCCAATTTCATTGGAAGGATTAGTCGAGTCCGCATTATTGTCCCGCATAAAGAAGCCTATAAGCAGAGAGCTTGTAGGGGTGGTTGAAAAATGGGCAGACTAATCCTAAGTTTTTAAGACTTGAAATTATGAAATTTCAAATGTAAAAAATTAGGTTAGTTATCCATTGTTCATCCATCATTCCTCTCGTATTTATTAGTGAAAATTGTAGCATGCTTAAAAACAATCGGCAACCCTATGTAGAAAATAAATCATTTTTTAGATTTACCAGTTCTATTTAGGATATTTATGGTAAAATAGATTCAATTTTATAGGAGGTGCAAGGAATGAATCACAATCAAGCATCTCTCAACTCTTCATCTGCTAAGCTGAAGATGATTGTATCCATGGTTATTTTTGGTTCAATCGGCTTCTTTTCAGAGCGCTCTAATCTACAGTCAGTGGAGCTTGTTTTTGTTAGGTGTGTGTGTGCGACTCTGTTTTTAAGCGCTTGCTGGATGTTAACTGGAAAGTATAAAGAAGAAAAGTGGAGTAAAAGAGATGTTATCCAGACGTTGATCTGCGGCGTTTTTCTTGTATTAAACTGGGTGTTTTTATTTAAAGCATTTGAACAAACGTCCGTTACGGTCGCTATTTCAATCTATCATTTGGCACCGGTGTTTGTTTTATTTTTAGGAGCTATCCTATATAAAGAAAAGCTAACCCCTATATCAGTTGTGTCACTGGCGATTTGTTTTATCGGTACTCTTTTGATTTCAGGTGTTAGTGCTGGTACATCAATGAACGATTTACTTTCTTCAGGGGTGGTTTGGGGACTCTTAGCTGCGCTCTTTTACGCATTCACTACCCTAGCAGGTAAAGGGATTAGAGAGCTAAGTCCCTATGCGACGACGTTTTTACAAACTCTAGTTGGAATCTTTATGCTGATGCCGCTCGTTACCTTTCATTCTTTTTTTGAACTATCTGCGATTAACTGGATGGTTGTAGCTACAACAGGCATCGTACATACTGGTATCGTCTATTTACTGTTTTTTGATAGTTTACGATCTTTATCATCAAACGTCATTTCAGTTCTCGTGTTTCTAGATCCTGCGGTAGCTATTTTATTAGATACGCTGTTAACAGGGTTTAGACCAGATATTCTACAAAGCGTTGGCATTGTCCTCATCTTTGGAGGCATGGGGTTGACGATGATGAAAGCGAAAAAGAAATCGGACTATTCATATCGTGAAAGGGAGAGTGTGAAATGATTGATATTAAAATTAGACCGGTACATCCAAGTGACGCAGAAGCTGTTCATGAAATTAGAATTCAGCCATCCGTTGCGCGCCATACGTTAGCGATACCTTCAGAGCGTGTGAAAAGTTCAAAGGATTTTATGGAAAGCATAAGTCAAGATGCGCATCTAATGGTAGCTATAGTTGAAGATAAACTCGTTGGGATAGCTGGCCTTCATATTAAACCAGGAAAACAGCGTCATATTGCTGTACTCGGTATCTCGATTCATGAGAAGTACCACGGAAAAGGTATTGGTGGTGCTCTTATCGATTCACTTTTAGATATTGCAGATAACTATTTAGGTCTCATTCGCATAGAACTAGAGGTGAATGTATCAAATGAAAAAGCCATGAAGCTGTATAAGAAAAAAGGGTTTCAAGTAGAGGGACAACTAAAAAAAGCGCACTTCTATGCAGGTGAATATCATGATGTGTTTATAATGGGAAGAGTGAAGTGAGGAGATTCAGTTGGCAAAGTTTGTAGAAAAAGGGTTTATATATGGCCTTGTTTTAGGCTTTTGTATAGGCGTATTTTTCGTACCTTATAAAGAAGTATTGGACTCAGGAGAAGGGTTCATCGAAACGTCTTACATGGAACTTATTGACGTGTTTATGGTTTTAATGAGAATATGTGCTGCCAGCGGCCTTATCGGAGCTGGAATCGGTTATTACTTACATGTTGATAAAGTGAAGCACTCTAAGTAGTGGAGTGTTGTACAGGTATTGATACATAAGTAGTTCAATCCCTACTATGCCTGAACGATTAAAAGTTCACAACTTTTAATCGTTCAGGCTTTTTGTTGATTAGGAAAAAACAGTTTAGAATGGAGCGTAGCGTGATGGAACGAACGTGTTCAAATAAACGAAAGAAATAGGAAGAACTGTTTTCATCTTTTAGAAGCAGCCGTTTTTCTATGTCTCAAACTCATTTTCATTAATCAATGAAGACTCTTATACTGTTTTCTATTTTTCTAGCGATAGATTTACTTTACAATAATTTGAAAATATATCAATAATTTCACTTTATCTTATTGAAACTATTGAAAAATCTGATTATAATGAGGTGTGTAAATTTTCCATTATTTGAATGAGCTGATACTTACGCCTGCTTTACGCGATTAGGCGAGTCACCCTTTATTGGCTATAAAGGGTTTATTCTTATGAAAAAATAGAGAAGTAAGATGATATAAAGGGGATTATAAATGAAGAAAGTACTACTCGTAGCTTTTGTTTTTATATGTATAGTAGGCTGTTCTTTTGGTGGGAAAACAGCAGTGGAAGGACATGCTGTTTTCTCTGATGAAGGAAAAGAGTGGAGTGCTGATTACATATATGACCACAAGCTTTATCAAGAGCGCAAGACAAATTGGGTAAGACTAGGGCCAAAATCGATTAAGATAACGCCAGAACAATTGAAATACATAACGGTTGAGCTTCAAACGGGTGAAGGTGATACGGTAACAGGAAATGTAAAAGCCATGGTGAATAAATTGGACGATAAAGATAATACCGTGTCTTTTTTAGTTGGTACGCTTAATGATCGAACATATAAAGAAGATGTATTTAAAATGAAAATTATCTATAAAAACGAAGAAGAGGTATTGAACTTAAAACTAGCAGAAAATTAGTAAAGTGGGGGGATTGTAGATGTCAAAAGAAGTCATGATGCAGGCAGTTATTCAACATGAGTTTGGACGTGCAGACGTTTTAAAATGCGAACAAATCCCAAGACCGAGCAGACAAGAAGGAGAAGTTCTTATTAAAGTCGCATATGCAAGCGTAAACTATGCAGACCTTAAAACACGAGTTGGTGGCAAGGGGGAAGCAGCGTTTCCCTTTACACTTGGTTTAGACGCAGCCGGTATGGTAGAAGAAGCCTCTGAAAGTTCAGTATTTTCACCAGGGGATCGAGTTATTGCTTTTCCAAAAAGCGGTTCATACGCTCAGTACGCTATTGCAAGCGAAGCCCTTGTTTTTAAAATTCCTGACGAGCTCTCGTTTGAACAGGCAGCAGCAATGCCAACAGTAGCTATTTTATCATATATGCTAATTCATGAAATTGGACGAGTGAAGGCTTCGGATACAGTGGTAATTCATAGCGCTGGAGGAGGAGTGGGTTCCATGCTTGTACAGCTAGCCAAGCAAGCTGGGGTTGAGAACGTGATGGGAACGGTGGGAAGCTTAGATAAAAAAGAATACGTTGAATCGCTTGGAGCAGATGCTGTTTTTACGTACGATACATTTTCTGAAGAAGTTCTCAAGCGGACAAAAGACCAAGGAGCAGATGTCATTTTTGACTCGATGGCAGGAGACGTTACGGAAAGAAGTTTAGCGTGTTTAGCACTTTATGGTACACTCGTTCAGTTTGGAAACAGCAGTGGAAAAGCAGGAAGCTTTAAAACAAGTGATGTTCACAGCAGTTGTCGTAGCGTAAAAGGTTTTAGTTTAGGAACGACTAGAAAGCATGCTCCAGAGAGGCTAGTTCCAGCTGCTGCAAAAGTGATTGACCTTTTTGCTAAAAGAGAAGTTAATCTTTCTATTCAACAGGTATTTGATTTAAAAAACGCAGCCGACGCTCATCGCTTAGTTGAAAGCCGGAACTACGAAGGCAAGATTCTTCTTAAAGTATTGTGAAAATAATAAAAACATTTCGAAATGTAATAATTCGTAGTATGATGTTGAATGTACATACAGCATGAAAGAGGTATAGAGATGGTTTTATTAGGAACGCTTGCAAATGGGTTAGGCATTGTTGTCGGAACGCTTTTAGGGAGCTTATGTCGAAACATTCCCGAAAGCATGAAAACTACCGTTATGCAGGCAATCGGATTAGCAATTGCGGTTTTGGGAATTCAGATGGGTATGAAAAGCGAACAGTTTTTGCTCGTAATTTTAAGCCTTGTTATCGGTACAGTAGCGGGTGAAGCATTGAAGTTAGAAGAGAAGCTTTCGTCAATTGGCTCATGGATCGAAAGCAAGGTCGGAAGTGGTCAAGGCAGTGTTGCTGAAGGCTTTGTAACAGCAACATTAATCTTCGTTGTTGGAGCAATGGCCATTATCGGTGCTCTTGATAGTGGCATTCGCGGCAATCATGACGTATTGTATACAAAAGCCGTGATGGACGGATTTATCTCTCTGTTACTAAGTACAACGCTTGGGATTGGCGTTATTTTCTCAGCCATAGCTGTTGTTTTATATCAGGGATTAATAGCTGTTTTTGCTGCACAGATTGATCGAATAGTTCCAGATGCACTGATGGATCAGCTTATTATCGAAATGACGGCAACCGGTGGTATTATGATTCTAGCAATTGGCTTAAATTTAATTGGCATTACCAAAGTCAAGGTGGCGAATTTGCTGCCTGCAATTGTTGTTGTCATTTTGTTAGTGACGGGAATGTATGCTTGGATGTAGTAGACCTTTTAACAGAAGGTCTACTTTTTTTTGAGTATATAAATTACAGCGTATATAGCTTGCTTTTGCATCGGCACATTGAAAAGGATAAAATAAATTAAGCACATTCAAAATCGACAAGAATAAAAAAATATAGTAACTTATCAGTTGATAAGCTCGAATATATATAAGGGTGAATGATATGTCAAAACAGCCAAAGACTTTAAAAAAAGAAGATGGCGAAAAGACGCGCAAGCTCATTATGGAAACTGCGCGTTCACTATTTATGGAGTATGGGTATCGTGCTGTATCAACACGCAAAATTGCAGAGGTGTGTAAGATTACACAGCCCGCTCTTTATCATCATTTTTCAAATAAGCAAGCTATTTATTTAGAAATGCTGAGGATTAATTTAGAACAAATGAAGCAGAGCTTATTAAGTATTATTAACAGCAAAAGAGATTTGCATGAATGCTTAGAGCATATAATTTATTATTTATTAAAAACGTATCCGTATAATTTAAACCAACTCTTTCATGATATAAAACATGAAATAGCTGATGAGAATCAAAAAGTACTTCGACAGTGGTGGGAAGAGGCTTGTTTGGCTCCTATCTCTGCTTTACTACAAACAGCTTCTGATGAAGGAAGTGTTCATGTGCCGGCCAATACATCAGTAAAACAATATGCTTATTTATTAATGAGCTTGGTTAGTCAGTCCGAGATGGAGAAACTAGAGAGCGAAGCAGAAGTAAAAGAAAAAGCACAGTTTCTTTCGGAATTTATAATGTTTGGCATTTCAACTACTTTCAGAGATAACAAGAAAGCGTGAATAAATCGTTCATGCTTTCTTCTTTACCCTTTACTTATCATTTGATAAGTAAGTGTAACTTCAAAGGAGGAGAATAAAGATGAAACAGAATATTGATCGAGTTTTTCCTTATGAATGGTACGCAATTTGTTACTCAAGCGATGTATCGGAAAAGCCTGTTAAGAGAAAAATTGTTGGAAAAGACGTAGTATTATTCCGAAATGAAAAAGGTCATATCTCGGCTGTTCACCCTTATTGCCCACACAGGGGAGCTGATTTATCTCTTGGTTCTGTTGTAAATGGAAAGCTGACGTGTCCGTATCATGGCTGGCAGTTTGAAGGAGATGGAACATGTGCTTGTATTCCATCTCAACCAGATCAAACCGTGCCGAAATTCGCTCATGCACGCTCATATCCTGTTCAGGAAAAAGCAGGACTTGTATGGATTTTTCCTGATCATACAAAGACAGAAAAAGAGGTAAAAGAGCTTACTATTTTTGAAGAAATCAATCAAGACGGCTATAAGCTTGTTCCTTTTCAATCCTTGTGGAAAGCACATTTCACACGAACAGTGGAGTCCATTTTAGATATCGCTCACTTGACGTATGTTCATAAGAAAACGATTGGGAAAAATATGCCGAGCGTAGTGCCGGACTACAAAGTGGAAGGAAACCTCGATTTCTTTTCTTTTTCTGGGGGAGGAGCGTATTTAGAGTACATGTTTCCTCATCAATGGATATTGAAATCCAAGGATAAAGAAAAGCAAAGCTTCTTTCAGTATTTAACATTTACACCCTTAGATGAAGAAGAGACGTTGATTTTGGGGTACGGCGGTAGAAGTTTTTTGAAAAGAGCTCCATTTATTGACTTTTTTATGCGTTACTACAATTTAAAGGTGCTAAAAGAAGATCAAGACGTTGTAGAAAGTCAGCATCCTCGACCAATACCAGAAGCATTAAAAATGGAAGCACACGTGCAGGCAGATATGGCACAAATTCAGTTTCGAAAAAGGTGGTTTCAATTTCTATCCACTGAGGAGCCAGGATTTGCTTTGGATGAACAGTTTGAAAAGAACGGGAAAATATGAAAAAAAGGCGTACTAGCTAAAGTAAGCATAGTACGCCTTTTTTCTACTGAATCATGTAGTAGTGAAGAACAGTGGGTTCCTCACTGAAAAAATGCTTAATTCGCTGTTCCCATTTGGAGAATTGTGAACTTCCGATAAATCCGTTTACATGATCTTCAAGCGTAGCCCACTGTACAATAAGTAAAAAATGATTGGGAAACTCAATGCTTTGCATAAGTTGATGAGACAAATAACCAGCGTTGTTAATTAACAAAGGGAAAGCTTCACCGATAGCTACAACAAATTCAGAGACAAGGTCTTGTTTTATAATAAGGGTTGCTTGCTCTGTTACCATTAAATTATCTCCTTGCTGGTTAAATAACGTTTAATGCCTTCAACTACGTAGTCATGGTCTAACTGTGGCGTTAACCCAGCTACAGTAACACTTCCAATTACGCCCGCCCCTTGAATTCGAATTGGAAACGAACCACCGATTGCTTGGTAATCGGCTGGAGAAAGCAGTGAGCTTTCGTCGTGGGTTGTTCCATTTTCTTCAAAGCGAGCTGAGATATAGTGCGAACTTCTGTTGTAATGGTCTACTACGCGTTTTTTACGTTGAAGCCAAAATACGTTTTCTTCGGACGTGCCGTCCATCAAGTGGGTAAAAAGAGGAACGCGGTTTCGTTCAATATGAACGGCAATTCCTTTCTTATGTTCTTTTGCATACTGAACAAGCGTCATTCCTAACTGAAGCGCATCTTCATTTGTAAATGATTGAAATTGTAGTTCATTTTCTAGTTCTTCTAATTGTTCAAGTTTCATGGTGTAAATCTCCTCTAAAATAAATTTTGTTTTTTATCCAATCGATAGTTAAGAATAGATAGTAAAAACGCAAGAGCGACCATAATGGCTCCAATCCAAGCAGTATCTAAATAAGTTAAGTAATCAACTGCGAATCCGCCTAGTGTGGACCCAGAAGCAATGCCTATATTAAATGCAGAGATATTTAAAGCAGAGGCAATATCTTTTGCGGAAGGCACAAGCTTTTCAGCTAATGCTACCATATAGGCTTGTACACCAGCTGACATCATAAATGCAAATAATCCTAAGAGAATAATAGATATAATGCTTAGAAGTTTGCTTGGCAATAAAATCATTTGCAGCAGCAGTACAATTCCTTGTAATAAGAAAACGATGCGTAGTGATTTAACAGGGTGATTATTAGCTAATTTACCACCAGTAATATTTCCAATTGCTACAGCAACACCGTAAATTAAAAGCAGCAGTGAAATCGAGCTTGAAGAGTAGCCGCTAATGTGTTCAAGGATTGGTGTAAGATATGTGAAAAGAGCAAAAGTACCTCCAAATCCTAAAGCAGTCATAAGAAGCGCTAATAAAATTCGAGGATTTTTAATTAGATTTTTAACATCTTTCACTGTCGGTGCATGTTTTTGTTTCTTTACTTTGTCTATGATTAAAGCGTTGGCAATTAAGCCTATGACACCGAGTAAAGAAACAGCTGCAAAGCTAGCTCTCCAGCCAAAATGTTGTCCGATGGACGTTCCTAGAGGAACACCAGCAATCGTGGCCACAGTTAAACCTGTAAACATAATAGAAATAGCTGTTCCTTTTTTGTTTTCAGGTACGATGTCAGCGGCAACCGTAGCCGCTATAGCAAAAAACACACCGTGTGAAACAGCTGTAACAACCCGTGAAAGCATGAGTAGCTCATAGCTTGAGGAAACGGCAGAAATAGCATTTCCAGCCGTAAATATTGCCATCAATATGAGTAAAAGTCCTTTCTTTGGTAGCTTTCCTGTTAAAGCTGTAACGAGAGGAGTTCCAACAGCAATTGCAATGGCATAGCCCGAAATGAGCGTTCCTGCTTTTGTTAATGAAATTGATAAATCATTGGCCACTGTTTGAAGCAACCCTACAATTACAAATTCTGTTGTACCAATGGCAAATGCGCTAATAGCTAATGAAATGAGTGCGAGGTATACTTTTTGTGTCATTTTTGACTCCTTCTTTGTTGTATTATGAAAGCAAAGCTGAAATCCTGGAACTACATTCAATGACTTTTTTACTCAATGCTTTATCCATTTTGCGATGTAAGCGCCAACTTGGCCCTGAAATAGCGATAGCTGCAAGGACTTTGTCTTTAACAATGACAGGTGCTGCTATACAGCGTAAGCCAATTTCAGTTTCTTCATCATCAACAGCGTAACCTTGTTCTTTGATTACTTTTAAATGCTGCTTCAGTAAATGAAGGTCAGCAAACGTATTCTCGGTTTTCTGAAGAAGGGGGAGTTCTTTTAAGACGCTGTCCAGCTGCTTTTCATTTAAGAAAGCTAAAATAACTTTACCCAGAGCACTTAAATGAACGGGAGCGTAATCCCCAACTTCTGAATGTGTTCTTATCGAGTGACGTCCATCAACGACTTGCGTTGTGACTACGTTTGTCCCATATAAAATCCCAACATAAGCAGTTTCACCAATTTCGTTGCTTAATTCATATAAAGGGGGGACGGATAGCCAATTTTCTTTTGGGCTATAGGTAGTTGAAGACATGCCGACTTTTCCTGTTAAGGTGTATGCATGACCAACTTTCTTTACATAGCCCATTATTTCAAGCGTATAAAGCAATCGAAATGCCGTTGATTTGTTGAATGAAAAAGTATGGATGACATCTGTTAAAGTCATATCTTTCTGCTGTAAAGCGTCTATTATTAATAGCCCTTTTTTTAACGTAGCTACTTCATACTGTTCCAAGAAGCTCACCTCTCTTTCGTACGTTGTTTATCCTAATTGGTTTTGATGAGTAAATCAAAAAAAGAACTAAAGTTTCTATAATTGAAACAAAAAGGAGCATTACTTTATTTTCTACATCATTTTTGGGTGTTTATTCATTTGGAAGGACTAAAAATAAGGAAGTTGTTTTCTCAAAGTGTCAAAAAAAATGAAGGGAGAGGACACGCCATGTACTTTCCATCCAAAAAAGATTGGTGGATGTCATGCTTAATTTGGGGAGTGGGTATCGCTGTTTTAATAGATGGAATCTTTGTGATGGGTTGGGGTGTGTTTGTG
This sequence comes from Bacillus sp. CBEL-1, assembly GCF_004348885.1. NCBI lineage: Bacteria > Bacillati > Bacillota > Bacilli > Caryophanales > Bacillaceae > Bacillus > Bacillus sp. CBEL-1. Next base: position 223,122 of record NZ_SBIM01000013.1, on the reverse strand, counting down.
GTTCCGTTTATTCAAGATCATTATTTCATTCGACTAGCTGCTTTAGCGTTTTTTGCAGCTTTCATACTTTCGATTTGGTTTCGCACAGGGTATTATCTCACAGACCAAACGTTAACCATTTATTATGGTCCTTTTAAGAAAAAAATAAATGTAAAAGAAATTCACAGTATTCGCTTCGTCAAAATGCCTTTCATTGCCCCCGCACTTTCGATTCAACAAGTTCAAATCAAGTACAGCAAGCGTAAAACAATACGAATTTCACCTCGTGATCCAGAGGTGTTTGTCCAGTTTCTGAAAGTAAGATCAGGACTTACGATGAAAATATCACAAAAGGCGTAGCAAGCTTAATCAGCTTAGTACGCCTTTTCTTTTAATGTAAACATTTGCGAATACCTCCGTATTCCACCAGCGGTTTTGACACATAGCCGTCTGCTTCAAGTAAATAAATGATTGTTGTGGTAACGTATGGTACGTGGGCAGGGTGAAGGTCTAAATATTTTGAGAGCTGCAAGGAAGTAACGTCTCCTTTAAAAATATCGTGGCGGTTTACACAGACAAACGGGTATACGTGTTTTACGATTTGCTTAGCAGTTTCTAACATCAACAAATCAATCAGGCCTCCTAATTGTATTTTAATATAAAGATATTCATGAGTTTGTGTATTGATGACACGTATTTTTATAAGATAACGCTTACATTTGTTGATTTTTAATTTATATGAAGATAATAAAAGAAAAAAGTAACCTGTTGAATAACTTCTTATACAGAAGCTATTCAGCAGGTTACTGCAAATGTTTCTTGCTCCAATCCCCCATGCTGTGAAGAATAGGTACAAAACTTTCGCCTAAAAAAGTGAGGGAGTATTCTACTTTAGGTGGTACTTCATTGTATACTTCCCTGTGAATCATACCATCCTTTTCAAGCTCGCGAAGCTGATTGGAAAGCGTTCCTTTGGAGATGCCAGGAAGCAGCCGCTGAAATTCATTAAAGCGAATGGTTTTTGTGCTTAAATGCCACAGAATAATAATTTTCCACTTTCCGGCGATAATATTGTGGGTTTGAGTTACGGGGCAATTTTCTCTTTGGGCCATATAAGACAACTCTCTTTCTTTTCTTAAAGGTCACTTTTTTACGACTAGGTCATAAAAAAGTGACTACTTTTCAGAATTCCTCTATCCCTATAATATGAAATTATCGCTTGAATTTAAATATAAAAAAACATGGGAGGAAGAAAACATGAAACATTTAATTATTTATGCACATCCACATCAAGAAAGCTTAAATCACTCTTTATTGGAAGCGACGGTTAAAGCTTTAGAAAAAAACAATCATGAGGTGGTTGTTCGAGATTTATATGCGCTGAACTTTCAACCTGTATTTACAGAAGAAGATATGGAAGCAATGAAGGCAGGGAACACTCCTCAAGATATTAAAGTAGAACAAGAGTATATTACACAAGCAGACGTTATTACGTTTATCTATCCAATCTGGTGGGCAGGCCTTCCGGCTATTATTAAAGGGTATGTAGACCGTGTTTTTGCGTACGGCTTTGCATATGCTACTGGTGAAGAAGGTATTACTAAGCTACTAGCTGGAAAGAAAGGTCTTATCATTAATACCCACGGAACACCAAGCGCTGTTTATGATGAGATAGGCATGACGGCAGGATTAAAAATCACGTCAGATGTAGGGATTTTTGATTTTACAGGAATTGAGCCTGTTGATCATTTATTATTCGGAAGTATCGGCTATTTAGATAAGGAAGGCTACAAAAAAATCTTTACTCAAATTGATGAGACGATTGATCGTCACTTCTCATAATTGTAAGCTAAGCACTAGAACCAACAGGGTTTTGGTGCTTTTTCTATTATTTGCTTTTTTTAAATGCGTATATGGATTAAAATGGAACTAAAAGAAAGGAAATGGAAATATGAGCTGCAAAATCATTTTTTTCGACGTTGATGGTACGCTAACGCATCACAAGAGCGGCGAAATACCTGAGAGTACAAAGCGTGCCATCAGTTTATTAAGAAATCTCGGCATTATTATTGTAGCAGCTACTGGACGCCCACTCTCTATGTGCGAAGAATTAAAAGAGTTAGGTATTGATGTGTTTATTACTGCAAATGGTGGTTACGTGACTTATCAGAATGAAGTTATACATAAAGTAAGTATGAGTAAGGCTAAAGTAAAAGAGCTTGTAGAATTCTCAGATTCCAAACAACATGCTCTATCTTTTTACACGAAAGGCTTTCACATGAACGGAGTACAGGAAGAGGGTGTTTTAGCTGCTTTATTCGAAACCTTGTCGCTTCAAACCTATCCAGACACTCATCCTTCCATTTACGAAGAAGAAATCTATTTACTTTGTCTGTTTGGAACAGACGAAGTGGTGGATCAATATAAGATGAGGTTTCCTCACTATACGTTTCGCCGCTGGCACCCATATGTGGTAAACGTATTGGAAACAGACGTATCAAAGTCGCAGGCGATTGTAAAAGTGTTAGAGTACTTTAAAATACACCCTTCTGAGGCGATGGCTTTTGGGGATGGTGACAATGATATTGATATGCTTGAAACTGTAGGTATTGGTGTTGCGATGGAAAATGGTAGTCAACGCTTAAAGGAAATAGCTGATTTTGTGACGAAAAAATCAGATGAAGATGGCGTGGAGTTTGCCCTTAGACATTATAACCTCATTTCACAATAAGAAAGAAGAGAGGACGTGTACAATGAACCAACCAATTCGAAAGCTTACTATAAAAGATTTAAAGCCTGCAGCTAAGCTGTTTGCGCGTGTATTTAACGAGGAACCTTGGAATGAACCATGGACGCTTCAAAGCTCTTATAAGCGGTTAATGGATATTAGCTTAACGCCTGGCTATCTAGGAATTGGTTATTTTGAAGAAGAAAATGGTCCGCTTCTAGGCTTTATCGTGGGAAATGAAGAACAATGGATAAACAATAAGCATTTTTATCTTAACGAAATTTGTGTGGATACCGATGCTCAAATTAGCGGTATTGGGACAAGCTTATTAGAATTTCTAAAAGTACAGGTAAAGCAGCAAGCAGTAACACAAATCTATTTATCTACTGAAAAAGGTCACCGAAAGCCAGCTGCTTTTTTTCAAAAAAACGAGTTTGAATTGAATGAAGAACGTGTTGTGATGAGCTTAGAGTTAGAATAATACAGATGGGAATGAAACGTACCTATGCATTCTGACTTATAGGAGGAACCGGCATGAGAAAATTTCTCCTGTTAATCAACTTCTGTTTTGCTATATTACTAGCAGGCTGTAATGGTAACGAATGAATTGATAGCTATGTAGTCATAAATAATACCGAATTAATTGTAGTTGAAAGCCCTGATGGATAGAAAAATGTTGTAGAAAAGGTAACGGAATAGGACGATTGAAAATGAAGAAAAAAGTAGTAAAGATTTTACTGGTTATTAGTTTAGGAATGAACGCTTACTGGCTGGTCAAGCATTATGCTTTTGATAGGATGTATGATCCCGATGAAAAGGAACAGAACATTCTAAATGAAATGATTCAAAAAACAATTGAAAGTAAAGACTATCAAGAGATTGCTAAAACAAAAGATATTAAAGCTATAGAAAGCAGCATGGATAAAAATAAAGGTGGCAGGTATCCATATTATTTTAATGTAAGCGTTCAAACAACTGAAGGTACATATTTATTTGGCTGTAGTGATGAGAAGTGTACAGATGTCGAAAAGTATGGAGAAACTTATTCAATTTATCAGGATGAAAAGCCGAGACTGCCTCTAGAATAGTGTTCACGAAACCATAAGAGTATAGAGAATAATTGTTTAAGCCAATGGTTTATTCAAACAATTAGAAGTGGGTGCTTTTTGTAACTCTGATCTTTTAGTAAGTTGGAAAACAAATTTAGAGGAAGAGTAGTATAGAGCTGAGAAAACTCAACTTCTGCAGAAAGCGAGCTTTATATGAATGTAAACAAAGAAAGTACTAAAGGTTGGTTTAGAAAGTATGAGCTGTTTTTAGAAAAGATGTTAAAGTTGTTTTTCGTGAAGAAATGATAGAAAAAAAGCTTTTAAGAACTTAGTTCTTAAAAGCTTTTTTACGTACTCTGAACATGTTAATAACTTTTCAAACTCAAGTTTACAAAACGCTCACAAACCACAATTAAATCAGGAGAAAACGTCTTTCCATAAGGCTTTAACTCGTTTGTGAAAAATTCTTCGTGCGCGTGCCACCAGAAGTTATAGTCACCTTCACCTTCAGCTAATGCGAATTCTTCTGATACCTCGTTCATCGGCAAAACGTCTACCGATTGAACTTGAATAACGGCAACTGGCTGATTGCTTTCGTCTAAAACAATTGAATAATCTCCTTTTTTCGGTAACTCTTCATTTTCAAGTTCATAGAAAACATAGCCGGATGTGGTAGCTGTTTTTTTACCTTCAACAACTAAGGAAGCAAGCCAGCCAGGAGATGCGCCGAACTGAAATGCTTCTTTGTACGATACGTTCGTAAGATTGTTCTTCCGGCAAAACTCCTGCCAAAATTGATCGATTTCATTCATCTTTTTCACCTATTTCTTCAGAATACGATAATGATGAGAAGACACTGCTTTAAAACCAAGCTTTTCATACAAATCAACTGCTGGCTGATTACCTTTTACAACCTGCAGGTAAACATAGTCAGCTTCTTGTCTTTGAGCACATTGAACGAGCGCGCTCACCAGCTCTTTGGCAATGCCTTTTCGGCGATGTTTAGCGTGTACAACTACGTTGCTGATGCATCCGTACCCTTGTTCAACTACCACGGATCCTAAACCGATTGTTTCATTAGTGCCTGATAAGCGCAGAAACGTCTTAGGAGCGTGAATGCTGGAAAAGATATGAGTATAAGCGTCAAAGCGATCTTTTGAAAAGTCTTCTAACGTTAGAAACTCATGAACCCAAGCTGAAGTTGCTTCGGATAAGTAATCAGCATCATACTGAATATCGAGCTTGACGTTTTGGAGCACATCTTCACATGCGGCCATCATCGTAAAGCATTCATCGATTTTCTGATAGCCTTTTAACGCCAGTGTTTCATCTAACTGTGCAGGTGAAAGCTGAGAGATATGAAAACATGATGATGCGTTTTTGCTTTCATAAAAATTTTCAACTTTTTGAAGCCAGTTTGGATCAAGAGGCAGTGAACCCACTGCATGGACGCTATTGGCGCGCTTTGTATAGCCAAACGTGTAGCGCAGCGTCCAATCACCAAGTTTTTCATTTGTATGAGCTGGCCAAGCATTTGGAGCCAGCTGTTCGAGTAAGCGAAGTGTATCTGTTTTTGTATGCATGCTGCGCCTCCTAATCTGTGAAACTTCTATATTTTTACAATTATACACTTAATAGCAAACAGGTGGCAACCGTAAATCCTGCAGAATGCTGTGCTGAAACTCAGGTGTGTGCACCAGAGAGAGCTGATAATCATGCCATACAAAGCATTGATTTGAATCTGTTAATGTAAAAGGCGTACCGAGCGTTACTTTTATGTTAGGAGGTAGAGCTTTCATGGCGATAGGAATCCATGGCCGCTTTTCTGAGACAACTACCGTATAGGCTGTTCCACCAATCACAAAGTTAAAGTAGTCATTATCTTCGACTGTTTTCATGTTGAAATTTTCTTTTAGCCAGCTTCGAAACTTTCCAACGTCTTTTACTGGAAAGCCTATTTCTCTTATATATAACGCATTCAGCTTACCATACCCCTTTAACTTATTTTCATGAATATAGTCATGCGCAATTAGCTCGAGTAAATGACCGTCACAATCGCGGAAATATACGTTTTTTCGACCATTATGTTCATCAATAGGATTTTCTTCGTTTTGAGCTAACAAAAACACCCCAGATTCTTTTAAAAGTGTAACAGCATTAGTAAACGACTGATAGGACACTTGAATGGCAAAGTGTGCTGGCTTAATTGGTTCGTAGGATTCTTTGAAACTAAGCGTGCTATATGGAGTTAGTCTGAATTGAATAAAGTCAGTTGTTTCATTTGTAATTTCTAAATGTAGTGCTTTTTCATAAAATTGCTTCACACCTTGAATGGATAAGGTACGTAGTTCGAGATTGGCATAGTGGGTAATCATCTTCATTCACTCCTTTTATCGTCAGTTTACGATGAATGCAGTTAAAACAGCGACGGTACAACGAATGAAAAGGAATACATCTTTAGTCGTAGAAAGAATAAATATAGATGTTATTTATTTACTTTTGGGATGTAAAAAAATAGAACAATAGTATAAAATGGGAATAGGGGTGTTGAAAAATGGAAATTCGCCGCGTTGTTATGGAAGACAGAGAAGAAGTCAGTCGATTCTTAGAAAAGCATTGGGGAAGTACAAAAATGGTTACTTCTGTTGGTGCGTATGACTGTTCCTCTCTGTGTGGGTTTATCTTATATGATGAGCATCATAACATCATTGGATTAGTCACCTATGAAATACGAGAAAAAGAGTGTGAAATAATCTCGTTAGATAGCTTGCAGGAAAACAGCGGATACGGCACGGCCCTCATGAAAGCAGTAGAAGAGAAAGCAAAATCCCTAGGTTGCACGAAGGTAACGCTCATTACAACAAATGATAACGTAAAGGCTCTTCGGTTTTATCAAAGACGTGGTTATCATTTAGCTTACCTATTTCCAAACGCAGTTCAAGAAGCAAGAAAACAAAAGCCAAGCATTCCTTTGGTTGGTTATGATGAAATTCCAATTCGAGATGAACTGTTGTTAATGAAGAAGCTATAACTGAATGGAGGAGGATTTTGCATGTCAAACTGGAAAGGCGCAGCAGCGATTTGCATCAATGAAAATAACGAATTATTAATGGTGGCGCAAGAGAAGCCAAATCACCCAGAGCTATGGTCTGTTCCGTCAGGTGGGCTAGAAGGCGGTGAAACGTTTGAAGAATGCTGCGTTCGTGAAGTTTTGGAAGAGACGGGATACGAGGTTGAAATCCTAGGTCAAGTCCATGAATACGATACGGTCACATACGGTGTTGATGTGCATATTAAATATTTTGCTGTTCAGTTAGTAGGTGGAGAAAAGAAGCTCCAAGATCCTGATAACCTCATTGTTGATGTAGCATGGAAGCCTGTAGCAAAAATGGATGATTTATTTATGCTGTTTGAAGAAGAGCGAAAAATTTTACTGAGATACATTGAAGATGGAGTTTTAAAAGTGAACTAAAGCGGAGGATGGAAGTTGTTAAAGGTCATTAAAACAAAAGAGAAGCTTGCGAAGTGGGTATTAATCGGGTGCTGTGGTTGCATTAGTCTTTTTGGATACGGCATATATCGAACATTCTTTGATATGAGCCGTCTTCCTGAAGGAGAGTATCTTACCGAATCAACATCACCCGATGGTACCTATACGTTAAAAGCATACCTCTCGGACGGAGGAGCCACTACCGGCTATGCTGTTCGAGGGGAGCTTGTTTTTAACAAAGGAAGGAAAGAAAAAAACATTTACTGGAACTATAAAGAAAGCAGTGCAGATATTCATTGGCAAAGTGAAGATATGGTCGAGATTAACGGTCACTCCCTGCACGTTCCAAATGACATTTATGATTTTAGGCGCGAGTAATAAACGAACACTGTGAATTTATGTGAGATTAATAGTTTTTCAGGAGGAGAAAATGAAAACAATCTATTTACTCCGGCACTGTAAAGCTGAAGGACAAGAACATGATGCCCCTTTAACGAGAGAAGGAAAAAGAGATGCCCTATCGTTAGTAGAGTACTTAAAGCCCTTGGAGATTTCAACTATTATATCAAGTCCGTACATAAGAACGATTCATACGATTGCCCCTTTTTCAGCAGAGGTTGGAGTTTCAATTAGGCAAGATGAGCGATTAGCTGAACGTGTTTTAACGGGACATCCTGTAGACAATTGGCTAGAGCTATTAAAGCAAACATTTCATGATGAAAATCTCCAATTCAAAGGTGGAGAGTCATCAAAAGAAGCAACTCAGCGTGTGCTAGCTGTTGTATACGAAGAGGTGGATAATCTAAATGAAATCTCATTATTGGTTACGCACGGTAATCTAATGAGCTTGCTGTTACGACACTTTGATGCTAGTTTTGGATTTCAAGAATGGTCTAATTTATCGAATCCAGATTTATATCGAATAGATTTGTTTCCTGCAAAAGGAGTTATGAAGAGGATTTGGAGTCAGAGGGAATGAAAAGAGGATAGACAATTTGTCTATCCTCTTTGTTTACTTAAAAGTCAAAGTTGTCTGGATCTGGACCAACTCGATGATTTTGGTTTAGTGCATCAATTTCTTGCATTTCGTCAGACGTTAGTTCGAAATCAAAAATATCAGCATTTTGGATAATGCGGTGCTCTTTTGTTGATTTTGGAATCGTAATAACACCGTTTTGAACATCCCAGCGCAAGATTACTTGAGCTGTAGATTTATTGTGCTTAGCAGCAATCGCAGACAGCACATCGTTATCAAGCAGTTCGCCCTGCATAAGCGGAGACCAAGCTTCTAGCTGAATATTTTGCTGTTCACAATAAGCACGAAGCTCTTTTTGCGTTAAGCGCGGATGATATTCGACTTGATTGATAACCGGCTTCACTTCAGCATTTTGTAGCAAGTCTTCTAAATGATGAATTTGGAAGTTGCTCACGCCAATTGCTTTTACTTTGTCTTTTTTATAAAGCGTTTCTAGTGCACGCCATGCGTCCTTATATTTTCCTTCAACGGGCCAATGAATAAGGTAAAGATCTAAATAGTCTAATCCCAGCTTTTGAAGACTAGTTTCGTAGGCTTTAAGAGTTTCTTCATACCCTAAATCACTATTCCATACTTTTGACGTTACGAATAGCTCTTCGCGTGAAAGACCAGTTTCTTTTAAACCTTGTCGGATTCCTTCACCAACGCCTTCTTCATTTTCGTAGATGGCTGCTGTATCAATGCTGCGGTAGCCATTTTTAATCGCAGCTTTTACCGCTTCAACTAACTCAGGTCCTTCTTCCACTTTAAATACGCCTAAACCAAACCCGGGCATCTTTACGCCGTTATTTAGTGTTACTGTATCTTGTAAATGAGTAATCATATTATCAACCTCCAATAGTAAATACACGACTTATAATACGGGAGGAGTGATAAAATAAAAAGTACGCACTTTAAAGTGATATAGGTACTTCAAAGTGCCTATATAGCTTATGAGTAGACGTGTACATGCTCTTTAATAAAATTTCTTAAACTGTCAATCTCAAGCATTTCTTCTTTACAAAGTCGACCAAGATTCGTTAATTCTTCAATTTGCTTACTAGACACACGTTCGTAGTAAGCGTGCTGATGTGGCTTTTCTTGTACAATTCGTTTGTGCGTCACGTAGCCTCTTGCATCCAACCATTGATGATTCGGTAACACGCAGTATGCATGAATAAGCACAACTCTTGGTGCGCTTTCATCTTTAAATCTAAATTCCTGATTCCACATAAGCTCTATAGGATAGCCAAGTTCTTGGTGTAAAGCAATCGCAAATAAGTGAGAGCGGGTAGTTATGTAGTCGAAAAGTTGAAAAGATGTATGTGGAGGATTTGCTTTTAACTGAAGTTTTGTTTCAAAGTGAGACACGCTGCATTACCTACCTTTTCTAGCAATATACCAGTATATTGTAATTTTTTCTTTCTTTTTTCTAGTTTAACTTATTTGACCATTTCAGTGTAAAATGATATCTGGAAGTATAGGGGTATTTTAACAATCTTCTGATGATCAGAAAAGGAGAAATAGAAGAATAAACGAATATTGATTAGTATTCTTGGCTATCTTGTAAAGAATAGAAAATGGAGGTGAAGCAGTTGGAACGAATCATTTATCATATGGAAGTCGATGGGCACCTGCTTGAGTATTCAGTTGTTGGAACAGGAACTCCAATCTTGCTGTTTCACGGAGGGCACTCGAACTGCCGTGAAGAGTTAGGGTATGAACGTCTTGTGAAAAGCGGCTTTTCAATTATCACACCGTCAAGGCCAGGATACGGAGCTACTTCAAAAGAACTCGGCGACACGCTTGAACTAGCTTCTCGCCGCTACGGGAAGATGTTAGATCAGTTACATATTAAAAAAGTACATATCATTGCAGTTTCAGCAGGGGGACCAAGCGGGATTAGCTTTGCGTCAATGTATCCAGACCGTACAAATAGCTTAATTCTACAAAGTGCCATTACAAAAGAGTGGCTGTCTAAAAGAAGTCTCAACTATAAGCTAGCGAAACTGGCATTTCATCCACTTACTGAAAAGTGGACGTGGAAGCTCGTTGCTCGTTTGTCAAACCGCTACGTACAGTTTATGTTTAAACAGTTTGTGCCGTCTTTTAGTAAACTTTCTGTAGAAGAGGTTATGAAGGAGATGAAAGATTCTGATCTAGAAGCATTTCAGCGTATGAATAATCGCTATCGTTCAGGAGAAGGATTTATCTTAGATCTTCAGCATACGTCCAAGGGGTTTAATCATTTGCTGACGACGGTCCAAAGCCCAACTCTGATTCTGCACAGCCTTAACGACCAAGCTGTCTCCCTGGAGCATGCACATCACGCAAAAAAATCAATTCCAACGTCAACGCTTTGCCTCCTTGATAATTGGGGACATTTGCTGTGGATTGGAAAAGATGCAGAAGATATTCATAATCAAGTTGAAGCGTTTATGAAAAAGCATGACCTTGTGAATGGGCATGTTACTTTATAATTTGGGAGAGAAAATGAATGACTAAAACGATTGATTTACAAGTAGTAGACAACGTAGCCGACTATATATCAAATCTGTCAGAGCTTTTAGTGACGTGCGTGGAAGGAGGGGCATCAATTGGCTTTTTGCCTCCTTTGTCTAACGACCAAGCAAACATGTACTGGAGTGGAGTCGATCAAAATGATACCGTCCTGCTTATCGCAGCTAGTGAAGGCAAAGTAGTGGGCACCGTTCAGCTATATTTAGAAAGAAAAGAAAACGGAAAGCACCGAGCTGAAGTTGGAAAGTTAATGACGCACCCTGGTTTTCGAAGAAAAGGAATTGGCCGCTTATTAATGGAGGAAGTTGAAGCCCAAGCGAAAAAGCATGGCATTTCACTGCTTGTATTAGATACAAGAGAAGGTGATCCATCAAACGAATTATACCAAGCAATGGGGTACACAAAAGCAGGGGTAATCCCCAACTATGCATTGTCAGCCAACGGCAATCTGGATGCCACCGTGTTTTATTATAAGCTAGTGTAATAGAAAAGAATGATGAGCATGATAAAAGGAAAGAAGCATAAGTCCGATACCTATGCTTCTTTTTGTTTGACTTTCTTCCATCTTGAATAAATTTCAAACAGAGAAAGAGAGAGAACGCCCCAGAAAATCCAGTTGCTAAAAGAGACACCAGAAGTAGACTCACCGCCTAAAAGCGACAATATTGTCATCACTACAACAATGTAGACAGTAAGAATAAGTTGTCCTATTAAGCCTTCAGCTATTTTTTCTTCCGAGCGGATTCTAATTATGATACTAAGTATAAACAATAACCCAATCACGCTAACGAATAAAACAAAAGCAGCTTGTGGTAGGATTTTTGTAAACATTGGGTTAGGAAAATAATCAAAAACTAAAATAATAGTTAGAATTAGCATAAATAGTAAATCTGGCCACTTTATATATTTCACCAAAAAGCACCGCCACCTTTTTTCTTTATTATACCATTTTAGTAATTATTTTCTATAAAAACCATTGAATAATGTTTACCTGTGTTCTCATCACGCATACACTCTCTTATGTTCACGCGTATAGGTAAGGCTATTAGCTACTTCCTGCTCATTGATTTGAAAATCAAGCGCTTTTGCCACTTTCGTAGACTCGCGAATAAACATCGTTTGACTAGCTTGGAGTGCATGCCAAATCTTTTCATTGGTCGATACGTCATAGGTGCTTTGAAGCTCAAGAAACTCATGCTTTTCGAGATAGTTTGGCAGGTACTTATTGTTTTTTCCTAAACTAAACGTAAAGCCACGCTCGGTGCCGATGCGCCAGGACATCATGCGAAGAAGTTCTGTTCGTGTGTGAAAAGTAAGATGGTCTACCGCATATAAAAATTCATTGCGGCAAAGGCCTTTGACAACGTACGTGCAAACCCACCAAAATTCGTTGCAACAGTCTAGAAAGTTAGCTTCGGTTGGCATTTGAAGATGATACTGTTTATCGCTTAGAAGTTGTGGTGCCCTAAATAAATCATCTTTATCTAGCAATATGGTTGAAATACCTTCATCACCACGGTTCCAGTCTTCTTTAAGTGAAAGCGGACAAAGAGTTAAATCAATTCGCGTATAGTCTTGAAACAGCATGAGATAGCTGAACTTTCCTCCTAATGAAGGCGGAAATAACGTTGTTTGTTCCGGCATTTGGGTCAAAAAACGTTCTCCGAAATAGTCAACCCATGTCGGGTCACTTAAGAAGCTTTCCATCTCAGATACAATAAAAACAATATCGTAATCTTGAAAATGGTCACGAGGTGCCTTGGGATTGACACGTGAACCACACATCCCAACTGCGCGTACGCGGCCATCGTTTTTCGCATAGCTCAAAATAAGATTCATTACTTCTTCTTTACTGCGCACGTTCATTCTCCTTTCTTAAAAACGTTTATTTCCCATCCGCTTTTTTGATAAAATGGAATTATTAGGGTTTGGTTTTATTATTTCATAGTGTAAAAGGGAGTGCAAAGATGAAGGTGCGATCTCTACAAGACCATGATGTTAAAGAGCTAATTCCGCTTATGGAACAGCTTGGTTATCCAACGAATTTTGAAGATCTGCAAGTGAGGCTATCCGCTATTCAAGCTTCGTCAGATTATCATACGCTCATCGCAGAGATAGATGGTGAAGTAGCGGGAATGGCTGGCTTATGTAAAAGCTATTTTTATGAATACGATGGCTCTTATACTCGTATTGTTGCATTTGTTGTTCATGAGAAATTTAGAAGAAAAGCCGTCGGGAAAATGTTGATCAAAGAAGCAGAAAGGTGGGCGAAGAGTCAAGGCTGCATGGCAATTGGATTAAATAGCGGCAACCGAGATGAGCGGCTGGCTGCGCATCTTTTTTATCAAAAAATGGGCTACCAGCCGAAAAGCACTGGGTTTATAAAAGAGATACGTTAAAACTTAAAGGAGCTACTGTTGCAGCGTGCTTTCAACTCTGAAAGAAAAAGATCACGCTTAGCCGGTGAGATTTTTACGCTTCCTAAAAGAGAAGATGTATAAAAGATTTCAATAGCATCCTTTGAAGCGAGAACTTTATATCCCGTAAAAATATTACGAGTTGGGGCTATCTTTGTGATTTCTTCATATGGAATACGAATCTTAAATACCCCCCCTTTAACAATAAGATAATCAGAGTGAAGTTCATACGTCGCAAAAAAACTAGACCATAGCATGACGCCTCCACAAGCTAAAAATAATGCAATAGAAATAATAATATCAAGCAGAATTGTTTCACTGTCTAAAAAAAGAGGAAGAAAAAATACTACGCCAAGGGTTGCTAAAGAAGTGGTTATTAACATACCAAAAAAGCGGTCGATATGAGATCGGAATTTCAAGAAAGCACCTCCGTTCATTTTTTGAAAACGACTTAGTGCTAGTTTATACGCTTAATGTAAGGATTTGGTTTCGCTTTTTACTAATGTGAAGTGAAAAAATTAGATTTAGTATATTAGCTAAGAAAGGAAGAAACACATGAACATACCTACATTGGATACGAAGCGGCTCACTCTCCGTGAGTCAAAAGAAAGTGATGCCGTTCATATGCTAAGGTATTTATCTGACCCTGTAGTAATGAAGCATATGGGGTTAGAGCCTTTTCAAACGATTGATGATGTGAAAAACGAGCTCAGCTGGTACAGAAATATAGTCAATGAAGGTACCGGGATGAGATGGGGCATTACATTAAAAGAAGAAGGCGTCATAATTGGAAGCTGTGGTTTTTTAGATTATGAATCTAGTCATGAAAGAGCGTCAGTTGGATACGAGCTTCATCAGGAATACTGGAGGCAAGGCATTGCAGCTGAAGCTATGAAAGCAGTCATCGAGTATGGATTTTCAAACTGGAAGCTACATCGCATCCAAGCCCTAATTGAACCAGAAAACATATCATCGCAGAAGCTTGTTGAAAAGCTTGGATTTCATCAAGAAGGATTGCTGAGAGAATATGAGCACACGTGCGGAAAATTTGATGATTTGTATATGTATAGCTTACTAAAAAGGGAATGGAAAGAAAGAAGAGCTGACTAAAGAGCGGCTTTTCATTTGTGATTCTTTATACCTATTATTTTGGCGGATTTAAGGGACCGTTGTCTTACTGTGGAAAAAAGAGAAAAATTTCCTATTTCTCTAATCAAGAGCAACTTTTAAACTATAAATATTGGAAAAAGTGGTAAAGAGGTGAACCTCATGGGATTTGAACAAATGCTTCAAAATTTTTCAAGCACAATCTCAGGAAACGTTGCGGATGCTGAAGAGAAAATTCAGCGTTTAAAAACCGCAAAAACAGAGATTGAAAACGAAAAGACACGGTCATTAGTAGAAATAAAAGAAGTAAAGGAACCAGACTTAGGAGATCACTGGAAAGGTGATATATCCACAGACTTTGATGATAACAGAAAGCAAGCATACAACGAAATCAACGATATTATCACGAACGATTATGACGACTATATAAATGCGATTAACCATAAAATCACGTGGTACGAGGCTCAAAAAGGCTTTTATAGCGGTGTTAGCTACCTTGTAAACGAAGCGGAATCTCTTTTAAATAAAGGGGAAGATGCAGTCGCAGATTTAGAGAATAAAATTAGTGAGATTAGGAGAAAGCTATAATGACATCAATCAAGCTCAACTATGAAGACGTCATGCAAAAGCTTGAAGACGTCGAAACAGCCATTCAAAAATTATCGCTCCCAGGAAACTCCGATGTCGGGGATAACAATCTTTCAACCACAAATGAGTGGAAGTCACAGGAAGAAGAGCTGGGAAAGCTTTTAAAAACGTACATCACAGCCTTAGAAAAAAGCGTACAGGACACCAAAGCTAACGTGAAATTATTAAAAGAACAAGACGAAGCCATTGTGCGTTCATAATGAAAAAGGGTGAATCAAATGGGGAAAATATACGATGCAAAGGGCATTTCAACCTTTTCCAAAGAACGAGAAAAAGCGTATAAAAATCTTGAAGACCAGCTGCAGACCCTGCACAAAGCGCTAGCTGCCGTGTCTAAGCTGGATGATAGCCTTCAAGGAAAAGGTGCCGACAACATTAAGAAGTTCTATGAATACCAAGTTGATAACGCAAAGTGTTGGATTGATTTAGTCCAAATGACCAAGTCATATTTCTCAGCGCTGTACGTAAAAGCAGAAGACGCGAACCTAGCAGGAAACACAGTAGTTGACCTATCGTTTTTAGAGCATGATCTTAAACAGTCCGTAAGCCAAGCGAAAGAACTCGTTGCTCAGCAGCGAGAAGATCTTCAAACGATTTTGCATAAAGTGGACGACTTAGTGTCACTGTCTGCGTTTTCTGCCGAAGATTTTAACGATTCAATCGATAAAGCAGAAAAAAAGCGGGATGAAACGGTTGAAGCAGTTGAAAAATTGGATGCAGAGTGGTTAGAAGGTTATAGGCAAATGGAATCAAATTATTTGCTGACACAAGCTGCAACCAACAGCTTACACGGAGCTACGACGCAAGGCGGACAGGCGTATCCAGTTTTATTTGATCAAAAAGCGTATCATGCAAGTGAGTTGTATAAAGTTCAAAAAGAAGCAAGCGAGTACGCAACGAACTACGTGACGTATCATGAAGAAATGAAAAATGTTCACGAGCTGAAAAAAGAAGCGGAGCGCCAAGCGGTTGAAGAAGCTAATAAAAAGTGGTATGAAAAAACGTGGGATACGGTTTCAACCTTTACAGGAGAGGTAACAGGATATTATGATTATAAACGAGCAGCCGAAGGCGTAGATCCCGTTACGGGACGTGAGCTTTCAACATCGGAACGCGTAGCGGCAGGGGCAATGGCAGCGGCTGGATTCATTCCCGTTGTCGGCTGGGCAGGTCGCGCAGCTAAAGGCGGAAAAGCCATCTATGTTACCGCCAAAGGTGTCAACGCTGCTGATCATGCGCTTGATGCGTACAAAACGTCCAAATCGTTTAAAGCGCTTGAACAAGCAGAAAAAGGTCTCTACGGCCTAGTCGCCGCAAACGGCATGTACGAATTCACAACGGGAAAAGACATGTTCGGCAATGCGATCTCCGAAGAGCAGCGCCAAAACAGCCTGTTCCAATCGCTCGGCATTGCAGGCGCAGGTGCCCTATCGACGCGCTACGCAGCCAATATGGGTCAAGCCGTGGTGACAAAAGGAACCGAAAAGCTCACGCAAATGCGCAATACGCTTCGCACAAGTGCGGTTGCCAACGTCACCAAACAAGCGTACCATAGCGTCAAAACCGCGCCCGCATCGTGGACACAGTCATTACATAAAACGTATACGAGTATTTTAGACAGCACCATGCCAAGGTTCATGCCTGAACTAGCGCCAGCCGGTCCAGCGCTTGCCCAGCAGACGGTAAGGGAAACCTTGCAGAACGTGAAGCAGCAAGCGATGCAGATGATTACGCCCATTTACAACCCAAAAGTCAAGCGGTACCAAGACCCAGGGACAGGGAGATTTGTGGCTAATCCGAATGTGGAGCGTGTGGAGAAACCTGTTGGAGTGGAGAAGAAGGGTAAAGAGGTTGAGCTGGTTCGGAATGTTGAGAGTGTTCAGGATGTTTCTAAGGGTACGGTAAAAATTGATTACGATTTAGCTAAAGAGTATATTAGAGATGTTGAGTCAAAAACTGGGTTGAAACTTCATAAATCACAAATAGAAAAATTAAAGGATACTTTAAGAGAAAATAAATATGAAAAAATGACACCATTAGAAACTTTAAAACACAGGAATACATTCAATAGTGTGAAAAATAAATTGATTAAAGAATGGGAAGAAAACACGAGACAAACTTGGCCAAGATATACTGAGGAGATTTATGATAAAAAAGGTAGATTAGCAAGAGATATAGGTCAACCATATGATGCTCATCATATTATAGAAAATAATTTTGGCGGTCCTCACGAATGGTGGAATATACATCCTGCTAAATTCCCTGATGAACATCAGGCGGGGATTCATGGTAAGGGTGCGCCATCAAATAAGTTATTTCCAAGGAGGTAGTTTTAATGGCTACATTTGATTTTGTGAAAAATGAGAAACATAAATTTATTAGACTACAAGAAAATGAACTATTAGATGCGGAAGAAAGACTTGGGTTTGAGTTACCTAATGAACTTAGAGATTTTTACTTAGAAGTTGGGTATGGTTTTATCAAAGGAAGGGATGGGAACACAATAAATAGAATTATGGATCCAGATACTATAGCTGATATTACTTTGAGAGAAGGTATTTACGAGTTTGATCCAGATTTAGAAGGAATATATGAGGAGGATGATAAATTAGTATTTTATGAAGTAAACGAGGGTGTATATTTAACTCTTGATTTAAATACTCCTCAACAAACTCCTGTATATTTTCTTGAAACCCAAATTGCTGGTTCATTGGGGGAATTCATAAGAAAGGTTAATGAGGATCCAGAGTACTTTATGGATATGGCTAATTAATACTTCGGGCTCTCAGCAATAAAATATAGAAGTAAGCGTAAAATAGTCCACACATACTACTCACGTATGGGCTGTTATGCTTGAAAAGTTGTTTTAGAGGTAATGAAATAAAAGCAGTATTAAACGAAAATGATGCAGATGTTTTTAAGAATCTTTATAGATTTTATTTATGGAAATCTTAAGTTACGCAACTAAATTATATAGAAAGTAAAGCATTAAATAGAGCACTTGATTGTCTACTTATGGCAACAAGTGCTTTCTTTATGAAGACTTACAAATTAGAATATACATAATCACTTAGGCTCAAATCAACATTTTGCGCACAAGCACCGTTGCCAACGTCACCAAACAAGCGTACCAAAGCGTCAAAACCGCGCCCGCATCGTGGACACAGTCATTACATAAAACGTATACGAGTATTTTAGACAGCACCATGCCAAGGCTCATGCCTGAACGAGCCCTAGCAGGTCCAGCGCTTGCCCAGCAGACGGTAAGGGAAACCTTGCAGAACGTGAAGCAGCAAGCGATGCAGATGGTTACGCCCATTTACAATCCAAAAGTCAAGCGGTACCAAGACCCAGAGACAGGGAGATTTGTGGCGAATCCGAACGTGGAGCGTGTGGAGAAACCCGTTGGAGTGGAGAAGAAGGGTAAAGAGGTTGAGCGCGTTCGGAAGGTTGAGACGGGTCAGGCGGTCTCTAAGGGTACGGGTGAAAAAGATATATCTAAATTAACTACAGAAGATATTCCGACTGCAAAAAGTGGTAAATTTAATGATTTCTTTAACTCTCTTTCTACTAATGAATTGAATGAATTATGGCAAGATAAAAAGATTAGAAAGAAAATTGAGCGTCAGCTTAGAGAGCCTGGTGGTTTGCATGAATGGCATTTAGTATCAAGAGCTCCACAATTCAAATTTTGGGATATTAGTGCTGAAAAAATTAAGGATTTAAGAACGGCAATATCTGATGTTAAATTTGTAAATCCTAAAGGCGTTCATGGAGGGTTAGGTTCTACAAAAGCACATAATGAATTATTGGCAATTATTGATACATCAAATGACTATAACACATTTATTAGAAAACTTAATAATTGGGCTTACTATAGATTAGAGGGTGGAATTTCATCATTGCCAGAAGGATTAAGATTAAAATAGGAGTGTGTTATTTATGGAAAAGCAAGGAATGGTTTCAATATGGTTAGGTAATATTAAAACACAAAACCAGTTAGAGAAATACGTCAATTTAATATACGATGAAGACGGAGAGTCTGTACCTTCTAAATTTTTTGTAGATTTCAATATTGATATGGATGAAACAGATGAAGATTTTATTGAAAAAGCTGTATTAGAAGAAAAGAGTGATAATATCTCTGTTTTATTAGAGGGCTGTTCATATGAAGAGATTATACTACCTAAAATTAGAGGATATACTAACTTAAATAAGTTGTATAACGCTGTTATTTTAATTTACAATTTTGAGTACGAGAACATAGTTAATTCTTTTGAGGATTTTGATTATATTACTTCTACTAGTTACCTACAATAGTAATCTCTAGATTGAAATTTGAATAAACTGTTGAATAGCGAAGAGCGCTAACCTTATATTAATTTGAAACCTTGATGGGCTATATGCTTCTCAAGGTTTTTATAATTTATGTTTAAATTATAAGTTTATAGTAAAAAGTAAAGCGCACGAGAGTTGTTACAATGAATTTATAAGTATTACACTTATTACTTGCTTTCTACTTTACACATGAGAATGAAAAAGATTGTGGTGTTAAACTTAAATATATATAAGCATATATACGAATGGGAAATAAAGTATATGTGAAGTGGATAGAAAAATGATAGGGTGTTTGAAAGTACAGACCTCATGATGGTAGTGCCATCATGAGATTATGTTTTAATACTTGGTTTGTGAAAATAAAAAGATAATTAGGCGAGAGGACATTTTACATTGCAGGGATAGTTATGATTTGGAATAGCTTACAAACTAACGAGATTGACAAAGCTCATGGCGATAAACAATGGGTAACGTAAAGAGATGATGTTTTATTGCATTGTAAAATTAACTTATGATTGTATTTTTACTAAAGACGGTCGGATATTGTAAAGGTCTTGATACAACGAGAGTTGAAGAAATACGGCTGTGACATTAAGAGCATCGAACAGCCATTTTACAGTATCCATAAGAAAGACCCGAATGATTTCTTGGTAAACGGCTTGATGGAATTATTAGACCAATACCAACGGCTTGAAATTGCCCTCAAACTAACGAAAGGGCGAAATAAGAAAGCGAAGGAAGGTGGATATGCAGGCGGAAAGGAAACATTTGGTTATACAAAACAAAAGAGTGAAAAGGAATTAAAGATACATAACGGTCATTTGAGCTGAAACACTTACATAGAAAAGGTCACTATCTAAGTTGGCAGAAGTATTAAATAAGGAGGGTTATCAAAAAACACAAGGTAAAGTATTTACGAAAGTACAGGTGAAGCGAATATTAGACCGAGAAAGTTCAAGTAGCTACTGAGGGTACGGTCAAAGGTAAGGGAGTTAGTGAAACTAATTTAAGAAATATTGATGATTTTATCAATGATAACAAGAAATTTGATGAAGTCATTGAAGACTATGCAAAAGTATATAAAGAACATGTTGATTTAAACAAACCTTGGTCTTGGGATGATACTATTCCGGGTGGGGATAGCTTGTCTTCTGCTCAAAAAAGAAAGATAAAAGAAATGGCTATAGAAAAAGAACATATTCCTGAAATAAAAGTTACAAAAGCAGATGGTATGAGGTATGGATTTGCCGACTTTGCAAGTGCAGGTGTTGTAGAAAAGACTGTTCAGCTACCAGAGAGATTTTGGAAGTTATCAGATAAAGAACAGTTTAAGTGGTTAGCCGAACAAATAGGTGGTACAAGAAAAGGGATGACGTGGCATCATGGAGGTTCCTAGTAAAATGGAGCTAGTCCCCTTTGGTATTCATAATATTACACCTCATAATGGTGGAAGGACAAAAGGTATGTGGGCTGACGCTCCAAGATAATAATATTGAGGAGGTATAGAAATGGAATTTAAGGATGGGTCAATAATTTATCCCTTGCCGGACGATACTTTGCTTTCTGAAAAGGAAGCTAAGTGGAGAATAAAATTACCAGAAACGTATAAAGAATTTATAAAAAAATATAATGGTGGAACTCCTATAAAGGATAGTTTTAAGTGTAATAGCCATATTTATGCAATTGATAGATTTTTATGTATTTTAAAAGTAACCGGGGAAAGAGATGATGAGTATTACGATATAGGAGTAGTTAGAACACAACTAGACGAAAGACTTGTTTTTGATGAAAATTTAATAGGTACTGAACTGCTACCGATAGCTGTTTTATTTGCAGGTGACTTTGTTTGCTTAGACTATCGTAACAATGATAAAGAGCCTATTGTATGCGTTTGGAATCATGAAGAGTCTTCAGATTTAAACCCTATAACATATATTGTAAGTAATAGCTTTAAAGAATTTTTAAATATGTTAACAAAATAGATACTTGTTGGTAGTATCTAAACATTGATAATTAACTTTAAGCACTAGATTGCCTAAATAGACAATCAAGTGCTTTCTTTATGTAAAAGTACAAATTAAAATATATAATGCTTAGATTTACCATTCAAACAAACAGAAAAAGCTCAAGCAAATGCGCAATACGCTTCGCTCAACCACCGTTTCCAACGTAACCAAATAAGCGTACCAAAGCGTCAAAACCGCGCCCGTATCGTGGGCACAATCCCTACATAAAACGTATACGAGTAGCACCATGCCCAAACTAGCCCCAGCCGGTCCAGCGCTTGCCCAACAGACGGTAAGGGAAACCTTGCAGAATGTGAAGCAGCAAGCGATGCAGATGATTACGCCCATCTACAATCCAAAAGTCAAGCGGTACCAAGATCCAGAAACAGGGAGATTTGTGGCGAATCCGAACGTGGAGCGTGTGGAGAAACCCGTTGGAGTGGAGAAGAAGGCTAAAGAGGTTGAGCTGGTTCGGAATGTTGAGAGTGTTCAGGATGTTTCTAAGGGTACGGGTAATGGCATTACAAAAGACGAATATAAAAATTTGAGGAAAAAGACACCAAGTAACGATGTAAGAAAAATGGTTAATCCAGATGGTCCTAAAGTAGACCCGGTATACGGGTATGAAGTTGATAAGTTTGAAGCAGACCATATTGTTTCAATGAAAGAAATAACTGAAATGGATGGATTTAGTAGGTTAACTAGAGAACAACAAATAGAAATTCTAAATCTAAAAGATAATTTTGTTGGTCTTGGAAAATCTTCGAATGCATCTAAGGGAGCTCATAGTTGGGCTGATTGGAAAGGACATTCTAAGATGGGAGAGGTTCCTGTTAATGTTAGAATGGAAATGCTAGAAAAAGAGAAACAAGCTAGAGAATCTCTAAAAATAGCTATAGAAGAGAGGTTGAAGAAATGAAGAAATTTGAAAAGATTATTATGGGCAAAACCATTATAGTGACTGCCGAAAAAGAATTAGAACCTCAAATAGAAATTTTGTTTGCTATATTAGAACAGGTAGATCGTAATAAATTAATTCATGGATTCTCTTTACAAGTTGGTTGGTCCGTCTA
The DNA here is from genome assembly GCF_004348885.1 of Bacillus sp. CBEL-1. Taxonomy (NCBI): domain Bacteria; kingdom Bacillati; phylum Bacillota; class Bacilli; order Caryophanales; family Bacillaceae; genus Bacillus; species Bacillus sp. CBEL-1. The sequence goes on along the minus strand of NZ_SBIM01000013.1, from coordinate 200,752 downwards.
TTATTTACAAGAGAGAGAAACCGGGAATTTTATATTGACTACTCCTGATTACTCTAGAAATCCATTTGAAGATATAACAGAAGATTTAACTTTAGCATTGTGGGTACAACTAGAACAAGGTCATTTTTTGAGAAAGATAAATGTCGATGGTTCATCAATAAAATTTAGTGATAAAATCATACTTTCTAAAGGTGTACTAGAACTCGAGAAAATATATTTACAAAGAAATGGAGATGTTGAAAAAGGAGATTCAGGTTGGTATATAGGTCCTATAGAGGATGATAATACTACAGAGTTGTATGCTCTATATGCTTATCAACTACTAAAAATTAAACCGGAGATCATACAAGTTCTTGCTTTACCAAATGACTATATAGTTGTTTTTGAAGGTAATGAAATAAAAGCAGTATTAAACGAAAATGATGTAGATGTTTTTAAAGACTCTTTATAGATTTTATTTACGGAGATCTTAAGTTACACAACTAAATTATACAGGAAGTAAAACATTGAATAAAGCACTTGATTGTCTATCTAGGCAATGAAGTGCTTTCTTTATGAAGATTTACAAATTAAAATATATATAATCACTTAGGTTCAAATCAACATTTTGCGGACAACCACCGTTGCCAACGTAACCAAACAAGCGTACCATAGTTTCAAAACCGCGCCGGCATCGCGGACACAGTCATTACATAAAACGTATACGAGTATTTTAGACAGCACCATGCCAAGGCTCATGCCCGAACTAGCGCCAGCTGGTCCAGCGCTTGCCCAGCAGACGGTAAGGGAAACCTTGCAGAACGTCAAGCAGCAAGCGATGCAGATGATCACGCCCCTCTACAATCCAAAAGTCAAGCGGTACCAAGATCCAGAAACAGGGAGATTTGTGACGAATCCGAATGTGGAGCGTGTGAAGAAACCTGTTGGAGTGGAGAAGAAGGGTAAAGAGGTTGAGCGCGTTTGGAATGTTGAGAGTGTTCAGGGTGTTTCTAGGGGTATGGGTAAAGAAACTTATCAACATCTGAAGGACTATAAAAATAATAAATATTTTACTAGAAGTGTAGAGTATAATGCAGGTAAAGATGGCACAGGATTTACTTATAAGGTATATCAAAGAGGAGATATTAATTGGGATATGGTTCGAACAAAAGGTGCTAAAAAAGGTCGCGGGCTAACAAATGCTGAAGCATCTGCGAAATACGGACTTGCCCCTATTCTTGATGAAGCAGGTAGTGTTGCAACATTGCATCATTCACAACAAAAAGGTGTTGGACCATTATATGAAGCTTCAACAAGGTACCATAATATCGCTAATGCTAAAAGAGCTCCACTACATCCTTATAAAGGAAAGTTAAACCCATTTTATCCAATGGATGAGACAACTAGAGGAGCTTTTCAAAAAGTAGGTTCTATTAATTATTGGAAAATACGAGGAGAAGAAGTTTTAGGAGGAGGATAATATGAGCATATTGCCTGAGAGACTAGATGAAGTTCTAGGAGAAGAAATCTATAAACGTGAAGATAGCAATCTAGTACAGGATGCTTTAATAAGGCTAGGTGTAAACGCATCGGATACTTTCCAAGAATTTTATATCCAGTATGCAGGACCTTTTTGGGAAGAGCATGTACCCTTTGAATTATTAGATATAGCAGATGAAGAAAACAATATTGAATCATACACACTCATTTCTAGAAAAGAACATGGTTTTCCGAAGCAATATCTGGTTTTAAGTGAAATGTTAGCAAATGCTGTATTAGTACTGGATACTGTAACAGATAAAGTTTATATAGTTAATTTTGAGGGTGGAGATGAACTACTTATTAAAGGCGAGTTAAAGGAAAGTTGGTCATCGTTTTTTGATTTCTTGAAGGCATATTTTAATTGTTAATTAGGGTCCAATAAAAGTTTAATTCAGCGAAACTTAAAACCTTGATTAGCTTAATGTACCTTCAAGGTTTTTTGACTTTAAGAACTTTATGGTTAAAACTATATCACTTTGGAATCAAAAACTCATGATGGTTAGCAAACTTACGAGATTGGTTGCAGTGACATATAAAAAATACAACCACACATACTACTCACGTATGGGCTGTTATGCTTGAAAAGTTGTTTTAAAGGTAATGAAATAAAAGCAGTATTAAACGAAAATGATGCAGATGTTTTTAAGAATCTTTATAGATTTTATTTATGGAAATCTTAAGTTACGCAACTAAATTATATAGGAAGTAAAGCATTAAATAGAGCACTTGATTGTCTCCTTATGGCAACAAGTGCTTTCTTTATGAAGACTTACAAAAAAGTCAAGCGGTACCAAGACCCAGAGACAGGGAGATTTGTGGCGAATCCGAACGTGGAGCGTGTGGAGAAACCCGTTGGAGTGGAGAAGAAGGGTAAAGAGGTTGAGAGCGTTCGGAAGGTTGAGCCGGTTCAGGGCGGTTCTAAGGGTACGGGTAATCGTTTAGCTGGAGAAAGTGATGTTAAAATATTAGTGGGAAGAGGAGAACAGTATACAAACGGAAGAAAAAATAGATTAAAGCCTAATATTAGATATCAAACAGGCGAATATGATTACTTTTATGAAACTGATGGTGCTGGTAGGCTTGTGAAATTTGAAACGGAAAATTTACAATTAACAACTAGAACAGATAGATTGTCACACAGTAAGAATACACCAGGAAAAGTAAAGGGGCAGGACCATGCAGGCCATTTGGCGGGTGATAGATTTGGAGGATCACCTAAACTTGATAACCTAGTATCGCAATTATCGGATGTTAATTTGAAGGAATATAAGAAGATTGAAGATACATGGGCTGCAGCTTTGAAAGAAACACCTCCTAAAGAAGTAACAGTTGATGTTGAAATAGTTTATGATGGAAATAATATGCGACCAGAGAAGTTTATAGTTAATTACGCTATTGATGGTAAGTCGGAATTCCAAGTTATTAAAAATTAATTTAAGGAGTGAAAAGTAGGATGAAAGAATTTGAAGATAGATTTAGTGAGTTACAAGCAGATATGATATCTATATGTATGGATTACGTTGAAGATAGAGCAGATAAAGTGTATGTTTATGCTTCGTGCGAAGCAGGAATGATTTCGGGAGGTTTCTTTTATTGCATTAACAATAAGTATGTAGAGCGTCATAAAGTAAATGATGCATTGGAGGATGGAGATGAAAGATATGATGTGGCTCCAAAACGACAGTCGATGGTATTGCGTATAATATGTGAAGATATTGAAAAAATAGAAGCATTGTGCAAAGAATATGAAAGAGACATGCCTACGGAAATGAAGTTAATATATGATGTTAAGAGTGGGAATTTTAAAGCTGAGTATAAGTATGATTTAGTATATACGAATGATGATGTTAAAACAGCTAGCCATATTGCAGATGAGTGGTTTGAGGAAGTAAAGAGTAACAACCTTTAAAAAATTTACAGTAATAGATATATCTAAATTGAATTAATAACTTATGAAAGTTGTAGCATCAATTTGTAGAATAGCATTTGCATACAGGAGTAACAAAGTATTGTTGTAATTAATTTAAAACATGTTATGAAGTGTACAGAAAAATAATAGGCTGTTAAAAGTATATACTTCATGATGGTTAGCATCATAGAGTATTACGTACAACGATAGAATAGAAAAGGAAGTACGAGTTTAGGCGAGATGACATTTTAAACATACGCTGTATTTATTACAGGGAACAAACCAAAAACTTACGAAATTAAAGAGCCTCGTGGGTTTATAGATAGAATTAGTAATGAATTACGTTATAAAATTAAAAGAAAGCACTTGATTGTCTATCTAGGCAATGAAGTGCTTTCTTTATGAAGATTTACAAATTAAAATATATATAATCACTTAGGTTCAAATCAACATTTTGCGGACAACCACCGCTTCCAACATAACCAAACAAGCGTACCATAGCATCAAAACCGCGCCCGCATCGTGGACACAGTCATTACATAAAACGTATACGAGTATTTTAGACAGCACCATGCCAAGGCTCATGCCTGAACGAGCCCCAGCCGGTCCAGCGCTTGCGCAGCAGACGGTAAGGGAAACCTTGCAGAACGTGAAGCAGCAAGCGATGCAGATGATCACACCCATCTACAATCCAAAAGTCAAGCGGTACCAAGACCCAGAAACAGGGAGATTTGTGGCGAATCCGAACGTGGAGCGTGTGGAGAAACCCGTTGGAGTGGAGAAGAAGGGTAAAGAGGTTGAGCGCGTTCGGAAGGTTGAGCTGGTTCAGGGCGGTTCTAAGGGTACGGGTGAAGCTCTGGGTAATAAAGAGGTAGCAGTAGGAGAAGAGATTATTGCCCAGAGGGTACTGAAAGCAGAACTTGATTTAACACCAAAACTTACACCATACAAATCTTTAAGTAGGGGTCAACAGAAAAAAATAAAAGAAAAGATTGAAAATCGTACAGTAACAAAAGAAGAATATAAAAGATATCAATGGGATAAAAGATTTTCAAAAAGAAGAGCTGCAGGGGTTAATGAATTTTGGAAGCAAGAAAAGAAAAGGATTTTAGATGGAGAACCTACAACAAGGGATTGGACTAATGAACAGATACAAGAGATTTTAAGAGGAAAAAACCCTCAATATAATGGGCAATCAATAATTGGACATCATACTTACAATGCTATGAATTACCCACATATATGTAATAGAGGAGAATTAATTTATCCTGTAACTAGCAGGGAACATTTAAGGGGTTGGCATGAGGGAAGCTATAGTAAAAATGCACCTGGTAGACCTGTTAATCCAAATTATTTAGAAGAATTTTAATGGAAAGGAGAATAATAGATGAGTAAAATGGCAATTACAATAAGCTCTAATGGTCCATTTAGTAAATGTGTAGTACCATTAAGAAAGTACACTGGTTTAGGAATTGCAGAGATAAAAAATAAAATTGAAAACAAAGATTTTTTTGCCGAAACAAATGCAAATGATATTGATGATATGGAAAATTTAAAGGGATTAGTTGATAACTTGTTGAAGTTAGGTGCGGAAGTGAAAATATTTGATAGTGATGAATACGGTGAAGGAATTTTCGATTACCAAGAAATTTCTTACGGCGAATTTATAAATAATATTGACCGGTTAAAAGAAATTATGGAAGAATTACAGGATTACGATGATGTTTTGTCTGACGAAGTTTAATTGGTCTTAATAATTATTATTTTAAAAATATATGTTAAGAGCTTGTGTTAGTAAAGCAACATAAAAGAGTGATAAAGCTCATGGTTCTAAAACGATAAATACAAAAGCACATAAGAAAAATTGATGAAAAAGAATGTATTTTTGAAGTGGATAGAAAAATATATGGTGTTTGAAAATATATACCCCATGATGGTTGTACCATCATGGGGTACTGTGTGCAATGATAGAATAGAAAACGAAGTACGAGCTTAGGCGAAATGACATTTTACATGGCGGTGAATACAAACAACATGGAATGGGCATGAAACTAACGAACTCGTACAAACTCGTAAGTTTTAACGTAGTAGTTGTCATGACAACTACTACAAAACTTACAAATTTATGCTACTTAAAAACATATGTACTTAAAGCACTTGATTGTCTATCTAGGCAATCAAGTGCTTTCTTTATGAAGATTTACAAATTAAAATATATATAATCACTTAGGTTCAAATCAACATTTTGCGGACAACCACCGTTTCCAACATAACCAAACAAGCGTACCATAGCATCAAAACCGCGCCCGCATCGTGGACACAGTCATTACATAAAACGTATACGAGTATTTTAGACAGCACCATGCCAAGGCTCATGCCCAAACGAGCCCCAGCCGGTCCAGCGTTTGCCCAGCAGACGGTAAGGGAAACCTTGCAGAACGTGAAGCAGCAAGCGATGCAGATGATTACGCCCATTTACAATCCAAAAGTCAAGCGGTACCAAGACCCAGAGACAGGGAGATTTGTGGAGAATTCGAATGTGGAGCGTGTGGAGAAACCTGTTGGAGTAGAGAAGAAGGGTAAAGAGGTTGAGCGCGTTCGGAATGTTGAGAGTGTTCAGGATGTTTCTAGGGGTACGGGTAATGGTAATATAGTCAACGAAGTTAAAGAAGTTAAAGAAATTGATTTTGGAAAGCACATAATAAAAGGTGAAAATGGTAAGAAACAACTACTCCCAAATACTAAGTACCTAACCAATGATAACTACAAATATACTACCGATGAACTTGGACGTATTGTAAATGTAGATGCTCCCGAACTTGTATTGAAAAAGGCTAATAGAAATAAATACGCTCAGGCAAATGTAGGGGGAAGAGACAGATTACCAGATGATGATGGCGGACATTTAATAGGAGCACAATTTAATGGTCCTCCTGATATTGATAATCTTGTACCACAAAATAGTCAAATTAATAGGAGGGGTGGAGTTTGGTACGAAATGGAGACTGAATGGGCCAATGCATTGAAAGAGGTACCACCCAAGAAAGTCTCTGTTAGTATTGAACCGATCTATTCTAATAATTCAATGCGACCAGATTCCTTTATGGTCGAATATGAAATTGAAGGCCAATTTCCAGTGATTCGCGAGATTGCAAATAAATCAGGAGGCTGATATTGATGAGTTTTGAAACAGAATTAAAAGAGTTATATAAAGAAATTGCACAACAGGTTAATGATATGATTCCAACTGAATGGGATAATTTCTATTTTAATGGTGAAGTTAAGGAAGGAGAAGGAGGAGTTTTCTTCTTTTTTACGCCAAAAGGTGAGGAACAACACATTTTTTCACATTATATTCCAAAATTATATAGTGTAGATAAGAGGGCTTATAATAAAGAACTACATAAATTATTTCAACTTACTGTTGAACTCCAAAAAGTTTTTACTGATAATGACCAAGAACCTTGGTTTTCAGTGACATTATTACTTAATTCATTTGGAAAACTAAATGTACATTTTGATTACTCAAATTGGCATGATAGCGAATTTGGTCCGGCAGCTAGAATTGAGTATTTTGAATATAAATATGTAAGTCAAAATAAAGAACAGCTAGATTTAGATTTAATAGAGAGAATGAAGAAATTTGAAGAAAAGTAAACAATTAAGCACTTGGTTACCTTTTAGGCAACAGGTGCTTTTGTTTTTGGTGAAGTAAGAACAACATGAATGAGACCAGGTTGGACTTCAAATTTCATAAAGGTGTTATCATAATGGAATGTTGATTTAATATTTAGGTTTCATGAGAAGCACGAAATAAGTGAAAAAACAATCTAACCTTACCAGAAGAATATAAAAAATTTATAAAACAGTATAATGGCTAAACACCTATAAAGAGCAATATTCTATTAAATTAAAAATATGTTATTATTTTCATAACGAAACAACGGAATGATTTAGAATAAGGGAGAGAAGAACATGGCTTCTTGGAATCCAGTTTTACAGCTAGTCACAGAGATTAAAAGAAAGTACGTAGCTTCGTTTGGCTTGGATACATATGATTTTAAAACGTGGATTGCAAAGCTTGGCAAGCAGGAGTATCACGATATATTTGACTGTTTGCATATAAATCAAAAAGATGAGTTTATGCTCATTCGCTACGACTTAACGGAAGTTCAACAGCAAATGTGGGAAGATCCCAATTCAATTTACCGAGAGTGTCGCAGCGTTGTGATTGATGTAAAAAGAGAAGAGCTGGTGTTAACGCCTTTTCGCAAGTTTTTTAACTTAAATGAGGTGGAGGAAAATCAGCTAGAGAGGATTGCTGAGAAATTTCGTTCAGCACAGACTGTTGAAGTAGCCAATAAGCTGGACGGTTCGATGCAAAATGCGCGTTGGTATGACGGTCAACTTTTCGTAGCGGGAAGTATGGCGCTTGATGCAAGAGATTCTTGGCGATTGGCTGAAGGCTACGCGATGCTGACTGAAAGCTATGTTCGTATGATTCAGTCTCGTCCGGATTTAACGTTCATCTTTGAGTACATTTCCAAAAAAGATGCTCATGTGGTGGTGTATGAAGAAAAAAATAAAGGCATGCATTTAATTGGAGCAAGGAGCGTAGAAACGGGTGAGCACCTCCCTTATTACAAGTTGATTGATCTAGCCAGCGCTTATGAGATTAAAGTGGTGGACCTTGAAAGAAAAACGCTAGAACAGCTGCTTGTAGACATGAAGCAGATGAAATCAAATGAAAAAGAAGGCTGGGTTATAAACGTAGACGGTCACTATGTAAAGGTCAAATGCGATGACTATGTGAACATTCACCGCTTGTTAGACCGAGTTTCGTCTGTGAACGTCATTATTGAAGCCATTGCGAACGAAGCGTTTGATGATTTAGTGTCAAAGATTCCAGATAGCTACAAAGAGCGAGTGAATAACGTCGCAAACCTTATTTTTACCTATTTAAAAAAGACAAAACAACAAATTAATGAGTGGTACGCAAAAGCTCCCAAGAAGACGCAGAAAGAGTTTATGATTTGGGTAGAACAAAATGTTCCTCAGCACATTAAGCCGTATGTGCGAAGCGAGTATTTAGATGTGAAATATAACTTGCTGAAAAAAGGCAAGCTTGGCTACAAGAAAATGTCAGAGTTAGGGTACCGTGAATTCGTTTCAGAAACAAAAGAAGGTGAGTAAGATGGAAAATAAGCTCGGGGAATTAATTATGCTGGTGGGTCTTCCCGGAAGTGGGAAATCCACATTAGCTGAAGAACTAAGGGCCACTAAAAAATATGTTCACTTATCTTCTGATAACATCAGACAAGAGGTGACGGGCGATGTGAATAATCAAGACGAAAATAGAAGGATATTTGAAGTAATGAATGAGCGAGCCATGGAGCTCTTAAAAAGCGGTCAGCATGTGATATATGATGCGACAAACGTTCATCGCAAACGGAGAAAGCATTTGATTACTCAAGTGTTCAAAGCAAGTAAAAAAAAAGCGTACTATTTAAATGAACATATTGACGAAGTGAAATCACGCAATCAACAACGTTCGAGAGTGGTGAAAGAGGAATCTATTAACAGGATGTATAAAAGTGTTCATATTCCTGTTGAAAACGAAGGTTGGGACGAAGTGGTCTATGTTTCAGCTAAGGAGCGTCAACTTAATGAACATAAAGAAGCTTGTGAAAAGCTTTTTATCCAGTACTTGCCCCATGATCAGTTATTTTCAGAACTAGCGCGCTATATACCAGACTTTAACGCGATTATTGGTTTACCGCAAGACTCAAAGTATCACAGTTTTTCTGTTAGTCGACATACGTATTATGTTTATCAGTATATACAAGAGCACTATTCAGGCCCTAACAAGCTGGTTCTCTTGTGGGCAGCCCTGTTTCATGATCTCGGAAAAGGGACGTGTAAGTCATTTGTGAACTACAAAGGGGAAGAAACAAAATATGCGAGCTTTATCGGTCATGACTATGTTTCTTCCCAGCTGGCAGCTTATTGGCTGACGATGCTTGGGTACGAAGACGAGCTCGTTAAACATGTGTCTGCACTCACTCAGTTTCATATGTATCCGATGGATATAGGCGATAAGAAGCTAAAGGAATTGAATGAGCTCCTTGGAGCGGAGCTTTTTCATCAGCTCATGATTTTGCATGAGGCAGATATACAGGCTAAATAAAAATAAGCAGCGAGGCAGAAGCCAGCTGCTTATTTCTATTAACCTTTAATCCTATCAAACGGCGTTTCTTTACCATTTATAAAGACTTTAAGCGTATGATTAGGCGAATCTAAGCTAAGTTTATAGATAAACGGCTTTTTTGTTTTGCTTTCAGATTCTGACTCATCCAGCTCAATGGTGATTACGTCATCTTTCTGTTTAAGGTCTGCTGATACTCGTTTAGATGTTTGATAAACAAGATACGTTTGATTGTCACCGTCTTGAATGAGCTGAAGATCATATGCAGCCTTTGCTTCTTTTTCAATAGACTTTGGAGCGCCTTTCACTTCACTTATGCTTACTGTAGAGCTGTTACAAGCTGAGAGTATAATGGCAGTAAGCAACCCGAGCATCATGTTTTTTCTCAACAACGCACCTTCTTTTTACCTTTGTTTTCCAATTATTATAAGGGAAGGGTGAGTATTTGTAAATATTTTCTTTTTATAGACGAACTTCATAGCGCTCTTTACGCTTTAAACTTGGAAAAGCAATGCCAACTAAAATAAGAATAACGCCCATCCATTGAATAGAAGCAACCGATTCATGTAACACAAAAGTGGACATAAACACAGCGGTTGGCAGTTCTGAAGCACTTAAAATAGCACCAAGATTTCCACCGACTTTTGGCATGCCGATATTAAACAGAATCGGAGGAAGCAATGACCCGAATAACCCCATTAATAGCCCATACATCCATAGATGTGTAGATACGAGTTCTTCCACCATAAACGTCGGTGGCATAACAATAAAGATAAGAAGCGCAGCACCGGTTGTCATGATGGCACTTTTGCGGATTGGATGAATCGAAATAGACGTGCGTCCGCTAAAAAAGATAAAAAATGAAAACGATACGGCAGCAAGCAGACCAAAGAGTATTCCTAGACCTGAAAAAGCAATCGTACTTTCAGCAACGCCGGATGCTAAGAGTGAACCTACCATAATAATAGCCGCTGCTACTAGCTGCTTAGAAGTAGGTGCTTTCTTGTCAAACACGTATTGTAAAATCATGCTGATCCATGTGAACTGTAGTAAAAGAATAATGGCAAACGACGCGTTGATGTAGCTAAGCGCGTAGTTGTAAAAAATCCCTGTTAGTCCCATTGGCGTCCCGCTGAGCAGTAAAACAGCCCAATTTTTTTTCCGAAGAGGACTTTTGGGCACAAAGCTAGCCAGTATCCAAAGCAGAAGTGCACCTAGTAGATACTGACTTCCTGTTAAGGCATTCACACCAAACCCCGCAGCGTATCCAAGCTTCACAAAAGTTGAGACAACACCATACGAGCACCCACCTAAAAAGACAAGGAGAGCATAAAACCATAAATTCATAAAAATCCTCCTTTAAACAATACAAAAGCCACCCATCTCCGAGGAGATGGGTGGCGAAAAATAGCAGTAAAAAATCCACCTGCTGCAGGAATTGCAGCTTTTGAGGTATGTAACTAGTTTTATTATAAAATGATATCATGCAGCTATCAATAGACATTCGATTAAGAGGTTTATATAAATATATCTCTTGCATTCCACAAAAAAACCATAGTATAGTATAATTTAAATCGTAATGGTTACGATTTAAATTAATGAGGAGGTATTTGATATGAAAAAAATACCGGTAACAGTACTAAGTGGTTATTTAGGATCGGGGAAAACCACGTTATTAAATCACGTGCTCCAGAATCGTGATGGCCTTCGCGTAGCGGTGATAGTAAATGACATGAGTGAAGTAAATATAGACGCAGAGTTGGTGAAGCAAGGTGGAGATTTATCGAGGACAGAGGAAAAGCTCGTTGAAATGTCAAACGGATGCATTTGCTGCACGCTTCGAGAAGATCTGTTAGTTGAGGTTGAAAAGCTTGCTCAAAGAGGAAACATTGACTACATATTAATTGAATCAACAGGAATTAGTGAGCCGGTTCCAGTTGCTCAAACATTTTCGTATATAGATGAAGAGCTAGGCATTGATTTAACACAATTTTGTACATTAGACACGATGGTAACCGTTGTAGATGCCAATCGCTTTTGGCATGACTTTCAATCTGGAGATTCATTGTTAGACCGTAAAGAAGCGCTCGGTGAAGAGGATGCGCGTGAGATTGCAGATTTATTAATTGATCAAATTGAGTTTTGTGATGTATTGATTTTAAATAAGTGTGACCTTGTTGATGAAAAAGAGCTTCAAAAGCTCGAAGGAGTGCTTCGTACACTTCAGCCAACTGCCAAAATCATTCGCACAACTCATTCAAAAGTTGATCCTACCGAGATTTTAAATACGGGCTTATTTGATTTTGATACGGCAAGTGCATCAGCAGGATGGCTTCGTGAATTAGAAGGAGGACATCATGAGCATACGCCTGAAACAGAAGAGTACGGAATTGGTTCATTTGTATATGATATCAAGCGTCCGTTTCACTCTGAGCGCTTTGTGACATGGGTTAATAATCTGCCAAAAGAAATTGTCAGAGCAAAAGGAATTGCTTGGTGTGCTACGCAAAATAACGTTGCGCTTCTAATGTCACAAGCGGGTCCATCTGTTAGTATTGAACCCGTGTCATATTGGGTAGCGTCGCTTCCAGCCCTTGAACAAGAGCAGATTATTCGCGCCAATCCACATTTGCTAGACACGTGGGATGAAACATATGGTGATCGCCATACAAAGCTTGTTTTTATTGGAATTGATTTAAACCCTGAACAAATTATGAAGCAAATTGATGCATGTTTATTGACAGAAGAAGAAATGAAAGGGAACTGGAAGGATTTAAAGGATCCCTTTACATGGGAGCTACAGAAAGCATAAAAAGGAGAATAATGCGTGATTTTATCAGATAAAACGATTAGTGAAAAGCTGCATAGTAAGAAGCTATCCATTGAACCTCTTACAAGTGAGCAGATCCAGCCTGCATCTGTTGACTTACGCCTGGGATTTAGCTACTTAAAGGTGAAAGAACATCAAGTTGGACTTATGTCTTTAGATGAAGAAATACAGTATGAGCATTTTGAAAATGAAGAGGTGATCATTCCACCCCATTCCTTCTTGCTGGCAACAACGCTTGAATACATTCGTCTTCCTGAGAACGTTACTGCTTTTGTAGAAGGAAGAAGTTCCATTGGAAGAATGGGCTTGTTCATTCAAAATGCAGGATGGGTGGACCCAGGGTTTGAAGGTCAAATTACGCTGGAATTATATAATGCCAATCGGTTGCCAATTAAGCTTGTGAGCGGTCGGCGTATTTGCCAACTTGTGCTTGCAGAGATGGATCAAGCAGCTCAACAACCTTATAAAGGAAAGTATCAAAAACAGCGCAACGCAACCGGAAGCCGTATTTTTTTAGATGAAGACGTTTAACCTAGAAGCACTTATATCAATGATATAAGTGCTTTGTTTTATGGATGATCAAGCTTTAACAAAGGTGTAAATGGTCGGCACATTTATCATTTTAAAAAATATGTTGACAATTATACCTGTAGGGGTATATTATGTGAGTAACGAAACACAGCACTTCAAAAAAGGAGGAACGCTGATGGAATATACGACTCAAATTCAAAATCGTGTTAAGCGTATAGAGGGTCAGCTTCGCGGCGTTTTGCGCATGATGGAAGAAGGAAAAGACTGCAAGGAAGTTATAACGCAGCTTTCCGCAGCACGATCAGCGATTGACCGTACAATGGGTCTTGTGGTGAGCACAAACCTAGTAGAATGTGCGCTTGAAGCAGAAAGAACAGGCGAGTCTGTAGATGAAATGATCCAAGAAGCCGTTGGATTACTAGTGAAAAGTCGCTAATTTTTTTAGAATAAAATATACCCCTGTAGGTAAATGGAGGAATGGGAAATGAACGTAACAAAACAATTAGACGCAAAAGGTTTAGCATGTCCAATGCCAATTGTACGAACAAAAAAAGCAATGAACGAATTACAAACGGGTGAAGTACTAGAAGTTATTGCGACTGATAAAGGAGCAAAAAGTGACTTAACAGCGTGGGCGAAGTCAATGGGACACAGAATCGTTAAAGCAGAAGAAACAGATAACGTACTATCATTTTGGATTCAAAAAGGCTAAATTTTTTTAGAATAAAATATACCCCTACTAGTATTAGTAATTTAAGGAGGACATAGAAATGGTAAAGAAAAGAACAACAATTGTATTATTCAGCGGTGATTACGATAAAGCCATGGCTGCTTATATTATTGCAAACGGAGCAGCAGCATATGATCATGAAGTAACCATCTTCCATACGTTCTGGGGGTTAAACGCTCTTCGTAAAGAAGCAATGGTCCCAACTAAAAAAGGATTTATGGAAAAGATGTTCGGTAAAATGATGCCTCGCGGCGCAGATAAGATGGGTCTTTCAAAAATGAACTTTGCAGGAATGGGACCTAAAATGATTAAAAGCGTCATGAAAAAGCATAATGCAGTTCCATTACCAGACCTAATTGATATGGCAAAGGAACAAGATGTGAAACTTGTAGCATGTACAATGACGATGGACTTATTAGGATTACAAAAAGAAGAGTTAGTAGATGGAATCGATTATGCTGGTGTAGCTGCTTATTTAGCAGATGCTGAAGAAGGTAATGTAAACTTATTCATTTAATGAGGAGGACTATTCATGAAAGAGATTCTAGCAAAAGATGTTGAAAAGAAGTTAAATCAGTTAACGGTACTGGATGTGCGTGAAGCAGCTGAGGTAGCGGAAGGCAAAATTCCTAACGCTCTTCACATTCCTTTAGGGTTAATCGAATTTCGTATGAATGAGCTTGATAAAAACGTTGAGTACACGGTTGTGTGTCGCTCAGGTGGGCGCAGCTCTCAAGCAGTTCGCTTTTTAGAAAATCAAGGATTTAAGGTTCAGAACATGACGGGCGGTATGCTTGCATGGGAAGGACCAACAGAATAAAAAAATTTACAGGTTAATATACCCTAGGAGGTAATAAAGATGAAAGCCAACGTAGTTTTAGATGCAAAGGGCCTAGCGTGCCCAATGCCGATTGTCAAAACAAAAAAAGCAATGAATGATGTAGAAGCAGGACAGGTGCTCGAAGTGCAGGCAACGGATAAAGGTTCAAAAGCGGACATACAGGCGTGGGCAGAGCGTACAGGTCATCAGTACTTAGGTGTCATTGAAGAAGGCGATGTGTTAAAGCACTTCTTGCAAAAATCATCTAATGAGGAAGCAGTTGAAAAGAAATATCCATACCTCGTTAGTAACGATGAACTAGAAGCAAAATTAGCAGCTAACGAATCGATTCTTGTAGTAGATGTGCGAGAAGAAGCAGAATATGGATTCCGTCATATTCCGAATGCAGTTAATATTCCACTAGGAGACCTAGAGACGCGTATGAATGAGCTTGATAAAGGTAAAGAGGTATTTGTTGTTTGCCGTACAGGAAGCAGAAGTGATTTAGCAGCTCAAAAGCTAAGCGAAAGCGGATTTACAAGCGTAAAGAATGTTGTACCTGGTATGAGTGAATGGTCAGGAGAAACGAAATCATTAGCATAAATTTTTTTATCAAGATAAATACCCTGGGAGGTAATTCGGATGACAGTAAATCAAATGAGTGCTGCTGAGGTAGCCAAAAAAGCAATTAACAAAGAGGCTTTATTTATCTTAGATGTTCGTAACGAAGATGCATTCCAAGATTGGAAAATTGAAAGTGAAAACTTTATGTATTTAAATATTCCCTACTTTGACTTATTGGACGGTGTAGAAGGTATTCTAAATCAACTTCCACAAGATAAAGACATATTAGTTGTCTGTGCAAAAGAAGGCTCATCGATTATGGTAGCAGAAATGCTTTCAGATGAAGGAAAAGACGTATTTTATTTAGCTGGTGGTATGCGCGCTTGGAGTGAGCATTTAGAGCCAGTTAAGCTAGGCGAATTAAAAGACGGGGGAGAGCTATATCAGTTTGTTCGTATCGGTAAAGGCTGTTTATCATACATGGTTGTTTCAAACGGTGAAGCAGCAATTATTGATTCAACACGCATGACGGATACGTATTTACAGTTTGCCGATGAGCTAGGAGTGAAAATTACTCACGTATTTGATACGCACCTACACGCAGATCACATTTCAGGTGGACGCATGATTGCGGAAAAAACAGGAGCTGCTTATTGGTTGCCGCCAAAAGACGCAACAGAAGTCACTTTTGCATATGAAGCGCTTGAAGACGGTAACGACGTGACAATCGGAAATACAACGATTCACATTCACGCGCTTTATTCACCAGGTCACACAATTGGATCTACATCTTTCATCGTTGATAATCGCTACTTATTATCAGGAGATATTTTATTTATTGATTCAATTGGTCGTCCTGACTTAGCTGGTATGGCTGAAGATTGGGTAGCTGATCTTCGTGAAAGTCTATACGCTCGCTATCGTAACCTATCAGATCAATTAATTGTTCTGCCGGCTCATTTTATGATTATGGATGAGCTAAATGAAGATGGAAGCATAGCAAAACCGCTTCATGAGCTATATGCAAACAATCACGGCTTAAACATTGAGGATGAAGAGGAATTCCGTAAGTTAGTAACGGAGAATCTGCCTCCTCAGCCAAATGCGTATCAAGAAATTCGTCAAACAAATATGGGAAAAATGACTCCAGATGAAGATAAGCAGCGCGAAATGGAAATTGGACCAAACCGCTGTGCCGTTCGATAAAGAGGAGGAGAAATAATGGGAACTTTTGTAGATGCGACAGGATTAGCATGTCCAATGCCAATCGTAAAAACAAAAAAAGCAATGAATGAGCTAAATTCAGGTGAAATTCTAGAAATTCATACAACAGATAAAGGAGCAAAAAGTGACTTAGCTGCTTGGGCAAAATCAATGGGCCATGTGCTTGTTAAACACGAGGAAGAAGGATCTGTCTTCAAATTTTGGATTCAAAAAGCGTAACAAATAGAGGGGAACCACGCACGGTTCCCTTTTCTAATGAAAGGAGTCTATCACATGGATCTTTGGTTTATAACGGTTATCTTTTTAATTGGGTTTATTGGTTCATACTTATCTGGAATGCTTGGAATTGGTGGTTCAATTATTAAGTATCCGATGCTTTTATATATTCCTCCGATACTTGGTCTTACAGCTTTTTCAGCACATGAAGTCTCAGGAATTAGCGCTGTCCAAGTGTTCTTTGCGACAATTGGGGGCGTATGGGCGTATCGAAAAGGAGGTTATTTAAATAAGAATCTAATCCTCTACATGGGTGCTAGCATTTTAGCTGGTAGTTTTATTGGCGGGTTTGGCTCACAAATGATGTCAGAAGAAGGAATCAATCTTGTATATGGCATTTTAGCACTGGTGGCTGCCATTATGATGTTTGTTCCGAAAAAAGGCATTGATGACCTGCCACTTGATCAAGTAACGTTTAATAAATGGTTAGCTGCTGGCTTAGCTTTCATTGTGGGAGTAGGATCTGGTATTGTCGGAGCAGCGGGAGCCTTTTTATTGGTACCGATTATGCTTGTTGTTCTTAAAATTCCAACACGTATGACAATCGCCTCTTCTCTAGCCATTACGTTTATCTCATCAATTGGCGCAACGGTAGGAAAAGTAACGACTGGGCAAGTTGATTACGGTCCAGCTCTTATTATGGTTATTGCAAGCTTAATCGCCTCTCCTCTTGGAGCAAAGGCAGGGCAAAAAATCAAGACAAAGGTTTTACAAATCGCTCTTGCACTATTAATTTTAGCAACGGCAATTAAAATATGGATTGATATTTTGTGAGCGTAGAAATTATTCTGCGCTTTTTTCTGTTATGAAAATGTGAACAAAAGTCGAATTTTGTCATTAAATGCTATGAATACCTATCCGAAATGAATATTTTTATGATAAAATAAAATCATTATGTTCGTCTTGCTTCATTAGACCTGCTTTGTGACTAAGGGTTTGTTAACGTTGAAAAGAATAGAAAGATTAAAATAAGTTAACACTTGTACAAAAATGTATTTTTTGTGAACTTCTTCTTAGAAGTTAGTCAAATAAATAGTGAGTTGTTATTATTTAAGAAGAGCATGGAGTAGGAGACTACTTAAAACTACTTTTTTACTGCAAAGGCGGTAAAATTGACAAAGGAATGAAACAAACAATCATGCAAAGTACTACAAAAACAAATCATCATGCTGAACAAGCATCGTTACCAAAGCAAACGTTTGTGGCGATTTTATCCCAAACCATTAAAACAGGCATTATTAAATCTAATTTAATACCTATGTTTGCCGGGTTAACCTTAGCTTTGTACACATATGACATGAGTCTGTTTGATAATATTCCTGAAATTATTTTAGCTTTTATTGGCTCTTTCCTTGTGATCGGCGCAGCTGGGGCTTTTAATAACCTCTACGATCGCGACATCGATGCTATTATGGAAAGAACAAAAAGCAGACCGACTGTAACCGGTGAAGTGAAACCAACATTTGTATTAGCACTTGCAAGCAGCATGGCCATTCTGGGAATTGGAGCTCTTGCATTAACGACACCACTCGCTGCCTTGCTAGGATTTCTAGGGCTGTTTTTTTATGTGGTTCCGTATACAATGTGGACAAAGCGCCGCACAATTTATAATACAGAAGTCGGAAGTATTTCAGGGGCAATGCCTCCGTTAATCGGATGGGCAGCTATTTATCCAGACGTGACTCATCCAGCTATTATAGGATTATTCGTTGTAACTGTAATTTGGCAAATGCCACATTTTTATGCCATTGCGATTCGTAAACACGATGAGTACAAAGCAGCTAATGTACCAATGCTTCCAGTAGTTAAAGGGTTTGAACGCACGTACATTCAAACAAATATTTACCTCGCAATTTTAGTTGTCATTAGCTTTTTATTCGGAACGTTAAGCATAGGTTTAATGCTCGTTGCCTTGCTATTAAGCGTAGCTTGGTTTGTGCTTAGCATTACGGGGTACCGAAAAATGGATAAAGAAAAATGGGCAAAATCAATGTTTATTTTTTCACTAATTCATATGACGGTGTTATTTTCAACAATTATTATCTATTCATTAATAGGTATTTTCTTTAATATTTAAATCGAAAAGCGACTCCTTATCAAAAAGGAGTCGCTTTTTTTAAATAATAACTGTTTAAATTTTCTAAAAAATACTTGCTGTTATAAAATGATTCGGTATATGATAAATATGAAACATACCAACCGGTTAGTAAGTATAGCCAATTCTGCGAGGAGGGAAAGAGATGCATGTGAAAGAGCTCTTTGACCTAACAGGTCAGGTCGCAATCGTAACGGGAGGAGGCCGAGGCCTTGGTGAACAGTTTGCAACCGGATTAGCTGAAGCGGGCGCTCACGTTATCGTTTGCTCTCGAAAGTTGGAATCTTGTGAAAGCGTATCCAAAAAACTGAGAGAGCTAGGCGTTGAGTCACTAGCAATGCAGTGTGACATTACAAGTCAAGAAGATGTTAAAAACGTTGTGGATACGGTTGTTGACCGATTTGGCAAAATTGACATAGTAGTCAATAATAGCGGAGCAACGTGGGGATCAAAGGTGGAAGAGATGCCTTTAGAAGCTTGGCAGAAAGTGCTTCAAACAAACGTAACAGGCACATTTTTAATGGCTCAAGAGGCTGGAAAACATATGATAGGTGCTAAAAAAGGGAAGATTATCAATATCGCATCGGTCGCTGGATTTGGAGGTTCACATCCCGAATATATGAATTCTATTGGCTATAATACAAGTAAAGGAGCACTTATTACGTTCACGAAGGATTTAGCCGTAAAGTGGGGACAACATAACATTCAAGTAAATGCAATCGCTCCAGGCTTCTTCCCCACGAAAATGGCGGCGATGACGATGAGAGAAGGAAGAGATTACTTTTTAGAACAAACGCCGCTCAAGCGTTTTGGTACAGACGTTGATTTAAAGGGAGCAGCTGTTTTTCTAGCATCAAGAGCCTCTGATTACGTCACAGGTGATGTTTTAGTTGTAGATGGTGGTTTGCTCGCAACATAATTTTCTAAAATCTTAAAAGGCGGCGGAGAAAATGAAAGAACGCATCATGGAAATAAGCATTTTACTATTTGCGAAAAAAGGCTTTAAAGAAACGTCCATTCAAGATATTGCAGCTGAATTGAACGTGACCAAAGGAACCTTTTACTATTATTTTAAAAGCAAAGAAGAAGTGCTGCTTGATATTCACCGCTCGTATATTGAGCACTTAGTTGAAAACCAAGAAACCATTTTGCGTGCTGATGAGCTGTCTTGCGGAGAAAAACTCTATGAGATGATTTTTAAATTAATTTACGATATTGAAAAAGAAGGACTGCGAGCTAAAGTGTTTTTTCGCGAAATGCGCCATTTGAGTGATAACCACCTTTTAAGCATTGTGCCAAAGCGTGATCAGTTTAAAATGAATCTTCAAAATTTAATTGAAGCGGGAATAACAGCCGGTGAATTTAGAAATGACTTGCCAGCTGATATCGTAACGCTTGGAATTTTAGGCATCACAAACTGGAGCTATTTCTGGTTCCAGCCAAGCGGAGAACGTTCAGCAAAAGAAGTAGCAGCGATTTTTTATAAGATGCTAGTAGATGGACTACAGTCGAAAGGGGAATAGAAAGATGATTATTAAGCATATAACAGTTGTAGGCGCGGGGCAAATGGGTCATCAAATTGCCATCTTAGCGGCTTTAGGAGGATATGAAACGACGATTCATGATATGAATGAACATTCACTCAATAATTCAAGAAACCAGCTTCATATGCTGTTAGATCGCTGGATTGCTAAAGGTAAATTAACCGTAAAGCAAAAGGATGAAGCGCTTGTTAAGCTATCGTATACGACCGATTTAAAAGAAGCTGTTGCTGCTACTGACTTTGTAATTGAAGCGGTTGTTGAAAAGCTTGAAGTAAAGAGAAGCGTATTTGCCGAACTTGATGAGTATGCGCCAAAGCACGCTATTTTAGCTTCCAATAGCTCAACAATCGTTAATTCATTACTAGCTTCCGCAACGACTCGACCTGATAAAGTCGTAAATATGCACTTTTTCTTCCCGCCAGTTGTCATGGACTGCGTAGAAGTTGTCATGAGTGAAGAAACAAGTCAAGAAACAGCGGCGATTACCATGAACGTATGTAAGCAAATGAACCGTACGGCAGTTCTGCTTCAAAAAGAGATCTCTGGTTTTGTCGCTAATCGTATTCTAGGCGCTCTTCATAAAGAAGCGATGTTTCTTTATGAAAATGGTTATGCGGACTTCAAAGATATTGATTTAATTTGTAAAAAAGCACTTAATCATCCAATTGGACCATTTGAATTGATGGATTTATCCGGTATTGATGTTGGCTACTACGTAATGAATCAACGTTATACAGAAACGGGAGATCCAAGCGATTTGCCTCCTCAATTCTTAAAAGAAAAAGTAGAAAAAGGAGAGCTTGGGCGTAAAACAGGAAAAGGGTTTTATACGTATGAAAAAGAGCATATCAAAAAATAACGAGCAATCACCAAAGAAGAGGAGAGGTTAAACATGAGCGATACGAAAATTAAAGTGAGATTTTGCGAGACGGATGCACTGGGGCACATTAACAATACAAGCTACTTCATTTATTTAGAGGAAGCTCGAATTGATTTCTTTGAAAAAATGGGCGTGAAAATGGATTCAAGCAAGTGGGCATATTTAATTGCCTCCACTAAATGTGATTTTATTGCTCAAGGGTATTTTAATCAAACTCTTGCTGTTTCTACGTACGTAACGCGCATCGGTCATAAAAGCTTTACGATCGGTCACGAAATTACGGACAGTAAGACAGGTGAGTTAATTGCTAGAGGCGAAGCAGTTCTTGTCCATTTTGATTTTGAGTTACAAAAAAGCGTACCGCTTCCAGATGATGTGTGTGCGTTTTTACAGAATTATTTACAAACTGTTTAGGAAAGGGAGTGGAAACAATGTTTCAAGACGTAAAATTATCGTCGTTTGGCGGTACGTTCATAGTGAAGGCTGCGTCTGATGCATGCACCCCAGAAGACTTAACAAATGAGCAAGAGCTAATTGCGCAAACTGCTAGTCAGTTTGCCGAAAAAGACGTATATCCCTATAAACAAAAAATCGATGAACAAAACTTTGAGCTAGTGGTAAGGCTGATGAAAAAAGCAGGAGAGATTGGCTTATTGGCTCATAGCGTGCCCGAAGCATACGGAGGACTTGGTCTTGATAAAGTAACGAAAGGAATCGTGGGTGAAGCGCTTGGGAAAACGGGTTCTTATGGCGTTGCTCACGCAAATCATACGTGCATTGCAACGCTTCCGATTACGTATTTTGGAACAAAAGCGCAAAAGAAACGCTACCTGCCAAAGCTTGCAAGTGGTGAATATATCGGTGCTTACTGCTTAACGGAGCCAGAAGCTGGGTCAGATGCGCTTTCCGCTCGAACCACAGCAGTGTTAAATAATGAAAAAACGCACTACATTCTAAACGGAACCAAGCAATACATTACAAGCGCTGCGTTTGCAGACACGTTCATTACGTATGCAAAAGTAGACGGCAAGCATTTTACAGCTTTCATTGTCGAAAAAAACTTTCAAGGTTTATCTATTGGACCCGAAGAAAAAAAGATGGGCATTAAAGGGTCGTCCACTTGCCCTGTTATTTATGAAGATTGCTTAGTTCCTGTTGACAACGTACTAGGTGAAGTTGGCAAAGGGCACGTCATTGCATTAAACGTGTTAAATCTCGGTCGCTATAACCTTGGGTTTGCGTGTGTAGGAGGTGCAAAACATGCGCTAGAGCTTACGCTTTCTTATACGAAAGAACGGAAACAATTTCAAACGGCTATCGCTCATTTTCCTGCAACGAAAGAAAAGCTAGCTTTGATGAATGCCCGCATTTATGCTGCTGAATCATTACAATATCGAACGGGCGGCTTATTAGAAAGCGTGCTGGCAGGTGCTTACGAAAACAATGATCCGAAAGAAGCCGCAAAAAGCTTAGCACAGTTTGCGATGGAGTGCTCAGTGTGTAAAGTATATAGTTCTGAAGCATTCGACACGGTGGTGGACGAAGCCCTTCAGCTTCACGGCGGAGCTGGCTTTATTCAAGACTATGAAATTGAATCGGTTTATCGTGATTCACGTATTAATCGAATTTTTGAAGGAACAAACGAGATTAATAGACTGGTCTTACCCACGCACTTTCTGCGAAAAGTGAAAAGTGGTGAGCTGGTTTTAAATCAGGAAACGGTTGAACAAGCATATAGTGCTATAAAAGAAGGAAATCACCTCCTTCCTCTTGAAAAGAAAGCTGTTCACACAGTGCGCTATCTTCTTCTATTACTTTTAAGTGAAGCATTAAAAGTAGCAAAAGAGCATATAGTCCACGAGCAGGAAGCCTTAATGAAGCTTTCAAACCTTGCTATTGGTTTATATGCAATGGAATCAGCCGTCATCCGAACGGAAAAAGCAGTCAGGAAGAATGGGAAAGAAAACGAACAGCTGAAAGTTGATCTGACAGAGCTAGTAGTGGATTTAACGATGCGCCAGGTAAGAGATGAAGCAACGCAGCTTATTAACGGTATTGCTACTGCTAAAAAGCATCAAGCTCTTCATTATGAACTTCAGACATTAATGCGCGATTTTCAATACGAAGGCACGTTTACTAAAACGCGAAGAGTCGCAGATGAATTAATTGAAAGCGGTCGTTATACGTGTTAACTAAAAAGGAGGAGTAAAAATGAAAGCGGTTCAATTCAAACAATATGGTAGTCCAGATGTGCTTAGAGTGATTAACTTGGCAAGACCTGTGCCAAAAAAGAAGGACGTTTTAATAAAAGTAGAAGCAATTGGTGTTAACTACGCTGATACTGCTAGAAGAGAAGGGGCATACGTTGTTGATACGCCGCTTCCATTTATTCCTGGTTCTGAAGTGGCAGGAGAGGTTGTTGAGCTCGGTGAAGAAGTAGAAGGAATAAAAGTTGGAATGAAAGTTGTTACGCTGCTTGGGTCACACCGAGCAACTGGATATGCTGAGTATACGCTTGCAGATTCAAGAGGACTTATTCCGCTGCCAGATGGAGTTGACCTTAAGCAAGCAGCTGCTTTACCGCTTCAAGGCTTAACGGCGTATCACATTTTAAAAACGATGGGGCGAATTGAAAAAGGAGAAACCGTTGTGGTACACGCTGCTGCAGGAGGCGTTGGCACGCTTGCTGTGCAGCTTGCGAAAAAATTTGGTGCTCACGTAATTGCTACAGCAAGCTCAGATGAAAAGCTAGCTATTGCCAAGCGTCTAGGAGCCGACGTTCTTATTAACTATACGGAAGCAGGTTGGCAAAACAAAGTGATGGAAGAAACAAAACACGGAGCCGATGTAATTCTAGAAATGGTTGGAGGGTCTATTTTTTACGATTCTCTGCAGTGTCTTGCACCGTTTGGCCGCCTTGTATTCTACGGAATGGCAAGCGGCCAGCCTGTGAAATTTAATCCAGGCAGGCTGATGGAGAAAAACCAGTCCGTAATGGGGTTCTTTTTACCACAAATGATGGCAAAGCCTAGTTTGTATCAGCAAAGTTTACAAGAGCTGTTAACTTATATGAAAAACGGAGAGCTTGAATTGCTGATTGGTGGAACGTATCCACTTGAAGATGCAGCGCATGTTCATCGGTTATTGCAAGGAAGAAAAACGACAGGAAAACTTATTTTAGTACCATAAATTTTCGAATTAAGAACATTTGATTTTACAGATGTTCTTTTTTTTAGTATTATATATAAGGTTACACATCGTAACGTAAATGTAAGATTTTCAATGTAAAACAACCTATATGCATTATATCTTGCAAATATGAACAGATAGGTGGAAACAAAAAATGAGTACTAACAAACCTTATAGAGTTCTTCTCTATTACATGTATGTTCCAATTGAAAACGCAGAGGAATTTCGCGATGAGCAGTTTGCGCTATGCGAAGAGCTTGAACTAAAAGGAAGAATTTTAGTAGCTTCTGAAGGAATTAATGGAACAGTTTCAGGAACAGTAGAACAAACAGATCGCTACATGGAAGTAATGAAGCAAGACCCTCGCTTTAGCGAAATGGTCTTCAAAATAGATGAAGCCGATGAGCATGCGTTTAAAAAATTACGCGTTCGTCATCGTCCAGAGCTCGTAACATTACGTCTTGAAAACGACATAAACCCACTTGAAACAACAGGCAACTATTTAAGTCCGAAAGAGTTTTTTGAAGCAATGCAGCAGGAAGATACGATTGTAATTGATGCGCGAAACGACTATGAGTTTGACTTAGGTCACTTCAGAGGTGCAGTACGCCCAGATATCCGTAATTTCCGCGAGCTTCCAGAATGGATTCGTGAAAACAAAGAAATGTTTGAAGATAAAAAAGTCTTAACATACTGCACAGGCGGTATCCGCTGCGAGAAGTTCTCAGGCTGGTTAAAAGAAGAAGGCTTTGAAGATGTAGGTCAGCTTCATGGCGGAATCGTAACATACGGTAAAGACCCAGAAGTGCAAGGTGAACTATGGGACGGACAATGCTACGTATTTGATGAGCGTATCAGCGTTCCGGTAAACCAAAAAGAACACGTAATTGTTGGTAAAGATCACTTTGACGGCCAACCTTGTGAGCGCTATGTAAACTGCGCAAACCCAGCGTGTAACCGTAAGATTTTAGCTTCTGAAGAAAACGAGCACAAATATTTACGCAGCTGCTCTCACGAGTGTCGCGTAAATCCTCGCAACCGCTATGTAAAAGAGCACGGCTTAACAGACGAGGAATTTGCACAACGAGTAAAAGAAGTACAAGAATTAGCAACAACATAAAAAATAGCATTCATTGAAAGCCCAAATCTCACATGATTTGGGCTTTTTTATTATTTCTTACCTTCGGAAGCAGGAATCAAATCACGTAGGATGGAAAATAATGAAAAAGAAAGGAGTGTGCAAAGAATGAAGCACTTTATAGGTATCTTCACTCTAGCAGCTGTATTGACCGGATGCCAAGATCAGGCAGATGAGAAAAAGCAAGCTCCACCCACAAATTCTAAGGAAGAAGTTGAAGAAACGGTGACTGCTCCGAAACCATCACAACCAATTAAACAGCCTCCAGTTCAAGCAGCGGATGAAAATATCCACTCGTATATAAAGCAATATGCAGAAGCTTATGCCAAAGCCGTGACAGCAGGGTCAATTGAAGAAGTAAGTTCTTTTTTAAAAAAAGATAGTGTTTTATACAATGCAGAGCTTGCAAAAATCAATAAGCTAAAGTCAAAGAAAATCTCGTATAAACTTTTGAATGTGAAGCTAATGGACCTCCAAAAAACAGATAATGGTTATGTAATTAAAGTAGAAGAGTCTTTTGAACAAACAAAAGAGGGGAAAAGTTTACAAACAGTGACGTTTAACAAGTCATATACCGCAAACTATGAAAATGATCACTTAATAATTGTAGATATGAAAGAAACGTCCTAAACCCATTAGCACCGTTAGCTAACGGGTATTTTTTGAAGTATATTTATTAATAAAACTATGTTCTAAATAATCACTATAACAAAAAGAAGCGGATTAACGAATTAAAATGTTCTCATAAATGATAATAATCATTGATTATTATCATAGATGTGTTATTATTATCATATATGATAATAATGAAAGGAAGATTAAGATGGGTTCATCAAAAGCAGATGCGATTTTACATCCAACCCGAATGCGAATTATACAGGAGTTAGCCAGTAAACCTTGTACAGTACAAGAGCTACTTCAGTATCTTCAAGATGTTCCTCAAGCAACCTTGTATCGCCACTTGAACACGTTAAAAAAAGCAGAAGTTGTTGAGGTAATTAAAGAACAAAAGATTAGAGGAACAGTTGAGAAAACGTACGCATTAGCACAGGCGAGTGCTATCTTATCAGGAGATGAAGTCCAGCATTTAACAAAAGAAGAGCACTTACAGCACTTTATGAACTTTTACACAATGCTCGCCAAAGAGTTTGAAGCATATTTAGAAGGCAACGTTAACTTTGAGAAAGATGGATTTGGATATCACCAGCTTCCCCTTCATTTAAGCGACAGTGAGCAGCAGGCGTTTTTAGAAGACTATAAAAAGCTGGTAGGTAAGTATCAGTTTAAGCCGCGAGAAGATCGCCGTAAGCGTACGATGGCCGTTTCATTCATTCCAGAACGTCAAAGAGGAGAGAACTAAGATGCGGGAAAAAGAACTTCAGCTTACAGCTGTTAAGGCCATGCTAACAATTCCTGAGGAGAAATTAGGTAAGAAACCTGCTGTATTAATTATTAGTGGGAGTGGTCCAGTAGACTATAACGGAAACACCAAAAAGTTTGCGAGCAACGTGTATCGTGATTTAGCAGCTGTCTTTACAGAAATGGGCTACGTTACGCTTCGTTATGACAAGCGAAATCTTGATGCGTTTTACAAAACAACGCTAACGGACCTCATTCAAGATGCAAAAGAAGCTTTTCACGTTTTACAAAATCAGGATGAAGTAGATGATAAGCAACTATTTATTGCAGGACACAGTGAAGGAGCAATAATTGCGACCGTGGTTGCTGAAGAGCTTCAGGCTAGCGGATTAATCCTGCTAGCTGGTGCAGGACAAAACCTCATCGAAGCAACTGAGTATCAGCGGGAACGCGCTTATAAAGAAATTGCAGCTCAAAGCGGGTTTAAAGGTTGGTTATTTAAAAAGCTAAAGGTTATTGAAAAAGACCGACAAAAAGCTGATAATCTTTTAAAGCGTTTTAAAGAAGCAAAAGAAGACGTTGTGCGCGTGCAGCTTGTTCGCATGAATGCAGCATGGTGGAGAGAGCATATGATGGTAAATCCGCATCACTATTATGAAAAATTATCGATACCCATTTTAGCTATAACAGGCTCAAAGGATGTGCAGGCAGATCCTAACGCACTTCAAGCTTTGGATGAGTATCCTACGATTGAAACAACAATCATTAAAGATATGAATCACGTATTAAAGATACAAACACAAGAGCCTTCCATGCTGAAGCTGATGAAGCAATATAAGAAGACGTTTTCAGATCCAATTGCTCCAGAGTTACGGGACGTAATCAAAAGATGGCTTACGAAACAAACACAGGGAAGTAAACTCCATGAATAAACTGATTTTAATTATATTTACTATTGCTGTTGTTGCACAGCTGACGGGAATTGTTCTTTTATTTATAGATGCCAAGCTCGCCCTTCAGGCTTTTATCTACTATGTGGCAGCAATTATTCTATTAGTTCCTTTATTGATTATAAAAAAACGGAAAACAAAAGAGGAGGATCCAAATGATTATCGTGACTACTGATAATGTATCAAACTATCGAGTAACAGAAACAATTGGGTATGTAAAAGGAAGTACGGTGCA
This sequence comes from Bacillus sp. CBEL-1, assembly GCF_004348885.1. NCBI lineage: Bacteria > Bacillati > Bacillota > Bacilli > Caryophanales > Bacillaceae > Bacillus > Bacillus sp. CBEL-1. Next base: position 172,752 of record NZ_SBIM01000013.1, on the reverse strand, counting down.
GTCTAAAAATATCGGTCGTGATATTTTAGCAGGCTTAAAGAATATCGTAGGGGGAGAAATTAAAGAATATACGGAAATGATGGACGATGCTCGAAAAATCGCGGTTGCCCGAATGGTTAGAGATGCTGAAGAAAAGGGCGCAAACGCCATTGTCGGCTTCCGTTTAGTCAGTTCAGCTATTGCCAGTAACGCTTCTGAAATTGTGGCGTACGGAACGGGTGTGAAGGTAGTTAACAGTTAAGAATAGCCCCCTCTTAACTCGCTTATGAAAATATATCTATGCTAAAAGTTTTAGTTTTATTGTAAAAATATATTTACATAGAAATATTTACAAAGTATAATGTTTCACTGTGAAAAAGTTTATGTAGGGGGCAATATACGTAATGAGTAAGTTTTTAAAAATACTAACATCAAGTTTAATTGTAGGAGGATTACTAGCTGGCTGCGGTAGCAATTCTGATAGTTCTAATAGTGCAGCAGAAATAAAAGAAGAGCCAAAGGCATCGGAGCAACAACCATTAAAGAATAATGTTCCAAAACCAGAGAAAGATGAAAGCGGGAATTACATACTGAAGGTTCCTGGTCAAAAGGTAAAAGAAGACGGTGCTACGGCAGAACTTTTAAAAATAAAAAAAGTAAACGAAACAGTTGATATTTCACCACTAAAAGTGACAATTGAAGATATTAAAGTAATTAAATTAACAGATCTAGACGAAGAGTTTGCTGAAGGTCTAGAGTGGATGGCTGACACAAAAATTAACCCAGAAGAAACTTCTTACGTTCAGGTTAATTACACTGCAGAAAATACATCTGACAGCAATATTGAATGGTACGATATTATGAATGTTGTTACAGATAAAGGTGAACAAATCGATGGACAGCTCAAAGATTTTATTTCTGATGATGGAGATTCAGATTCACAGTTTATCGGTAAAGTTAAAAAAGAATATACCGATGGTTTTGTTTTAAAAAATGAAGATATCAACTCTGTTAAGCTAGTTTTCGGCTATACTGAAGATGAAGACTATAACGAAATTACACCTGAACAGACGGTTGAATACACGTTTGAATAAAAAAACTGCCGAAAGTGATTCCTTTCGGCAGTTTTTTTATAATTAGATAAATGTAATTTCACAAGAAAGGAAGTAATACAAAATGAAGCATGTAATTGAAAAGATGAAAATGAAAGATATTCACTCTGTGCAACAAGTAGCCACAGAAAGTTGGCATCATACATATAAAGACATTATCCCTTTGGACGTACAAAACAATTTCTTGCGAGCTGCATATAGCACAGACATGTTGAAAAAGCGGATGGAAGAGTCGGAGCTGTGGGTAGCGCTCGTAGAAACGAAAGTAGTAGGCTTTGCAAGCTTTACGCCAGTTAATGAAAAAGGGGACAGCGAACTGCTGGCGATTTACTTACTGCCAGAGTATCAAGGAAAAGGAATTGGCACAGCACTTTTTGAAAAAGGAAGCCGTCATGTCAAAAAAGTAATTGTCCATGTTGAGCGCGAAAACCAAAACGGCATGTCCTTTTATCGTACACAAGGGTTTTCAGTTACAGATGAGTTTGATGAGGATTTTGATGGGCATCTCCTACAAACCGTTCAAATGACTCTTCAAATAAAGTAAAAATCAGTGAGTTAATACTGATTCTTTTTTTAGGACTAATTATTTTATTAAACTATGTTCTAAATAAACAATATTATATCAAAACCTTAGCACTTAAAACCTTTCCACAATATCATAATTTATTCATAATAACTACCCTTTTCATAAAAATAAAAATGCCTTTCTTTCCTAAAACGAGGTTGCTTTTCTTTTATAGAAAGCTTACACTAGTAAAGCATATTAAAAGGATGGTGTTTTATGAAAAATAGAGATAATGTGATTCCTTTTACTCCTAAGAAAAAACCTTCGCATTATTCCCCAGCTTCCGTTAAGTTAGATAAGAAGTTAGTGGAGTTTCTTGAAATCATGGACTTTGATGATCGCAATGATTTTTTAAACGAAATGATTGATTCATTCTTTCAATATGTAAAGAATGAAGAAGACGAAGTGCAATAAACGATAGGAAAACATCTTAACTAAACAGATGTTTTTTTGTTTGGTTTTATTTGTCTCCCCGACAAATGAGCTTTACTAGCATCTTCTTAGTAAAAGGCACAGGATATACGAATATATATAGATGAATTACATTCATTTTCACACATACTCTTCTCAACATATTTTCTTATTCCTAAAACAAAAAAGTGAGCTCATTGCTCACTTTTTTTGTTTGGGCATTATAATAGAAAGAACTGAACAAACCAAAGCTTATACGCAATCATCAGAGTACTTAGCATAATACCTGAAAACGCAGCCACTTTGTTTACTTTTCCTAACAATCCTACAAGTCCTAAGACGAAGGATAGTAGTAACATGGGAATTGCTAGCCAGCCGATAACGGGAATAATGCCTAGTAAAAAGCCAAACACCCCAAAGAAAAGTGATAGCGTTGCAACGCGGTTTCGCTGAGGTTGCTGAATAATGAGCTTTGTGACGTTTTCTGAAGCCATACCTTCACACCTTTTTTTATCCACAGCATGGGCAGATTATAAAGGGTTTATACGTGACTTTTTAGCTTCTTATTTATTTCATCAGCAGCAAATAATGCTCTTTTATCGCTTAATATGTCCCCTGGCTTATTTCCTTCTCCAATGATATAACCTTGAAAGTTCATATTCATAAAATCAAAGATATACTGAAACTGTTGAATAAGAGGAAGTCCCTTTAGATATGGATTGTCGCCTCCAACCGTAACAACATAGGCATGCTTGCCAGCCATTTGTTTCTTGAATTCTGGATAGTTTGCATCTCTCATTGAATGTGACCAGCGATCAATGAAATTCTTCATCACACCAGTCATCGTGTACCAATAGATTGGCGTCGAAAAAACAAGCGTATCATGACGCAATACTTCATCTATAACGTGATTGTAATCATCGTTGACTTCCGGGAAACCAGCTTCATCGTGACGCATGTCTTCAATTGGGTGAATGCTGTAATCTTTTAAGTATATTTCTGTGACTTCGATTCCTTCTATAACTTTTTTAGTTAATGTTTCGGTGTTACCACCTGGTCGATTTCCTCCATATAAAACAGCAATACTCATGGTTCATTCCTCCGTAGTTGTGATTTCTATACTTCCATTTTATAATGAATTAACTAATCATTGAAACGAATTATTTTAATAATATCAATCGATAAAACCGATTATAAGGAGCGAGATATGGATAGTAAACAACTTCAAACATTTATTCTTGCAGCGGATACGCTGAACTTTACTAAAACAGCTCAATTGTTAAACTTTGCGCAATCAAGCGTAACGGCACAAATGAAAGCATTAGAAGCAGAACTTGAAACACCTTTATTTGAACGACTAGGAAAACGATTAGTCTTAACAGAAGCCGGCCGTAAGTTTCAGCAATATGCCAATCAGATGGTCACTCTACAAGAAGAGGCAAAAACGGCTTTAAGAGGAGGAACTGCATTTTTTGGTAAGCTCACTATTGGTGCACAGGAAAGTCAGTGTACGTACCGACTTCCAATGGTCTTATTAGAGTTTAAAAAGCAGTATCCTCATATGGAGATTGTTTTTAAGCCTGCTCATTCTAATGAGAGAGCTAGAAGGCATCTAACTGAAGGGGTACTTGATTTTGCGTTTATCATGGATGAAGCAAAACCACACGATATGATTACCATCGAACCGTTAATTCAAGAACAGATTAAAATTGTGACGGCTCCCAATCATCCAATTCAGAAGCGTAAAAAATTCAGCGTGCAGGACCTTGAAAAGGAGACGTTTTTGCTTACGGAAGAAGGTTGCTCATATCGAACCCTTTTAGAAGACGCATTCGCAGAGGCAAAGATTCACCCACTGAATAAGTTTGAGTTCGGCAGCATTGAAGCCATTAAACAATGTGTGATGGTTGGAATAGGCATTGCTGTCTTGCCTGACATGGCAGTTCGTAAAGAGCTAGAAGCAGGTAAAATGAAAGAGATTCCTTGGCATCCGCATTTAGCGCCTATATTTACTCACATAGCATGGCATAAAGGTAAAGTAATGACACCACCTTTACAAGCCTTTATTGATCTTACACGCAGTGCGTTTAAAGAAAACAAAATGGGGACTATTTGATTAAAAATGATATTGTAATGTAATAAAAAAGCTTTAAGTTAATCATAAAGAGTCGTTAGAACTAAGTTATATGACATAAAAGACATCGTTTCAACAAGTTGTAACAAAATTTATACCCCTTTGAAATAATTCTGTAATAAAACTATAGTATTCTTTATTTACTGAATTGGAAAAAGGGGAAAATTTTGATGAAAAAACTAATTATTACGTCAAGTTTAGTTCTATTATCATTGTTTGGAACAGCAACTGCAACATCTGCGGCGTCAACTACATATAAAGTAAAAAGTGGAGATACATTATATAAAATTGCTTCTGTACATAAAGTGTCAGTAAAAGACATCCAGTCATGGAATAACTTAAAATCAGCAACAATTCGTCCGAATCAAGTGTTAAAAGTAGCTAAGCCACAAGCAGCTAAACCGAGTGCTAAGCCTGCAGCAAAAGCGTCTGCTCCTGCTGCGAAAAAAGAATTTACGGTTACAGCGACTGCTTATACAGGTAGTTGCAAAGGCTGCAGTGGAGTTACAGCAACAGGCATTAACTTAAAGAAAAACCCTAACTTAAAAGTCATTTCTGTTGATCCAAAAGTAATTAAGCTGGGGTCTAAAGTATGGGTAGAAGGTTATGGAACTGCAATTGCAGGTGATAAAGGAAGCGCAATTCGTGGAAATAAAATCGATGTGTTTATTCCAAACCAAAAAGAAGCCTTAAAATGGGGACGTAAAACGGTTAAAGTTCGCATTTTATAGTCTTTAAGTCATTAGCTAAATGGTGTTCTGCTATGCTATACTAAATTCACCATTTGCTTTATTAATTAATCTTTGTTTCTCAAGGCCTACTTATTCTAAATAAGTAGGTTTTTTATATTTTCTCTCTGAATGAAACAATGGATACAGGGTATACAAACAGTAAGAACAAAATATTTTTAAAGGAGAGAATGCAAATGGAAACGGTGAATACAGGTGAAATTTTTACCATTGTGGATGAAAATGAACAAGAGCAGGATGTCGAAGTTTTAGGAAAGCTAACGGTAGACGGAAAAGACTACATCGCTGTTGCGTTTGTTGAAGAGCTATTGATTGAATCAGAAGAAGATATTGACATCTTTTTCTTTTACATTGAACCAAACGGTGAATGGGCTAGTATTGAAGACGATGATGAATTTGAACGCATTTCTACTTTATTTGAAAATCTACATTAAACGAACCACGGCGACTGCCGTGGTTTTTTGCTCCCTTATATTCCCGCTTATAAAACTACACTCATTTTCAAATTCTATACGTATCTACACCATATAAGAGGTAGGGCATGTTCAAAAAAATAATGGTTATATTCCTTTTGGTTACCTGTTTTTTTCTGTTTTTTCAATGGGATGTAAAACAAGGATATAAAGAGTATACGAAGGCTCATCCATACACAGAAACTACATCGTATACCGGACAGCTAACAATGTTTCCGGAAGGAAGTAAGCTATACACATCATTATTCACAGATATGAAAGAAGCGGAAAGCTATATTTACCTTCAATTTTTTATTTTTAGAGATGATCCAATTAGCATGAAGTTTATTGAATTACTAAAAGAAAAAGCCAAACGTGGCGTCGACGTGAAATTTTCGGTGGATCGCTTTGGTGGGAAAGACATTTCGTCATCGTTAATTAAAGAGATGCAAGAGAGCGGCATTGAGTTTGCTTTTAGTCGACCGTTGCAATTTCCTCATCTTTTTTATAGTCTTAACCACCGAAATCATCGAAAGCTTGTTGCGATTGACGGGCATACGTCTTATATTGGCGGATTTAATATTGGAGAAGAGTATTTAGGCAACAACGAAAAGCTAGGATATTGGCGGGACTATCATCTTCGTATTCAAGGAAACGGTACGTATGAAATTGAAAAGCAGTTCTTAAAAGATTGGGAAGAAGATACGGGAGATGCTAAAAGCCCCAATGCTTTAAATAGAACAGTTCCTTCGAAAAATCAGTCAGCCTATCAGCTTGTTTTTACAACAGGAGAAACCCTAGAAAATCAAGTGTTAGATCTGATAAAACAAGCGAAACATGAACTTATTATTGCCACTCCGTATTTTATTCCAAGCGATACAATAATGGATGCGCTTAAAGATGCGAAAAAACGTGGTGTAGCAATTACCTTAATTGTGCCAGACCATACGGACGCTTGGTTTACTAAGCCACCTAGCTACCCTAAAATAGAAGAGCTTTTTAATGATGGAGCCGCTGTTTATTTGTACACGAAAGGCTTTTTTCACGGAAAGGTAATGATTATTGATGACAAGGTAGCAAACGTTAGTACAGCTAACTGGGATCCGCGTAGTTTTTACTTAAATGATGAAGCAAGCTGCCTCATTTATGATCAACACTTTATTGAACAGGTGAAAAAAGAGCTGAAGCACGATATGAAAGGTAGCAGAAAGCTCACAAGGGAAATCATTGATGACATTCCTATTTGGGAAAAGTCATTGGTGAATACGCCTGAATGGATTTACTATTATTTTTAACAAGCTGACGCATATTACGTCAGCTTGTATACTTCTCTAGCCGTTGCTTCAAGTATGTACATGACAGGAAGCTGAGTAGTGATGTTAAGTGGAAGGTTAGCAATTTTCCTACGCTCTTCCGTCGCGTAGTACGGAATGACGATATGAGATAGATGGGCTAACGTAGAAGATTTTGTGTTAGTAATGCTGATAATTTTACTTCCTTCTTCTTTTAACCGTGTAACTTGGCCCACTGTTTGAGGGGATTCTCCTGACACAGAAAGAGCAATGGTGATACTATTATCAAGCTGCTGAGCGTTAATTGGAAAGTAGGGGTCATTAATCGCAATTGAAAATTTTCCTAAACTTGAGAAATAGCGTGCTCCGTACTGCGCTAGTATACCTGAACTTCCAAATCCAACGAGTAAAACATGGTGAGCTTTTGCTATTGCCTGAGCTGCCTCGGTAATAATTTCATCAAGATTTCCCTTTAATGTACGCTCCATAAATTCATACGCGAACTCTTTCATTCCTTTTACATCTTCTTCACTTTCTCTTTCTAAATACAGCTTTAGCTTTACTTTAAATTCACTAAATCCGTCACAGCCTACTTTTCTACAAAAACGTAAGATTGTTGAGGTGGATACGTGAGTGGCTGTTGCCAAGTCTCGAATACGCATATAGATGACCTGATTACCATTGTTTAAAATATAATTGTAGACGCTATAATCTAAGTCATTAAATGTTGAAATAACTTCACTTGAAAACATAAGTCATCTCCCTGTGTAACAGTATGTTTTTATTATGTAACAAGTTTCATTATGAGAGATACGTGTCTAAATTGCAAAATAATCTATATTCTTACAGCAAAAATTTATACAATGACACTAGATTATAAAAGGGTGGTGCTCACATATGGCAAACGTAACATTAAAGTTCCCGGATAACTTTTTATGGGGAGGAGCAACGGCAGCAAATCAAATTGAAGGTGCATTTGATGTAGGTGGAAAAGGGTTATCAGTTGATGACATAATCGAACGTGTGAAACCGGAAGACCGCAAGAAATTCCATCTGCCTTTCCCAACATCAGAAGAAGTTAAAGACGCATTAGCAGACGAAGAAAATAGACATTTCCCTAAACGCTATGGCATTGATTTTTACCATCGATATAAAGAAGATATTGCGTTATTTAAAGAGCTGGGTTTTAAAACGTTTCGCATTTCTATTGCGTGGACGCGTATTTTTCCAAACGGTGTAGAAGAAGAGCCTAACGAAGCTGGACTAGCTTATTACGATGACTTATTAGATGAATTAAGAAAAAACGGCATTGAACCAATTGTAACTCTGTCTCATTATGAAATGCCTCTACATTTATCTCTTGAATACGGAGGCTGGAAGAATCGCGTAGTAGTCGAGCATTTTACACGCTATGCTAGAACTGTGTTAGAACGATATAAAGATAAGGTAAAGTATTGGATTACGTTTAATGAAATCAACTCCATTTTAATGAGTCCCTTCATTAGCGGAGGTATGCTTCGAGACCAGGTTGAAGAAGGAAAGTTATTAGAAGCAACATTCCAAGCAGCTCATCACCAGCTTGTGGCAAGCGCAAAAGCAGTAGAAGCATGCCATGAAATAAATCCAGATGCTCAAATTGGTTGTATGGTACTTGGAATGATTAATTATCCAGACAGTTCGCACCCGGAAGATGTACACGCGGCGTTAACGGATCAGCGCAAGACGTTTTTCTTTACGGATGTTCAAGCGCGGGGTCATTACCCAACATACATGAATCGTTTCTTTAAAGAGCACGATATTGAGCTTGATATCCATCCAGAAGATGAACATATTTTAAAGAACAACCTTGTAGATTTTGTTTCGCTTAGTTACTATATGTCAACGGTGTCAGCAAGACCTGAAACAGCTGGTGAACAAGCAGTAGGCAACATTTTAACTAATTTAAAAAATCCGTACCTAGAAGCATCAGATTGGGGATGGCAGATTGATCCTGTTGGCTTGCGCACCCTATTGAATATGTTTTATGAGCGCTATGAAAAGCCGTTGTTTATTGTGGAAAACGGACTTGGTGCATTTGATAACGTCGAAGAAGATGGCAGCATTCATGACGACTATCGCATAGATTACTTGAAAAAGCATATTGAACAAATGAAAGAAGCGATTGCCGATGGAGTAGAGCTCCTTGGCTACACAGCTTGGGGACCGATCGACTTAGTCAGCTTTTCTACATCCGAAATGTCAAAGCGCTACGGATTCATTTATGTGGACCTTGACGATGAAGGAAACGGAACGCTAGATCGTTCGAAGAAAGATAGCTTTTATTGGTACCAGCGTGTGATTAAAAGTAATGGAGAAGAATTATAATGCAAACACCCCCGGCCTGTAGGTCGGGGGTGTTTTGGGTTGCAGTAATTACATAAAATACGTTGACAAATATACCTATAAGGGTATAATGGTGGATGGAATATATACGATTAAAGGAGACGTATAAATGGATTATGTATTTTATGTAGTTGTAGCACTGTTCACTTTTTTCATGGTGAAACAACTCTTCGCGGCAAAAGGAATCAGAGAAATTTCAACAGCAATCTTAAAACAAGAACTAAAAGACCGTAATAAGCAATATATTGATGTTCGTACACCGAGAGAGTTTCGAGGAAATAAAATTAGAGGCTTTATAAATATTCCTCTTCAGCATCTTGACCAAAATCTAAGCAGTTTATCAAAAGATAAAGAAGTTATTGTCATTTGTCAAAGCGGGATGAGAAGCAAGGCAGCGTGCAAGCATCTTAAAAAGAAAGGATTCAATCGCATTACCAATGTAAAAAGGGGAATGAATGCTTGGAAATAATATGAATCAGGGAATAGAAATTTATAAAAACGATAAAACGATAAAATGAATTTGACAAATAGATCTGAGAAAAACTAAAGCTACTAGGATAATCAAACGGAGGAGGGATGAGATGAATAATCAAGATATAAAAGCTAAAGAAATAACGAAAGATTCAAAGTATATTCAGCAGCATCTTGCGAATGAACGAACGTTTCTAGCTTGGGTCCGAACGGCTATTTCAATTATTGGTGTAGGATTTTTAGTAACAAACCTGCACTTTACAATGCGAGCGACACTTTCTCCACTTGGTAATGAGCTTGCAACAGTCATTGGCATTTTATCTGTAGGAGTAGGAATTGTTACGATTATTGCTTCAGCTGTGGCATATGTAAGAAAGATTGAAGCCATTAACAGCCAAACATTTCGTCCAGCCGTCATCAGCATGGTACTTCTCGGTGTATTTGTCATTATTATTTCGCTTATTTTTGGCGCTTATTTCTTTATCATTTAAAAGCTTTCACATTGGGAGAAAGCTCTTTTTTTTATTGTTTTATATCGTATAAATAGATATAATCTAATTATACGATATAAAGGTAGGTATCAGACATGGAAAAGCTAAATAAACACTTCACGTCAATTTATTATTATTTACGACCTGAGCACGATGAAAAGATATCACATCAAAGCGTCCGCATTTTACAAACGCTTGAAAAAGAAGGAGCATTAACTGTGAGAGACATTGCAGAGAGATTTTCGATTTCTCATAATACGGCTTCTGAACACATCAAGAAGCTGGAGAAAAATAACTGGGTTTCTAAGACGAGGTCATCAATAGATCAGCGAGTTGTTACTATTCAGCTAACGAAAGAAGGAGAAGAAGTTATGCGTTTAAATACGCATTTAGACAGTGGGAAGCTAGAGCATGTAATTAATCAACTCACTTCTGCTGAGCAAGAAAAGATAATGCATGTGTTTCAACGACTAAGCGAGGTAGCTAAAGATGTATACGGCCGTTAAAATCTTAACTTCTGCGCTAATCATAGGACTTATCACCGAACTTGCTAGGAGGTTTCCTCTGTACGGTGGCATCCTAGCTGCGCTTCCGCTAGTCAGCTTGCTAAGCCTAGTTTGGTTAACTGTTCAAGGACAATCATCCGCTCAGCTTCAGCAGTTTATATGGGGGGTTATTATTGGCTTGCCTGCGACTATTGTCATGCTTGTTGGTGTTTTCATCGCATTGAAGTATCAACTTCCGCTTATAGCTGCTATAGCCATAGGTATCATGTGCTGGCTAGTATGTTTAAGTTTACAAAAGGGAATTGAGTTACTTATCACAGTAAGATGATATGGTTCAATTGAATCATACTGTACAAGAGATACTTATGCTAAAATTGTAAAATGATAAATAATAATCCAATACTAGGAAGTTTACCCATTTAAATACTGGTCGGAATTTTACTTCTTAGCATAACGTTTTTTAAAATTACGGGTTTACTATTTCGAATCAGCGCAAAAAACGTTGAGTTAGACTGACGAAAAGCGGAGGAAAAAAGATGAAAGATATTATCGCAGAATTAGAGAGAATGAAAAAAGATATTTCGGAGCGGTTTGATAGTTTAAAAACAGATATTGAGCAGGATTTAGGCGAAATTGATGAACAGATAGAGTCATTGAAGAAGCTGCAAACATCATCTCAAAAGCAAAGCGACTAGTATACATATTTAAAATAAAAAGAAGCGCAGTCATCTGCTACTTCTTTTTATTTTTCAGAAAATTTAATTGACATGAAATGAAACATATGATTAACTATTACTAAACCAACTGGTAATTACATCATTATCATCAGTTGTAGAATCGATTTAAAAGATGGGGTGTATCGAACTGGTAAATAAAATTGTTGTTGAAAAAAATAATCCTTTACCTCTCTATTTTCAGCTTAAAGAAGTACTGAAAGAGAAAATTGAACAGGGAGTTTATAAACCAGATGAGCCCATTCCCTCTGAAAGAGAATTAATTGATACATACGGAATTAGCAGGACTCCGGTTCGTCAAGCGTTAAATGAACTAGTATCAGAAGGTCTATTAAGAAGGGAACATGGGCGAGGGACATTTGTTGCTTATCCAAAGATTGATGAGACATTCTTGAAGAGTTTATCTAGCTTTGGCGATGAAATGAAGAAAAAAGGCTTAGCTTTTAAAACTAAGGTATTATATATGGATGTAATTGATGTTAACTCAAACCTAAAAGAATTATTTGGGGAAGAATACAATCAATTTTATCGAGTTGAACGTCTGCGTTATATTGAAGAAGACCCATACGTTTTGGTAACTACATATGTACCTGTATCAATTGCTCCGCAACTGTTAGAAGAAAACTTGGAAGAGCAGTCGTTGTACAAAACGCTGGAAACAAAATATGGTATTCATATCAGCTATGCAAAGCGTGTACTTGAAGCGGTTAATGTAAATGAAGAAGATGGTAAGCTATTAGATATTCCGTCTATGTCTGCTATTCAAATGACAAAAACAACAGCTTTCCAGATGAATTCAAAACCATTTGAGTATTCGATTGCTCGATACCGAGGAGATTTAAGTAAGTTTACGGTGGAAGTGACGTATAAAAGGGGTAACTATGATGAACAAGGTTTTTAAATCTTGTTCGTTCTTTTAACTCAACTGGTAATTACATCATTACGTAATGATTTATTTTTTCGTTAAAAAAGGGGATGATTTGGATGAGAAAGCATTATATCATTGCTCACGATATTGGGACTACGGGTAATAAAGCCACTTTATATGCATCAACTGGGGAGTTAGTTGGTAGCACACTTTATAAATATGAAACGCTTTATCCATATACAGGGTGGGCAGAGCAAAATCCACTTGATTGGTGGGAAGCTGTTTGCTATTCAACGAGGGAGTTGCTTGAAAAAACCAATGTCCCAAAAGAAGAAGTTGAAGCAGTCAGCTTTAGTGGACAAATGCTTGGATGCCTGCTCGTTGATCAAGTTGGTGAACCGCTTGGAAATGCAATTATTTGGGCGGATATGAGAGCAGCTGAGCAAGCGGACTTTTTAAATAGGGAAATTGGAATGGAGAGTGTCTACCGTATTACGGGACATCGCATCAGTTCTTCATACTCAGGGGCAAAGATTAGCTGGATGAAACAACACCAACCTGATGTATTTAAAAAGGCGTATAAAGTGCTCCAAGCAAAAGATTATCTTGTTTATAAGCTTACTGGAAAATTTGCCACTGATTACTCAGATGCATGCGGCACCAACTGCTTTAATCTTGTTTCGAAAGCTTGGTCAGATGATATTCTTGCTGCGTGGCAAATTGACAAAGATTTGTTTCCGGAACTCCATGCCTCGACCGATGTAATTGGCGGAGTAACAGCTGTAGCTTCTCAGCAAACAGGACTTCTAGAAGGAACACCTGTCGTAATTGGAGCAGGTGATGGCGTATGTGCAGCGGCGGGAGTAGGGGTTTTCAATGAAGGAGAGGCATTCAACTATATTGGTTCTTCTTCCTGGGTTGCGACTGCTTCAAACAAACCAATTTTTGACCCAGATATGAAAACGTATACATGGGTTCACTTAGATCCAACAAAATATTCTCCAAACGGTACTATGCAATGTGGAGGAGGATCTATGCAGTGGGTAACGCGTCTTCTCTATCAGAACCTTAAAGATGAAAGTACGATGTATGAAGTGATGAATGCGGAAGCGGCCCAATCATTGCCAACTTCAAGAGGACTTGTGTATCTACCTTACTTAATGGGAGAACGATCACCTAGATGGAATCCAGATGCACGGGGAGTGTTTGCAGGTCTGTCTATTACACATACTCGCGGTGACATGGCTCGTTCTGTAATGGAGGGAGTTGCTTACAACTTAAAGGTTATTCTGGATACTTTTCAAAATGAAGGAACTCCGATCGATCATATGTGGGTATTAGGTGGGGGTGCAAAGAGTACGCTGTGGAGACAAATTTTAGCTGATATATACGGGTTAGATATTTATGTACCGTCTTATTTAGACGAAGCCACTTCTATGGGAGCGGCTATGGCTGGTGCTGTAGGAGTTGGACTTTTACAGGACTTCAACGAAGCAAAAGCATGGGTGGAACGAAAGTATGTTCATCAGCCAGAACTGAAGGCTCAGAACATCTATGAACAATTCTTTCCTCTGTTTAATGAAACGTATAGGCAGCTCCAGCCAGTTTACGAAAAGCTAAAAGTTTTTAATTGAATTGAAATGAGAGGAGTTTATACCATGCCAAAAGTGTTAATCACCCCAAGATCGTATGGAATGTTTGACCTAGGAATTGAGGAGAAATGGGAAGGTGCTGGATTTGAAATCATTCGTGAGAAGGGACCACTTCCTGAAGACCGATTTATAGAACTTATTAAAGATGTAGATGCGTTACTTATCGGAACTGACCACCTTAATGAAAATATTCTACAGCATGCAACAAAGCTTAAAGTCATTTCGAAGTATGGAACAGGCATCGACAATATTCCTATAAACTATGCCAAAGAAAAAGGAATTACTGTGCGAAATACCCCTGCAGTTAATAATGAAGCTGTAGCTGACTATGCCTTTGGTTTAATGCTATCCACAGCTCGCCACATCTCCACGTCAGCACAGATGCTAAAAGCAGGTGAATGGAACAAGTCGGTTGGCCTTGAAGTTTACGGAAAAACGATTGGTATATTAGGGTTTGGTGCAATTGGAAGAGCTGTTGCTAAGCGTGCAAAAGGATTTCAAATGAATATTCTTGTATACGATGTTTTCCAAGATGAACAAATCGCCAAAGAATATGGTATTACATATGCTGAGTTTCCAACAGTGTTAAAAAACAGTGATTTCTTAACGGTACATATGCCGTTATTACCTGAAACTGAGAACCTACTAAACTTTGAAGCTATGAGGAAAATGAAACAAGATGCCATTTTAATTAATACAGCACGCGGAGGGATTGTAAATGAAGAAGATCTCTACCAAGCTCTTCAACAAGGGGTAATTCGAGGAGCTGGAATTGACGTGTTTAGCGTTGAGCCACCTACTGCATCGCCGTTATTCAAGCTTGAAAATGCGCTGTTAACACCTCACAATGCAGCAGCAAGTGAAGAAGCTATTAAACGAATGACTACGCAATCAACAGATAATATCTTAGCGTATTTTAACGATTTGCAAGGGAAGGGAGAAGAAATAAATGTCACGCAAATATGAAGTGTTAAATGCTATTTATAAGCAAAGAATTGTAGCAGTGCTTAGAGGGAGTGAAGAAGAAGTTCTAACGACAGCTAGAGCAGCGATTGAGGGAGGCATTTCTGTACTTGAAATTACAATGACAACGACTAATGCCGTATCTGTTTTAAAGCAGCTGAAGAAAGAGTTTAGTAGTCAACCAGTTTATGTCGGAATGGGTACGGTGATGGATGTGGAATCTGCTGTACATGCGCTACAACAAGGCGCAGATTTTATTGTCACTCCTCATTTTGATGAAAAGATTATTAGAATCTGTCATCAGTACCAATCTCTTATTATGCCAGGAGCATTTACGATTACCGAAATGGTGAGTGCGATGCGACAAGGTTGTGAAATCCTTAAGTTGTTCCCGGCAGACTTAGCAGGACCTAATCACATTAAGAATGTGAAAGGGCCACTTCCAAAGGTTCAGATTATGCCCACTGGAGGGGTAAATGAATCGAATATTGGGGATTGGTTTTCAGCAGGAGCTGTTGCGGTTGGTATCGGCTCAAACCTAACTAAAGCTGGTGGACCAAATAGAGATCCACAAAAAATTCGTGAATACGCTGCCCTTTTAGTTGAGAAAGTAAGCCAAGCAAAACGTCCTTTAAGCGGTGTAGGTCAGTGATCGCTCCATATATCCAAACGGTGTGTGGAGCAGTTAATCCGAAAAGGATTATTCACGTACAACCACACGAGCACCTCATGCTAGAAAAGGGGTACGCAGCTGAGCAAAACAAGGACTTGTGTATTGATAATGTGGAGCTATCTAGTCAAGAAATCCAAAAGCTCCCGGTAGGTTCAGCTATCGTAGATGCTCAGCCGTTAGGAGCCGGAAGAATGGCGAAGGAATTGGTAGAAATCTCAAAACAAACAGGTATGCACGTTATTGCTTGTACAGGGTTTCATAAATCCTCTTTCTATTGGCCCGATCATTGGATTCATACAGTGAAAGGGTCAAAGTTAGCTGACATGTTTATAACGGAACTGCAATCTGGGATGTATGTAGGAAATAGCAGTGACGTTCCAGCAAAAACAATTTCTGCAAAAGCGGGATTAATTAAAACAGCAGTAGGAAGCAATGGCATTACAAATGACAATATAGAAATGTTCGAAGCTGCTGTTGAAGCATCACTTCAAACTCAGGTTTCAATTATGGTTCACATTGAAGTTGGCTCAGACCCATTTCAAGTCATTCAATTTTTTACAAATCGCAAAATACCTGCTAATAAGTTAATTTTATGTCACTTGGATCGTACACACCATGATGAAATACTTCATCAAGAAATAGCGTCTACGGGAGTTTATTTAGAATACGACACAATTGGTCGTTTTAAATACCATGATGACAACAAAGAAATCCACCTTATTAAACAGATGCTTGAATCTGGATATGAGAATGCCATTTTATTAAGTTTAGACACAACTAGAGCACGCCTTGGAACATATGGAGGAGAGATTAGTATTGATTATTTACTTCGTCACTTTATTCCTAAGATGAAAGCGGCAGGAATCAATAATCAAACAATACAACAGCTCACACGTATTAATCCTATTCAAGCATTAAGTATAAAAAGTTAAGCAAACAAGGAGAGAATAAAAATGAATAATGTTGAAACAATCAACCCATTTACGCTTTATTTTGATTTACAGAACGGAATGTCTAATGAGAAAGCAAGCACTAAACGCTATCTATCAAATATGAAAGGGATGTTTGCTGATAATGAGGCACTTCAAGCACTAATTAAAGATCAGGATATTCTTGCATATGAATTTTACGAGCTAACCTTGCCTGAAACAGATGGAAATCTTCTGTTTGGAACAAGTATCGTCTATCCAGGTAAAGTTGGAGACGAATATTTTATGACCAAAGGCCATTTTCATACAATTTTAGATACCGCAGAAGTGTACTATTGTTTAAGTGGTAAAGGCTATATGCTTATGGAAAATCCAGAAGGTGAGTGGGCAGCTGAAGAGTTCGCTCCAGGTAAGGCAGTTTATGTACCGGGACGCTATGCTCATAGAAGTATAAATACAGGGGATGAGCCGCTTGTTACGTTCTTTGTATTTAGAGCAGATGCAGGACATGATTATGGAACAATTGAAACAAAAGGTTACCGCAAACTGATTGTTGATCAAGATGGAAAGCCTCACATTATTGACAATCCTAAATGGGGAAATGAGTAAGAGTTTACCAGTGCTAGATTTATTTTAGAGGGGGAGGAAGCAACTTGAACTTAACGCCTGCAACAAAACCAACATTCTATTTTATCGGTGTGACGACAGCACAATCATCAATTATGAAGCTATTCCCGCTTTGGGCTGACTATCTCGGATTAGATGCTGAAATGAAAGGAATTGACATTGAACTCAATGCCACACCCGAAACTTATCGCCAGGTTGTAAATTTTTTAAAACAGGATGAACTTTCATTAGGAGCACTTGTTACTACGCATAAAATTGATTTATATAACGCTGCAAAAGACTTGTTTGATGAGCTGGATTTTTATGCTGAAACTTTCGGTGAACTCTCCAGCATCTCTAAGCAAAATGGTCGTTTAATTGGTCATGCAAAAGATCATATTTCTAGTGGATTAACGATGCAAAACTTTATCGAAGAGAACTACTGGAAAAAACGCAGAGGAGACGTGTTTGTAATGGGAGCAGGAGGAAGTGGCATTGCTATTACCTCTAACTTAGTTGAAACTATTAATGAAGTGAATCGTCCTTCTAAAGTATACGTAACAGATCGTGGCCAAGAACGTTTAGACTCTATGAAAAGCATCATCAAAAAGGTAGCACCTGATGTTGATATTGAATATAAACAGGTGAACGATACGCTAGAGAACGACGCAATTCTTTCAAAGCTTAAGCCTTATTCTTTAATTATTAATGCAACTG
Organism: Bacillus sp. CBEL-1; assembly: GCF_004348885.1. Taxonomy (NCBI): domain Bacteria; kingdom Bacillati; phylum Bacillota; class Bacilli; order Caryophanales; family Bacillaceae; genus Bacillus; species Bacillus sp. CBEL-1. The sequence continues at coordinate 155,066 of NZ_SBIM01000013.1, read as the reverse complement.
GGTTAGGAAAAGATCGACCTGGCTCTCCATTAACAAATAACGCTACATTTCCTGAAAACAGCTTGATTTGGGAGCTTAATTACCGAGGAGACTTACAGTTTATGTATCATGCACAGTCTCAACAAGCCGAGCGTAATTTACATGTTGAAGACGGATGGATTTACTTTCTACACGGGTGGACACAGGTCATATCAGAAGTGTTTCATATTGAGCTTACAGATGAACAGTTTGATGCGATTGATTGCATCTCAAGTGAGTTTAATCAGCAAAAAACTCCTTCTAAATAAAGAAATGAGCAAAGAGAGAATTTTCTCTTTCTTTGCTTTAGATAAATGAAAGCGTTATCTAAATATGCTGAATTAAAGAGAAAAGGAGTGGATACAGTGCGTTTTATCATCACAGAAAACTACGATGACATGAGCATTAAAGCGGCCCAAGAAACAGCAAAGTTTTTGATAGAAATGCCAAACCTAGTTTTGGGACTATCTACGGGTGGAACACCTATTGGCACTTATAAGGAATTAATTAAGCTACATGAACAAGAAGGTTTAGACTTTAGTGGTGTCACGACTTTTAATCTCGATGAATATGTAGGGCTAGACCCCTTTCACATCCAGAGCTATCACCGCTATACGTGGGATAATTTCTTATCACATGTAAATATCAAAGAGGAGAATGTGCATATTCCACCTGGGGTTTTTCAAAATTCCAAGCAGGTATTGAAAGAATATGATGATAAGCTGGCTGCAGCTGGAGGTATCGATGTTCAAATTTTAGGAATTGGGGGAAACGGCCACATCGGTTTTAATGAGCCTTCTGAAGTATTGCATGCTCATACTCATGTTGCGAACTTAACTGAGGAAACCATCCAGGATAACGCTCGTTTTTTTACACATGAACAGGAAGTACCAAAACAAGCAATTGCAATGGGAGTAGGTGATATCTTAAAAGCTAAACACATCATTTTAATTGCAAGCGGAGAAGAAAAAGCAGAAGCAATTAAACACACTTTTTCATCTAGGATTACAACAGCATGGCCATCTTCTCTTTTACAACTGCACCCAAGCTTAACGATAGTTATTGATCGGGACGCAGCAAAATTTCTTACGCAATAAGCCAACCATAGTTGAGGGGGTCCTTACATGAAAGCAGAGCCATTAATCCAGCAAAATGATGGATACTTAAAGAAAACACCTATTTTTCAATTTATCTTGCTATCGATTTTATTTCCGCTTTGGGGAGCTGCGGCAAGCTTAAACGATATACTCATTGCCCAGTTCAAAAGTGTATTTACACTGAGCGATTTTGCCACGGCACTTGTACAAAGTGCATTTTACGGAGGTTACTTTCTAATTGCTATTCCAGCTTCCATGGTTATTAAGAAAACCACGTATAAAATTGCGGTTCTCATTGGTTTACTTTTTTACATTATCGGATGTTCATTGTTTTTTCCAGCTTCTCATATGGCTACATACACGATGTTTTTAGTTGCAATCTTTGCTATTGCCATTGGACTTGGATTTTTAGAGACATCAGCTAATACTTATAGCTCAATGATGGGACCTAGGGAATCGGCTACTCTCCGATTAAACATTAGTCAAACGTTCACACCGATTGGATCAATCATTGGTATTTTACTAGGAAAGTATCTAATTTTTCAAGAAGGTGAAAGTCTTGAAAAGCAGCTGGCGCGAATGACACCTGAAGAAGCTCATGACTTTAGCTTAGCTATGCTGCAGCATACGCTTCAACCCTATAAATATATGATTTTTATCTTAATTGCTGTACTAATCGTATTTTTGTTTACAAAATATCCGTCTTGTAAAGTTCAAGTCGATCAGAAGCTTAAATCTACACCAGGGATGAAAGAAACGCTAAGGTATCTATTTAAAAACAAGCGCTTTGGGAAGGGAATTATTGCGCAGTTCCTATATGTAGGAATGCAGGTAGCCGTTTGGTCATTTACGATACGCTTGGCGCTTGTATTAAATGATGATTTAAATGAACGAAGTGCTTCAAACTTTATGGTATACAGTTTTATTGCTTTCTTTGTAGGGAAATTTATTGCGAACTTTTTAATGACACGCTTTTCACCTAAAAAAGTGTTGGTGGTTTATTCAATTATCGGGACAGCTTTACTTGGGTATATCGTTTTTGCAACCAATATGTCAGCTGTGTATGCAGCGGTAGCTGTTAGCATGTTATTTGGTCCATGCTGGGCAACAATATACGGTGAAACGTTAAATGTTGTGCAAGACAAAAAGTATACGGAAACAGCAGGGGCAATTCTAGTGATGGCAATTGTAGGTGGAGCTGTCATTCCAGCTGTACAAGGAATTGCATCTGATTTGTTAGGGTCAATTCAATATGCATTTATCGTACCAATGTTGTGCTTTGTGTATGTAGGGTATTATTTTTACCAAGAAATGAAAAGAGAACAAGCTATTGATCCTTCAGCTAGTGATTATACAAGCATTCAGTCTTAATAAACAAAGAGTTTTCACATGAAATACTTAATCAAAACTAAAGAAACCCAAAAGGCCCGTAATGTTTACAGGCCTTTTGGGTTTGTGCTGCAATAGAGCAAGTAGTAAAAAAGAAACATCAGTACTTGCTTGTAAGAAAGTGAAGATTGTTATTTCTCATCTTCAAAAATAATCATCACGCCAACAATTTCTTTTAGGCGATTATATTTTACTTTTACTTCGTACATTCCGTCACCATAACCAGATGTTGAGACTGCGCCGTTTGAAACTGCTATTCCTTGCACACCTGAAGCGTCTATATCCTCTACGTAATTTACTTCATTACTGATCAACGATGCATAGTCAAAAATTCCAGCTTGAGCAGAGTCAACACCAATTAACTTGTCAAAAAGAGCCCATTTTCCAGCTGGCTTCTTTTCTCCGTGATATACCGTTAAATGTTTGACAACTTCTTCTGCTGTATATGATAGTGCAGCCGTCCATTTTCCGTTTTTTACATTGGTCAGCTTGATTTGAAGTTCCCGTTCTTCATTTGGCATATAAGATGGATCAGAAACAATGAACTCTCCACTAGTTACTGTAAAGTTCCCAAGTACTTTGGGCTTCTTAGTATACGCTTTAGGCACATGCCAATCGATAAAAGTAAATAAATTTAATGATTTACAGTCCACTTTTGTTGTTTTAGCATACCAAACATAGATCTGTTCCTGCATAAATTTTTTCCTAACACGGTAACATAATTTATCTCCATCTGAGTTTTCACCAATACAAATCATATCGCTGGGTATGTGTTCAGGTCTTTTTACAGTGTTGTGTTTTACGATGTCAGATGAAACTGCTAGCTGTTCATCGCTTGGAAGAGAAAATAGCACCCAATTACCAAATGTTGCGCCATTCGTTTCTAGAAAAAGCTCTTTATATTCATCTGGGAATAAAGCGCCTAATTCTTTTTCTATTCTTTTCAATTGGAGCTTTGACACTCCGGAAACCTTTGTGCTTGAATCAATCATATCAATTACTTTTTTCATTTGTCCTCCACTAATAGCTACAATTGATAAGTTTTTATTTTAACTTTAATAAGCATTTATTTCGATAACTGTTAGAAAAATCCTTTATGTTGTGAGTAGGCTAGGCATAATTAATTTAATAGTAACTGTAATCTATAAAAGCGAACCAGCAAATTCTCGGTCTAGTATACTCATGATAATGTCCGTTTCGTATAAGCCGTTGATGAGCGCACCTTCACGCTCAACGCCCTCTTGCACAAAGCCGCACTTTTGATAGCACGCAATAGCACGTTTATTAAAAGCGAGTACGCGTAAATCAATGCGGTGCAGCTTCAGTTCGTGAAAAGCGTACTGTAAGATAAGGCGCGTAATTTCAGTGCCGAGACCTTGATTCCAAATGGACGGATCAAATAAGCCAATTGCGTAGCGGGCACGGTTGTCGCGTTCATTCATCACAAGTCTGGCTTGACCAACGAAGCGGCCGTTATATTCTACGCACCATTCAAGTTTGTTTTTACGAATAGCTTCGACAAATTTTAATGCACGCTCTCTTGTTTTTGGCTGAATATCGGATGAGGTACCGCCATACATACGGACAAGCTCTGGATGTGTTTCTATTTGAAGATAATCATCAACGTCACGATCAATGGGTTGACGAAGCATTACTTTGTCACCTTGGATAATAGGAGCACGATTCACTTACTTCACCCCATTTATGTAGAAGGTTTATTTTAACTTGTTCTTTCAAGTAGACATACTGTTGGGCATTTGTATCTTGAAAAGCTTCACTGCGACTTGAAGGAATATGCTGATACGGTATAGGTTGATCAAACTGCGAAGCGGTTAGGTCATGGTATTCATCATTAATCCAGTTGTAGAAGTGCCAACCTCCAGCAGCAGGTGTTTTTACAATATCTCCTCCAAGCAAGTCGTGGATTACTAAAGATGTGACCCCACACTGACCTTTGGCTGGGTTTTCTTTCGTCCATTTTGAGCTAGAGTGGAGCGACCATGCCCTTGTGAATACGCTAAATAGGGAGGCGATATCAATATTTAATTCACTCATGCGAAACCTCCAGTGTTAATATTTTCTATATTCTACCTGATTATGTAGAAGATTGCTAGATAACGACAAAATTCAATGAACAAAATGCACAAAATGCACATAAAAGACGTTTTACTTCTTAAAATGTTTGGAAAAAGATGCTACAGTTGTAGTATGATATTATTATCAACACCCTATTTAAAAGTGATTTTGGTGTTTTAGATGCGAAATTTTTTTACTTTTTCATCACTTTTGAATAGTTTCTAATCATCATACAATTAGACTGTGATATAGTTATAGTAGTGGCAAAAAAGATAGGTTCCAACATCACGTCTCAGCATAGCTAATTAAAAAAGGGAACATCTACATCTTTTTTGAAAATTTAGGGGATGGGGAAGGTTATCATGAGCAACGTACAGACAAAAACAGACGTTATCTTAATAGGCGCCGGTATTATGAGCGCGACTTTAGGCTCGTTACTCAAAGAGCTGGCACCTGAGTGGAAAATTAAAGTATTTGAGTCACTGACAGACGCGGGAGAAGAAAGTTCAAACGAATGGAATAATGCAGGAACGGGGCACTCTGCATTATGTGAGCTTAACTACACATCTGAAAAAGCAGATGGATCTATCGACATTACGAAGGCAGTAAAGATTAACGAACAGTTTCAGCTATCAAGGCAGTTCTGGTCTTATCTTGTAAACAGCAACTTAATTGGTAATCCTAAAGACTTTATCATGCCGATTCCGCATATGAGCCTGGTGCAAGGGGATCAAAATGTTTCCTTTCTGAAAAAGCGTTTTGAAGCGCTTTCAAAGAATCCTTTATTTAAAGGAATGGAGTTTTCAGATGACCCAAACAAGTTAAAAGAATGGGTCCCACTTATTATGAATGGTCGTAAGGTAACTGAACCAATTGCGGCAACTAAAATTGATGAAGGGACAGACGTCAATTTTGGTTCTTTAACGCGCATGCTATTTGACCATTTGAAAACCAAAAATGTAGAGCTTAACTATCGACACAGCGTGAAAAACATTAAACGTACAAGTGATGGACTTTGGGAGCTTAAAGTTCAAAACTTAAACACGGGCATAACTGAATACCATCAAGCTAAGTTTGTCTTTATTGGAGCTGGTGGAGGAAGCTTACCGCTTTTACAAAAAACAGGTATTCCTGAGTCAAAGCGTATCGGTGGATTCCCAGTAAGTGGACTCTTCATGGTCTGTAACAACCCGGAGGTTATCGAGCAGCATCATGGCAAAGTGTATGGAAAAGCAAAAGTGGGTGCACCACCAATGTCAGTACCTCACTTAGATACGCGCTATATTGGAAACAAAAAAGCGCTGCTGTTTGGACCATTTGCCGGGTTCTCACCGAAATTCTTAAAAACAGGTTCAAATTTAGATCTTATTGGCTCAGTGAAGCCAAACAATATTCTAACAATGCTTGCTGCTGGGGTTAAAGAAATGGCCCTTACAAAATACTTAATTCAACAAGTTATGCTGTCTAATGAAAAGCGTGTGGAAGAGCTGCGTGAATTTATTCCAGATGCAAAAGGAGAAGACTGGGATATTGTTGTAGCTGGTCAGCGCGTACAGGTTATTAAAGATACAGAAGCTGGCGGAAGAGGAACGCTGCAATTTGGTACAGAAGTTGTAAGTTCTTCAGATGGAACGGTAGCCGCACTTTTAGGTGCATCACCTGGAGCCTCAACTGCTGTTCACGTCATGCTTGAAGTGTTAGAAAAATGCTTCCCAGAGCAAATGAACGCTTGGGAGCGAAAAATCAAAGAAATGATTCCATCATACGGCATGTCGCTTTCTGACAATCCAGCGTTTTTTGAGAAGATTTACGCATCAACTTCACATACGCTTGGCTTGAGCGAGAAGGAATCAGTTTATAATTGAGAGAATACTATAGTTAGAAGAGAACCCATTACCTTATGCAGGTAATGGGTTTTTTTATAAAGAAAACCGATAAACTTTTCTTTTTGCGATTATTTATTGAGATAATAAGTCTTTTGGTTTATAATGGAATTAACTATTAAAAGATTGAATTTTCTGAAATATAAAAGTGGTTACAAAGTTAATCTCAACAATGAAAGCTTGAAAACAAACTAACATTTTGAGGAGGGGCTTTTATGGAATGGAAGTATTGGAAAGTCGTATTACGCTATGGTCATGTAGGAAAGCGCAAAGATGTGACGGTTGCACGCTATCTCGTAACGCCCTCTCATTATAATTTAGTCATGGTAATGGACATTGGAAAAGAAATGCCCGGGGTGAAAAGTGAGGGAGTTGTTCGATTAACAGAAGTCGGGTTAGAAGAATACCTGACTGGCAAACGAGAAGAAACGGAAAACTTTTATTTGCAGCAGCTTTTCAATTATGAGCTGAGAGCATAGGAGAAACGTTCATTAAGAAACACCGCTTAATTCATTTCTTCTACTACCTTCATCTTCTACTATTCAAGCTGAATTGTTAACTGTTCCACCACTAGCCTTCAACGAAAACGGTATTCATTGTGTTCCAACATAGAAACCAAAAGAGCTGAAAGATAGTAAAAGAGAGCTGATGGCTTATAGAAATAGCCAGCGGTTCTTTTTTGTATGTCCTTATATTGAAGTGCTAACTCCCTTAACAATTAAACGTTGACTAAGACCTAAGATGTAGTTGAAATTGATGCTGGGGCTGCTGTTTCAACATTGAATTCTTCTCTATACTTAGTACATACAAAACATAGTTGGAGAAGATCGTATGACTGAAATTATATTAAATTTTGTAGAAGAGTGGGGGATTTGGGGTGTACTCCTTTCTTTGTTTATTGAAGGAAGCGCGTTTCCCTTTATTGGAACATTCTTTATCGTAACGGTAGGCTTTATTTTAGATTTGTCCTGGTTTGAAATCGTTGTGATTTCTCTGTTAGGCAGCTTCTTATATGCCGTAGGTAGTTATCTTCCTTATTTTATTGGATACAAACTAGGAGATTCATTGGAGAACAGATTAAGCCCTGCGAAAAGGGAAGGGTTAAAAAAAGCGAAAGCTCATTTTAGCAAATATGGCATTTGGAGCGTCATGATTTCAAGCCCTCTTCATTTAGGGAATGTTGTTCCTTTCCTAGCGGGCGCTTCCAACATGAATCTTCGCTTGTATACATTACTAACCATGGCCGGAATTGCTCCGACAACCTTTCTGTTTTTAAGTATAGGTCATTTTTATGATGGCGATACGGAAACTGTAATTAAAATCATTACAGATTACCAATCCGTACTGCTTATTGGCTTTGTAATTATCACTGCTTTATATATCGGTTGGAAAACATATAAGTTACGTGGAGAACGAAAAGTAGCTGTAAATAAGATAAACAATTAGAAAGCAAAAAGACCTCTATTAACCATCATCCACTTTCTGTTAAAATAGTAACTATATAGAAGGAAGGGTGGGTTGATATGACTGTAACTCGTATGTTTAATCCAGTTCTTGCTTTAATCATTTTTGGAGTGGGGATATGGATGGCAAGTATAATTCATCCGTTGTTTGGATTAATAGCAATCTTGGGAGGAGCACTATTAGGCTTCTCTAGCTTATCGCGAAGCGGAATCACACTAAAGAAAAACGCCAATGTTTTACTTTTTGCATCCTTCGTTTTTTTAGTAAGCTTATTTTCAATTGCTTACTTGGTTGCATCGGCGGTTATCTTGAATGTCTGAAAAAGTTTTAAGTCTGGTAGCAACTTTTAAAAATATACGCTAAACAATTTCCTGAAGGTATAGAGCTCTTCAAAACTATATATAAATTCTTGTAATAGCTTAAAAACCTCCTGTTACTTTGTCAGGAGGTTTCTTTTCATACACCTTAGTCGATATAACGAGCTTTTTATTAATACTAATCGAAATAGTTAATTACATCTCAAAAAAACTATGTCTCTCAACTTTGCAAACTCTAAAAGAAAAAGTTTTATACCATTCTGTTTTGCCTTTATTTTGCGCTATTCTATGATATGAATTTTCTTTCCAAGCTTTTATTGACTCTAAAGAATCCCAATATGAAACTGTAATCCCTAAGTCTTTATCTCTGGCGCTTTCTATTCCTAAAAAACCTTTTTGGTTAGAAGCAAGTTCTACCATTTTATCCGCCATTATTCCATATCCCTTGTCTCCTTCAGTTCTCTGTGAAGCAAAAATCACTGCAAAATAAGGAGGTTCAGGGGTTTTTGCAATGCCAACCATATATTATTCCTCCTTGAATAGTAAAATTAAATCTATCTTAGTTCTACTTTTTAACTAAACAATTCTTCCAAGAAAAAGTGATATTTATCTGGAAGTTTGTCACTTTTCCTCATTAATTCGGCTCGGTATCCTGATCGGCCTGATATTATAATTTCATCTTTTTTGATTGCAATCTTGTATAAGCTTGCTCCTGCGTAGAATGTAAGTAAGTTATCGATAAAGATTTCAGCGACTTGGTTCGTTTGTAAGTCAGTAACTCTTAAATGAAATGCGGTTTTGGTTACGTGGTCCTTTGGTATATGGTAAACAACTTCAGCTTTATATCTTTTATTCTCTCTTTGAAAATAAGTAAGTTCTTGGTTTAAGCCGTTTTTTTCAACTTGGGAGATGACGTTTTTTATTTTATTTCCATCTAAATGATCAACTTCTGCAAGCAGTAATAAACCTTCTGAAATGCTTTGGAGTAGCATTTTTTCCTGCTTCGTATCTGTGGCTTTATTAAAGCGATCTAAGTCAATGCTTCCGTAAGTCATCTTGTACCAAGGCTCCAAAGCAAGTTCCTGCTTAGCTTCTAATAAGCTTCCTGCGATATGGATATGTATGTGGCTGTATGAAGGTAAGTATACTCCAGCAGAACGCAGTAAATTAGAGAAGAGTTCAGAATAGCGATAGCTGAGATTATTAAATAAATCATAGGGATCATTTACTGTAAAACCCTCAATTAACTTATCGAGCGGTCTTTTGGTAAGTTTGTCTTGTTCCATTATACAGTCGATACGCTTGGCATAATTACACTTTTTGGTGAACTCTAAGTTGGCTTTATACTCGCTTAACTCTTCCTGAGAAGAAGGAGCATGTATCTTTAGCTGTTCGTACTGAGATAATAGCCTTTCTTTGTCATAGTAACATTCTTCTTTAACGTTTATTTCTTCAGCTTTATGAATGGTTTTTTCTATCGCTAATAGACTAGCGGTAAAATCCTCCAGGTTCAGTTTTTGATCATTTTTAAACTCCTGCACGATTTCCATCTCTGCCATGCTTCCATAGAGTAAGCGTAATTTTAACGTTTTTTTAGTACTTGGTATTTTTGAAACAAAGTGAATGTAGATGCATTCAAACGCATCGCCATGAAACGTCCCGATTAAATGTTGGTTTAGAAATACCTCAAGCACTTCTAGTGTAGGATTACTCGTTTGCTTTGTCTTAAAATTTTTATATTCAAGTAAAAACCTCATGAATTCACTCCTTTTTATAGGCGAATGTTTGTTCTTGTATTAATTTTACAAGGAAAGAGAAAAAAAGGGAATTTTTATTTTAAGTGAGGGACCAATATAATTTGTGAGCTTTACCAACATTAAACCAAAAAACTCCTATTGATGAATAGGAGTTTTTAAGCTAAAGAAAACTTAGTTAATAATTAGCTGTATCTGGATTCTTTTTCTTTCGGATGAGAAAAGAATAAATTGAAATAAGTAATTCTGCAAGTGGATTTAACCACTTAGTTATCTTATTGACTAGAATAGCAACAAAGGTAGCCACTACTATACTTCCTAATACGTCCCCAGGATAATGATGTCCTACCCAAATACGTGAAAAGCCTGTTAATAAGGCCATGAACAGCATAACTAGTCCCACTTTACGATGACGCATCCATATAAACATTGCGATGGCAAAAGCTCCCGTTGTATGATCACTTGGAAACGATGCGTCTGCAGCATGTGGGATTAAAGTGTTAACATCGTGAGAGACAAAAGGACGTGGCTCATAATAAATGAAGGTAATTAGGTAGTTGACAAACAAAGCAATAATACCAGTGAACCCTGCATAAAAAGCACTCTTTTTATAATAATCATCTCTAAATACCCAAAAAAGTAAAAGTGCAAGGCCAAACATGTAGATAGCATTGTTTGTCCAAAAAATCATAAACTTGTCTAATAAATCAAGACGTCCTGCCATTCCGTGAATGGACTTAAAAAGTTCGTAATTCAATTAAATAACCTCTCTTTTTTCAAAAACAAATTAAGAAGAATTCCTAAAAAATATCATCATATCAATGGTTTATGAAAAGAAAGTGAAAGTACAATTAAAAGTTAACCTTGAGAGAGTTAAGAATAGCCATTTTAATACCACTTAGAATGTAAGACTTATCCTAAATACAACTTATTTTCCATTCGTATATTTGCTATCGTGAGCTTTATATGGTACGATTAAGTTAATTATTTTTGTTCGGTATAGAATCAAGAGAAAAGAAATCTGTTCTATCGAAATTTCAATCTTAAGATAGTATGGTTGGACAAGGGTAGTAATACATATGTGGAGTATTCCACAGCAGGAGGCAATACTATGGAACAAGGTACAGTAAAATGGTTTAATGCAGAAAAAGGTTTCGGCTTTATCGAAGTTGAAGGCGGCGAAGATGTATTCGTACATTTCAGCTCAATTCAAGGCGAAGGCTTCAAATCTTTAGACGAAGGTCAAAAAGTAACGTTTGACATCGAACAAGGTCCACGTGGCGCACAAGCTGCTAACGTTCACAAAGTAGCTTAATTAATTAAATTAAGTAAAAAAGACTCCACCTCGGAGTCTTTTTTACTTATGAATTCAAATCAACAACTTTATGATTTCAATCGAAGAAAGGGGAACGGTTATGGCTGAGAAAATGTTTAAGGATGGAGAAACCGTAAGCATAAAAGCATCAAATGAATCCGTGACAATTTTAAAAGGGCAGTATGTGAAAAACATGAAAAGATACTCTTATATCGTGGATAAATATCCAAGTACTTTTTTCTTTGAAGAAGAGTTAATAAAACAGAAATAAAAGCGGGTTATATAAGACTTAACCTAGACAATAACGACAGCAAAAAAGGAGCGTAAATCGCTCCTTTTCAATTGTTTAAATAGTGTTCCCAATCGTAATCATCGATTTTGTAAAAACGGCCTTCATCATTTCTTTCATATGCGCATAAGGGCGGTTCTTGGATAAAGTCCAAAATAGAATCATCGAAATTCAAAATAACTCCGATAGAAACAATTTGAAAATTTTCAGAGTCACTTAAATAATCGTCGTCTTCATATCCGCTCAATATAGACCAACCTCAGTCACCCTCAGAATGTGGTTCATCTCTAAGCATAAAGTTAAACTCCTGTTTTTCTAGTACATCATCACTTAATTTTATGACGCTGTATCTCTATCTTCGAGTTTAGTAAATACAATCGGTTTTGCACTTAGCATTGGTGATAAGTTTAATTTTAACTGCGATAGCTTTCCTTCGGTTTCCATTTCATATGCAATTAATAAATTCATTTCTGAATAGGAAATATCCCACTTTACGGTGAACATATTGTAATGATGATGTTTCATCTCCGTATGAAGGGATCCCCATTTTAAATGTAAAAGGTCATTTTGTATATCAACTTCAATTTCCCCATATGCAGGGTGCTCAAATATTCCCGTATACTCTTTTAATTCATGTGTAGGGCTTGTTTCTTTTACTTGTGGAAAAGGTTTATCTAACTCTTTCATTATCTCTTTAAACTTAGCTGTATCTTTCGCAGATCTTTGATGCCAGTCGATTGGATCTAGCTCCAGAATCTCATCATAAATTTGATTTGCAAGGTAAGTTGGGAGTAGAGTCGTTCCAGCGTTTGTCAGAATAACAAGGCCGATATTTTCTTCTGGTATAAAAGAGACGAGCGCTGAAAATCCATCAATGTTCCCACCGTGATGAATGACTTTGTAACCGCGATATGCACTAATAAACCACCCAAGTCCGTAGCAAGTTAGCGTTGTTTGTGATGTAGATAGAAGCGGATCATCAGGAATTGGAATATGCGGTTCATACATTTGCTGCAGTAAATTTGGTGTAATAAGTTCATGATCCCCAGCTTTCCCTTGATTTAAATGAAATAAAATCCACTTAGCCATATCTTCTATCGTTGAGTTTATGCATCCCGCAGCACCAACTGTATCAATGTTACGCAACGGAATTTTAACGGTATCTTTATCTTTTTCAATGTATGGAAGTGCGTGGTTATCATTTTCTTGTGAAGCAGTAACTGAGAAATTTGTATTTTCCATATGAAGAGGCTGCAAAATATGCTCACTTACATACTGCTCCCATGTTTGGTTCGTGATTTTTTCTACCATATAGCTCATAGTTACATACATTAAATTATTATATAGAAAAGATGTGCGAAATGGTGCATCAAGCTCTAAGTGCTTAATTTTCTCCATAATTTCTTTTCGCGTGAATGAAGATTGATACCATAATAACTCATGACGACTTACCCCAGAACGATGGGAAGCTAAATCACGAGCTGTAGTTTGTGAGCTTACAAGAGGGTCATGAAGTGAAAATGTCGGAAGATACGTTTGAATAGGTTCATCCCAGTCAAACTTTCGTTGTTGAGCAAGTAAACTTAGAGAAAGGGTACCAAAAGCTTTTGTAGATGAGCCAATTGCAAACAGCGTGCTCGGTGTAACGGGTTTTTTGTGTTCAACGTCACGGTATCCAAATCCTTCAGAAAGAACAATCTCTCCATCTTTTACGATTGCGACTGCTGCTCCTGGTACATTTAGCTTTTTCATCATTTCTTTTGTACAATTACGCAGGTGATCTGTAAGAGAGGACTTTATTTTTTGCATAAGGTTTTTTCTCCTTTACCATTTTTTTCTACAAATAGCTTACTTCGAGGTAAGGAAGGAGAATACCTTCTTGTTAACAAAGATGTCATAATTTCCAATGTTCTTATTAAGCAGTAGGTTAATAATTTTGAGAAAAAAGATAAGACAAAACAATTTAATTGGTTTTATGGTTCCGGTGCAAAAACTCACTTAGTATACCACCAGAACGAAACTCTTCACTAGGCTCTTAGGAATTGAAGAAATAGAAATTTCATTTACTCCAACAAAAAAGCACATTCAGCATTCCAAATACAAAATATCCTCCTGTTAAACTAACATTTAGAGAACAATAAACTTATTAGTTATTAATTGACTTGCACAAATGTTCTACGTTACTATTGAAGAAACTTAATACTCCAAAGGGGAGTAGCTGTACAACACAGTCGTCATTACGAAACAATGAGTTTCCGGCTTTGTTGGCAATCTTAATTGTTAGCAAGACCTTTGCCTACGTTTTTAGTTAGGTAAGGTGTGTCTTTATAAATCAAACGCTTTTATCTACTAAAGAGATAAAAGCGTTTTTTTATTTTTATCAATTAAAAGTGAGTATGAGGAGTGACTATTTATGTTTAAGAAGCTGTTTAATTCATTAACGAATAATAGGCATTACAGCAGCAGTGATTATAAGAGAAGAAAGTCGAAATCTTTTAAGAGCTACAGTAGTAGTGACGACTATAGAAGAAGTCGTGATCGTCACGACAGTTATGGTCACCACCACTATAAAAGAAAACGGAAGAGTGGTAGTTTCTTTAGTAGCTGAGTAAAACGATGGGTACTAATAAGCAGTATAAAAATAATGCTAAAAAACAAAAAGGAGAAGTCTTTTTTATAGAAGGCTTCTCTTTTTTTGTGGTGGATTGTATGAAGGTTGGATTTTTGACCTCTACGCTGCCAGCGTGGAAAATGAAATTTCCTGTAGTTTTCTACTATATTCAGAAATACCTCTATATCGAGGGTTTAAGGGGATTTTTGGAATTTAAATGAACCATAGTTTCCGTTGATTTTCTATAGTGTATGACCAAAATATGACCAGTATTTTGGGAGTGAATGTAGCTTTTCTTTTGTAGAATGATATGATTTTGAGATGTGATAGTATGCCGTAAATTACTTTACATTTAAATTACAAAAAAAGCAATCAGGAATAGTATAGTCTGATGATGAAGAATGGTGTTTTCCATCTTAAATGGTCATAACTGAGGATGCAAATTCTGTTTTTTACATGCACATTATTATATACAGTCTATTTTTAACCTGCAGACATCAATAATTGAAATATTTTCACATCAATATTAACATTATATAATGACTTGATCAGTGTTTATTTTTCCTGTGACAAGGCAAAAGGTAAACCATTACTTATTAAGCAGATTAGAGATGTTTTCGTTTAATTTCTATCAAAGAGTCCTAAGGTGTTTAATAATGAAAAATAATCATTTCCTAAATGTGGATCTTTAATTCATTATAATCATGACTCTCCCAGCATAAGTATGATAGTATCACACATGTGTAAAACATAGGTCATAACATAAGTAAAAGAGTGTGCGACGATGAAAAAACTCACAAAAATAATCAGTGCAAGTATGAAAAATAGAAGCAATTCTTCAAACAAACCTCAAAGCTAAGAAAAAAGATTATCATAACCTGTAGCAAAAGGCTTTTCTTTAGTAGTAAGCTTATATTTTTTAAAAAGAATAAACTTATACTTAATCGGTTATGATAAGTTTATTCTTTTTAAAATTTACAAATGGTTGGCTTTAAATTAGTCATATAATTTATGAGATTTTAGTTTTTATTCGCTCTTTTAAATTCTTAAGGTATGTATTAATTTCAATTTGACTAATATTCTCATTGGCCAAATTATATAAGCAAATGAATGGTTCTTCATTTATAATTGATCTGGAGTTTCTAGCCTAAAGTAACTGGAGATTTAGATACTTCAAGGAGAGAAAATTCACTTCTATAATTTGTAAAAATTCATACTTTTTGAGTTTATATTAACATTTAAGTATAATTATTTAACTTATGAAAAAAAATCTTTATTAAAAAATAACTATAAAACAGTGTTAAAGGCTCCTACAGGTAAGGAGTCTTTAATACTGTTTTATAGGGGATTGGAATGAAATAAAGGGCATTAGAAGTTTTATATGTAATGGTCAACAACGAGGCAAGTTTTAAGGAAGGCCAATTAGAAGCAATAGAATTTGTTCTAAATCAAATAAGAATTTAGTTGTTCAACGTACAGGATGGAGAAAGAGCATGATTTATTTTTAGCAACTAAACTTTTTTCGAATTTTACCAAATGAACTAGCAGCACTGAGTTTTTTATTATTATTTGAACCTTTCTAATAAGCGCCCACAAGGAGGATTTATCCCTATCCCTCCTGCTTTTATCAGTGTTCTACAGTTCTATAATTTATTAGGATAGGGTATGGATGAATTTGTTATGGGACTTGACATAGTCAAATAGAAGTTAAAGTAATTTATATTAATTATCTTGTTTTTTTATGTCGATTTATCTTAAATCAAATTATAATATACTAGTGGTTTTTGAATAAATTCGGAAGGTAGGAAAGAAATGAAAAAAGATAAGTGGATGTTTTCTGTTAATAAAATATTATTTTTTATAATATCAGTAATCTTTATAGGCATCTTGCAGGCTTCTTATTTTAATAATGGTAATGAAAGCTCTCTAATTAAAGTTCTAACTATTAGGCAAAAAGATAGTGATAGCCTAATAAATACAATATGGCAAGTTCAAGCAGGTGTAACCACCCTAACAATTGCAATATTGGCTTTAATAGTAGGATTAAACAAAGAAAAAAGATATGGTATCAAAATCTTACAACACGTATTAATAACTAAACCAAAATTTCTTAAATATCATGACGTGATAGTTTTGAGTATTATCTTGTTATTTGTTAGTTATTTCTTCGTAGCATATAGAGCACTTTCTTCTGTGGTTTTTATATTTTTTATAGGTACTGTATTAATAGTGAATATGGTTTATACAAGTATTAAGGTAGTTTTGTATGATGAAAAGGTTGATTTGGAACTCAAAGATTACATACTTAATCAATGTCGTATTGGCATTGAAGAAGAAAACAGGCAATTGAAAGAAGAGGAAAAGTAAAAATGGAAAAGGAATTGCAAAATTTATTTTCACACACTATAGAAAGCATTCAAAAAAATGAGCTTGATAAATTGGATGAAAACATTGAAGTTTTTAGGTTAGTATATGAACAAATATTAAGAAATAGTAAAAATCCCGAAAAGTCAAATATTCAAAAAGAGTGGACTAGATATATAAACAAACTTGGCGAAAAGTTATTAGATGTGGATTTATTAGATAAAACAAGTGATATGATTAACTCAATATTTAATATTAGTAACAAATATAAGAAACACAATTTAAATGTGGACTCAATATTATATAAATTTTTAAGAATAATAAAGGAAATGGATAACCCTAATAAAATAAGAGATCTTTCTTTTCAGTCTATATTATATAATGCACTTAAAAATACTGGAACTTATAATGGTTATTATCAAGACAATGATGTTCCAAGTTATTTTGCAAGATACTACTACACTATTTTCCATAACAGGCACCTTACTGAAGAAGAAAAGGAAGAAATTATTAGAAGTCTTATTTCCGAATGTGTTTTTTTCCCATTCTATTCAGAAATAAGACAGGATAAATCTAAAATAAAGCTTACTGAAAAGATAGTTTTATATTTGCTAAAAGCAATGATTGATCAGGGAGATATTAGCAGAATTATTTTTTTAACGAAAAAATTAAAAAGCCAACCTTATTCCTCAAAAGAATTAGATTTAAAAAAGTTGTTTTTAACTACGTCTATATATATCTACTATCTGGGCTTAAAAGAGAATTTTTCAAATGAGAAAAAACAAAAGTATAAGAATCTATTACTTGAACTTAATTTTAATTTACAATCTCTGCTGGAATACGAAGTTGAGAGTTCTTGGGTATATTATAAAGAAATTAAAAATGAGTTAAGTAAGTGGGAACAATTTGTAGATGAAGACAATGCTAAATGGCTTATGATGAACTCGGTAGTTAGAGAGTTTTTCTTATTCTTAACTGCTACTGAAGTTTCGTATAATATCAAAAGTTTTGACGAGCATGTGTCCAGTGAAGCTGAACTCTTTACAATGCTAAGCAGTTTATTAAACGATAATAATCTAAAAGAGGGAGTATTAGAAGATTACCATAACTTTAAAAGTGTATTTGGGTATTCAAGCCAAGAGGACAAGGATAAAGATGAGCTTAGTTTATTGAAGGAATATTTATTAGCAAGATACAAGAATATTCATATTAGTAAAGTTAGACAGGAATCAAAGAAAATAGAATCCAAATCGAATAAATCGCAATATCTGTATAAACATTTAAAAAGGAATGCAGAAGATATTAGCTTTCTTAAAGGTTTAAACAAAGAAATCAATAGTGATTTAAAAAAGATTACTATTTTAAAAGGTACATACCCTACATCCTATTTTTTAGAAGATGAACAGCAGATGAAATTATTTGATAATATATTTGTTAGAAGGTTAACGAATTTTTTACTCCAAAGTATTGAAACAAGTGGATTTATAAAAGAAGATATTAGGTTTAGAGAGACTAAAAAAATTGAGAAGTTTTTCAATTTAGTAAAAGAGGTTGAAAAGGATAATGATTTTTCTATAAATTCTCTGATTGACGGATTAACTAGTAATTCTGGTTTTTTCTATACTGAAGAAGAGGGAAAAATTAAAATGTTTAATAACTATCTTGAGAGCCTGGAGTTTTTAGAGAAAAGCAAAGAACCGGTAATTGTTGGTTTAGATAAGCAATTAAATGGCTGCAAAATAGGTAATGTTAATGTACAGATACGAGGTCTTCGAAACAAAGAAGTAGAGGAATTATTAACTACATTTATAAATAATGAAAATCAATATAAAATTAATATTGTAAACGATATAGCTGTTTTCTTTGAAAAAGAGGAAGCTATAGAGTACGTTTTACTAGGCTATAAAGTTATAGAAATTGAAGTAGAAATAAGTTTGCATCTCACACCAGGGTCAGGATTTATACTTAAATTGAATGTTTAAAAAGTGGAATTTGAAGCTATCTGAGATGCATTTACTCCTCTAATTACTCAGAAAGAGGTCTAGCTCAGAAATAAAAAGACATACACTTTCCATATGTTTGAATTCATTTAGAGCTTAAACTATACTGATAATAAACCAGAGGGAAAGCAAAGAAAACAATTTATCTGTGATTTGCTAAAACAAACGGTTTTCCCTCAAATTAACGGTGGACCAACTCTTAAAATAATGTTATACTGTATCAAATAGGATTTATATAAGCAATGAGGTGCATTTTATGGCTACGGCTATTTCGTTTTTTTCTGGCGCCGGAGGACTGGATATAGGCCTTCAAGAAGCTGGATTTGATATTAAACTCTCTGTTGAAATAGAAAAAGTGTATTGTGAAACTTTAAGAATGAATCATCCTGGGTTAAATATAATTCAAGGTGATATAATGAAATTTAATAAAACTAAAGTCTACAAGGCAGCTGGTTTATCTCCTACTAATACTGTGGATTTAATGGTAGGAGGAAGTCCTTGTCAAAGTTTTAGTACAGCGGGAAAACGTCAAGCATTTTCAGATCCTCGAGGACAAGCAATGCTGCATTTTGCGGATTTAGTTACAGAAATAAGACCTCAGGCTTTTTTACTGGAGAATGTTAAGGGACTTCTCTCTGCTGCTTTAAAACATCGGCCGCTGAATCAAAGAGGAAAAGATTTTCCTCCGCTTGAATCAGAGGAACAAGCAGGGAGTGCTGTTTCTTATTTGTTAAGACGCTTTAAAGGTTATCATATTGAGTATAGACTAATAAATTCTGCAGATTATGGAGTTCCACAAAAACGAGAGCGTGTTTTCTTTGTAGGGATCAGAAAAGATTTAAGAAGAAGAATTCATAGATTTCCTATACAAACTCACTCTAAAGATGGCCTGCATGGCACAGAAAAATGGGTACCAGTAAGTGAAGTACTTTGGAAATTAACAGAAATAGAACATCACCATATGAATTATTCAAAAGACCGTTTGAAATATATGAAGATGATTCCTTCTGGTGGTGGAAACTGGCGCGACTTACCAGTTGATGTAGTAAGAGAAGCTATGGGTGGTGCTTTCGAAAGTGGAGGAGGAAAAGTAGGATTCTTCAGACGAATTCACCATGATCGTCCGTCACCAACATTGTTAACATCCCCAGTGCAAAAAAGTACAAATATTGGACATCCATTTGAAGATCGTCCATTAAGTATTGAGGAATATTTGGCTATTCAAGAGTTTCCCCGAGGATATAAAGTAGCAGGAAGTCTAGCTCAACAGTACACACAAATTGGTAATGCAGTGCCTGTTAAATTAGGAAAAATAATTGGTAATTCTATCTTAAAGGCAATTGTTACTAAGAAAAATAAATATAACAAGGCTAGATACCGTTCAAAAAAACACAAGGGTTTAAAAAAGACTGTGGGAAGACGCAGTTTCGGATTAAAACTAAAGAAAATATCTTATTTAGAAAAAAATAATTCTAAAAAATAGAAATGGTGAAAGCATAGGAAAAAACCTATGCTTTTTTGCTTTTCTGTGAAATAATTAACTTGTCAGTTAAATGTTTACAGGGGGAAGTTTGATGGAAGACTTAAGTGTAATTATTGAAGAACTTTTAAATGACTTTTATAAGAGGAGAATTGAAAAGATTAGTAAGCTAGAACTAAAAAACACATTAGCTCGCAAAAACCCTTACTTATATAAGGCTGTAGGTGTGGAAAAGGCCTCAGATATCGTAAGTGAAATATTAACAGCCTATATGTCCAGCAGTGACGAGGGGATTTTTGGAGATGCCTTCTTCGAACCACTCGCAGAAAGAATTGGAAAGGGACATGTAGCAGAAACAGAAGGTGTAGACGTAATTGTTGAAGATGAGCATGTTTATAAAGCATTTGCAGTTAAAAGTGGAACCAATGTTTTTAATGCTGATAGTAGAAAAAAACAAGCGGACAACTTTAACTCTCTAAGAAAAAGAGTAGCTAAAAGAAAGAAATTTTTTGATGCTATTGTTGGGTATGGCTATGGGAGGAAAGAAACTGCAATAAATAAACAGGGATTTAGAGAAGTTGCAGGACAAGCTTTCTGGGAAGAACTAACTGGAGATTCAGAATTTTATTTGAAAATTATTTCTGTAATGGGAGATAGACCTCAGCAACATCTCGTTGAATACCGGAAAGCTTTTGATGCTGCAGTTAATAGGTTTACAAAAGAGTTTATTAATGATTTCTGTAACGAGGACGGTGCAATTAATTGGGAGAAAATAGTTAAATTTAATAGTGGAAGAGCATGCAAACAATTAATTGTAACGCCAATTTCAAAGACAATGGATATTCACGAAGAACTTCAGTTATCCGTCAAAGCCTTTATGTTTGATGAAGAGGAAGTTGATATGACACAATCACCTGAGGTTGATTATTTAGTTAAAAGTGGAGAGGAATTTATAAATGTTGATGAATATGGAATTGTACAAGTAAAAGAGAATGCAATAGGAGGAACTATTGCTAAGATTATAATTTTTTGCTTGGGGAAATCAAGAACTGTAACTATTAAAGTAAAGAAAGCGAAAAGAAATTTGTTTGATTCTTAATAAAGATTTTTAAAAAATTATTTTTGTGATTAAGTAACTAACAACCCTCATAAAATTATTACAGTAAATAACTAAATAACAGTACTGATTATAAGGAACAAGCTTATGATCAGTACTGTTTGTTTATATATTATAATATTATTAATTTATAAAATATTATTAAGTGAATTAATTTCTGTTTTTATAATAGTAACCTTCCATAATCATTAAAGACTTGTATCTGATATGAATGGGAGACCAATTAGTGAATATAGAACCTTAGCTTTTCCACATATTTAGATAAGTGGATTATTAATATAAAGGCATAAGGATCTCTCTCTTCTTAATAGTATCTTGAAAGGAAAGTAAAATAGTGTTAAATTTATCATAGGTTGATTTACCTATATATTGTTTTGAAGGAAAAAATATCATGAAAAGTTTTGTGAAATATTTTAACAAAGAGAAAGGATATGGATACATCTCTGGTAAAAATGTCGGTGTTGAAAATGATATTAAGATTCATTCTAGTAACATTAGAAACGGGGAAACTTTTAGGAAGGGAGATACTGTAGAATTTGAAATTTATGAAAATCAATATGGAATGAATGCTAAAAATATAGTTAAAGTTAAAAGAAATAAAGTTCGGCATAATACCGAAGATAAATCTTATTGGTACGAAGATGGTGAAGAAAAGGAAAAAGAATTTGTAGATGAAATCACTCCTCTTATTAATAGAAAACTTATCATTCATCCTGAAAAAATATATAACAAATCTTATATTGATTTACTTAATACTGAAACAGGTGAGTTAGCAGATTTAAAATCTCAAAGAGAACCTTTTTTACTATTAATTTTATGGACAACAGGTATGATCCTAGAATGTGTAACTTGTAATAATATAAAGGCTATTATATTTGGTTTATTTCCAACAACTTAATGGATAGAATAATGCATAAATAGTTTTATAGAAGAACAAATTACAAATAAAATTAAGGCACACACATACAAGAGGGAGCTTTGTCTATGGGAACAGTTAAAAAAAATACTGTTGACTATACACTTTGGAATAATACTTTGTGCGAATACTTTTTTTCTGAAGATAATCGAAATAGAACCATGTATCTTCATGTAAATGATGATTTAATTATAGAGTTAGGTGAGAAGTTACGATTAAAGAAAGAAAATAGTCTAAAATCTTTTTGTGAAAGCGTTATCAGTTATGCCGGAAATGATATAAATAGAATTTTTGAGGTTGCTTATATATATGGGAGAAGGTGGTTTAACCAAGGTATGATAGGTTTTCCACCATTTTTACCAGTTTTAGCAGTAACGGTACTTGCAGCTAGTAAGATGAATACAGATTTAGAAGAAGGAATTCATGGTAATAATTATTATCGGCGTTTACGAGATCTTATACAATTAGAAGGAAGCGGTAAGCCAAGAGGCTTTGAGAAATGTAATGAACTTTGGGAGATGCTTGTAAAATGGCAAAAAAAATCTAAGGGTAAATATGGTTATTTTAATATATTTAAATTTGGAACAGAGTATATTGGATATGCAAGATCTCAATGTTTAATTAGAGACAACGAAAGAGAATTAATCTACGACTTTTTTTATTGGGCAGGCTTAAAACCAATGGACTCTATAACCGCTAAGCATCTTGAAGAACAACTAGAAATGTATTTATACAATAAAAGTAACCGTTTATCCAGATTCTTTTTTAGTAATGAATTGAAAGTTAAGGAATCATTAATAAATCTCCTACTCTTTGAGTTAGAAAAATGGGACGGAACAGTTGAGCCACTTCATAACAAGACAATCGGAGGATCCTGGGAGCAACGAGTAAAGTTATACAACCTTTTTCTGAAGGTTGATGTTGAGGGAACGCTACAAAAGAAAGTGAACTTGAGTTTATTTGGAATTATAGAAGACTTGAATAAGAATGATATTAATTACACGACTTTAGATGGATTTGAGGTTTTAGAAGGAGCTATTAAGCGTAAAGTTAGTTTTACGAACATTAGTAGTGATTTTAACTTTGAATCCAAGAATTTAGGGATACGAGCTAGATTCAAAGCAATGGGTACATTTGTATTGCGGAGTGGTTTGGATAAAGGAATTAATGGATGGATAGAGAGGGATGACATACAGTTAAGTCAAAATCATCTCATTCTTACAAGGAACTCTAAAGGTATAGAGAAATGGTTGAAATTAAATAATTATAAATATAAGGAAGTTAAATTTACTGATCAACCAAATACCTGGTTTTTCTATGTATTCAATCCTGAAGAGAGACCTCCAGTAAATATAAAGCTACTAGGTAGAGAACTGAATGTTGTAAAAGAAAAGGATAAAATTCTATTTAACGGCGGACTAAAAATCCAAAATGATGAATGGTTATTTGAATATCCGCCTAATCTAATTGTGCAGTCTAAGAGGGGAAGTACAATTTTTCTAAATGGAAATCCATTGTTGTCTCTATTGGAGAGCACAATTAGCTTAGATCTTAGAGAACTATATATCAAAAAACCTACAATTTATGAATTTGAAGTTAATAATACGAAGAGTAAATGTCTACTCAGAAACGATTATAAAAACAGACTATCATTTGATTATTTTAATCCAGAAAATTATATAGGGCACAAGGGCAATTTAAATATTACGGGAACATATATATATGAAAATTTAGAGCAATATCCTACTTTGATTGAGTATAACGGAAGAGAAAGAGCGAAATTGTCATCGGATGGAAAAATATTTGATGTTCTTGTGAACAAATCGGTAGAGGCACCACCTTTTAAATCTGGAAGAGACTATAAAAAGCTCAATCTTGATTTAATAGACTATGCTCAGGGATTGGAAAGAAAGGTAGATATCTTATTTGAATACCTTTCTATTAGGCAAATGGGAAATTGGAAGGTGTTCTTAGAGGCAGTAAAATTAATATTTGGTGAAGATAACTATCATCTGACTGCTTATAAAATTAGAAAGAATTTAACTTCATTAGGGTTAGTTGAATTTGAGAGCAATCCTTTTAGTAAAAGCTATAATTGGAAGGTTACACCTCCGTCTGCTGCCATTATTCCTTGTGAAACTCCAATGGTTTATCTAACTGGAGGTAGAACGAGAACGTTTTTAGGGGATATTAAGAATCAAGTACCTGTAAATACAGAGATGCTTATGTCCATTCCTAAGAGTGATTTTGAACCTCTATCTGTAATTTTTATAGATAAAATTAATAATAATATGGATCATTTAGGAGAATTCTTAGATTCAATTAATATAAAGTTTAATATTGACGAGGATTACTTTGCTCATGATCTACTTAAATGTTTGCCTAGTTTGTCGAGGATGGTGCTCTCTTTAGAGACTAGAGAAAAACAGAATTTTAATAGAGAATGGAAAATGTCTTCTTGGGATCTTAAATTTCATAGATGGGTCAATGGACAAATAGGTGAAATAAATAAGTATGAAAATCTGTTTGGTCAAGAGAGGTGTTTTCTCTTAGTGAATTCTACACAAGAAGTAGAGATAGAAAAGGAATTAGGAAAGCTGTATTGTGCTTCCAAATATCAACCCACGTCAAACATATTTAGATATAGCAATTATATACTTGAAGTTAGAAAAGAGTATCACTTACCTGATCTCTATGAAAGAGTTCTTGTATCTTGTATAGGACAATGTCCAGCTATTGAGAGAGGCTATAGAGTATATAGAAATGTACCATATGATATTGCTTTGGTGGTTTCTATAAGACTCGGGTTTAACCTTAATTATTTGAAGAGAGGTAGAATAAATGAATGATGTTTATAAGATATTTAATAGTTTGTTAGATACGTTTATTAAATACATGGACAGTCCCTTTGCACTAGGTCATGAGAAATTAACTCAAGAAAGGGAAGAGTTATTAAGAAAAACCGGAAATATATATCAGTTTCCTTATATTGAAGCAATGCCATCTTATATTTCATCAAATTATAATGTTACTCAGATGTGTGAGGAAATAGGTTGGTCCAGCGATTTTGGTCAATTTGCTGGGAAAGGCTTATTCCACCCTGATCATAAATTACATTTGCACCAATACGAAGCTTTTACGCAAATTTTAAAGCAAAAAAAAAATGTAGTTGTTACTTCTGGAACAGGATCAGGAAAAACAGAAAGTTTTCTTTTACCTTTAATTGCATCTATTTTAGAAGAATCCAAAAAATGGAATTCTTCTGAAAAAGTTTCAGATATTAATGTATGGGACACATCTAATAAGTGGCACAGTAAGCGGGAAGGTGAAAAGAGGACAGCGGCGGTAAGAGGGTTAATACTATATCCATTAAATGCGTTGGTTGAAGATCAATTGGTACGCTTAAGAAAAGCGTTGGATAGTAATTCTGTCCGAGACTGGTTAAAAGAAAATAGAGAAGGTAACCAAATTTATTTTGGTAGGTATACAGGGAAAACTCCGGTTGCGGGTCATCCAAATGGTAATAAAGTGAAGAAGATGAAAGAATTTATTCGAGATAGTTACAAGAAGCAGGAGGGACTTAAAGAGTACTTTGGAAATTTAATAACTTCTTTGAATGATAATCTTTCTTTTGAAGTCAAAAGAAAGATTACACTAGAACTACAAGACGAGCTAGGTTTAGATTATCTTAACAATGAACCATGGGATAATGAAAAACTAGAGGCAGTTAAAGAACAATTACAAATAAGGTTAGGAGAAAAATTAGCTTTTATATCGCAAACTGATGGTGCAGAACTTATATCAAGATGGGATATGCAAGAATATCCCCCAGACATATTAATTACTAACTTCAGTATGCTTAATATAATACTTACCAGAAGCATTGAACAAAATATATTTGAGAAAACAAAAGATTGGTTACAAGAAGATTCGTCAAATGTCTTCTATCTTGTATTGGATGAGCTTCATACATATCGTGGAACAGCAGGAACTGAAGTATCCTATGTGATTAAATCTCTTTTAAACCGTTTGGGACTTACTCCAGATAGTCCTCAACTTAGAATATTAGCTACATCTGCTTCATTAGATGAAACTGGAAAACAGTTTCTAGAGGACTTTTTCGGAGTTCCTATTGACAAGTTTGAAATTATAAATGGAGAACGCCAGTCAGAAAGCATCTATCCTGAGGAAATTCATTTTAACTCTCTTAAAAGAGAATTTGCAGAATACTATGTAAAAAGTAAAGAAGACTTTACTGAAGCTGCAAAAATGCTGTGTGAATCATTTGGAAAGCCGTTTTCTATCGAGGCCTTGGAAGAGTCCTTGTATAATCTTTTATATGAAACAGGAGCAATGCACGCATTTATCAAACATACTAAAAAGCCGGTTTCGATACTAGAGTTGAGTAAACATATGTTTGGAACTGTAGAAAGTATTGAACCAGTAGCAGGTTTACTACATGCAATTATTAATTCACGTAAAAATGACCAAGTGGTTGTACCTATCCGTGCACATCTTTTCTTTAGGAACTTTCAAGGGCTCTGGGCTTGTACGAATAAGAGCTGTACTGAGGTTGATCCAAGGTTTCAGTTTAAGGATCGTACTGTGGGGAAACTCTATTCACAACCAAAAATCCAATGTAATTGCGGTTCTAAAGTACTAGACCTTTATTATTGCCAGAATTGTGGAGATTTATTTTTAGGTGGATATAAGTCTGTGAATCAAGATGGATTCAAGCATAGCTATCATCTAAGTGCAGAATATGATGATCTAGAGAAACTACCAGACAAATTGCCACCTGTAAAAAAATATGGACATTATGCTTTGTTCTGGCCATCTTTAAATATTGATGAGGATGTTAAAAAGAAGTGGAAGAGGAAGTTAGATTATCCAGATCAAGACAAAAAACTAACGTTTGAATGGATAAAAGGAACGTATGATCATAAGCTAGGAAAGCTTACTGTCGATAAATTTGAGAACTCAAATGCATATGTATATATGGTTACAGGAGATGAAGAGCGGAAAAATAAGATGCCTGCATTTCCAACTCGTTGCCCGCATTGTGCAGATGACTGGGAGATAAGTGGTCAGTTTGTAAAAAATGAACCATTAGAAAGTACAAAGCGAACTCGTTCGCCTATTAGAGGGCAACGCACTGGTTTTGATACAATTGCTCAAATTATGCTTGATGCATTAATGAGGGAACTACCTGAGAACGAAAAACCAAAAGCTGTACTATTTTCGGATAGTAGACAAGATGCAGCAAAACTTTCAGCAAAAATTGAAATGAACCATTATTATCATTTACTTCGCCATATTGTAGTAAAAGCTTTAAACGGGAAAAATCATGTTGTTCGTATATTTCTAAAACAGCTAAGAAATCAACTGCTTAGTCCTGAAGAAGAAGAAATTGCAGAAGTATTTTGGAATGAGGAATACGATAAAGCTATGTTGTTAGACTCATACCTTTCTAATCGTAGATTGCCTCCACATAAGAGGGAAGAAGCAGCAAAAATCATAGATAATATTAACAGACCTGTACGTTTAGGAGATCTATGGTGGGATATTGAGAGGGCATTTATAAAGTTAGGGATGAATTCTGGTGGTCCAGAAAAAGGAGTTATGCTTGAGAAAAGCACGCATTGGAAGGATCTCTATGATTGGTCTAACTTTGAAAACCCAACCCGTATAGAGCTTAATCCGAATAATGAAAATGAAAAAGTTCTACGTAGAAAAATAGAAGAGGTGCTAAGGGAAAATGTAATTGTTAACGTTTTATTCTCACAGAGGAAAAGGGATTTAGAATCTTTAGCTATAGCTAGGCTGACTATAGATATTGATAAAGATTTCAAAGATCATTTAGGATTTAGTGGGGAAAAATGGAGGCAACTTGTGGATAGCTCAATAAGGATACTGGGTGGAATGAGAAGATATGAGGAAAATGAACGAAGAAGCCATCAAGCTGATCCACCAGCTAAACTAAAGGATTATTGGAAGGCAGTAGCGAGATTTTATACTATAAATGAAATGGAATTTGTTAATTATGCCAATGAAATATTCAACAATTTTAGGAGTATTAATGGATATAAAATCAATTCAGATAACATATATCTAATCCCTGCTGGCGACTGTATATATACTTGTGGAAAGTGTAATAGGCATCATTTACACCCATCTTGTAATATATGCACAGATTGTTATGCGAAGCTTGAATGGAAAAAAATAAATGATTTAGAAATTAATGACTATTACAGATTCTTATCACAAGAACCAAGTACGTATCGAAGGTTTCATTCAGAGGAAATGACGGGCCAAACTGATGCGAACGATGCATCTAAAAGACAACAACTTTTTCAAGGAATATTTGATGAAACAGATGTACCGCTTGTAGACGAAATTGATATTCTTAGTGTAACAACAACTATGGAAGCAGGTGTAGATATAGGTTCATTAAAGATTGTAGCTATGTCAAATATGCCCCCACAGCGCTTTAACTATCAGCAACGTGTAGGTCGATGTGGGCGACGTGGATCGCCTTTGTCTGTAAGTTTAACATTATGTAGAGGCAGAAGTCACGACGATTGGTATTTCCATAATCTTGACAAGATGACGGGTGATCCTTCACCACAACCCTACATTGATTTGAAGTCAAGTAAAATATTTAAACGTGTGGTTCTAAAAGAGATGCTTTTTTATGCTTTTCGAGATACAGAATTGACTTTAGAAACGAGTGGTGGAGACAGTGTTCATGGTGAGTTTGGGCTAAAACGTGACTGGGAAAATATAAAAGAAAAGGTTGATCAGTACTTTAAGTCTGAAAAAGGTATCTTAAGATTAGAAGATACAATTAAAACTTTATCTTTCAACTCAAACTTGATGGCTAAGGAAATTATAGAAGTAAGACAAAGTTTCTTAAACAGAAAAATTATTGAGCAGATATCAGATATTGCTAAGGATCCTAAATATTCTTCAAATGCATTAAGTGAAAACTTAGCAACGGGAGGGCTTTTACCTATGTTTGGGTTTCCAACGAGAGTTCGAAAGTTCCATCATGGGGAGAAAAAGTATGGTATGAGGGCTGCAAATTTAGATACTGCTACAGTTGATAGGGATTTAGAAATAGCTATTAGTGAGTATTCTCCTGGATCTGAGATTATTAAAGATAAGGTAAAACATAAGGCTGTTGGAATAGCTCATTATTGGGTTCAAGGAAATGATATTGTTCCAGAAGAGAACCCTCTAGGGAAAATTAAGTTAATTGCTTTCTGCAAGAATTGTCATATTCTTTATGATAATGAAGAACATTTTCCATCACATTGTCCTTCATGTAAGAGTCAGCTTAATGATGAGAATGAAGGGTCATTTAATACTTTGCCAATTGCTGAACCACAGGGATTTCGAAGTGACTGGATAGAAAGGAATTACAGAGAAGACTTTGAATGGTCTTCTAGAAGCTCTATTCCACGTTTAGCGGACAGTATTATGGACAGTGTACAAGAGGATACTGTCCATAATACTAAATACAAAGTTCAAGAAGGAAATGTATACTCATTAAACGATAATAACAGTGAATTGTTTACTTTTGTGAAAGCAAAAAATAATTTTGAAGGCTGGATTGAGAAAAAGTACACGAATTTAGATGATTATAAGCCTACAGTAACTGATAAAGAGGTAACTGTAGCTCTTGCTTCAATAAAGAATACAGAGGTACTTGTTTTAGAGCCAAGTCATATTAGCCAATATACTAATTTAAATCCAATGTATTTAGGAGTAAGAGCTAGTTTAATTTCCTTTGGCTATTTAATAAGAAGGATTGCAGCTACCCTATTGGACATTGATGCACAAGAGATTCAAGTAGGTATTAGAGCGAAAGTAAATAGGGGAAGTACAATAGGCCAGGTTTTTATAGCTGATCAACTTATAAACGGTGCAGGTTATGTAAAGTATTTAGGGCGTGCAAGTGTCTTGAAGGATATACTAAATGACATGAGTAATGACTTATTTTTTATGCCAAATTTAAAAACCCATGATTGTGACTCATCTTGTTATACATGTCTTAGAGGATATGAAAACATGGCGTTTCACGGTTTATTAGATTGGAGACTAGCATTAGACGTTGCAGGTATATTAAATGACGCATCTTTTATTCCTCAGATAGATGATAAATGGAATGAGCTAATTGTTAGGGCGTTAAGATCTTTAATATTTAATTATGAAAATGAGGGGTTAAAAGCTGTATGGTATGGTGATATTCCAATTATTGAGGCATCAAATAATACAGCCTTTATATTAAGGCATCCATTATGGGCTAAAGAAGATGATGGGAAGTTGTTACCAAAAATGAAAAAGGTATTAGAAATGTATAGAGAAAAGAACTACAATGTTATAACAGATTATGATATTTTTGATTTAGTACGTAGACCAAGCTGGTTGATTCAAAATATAGGACGTAAGATAAATGATGTTGATCCATTTAATTTGTTCATCTAAGTAGTAAGTAGGTTACTGTCAATTTAGAGATTGATAGTGACCTATAATATTATTACGAGATATTTAAGATTTTTGATTTATGAGGCGGGAAATAAATGAGTTATATTAACATTTGTAAGAATTGTGGTAAGGAATTTGAAGTGAAACTAAAAGCACAAAATGATCATACCAATGATAAAAAATTCAAACGATGCTGTTCAAAAGAATGCACATCAAAATTACGTTCAAAGCAAACAACCATACGTAATAAGCTCAGAGAAAAGAAGGCACCCACAATTTACATTAATGTTTGTAAGAATTGTGGCAAGGAATTTAAAGTTACACAAAAAAAACAGAATGATCCTAATAATAAGAAACATTTTAAAAGGTGTTGCTCTAGCGAATGTGTATCTGAATTGCGTTCTCACTATATTAAAGAAAACATAAAAAACGGAGTTTTTGATCATTACCATAAACGGATGAAACAGGATTTATTAAAGAAAACTGAAGAACGTGTAGGGATGAACCTTGAAGAAGCCTTGAATTTATATATTAATCATAATATGTCTATGAATGAGATTGAAAGAACACATGGTTTCCCAAAAACTAAAATTTCAGAGGAACTCCAGAATAGAGGAATTGAAAAAGATAATTATTATAGACAAAATCAACTCAAAATTGATAAAGCTGTTGAAGAATATCTGAATTCTAAGAAAACGCTGACAGCTTTAGAGAAAGAATTTGGAGTCACCCGTTTAACATTATCGAAGTATCTAAAGAGTAGGGGCATTAAAATTAGAGACCCATTAAAGAAATACCATTACAATGAAAACTACTTCGAGCAGATAGATACTGAGGAAAAGGCATACTGGTTAGGGTTTTTGGCTGCTGACGGCTGCATTAATGAACAAAGTACTTATAAGTCTCTAGAATTAACATTAGCAGAAGTTGACAGAGATCACCTTGAAAAGTTTATTAAATCTATAGAGGGAGAAAGTGCAATGATTAAGTCCAAGAAATCGATTTTGAATGATAATATCTTTTATTCAAACCGAGTGACAGTTAATTGTACCAAAATGGCTAATGATTTAATTGATAAAGGTATTACTCCTAGAAAATCCTTTACCTTGGAATTCCCACACTGGCTTTCAAAGGAATTATTAACGCCATTTATGAGGGGTTATTTTGATGGAGATGGTGGAGTTTATCAAAGAAAAAGTGCATTTACTATTAATGTAGTTGGAAATAAACATTTCATTAATGATTATGCTAAGGTAATACAAAGAGAGCTTAATATTAAAATTCCTCGAGTATATAAGAAAGGCAGTTCAGATTGTATTCAAATATATTATTATGGTTTAAATGCTTCTAGAATTCTAGCTTTCTTTTATGAAAATGCAGAAATTTATCTAAGCCGAAAAAGAGAGAAATTTATTACAGATAAAGTAAGATAATAAAAGGCCACTTTAAGGTGGAAGAAGGCAAAGTTAAAAATATCGACTTTATAACCTTAAAAGAAATTTTATAACAGAATTCTAAAAAGCATAGGAATAACAAGTTGATTATGTAAAGTTTTTAGCTTTTATAAAAACTTTTTTCTTGTGAATACTATATATTATATAAAAATTTAAATTTAAATTAATAGTGAAGGCACTCCTCAGTATTTGAGCGAAGTGCCTTTTCTATTTGAACTTTAGTCCATAGGGGAGGGAGTGATACTTAACTGGATTAGTATTTATTATTAAGGTTTCAGAAAGCTAAATATCCTTTTTTATTTATTTTCTTTCTCTTTATTCTTCTTTTCCTTTTTTAAACTATTATTATAGGCCATTTCACAACTAGACCTTTTCCTTCCTGGAAGAATAGAGCAAATCGTTGCCGCTTATGAGTTACTTCATACAGATGACCACAGTTTTCACAAATCCGCATTTCAGCATTGCTGTATATAGATAGTGTTAAAAAGAAAAAAGCTGCCTCAAATAAATCTTTGAACATAGAAGTAGGGGGGACAATATTGTTATTTGTAGTTAGCTTGTACGAAAATATATTCTTCTCTCCTATTTTTTCAATTAGCTTTAATCTTGCATTTTCCCTCATGGATTTTCTACTATTTGATGAAGATATTGTTAATTCAGAAAAATCATTTGTGTGCAATGATTTAAAAATGGAAAATGTTTTTTGATAATCATCAAATTTTCTATAGAATTCATCTAATGGCATCCAGAGTACATTAACGTCATTTACTGTGACCGAAAATTCTGAATCATTTACACCTGTTGGTAACCCCCATATATCACAAAAAGTTACCAACTCCTGAAAACTAGAAAAATTCCACTTTGCTAATTCTGTATATAGAGTTTCCCCAAAGCTGCTTAAGTCATATTTCTTTGTGATTTATTCTGATGGAAAATAATGTTCTAACATATTCTCTGAATCCCATGTTGTTACAGCCTTCTTGGATACTAAATAGGCCGCTGTTTTTTTATATTCTTTTTGTTTATTACCTTTACCTTCAGAATCAATTTTCTCTACCTCACCTTTTTCATTTTCTCCGTACAAAGGCGCATTAAAAAATGAATCCTTAAGAGGCAAAGATGGTGGTATTACTTTTGTTGGGGCATAGCCATCATAAAGAAAAAAAGTAACCTTTTCCTCTAAAAAAGAGCTATCCTGTTCCAAACTATATTCATTATAAACATACAAAGCTCTCGCTTTTTTTTAATAGAAAAGAGGGGATCCCCCCCTGACCGCTACGCTGCCAGCGTAAAGATTACTTAAACAGATGATTTGTTGTTAAAAATTATCAATTACTCAACAAACGATTAATATGTAGTATTAATTACATAAAAAAATAAACGTTTATTTCTTTAGCTTTATGAGCAGCGGCATTTAAGCGAAATAGTTTAAGGTGTTTATCTATAACTTACGATCAATATCACCTTTAATTAAGGAAAGCTATTCTACATACTTCAAGAATTTCGTAACGTCCGTTTTCTGGCACTATACAGGGAGCATAAAAGGAAATATAAGCAATAAAAAGCGGTGAATCATAGTTTCATTAAGGTATTCTCATCATAAATAAAAATTTATATTGACAATGAAATGACGTTCGTTTTATAATTATCTCGAATTAAAGATATTTTAATTAAAGATAAATTTAATTAAAATTAGAGTAGAAAGTGATGATATTGAATAAAAGTTTAGCAGAAACCGTTTTTAACCCTTCAGAAAGCTTCTAAATTTAAAATCAAAAAGTTATTGAAGATTTATTTATAGCTTTTAGTGATGAAGAAGAAATCTCTCATTAGGATTTTGGGGAAATACAGTATTGCTAACTATAATCATCAAAGTTAATAAAAATTATAAAAAATAGGAGGAATTAAAAATGATTAGTATTGGTTTATTATTAATTCGTTTAGTAATTGGATTGTCATTTATGGCCCATGGAGCTCAGAAATTATTCGGATGGTTTGGTGGTCATGGATTAAAAGGAACAGGAGGGTGGTTTGAGTCCATTGGAATGAAACCAGGTGTTAGAATGGCCTTAATAGCTGGATTATCAGAACTTGTAGGTGGTGCTTTATTTGCTGTAGGCTTTCTTACACCTCTTGCGGCTCTTATGATTGCGGGAACAATGTTAATAGCTATTATTAAGGTACATGGTCCAAACGGCTACTGGTCAACACAAAATGGTTATGAATATAACCTTACATTATTAGTTGTTGCTATTAGTATTGCTATAATCGGTCCAGGATACTACGCAATCGACGCCCTTATTTTCTAAAAGGAAACATGGTCAAGTAAAGAATAATTTATTAAAAGTAGTTAGATACGTATACTTTGTTACTCTAGAAGTTAAACATATGAATTTTGGATAATATCTCGAATTCGAGATATTATCAGTTTAATCATTTGAGTTTGTTAAAGGGATATCTTTTATATAGCGTACCTAGGTAATTTTGGTTAGATTGAATATTCCATTGCTTTATGAAGGACAATTAAAATAATTATTAAAATATGGTAAGGGAGAGATGAAGAATGACAAAAAAAACTACAGGAATCCATCATATTACAGCGATTGTAGGTCATCCACAGGAAAATGTTGATTTTTATGCTGGTGTACTAGGTTTACGCTTAGTCAAACAAACAGTCAATTTTGATGATCCAGGTACGTATCATCTTTACTTTGGTGATGAAGCTGGAAAGCCAGGAACCATTATTACCTTTTTCCCGTGGGCAGGAGCACGCCAAGGAGTAATAGGTGATGGTCAAGTAGGTGTAACTTCATACTTAGTGCCAAAGGGCGCCATGGATTTTTGGGAACAGAGATTATCAAAATTTAATATTCCGATAACAAAGATGGAACGATTCGGAGAACAATATTTAGAATTTGACGATCCTCATGGTTTACATTTAGAAATTGTTGAAAGAGAAGCTGGTGAAAAAAACACGTGGCAATTTGGTGAGGTTACACCTGAAGTAGCGATTAAAGGCTTTGGGGGAGCAACATTATTATCTGCTCGTCCTGAAGAAACAGCCAAGTTATTAGAAGATGTTATGGGTCTTGAAAAAGTAGGTGAGGAAGGAGATTTCATTCGTTTTCAATCATCTGCTGATATCGGAAATATCATTGATTTAAAGCTAACGCCAATCGGTCGTGGACAAATGGGTGTTGGAACCGTTCACCATATTGCATGGCGTGCTGAAAACGATGAGGACCAGTTAGAGTGGCAAAAACACGTAGCTAGTAATGGATATGGAGTCACAGCTGTTCGAGATCGAAACTATTTTAATGCTATTTACTTTAAAGAACATGGCGAAATTTTATTTGAAATTGCAACAGACCCTCCAGGCTTTGCACATGATGAGTCACACGAAACAATGGGAGAAAAGTTAATGCTGCCTAAGCAGTATGAAACTCATCGGGCTCAGCTTGAAAGAGAATTGCTTCCTTTTGAAGTGAGAGAACTAGACTAAATCCTAGTCTGAGTGCTTATTTTGCTTTCAATTCATCAATCTAATCTATTTCAATTAAGAAAGTAATGATAAAAAAGAGAGGTCTTTCTATAGAAAGACCTCTCTTTTCTTATGGAGCGTAGGGGATTCGAACCCCTGACCCCTTCGCTGCCAGCGAAGTATTCTCCCGCTGAACTAACGCCCCGATATGTATGTTCTCTTTTATTTTATAAATCTCTATAACGTCTGTCAATTCGTTTTTCGTATATTTTCGAAATAAAGCAACAATTTTTTTATGTTTCATTTTTTTCACACATTTATCTAGTATAACTAAAGGTGAATCAGTGATGATATCAATATTGTAAGCGTTAACTTATTGTATTCATTACTTAATTTGTGTAGATCTGATACTAGGGGGAACATTGGGTGGAAGCAGTTAAATTAACACAAGAATCAAAAAGACAAAGGGAGGTACATAAAAAGACAACCTCAGCCGCTATTTATCAAACAGTATGGCGATGGCATTTTTATGCAGGACTTATTTTTGCACCATTTTTAATCATATTAGCGTTTAGCGGTGCGGTGTATTTATTTAAGCCACAAATTGAGTCAGTTCTTTATCACGACCTGTATTACGTAGAAGAAAAAGGAGATATACTATCTCCAACAAAACAGATAGATGAGGTCCAAAAAGCGTATCCAGAAGCAGCTATTACTTCAATAAAATATTATGATGATCCACTTCGTACAGCTGAGATTGGGATTATGACAAATGGAGAGATGTCTTCAGCATTTATAAATCCGTACACTGGAGAAGTAGCTGGAACTCTCTCAGATGACGAGAAATTCACGACTATTTTCAAAAAGATTCATAGTGAATTGCTCATTGGCGGAACGCTTGCCAATCGACTTGTAGAGCTAGCTGCCTGCTGGGCTGTTATTCTATTAATTACGGGTCTGTACATATGGTGGCCACGAAATAAAGCGTCGATATGGGGAACAGTTTTGCCAAGGTTTAACCGAAAAGGAAGAATATTTTGGCGAGATATGCACGCTGTTCCTGCATTTTGGCTATCCTTATTTATGTTAATTTTAATTCTAACAGGACTTCCTTGGTCAGGAGTGATGGGAGAGCAAATTAATCGACTTGCTGCGTATTCAAACACGGGCTACCCACCATTTGCACATAGCTTTGGTGAAAAGCCTGAATCAATTGTTAAAACAAAAGACGTAGCAGAGGATATACCGTGGGCTGCAGAAAACATTCCAGTTCCCAATTCATCTGTTACTGGCTACGTGCCGCTTTCTCTTGAGAAAGTGACTGATATAGCACAAGCTGAAAAAATTCAAAAGCCATATACAATTTCAATGCCTCAAGGTGAAAAAGGTGTTTATACCATTTCAACATCTCATACTAAGCCCGGCGATAATGCAACTCTTCACGTTGATCAATATTCAGGTGCTATTTTAAGCGATGTTCGCTTTGATGATTACGGTATTATGGGAAAAGGAATTACAATGGGAGTTGCGCTTCATGAAGGAAGGCTATTTGGCGTAGCAAATCAAATTCTTGGCCTCATTACGTGTCTTGGATTAATTGGTTTAATTGTTAGTTCGTATGTTATGTGGCGTAAGCGAAAACCTCAAGAAAGTTCCGGAGCACCACCTAAGTCAAAGGACTCCAAAGTGACAAGAGTTGTTTTCTTTATCATGCTTGGACTCGGGATCGTCATGCCACTTGTTGGAATTTCAATTATTGCGGTATATTTGTTGGATAGGTTTGTATTTTCAAAGATACCCTCTGTTCAAAATTAAGTGCGTAACCTTTCGCTGCTTGCCTTGTTTCATGGCAAGCAGTTTTATTATACGTAATAACCTTCAAATATGTTAAAATAGTAAAAATATTCACTAAGTAAATTGGAGGCTATTATGAAATACGACGTAATTGTAGTTGGAGCCGGCTCAATGGGAATGGCAGCCGGTTATTTTTTAGCAAAAAAAGGGCAAAGAGTTTTACTTATTGATGCCTTTGATCCACCCCATACGAGCGGAAGCCATCACGGCGAGACGCGCATTATTCGCTATGCATACGGAGAAGGAGAAGAGTACGTACCGCTTGCACTCCGAGCAAAAGAGCTGTGGGAAGAGCTAGAAAAAGAAAGCGGACAATCGTTCTTTTTAAAAACGGGAGTACTGAGCGTAGGAGAAGAGACCTCATCGTTTATTCAAACAGTCATTGCAAGTGCAAAAACGTATAACCTACCACTTGAAGTGTTAAACGCAGTTGAAATACATACGAGATTTCCTGGAATCACTGTTCCGGATTCGTTCATTGGCTGTTTTGAACCAACCTCAGGCGTTTTAAAATGTGAAGATGCTATTCGCACTTACAAAGAGTTTGCGTTAAAATACGGAGCTGAGCTGTTAACTAATCATCCTGTGAAAGATATCAAAGTAGCAGAAGATAGCGTAAAGGTGCATACAGGTGACAACGTATATGAAGGTAAATGTTTGGTTCTTTCTGCCGGAGCCTGGTCCAAAGAGCTGTTAGCTAAGCTAGGACTCAATCTTCCTGCAACACCTATCCGCAAGACCTTTGCGTGGTTTGAAGCAGATGAAAAGTTTTACGGAGAAGGGAAATTCCCTGCGTTTTCATTTGATACAAAAAGTGGGATGTACTATGGGTTTCCAAGCATTGACGGAGCTGGTTTGAAACTAGGCCGTCATGATGGCATTCAGCAAGCCCAAAATCCAAATGAAGAGGTGGCGCCTTTTAACGATGGAGATCGTGCAGAACTGGAAAACTTACTTCGTAGCTATATGCCGCAAGTAGGAAAGCTGAAGTTCGGCAAAACGTGTATGTACACGATGACACCAGATGAAAACTTTATTATTGATACGCACCCATTGTATAAAAACGTTGTGTTCGCAGCAGGGTTTTCAGGGCACGGATTTAAATTCAGCAGCGCTGTTGGTGAAGTAATAAGCGACCTTGTGACTACAGGTAAAACACCGTATGACTTATCATTATTCTCAGCAAGTAGATGGGAGGTAGAATAATGAAATTTTCAATTGTAGACGTATTTTCGCAAGGAAAGTATACGGGAAACCAGCTGGCTGTTTTTAAAGAGGCAGGACATTTATCAACAGAAGAGATGCAAAAAATTGCCAAGGAAATTAATTTCTCTGAAACAACGTTTATTCTATCAAATGAGCCCACTGAAAAAGGGTATCCTGTCCGTATTTTCACACCTAATGAAGAAGTTCCTTTTGCAGGGCATCCAACGTTAGGTACGGCATTTGTTATTCAGCAAGATTATTTAAATGGTGAAGAAAAAGATATCTTGCTTCACTTTAAAGCGGGAACCATTCCTGTTACATATAACGCAAAAGAAAAGCTATTCTGGATGAAGCAAAACCAACCTACTTTTGGGAAGGTACTAGATTCGAAGATCGCTGCAGATGTACTCGGCTTAGCAGTCGAAGAAATTGATCATCGCTTTCCAGTTCAGGACATATCAACAGGACTTCCTGCCATTATCGTTCCACTCGTTTCGTTAGAAGCAGTGAAAAAGGCAAAAGTAAACCTATTAAAATATAACCAGCTTATTCAAGAAACAGAAGGGAAGACCCTGTTCGTATTCTCAAAGGAAACCTATGACTCTATGCATGATATTAATGCGCGAGATTTTGCCCATTACTATGGAATTCCTGAAGATGCCGCTACAGGAAGTTCTAACGGCTGTTTAGCTTCTTATCTTGTTCATCATAATTATTTTAATAAACATTCAATATCAGTAAAAGTCGAACAGGGTTACGAGATTGGTAGACCATCACTTCTTCATTTAAATGCTTCGCAAACAAGTGATGGAATTGATGTGTATGTAGGAGGACAGGTTGAGAAGATTGCTGAAGGGAAATGGGGATAACTTTTTCCACATGAATAGTAATCATACTATTTATAAAGGTAAGCGTTTGGTTCTTTCTGCCGGAACCTGGTCCAAAGAGCTGTTAGCTAAGCTAGGACTTAATCTTTCTGCAATACGTATCCGCAAGGCATTTGCTTGGTTTAAAGTAGGTGAAAAATTATCAGCCCTCTATTATTTTATTAACTGTAAGTAAGTGGTTACTGTACAGCGCTATTTTTCGTAATTTAGTTGAAATAACGAAAGAATACAGCAATCTATTTTTTTCTTTCCCTAAGAAGCTTTTTTCTATCATCATCGTTTCTATACTCCATCAAGGATGTTTTGTCTTGAAGCAATTGTCTATTATTACTAGCTAATTTTAAATCACTGCTATGACAGTATTTCATATTTAGTGATTACATTAATTATGTAAAAGATACTTAATCATGACAATATATGTCGTAATTAAGTATTATACTAGGTGTCTGTGTAGGAATAAAAATTACTTATACAATAATTAATGGACATAAAAGTCTAATTTTATGATGATAATATTTACTATTACTTTTTCTCCTATTTTGTGTCTGTTAATAATTACTGTAATATTTGGTTACATTACTACACATATCGTATATTCATTAGATAAAAGAGAGGAAAAATTATGTCCCAAAACACAGCACCAAGAAAGATAATTTTAGATTTAGCAGTAACTTTAGATGGATTTATTGAGGGGAAGAATGGGGAAGTTGATTGGTGTATCATGGATTCTGAGATGGATTTTATTAATTTCTTAAACCAAATTGATACTATTTTATATGGTAGAAAAAGTTACGTGGAGTGGGGGGAATAT
Source organism: Bacillus sp. CBEL-1 (assembly GCF_004348885.1). NCBI lineage: Bacteria > Bacillati > Bacillota > Bacilli > Caryophanales > Bacillaceae > Bacillus > Bacillus sp. CBEL-1. Next base: position 114,793 of record NZ_SBIM01000013.1, on the reverse strand, counting down.
ACTCCGAAAACAGGGGAATCTGATAGTGACAAGGAAATGTGGAATATCATTCATAGTAAAGAAAAGTATGTATTTTCCAAAACGCTAAAAGGGACAGAAAATAAAGCAGTATTTATAAATGATAATATTTTAGAAGAAGTAAATAAATTAAAGAATAAGCCTGGTAAAGACATTTGGCTATATGGCGGAGCAAACCTTATAACAACTTTTATTAATTTAGAGCTTGTTGATGAATTCAGATTATCCGTTCATCCTCTTATTTTGGGAGAAGGAAAACCAATGTTTATCGACATAAATCAGCGACTTAATTTAAAAATGGTTGATACAAGAATGTTCTCCTCTGGCGTTGTGCAACTAATCTATCGTTTGAATGAAAATTAATATATTGCATGTTCTAAAGATAAACACGCTAAACCATTATGAAATGATTAATAGTAATTTTTACTTCTTCCATAATGAGGCTCAATTTTGGGATAAGGCTTATATCATTAGAGGATCCTGCCGACAAAATGCAGATGTTATACGGTAATACATTTCCTGGAATATAATACCCTAATTTTTCTTCTTAGCAGAGAAAGATTAGGGTATTACCTTTTACTGACGTTTCAACTACTCTTCAAATGTCATCACTTCAAAATCTTCTTCTGTATCTAGTCGAATTGGAGTTATTAGTTCAATTGAGTTACCATCTGGAGCATCAAAATAGATTGCAGCATGCGCTTGAAGATTGTTAGGTAATACAAGTGGCTGGCGATGTTCATCAAAGCCAAAAGAAGTGCGAATGGCAATCCTTTTTCGTTTAGCCATTCTTTCGCATGTAAAATATCCTCCCTAGCAATTATTTTATTCCTAGAATTTTAATTATGTTGACAAAAACTAAATGTTATATACAGCCTAAAGGAGAAAAATCTTACTGCTCCTGCACAGTGGGGTTCCCCTGTTTAAAATAGACAATTTGGTGTGGTGCCTCACGGTGTCTTGCGTAGTGTGCTCATCATGTTTGTTGTTATTCCTAATAGAAAGGTTAGATATAATAAAATTAATAGACAGAATATTTAAATAAAATACTTTTATTTGTAATCGCTTTCATTTATAATGAAATTAGGTTGGATAGCACGCGTGGCTGTCATTGTATGTGGCGTAGGCGGGGCCAGTACAAGATAAAAATAACTCATTATACAACATACTTCATACACAAAGGGCAATAAGTTCGTTGGCTTGGTACTTACTAGATCGCTGCACAAAGCCAACTTGTTTCAATGTCGTGTAGCACTACTGGAGATAGAAACCGTTGTAATTCTCGTGAGAATAGGTGTAATTCTTCAGAAAGCAAGAAATCAATAAAAAAACGTCATCCTTTTCGAGTGTTTTATTGAAAGAATAATTAAAAAACTACGAGGAATTTCCTTTATTTAGTTCATGATCTTTGGTACTATATAATGTAGAGATGTAAAGAAAGGGGAATCTATACTACCTATGTGGATTAACTTGTAATGATTATGTAATTGGATAGAGACAGCTGCGGTCCTTAATTCTTAAGGATGCGTTTATTTGTCTATCTAAAAATCATTCAAGGGACTCATGGTGTGGACAATTACATTCCCATTGCCAAACAGATACCTTTGTATATCTGTTTTTATTTATGGGCAAAAATACATCTCTATTGACACAATTATAGCGTCCCTAAGTAGGGGGAATTTTAATGAAGAATCAGTACGAAAACGAAGAAATGCTAACAGGAGGGAATGTCTCAAACGTATATCGTTCAGGAGATACCGTACGCCGGGACTTAAAGCCTGATAGTGTTAAAATTCATAAATTATTAAAACATTTGGAGAAAAAAGATTTCCGTTATACGCCAAAGTTGCTAGGTATTGATGAAAAAGGCAGAGAGATCTTGTCATTTATTGAAGGAGAAGCTGGAAACTACCCGTTAAAAAAATATATGTGGTCGGATGAGGCTTTAAAAGAGATCGCAACCATGGTCCGTCTGTATCATGATGCGGTGAGTGACTTTCCAATGGAAGAACGTTGGCAACCCATTGATAACACTCCGCAGCCATTCGAGGTAATATGCCATAACGATTTTGCCATCTATAACATTATTTTTAACCATGAAAAACCAGTAGGTGTGATTGACTTTGATTTGGCTGGTCCTGGTCCAAGACTTTGGGATATCGCCTATACGCTTTACACGTGCGTTCCTTTAAGTAGGTTGTATCATACGGAAGCAGGCGAAGCCATTTATTACGATTCATCAAAGGATGCTGAGCGAATCAAACAAAGGGTTAGATTGTTTTTTGATTCCTATGGTATAGAGGGTATAGAAAAAGGATTTTTAGATATGGTATTGCTACGAGTAGAAGCATTATGTAAAACCATGCAAAGGAAAGCCAAAGAAGGCGATATGGCTTTTCAAAAAATGATTGACGAAGGACATTATGAGCATTATCAAGAGGAACTTCGATTCATTCGCGAACACGGAAGAGAGTGGATGTAAGAGAAAATTCTTGGTGAACTAACTATGGGCTTTAGCTTAATAAGTGAAATTAAAAAGTCGATTCCTTAGCAAGAATCGACTTTTTAGGTTGTAGTTCGCTTAGCGTATAATATCGCTTTTGCCGTCAAGACCTCATACTCACACGCCCATCAAGCCAAAGCTCAAAACAAAAATCCGGGGTCAATTGCTCATTTTTTTGTTTTGAGGTAGTTTACTTTCGTTAGGTTGATGGCGATGTGACGGTACCACAATTGCAAAGAAAAAGGTCAGCGAATTCCGCTGACCTTTTTAGCGTTATTTAAAATGCAATATTTAGTATTTCATCAACTAGTGTAGCGTTCTCTTCTATTTCTAATTTCTCGCACAAATTCTTATGAACTCTCGAAAACTCAGGTATGAGGCTCTTTACTACATTAAAAATCTCATCAGGATCTCGACTACTATACCATTGTTCGAGGAGACTTAGTTGCCAGCCCATTAATTTACTCCTGCTTCCTTCTAATTTAGCCCAATCTCCAAATGTATTGGGTTGAAAACCTGCATCCATATACCAACCAGTTACCATTGATAATCGTAAATTATCAAGGCAATGTAAAGCATAGTATATTTCCTTCCTCATTACCCTTCGATATATTTCGTGAACATATGCAAAAAACTTTGTTCTCCAAATTTCCACTTCCTCTACACTTGGTGAATAAGATAGGATTGCTGATTTTTCTAAAACATTTTTCAATAGACTGTTAGTATCACGAACAATTTTTATGTTTTGTAGCCAAACAGAAGGGTGAACATCCTTTACTTTATAATAAAATGTATCCACTTTAATAAAAGTATCGTAATGAGCAATACTGTAAGTTGACCAAGGGAAATCCTCGAAAAACAATACCTTTCCCCAATTCTGAGCTCTTTGTTTTTTGTTTAATCGGTACTCTTCAAATACTTCATCTTTAACCACAATGCGCAGGTCAACATCGGAGTATAAATCAGTATTCTTATTCCCCACTGAACCTCCATAAAAAACACCTACTATGTTTTCGTCACTTAATACATCTTTCTCAATAGCATTTAATAAGTATTCACGATGCTTTGGTATTGCTAAATCCCTATCCCTACGATTCGTTTCCAATCCCACACATTTCCTTACCAACTCCTTTTATTTTATATATTATAACAAAAATCCCAAATACTTGTATAAAAATTCAGCCTTTGTTAGGATGATTTATCGAAAGTAAATTATATCTTTTAGAGAAAATTGTTTATTAACCAACCCTAAGCGTTGAGCAGGAATGGCAATAGATGTACTGTTATCGTGCCGTTGATTCAGAAGGAAATACGATTGATTGTTAGTTGAGTAAAACAAGAGATCCTAAAGTTGGAAAGTACTTTTTCAAGAAAGTTTTGCGGCCTTATAATGTTTCCAAGCACTTTGTAATCACAGTAGATAAGAATTCATCCTACCCTATGGGGATTGAAGAATAAAAGAACGAAAAAAAGATACCTGGAGGCATCTAACTAATGCAAGTGAAATATCTTAATAAGATCACCGTTATATATATCTTTATTACGTAGGAATTTTCAGTGAAAAGTTCAATTGCTACAATGTACATGAATTGAAGTATTTAGGTTTTTAATCTTCCCAAACCTCATTCATTAAATCTTCAATTTCTTTCCGCAGTTTTTTTGTTTCACTTTTATCAATCTTAATTTTATCTCCCGTAATATAAACCACATCTCCAACCTGTACATTCTTAGGAAAAATATCTGTAGGATAATCCTTTGTTTTCCCTTCAATTTCAACAACGGTATATCCCTCTTCAAATCGATCAATAATACCTTTTATCTTTTTCATAATTACCTCGATTTTTTAACAGAATAAAATAAGATGTTCCATCACCTGTGATAATAATTTTTAGTTATATAAGTAATTCTAAAGAGATTAATGAAGGATGGATGCAATACATTTTTTTAAATCATTTGTGATAGTATGAAAATACAAGGTTAATAGGAGCTGATTCGGTGATTGAAACGAAACGTTGTTGGCTTAATGATATCCAAAAATCTGATTACAAAATTATAAAAGAAATATATATGGATCCGACTGTAAGGAAATATTTAGGAGGACCTCGTAAAGAAGAGACCCTTATTGGTGTGTTAAATGGTATGTTACAGCCAGATAAGGATTGCTGGAATTGGGCCGTTAGACAAAAAACAACAAATCAATTTATTGGAATACTGTCCCTAAATCCTCACGACATAATAAATGAAATAGAGGTGTCCTATCAATTTTTACCTCAATATTGGGGAAATGGTTATGCAACTGAGACAGTACAAGCGATAATAGATTATGCTTTTAACACATTAGGGCTATTAAAGATAGTTGCGGTAACACAAGTTGCTAACACGCCTTCTCGCAGATTATTAGAGAAATTAGATATGAAACTTATTCAGACACATTACAGATTTGGTAAAGAACAAGCAGTCTATTCCAGTGAATTGAAATAAATTGATTAGGAGAAACTATACAGTGTCTAGTTACGTTTATGTTTCAATTTTATTGTTTATATGTATCGTGGTTATTGGTTTTTATATAAGAGATAATAATACAAAGACAAAAAAAGAGTTTAAAAGTCACATTGATAATAAACAAGCAGAAGTAACAAGCTAAATCAAGCCCATTTTTATTCTAGTTTTAATCGAAAGAGTTTAGAGAGAGATTATATATGTGGCTGCTTTTATTGCTTAGAAATTTTTAATCCCACAGAAATTGAAGAATGGGAAGGGAAAAGGGAAGATACTGCACTTTGCCCCTATTGTGGTATTGATTCTATAATAGGTCAAAGTTCTAAATTTCCTATAACAAAAGATTTTTTAGAGAAAATGAATCAAAGGTGGTTTGGTTGAAATTTAAAAAGCGAAAAAGATTGTTAAAAAGGGATACATTATGGGGAGGGTTAAGTGCTCTTATTTTTAAATTAGTCTCTCCTTCAAACCATTTAGTTCAGTTCATACTTATATTTTTTATTGGAGCTACCGGAGCATACTTAGGCAACTATTTGAGAAGTCCATGCAAAAATAAATAAGATAAAACCTTTTTATTTAAAAAGGTTTTACTATCGATAGCACACACTGTGTTAACTAGGTATGCATATTTTATATATTAATTTAAAAGGTTATTAATTAGTAAATCTTTAGTCTTTTCTAGGTGGTTTTCTGCATTTTTATTATCTATTGGTTCACTCCAAGTAAAACCGTCACCTTTGTATCTTGGAATTATATGTAAATGATAATGGCTCAAATCATTAAACTTCCCACCATTTGCACAAGTAGTAACGCCATCTGGTTTAAACACTTTTTTAATTAGCTTGATCATCTTTAATGTAGCATTATTTATCTCGATTTGAGTATTCATATCTATCTCATCGATATCGTGAAAGTGTTGTTTTGATAGTATTAATAAGTGCCCTTCATTAAAAGGAGCTATATCTAAAGTGCAACAAACATATTTGTTTTCATAAATGATGTGTCCTGGAGGGACTAATCCTTGAGCAATCTTACATCCTATACATTCAGTATGTGGTGCCATTAACTTATCTCCTCTGACTTGAAAATTTAAATTCTAATTTATATATCATTCTGTTTTTTACTATAATACCCTTTCTGTAAGCACCAATAAATGAGTCAAAAACTTAATTGATTCCTAGAATTTTAATTATGTAAACGGTTGTTGTATAAGATATTCATTCTGAACTGAGCTATAATTCTAGATAGCAAGAGGTGATTATAAATGAAATTTAAATATTTCCGTAATTTAAACAAGAATGAGAGATACTCGACTACTAAAAGACAGCTTAAATCAGTTTTTTCCAACATAGAAATGGATGTTTTATTTGGTTTGGTAAGAAAATTCGAATTTGATAGTAGGTGTCCTAATAAACCAAATATGCTGGTAATGTAGTGGCTTCAATTTCTTATTCTAGGGATAGAACTGTTTATTTTTCGCTTTATCCTCTTTTAATTGCAGATTTCCCAAACCGTGCTTCTGATGATTTTAATAACCAAATACTATTAACTATTAAACAATGGATTGAAGATCAAATTAACAAACCAGACACTGCCCTCTTGGGTTATGAAAAACTTGTTATTGAGTGGACTGGAAAAGAACATTTACTTCATAAAGTAAAGTTCTTATAAGACTATTTCTAAAAACAACACCCTTCAAGGAAAGAGCCTCATTTGTTTTTACAGTTTTAGACTTTATATAAAATTCTTAAAACAACATGATTAATTTGAAGGAGGATTCAAATGCAACGTACACAATGTCCTTGTTGTAAATGCTTAACTTTAGAAGAGAGAGGAAATGATGATATTTGTATTGTGTGTGACTGGGAAGATGATGGACAGGATGATCCTTACGCTGATAAAGTATATGGAGGTCCGAATGGAGAGTATTCATTATCTCAAGCAAGAGAAAACTTTAAAGCGCATGGCACGATGTATAATAAATTACAATATAAACCTTCTGCTAAAGAAGAGGAAATAAAAAGCCTATTGATAAATACTTATAAAAAATTAGATTTTGATAAATATATAAAAAAGGAAGAAGCTTGGAAAGAAATACTTTACTATGAAGAAGCTCTAAGAAATGAACGATATTCTTCAGATATTTAACCTTTCGTAATGGTTATCAAAAAAGTCACATAAATAATGCTGCGTTTCAATATAGGATACATAGTTAAAGCTTATAAAATTTCTTTTAATAGTTTATCTGTAGTTCATAAAAATCAGTAGTTTAATTTTATCAATTGAAAATCATTAAATAATTTATTACGAAAGGTAATTTCTATCTATAGAAGATGTAAAGCAAGTAGATTATTTTTGTTGTGGAGACGAAGAATAACATTATTGGTTTGTGCATCATAACTATTTTATCAAGATTTGGATTATAATCTAAATACTAGTAACTTGCTAGAAAGATTACATGAGGATGATTTTCTTACTCTTCGCTTATATGAATTGACTTTAAAAAGACCGGATATACTTAAATTTTTAGCATTACCTACAGGCTATAGATTTATTTTAAAAGGAAATGAGTATAATGCTTGGAAAGATAAAAGTTTGTTTACCAATTGAGAAATAATAAAGTAGGAATTAGTTCATAACATGTAAAACGCAATGGTAAGTTAATTAGGGTAGACAAGCTAGTGGAAAACTTCAATAAAAGGTATCGAAATGAGTATGCTTCAAGAATAGTAAGAGTAAATCTTCGAGGAAGGTATAATGCAGAACGTTGGGAAGAACGTCATGTTAAGTACATTAAACGTTTACAAAAGAAAAAACTAGACGAACGTTTTCATCGTCGACCATCATAAAGTAAAAAGGAGAGATTAATATGCCTCTTTTAAGAGATATTCAACTTTTGGTTCCTAACAACAAAGACGTCAATAGTCAATTCTTCTCTGAAACAAGATGTATGGTTTCTTTTTATAACCGACTTTTGCCTAGAATTAAGCTGAAGGAGGATAAAGGTATAGTTATCAATTGTGTAAATACCTTGCAAGAAATTGCTAGTACAGATTCTGATTCGTATATAATTTTTAACTATATTCCAGTGTTTGTAGAAATAGATATAGATAATTTTTTTTTACTGCCTACAAATCAAGAAAAGAAAAAATATACACTTGATATTCTAAATAGAGGTATGATTAAATTTGCTGAACAACATAATTATGATAAAGAAGTTTTTGAAAATGTTTATAATAAAATTATAGAGTTAAACTATAATAATACCCATATATTTAATAAAAAGGTTAGCCCTAATAGAAAATATACATGTGCCGTAATTTATGAGCATGACGTTGATTATATCGACGTATATTTAGAAATTATTAGAAATAATAAAAAAGGTATTATTAATAGAGAGAGAATTTTTAGATATAAAGATAACGATGAACAAGATTTACTATCTGAATTTGGCGAAATTGTATGGACTTTAAATCATAAAGTAACTTTTTCAGGTTTTTATAATAATGAAAGATATATAATTACATTTATAGAAGAAAGAGAAAATAGACCTCTTTATTGGAAGCTTGAAAAACAAAGGTTATAAAAAGAGTATAGTTACTTTAAATTAATTAATGAAAGAAACGTTAAATGATGAAACATTCATGGTTTGATTTGCACAATAAAAAACCTTCATAAAGAGTTAAATATTGTAAGAACAGAGGGTACTAGAAAGGAAAAAATAGATATTGAAAAAGCTATTTAACTTCTTTTTGATTGTTATAGGTTTATTAATAATATTAGGCTTTATAGTGTGGAAGCTAATTCTTGATCCAAGTAATATACCGACTGGCGAATATATGTTTAAATCTGTATCACCAGATAAAAATTATACGGTTAAGATATATCAGTCAAGTGGAGGAGCTACTACTGGGTTTGCTATCAGGGGAGAGTTAATTGAAAATAACAAGCTTTTCAATGAAAAGAAAAACATTTACTGGAATTATCCTCAGGAAACTGCAACAGTTAAGTGGTTAGACAATGATACAGTGAACATAAGTGGACATGAGATCGATGTAAAATCACAAATTTTTGATTTCAGATATGACTAATAAATAATAATTTGTGACTCTTTAGTTTATCTAATAAATTGAATTTTATAAAAATGCAAAGACTAAAAGACTTGCTGCCAGATGGAACGGTAAAAGAATATGGTTATAATGGTTTTCGAAATTGAACATCCGTTAAAGTAACAGAGCCATTACAAAGAGAGAGGTGTTAGCGATTGGAGGTCTTTTCTTCTATCGTTATTAGATTTATAGAAGCTTTTATTATGATTTGGATATTAATTGTAATTTTAGAGAAAATCAATAAAATTACGTTAGCAAATAAAGCTAAGTATATTTTAATTGTAAAGCTTGCCACTGTAGGCACGGTACTAACACTTTTGTTAGACATTATGATTATGTAATACAGGTGTTATATTGAACTGTAAATAAAGAAGTTAAGCTAAAACGAGCAGTAATCTTAGAAATTGTAAATTTCAGATAAAAGTATTAAGTTGTTAAAACATGACTCTAGAAAATTCATAGAGTCATGTTTTATTTCAATATAGAATTGTCGTCTAAAGCTGTTATATCAATCTAGACTTAAAATGTCTAGGGTTCAATTTGTAATATCTATTGAATTAAAGTAAACGAGTGTTTGATGAACTGAAGGATAACTATGATAATTACCTCATCTTTCTCTTCACACAAACAAGAAAAGCAGCTTAAGAGAGTTAACTTTTATGTTTAAATGATTGACTGAAATCTATTTAAAGTACTCTTTCTCCATGCTTCTTTTTTGCTAATTCTAAATAGGAATATAATTATTACATATAATTATTAATGAAGAAGCTAGCAATGATAAGTGGTGCAACTAGATCTTCTTCAATATATTGGAGAGAGAAAACTCCATCTTTTAAATGGTATAAGTCAGATTTAAAAGTCCCAATATGCTTTCCATCGGCAGTTATCACTTCAACATCAGGGCCTAATTCACGTGAAGGGATAATTAGAGTTTTATCTTTTAAAAAAATTTCTAAAGCTGCTATGTCATCTTTACGTTGTATTTCATGCCTAATTATAGAACCTATATGCTCTTGACCCTGTGAAATTATCCATTGATTAATACCGTTTTGAGTGAGCGAAAAATGGTTGTCGTTGAAATTTATTTCCATATTAATTTTTATAGATTTTAATAGCACAATACACCATAGAGGTCGTATGAATGTAAAAAAAGAAAACACGTCTCGGGCGAAAAAGTCTATACCATGCATAATAAAGTTATCATATCTTCTTTTTATCACTCCTATCTGTTTTTTTTCTACCCTAATACTAATAGGCTTAGGTGAAGATTTTATTACTGGAAGTTTAAATATATACTCTATCATTGTTTTTACCTTTCTAAACGCCTTTATTTTCTATTTGATAATTATTATATAATTAAGCTAATAAATATTATAGTTATAATTATGCTAAGGCTGTTTTCGGATTAATTGTTGCTTACCTGACCATATTAATTATCGGTTGATATAATACGGTTTCAGGACGCGTTCAATTATGTGGTTAGACATCTATGAAGAATTCAGCGAGCTTTCAAAAGCAGAACAAATGGCACTTTTTAATGCTGTGAAGGAAGACTTATTTCCAGACGAATCAGATAAAATTACAGGGTTATTCAAAACCATTAGAGAAACTCATTTTTCTTCTGGTATGGGTTACGTTCATTGTGGAAGTACATCCGTTAAACAAAATGGGAAGTACCGTTCAAGACAAAGATACTTGTGTAATGGTTGTGGTAAGTCTTTCAATGATATGACAAATACACCTTTTTCGGGTTCACGATACCCTGAAAAATGGGCCAAATATATTGAAATGATGGTCGAAGGATACACCCTATCGAAAATCGCTGAACGTTTAAAAATTCATTTATCCACCGCATTTTATTGGAGGCATAAAATTTTGAACGCATTAGGAAGTCTTGGTTTTAATCAACTACAGGGTATTGTAGAGAGTGATGAGACCTTCTTTCGTGAGTCAATGAAAGTAGAGACATTACTCACAGAAAAGCCAAGAAACGTGGAGAAAAAGGTGAGAAAAGAGGGATTTCTAATCTTAAATTGCTGTTGTATTAGCACAAGATAGAAACGGAAGTGTAATCGCTCGTAAGGCGGGAACTGGTCGTGTTAGAGCTGAAGAAATCGATGCTGTGATAAGTGAATATATACACCTATCTGCTTTGCTATGTACAGATACAGCTACAAACTATAAGAAACTTGCTAAAAAGAAGGGACTTCATCACGAAACAGTTAATGAACGTCAAAAACAACGTGTTAAGAAGGGTATCTACCACATACAACACGTTAATAATTTCCACAACCGATTAAAAGGGTGGTTGGAGCGTTTCCAAGGTGTGGGTACTCATTATTTGGACAATTACCTTTATTGGTTCCGTTGGCTCGAATTAGGAAAGGATTTAGCATTTGATAAACGAGTAGAGCAAATGCTTGTCTCTGCGTGTCAAAAATCAAACTATGCAACTGTTAATTCATTTAGAAAGATTGCGTGAGGACAAAAAAAAGGATAGCAATTACTACCCTTTTGCCTTTTGAGATTATCAATTTTGTTTATTGAGAACCTACCATAAAGGTTCGTCTTTATCGCTCAACTTGATAATGAAAGGGAAAATCACAATAAATATAAGACTTAGATACCCTAAAGTAAATGTCCGTTGAGTGTTAGAGGAAATATATTGCTTAACCCCACAGTTAGGACAGCCTTTTCCCTTCTTTGAAAATCCGAGTGACCAAATTTCTTTGGCTTTCCACTTATAATCACAATTTGTACATCGTGCCACAGAACCATCTCCTTTCTACTTTTATTACGGTTCAACCAATATTAAGTTTCAGAAAATTCCTATATAAATATATAATAGCACAAAGTCCAATAATCTATTAACAGAACAACAAAGTTTACGAAAACAGCCTTAAAAAATAAAACCTGAGAATATCAAACAACAGTTAGGAAATCTTCTGAACGTGACGTTACACGTTACAGGACTACTTATTAAATTTCTATAAGTACGCCAAATGTAGAAAGCCCAGGAAAGACGATTATCACAGAGAAATGAATTCGAAAGATAATTCATTCTTTACCTAAAGAAAGACAGGAAAACCCTGTCTTTTTTTATATCAAAATATGATAAAGGTAGGTAGTTTTTTTGTAGGCATACTAGTACTTTTAAAGTATGAGAATTGTTTTGATATTCTACTATCTAACTTTGACATGGTGAGTGAAACATTACGAAATAACATAGATTGCGATATAATACATGCCCAAGATTTTATTTCAGGATATTCAGCACTCACTCTAAAGAAAATTTTAGATAAACCATTAATAGTAACACTTCACGATACTTTAGTAGGTAGAGCTGAAGATTACGATTTGGATATTTTTGGGGAACTATATGTAGAAACTCAAAAAGAACTAATTCAAAAAGCTGATGCTGTGATTTGCTGTAGTAATTCAATGAAAGATGAAATTATACGACATTACAAAGCAAACCCAGAGAAAATTCATGTTATTTATAACGGTGTAGAGGAAGCAAATAAGAAGAAAGAAACTTATGAAATTAATAGTGAAGTAAATTTGTTATATGTAGGAAGAATAACTGAAGAAAAGGGTATAGACGATTTAATTAAGCGCTTTACTTTTTACGCTCAGAAGGTATCCAAGCAAAATTAACTATAGTGGGAAGTTTAAATTCTTATAGTGAAGAACTTATAGTTCTTTCTAAAAGTTTAGCATTAGAAGAACACATTATATTTAAAGGTTTTTTATCAGGACAAGATTTGGATCATATTTACATTAACGCCGATATTACCATAGTACCAAGTCACTGCGAACCTTTCGGACTAGTAGCAGCAGAAGCTTGTCAATATGGATTGCCAACTATAGCTTGTGATGGGGTGGGTTACGAGAAATAATAAAAGACAAACAGACAGGTTTATTGGTACCTCCACGAAATCCACGAGCACTTGCTAATAGTTGTAAAACACTAATTGAAGACCCAGACCTTCGTAAGCAGCTTGGAACAAATGCAAGAAGTTTTTTAATAAATAATTTTTCATGGAAAAAAATAGCCGAAGAAACAACTTTATTGTATAAAAATATTACAGAGAATTTCTTCGTTAGTAATAAGCCATAAATAAGAGTATAAATTCCAAAAATTAAAATTATATGTACTAAAATCTTAATTTATTGTTTGGGATTTAATTGTTATTTTTGAAATTTTTGTTGATTAATTTTGCTATATTGTTTATAATCATTAAAAAATATATGAATTCTATGAAGAAGAGAGTAGTTTTGATTGAATCCGAAAAGCGAGTTAGGGACGGTGGAAGCCTAACGGTTTCACCATTGCGAAACGCACTTCTGAGAAGCAGCCTGAAAAGTAAAAGTAAGGTATGCCGGGAAAAAAAACCGTTATTAATCTTCGAGAAGGTTCAATTTGAACAATAAGAGTGGTACCGCGGGAAAATCCCGTCTCTAACATGAGACGGGATTTTTTTGCTTTAATGAAAAATGGAAGGTGAAAATATGGACTTAATAACACATTATGCAAAAGAAATAACTTTAAACTTAAACGGCATTTTGACTTTTGAGGAAGTCATGAAGTTAATTGAAAAACCAAAATATACTGGTCAAGGAGACATGGCATTTCCCTGTTTCTCATTAGCAAAGCTCTTGAAAAAATCACCAAATCAAATTGCAAAGGATTTATCAAATAAAATTCAGCACCCTTTATTTGATAACGTTGTGGCTGATGGACCATATGTAAATTGCTTTTTAAACAAAGAAAGCGTTAGCAAAGAGGTCTTATTTACAATTTTAAGTCATGGAGTTGAATATGGTAATCTTGACATTGGTCACGGAGAAAACATTACTATTGACTTTTCATCACCTAATATTGCAAAACCTTTTTCTATGGGACATTTAAGGTCAACTGTTATTGGAAACTCAATTGCTAACATTGTTGAAAAATGTGGTTATAATGCAATACGAATAAATCACTTGGGTGACTGGGGAACTCAGTTCGGCAAATTAATTACTGCATATAAACTTTGGGGTGATGAAAAAATAATCAAGGAAAACCCTATAAAAGAATTATTAAGCCTTTATGTAGAATTCCACGAACAAGCAGAACATAACGAAGAATTAGAAGACGAGGCTAGACTGTGGTTCAAAAGATTGGAAGAGGGGAATGAAGAAGCATTAATGCTTTGGAAGTGGTTCAGAGATGAATCGCTTCGAGAATTTTCTAAAATCTATAATTTATTAGATATACATTTTGATTTTTATCAAGGAGAAGCCTTTTATAATGATAAAATGAATAAAACCATTAATTTGTTGAATGATAAAGGCTTAATCTCTTCTTCCCAAGGTGCAGAGGTAGTCCGTTTAGAAGAATATGATTTACCTCCTTGTTTAATTAAAAAATCAGATGGCGCCACTCTTTATGCTACAAGAGATATTACGGCTGCTTTATATAGACAAGAAACACATAAATTCACAAAATCTCTTTATATTGTTGGCCATGAACAAAGTCTACATTTTAAGCAGGTTTTTCTGGTCCTAAAAAAAATGGGCTATAAATGGGCAGACGAATTGATCCATATCCCATTCGGTTTTATTATGAAAGATAAGAAAAAAATGTCTACAAGAAAAGGAAAAATCGTACTTTTAGAAGAGGTGATAGAGGAAGCAATCTCTTTAGCTACACAGAATATCGAAGTAAAGAATCCGAATCTAAAAAATCGAGAAAATGTCGCAAAACAAGTAGCTGTAGGATCTATTATCTTTCAGGATTTAAAAAATGAGAGATTAAACAATATTGAATTTTCTCTTGAAGAAATGTTGAAATTTGAAGGTGAAACAGGTCCATACGTTCAGTATACTCATGCTAGAGCTTGTTCTATCCTAAAAAAAGCCAATGAAGAGAAAAATTTAAATATTAATGGATTAAATGACAATTATAGCTGGTCTGTAATCAAGTTACTAATAGAATTTCCTGAAGTGATAAAGAAAAGCTTAAATCAATATGAACCATCACAAATTGCTAAATACCTTATTGATTTATCTCAAGAATTTAATAAATATTATAGTCATGTGAAAATCCTTGTTGATGATCCTCAAAAGGAAGATCGACTTGCACTTGTGAAATCAGTAACTTTCGTCTTGAAAGAAGGGTTACGATTATTAGGTGTAAAGGCTCCCGAAGAAATGTAATAAACAAATATTTTATATTTGTAGGGACACTGATTATTTTTTCGAATTTCATTTAATACTAAAAAATAAAAGGCTACATCATCTCAGAACAATGTAGCCTTTTATTTTTCAGCCTTCGCACTTATATTGTTTTTAAGGAAAACATATAATGGCTCTTCCATTTCGATGAGTAAACCGTTATTTAAACTAACTATTTATAGTTATGGTGATATTTGTACAATGCAAAAAGTTCGCAAAGGTATACATTTACAGACTTTTGTTTTTTATAAGAAATCTATCATCTTCACCGTCCGTTTATGTCATGAATTAAATTACGAACGTTCACTGAAAATCACATACTTTTACAAACATTTTTAGTGGCATAATAGGAATATTATCAGTAATAGTTTTTGACTTTTAAAAAAAGGCTCCTGCAGTAACTGTGTACTAGGAGGAGTCCTAAGTATTAACTAAGCTTGTTCAAGTGAGTCTTCTAGCAAAAATGATTCAAGATCTTTTAATAAGATATTATTTTTCCACAATTGATTTAATTACATCAATTCCGATTTTTTTGAGAATTCGGGATTGTCTTCTTTGATAAAGCTATCTGATTCATTCATATATAATTATTTTAATTTAAGGATTAAGTAACCGTATAAATATAATAATAAAAAAACAACAGTATCAGTACTTTCCATTATTCTTAATTTAAAAGATAAACTACAGTTTATTACAATGGTGGATTTTTCATGAATCATACAAGTAATAACTCTTAGTGTGATCTTTTTAAGTTCTCCACCGTTGCTTATAAATGCTTTAGTCGTTATTAGTTCTGTTGTCTGGTAAGATTCTCCTGTAAAAACATTAGCATCATCAGATATATTCCCTACAAAACCACTAATATTTTCTAATTTGGTAATTTCATTTAATGTTCCATTTCGTTCAGTATAAACATAGAATAACCAATTAAATATATCAGGATTAAGTAAGTATTCGGGGTTTTTTTGCGAAATATTTTCTTCACCAATAAGCTTTTTAAATCTACCAATGTTGTAATCATTTGAAGTAATAATAAGTACATATACTTTATTTTCTCTTTCAAAAAATAATGACTCTACATCTAGATTATTTACTCTTTCAGCTTTTGGTAGAAAATTTCCATCACTATCTTTTTTCCTTTTCTTTGTGTACTCCAAATTAGCAATTGCCTTTTGATATGAAATAATTTCTCTTGTAAAATTATCATTACCATTAATCTTGGGTACTTTTATTTCGTCTAATTCACCTATCTCTTTCCAAGAATAATTAAAATATTTCTCGGCTTCATGCATACTAGCAACCTGTTTTTCATCTTTCTTCACATGATGTAATAACTCGCTATGTTGCCTACTAAAAACTTTATCTAAAGAAGATAAGCAATTAATATTATTTAATAAAAATATATTTGAGTATACTTTTGACATTTATTTACCTCCTTCACATTCAATATTTAACTCTTTCATATTAGAATCACATAAAGCACTACTAATTCTATTTCCTATAGCTGAAGTAACCTTAAAATCTATATATGCAGTGTCTCTTTTAACCCGTTTGGGAAGAATAACTATACTTTCTGTCATTATATAAGGTTTCATAGAAAGCCTTCCTAAATGATAGTTATCTAAAACAAAGTCAATTAGAAAAGAGTGATCAACATGGAAGAGAAACAGCAGCAAGAAATAGATCTCACTAAAGTATATGATTGTGCCGAATATCCAGATAAACAAAGTGGACGATGTGACAACTGCAATTCAGCTGACTTCAAAAACTCCGTAAAAGGTGGCGTTTTCTTACGTGAATGCCGCCAATGTGGCATGAAGAAGAGTATCTAAGTATAGAAGATTATATAGTAAGGAGAGAAGGTTTTTATCCTTCTTTTTTTCTATTTACACCTGATTTATGCTCTTAGTGGCACTATTTGTGAACATTATGTAAGTCTTAAAACCTATATTTTTTTATTTTAATGCTAATTCTTTTTAACTGTATATTAGTAATGAATGGTAAAATAAATCGAATATATTAGTTTTTAGATTGAGAGGGGAAATAATGATTCAGAAGTCTATAGAACCATCAGAGATTAAAGCAAAGGAGACAGTAGTAGTTCTTCCAAACACTCCCGAAACAAACGAACAATCTATATATGTCCCACCAAGGCAAAGTGCAAATGTACTATTTAAATTTATGCCAAAGTTAGATTACCTTAAAGGAATTATTAAAGACAAGGCCATTATGCCACGTTATTATGAGGAGAAAATTGATTATCTTGATATTAAAGGGTTTGATAAAATAGCATTTCCGATGAGCTGTTTTTGCGATATTCATTTAAACAAGTTGGTTCCACACATGAGAAATTATGGATGGTATGGCATTGGATTGAGTAAGGAGTGGGGCATAAGGCAAGGAATCCAGCCAATCCATTATATAAATAAGGATTCTAAATTAAAAAAAGATTTTAGTAAAGTTTTTAATAATACTATGAAAATAGAACAGGCAGAAGAGAGAGAGAAATTTAAAGAATATAATGATTATCTGCTGTCTGATCTACTCTTTATGAAGCCAATCGAAGGAGAAATGATGGTAAATAATAACGATGAATATGAATATCGTAATTTTCATGATGAAAAAGAGTGGAGGTTTGTACCCCAATTTGCAGGTGTAGATACTGAATTGCCATTGGTTATCCCTCAGAATCAAATGAATCATCATAGTTATATGCTTCATTCTGCTGGAATTCAACAAAGATCTGAATTATGGTTAAAGTTTGATTTAGATGCGATTAAATATATCATTGTTGCAAATCAGAACGATAGAAAAGAACTTATAGAATTTATAATAGAAAATCAAATTGTGGAAAATGATTATGATAGATATGGACTTTTTTCAAAAATTTTAGTGTTTAATGAGTTAAGGGAGGATTGGTAAAAATGTTTGCCGATTTTGAAAAAGCTTTTTTTCAAAAAAATGAAAAAGATGTAAGGATACCCAAAGAAATAGTTAAATCTTTAAGTGAAACATTACCTGAAGGCTTTACTTATACAAATATCGGAAACGGAGCAATAGGGGTTGTTCCATTAGGTACAGAAGCAGAGTTATCAGGGCTACGAGTAGAATTACCAGATGATTTACCAGGGAACTTTAAACCATCGACAATGGAAGAGTTAGAAGAGTTTATGTACAGGGTGCAACATCCTATAAAAATGAAACTAGTTGAAGATAACAGTTTAGTTTTAAATGGCACTAGCTTCAATTTAGAAGATTTTATTAAGTTCCCATTTAAAACTGTAGATAATGAAAAGAAAGTAAGGGAATATGAACTTAGTCTAGTCCCACGCCCCTTTCAATCACCGTTTGAAGTTAAAGTCCAAGGTAATGGAGTAACAAAGCTGTTGCATTTTCAAAGACAACCTTATGCAGACATGCATAAGAGTTTGTTTAAAAGTATAAATAACGATAATTTCGAAATTTCATATATTATAGATGAAAAAAATTCTAAATTAACCTTTAATGTTAAATATAGTCTTGAAAACGTGGATAGTATTGAAGAAGGCATTGCAATATTAGAACTTTATCAATCCTGTATAGAAGGGGGGATTAAGCTTAATGATTTAAGACTTCCAGAAGCCCCTGCAACTTCTATAGAAAAAGAATCTATTCTTGAGACAATTAATTTTTGGAAAAAGGTTTTAACTTTACAAGAACACCTAGGCGTACAGTTCATTCCAGAATTTAAAACTAAAAGGGAAGACGTAATTTTAGTTGAGGAAATTTATAGATCTTTAATAGCAACAAGACCTTTTAAAAAATATTTAAATATCAACGATCTTACACTAACTGGACCTCAAGGAATGGACCTCAAAGAGTTAATAGGACGCGAAGAGCTATCCATACAATTCCATGAATATTTGGATGTAGGTTTGTTCGGAGTAAAATTAAATTTAGTTAGTGTTGTTGCTTTCTTCGACTTTATGGTAAAAGGTGTTAAGTCGATTAAAGATGATGTGCCTAAACATATATTAATTACTGAACCGATAAAAGGCAAAAGAACATATCAAGTAGCTAGACATTTTTGTGATAAAGAAACAGCCTCAAGCTATATGGAATATATACAAAAGAATATTAAGGAATTTGAGGACGCGGAAGAACTAAAAGTTAAATATTAAAAATTCTTGAAGGAGATGTTTGTCATTGGATTTATATAGTCCTTTTATTTCTTCCAATAATACAGCTAATTTTAATGTTTCTTTTTGGGCCAATCTAACCTCAGGATTAATATCTGGGGTTTTTACTGGAATATTTGTGGGCTTATTTCTTTGGTGGAGGCAAAATCGCTCACAAGACTCACAAGAACAAAAAGAAGTACAAAAAGAGTTTAGTGTTTTCATACAAAAGCTTAATCTAAGCTTTTCATATTCTGAGGAATTAGTAAAAAGCCCTTATGGGCATGAATCTTTACCCGAAAATGTGAGGAGGGTATTAGATACACTTAAGGAACACCCTCTTTTGTATTGGGAAGCTAGACTTAAGAAACAATATTACAAAGATATAATGAGTGCAATAAATTCCTTAAAAGAAGAACAAATAAAATTCCAAAAAGCCTCAAATAAATTAGATGTGAAAGCTATCAACACCTTAGTTGAAGATTATAATTATGCTGCCGTTATAAAAGAAGGAATGTCTGCCTTTTATTGCTTAGTTAATGAAAAAGATGATTCATATTTAATAACTTGGTTTGGGTTTGTATTATCGTTTAAAGACAGACCTCAAGACATTGATGAATTAAGAGAAATACGAAACAGATTTTCTGACTTAGTCAATGAATACGAAAGTAGTCGAAGGTTATTGATAACATCTGCTGATAATCTAAAATCCTTAATTAACAGCTCAAATAGACCTGCATAATTAGAACTTGCTATAGAACAGTGCACAACAATTACTACATAGGCGCTCACAGAAAGCACGAAAGGGTAAACTGCAATTCAGCTTACTTCAAAAGTTATGTGAAAGATAGGATTTTTTCACGTAAATGCCTTGAATTTGGAATGAAGAAAAGAAGGAATTCTCTAACATGTAAATAAAGTTTAGACGTAAAAAGAATCCTTTGCTCATCGTAGCAAAGGATTTTCAAATTCATCGAAATAGGGGGGAATACTTTAATAGTTTGTCCAACATTATAGATATGTATACTTGTAGTCTGCTATTTATTTTTAATAACTGTAATTATGGTAACTAGAATAACGCTCTTACATACCATCAATTAGGAGGGAAAAGCCATGAAGCAATTTGAACTAAAGCGAGTAAAAGACTTGTTAAGCATTGATTTAACAAACTTAATTATAGAAAGTGAAAAGGAAGGTTTTCTTTTTATAGAGAGATTAATCAATGATTATAAAAATGGAAATAATACTTTCAGTAAGCCAGGAGAATTCTTATATGGTGTATCTAATCAAGAAGGTTCAATAATTATTGCTATTGGTGGAATTAATAAGGATCGTTTCTCAACGAATGAACGAATTGGGCGTTTACGAATATTTTAAGTTTCTAAATACGGAGCTCTATCAACAAAACGCGAAAAACATACGCTAAGACATTTATTCTCCTAAAAGAGCAGTTTTTCTTACTTTTAAGAAACGGCTTTTTTAGGAGAATTTCGTTTAAACAGTTTTGAGTATAGCCTTTCAGTAGAACCGGGCCATTAGATAGTCTTCAAATTCATTTTGATGAAAAAAGCTGAAATTCTTTATATAATCACAGCTTTTTAATTCCTCTAAATGAATGAAATTTTATGTGATCAGTAACTTAGTTTAGTATTACGAGCAACAATTATAAATCGATGCTCATAGTTCAAAACATAACCCTTTCTTACTAACTCTTTAAAGGCATCCAACAACTGATTAAAATTGTCCCTTACATTAAATCCTGGAAATTCCCACTCTATCACTTTTGCATAGTAAATAAGAGCTTTCATATTAAAAAATTTTTGGTAAGGAAAGTATTCATCAGCAAACATAATCTCAAAATTACATTCTTTCAGATCTTGTAAAGTATTTTTCAAGTTTAAGGTCGCGTATTTTGGTTGGAAGCTTGGAATAAGCATATTTGATAAACGATTTCCATTCTTACCGCCTACTTGTTGAGTAATAAATACACCGTTAGGTTTTAAGACTCTTTTTATCTCTCCAACATTGAATGATTCATGTCTATTGATGATAATATCAAAACTATTGTTAACATAATCAATTATATCATCGTCGCCAATTGAAGCTAGTTTAATTCCTAAAGGAACTAATTTCATTTTTAAAAGTTCAATATTAGGCTGCCATCCTTCTGTTATTGATGTTTTTTCATAAGGATGATTTAAAGAAAGCAGAAATTCCCCTCCTCCAGTACCCATATCGAGTAATTCCAAATCGGAGGACAAATATTTGTTTAAGATTTCTGCATAATTCCATGGAAGATTTTCATTTTCCCAACTGTCATCTATACAAGAAAAATCCCAACCTTCAAATTTTATTTTTTCATATTGTAGCCATTCTTTTTTTAATAAATTTGTATTCATAATAACTATTCCTCCACTATTTTATATTCTAGATGTGGACGATACAGTTAACTAATAGATACTTAGGTTAAACTCGACACAGGCTCCATTAGATTTACTAACTGTATCGAGTAATTAATTCGTTTCATGTTAATTAATTCTCCTTAATGAATTGTTTGTTTAATTAATTATAACAAATCGATTCAATTAAACTATTTTTTTCCATGAAATAATAACCACTTAAATATATTCTAATTATATTGAACTTATTATTCGATTATCATAGAGTTAACATAACATGTGTCGAGGGGGTATTTTTATGTTATATTTATGCTTTCTATTCTAGCTGTTGGAACTATTGCCGAAGTATTTAGTGCACGTCTTGTATATATATCTGCTGGAGTTTTACTTTTAACATCTGCTTTGTATGGTTCTTATCAATTGTTATTTAAAAATAAAAGAATCAAAAACCAGGAGAACTTATATCATTAACTTGATTGACTCTATAATAGTTCAAAAGATTGTTTAGCATGTACAGGGCTAATGCTTGTTATATAGGTGATAAGAATAATATGTCATAAAAAGAGGAATTAAACATGGATAATAAAATACTAGAATTAATATCAAGAAGAAGAAGGCAGATCCTTGTGCATTCTTTTCTATATTATCAGTTAAATGAATCTTTAATTGATGATTATACATTTGACACCTGGAGTAAAGAATTAGTTAATCTACAATCTCGCTATCCAACTGAAGCAATGAAGTCTGTTTATGCAAAAGAATTTAAAGATTTTGATGGTTCTTCTGGCTACGATCTATCTTACTCTCGTATGGAAATACAAACAGTTGGTCATCGGTTACTTAACTTCATTAAGCGATATAAATGAGGAGTGGATAATTGTATGAAAGTTAATGATCCTATCTATGGGAATTTCATCTTAGAACCTGTTCTTGCTGACCTAATACAGGCTCAGCCATTTCAAAGACTTAAAAATATTCATCAAGGTGGCGCAAGTTATTTAGTGAATCCAAAGTGGAATGTAACACGATTTGAACATTCTGTAGGTGTCATGCTATTGATTAAAAAGTTAGGTGGTTCTATAGAAGAACAAATAGCTGGCTTGTTGCATGACATTTCCCACACAGCTTTTTCTCATGTGATAGATTTTGTTTTAGATAATCCAGCACAAGACTTTCATGACCAAATATTTGAAAAAGTAATTCAATCATCTGAAATACCTTCTGTTTTAAAAAAACATGGATTTAATACTTTGTCTATATTGCCTATTGAGAAATGGTCCTTATTAGAACAACCTCTTCCTTCGCTGTGTGCAGATCGCATCGACTACACACTTCGTGATTTATCTACCTATAATATGATTTCTTTAGAAGATGCTTGTAAATTTGTAGATGAATTAAGAGTGGTTAACGGTAAAATTTGTTTAAAAACAACAGAGGCAGCAGAATGGTTTGTTAAAGCTTATTATGAAGAGGTAATTGACTTCTTTCTTCATCCATCAAATGTATATGGGTACGCCGTACTAACGGATATATTAAAGATCGCAACGGCCAAACAGATTATTCATTTGGATGACTTATTACTGGATGATGAAACAGTCTGGAAGAAGTTAATTGACAGTAAAGACCATGAGGTACTACAAAAAATGAAAGATATAGGCAAAGAGGTAATAAATGATGAGAGAGCTTACGACATACACCAAAAGAAAAAGGTTCGAATTATCGATCCCTTTGTGTTGATAGGGAACGACCGAATAAAGAAAGCAACAGAGCTCTCCGCCAAAGTTAGAGAATTGAACCAGTATGCTCTAGAAAAATCCTTAAAAGGAACATTCGTTAGAATTCTTAATACTTATGGAAAAGAAAAGAAGCTTATTTAGTAAAATAGCGTTCTCTTCTTTTGCAGATAACGTTCAAAGCCAGTTACCATAATCACCATCTATGAATATGATAACTATGATTGTATACTTTGTGTACTCTTGTACTAGTGATTAATCTATGGGAGTGATAGCATTAATTTGAGTAAATTTATAAATAAAATAGGGAGAGATTAGAATGAAAATTCGTTCAGTAGAAGGATCAGATTATTATGTAATATCTCCATTAATTAACGAGTGGTGGAACGGTAGACAAATGTCTGATATGTTGCCAAAGCTCTTTTTTGATCATTTCCAAAATACAAGTTTTATTGCTGAAGAAAAAGGAAAAATTATAGGGTTTCTAATTGGTTTTTTATCTCAATCCCATATGCATGAAGCATATATCCATTTTGTTGGAGTTCACCCAGATTATAGAGGGAAAAAGATTGGAAAACAGTTATATAGTCATTTCTTTGATGTTACTAAACAAAACGGGCGAAATACTATTCGATGTGTAACATCTCCTGTTAATAAAGCCTCTATTGCTTACCATACAAAAATGGGATTTAGAATTGAACAAGGTGATAAGAACGTAGATAATATATCTTTACATACTAACTATGATGGCGTTAATCAGGATCGTGTTTTATTTGTAAAGCATTTGCCCATTATATAGGCACTGAGAAGAAAAAGCTTATGAGTAAATAGCCAAGAATGCATTTGTTTATAATTTACAGATAAAAAATTTGAGAATAAAACCCACTACTCAGGTGAGCAGTGGGTTCTTTTTATTTTATATACTTATGTTTATCTGCTAATGCCTTTTCAATTTTTATAACCTCCTGCATAATAGCTGATTTAGTTACGGAGTGATTAACTACTTCTAGATCTTCGTGTAGTTGTACAAGCTTTTCCTCATAATAATGAACGACTTTTCTTGCGTCTGATTGAGAGATACAACTTCCTCCTTTAAATCTAAATATAAGTTAGTAAATCTTTTATAGTATTCAGTTGATATATATTCCTTTGTTTGTAATTAGAGCCTATTCCCACTCCAAACCCTTTGATTCCCATATTTATTGCTAGTTCTACATCAACTATTGAGTCACCAACCATAAAACATTCTTCCAATTTAATCTCAGGATATGTAGAAATGGCTTCCATAATCATTCCAGTCTTAGGTTTTATACACGTACAACCTTCGTCTTTACCATGTGGACAATAAAAAATATCAAGCAACTCAATTTCTTGAGCCTTTAACTCGTTTATCATTTGATTATTTATATGGTGATACTGTTCAATCGTAATGTATCCTTCATTAATAATGTATTGATTTGTAACGATTATAATTTTATACCCTTTTTTTATAACTTCTTTTAACGTATTAATTGAACCTTCTATAAATATAGGATTCTCTATTCCATTCCATTCATGATCTGGATAATCTTCAATTATATTTCCGTCTCTGTCAAAGAATGCAATTTTCAATATTCACACCTCATATTATTTATACTTATAAAAAAATACATTTTAAACCTCAATTTCTTGTTTATTACACTGAGAAATTGGGGTTACTTAATATCTATACCTTTTAAATAAATATTTCCCTGCCGGTAACTGATTATTTAAAGGAGTTTTATAAAATTTATGGAAATTACAGATATTAACGTAAAAAATTTGATAGTTAAGGGGATTTAAGTGAATAAAGAAAGCATTATGAAAGAAAAAATAAGTTTAATAGAATGGTCTCTCACTTTAAAGAACATTTCAAATGATCTATGGTTCAAACCTTTTCTAGAAGGTTCTTGGGGCACTGCAGATGTCATTTCTCATTTTATTTCATGGGATAAGTTTATGATAGAGAATAGAATTTCTTTTTTACTAAGAGATAAGGATTTCCCTAAAATAGATATCAATGCTAAGTTAATTAATAAAGAGGCTTCTGAATATGCAAGGTCAGGTATATCTAAAGTAGACCTTATAAGTGAGTTTATCTATTTTAGGAAAGACCTAGTAGCTCAATTGGGGAAAGTTCAACCAGAAAAATTTGATCAGCCTTGTCCTGGCAAAGAACATATTCCCCTTAGTGAGTATTTTGTTGGGATGATTGACCATGACTTAAAACATAAAGAACAAATTGAAACACATATAAAGAGATATTCGTAAAAGATTGATATTAGGTAGTCGCAAGTTAATGTACATTGATTTTACAGATCTTATTGAATAAACTAGCTAATTTAGTTCCGTTAAAGAGCGCTTTAACGGAGCAACGAAAAAAGCCTAATTTCTCATATATACATGTTGAGAAATTGGGCTTTTTAATAGGGTGATTTTCTTAACGTTGTAAATTCGCATTTTCCTGACGATACCCCTATTAGAGAGGAAATAGAATTTAGTAAGGAACAGAATACGTTATTAGTGACACATGGAAACCTTATGAGTTTAATTCTTAGATATTTCGATGAAAGTTTTGGTTTTACTGAATGGGAAAACCTAACGAACCCGGATGTTTATAGAATAGATATCAAAGATAATCAAATTAATGTTACAAGACTATGGGAACCCTTAGCACACAATAATATCTAGGTAGTAAATTTCCCGTAATTCAAATTATGTTAATTAACTTTGTATATAACATCAATCACTAGTTTACAAATTCTACAAAGTAAATAATACTTATATTTATTGGAAGTTGTATAAGACATAGAAGGGGAATTTGTTTATGAACAAAGTTATGGATTATTACTCAACATTTGATGAATGGGGGCGCTTAGATAGGGAACCCTTGGAGTTTCAAATAAACTGGCATTATGTACAAAAGTATCTACCCGAAAACGGCAGTATATTAGATAATGGGGCTGGTCCTGGTAAATATGCAATGAAACTAGCCGAGAAAGGATTTCAGGTAACGCTAACTGATCTCACTCCTAAATTAGTAAAGGTAGCTGAAAATAAGGCAAAAGAACTTAAGCTTTTTAATAAATTTAATGGATTTCATATTATGGATGCAAAGGATTTAAATTTATTAAAAGACAACGAATTCGATGCTTCCTTGATGATGGGGCCAATGTATCATCTACAGAATGAACAAGATCGTGATGCTGCTGTTAAAGAACTATATCGTGTGACAAAACATGAAGGAGTTGTATTTGTTGCCTTTATGTCTAGAATTAGACATACTCTCTCTTCATTATTACATCCAGAAACGTGGAAACCTAATAATACAATGGATCACATCGAAGAGTTTATTGCTACAGGTGAATTTAATCATCAGGATGAAGGAAGATTTACAGGAGCTTATTACTTTGATATACAAGAAATTAATCCCTTTATGGAATCTAATGGATTTGAAACATTAAGTCTAGTGGGATCATCTAGTATTGGTTCCCTTTTATCTAGAGAACAATGGGACTACTGGACAAATAAGGGACAAGCCGAATTCAATCGATTAATTGAATTTTTAAAGAAAACAGCAACCGACCCTTATACTTTAGGAGTTTCATCACATTTACTTTATATCGGTAGAAAAAGGATAACTAAATAGTTGTCCTTTTTTTACCAGTAATGCGTTTTGTGGTAACTAACTTTCTATATCATATATAGCTTAAAATAGTATTTCACTAAAGGATATTCAAAAATTGAATAGAATTAATCTATTTGGATCTCATTGAATGCAAAAGGGGAGAAGTATATGTTTGAAGAAAAGGTAGGGATCATTACAGGTGGGACTTCGGGAATTGGTTTGGCTACAGCCGAATTATTAGCAAAAGAGGGCATGTGTGTCGTCCTAGCCTCTCGAAGTGCTGAAAGGGGAGAAGAAGCCCTTTCTATAATAAAAAAGTGGTCACCTAATTCTATTTTTATTAAAACTGATGTTACGATTAGTGAGGATGTCAAGAATCTTGTTAGTCAAACATATTCTACATTTGGTAAGATAGATATTGGCTTTAATAATGCAGCTAATACAGAGGCTTCATCTGCTGCTACCCATCAGTTTAAGGAAGAAGACTTTGATCATTTAATTAATGTTACCTTAAAGAGTGTATGGCTTTGTATGAAGTATCAGCTGCAAGTAATGACAAAACAAAATAATGGTGCCATCGTGAATACATCCTCAATGGATGCTCTCTTATGTTCGGCAGGAACTGGGGTTTATGCTGCCGGAAAAAGTGGCGTTATCTCATTAACGAAATCAGTTGCTCAAGAATATGGCCATCAAAATATAAGAATTAATTCTCTTTGTCCAGGTGCATTTCGTACATCTATGCTGGAAGAAAAATTTTCAACTTTGTCTCCAGAAGAAAAGGTAAAACTAGATGAATCATATAAAAGCTTAAATGCCTTAGGGAGAGTTGGTGATCCATACGAAGCAGCAAAAACAGTGAAATGGTTACTTTCTGATGATGCATCTTTTGTTACGGGTCAAAACATTATTGTAGATGGTGGAATTGGGTTTAAATTTACATAATCTTGTAGAACTAACAATGCAGCTTATGACTACTGATAAAAGCTACATTCATGTTAACTGAATTTTCATATAGCAAACATCGATAAAATAAAAAAAGACCCTGAATTATATTCAGGGCTCTCTTTCACGTACCTATATTAATAAGCTGGAAGGAACTAAATAGTTATTGTTTTTCTTCATCAGGTTTTAAAAGGGAAACAGATGTAATTGTACCGTCTATAAACTCAGCTTTTGCTTTTTGTTTAGCTTCTCCAATTGTTAAAGCGTCATACTGTCTATAGTACGTAACATTACGCTTTAGATCTAAAACTTCGACAGAATATAATTTATTTTCTTCACTCATCATTTTTCTCCCTTCATTAAGGTTGCTTAATTAAAATACGGTCAACAAGACCGTAATCTACTGCTTCCTGTGCTTGCATAAAATTATCTCGGTCCGTATCGTTAGAAATTTCCTCTACACTTTTTCCTGTTCGTTCGGCTAATATTCCATTAAGGTGTTCTCTCATACGCAAAATTCTTTTTGCACTAATTTCGATATCAGAAGCCTGCCCTCTGGCACCACCTAATGGTTGATGAATCATAATTTCACTATTACCGAGTGCAAACCGTTTTCCTTTAACACCGCCAGCTAATAAAAAAGCTCCCATAGAAGCTGCTAGTCCTATACACAGCGTGCTGACATCGGCTCTTATGTGTTGCATTGTATCGTAAATAGCCATTCCTGCGGTGATAGATCCCCCTGGAGAATTTATATAAATACTAATATCTTTTTCAGGATTGTCTGCATCAAGGAATAATAATTGAGATATAACACTATTAGCGACTTGATCAGTGATTTCCCCTGTTAACATAATAATTCTATCTTTGAGTAAACGAGAGTAAATATCATAAGATTGTTCACCACGGCTTGTTTGCTCGACTACATATGGAATTAAGTTCATTCTTTTTCCTCCCGTAATTAGCTTTAAATTATCTTTGCTTACTAATTCATTTACAAGGTTTGTTACCTCTTTATTAAGAGGTATATCATATGCTTCGTTTTCATCAACTAAAGGGATAGCTATTGATTGCTGTATAGATTTTTTAATTCCATCACTTCCCTCAAAGTGAACAGAAACAGATAAAGTTTCTACTAATTCTGGATTAAATGTTTCCGTGTTTAATTCAAAAAGAATAAACTCCTTTTGAACTAAACGATTTACTATTAGAGCTCCCCTCTCATTCTCCTTTAGTTGATTAAAATTAAAGCCTTTAGAACAATAAGGAGAATGATGTACTTCAATTGTATAAACATATTTATTTTCATTCCATTGGAGATGAAGCAGTACATAGTTCAACCCTTCTTCATTCTCCATTTTTTCTTTTGCTAACTTAATTTCCATTATGATTGTCTCCATTGGGAAAGAGTTGTGAAACTGATTGAATAACCTTTTGTTTCATAGATGGAGAAAGATTTGTATCCAACGTTATAGCTACACTGTTATTTATTAGATGAGTTTCTTGATGAAGGACATTCTCAGAGTTGATAAACTCTAACTGATGAGCTACACGTTCAATATCTTTAAAGGAAAGATCTTTTAATACATTATGAATATTGCCTAATGACTCTCCAGTTCTTGTAAGTGTAAGAATCGCTTTACCATATATTAAATGTTTATCTGTATAGACACGTTTGTTTCCAACAAGCTCTAGGGGAGGAAGTAAACTTAACTGTGTATAGTAACGAATTGTGCGTAATTTAAGAGTAGAATCGTACTCTTGAAGCATTTCAGTTAACTCGTTTGCTGTGTATATATTCATATAAGCCTCCTTTACATTAAGATGTAATAGTTACACTTTACTGTCACATGTTTATCTTACTATTTATTCCATATAATTTCAATTAATATCCAAAATAAGAACCATTCTTTAAAAGAATGGTTCTTATTTATACCGTTTCCTAGAAAATTTACTGTCTTAGAGCTTTTTGTTTCTAATAGAAACATTATGTTAACTAAAAATGAATATTATATTCATCTCTCAAAAAAAGATTGCTCTACCTTCTGAAAAACAATAAATAAAATTAAAGTAGAAATAAGTATTTTTAAATTAATACTTGAATTTTATTTAATATTTATTTAATATTATTGATACAGGAGGTGGTTTTTTATGGAAAGAGAAGAAATTCCTTCATGGATTCTTGCGCTAGATAAAGAGTCTTTAGAGTTTATTAGAAAATTTATATTAAATTCTGGCTCTCTAAAAAATATGTCTAGTCTTTATGATGTTTCATATCCAACTGTAAGAGCCAAACTAGATCGGCTAATAAAAAAAATTGAAGTACATAGTCAAGAGGATGATGTAGAGTTCGTCAATATGATTAAAGAATTTGTTATAGATGAACGCATTAGTTTAGATGTTGCAAAAGTTATAATTGAGAAATATAAAGGGGAGAAGGATATAAAATGATTGATCATCTAAATTCGATTCTTATTACAATTATAGTGTTGGGTACTCAACATT
This sequence comes from Bacillus sp. CBEL-1, assembly GCF_004348885.1. Classification (NCBI taxonomy): domain Bacteria; kingdom Bacillati; phylum Bacillota; class Bacilli; order Caryophanales; family Bacillaceae; genus Bacillus; species Bacillus sp. CBEL-1. The sequence continues at coordinate 84,060 of NZ_SBIM01000013.1, read as the reverse complement.
ATTTGTCTACTAGAAACAATCCTTATCTTGGAGGGATCTTACCAGTAGGTTACATAATTTTTATAAGCTTCTTTTTCACTAAACTTGTTAGTGAAAATGATAAATTTTCTTCATTTCTGATGATTATTGTAGGTTTAACTGTACTTTTAGGCATATGGACATCAGGTAGAGAAAAGTTAAAGAAAAAAAGACAAAAAGAATTAGATCGAATTGAGCTACAAAATCTTTAATTGTGGTTAATGAATATAGGTTTGAGAAGAATAAAAAAGCTAAGGGTTAATTTCTTAGCTTTTTTTATTTCAGATAAATCTAGATTATGTTAACTGAAAATGAATACCTTATTCATGAAAAATAGCTATCTACTTATCATTTTAATGAAAATAATGGTATTATTTAAATATTAAAAAAATAAGGAGACTATCAATGTATTCATTAAATTATACAATCGTCGATGTTTTTGCCCAAGGAAAATATACGGGAAATCAGTTAGCAGTTTTTAAAAACGTCAAGAATATTTCTGGTAAAAAAATGCAAAAAATAGCCAAAGAAATCAACTATTCAGAGACTACTTTTATTTTATCTAACACAAAAGAACGTGGTGGATATGACGTTCGAATTTTTACACCTAATGAAGAAGTTCCTTTCGCAGGTCATCCTACTTTAGGTACTGCTTATGTCATTCAGAATGAAATGGAAGAAAAAGATTCTAATGAACTCACTCTAAACTTTAAAGCTGGCCAAATTTCTGTTACTTCAGATATTCAAGAGGGTACTATTTGGATGAGACAAAATGAACCGACTTTTAGCCGGGTTTTAGACATTAGTAGAATAGCTGAGGTATTAAATGTAGAAAAAGATTACATAGACGATCGTTTCCCTATTCAGGAGGTTTCGACAGGACTCCCAGTGATTATTGTTCCTTTAAAATCTCTTGAAGCTGTTAAAAGTGTGAAAATAAATAAAGAAAAATGCTTTGAGTTGATTGAACATACTGATGCAAAAGCTATAATGGTATTTTGTCCAGAAACATATAATTCTGAAAATCATATAAATGTCAGAGACTTTGCTGATTATTATGGTGTTCCTGAAGATGCAGCTACTGGAAGTGCTAATGGCTGTCTGGCAGCTTACCTAGTCAAATATCGCTACTTTGAACAAGATGAAATTAATATTCGGGTAGAACAAGGATACGAAATTTCAAGACCTTCTTTATTATTTTTAAAAGCGAAGAGTGATAATGAAAAAATTCATGTTCATGTAGGAGGAAAAGTAGAAAAGATTGCCAAAGGCGAATGGTTCTTATAATTAATTTACTTTGGATAGAAAATTAAAAGTAAATTCAGGAATCGATTTTATGTAAAATGAAGATTTACATGGTATAAGGCTTTTAGGTGAAAAATTATAATTCATTAAGCTTGGGTTGATTCTATTATAAGTATTTAATAAAACATAAAATAAACTAGAACTTACTGTATATGAGTCAAATATTTTACATAAAAAGAGCTTTTTATTATGTACTGTTAATTGGTACTGTGCTCATTAGAAAGTGAAGGAATACATTATATTTACTGTTACCTTATCATAGATAGTAGCAATATTTTAAGATATATATGTAATTAAAATTTATAGTTTAGATAATGAGGGGGATAACTCATGGTAGCTTTAACAGAAAAAATTATAGAGTTGATTAACCAAGATCAATACTTAGAAGCATTCCCGGTATTAAAGCAATTACGCACAGATTTAACAGAAGAGAGTTTTTTAGAACTTTTAACACAGATGAAACAAAATGGGTACAAACTTTTTGCCCTGTATGATGAAAATAGAATTATCGCATTAACTGGAGTAGGTTTGCAAGTGAACTTTTATAATAAGAAATATGTTTTTGTATATGATCTAGTAACAGATGAAAAACATCGCTCCAAAGGTTATGGTTATAAACTGTTAAACTTTATAGACAGATGGGCTAAGGAAAAAGGAGCTGAATTTGTTGCCCTAGAATCAGGACTTCAACGAACTAATGCACACAGGTTTTATGAAGAAAAACTTGATTATACTAAATGGTGCTATTCTTTCCGTAAGTCAATATGAGATATATTTTTACAAATATCTGTTGAAATAACTAATTAATTAGTGACAAATAGACTATATTCCTACATTGAGTTTTTATTTTTCAATATTGTTGAACATTGATAATTTATATTATGTTAACTTAATGTGTATACAGTATACAGGTTCTGGTGCAAAGATTGCATTTATTGAAAGAGGCGTATAGATTTCTAATGGAATCTGTGCTTATGCAGCAATTCCAAATAGTTCATGGATGAACTCCACTTGATTTTGGGCAGACTTGTCTCGTGAAATAAGTTGCCCTTTTTTTATCATATGCATCGCTTCTATTCCACAAATAATAGATGTAGCTGTACGAAAAGATTTTAACCCTAACATAGAGCGCACTCGTTTTTTAATAAATCGATGATCCTGTTCTACGATGTTATTCAGATAGTTTACTTGCTGTATTTGGATGCCTACCGGCATCTTTTTCTTTTTCTTCAACTCTTCAATCGCCATAGGATAGGCTGGGTTCTTGTCTACTGTGATCACACGGGGCTTGGAAACATGAAAAGACCGCAAAGCTTTCTTGAAGAAGCGCTTTGCAGCCTTATGATCTCTTGTTTTGTTTAAATAAAAATCAATCGTATTTCCTTCTGAATCAACGGCACGATAGAGGTACATCCATTGACCTTTGACTTTCACATACGTCTCATCGACTCGCCAAGAATCATTGGTTGGCTTAAGGTGACGCCGTACTCGCTCATCTAATTCAGGACCATACTGGTGAACCCAGCGCATAATGGTTGTATGAGCAATCGATAGTCCGCGTTCTTCCATCATTTCCACCAAATCACGAAAACTGAGGCTGTAACGTAGGTACCATCTTACTGTTAGCAAAATTATATCTGGTTGATACTGCTTCCATTTGAATAAATTTTCCTTTTTCATACTGATCACGTACTTCGTTTTAGAGTACTAGTATCAGTTTGTCCAAGATTTAGAGGTTACTTACAGGTGGTTTTAGTTTTTTGCACCAGAACCTTTAATTATGTATTGCTTTTTTTAGGTTATTGCCTGTATAAATAGAATTAACTATTAATATTAGAGTTCCTAAGAGCCAACCTACAGTAGCAGAGTACTCAAATACATTTTTTAGAGTCGTTCCCAAAGAAATAGATACCGTTCCTAACATTATTTAATCTAAAAAGGATGATTTTAAGATGGAATTATACGAAAGAGTAGAAAAAGTAAAAAGTCGAAATGATTTAATTAAATTCATAAATCACTTGCGAATGGATCTAAAGATAAACAAGGATGATTGGGAAAATGTAACTCTTGAAGATTTTTTAGAAGCTATGGAAGCTTGGGTAAATGATATGGAAGGACTTTATTTAAATTCAAATGAACCAATACCAAAGCAACCATCTTGGAAGACTATTAGTGATATGCTTTATGCGTCAAGTATGTATGAATAATTTTTGTTTTTATAAGAGATGAATTGAAGCCATACATTTGAGGCCTCAATTCATTTAATGCTTTTTGGTACCTAGAATGGTGATTATATAAATTAAATAACTTTATCTATCTATAAATGTTATTATCTAGATTATGAATATAAATACAAGGTGGAATGTTTATGAAAAATAGGTCAGTTGTAGCTTACGCTTTAATCTTCTACCATTGTGATTTCCACGAAATAAGAACTACTGTATTTAGTACATATAATCAAAAAGTATCATTTTCCTTTTTGTGTATTGACTCTAAGTGTGATTAGGATATAATTTACATTAATTTCATAGATTTACTTCTTTATCAAGAGCAGGTGGAGGGACAAGCCCGATGAAACCCGGCAACCGGTCGACATTGATTCGACACGGTGCTAATTCTTGCAGCTTTTAGAGCTGGGAGATAAGGAAGAGGAATATTGTCTTTATGATACAAAGCCTCTTTCTTAGGAAAGGGGCTTTTTTGTATGGAGAAAGGAGGATTTCTAAAGACAAAGCCATTGTATAAAAACAAAATACTGAAGGAGAATGAAAATGAAACGACCGATTATATCAACATTACTAAGCCTCTCTTTATTTACTGGAGCACTTCCAGCGGCTGATGTACTTGCAGAAAGTAATAAGTCAGGCGAAAGAAAACATAGCCTGTTCAACACAGAAAAATACGACTACATAACGTATGACGCACTTAAACAAAAACTGACTAACTATGCAAAGACAAGCAGCAGAGTTAATCTAAGTATTACAGGTAAGTCATCTACTGGCAAAGACTTATATACCGTTACGATAGAAGATTCAGAGTCTAAGAGTTCCGCTGAGAAATATAAAACGCTCCGTAAACTAATGACTGATAACCCTGTAAAAGCTCAGCAATATTTGAAAGATAATCCTGATGTAAAAGCACCCATATTAATTCATGCATCTATACACGGTACAGAGTTCGTAGGCACGGATGCGGTTATCGATCTGATTGAACGTTTTGGTTATGAAAACGACAAGGAAACGAAGGAGATTTTAAAAAATTTTACGTTAATTATAAATGTCAATGCTAATCCAGATGGAAGAATAGATGCAACAAGGTTTAACGCTGAGGGAGTTGATTTAAATCGAGATTTTGTAACACAATCGCAGCTAGAGACAAAAGCGGTGGTTAAACAAATTGTAGATTATAACCCGTTACTTCTCTTAGATCTTCATGGATACGTGAAACAGAGGGGAGCTGCTAAACATCCTGGCCTCATTCTTCCAGGAACACCTCCTCATAACCCGAATTATGAATATGATCTGTTATATAAATGGATGAACAAACAAGCGGAAGCGATGGAATCAGAACTAGTAAGTGAAAGAGAAAACTACGAATCTGAACTCTATCAAACGATGGAGGGGACGCATATTCCATTAAGAGATTCAGCCTCCGGATGGGACGTGTATCCGCCGATTTACACACCCGCTTATGCAATGCTGCATGGGGGCTATGGATATACACTTGAAGCGCCAACAAACGATTGGGATGGTGTGAAGTGGCAAGTCGATGCTGTTTCAGGCGCATTGAAGTTTGCTCTTCAAAATAAACAGGGCATGCTTAGTGACCAGATTGAAGTTTTTGTTCGGGGGGCCAAAGGGGAACATCCAAATAATGAAGAACATTTCTATCCCGAAGCTTATGTGATACCAGAAAACAAAGAAGATAATTCAGTAGTGTTAAAGGCTGTTCAGCATTTAGTAGACAACGATGTGAAGGTGGAAAAAAGTAATCAGTCCTTTACCTTGGATGGAAACCGCTATGAAAAGGGAACGTATATAGTAGATATGGACCAAGCGAAAGCTGGTTTAGCAAACGTTTTTCTGTGGGATGGTGAAGACATCACGAATGATATTGATGCTATGTATGATATTTCTGCCTGGAATCTTCCTGAGTTATGGGGTTTCGACGCAGTCCAATCACATGAAGAGCTTAAAGTGAAATCAACACAAGTGAAAAAGGTAGTTCATGCGGGAAAAGTAACCGGATCTGGTCCATACGTTATCCCAAATACTTCTGTCGAAGCTGTTTCTCTTGTTAATTCACTTTTAAAACAAAGAGTTTCCATTAAGAAAGATACGAAAGGGAATTTCTATGCCGATGCAAATAGAGAGCAAATTCAAAGAGAGGTTCAGAAAACTGGATTATCTGTAAAGTCTGGAAAGATACCAAATGAAGCTGTTGCTCTTAAAAAGAAAAAGGTTGCGATTCTAAAAGATGGTGGATTAGGGAAAGTTCAATCTCATGCTGGAACAAAGCTAGCGTTAGAGCGTTTAGGGTTTGATGTGACTGAAGTACATCCAAGAGAAGTAGCAAATCAGGGGTTAGGTGCTTACGATGCTTTTGTTTATAGTGGTTCAGCAAGCCTCGTGTCTTATAAACAAAGCGAAGCGAACAAGGAGTTTGCTCTAACAAGTGAAGAAGAAGTAAAGGCGTTTTATGAAAAATTGAATCAATTTGTGCAAGGAAAAGGTAAGTTCATTGCAGTAGGCGCTGGAGGATCTCAAATTGCGAAAGCAGCTGGACTTACAGATGTTGAAGTAAACAGAGGCTTTTCAAGCAGCAATGGAATTGTAAACGTTGAATATAAAAATTCACCGTTAACAGCCGGCTATAAACAAGAGGATATCGGTTTCGTATACAGTCCTGTCTGGTACACGAACACAGACAATGTGAACGTAGCTGCAACTTTTGCTAACAGCGACGACTTCTTTGTAGCAGGACATTGGAAGGATAGAAACAATGCAAAAGGACAGGCGGTAATTATACATGAGAAAGAAAAACCTGTGACGCTGATTGGTATTGAGGCAGGGTTTAGAAATCATACGGATTATTTGTTCAGATTGTTGTCTAATAGCATTCACTAAACCGAATATTTTATTATACATTCATAGGAATCGAAAAAGATTTTAAAAATTTCTAAAAATAAACAAAACCAAGTTGACTTATAAGAATAGTTTGTTATAGAATACAGATAACTTAAAAAATACGCTAACCGGAACACCGAAGGCGCCAGATTCTACTTTCAAGTAGGAATTGGTGCCTTTATTTATTTTAGGAAAGGATAAGTATAATCAGTTACTTTGTTAAAAAATCTGAAAGATCTACATGGGAATCCGGTTATTTAAGAAACAGCGTTCAACTGAGAATAGTATCAGTGCTGGATTTTCAGCCAACAGTGTTGAATCATGGACAATTCAATCATCTATTTATTATGAGGTTTATAGAAAATCGAAGGAGGAATTCTTTTGAAAAGAAAATTTTTGTTAAGTACAGCGCTAATCACGGGGTTAACAGTTTCGTCTATCTTACCTGTTACATATGCGCACGATGAACTTGGAGACATCAACATTGAAAAAGGCGAGCGTAACCCTGATGAGATTAATTCTGTTCCTGTTACAGAAGGAAGCAAAAACTTAAGATATTTGCACGAAGCGGCGACTGTACCTTTGAAAGAAATTAGAGAAGGTGTGAAGAACAGCACAGCGGACGTGTATGCACATAAAGGATTTGCTTACACGGGTACACACACTTCTGGGGGAGGAAACGGCGGAGTTCGTGTGTTTGACTTAAAAGACCCATCCAATCCTAAAGAGGTTGCTGTTTTCGCAGATCAAGACATTCCTGGAACTTGGCAGGAAAAAGTAATCGTTAAAACAGTCAACACAAAATCATTTAAAGGAGATTTAGCTGTTGTTTCTGTTCAGCAGCTGGACGTTAAAAACCCAAATTCTAAGGGCGGTTTTCTTTTATACGACGTAACCGATTCATATAAACCTAAGAAGTTAGGATTCTATGAAGTAACAAAGAAAACAAAAGGCACACATGAATTATACTTAACAACGCAAGGGGATCGTGTATTGGTTCTTGCTGCAAATCCTTATGCAGACTACTATTCTCATGGAAAAGAGAAGGACTTCCAGCTTGTTGATGTGACAAATCCAGCTGAACCAAAGAAGCTTTACGAGTTTGATCCACGTTCACTTCCAGAAGTGAGTGAAGACTTTGACGGATACAACTGGAACGCGCCAGACGGCAAGAAAAGACCGGTATTCAACCATAGCGCTTATGCGGATGAAACAGGAAAAACAGCCTTTCTTTCTTTCTGGGACCTTGGAACAATTATTTTAGATATCTCAGATCCTGAAAACGTAAAATATGAGGGAAGAACAACTTTTGCTTCAAATCAACAAGGTTCTGCACACTCGGCTGCACTTGCTAAAGGCGGCACGGTACTCGTTGAAACAAGAGAAGTATATGCTCCAATTAAGGAAGGCTACGAACAATCTTATGGTTACACAAGAATTTTTGACATTAAAGATAAAACAAATCCAAAACTACTAAGTGAATTTAAAACCGATCTAACAGAAGATATTTCAGAAGACCCGAATAAGCAAGTAACGTTTGGCAAAACGGTACACGATCCAAAAGTACAAGGAAATACATTGTATCTTTCTCACTATGCAGGTGGAGTTAGAGCTGTTGATATTTCGAATCCAAGTAAACCTGTGCAAATCGGGAAATATGTTCCTGCCAATGCGAACATCTGGGGAGTTTTTGTCGATCAGAACTATGTGCTCGCATCTGACATGGGCTCAGGTTTAAAAGTTTTACAAAAGAATAATAAGTAAGAAAACCGTATTAAAGTAAATATTGAAGGCTGTTCGTAAAGTAGTTGCTATTTTTTGAACAGCCTTTTTGCTTTTATTTTAGGGTTTTCTAACAATCTAAATCGCCGAATTAATAGTGATGGGGATGATGTCAACGGTTTTGAATTTTTTACTATTAGACTAAAATACAGAATTGTACGAACGCTGTTTTTTGTTACCGTATTGCAGGAAAAGCATGCTATATTATTAAATTAACTGCTTTATCCATGAAAGAAATAGAAGAATTTATTGATTCAATTTCCTCTTTTACTCATACAGTTACTTATTTTATTTTTTCCGAAATTCAAATTGACGAGAACTTTTCCGAGGCATTAAATAAGAATTTAAAATCAGAGATAAATTAGGTAACTTTTTTTGTTATTCACCTTTTAATATCAATGAATCGTTTCATTAGAAAGAAAAAAATCCAAAGAATTTGTATGATTAACGTTTCAATTTTAAAACATGTGGTACACATATAATATGAAACTAATATTATTACTATTGGTTGTTGTGAAAAGGTAAATACTTAATTTATGAAGGGACTGATTCGTTTTGAAAAAAATAACAGCGACTTCAACAAACGTATTACCTCAAATTAAAAGTAGACATTCGTATTTTGCACAAGGCACTTTGGTTATGAATCGATATACATAACGAAAGGGTCTCACAAGGGCAAACAAGTTCCTAAACAGTACGCGAAAAAGCCTGTATCTTTTTTAGATACAGGCTTTTTCTTTTTGAGTTGACATAATTTTAATTATTTTTCCAATGGTTACTATAGGAAAAAGAAATGGAATTATTAGATTAAAGTGTTACCTAGAACCCACATTACGTCAACTGGTTTCTATAATAGTTATAATTTTTGATGGACCATTTTATTTTGCCTGTATGTAAATAAATGATTTCCTTTATGAGCTAGTAATGTTGGTAAATAGTGTGGGATTTTTTCTGGTATGCCAAGATTATTAGGGTTTAAAATCCAATCAATATCTTTCCAATCTAAAATGCCTTCTCGGGTTTTTATTGGTGTATCGTATGTAAAAAGGGTGTCTAATTCTCCAAGAAAAACGTGTATTCCATCTACTTTACCTTCAGGAGTTAACCATGTTACAACTCCTTGAGATATAAAACCACTTAATTGAATAGTTGTTTCTTCCCAAACTTCACGGAGCGCAGCTTGTTCAGGGGATTCATTTTTCTCTATCTTACCTCCAACTCCATTCCACACCCCCATAATAGGTTCTTTTTCTCGATTTAACATAAGGATTTTATTGTCTCGTTTAATAAAACAAACTGTATATTTAAAGTTCATTGTTTACCATCCTTTTCTCATTCTCTTAAGATTATCATATAAGGACAATCAAACATCAAATAAAAATCCCGTAAAAGTATACTTTTACGGATGATAAATTCAAATCTATTACAAGACTTTAAAATTCCAGTTAGATGCCAAATTAACAATGTTGGCCTTTGTTATGAATATGAAAATCCTGTTAAATGTAAGAATTTGGAGCACAATACTATAAGTTTATATAGTATTGGAGGTAACAGATTTGGATAATAAAATGAGATTAACGTCCTCAGAATTACAACTTTATGCACACAATATATTCAAGATACAATGGCTGTTTGTATTAGCAAATACGTGTTGGCAACGGTTAAGGACCCTGAAATTTCTTCTCTATTTGAATTTACCCTAGGGATATCCGAGAAGCATTTAAAAGTGCTTAGAAATATTTTTAAATCTGAAAAGCTGGAGCCACCGAAAGGATTTACTGAAAAAGATGTAAATGTAGATGCTCCCCCTCTGTTTACAGATGTGTTTTGGTTAGGCTACATGCATGAGATGACAATGCACGGGTTAGCTGGATATAGTATATCTTTTAGTGTGTCGGCCAGAAAAGATATACGAGATCATTATTTCCAATGTAACATCGATGCTATGGAGATTTATAATAAGTCGATCGAAATCCTTTTATCCAAAGGGATTTATCAACGAGCTCCCTATTTTTCTACATCTCAAAGGAGTCAATTAGTTACAGAGATAGGATATGTTATGGATTTATTCGGAGATAAAAGACCTTTAAATTCAAGGGAAGCAGGAAACATCTTTTTAAATCTAGAAAAGAGTATTGCGGCTAAGGCTCTCGTCATTGGGTTTAAACAGGTAATTAAGGATAAAGACATTCATAAGTTCATGGATGATTGTTTACATACAGTTAATAAAAATATAAATATTTTCTCTTCTGTCCTTCAGGATGAAAACCTTAAACCTCCCCAATTATTAGACAATGAAATTACAAATTCTGATGTAGCTCCTTTTTCAGATAAATTAATGGTGTTTCATACTGGATTTTTATTTAATTTAGCCCCCACGTATTATGCTGCAGCTATGGTAACAAGCATGAGGATAGATGTAGCTGGACATTGTGACGCCTCTATTTTTCGGGATTTGAAAACGATCTCATCTTTTGGGAGAATTATGATTAAAAAAGGGTAGATAGAAAAACTACCAGAGGCGGATGATCGTAAAGAGTTACCTAATAATTAACGAAAGTTTTTACTTTTTTATAAATGTTTAAGATAGGGTAGCGTCAGAAAAGTGCGGAGTTACAACGTTAAGGAAATCCAAGTATAAGAAAGCCTACTATCTCGGTGTTTCAAGTGAGATAATAGGCTTTAGTTACCTCAAAGATTAGCAAAGCTTAACTATAAAAGTAGAACGAAAAACACAGAACTTTTAACCGATGAAATAATCCAGAGTATGAATGGTTTTTAGAAAGAGTTAACTCACAACCTGAACATACGCCAATGGCAGTAAGTTGGTTAGAAAAAATATTCCCTAAGAAAAAGAAAAAGGTAGGAAGTATTATTGTTTCAGCTGTTAATCTTGCTTTTTTTTACAAACTTGATTATAGTCACTAAAAGGAAACATAAAGTAAAACTTATCTAGTTGTCAGCTTATATAAAAACAGCTTATATAGCAGAAAATCTATTTAAAAAAATCAAGCCCTCATACACATTGTTCTAACAATTTACTCATATAATGTAACTAAGAAGATTTACTTTTACAAGTAGCTTCTGTCTTTATTCTTACTTTATAGGATTTGATGCTTACTACGCTGAAAAACTCTTTTCAAAAAGTTTTAGGCTTTGACTTAAAATGGAGAAGGAGTGAGTGGTTATGCTATCAACGGTACTGCAGTTTATTTTGGGAGTTGGCTTTTTATTTTTTGGTTTTATGAAGTTTTATTCCCAGGACATGGTTAGTGAGTTTGAGCGCTATGGCTTTTCGAGTGGGTTCCGAAAATTCACAGGATTTGTAGAAGTTGTTGGAGCTATTGTCATCGTATGGGGAGTTTGGTATGAAAGTCTTTCCGCAATTGGTGCGTTTGTATTGGGAGTGACGATGCTCGGTGCAATCTATACGCATTTAGTTCGTGCAAAAGATTCGTTTTCAAAAGTGGTTGTTCCTATTATTCTCTTAGCACTAGCGGTAGTAGTATTTGTACTGAATTTTGATTCCATACCGTTTTTATAAACATTAATATGCAATGTTAGCCGCGAGTTTCGACTAGCGGCTTTTTTCATTCTCTATTCTGCTTTTCAAGCAATTCAATCATCCTATCATTTTGTTTTACTGTTTTTCGCAGGTTTGATTCTATTGAAAATAAAGTGACCATAATTGCGAGAAACCCAAATATTAAAAAAATCATAGTGCTTTACAACTCCTACACAACATGTTATCTAAGAAAATAATAACTATATAATAACATATTTTCTATATTTTACATATAATTAGTGCTAACTTAATAGACCTTTTAATTATTTCAAATTAGTGTATAGTAAGGATAAATTATACAATTTACTAAAGAGGTGAGGTTTTGTTGGAAATAGAATACGAGTGGGTAAAGAAAACGCGGCAGATTTTACTGGATCAATGTAAAGAACTAAACGAAGCTGAATTTAGGAAAGAGTTTGAATTTGGATTTCAAAGCATCAGAGACTCTTTAGTTCATGTAGCTGGGTGCTACCATGCATGGTTGGGTTCTTTTGTGCTTTTAAAAACATCCTCACCGCTACTAACGAAAGAAGCTATTCACACTATGCGAGTAGAGGATATTGAACGTTATTTTCAAAAGGCTGATAGATATGTAGAAGAAGTAATCAGAAATGCCACAGATACATTTGATGAGCTTATCGAAAGAGAGCCTTCTTGGAAAACTACTAGTGAAGTGGTAAGAAAGACACCTCGCCAACTACTAATTCATTCCATCACTCATGAATTTCATCATAAAGGACAAATTGTGATTATGCTACGGCTGCTGGGTTACACCCCTGAAAATACGGATATTTTGGTGTTAGAGTGAAATGAGGTAGTTGCTTGTTATTCCGCTCGTTTTATTCGGTTGGCTCCTCACTGGTTTAACTGTAAACTCATTTGGAAACATAGGCAATATATTGTTGAAAAACAAAGCCATATGTAAATTTATTCTTGTTACAAGGAAGATAAATTGCTTCTTCATTAATATTCCATCTATAATAGGTTCACAACCTATTTGGTTTACTAATGGAGGCAAACAACCATGGCGTACGTATTGTTATTTCTAATTTTATTAATCGTTGGTATTGTGCTGTTTATTAATGTCCATCCAACGTTCGGGGCAAACCCAACCAAATTACAAAAAGAAGCCTATGAACGGTTTCCTCATTATGAAAATGGCAAGTTTAAAAATACGGTGCCTACTAACATGAAAATGAGCGCAGCTGACATTCTGTCGTTTATAAAGGACTCTATGAACAAAAAGCAGGAACGGAGTCCAAGAAACCAGCTTTCTATGAACAAGATTGACTGGGAAAAGGTGAAAAGTAGGGAAGATAGCCTTACTTGGTTTGGTCATTCCGCTTTTTTACTAAGCATTGACAATAAAAAACTACTTATTGACCCAATGCTTGGTCCTACAGCTTCGCCTGTATCCTTCATTGGAAGCAAGCGCTATAGCCAAGATATTTTACATATCATTGATGAAATGCCACCAATTGATGCAGTTTTATTAACGCATGATCATTATGACCACCTTGATTATTCGTCGATTAAAAAGCTTAAGCACAAGGTAAAGCACTTTTTTGTGCCGCTTGGTGTAGGCGCTCACTTAATGAAATGGGGCGTTTCTTCACACAGCATTACTGAGCTGAACTGGTGGGACGAGGTAGAATTAGGAGGTATAACACTAGCTTTTACTCCTTCTAAGCATTTCTCTGGAAGAGGCGTATTGAACCGTGATTCCACACTTTGGGGTGGCTGGGTTATCCTTGGTAAAAACACGCGCTTTTATACAAGCGGGGACGGTGGATACGACGCCCACTTTAAAAAAGTAGGAGAAAAATACGGTCCGTTTACCTTAACGCTGATGGAAGGCGGACAGTACGATCCGCGCTGGTCGTGGGTTCACATGAAACCAGAAGAGTCGGTTCAAGCACACCTTGATGTAAAAGGGAAAACGATGATGCTCATTCACTGGGGAGCATTTACCCTCGCCTATCACAGCTGGACAGATCCAATAGAACGAGCCATTCAAACAGCAAAAGAAAAAGACGTGAACTTGCTTGTTCCAGAGCTTGGAGAGACGGTTTTGCTTCGTGGTGAAAAAGCAAGCAGCGTGAACGAGTGGTGGACAAATGACAAAAAGAAGCATAAATGAAATGCCCCTAACAAAAGGGGCATTTTCTAATGGAGGAGACAATGAAGCCAAACTATAAAGAGTTAGGACATGCGGATATTTTAGGACCAAAGTTAAAGGATTTAGTGGAGAAGCAGCTCCTTGAAGATTTAAAGTTTTATGGTATTGATGGGGGGGAATTTAAGTTTGACTGGTCTGAAAGTTGTATTGAAGGTCATGACGAAGAGTACTTAGACGGAATAGTTGAAAACTTTTCAGGTGTGAACTTATTTAATAAGCAAGATGAGCATCAAATAGAAGGATGGATGGAATTTATTTATGAACCGGAACATCACTTTTTTATCGTATACTGGGAATTCTTACACGAAGTATCTGCCGCTAAACGATATCTCAAAGATATGCCTGGAATTCCTGAACACGTGTTTATTAGAATTCCAGAAGCGGTGCGCCCTAGTTATAAAAACGAACGACTCAATCAATAAAAGGAGAATGACATATGATAAGAGAAGACCGGCTTTTAGCAGAAAAAGTACTAAAGCACCTGTTGATTGGTAGCCAGGTAGATGGTATAAAGTTTGGGCCTCACAGTGGAACAACGATTCTAAACTTTAGCAACTACAGGAGAAAAGAAGACAGTGACTTTGTTTTATCAATTGAAACTACCTGGAATTTATACCCCAAACCAACTGATTATCCATCGTGCGAGGAGGAAGTGCCTAACTTAACAGAGAAAGAACAGTTTCAGCATATTTGGAGCATGCGTAGGGAAAAGGTAGTGAAAGTTGAATTAGGGAATCAATCGCCACATCTTATTATTCACTTAGAGTCTAACAAAGTACTGTTTGTGAACGGACACGACCCTAATTATGAATGCTGGCAGCTGGGAGAAGAATGGATGAGCGGCGACTGGCTTGTGGTAGCTGCACCTGGTGATGAAGTTGCTGTTTGGTGTCCAGATGATTTTAAATAAGCTACTATTAACTAATAGTAGCTTATTTAAATAAAAACCGTTAGAAATTCTTAAACGAATCTCCATTCTGATTTAAATATTATAAATATTCTAAATTTAATATTTACTTTTCGTTTGAAGTTCGATATTATTCAATATAAATAAGGGTTTGTTACTTTATATAATTTTGAATGCGCATTCAAAAGGAGGTTGCAATGAATAATTACCAAGATGAGAAAAAGATTGTAATGAATTACTTTGAGGCTCTTGAAAAAGCTTCACTTAAGGATGTAGAGGGCGTACTAAAAGAGTACACAAGTGAAAATTACCTTTGGAGAGGCGTATATCCTTTTCGAGAACAGCAAGGAAGTCATGCAGTAGTCACATCGTTTTGGAGACCACTACTAAAATCAATAAAAAGACTTCAGCGTCGCCAAGATATATTTATAGCAGGAACAAATGAAATTGGTGGAGAGAAATGGGTAATGAGTATGGGGCACTTTATGGGGCTCTTTGATGAGGATTGGCTTGGTATTCCAAGAACAGGAAAAATGATTAATTTAAGATACGCAGAATTTAATTGTGTGGAAGACGGAAAAATTACTCAAACCGGCCTATTTGTAGACATCATTGGCTTTATGCTTCAAGCTGGTATTAATCCTTTACCACCATCGACAGGTACATATTATGTATATCCGGGTCCAAAAAATCACGATGGTCTTTTATTTGAAGATGCTAATCCGGAAGAAGGAATTAAAACGTTAAACCTTGTTAATCAAATGGTAAATGATTTATCTGAGCTAAATAAAAATGAAGAAGCCGGGTGCCCTCCCCACGTACTGGAGCGGAGCTGGTCAGAGGACATTATTTGGTACGGTCCCGGAGGAATAGGTGCCAGTTATACGATACCAAGGTATCAGAAACAACATCAACTTCCTTTTCGAAATAACCTTAAAGATAAAGAATTTAATGGACATGTCTGTCGCTTTGCCGAAGGTTCTTTTGCCTGTTTTTTTGGATGGCCCAACCTTTCAAATACACCGGCCGGAGGTTTTCTAGGTTTGCCAGGAGGTAATATTCGCGCAGATATGCAGGTAGTAGACGTATATTATCGAGATGGAGAAAAGCTTTTAGAGAACTGGGTATTTATTGATATTCCGTATTGGCTAAAACAACAAGGTGTCGACATTATTCAACGGACGCAAGAAATTATGAACCCTAAATTAGTTTAATGCATTAATTCTGTAGAAATGATTTATCAACATTATAGAGAATAGATTGGTTTTGACAATGTTTGAATCCGCATTCAAAAAGAGGGGGTTTTATAAACATATGAGTTCAATAGATATAATTGTTGTCGCCGTGTATATGCTGGCTTTGGTTACTATGGGTTACAAGTTGGGAAAGGACAATGACAATCAAGATGATTATTTTGTAGGTGGAAGATCCGTTGCAACTTTTCCTATTGCCTTATCGATAGCAGCTACTACTGTAAGTGCAAATGGCTTTATCGGTGGACCAGGCTGGGCTTATGAATCTGGTTTAGTCGCATTCATGTTGAATTTCAGTATACCTCTTGTATTAGTACTAACCTTATCAATCTTCTTGCCTTTTTTCTATAATTTACGAGTAACTTCAATTTATGAATACATCGAAATGAGGTTAGGTGGGAAAAGTAGACTTCTAGTCGTGTTAGGTTTCATTGTTTCAAACGTCATTCAAGTTGGGTCGTTTTTATTTATCCCTTCTCTAGTTATTCAAACATTTACAGGCTGGCCACTAACCGTAGTAGTTCCCCTTGTTGTTGCTGTTTCTATTTTTTACACGTTACTAGGGGGAATAAAAGCTGTAATTTGGACGGATGCCGTTCAAATGTGTGTTCTCTGGGGAGGAGTTATTGCCACCATTGTTATTATCTTAATGAATATGGACATAGGGTTCTTTGATGCTATGAAAGTAGTAAAAGAAGAAGGGAAGCTCGATGCACTAAACTTCTCTTTTGATGCCAAGTTAGAAAATGGTGTATGGGTAGCTCTAATCGGTGGACTATTTATGTGGCTTAAATATTATGCGACCGATCAAACGCAAACTCAACGAATGTTCGCTGCCAAGTCAATAAATGAAGTGAAGCGCTCCATTTGTATTAGTGGCTTCGTGATGAATATTTTGTATTTTGTATTTATGATTATTGGCTTACTGCTTTTTGTATACTTCGATGGTGAAAAGTTTGATAACTCTAACAGCGTGATGATTACATTCATTGCTGATGCTATTCCTGTAGGGATATTAGGATTAATCATGGCAGGCGTATTCGCTGCTGCGATGTCAAGTATTGATTCAGTATTAAACTCTGTAACTACTGTGTTTATTAAAGATATTTATGAAAAGTTTGTTAGTAATGGGAAACAAGCTTCAGTAAAGGTCTCAATGACTTTTACATTAGTATTTGGGGTATTACTCATTGCGTTTACCTTATTAGCATTCAGCGGAACTACCGCATCGATCTTAAAAGTGGTGGGAAGCTACCTATCTTACTTTTCAGGAGCTATATTAGCCATGTTTTTACTGGCTATGTTTACAAAGAAAGCAAACGATGCTGGCGTAGCTATAGGGTTTGTCTCTGGGATTCTTCTTACAATTTATATTGGAAATTTAGGCGTCGTAAACTGGCTCTGGAACTATCCAATTGGTTGCATCATTACATTTACTATCGGTTATCTTGCTAGCCATCTTTTAAAAAGCAGCAGGAAAATTGAGCTTGAAGAGTTCACGTTTAATGGTCAAAGAGCAAAACTTATAGAAGAAGGTAATACGACAGATGAATACGGGCACTCAATTATTCCAGGGGGAATAGATAAGTATTCCTATGCTTTAATAGGACTATTTATTGCACAAGTTTTGCTGTTTATATTCATTCAGCTATAGAATGGAAGCGAAAAAGTGAGAGATGGAACGTAATAGGAGTGATAAGGTGAAAAAGAATGTACGTCTTGATATGATACTTTTTTTCATCATGAGCCTGCTGTTTTTTATGAGCATTTCAGCATTTGATCCGTTCATTTCAACATTTGCAACTGAAATTGGAATTACCCCATCGGTTGTTGGTGGGATTGTAGGAGTAGCTGGCTTAGCATCCTTATTTACTAGGCTACCTGTAGGTGTCCTGTCAGATATGCTTTTAAAAAGAAAGCTATTTATTCAGGTAGGACTTTGCATTACAATCATTTGCTGGTCGATTGCTTTTTTGTTTCCAAGTGCTGCTACTCTATATTTAGGGAAGATATCAGATGGTATTACAGGCTCTACATGGGTTATTTACAATGTTATGTTTGCTTCATTTTTCGGTGTGAAAGAAGCGGCAAAAGCTGTTGCTATTCTAGGGATAGCATCACCAGCAGGCTCTTTAATAGGTTCTACCATTGGTGGAATCGTCGCAAATCAGTACGGATATGAGTATAGTTTTATCGTAGCTGTTATAGCTGCATTTATTGCATTGCTTTTATCATTTTTTGTGAATGAAAAGCAAAATGAAGAATGTAAAGTTCAATATGATTTAAAGATTTTAGGTGAACAACTTAGTGATAAAGCCATCTGGCTTATAGGTCTGCTGGCAACTGTCTCTATAATGGTACCTTTTGGTACGAGAGATACTTTCACGCCGCTAGTTGCAGTTGCACTAGGTGCAAATCCATACATGATAAGCTGGCTATCCAATACCCATCTAATCTTATATGGGATTGCCACTGCTTTATGTGCTCCGTTTTTTTACAAAAAGCTAGGAATTGTTAAGACAGGTATTATAGGTGCTTTATTGCAAGGTATTACAGTCATGTTTATTCCTTATGCGCCTAATTTAATAACGTTGTTCATTTTACAGGCAGCTGCAGGTATAGCGTTTGGCATGAATTTCACGGTGTTAACATCTTTAAGTATCTATGAAATTCCGTATCGGAAACAGTCGACTCGAATGGGAATCTTTCAAAGCGTATATGCTGGAGGAATGTTTGCAGGTCCAGTAATTATGGGAGTGTTATCCGAATTTTCTTCACTGCATGTCAGCTTCTTTGCAATAGGAATAACGTCCATTCTTTGTGCTTTGTTTATGAAAATAACCCTCAAAAAAGAATTTACAGTGAATATAAGGAATGAAAAGGCTGTTCAGCAAAAATGATAAATTTATTGAAATTATCAGAATTATCAATTATAATTTAGTTTGAATCCGGATTCAAGATGATTGTTACTCTATTTTAAAATGCTTCATCTTCTTTCCAGCTTCAAAAACAAGTAGGTTGAAAGGGTTTTGGTTAATGAAGGGCAGAATTAGTGCGTATGATGTAGCGGAAAAAGCAAAAGTTTCTCAATCAACAGTATCGAGAGTGTTGAACAACTATCCGCATATCAAAGAAACTACAAGAAAGAAAGTACTCAAAGCAATTGAAGAGTTAGGCTTTACAAGAGATGAAATTGCCAGAAGCCTAGCAAGTAACAAAACGAGAACTATTGGATTAATTGTTGGAGATATTACAAACCCCTTTTTCGCTGAATCCGCAAAGGTCATTACAGGTAAAGCACAGGAGATGCAGTATGATGTGATTCTTTGTAACACAAACCATAGCGAAGAAAATTTAAACAAGTATATCCAGACGCTCAAAGGGAAACGTGTTGATGGAATCATTATTGCAGCGGCAAACAAAGATAACGAGCAAATAAAAGAGTTATATGATCAAGGGTTTCCCGTTGTGTTATTTAACAGTATCTTAGAGCATCAAAAAGCCAACTATATTGCTGTGGATAATTATAAAGGAGCCAAGCTAGCATTTAAGCACCTTTACAATTTAAATCATCGCAAAATAGCCTATATTGCTGGGCCATCTACTTATGTCACTACACACCTGAGAAACTTAGGTTATCAGGATGCCTTAAAAGAGTTAGGTATTGCTATAAATACAGACTATATTTATAGCCAAAATTTCTCATACAATGAGGTTTATCAATTTACGAAAAAGCTATTAAAGTCTCCTAATCGTCCTACTGGCTTTTTTGCTGCATCCGATCAAATGGCACTAGCAGTGTTAGATGCTGCTGCCAGTGAAAATATTAAAGTCCCACAGGAATTATCAGTTGTAGGGTTTGATGATATTGATTTAGCTAAAAATCAGTATATTGGTTTGACTACCATAACCCAGCCTAAAGAAAAAATGGCAACTCTTGTGTTGGAAAAACTATTATTGCTCATTGAGCGTACAGAAAATCAAGAAGAAGGGTTTCGAATCATATTGGAACCGGATTTAGTTCAAAGGAAAACGACGGCATCTATTTAGTGCTGTTTCATCCCAAGTGTTAGAGAGGTAAACTAAATGAATTTCGCTGATTTGCAAGAGAAAAAAGTAATTGTAACAGGTGGCGGCAAAGGAATTGGTAAAGACATAGCATTAGAATTCGCTAAATTAGGCTCAACAGTTGTTATTACGGGCCGTAATGAATCTACGTTACGCGAGGCTGTTGAAGAGTTACGGTCTTACAATTCGAATTGCACATATATGTCTGCAAATATTCAAAATGTAGATGAAGTGTACAAAATGATAGATGGTGCGGTATCACACATGGGAGGGTTAGATATCGTTGTCAATAATGCAGGAATAAACATTGCAAAGCCTGCTATTGAAGTAACAGAAGAAGATTGGGATGCTGTAATTGATACCAATCTCAAAGGAATTTTCTTCTGTTCACAGCGTGCTGGTAAGTACTTTATCCAGCAAAAAAGCGGAAAAATCATCAATATCTTATCACAGATGGCATTTGTTGGTTATATTAACAGAGCCTCGTATTGTTCGAGTAAAGGAGGAGGGATGCAGCTAACCAAAGCTTTAGCCGTTGAGTGGGCACCATATAATGTAAAGGTAAATGCTGTGGCACCAACGTTTATTGAAACTGAATTGACATCAGGAATGTTTGAAGATAAGAGCTTCTATCAAGATGTTATAAGTAGAATACCTCTAGGAACAATCGCTAAGCCATCAGACGTTACGGGTGCAGTATTGTTTTTAGCGTCTGACATGGCTAATTTCATCACAGGTGAAACCATTAAAGTTGATGGTGGATGGACAGCAATTTAACAACTGTATTTGCAAAAGCATTTTTGAATGCGCATTCAAATTATCAAAGAGGAGGCTAGTATCGTGACAAAATTAAGTGAATTGAACCAAGAAGCTTCAAAATCCTATACGGATACGAGCAATAAGCCTAATAATGAGAAGGTTTTTTACGGTAACTCAAAAGAAATTAAGCCATTTGGATACTCAGATTATAATGAATTTCTTACCAATACAGAAAGTAAGCAACGAATGCAAGGGTTTGATAAACAGTACCTTAATTTTGTTGATTACATTATTAAAATAACTCATCATATTTGGGAAGATAAAGGGATAGGCATTATTTATCAAACATATCACAATAACATTACGATGCACGTAGGTAGTCAAAGCGTGCAGGGCATTAACGAAGTAGTATCAGGAACGCTTCAAACATTACATGCTTTTCCAGATCGGAAGTTAATTGGTGAAAACGTTATATGGTCTGGAAATGACCAAGAGGGATTTTTATCTTCTCACCGTATTTCTTCCAATGCAACGAATTTGGGAGAATCGAGTTTTGGACCTGCTACGGGGAAGAAAGTTTATTTTAGAACTATAGTAGATTGCTTTGTTCACTCTAACAGAATTGTTGAAGAATGGCTTGTAAGAGATAATCTTCACCTTGTACAGCAACTAGGTTTTGATCCAATAGAAATTGCTAAGAAGATGCCAAATAAGAGACCCCCATTTCAATCTGATTTTGGTTTAAGTCAAACCATGGAAGGACAAAGAGTTCCTTCTGTTTATTCTCCACAATCAACAAAATTTGAAATTGGAGATTTCATTTTGAAGATGTATAACTTAGTGTGGGAATGGAAGTTATTCAATCATTTAAAAGATTTTTATGCTGATAACGCAGTAAGCCATTATATATGCAATAAGGATTTAATTGGTATTAATCAAATGCAAGGAATGTTGGTAAGTTTATTTGCTTCTTTTCCAAATGCGAAATTTCTAATCGACCGTGTAACATGTAACGAAGGAATAGTAAAAGATGAATGGGAAGTTGCCGTTAGATGGCGGTTACAAGGGCTGCACGAAGGAATCGGATACTTTGGAAAACCAAGTGGAAACACAGTAGAAATTTTGGGCATTACACATATCAAAGTGCGAAATGAAAAGATAGTAGAAGAATGGATTACATTTGATGGATTGGACGTATTAACTCAAATTCATTCCCAAAAAAAATCTGAAGTAGCAGCAACAAATATAGAAGAGCGCGTCTAACTAAAATATTTTTTGAATGCGCATTCAAAAAGGAGGAAATATGATGACTTTAACTGTTAAAAATATAAATCGAGCTTTACCTACTACGTACTCTAATTTTTTAAGCATAGAAAACCTTCGATTTGGACTTGATTCAGTTTATTCGTTACCTGAAGAGTTGAAAAAGTTGCGTGTGAAAAAAGCTGTCATTATAAGCGATAAAGGGATAGAGCGCGTTGGCATGGTTCAACATGTCCTTGAGCTAGTTGAATCAGCGGGGGTACAGGCAACGACCTTTACAGAAATTGAAGGTGAACCAACATTTACATTGTTAAAAAGAGCAATAGGTTTTATGAAAGAAGTAGAAAGTGAAGTAATAATTGGAATTGGTGGTGGGAGTGCGCTTGATGTCGCTAAAGCTACGGCGGCACTTGCAGATAAGGAGTATATAGCTCCCTACTTAAGTGGAGAAGAAACTATTTCATCTAGAAGTATTAAATGTATTCTGCTTCCCACCACCTCAGGAACTGGATCAGAAGTAACAATGAATGCTATTTTTGGAGACGAAGAGCAAGAGATTAAAAGAGGTATTGTCAGTAAATATCTTCTTCCTGATCTAGCAATAATCGATCCTTACCTCACGCGTTCATGCCCACCACGAGTAACTGCCGCTTCTGGAGTAGACGCTTTTACACATGCTATTGAGTCCTATGTCTCAGTGAATGCTACACCGTTAACGAAAATGTATGCCGAAAAAGCAATGAAATTATTTAGTTCCAATATCACCAAAGCAGTTCATAATGGTCAGAATATAGAAAGTCGTATTGGAATGAGCTGGGTAAGTGTTCTTGCAGGCGTTTCATTAGCTAATGCTGGCGTAGGAGCTGTTCATGCTCTAGCGTATCCTCTTGGAGGCAAATATCATATTGAACATGGAATTGCTAATGCGCTGCTTTTACCTTTTGTTTTTGAACAGGTTGGAAGAACATGTACTGAAGAAATGGCAGAAGTAGCAATGTACCTCGAACTTGGAGATTATACAACAAGACCTCACGATGCACTCAAAGCAGTCGTACACTACCTTTACGACTTATTAACCACCCTTGAATTACCGACTTCGCTAGCTGAACTTGGAATAAAAGAAGACGATTTACCAGTCCTTGCAAAGCAAGCCTCACAGATTGATCGCTTACTAGTTAATACACCGTATCAACTCAATGAAAAAAGTATTTTAGAGATTTATAGAAAGGCATTTCAAGGTGTACTGAAAGGAGGTGAAACGCTATGTTGAAACATGAAGTCGCACAACAGCTGTTTATTAATGGTAAATGGAAAGCCGGCAGTGACTTCTATGACTTAACATCTCCCTACAGCAAAAGAGTAATTGCTAAAGTTTCTTTAGCAAATGAAACTGACGTAGAAGCTGCAATAAAAAGCGCTCATAAAGGTGCAGAACAACTGCGACAATTAACTTCTCTAGAACGATCTGAAATCCTAGAAAGAGTGTCAGCTATTTTTAAAGAAAAAGCTGAACAGGCAGCAGAAATTCTTGCATTAGAATGTGCTAAGCCTATCAAGGATGCCCGCGCTGAAATATCAAGAACCATTGAGACGTATAAGTTTGCTAGTGAAGAAGCGAAACGTATCCATGGAGAAATTATTCCAATGGATGCTGCCAAAAACGGTAAAGGCAGGTTAGCTTTTACCGTTCGTGAACCTTTAGGAACTATCGCAGCCATTACGCCGTTTAACTTTCCATTTAACCTTGTTGCGCATAAGTTAGGACCGGCTTTTGCTGCAGGTAATTCTGTCATTCTTAAACCTGCCACCCAAACACCTTTAAGTGCTCTATTTACGGCCCGAGCTTTTGAAGAAGCTGGTTTACCCGCAGGAGCATTAAATGTAGTTACTGGTAAAGGAAGCGTTATTGGTAACCAATTGGTTAAGGATTCAAGGATTAAAATGATAACTTTTACAGGAAGCTTAGAAGTAGGTCTAGATATCAAAAGGCAATCAGGATTAAAGAAAGTAACCCTTGAGTTAGGTTCAAATTCAGCTGTTATTGTTGATAGCGTTGAAAATCTTGGTGATGTTGTAGAGCGTTGTATACAAGGAGCCTTTAGCTATGCAGGCCAAGTTTGTATCTCCGTGCAAAGAATTTACGTCCAAAAAGAGCTTTATCATCTCTTCCTTGAAAAGTTTATTGAAAAAGCAAAGCGCCTTATTATAGCCGATCCTCTTTTAGAAAGCACTGACCTCTCTTCAATGATAAATATATCGGAAGCGGAAAGAGTAGAAAAGTGGATTCACGAAGCGGTAGAAGCAGGGGCGAAAGTTGTATGCGGGGGTCAACGTGAAGGTGCTATTTTACAACCTACCGTCATTACAGAAGCAAAGCAAACTTTACCTTTAAATTGTAAAGAAGCTTTTGCTCCTATTGTTACCATCACACCTTATGAACAGTTAGAAGAAGCAATTACGTTAGTAAACAACTCAGAATATGGATTGCAAGCCGGTGTTTATACAACGTCTATTCGCAAAGCTTTTTATGCCACAGAAAACCTTCAAGTTGGAGGCGTTATGATAAATGATATTCCTACGTACCGAGTTGATCAAATGCCTTATGGAGGAGTGAAAAATAGCGGCACAGGACGTGAAGGCATTAAATATTCAATTGACGAAATGACAGAGTTAAAACTAGTTAATTTCAAACTATAAGCATAAGCCTTATTTATCTATCAATTAAATTAATTTATGGAAAGGAAGTTTCTTTATGCCAACACAACAACCTAAAATCAAACGCCATATCTCAAGTGAAAAAATGGAGGAAAACTGGATTGTTCGCTTTGATGATTTAAAGTCAAAGTCGATTCCTCTAATGTTTATTGACAGTATTATCCCTGGCCATCAACGACTGAATTATGCTCTTATTGGAGATACAGCAAGTGAAAACGATGATTATTCTCCTGAAATCACTGAGCCACATGGGTTTCAAATTGGAATGGTAAAAGCACCTCCTGGAAATGGTCCGGCTTATCATACACACGACTACATCGAAGCGTTTCTTCCTCTTTCCGGAAAATGGCGTTTTTATTGGGGAAACAGTGAAGATGAAATTGAAGGTGAAACAATCATTGAGGAATGGGACTTAATTTCACTACCTCCTGGTCTATGGAGAGGGTTTGAAAACATTAGTGACCAGGATGCTTGGATTTTTGCGGTACTTGAACAACATGAAGTGTTTAATGGAAAAGATCCATACTGGTCTCCTCAAGTTATAAAGAAAGCTGCAGAGCACGGCTTTTATGCAGATGAGTTAGGCAAGATGATTAAACCTGACAACTTCAGAGAACTAGAAAAGAAAATGGCAGAAAAGCTCCGTTCTGGAGAAAAGTGATAAAAGATGAAAGAACATCTTTTATTAATACCAGGTACTCTGTGTGATGAACGATTATGGAGCCATCAGCTGAAAAATCTAAGTCATGTAGCAAATCCTAACGTATTTATACCAAACCAAGGAAATTCCATTGAATGCATGGCACAGCTATTACTTAAAGATGCACCTGAAAACTTTGCGCTTGCAGGGTTATCTTTAGGTGGAATCGTTGCAATGGAAGTTGCGCGTCAAGCTCCAGAAAGAGTAACGAGGTTAGCTTTTTTAAATTCAAATCCGTACGGACCTAGACCAGACCAGTTAACGCAGTGGGATGAGCTTATTAACATGGTTAAGAAGGGTCAGTTTGAGGATATTGTGGAACATAAATTGCTTCCTAACTTAATTCATCCTAGTAGACAAAGTGATTATCCACTAACCTCTACTATTCGTGACATGGCAAATAAGATTGGGCCCACCGCGTATATACAGCAATTACAAGCAGTCTCAACAAGACAGGATGCTCGTGAAAGCTTGAAGGCTATCAATGTGCCAACACTGCTTTTAGTTGGGAAAGAAGATAAAGTTTGCCCGCCACCTCTTCATGAAGAGATGGCGGCATCTATCAAACATTCCCACCTTATTATTTTAGACAACTGCGCGCACTTAAGCAGTATAGAGCAACCTGTAGCTACTACAGGTGCTCTATATAATTGGTTAACTCTATAGTGAAAGGAGAGTTTATGTTGATTAATCATGTAAAGGAAAAGCTTAAAAAAGGAGAAAAAGTGCTGGGAAGCTTTATTAGCTTTTATTCACCTAATCTTATTGAGATGATTGGTTATGCTGGCTTTGATTTTGTCATTATTGATGAAGAGCACGGGGCATTTAGTCATTCAGAATTAGAAAATATGATTAGAACAGCAGAAGGAGTGGGCGTAGTTCCGATTGTGCGAGTTTCTTATGACCAATCTAGTATTCAAAAAGCATTAGATAGAGGCGCAATGGGCATACAAATACCTATGGTTAATTCGCAAGCAGATGCTCTTGAGGTCGTTAAAAAAGCGAAATTCTCTCCTTTAGGCAAGAGAGGAGTAGCTTACTCACATCGAGCAGCTCGCTATGGAAAAGATGCAGGTGAATCATTTTTAAACGACTCTGATCAGAATATTATCGTGTTGGCACATATTGAAACGATGGAAGCTGTGAGAAACTTGAATGAAATTGCCAATGTTGAAGGTATTGATGGCATTTTTATCGGTACTACCGATTTATCAGTTGATATGGGGTATAAAAAAGAAGGAGCGCAGCATCCGGAAGTTCAAAAAGTTTTATCATTACTATATAGAAAAGCATTGAAGACAGATATGATTATTGGAACGGTAGCTAGTGACGTTAACGGAATCCAGGAGTCATATAAAAAAGGCGCCCACTATGTAGGAGTTGTAGGAAATTCCATCATCATGTCTGCTTTAGAAAGCGTCGTTAAAGATAATCGAGCAACTAAACAAGCCATACATCCTTAATAATGAGAGTCGATGAGCCTTTATCTTATAAAAGGCTTTTTTTTATTAAATTTTTAAAGTGATTTAGAGCTTGTTTATTGCGATTAATACTAAAAAAGGATAAAATTAACATTATAATATTTTACGATATTAGTTGAGGAGAGATGAGACGAGATGAGTACAGAGACGTTCTACGAACAAGTAGGAGTTGCTATGACGTGCAGATCCTACAAAGAGTATGAAGAGATGTTTATGTTAGATAAGAGCCTTTTAGGGAAAGGGCCAATTCTAGATGTTGCAGGAGGAGCGTCTTCTTTCAGCACTAAAGCGAACGAACAGGGATATGATGCTTTTGCTGTTGATCCTTTGTACAACCTATCTTTTGAAGAGATGATGTGTAAAGGGCAAAAGGAAATGCAAGAAGCTAGTGAAAAGCTAAACAAAAGTCTCTCAAGTTTCTCTTGGGAATCATATGGAAGCTTAGCAAAGCATATCGAGATTAGAAAGCATTCATTGGATCTTTTTCTCAATCAGTATCAAGAAAAAGAAGCCAATAAACGATTTGTATACGGAGCATTACCAGACCTACCGTTTAACAACGAAACGTTTTCTCTTGTTTTATGTAATCACTTTTTATTTTTGTATGAAGAGCAATTTGATTTCAATTTTCATTTACAGGCCATTCAAGAACTAATTCGAGTTACTAAAAAAGGTGGAGAAATACGAATCTATCCTCTAGTGAATTTTAGAGGTGAACGCTACCCTTATTTAAATAAGCTACTAGATACGTTAAGCAGAGAGAGTTTATCTGTAAAAACGATTAATACACCGTTTCGGTTTGTCCCTGCTGCAACAGAAGTATTAATAATTAAAAAAGCGGATTAAAAATAAAAACCTTTCTTGTCATGAGAAAGGTTTCTTTGTGCGATGGTTATCTAAAAGGAGAAATGGCACTTGAGAAACAACTATAAACTTTTATTAATCTCTGCTCTAATCATTACAATCTCTTGGGGAACTATACATTTTTTAAGTCATGACAAACGAACAGCTAAAGCTTTTGCTGAAGAATTTTACGCGATTCAGCTCCCACCTAAAACAACTGTCATTGATCAGAACTTTAATTATGGTGTTTTCTATGGTGGAGGACCTTGGGGAAGCGGGGGACGACCAACAGTGGTTGCTTATAAAAAACTTTCTTCTGAACTCAGCGAAAAAGAATTGGTTAATTATTATACTAGCAATCCACCGTTAGAAGGGGTAGCGATATACTTTAAATGGGAAGAAAAAGGTGTAACAACCGCTGATAATGAAAAGAAATGGTATGAAGGGAAAACACCTAAACAACCGAGTGAAGAAAATAATACTGGTTCTTCCATAGAAGTTATCATTCAATTACGAGAAGAATTCGAATCCGCTTTTGGTGAGTTTGCTAGGTATTAAGGTGTTTACTAAACATGTATTAAATAACACTAGAAAAGAGGAGAAGAAATTGAAGAAACGATACATATTGGCTTTTGCTTCAATCAGTATTTTTCTAGCTGTAGGGTTTATTTGGTGGTTTCTTTTTGCACCTAGTCGCCTGCAATTTGTTCCAAAAGGAGAATATGTTTCTCAAAGTACCTCTCCTAACGGCGAATATGTAGTAAAGATTTATCGCTCGAGTGGTGGAGCTACTATGCCTTTTGCTATTAGAGGAGAATTAACTGATACAAACAAGGTCTTTAATAAAAAGAAAAATATTTATTGGAACTATCCTCAAGAAACAGCTGAAGTCACATGGGTAGATAATCAAACAGTTAATATTAGTGGTCATATATTGAATGTTAAAAAAGATACATTTAATGCGAATGAGGTAGATAATTAACTTCTATTTTATACAGTTTATAACGTTAATGTTTCAGCCAATCTTTATCTTTAAAAAGTAGCGGATGGGCATTGGGTAGATAGTAAGTTTTAGTTTGTGATAAGGATATTTGCAGGTTTTATTTTCAAGGGTGTCGAAAACGAAACCTTACAGATAAAGGTAAGAAAGAGGGGGAAATTATGACGACGGTTTACGATAAAGCAAAATGGCATTATGAAGGGGATTTTCCAGAAGAGTTGGATGAAGATCAAGGGTTTGTACATACAGGAATGTATTTAGGTTGGGTTATAGATAACAACCTGTATAGTAAAGAGTTTCAACAAGCGTCTTCTAATGAAATAGCGAAGTTTTACCAAGGTCTGCTATCGGGAACGGAAATATATATGAATTGGGATGGGGTACTAGCAAGTGACATGCTAAATACAGAAGGAAATGCTTTCACAAAAGAGTATTATGATTCAGGAACATATTTTGAAGATTATGCAGAGTTGTTTCCTGATATTAGTTCTCTTTACGAGGTACATGATACGTTTGATAATTACAATACCGTAAAAAACAAGCTTAATGAACGTTTTAAAGAGTGGAAAAGCAAGTTAAATAGATAGATTGAGATAAGGAGAAACTAAATGCAAGATTGCCCTGAAGAATTAGATTTTATTTCATTATTTGAGTGTATGCCAGTAAAAAAGGACCCGAACGAAGATTTTTGGTACGACGAGTCTACCTTTGTTTTTGTGAACAAAACAAACCGATTCAAAGTAAATCTTTCCCCTTTCTATCATTCATTCTCCCTTTCAGTAACAGATTTAGAAGATGATGAAGTCTTTTATTATAGATTTGAAACTGTTACCAAAATTGAAATTATAAACGATAGTAAAGAAAGTAAAGCCATTCGTTTATTCATAGACGAAGATAGAGACCGCTTTATAATGATTATGGAAATAACGTTTAAACCTAAATTTAAAGTTATAATAAACGAAGTTTTTGACACGTAGATCTTTGGGAGGGGAATTTCAAGTTGAAAAAGAATTTTTTGCTTTTGGGATTTATAACTATTCTTTTATTAGTATTATCTAGTTGCAGCAGTAAGGATGAAAGTCTTCGTTTTGAAGGGGAAGGAGAACACTGGAAAGCTTTATACCTTTTAAATAAAGGAGAGAATACTGAAAACGGGCAGGGCAGTATCATCTATAAAGGAAGAGATAAAGATAAATTAGGAAAGGTTTCTTATGTTGTTGAAGGGGAAACAGGAAAACTAGAAGGTACAGATAATGAGACAGACGGAAAAATTAATTTAAGTAGTAACTGTAGTGGGTGTGCCACTCAAAGCAGTAAAGTTCCTTATCATGTGACAATAAAGTGGAATGGTAAAGAGGATAAGTTTGATTTAAAAGCAAAGTAAAAATCCTTTCTATAGTTAATTATTACGCGAACTGAAATTGTATGGTATATACATTAATAAATTACCTCAACCTACTTTTTACTGTTGAAAAAGTTATGTTTAACTTTTGGGATTGATCTTAGATAAAAAAATATAATCGTGAACTGAACTAAGGTTCACGAGGTTATAAAAAAGCATCTAACATTATATGATTAGATCCTTTTTTATAATTAGAATCGTAATTATGATAGGTAACTTTGTATACTCTATACAAAGTTAAATCTATCCTTTTTATGTTATAATTTCAAAATATATAATAATAGAATTTGCAGGAAGGGTGAGAATGTTGTCTAATTTTGAAGTTGATATTATTCAATTAAGAACCACTCCTTACAAAATAGGTTATAATCTTGGAAAATATTTAAAAGATAAGACTTTACTTACTGTATTTAGTACTCTAACTAAACCAGAAATTAATATGAATCATCTTCATGACGTATTTTCTTGGGTATCTCCTAACTTACTTGAAGAATTACAGGGTTTATCTGAAGGTTTACAACTTCCATACAAGAAGGTGGCTGCTATGTTTAGTGGCTATGATGTACCTAAATTAACTAATATGGGTTGTTCAACATTCGTTGATCATCAATATTATGTGAGGAATTATGATTTTTCACCAGAAATTTATGATGGTCTCTTATTATTGTTGAGTTCAAAAAATGTTTTGGCCTCTTGTGGTTATAGTTTACAAGTCATTGGCAGACATGATGGAGTAAACGAAAGTGGATTAGCTATTGGACTCCATTTTGTAAATAACGAGGAATACCAGGAAGGTATAGCTGCTTGGACTAGTGTTAGGATGGTGTTGGATACTTGTACATGCACAGAAGAAGCTATTGATTTACTCAAAGAAATCCCTCATGCTGCATGCTATAACTTTTCTCTTGGTGATTCTTATGGAAGTTATGCAGCAGTTGAAGTGAGTCCAGAAAAAGTGTTGGTCCGTAGAGAGTCTAGCTTTATTTCATGTGTAAATCATTTTCAAAATCCTGATATGAAGAAGAAAAATAGGGCAAATATTGAAGGTTCTTTAAACCGTAACGAGTACATTTACAGCTTAAAGAGTCAAAATCTTAGTATGAAAGAGGCATTTCATAAGTTTAGTGATAAAAACTCACCATTATTTTTTACAGATTACGATAATCTTTTTGGAACCCTGCATACCTTTGCTTATTCATTTGAAGAAAAAACTCTTACTACGGATGTGGCTCAAGGAAATAAAGACTTAACCATAAATTTTGAAGAGTGGGTGAAAGGAACTAACATTAAAGAATCCAAACTAAACGGCCACATTCAAGTTTTTGGATAAAGATGAGTTTATTAGAGTTACAAAACTAACTAATAAAAGGAGCAAATGAACGTCTCGTCCTAACAGAAAAAGGTAAAATAAAGCTTCCTTGAGGCTTTATTTTACCTTTTTCTTTCTTGCGGGGGATATCGATTTTAAAGAAATAGTAGACCCCAATGAAAACTGATTAATAATGTCATCCAGAAAAGATTCAACCTTTTCTGGACAAGTATAGTAGCAATACAAGTTTATAGATTAATATGTTCTGGATGCCGCAATTGCTTGTTCTAGACTAGATACAATGGACACTTTACTGAAATCAATTCCGATTTGAATAGCTGTTTGTGCAATTTCAGGTCGAATGCCTGATAATGTTGCTTTTACACCAATTAAGCTTAATGATTCAACTAATTGGAAGATTTGATGAGCAACCATTGTATCAATAACGACTACTCCGGATAAATCAAGTAAAAGGTGACGAATCCCCTTATCTACACACTGGTTTAAAGTATTTTCAAGGATAAACTTAGCGCGGCCGGTATCAATCTCACCTACAATAGGGAGTAGAGCTAAGCTTGAGCTTAATGAAATGATAGGTGAGCTCAATTCTATAATTAATTCTTGCTGAGCCTTCAAGCGTATTTGGGAATGTGCATGGTACTCCCTAGTGAATACAGTCATAACGTAATTGAAATTTTTAATAATAACACGATTCCACCTGTTGATTGTTTCTTGTGAATAGCTTTCACTGCTTGTCCGAATGAATTCTTCAATCAGGTCCAAATACTGATTTTGCGTAACAAAAAATTCATGTAAAATGAGGTCGATTGGGGTATTTAAATGTTCTTCGTCTTTTGAAATTGCACTAATCCATTCATCGAAGTGGATAGAAAATTGTTCACTTGATTCATTATTATCAAAGATTTTACAAAAGCGAGTGTGAAACTCATGATTTTGCTGTTTTACTTGGTCAATCACGAGTGGGTCATTTGAAGCATATACACCTAATGAATTTTCTTTATCTAAGGATTCATACCATTTTTCAGTCAAAGACCATGTTCGTTTAACTAAAAAATCGTACAATTTATTATTTCTATGCATCGTTTACTATCTCCTTATGCAAGTGATGACTATCATCAACTTTTCATTTTATAGACAAAAAAATAGCTATTTTCTTATAAAGCAGAAAAAGCCTTTGATTTAAAGGCTTTTTCTGCTTTTAAATTTAGTGTACATGCAGGTTTCACGTTATTAAATTTTAAAACAAATCCCTTTGTGCTTGTTTCATCTTATCATATTACTATAGCGAAAAATACCTTTTTTAGTGTATCTATGTTCACAAGGAATATTTAGCTACCAGCAGTTAAAACATGTAATTATACTCAATATGAAGAGGTGTTTTTTATAACAAGAACCTAAAGCGTAGAACTATCCCAGCTAATAGATGATTTATTGTTTTAAGAATACATAAAATCATCTTATTGATATAGTGAGTTAATTTTTGTGAATCACTGTAAATGACGCACAAACTTCTCTGCGCTCTCTTGCACTTCCTCTTCTGTTAGTACCCGTACGCCATGAATAGTAAACGTAGGCAAAAATTTCATTCCTGTTAGATTAGCCATTGCTTGGAATGGCTTTGTTAATTCACTCATACTATATGCGTTATATCCTCCAGCTTGATAAGCTTCCTCTGGACCGCCTGTTGAAATAGCTAACATAAATTCTTTTCCGTGTAGCTTTGTTCCTTCAGAACCATATGCCCAGCCATAAGTTAGAACTACATCTTGCCATTCTTTTAATCGTGAAGGGCTGCTGTACCAGTAGAAAGGAAATTGGAAAACGATTTTTTCATGATTTAAAAGTAGTTGTTGCTCATAGGCAACATCAATGTGACCATCAGGGTATTTTTCATACAAGTCATGAATTGTTATATTTGATTCTTTTACAAGACGATTTTTCCACGCTTTATTAATAATAGAATCCTTTAGATTAGGGTGTGCTAAAATAACTAATGTTTTTTTCATTATGTGCAGCTCCTTTAATATTTGTATATACAAATTAAAACACAAAAAAATTATTTCTCTTCGTAAACAACTTCAACTTGATCTTGTTTCTCATACATTTCGTAAAAAGCCTGGGCGATATTCTCAGGAGAGAAATATGTTCCTTCTTGAACAAAACCTTTGATTGTAAGCGTTCCAACATATATACTCTTTGGTTGTAACTCTTGATGAAGGCTATAGGCTAAGTTGCGAATACCCGCTTTTCCAATTGCTAATGAAGCATACCCTGCATAGGGTTCTAAAGCTAATCCGCCACCAGTTAATATGATAGCACCGCTCTCCATCAACGGAAGAACTTCTTTAACACTAGTTAGAGCTCCAGCTACGCTCACTTTAAAATCTTCTATTAGCTGGTTTGTACTAAGAGTTGTTGGTACGCCAGGCTGTCCAGCAGCAGCATTGTATAATAAAACATCTACGTTTCCAAAAGTAGTAAGTACTTGTTTAATAGCTGCTTTTAACGATTCTTCTGAAGACGCATCTCCAGGGAAACCTTGAGCAGTAATGCCATGATTTTTTAATTCGTTCACATACTCTTGTAGTGATTGGTTACTTCGAGAAATTAAGGCAACTTTAAAGCCTTTTTCCCCAAATTTCTTGGCGGCTGTTAGGCTAATTCCTGGCCCAGCACCTACAATTAATAATACTTTTTCAAACATAGTTTACAACCTCCTTATCACTTTATTTGTATATGCAAATGAAAGGGTAAAAAAATTACGATTTACTTTCTAGCTTATTACTTGCCTCATGAAGAGTTTTACTTAAGTCTTCGCTGAATTCTTTACCTAAGACTTCAGAATAGCTACTAAATAATTGTTTTAGTGCTTTTCGAAATTCGACGTACAGCTTTTCGCCTTTATCTGTTAAAGAAATAAACGTCTGTTTTCCTTCAGCTTTTCTAGTGACAAGCTTTTGCTTTTCAAGTTTATCAATAAAGCGTGTGCTTGTTGAAGGAGCAATTGACAATTTATAGCACAGCTCTTTCTGAGTAATACCAGGATGAAACTTTACAGTCATAATCATATAAAGGTGTGAAGGAGCAATTCCATCAAAATTAAACGTATCCTCAGCTAATTTTGTAATATTACGAGCAAATCTGCTTGCGGTAAAGTACAAACAATGTATAAGTACTTCTTCTTCTTCGTGCATCATGGATCAACCCTTTCAATCATTTGCATATACAAATTAACATGAAACTTTTATAGAGTCAACTAACTTATAGGTGAATTTTCTTTGATTTCTATCAATGTTACCTTACCGCTTTGATTTTATACAAAATAAACAAACAAAATATGTTATAATATGGTAAAAAATACTGTTTTCAATTATAGAGGTAATTAAATTGGCAAATATTGAACTTATAACAGACGCCACCATGAAAGGGTGCAGACGTTAATGCTCAACAAAGTGGAGGGTGGACAAGCCTTCATGAGTCAGCTCTGCTTGATGATGAAAAGATGACGTTAAGACATCATTAGATATATCTAAAAAGCATGAACACATCGTAAACTTGCTTAATTTACACAGCCTTCAATAAAAATTTTGAAGGGAAAGGAGGAAGAGGAGTCTGATTTTACTATATATAACACTGTTACTAATTGGTGCACTTACAGTTGTCCCTATTGTCATTGTAGTTGGCAAGACATTGATTATAAGAAAATTCCCAAACAATTACTATACTCCATTCGACTATATATCAGCTCAGACAACGGAAGAATTTCATGAAGAAAAAGAAGAAATAGCAGAAGAGAATAAAGATGGCGATAGTAAGTGAGTAACTTAGCAAAAGCAATAAATAAAGTTAACCTCATTACCTAAAAGAAAGCTTCCCAAAATGGTTAGCAAGCTTTCTTTTTAGGATAAGAGCAGCTGTTTGTTAAATTATTTTCTTCTTTAACGAATATAAAGTTCAGCTTGCTAATGCTAGCCAAACTGATAAAGAAATTGAATTAAATCAAAGAATTTTATTTTATAACCAAGGAAGTGATTAAAGTGAATTCAGTTTTATTTGATTTTCCAACCGAATTCTATACAGAAAGACTTTTCATTAGAATGCCGCTTCCTGGAGATGGGAAACTCATGGCTGAAGCGGTAAACTCATCAATCGAAGACTTTAAACCATGGCTACCGTTTGCTAAAGAAAAATAAACGGTTGAAGAAGCAGAAGCACATATTCGAAAGTCTCACGCAGAGTTTCTACAAAGAACGAATTTACAGCTTCTAGTTTTCTTAAAAGACACAGATGAGCTTATTGCTTCATCAGGATTGCACCGTATTAATTGGGATATACCAAAATTTGAAATTGGCTATTGGCTCGATTCTCGCTTTAGTGGAAAAGGATATATGACAGAAGCAGTTGAAGGAATTGCTTCCTTTGCGTTTAAAGAGCTACATGCAAAAAGGCTAGAAATTAGATGTGACGCTAGAAATAAAAAAAGCCGGGCAGTAGCGGAAAGAGTAGGGTTTAACCTAGAAGGGATTCTTGAGAATAGTGCCATGGCAGTTGATGGATCAGAGATAAGAGATACGTGTGTTTATGCAAAGGTCATTAAAAATAAGTTGGGAATTTAGAAAGAGAACAAATGATGAAAATTAGAACAATGTTCTCCGTAGCGTCTCTATGTATATTACTTATCCTAGGTGCTTGCAGTGTAGCAACAAATAATCTAGAAACAGAGATGGAAGTTCATTCAGAAATAAATAGCTTATCAGATGAAAAATTTAGTCATATAGGGACAACCGGTTTAAATGATGCTTCAAAAGAAGATTTTCGTAAATTTTCTTTTACTTTTTTATTAGAAGGACCAGAAAAAGCAGCATTCAAATCTGTCGAGGTGAATGCTAAATGGAAAACGATAAACAAAGAGGAGAAAGAAAAAACGATAAATTTAGAGGATATTTTGAAATTTAGATAAAGGTCAAATGGAATCTTATTAGTACTGATGTTTATGGTCAAGCCAACACAGCGATTGAAGATAAGAAAAACGCTAGGTATCTGAAACTCAATCATACGAAGTGATATTTTTAGCGTATAGAAGGTAACAAGTAGGAGGGGTCCTTATGCTGATGATTACAGAAGATGTTAAGGGGAAAAAGTACAAAGCATTAATTGACTTATTACTAAGACATTGCGATCGGTTTGCTTTTGTTGAAAATAGGCAGTTGATAGAGTATGAAGAAGAGTGGTTGGCCTATATAAACAATTTAACAGAAGGCATTGCCGAGCACTTCATAGAAAGAAAGATTCAGCAGGAATGGGAGACCACAAAGTTGTCAGAGGGTTCAGCATACGTTTTTTATTATCATTTCAATAATGCTACTAAGCAGTTTTTAAAAGAATATAGCAACTCGCTTTTTAACTGGATTAGTCCTGACCTCCCAGAAGACCTGCAGTTTTATAGAGATGATACATGCATGCTTGCTGTATGTTCACATGAAGGTTTCTTTTTAGTCGATGAATCTTTATGGGAGATATTTGATTAGTCTATTATAAAAATACAGAAAAAAAAGACGCTACTTCAAGCGTCTTTTTTATCCAATAAATGTTTCAGCACAATGATTAACAGCATTAAACCTACAAAAGTTCCTGAGTCATCAACCTCCATATGAAAGAAGGTAGGTGCAATAAAAAAATTAACAACAAATATTAATGATGCAAGAGCTAATAGAATGTTATAAATCATTCATTTCTCCTTCAGTACAATTGAAATTTTTCTTGAATTAATTGAGCTACTTCCTCAGCGCTTAAATTTGTATTGTTGATCCGTACATAGTTTTCTCGCTGTATTTCTCCAGTTTTGGAATTTAATCGGTGTTTGTTCATCGTTTCTTTGAGTTCTTGCTCTGACCACTCTACATTTCTTTTTGTTGGCTTATGCTGGAGTCTGTTTGGCGTTTTGTTTCGGTCGATTCTTTCGTTAAGATCCGCTTCTAGCTCCACAAAATATACCGTACCGCCTTTTGATTCAAAAATGTCGCATACTTCTCTGATAAAATTCCAATCGCTTTGCATATCAAACGCCCATACATAGGTAAAGATTATACCTTTTGCGTCACTTTTTGAAATCGATTCAAAGATTTCTTTACGGAACAAATCTACTAATCTCCACATTTCTTCGTTGAATTGAAACAAAGGAGCAAGAAGTTCAATGGTCATATGATTATGAAACAGCTTCAGTCCCGTGTTTCTTTCTAATTGTTGTCCTACCGTCATTTTCCCTACTGCTTGGGGTCCAAATACGAGAATGAACTTCATCTAGTTCTCCTTTCCATTGTAAGTTTACTAAATTATCATTATATACATTTGGTAAATTTTATCATAAATAAACAAACAGCGGAAGAAGAAATTCCAACAACTAACAATGTATCCCAGGGAGGGATTATACGAACTTCAATTAAGCGTAATAGCAAAGCCTCTTAACAACTACAGCTTCTGCTTAACTCAAAAAAGCATAAAAAAAGGATAAAGGTATTTAACACCTTCATCCTTTGAGTTATATTTCTGCTGAACATCTTGAAAACAAAACAATTTCATGATAAATTAGTATAGATGCGTAT
Organism: Bacillus sp. CBEL-1; assembly: GCF_004348885.1. Classification (NCBI taxonomy): domain Bacteria; kingdom Bacillati; phylum Bacillota; class Bacilli; order Caryophanales; family Bacillaceae; genus Bacillus; species Bacillus sp. CBEL-1. The sequence goes on along the minus strand of NZ_SBIM01000013.1, from coordinate 45,762 downwards.
CTATACCTGTTATTAATTATAATATTTCCTACTATAATTATAATATAAAATCGATGCGCTAGTCAACTATTTTTTTAAGGGGTGTTTGCGATGGGTTCAGAACTTCAGCAGGAACAAAAACGCGTAGATGGTATCATGAAAAGAATTAACGCAGAAATAAACAAGCTAGAAGAAGAGACGACAAAGCGTAAAGAAGAAGTCATTCATATCCGCAAGCACTTTTGGGATGAGGTTAAGGTAAACACAGATACGTTTGATGATTATCTTGAAACGATTATTGGGTTACGCCAAGAAGCTCAGGCGCTATCAGTAACTCAAAGTACACATAAACATTCCTCTAAGCGATTATCCACGTTGCATCGGATGAAAGAGCTCCCTTACTTCGGCCGTATTGATTTTACAGAAGAAGGAGATTCAGCTCCTGAGAGCATTTATATTGGAATTGCTGCTCTTAATGATCAAACTGGAGATGATTTTTTGGTTTACGATTGGCGAGCGCCTATTTCAAGCGTCTATTATGATTATCAGCCTGGACCGGCTCATTACATGACTCCAGGCGGTATGATTCAAGGTGTGCTTGAAAAGAAATGGCAGTATCTTATTCGTAACGGGATCATCCAATCCATGTTTGATACAAGTTTGACCATTGGAGATGAAATCTTACAGCAGGTTTTAGGTAAAGGTACGGATAAGCAAATGCATAATATCGTTGCGACAATTCAAAAAGAACAAAATAAAATTATTCGTCACGATAAAGGAAGGTTATTGATTGTTCATGGGGCAGCTGGAAGCGGAAAAACCTCGGCAGCTCTGCAGCGAATTGCGTATTTATTATATAAATACCGAGATCACATCAATGCAGATCAAATTATTCTATTTTCACCTAACTCTATGTTCAGTAGCTATGTTTCAAACGTACTACCAGAGCTTGGAGAAGAAAATATGCAGCAAGTAACGTTTCAAGAGTACTTAGATCACCGCTTAAGTAAAGCATTTCAAGTAGAAACGCCTTATGAACAGTTAGAATACGTTTTAACAGCAAAGAAGACATCTTTCTATCAAGCGAGGCTTGCAGGCATACGTTTCAAAGCATCTACACGCTTTTTTGAAGCTGTTCAAACTTACAGAAAGTCGCTTGAATCAGAAGGAATGCTGTTTAACGACGTGGTGTTTAGAGGAAAAGCTGTTGTAACAGCAGGAGAAATAGTAGAACGATTTTACAACTTTGATACCTCTCTCCGTTTTCATAACCGACTTGAAAAGTTACGAGATTGGTTATTGAAGAAGTTAGCTGACTTTCAAAAAACAGAAAGTAAAAAGCCGTGGGTTCAAGACGAAATTGAGCTTCTAAGCAATGAAGACTATCATAAAGCACATGCGTATTTAGCTAAAAAACGCGGGTTTAAGAGAGAAGACACCGCTGATTATGATATGGAGCCACAAGCGCTTGCAAGGCTGATTGTGCGTCAAAAGCTAAAACCGCTTCGAAGCAAAATTAAAGAGCTGCAGTTTATTGATTTTATCGGAATATATAAACAGCTTTTCACAAATTCTCTTGAAATAACGAAACACTTAAAAGGCAAGGTGCCTGATGACTGGTCTGACATTTGCGGAATTACAGTCGATGCATTAGAGAAAGATAAGCTTTTTTATGAAGATGCTACGCCATTTTTACTTTTAAAAGAAATTATTGAAGGCTTTCAAATAAATAGCGCTATTAAGCATATCGTCATTGATGAAGCGCAGGACTATTCTCCGTTTCAGTTTGAGTTTTTGAAGCGTTTATTTCCAGCTGCACGAATGACGGTACTTGGTGATTTCAACCAGGCTATTTTTGCTCATGCAGATGAAAATACCGATTTTAAGATGTTAACGCACCTCTACGGCGTAGAACAAACGGAACTGATCAACATTACGAGAAGTTATCGATCCACAAAACCAATCATTGAATTGACAAGAAGGCTTGTGCCTAACGGAGAAGGCATTGTTCCGTTTGAGCGTGAAGGGAAACGCCCTGCTCTTACACAGCTGCCAGATTATGATGAACTCCACCAAGCAATTGCGTCAAAGGTTGATGAATTCAAGAGTGAGGGTTATCACAGTATTGCGATTATCTGCAAGTCTGCAGAAGAAAGCGCATCTGCGTACTTATCTTTAGCTAGCATTAAAGATCTGAAGTTGTTAAAAAGCAACTCTCTTGAGTATGAGCAAGGAGTAGTAGTGGTTCCTGCGTACTTATCAAAAGGAATTGAATTTGATGCCGTTATCATCTACAACGCATCAGAGAAAGTCTACGCTGAAGAAAGTTTACGCCGTACTTTTTACACAGCTTGCACAAGAGCCATGCATGATCTTCACCTATACAGCGTAGGGAAAGCAAGTCCGTTTTTAGACAAAGCCCTTCTTGAAAGAGCGCTTGACGCTTAGGGCAATAAAAGATATTTACTTCTTCTAAATATTGGGTTATGATGGAATTATCATGGAGATATATGGAAGGAGCATAATGCAGATGGCTGGCATTCAATAATGGTTAATTAACAAAATGAATAGACAAATTCCCTTTTTTTACGAAAGGGTTGTTTTTCATTGTTACCATTATAGGATACGCCTAAGCTTATGTATGAGAAGACAAAAGAGCGGGTGCCTATTAGCATCTGCTTTTTTTGTTAGTCCATATCTCCAATCGTACGTTGGTTGGCGCGTCCGTAAGGAGATGCAAATATGTCTAGATTAACAAACAAAATTGCTGTTATAACAGGAGCAAGTCGAAGCAAAGGGATAGGCTCAGCCATTTGTATAGAGCTAGCCAAAGTGGGGGCAGATATCTTCTTTACTCACTGGTCTCCTTGTGATCGACAAATGGACTATTTTGAAGAAGAAGATACAAGTTGGTCAAAAGAGTTAGTAACCGAAATTAAAAAATATGGCGTAAGATGCGAAGCGCTGGCACTTGATTTATCTAAACCTGATGCACCAGCAAAGCTTCTTGACGAAGTTCAAAAGCGACTTGGGACACCGTCTATTTTAGTGAATAATGCCACTCATTCCATTGACGTAGACTTCCGGAATCTAAATGCAGAAGTCCTTGATAACCACTATGCAGTAAACGTGCGAGCCACTTGTCTTTTAACCGCTGAATTTGCGCGGAGATTGGACGGCCAACATAGCGGTCGAGTCATTAATATGGTATCCGGACAAGATAAATCACCTGAACCAGGAAACCTTGCATATATCGCAACAAAAGGTGCAGTGTCTACATTTACAAAATCAATCGCGATTGAACTTGCTTCTTTAAATATTACGGTAAATGCTGTAGATCCTGGCCCAACCGATACAGGCTGGATGAATGAAGAGTTAAAGCGAACTTTACTACCTCGCTTTCCAATGGGACGGATTGGCGTGCCTACTGATGCGGCAAAACTTATTGTCTTTTTAGCTAGTAATGACGCAGCGTGGATTACCGGACAAATTATTCACTCTGACGGTGGTTTTTTGTAAATAAATCAATTTCCTTGTCCGCTAACATCAATTTTGGTAACTTTTCATACTATAGATTGAGGTGAGACTATGCCAAGAGTTCAGTATAAGGATTCAGATGTTGCATTAATGGCTAGAATGATGCGAGCAGAAGCAGAAGGTGAAGGACAACAAGGGATGTTGTACGTTGGAAATGTCATTGTAAACCGACTAAAAGCAAATTGCATCGACTTTAAAGGGTTACGAACAATTCCGCAGGTTATTTATCAAGTGCAAGGAGGAAACTATTCCTTTGAAGCTGTTCAAAAAGGAAATGTCTTTTATCAACGAGCAAGAAGTGCAGAGAAAAGATTAGCTAAGAAAACGCTTGATTTTTGGCGTGAGCACCCTGCGAAATATGCGCTTTGGTATTTCAACCCATACGCTCCATGTCCTCCAACTTGGTACGATCAGCCATTTGCAGGTCAATATAAAAACCACTGTTACTACGAGCCGCAGCCTAATACGTGTGATAGTGTGTATAGCGGCGCTTAAGGACAAAGTAGAGAAAATTTTGTCGTGAAAGAACATGGATCATTAGAACTCTAATGATCCATGTTCTTTTTTTGATGAAGAACTTAACTTGGAAATTAAAAACCGTAAAGGAATTTAAGATTACCTCTCGAATAAAAAGTAAGGAGCTTTAGATTATTTTGTTGGAGAGGTGTGCAGAAAGTGAAAAGAGTGGCTACATCGATTATGTTAGTAGGAGTACTTTTATTTTCAGGATTGTTTACTTTAGCAACAGAAGCAGCAACTGTACCAACGGTTAGCTACACAAAGGACGGTGATCGGTCGTTAATCTTTGTGAATAACCCGGAGCAAATTTACAACGGAGATTTAGGGGATGGGAATCTAGGAGACAAATCTATTTATCGAGATACTTTAGCTCCAGGAAAATATCGTAATTTCTTTGAACATGTTAATCGATCAGGATCTACAATTGGATTTGGTATTCAACTTTATAATCCTAACCCTTATCCAGTAACAGTAACTGTAAATGGTAGTGGATACGAGGCAAGCGTGTATGGAGGGCGACCGTTTGCACAAATGTTTAGTACGTATTCTTCAACAGGAACTTCCTACACAGTTCCAGCCGGAGGCAGTCAGTGGATTATGCGTAAAGATAACTCCGTTACAAACGGCAGTTTCTTTAGCGGCGTTATTGACTTTACCATTTCAGGCGGACAGGTAATTATGAACAATACGGCATATCGGAATTTCAGTGCTTTAGACGGATCTACAGCATATATGGGCTATATTCAGCGAATAGAGAGTGATGGAACGCATGAAGCGCGTGTTTACAAAGGAATAAGTCCTTATTCGGAAGTGACAGCAGCAAACGTCAATTTTACAATTAGCGATTCCGATGCTCAAGGCGTACTAGCTGTTCAATATCCAAATTACAACGTCAGCACAGGAACATATGGAAGTTCAAGTGTTCGTGCAGACGGATGGGTTAGCAGCATTAGTCCGGTAAATAATCAAAATGCTATTACAAATGACATGCTTTCGTTCAATATGCCAGGTTGGGGAACTGTTGATGCTCTTCGTCCATCAGATGGGGAAGGAAAGTATGGAAACCTAGCTAACTGGGGTGTTGTATACACAGTCAAAGGGTCCGTTACAAACAACGGTACGCGAGCAAGAACTGTATCAGCTAACTATAAAGGAAACCCTTCTTCAAATGCATTTATTGCATATCGAGGTAGCGATAATACGTGGAGAAGCACACAAGTAGCACCAGGTAGTAACATTCAATACTATACGTTTTCAGTGCCTGCTAAAACAACCATTGCTTATGAAGCAAAATTTGTAATTGGTGGTCCAAGTGGAGGAAATATTGTACAATCAATTTCACTTAACAATTAATAAAAAGGTGATACGAGAATACCTTCTCGTATCACCTTTTTATATACAATAAATATTATAAGCATAAAAAGAAACGCGCTAATATTTCTTTAGAAATACAATAAGCAATAGGCTTGTATCCGTTACCAAATCTTCCATTTCTCATAAGCTAATAGAGAAGGGAGAGACAAGTCATATGAAAAAGATTTATCTTGATGCCGGCCATGGCGGCACGGACTCAGGTGCAGTCGGTAATGGCTTATTAGAAAAAAATCTTGTTTTAAAGCTTCAGCAATACATGATTAGCTTTTTAAACGCAAACTTTGCTGATTTTACGCTCCAAACTACGCGTACAACGGATACGTTTTTAAGTTTGTCAGAACGCGCTTCTAAAGCGAATGCTTGGGGAGCCGATGTATTCATGTCTATTCACGTAAACGCTGGCGGTGGTACAGGTTATGAGGATTACATTTATAATGGATCCGTCAGCTCAGCAACTATTAACTATCGCAATCGCGTTCATGAGCAGGTAGTTCCTGTATTATCAGCATACAACCATACAAACCGAGGCAAAAAAGCGGCAAACTTTGCGGTTTTACGATTAACAAATATGCCAGCTGTTTTAACTGAAATTGCGTTTATTGATACGACTAAGGATGCGAACCTTCTAAAAAACGAAGCCTTCTTACAAGCAATGGCAAATGCATATGCAAGAGGAATTGCAGTGTATTTAAATTTACCAGTTCGCCAATCAACAGTTTATACAATTCAAGCAGGGGATACATTCTATAAAATTGCAACTATGTATAACATTACTGTTGAAGCACTGCAAAATGCCAATCCTGGCGTTAACCCAACCACTCTACAAATTGGGCAAGAAATCTATGTTCCTGTGCGCACATATATAGTAAAAGCAGGAGATACACTGTATAAAATCGCAGGGATGTATAACGTAACGGTTCAACAAATTCAAGCAGTAAATCCGGGCATTGACCCATCAGCGCTTCAAATTGGGCAACAAATTAGGATTCCTTCATAAAAAAGCAGAAAAAGGGCTTATCTTTAAGCTCTTTTTCGCTTATAATAGCGCTTTAGAGTAGGTGTTTAGGTTCATTTTTTTTGAATCTCTTTTTATAGACGGAAAAAAATTCTATAATAGATATAAGGAGGAGAGGTATGTACATTGTTTATATTATTGGCACGATTTTAATTCTAGGGTTAATAACGACTTGTATTTACCTTTATCGCCGAAATGTACAAGTCGAAGAGAAGTATGTTACTCAATTGGAGCTAGCACAAAAAGAAGCGGCAGTTTCAATTGCTGCTTGTGAAGAAGAATACAAACAAAAGAAACAAGCTGACTTAACAGAGAAAGAAGAGCATTATAAAAATATTATTAGAGATTTACGAGAAAAGCATACGGCTCAGCTAATTAAATCGACGAAGTATATAAAAAGCTTGGAAGCTTTTTCAAAAAATAAAGGTGAAATCGTTATTCATAAAACCTTAACAACATTACAAACAAACTTAATTCATAAAAATAAAATCACAGCTGATGACATGATCATTATGGGCAATGTTTTTATGCCTTATTACATGAACGAACAACTATTTATTCGACAAATTGATCATGTTGTTTTAATGAAAACGGGGATTTATGTAATTGAAGTGAAGAACTGGAGCGGAGATATTCTTTATGGCGTTCGAAAAGACCAGATGCATGAGCTATCATTCTTAGTAGATTCACTATCCAGTCGGGTAGCTCGCACTGAAGAGCAAACCTTTGTATTTACGAAAACAAGTGAAGGTGAGATAAAAGTAATAAGTAAGCCCCACCCTGGAAAAGAAGTTCACCAGCACGCGGCTAGTTTAAAGGCTTACTTGCAAAAATTACGTCGTGATATACCTGTGGTAACACCAATCGTTTATTTTAACGGTGATTATAATACAAGTGTAAAAAACTACTCACAAAGTCACTCACTTTGCTTTTCTACCAAAGATGACCTGTCCATCTTTTTCACTGAACAACTACAGAATCAGCCTATCTATACAACTGAGGATTTAAAGATGTTTAAAGAAACGCTCGAAAAGGCAAGTTATCATTTTATTCATTCTTAATTGTCAAAACGACTATGGCTTACTAAGATAAAAGAGTAGTGTACGTACTTAGTAGTTATATTCGCTAAACTTAAAAGAAAACACCTAAAATAGTTTATGTGAAAAGTGCTTTTATAAGCACTTTTTTTCATCTTGAAAGGTTGGGAAGCAAGTGGATATTTGTCGTATTTCAAAAGAAGAAACCTGGGAACTTAGACAGCGCGTTATGTGGCCAGATAAGGATATCGAGTATGTGAAAATAGACAACGATCATGAAGGAATTCATTATGGCCTATTTGATCATAATGAGCTTTGTTCAGTAGTTTCTCTTTTTGTCCAAGGTGATAGAGCTCAGTTTCGTAAATTTGCGACTGATACAAACCGTCAAGGAAAAGGCTATGGCACGTATTTACTAAATTACGTTATAAATGAAGCAAAAGAGATGAATGCAAAATTAATTTGGTGTAACGCCAGAAAGAATAAGGCTAATTACTATAAAAGGTTTGGGCTAACTCCTTCTAACGAAACGTTTCAAAAGGGTGGTGTCGACTATGTTATTATGTCGAGACACCTATAATTTTGTTTAATTTTGAAAAAATATCCTGATATGGTGCTATAATGTAAATAACGAATGATTATAGTAAAGCAGGTGAAATGAATGGATCTAGATTATAAAGAAAAAGCATCGCATCATGCGATGGGATTTGAATCAAGCTACGACTATTATGATGAACAGTACAAGATTAACGACAATCCAACTGTTTGGCGCTATATGAATGCAGATCATTTTGAGTCCTTGCTATCTACAAAGTCACTATTTTTCACAAAGCCTACTGCGTTTCTAGATCCACTTTCTACGAACTACACGATGTGGAATATGCGCGATGTTAATAAATCCATGTTTGCAAATACTGAAGATTTAAAAAGCTACCTTAAAAATATCTATGAATTTTCAGCATTGTCCTCTTGGCATATAAATGAGCATGAATCAGCAGGCATGTGGGATTTGTTTTTAAAGTCTCAAGATGGCATTGCCATTCGTACGACATATGATCGATTATTAGGAAGCATTAAGGATTTGCGTTACAAAGTTTTTGCACGTAAAGTTCAGTATATTGATTTTGCTAAAGAACAAGTGAGTGAAAATATCTTTGATACCCTTTTTTATAAGCGGAAATCGTACAGCTATGAAAACGAACTGCGTCTGCTTATTATCGCAAGTCGTATTGACGCATGGAAGAGTCAGCAGCTATTTATTAAAGAAGAGATTTATGCTGGGGAATGGCAATCGCGTATGGACGCTTTAAAAGAAAGATCTTTTGCATTTTCGCATCTACACGGAAATCTTGTACGCTGTGACCTTGCTCATTTACTTACAGAGGTATACGTATCACCCAAGAGTTCTCCTGCTTTTGTTCAAAAAATAAAAGCGCTATTAAGCGATCACGGCTTAGCTTATAAGGATGTTATTCAGTCTGATTTAGCAAAAGACTATATATATTAACCGTATGAAATCTCTCTCCTCACTCCATTATAAGAATGGAGGTGTAGATGATGAAGCAACCGGTTGTAATCTGTCCAAAATGTCAGTCTGCAAGCGAATTAGGATCTGTGTTAACCGCACAGTCCAATCAAAACGTCATTTATCATTGCTCGCAATGTGGCTATCAGCTTCGCAACGTGTATACGAATAAAGGATGAACTAACAAGAAAAGTCAAGGTGTTGATACGCTTTGACTTTTCTTGTTGTTCGTAGTTCAATAAGTTTTATAGTTAAAAAGAAAGGGTACTTCACATGAGAGAACATAAGAGGTGGGTTGACGTCCTTAAGGGGGTTGGCATTTCTGCTGTCGTTATAAGTCACAGTGGACACGAACTGGCGCAGCATTATCTATTTTGGTTTCATATGCCGCTATTTTTTATGATTAGCGGCTATTTATTTTTTGAAAAACAAAGTCTTAATTCATTAAATAGGTGGGTTGTCAAAAAAACGATTAGCCTTATGGTTCCATACGTATCATTTGGGCTTTTGATTCTAGGATATATTACATGGAAGACTAATGACTTTGCGGCTATTCCTTCCACTTTAGAATCCCTTCTATATGGAGGAAGAGCACTAGGTTTTTATTACGGCGTTTTTTGGTTTGTTCCATGCTTACTTTTAACACAAATTTTATTCGGCTATTTGGTTTTCTTTATACAATCCAAGCTAATAAAAATAGTTATTTTTATGACCATCTATGTAATGGCATATTTGTATTCTGTTTCAAAAATTCACACACAATTTATTATGCCTTGGAGTATGGATACAGTTCTAATGGCTATGACTTATTATGCAATTGGCTATTTCTTTAAAGAACGATTAACTACTGGGCTCAATAAAATTACGCAGCTAGTCTGTAGCGTGTTTATTCTTTTAGTCATTTTATTAGATTACAGCAAGCTGTTAAACTACGAGCTGGATTTAAAAGTAAATATATATAATCATTTTGGTCTTGATCTTTTATTGCCAATAGCTATTGTTTTGCTATTGATACAAGGCGGTAAACTTATTCAAAATAGTATATTGGACGCAGTGTTTGAGAAACTTGGACAAGCATCTTTAACGATTATGTTCTTACACGTTCCAATTCAAATTATTTTGCGTGAAAATATTAGTTTGCATCCGCTTATCATTGGAGTCGTTAGTTTACTAATCAGTTTTTGTGCCCATATGATTTTTAATTCTTTTTTAGTTGCAAGACGAGTTTTCTTAGGCAAAATCTATGGAACAAGCAAAGAAAAGAATAGGAGTTATTATAGTCACTAAAGGAGTTTTAGTTATATGAAGCAATACAATTTTACTGAAGGCTCAATCTTAAAGCAGCTCATTTTCTTTTCAACGCCAGTTCTACTAACGAACTTGCTTCAGGTGTCTTATCAGTTCATAGATAGTCTATGGGTTGGTAATTTGTTAGGATCAGATGCTTTAGGAGCTATTGCGGTTTCAGGTACCGTTATTTTTACGATCTTATCATTTATTATTGGAATTAATAATGCCAGCTTAACGATTTTATCTCAGCAAAAAGGAAACGATGATGAAGAAGGGCTATCTCGTTATTTAAATGCGTTTGTTGTGATATTATCCGCTTTAGCAACCTTACTTGGCGTCATTGGATTTTTAAGCTCAGAGACAATCTTGAAGTTACTGGGCACTCCTGAAACAATGCTTGTCGACGCTACAACATACTTACAAATTAACTTTGTCGGAATTTTATTCTTGTTCGGGTACAACTTTATCGGTACTGTACTACGAGCAGTAGGAGATAGTAAAACCCCGCTGCGGTTTGTGTTTATCTCGGTTATTTTAAATGCTGTGCTTGATCCAATCTTTATCTGGACGTTTGATTTAGGTATTGCAGGAGCTGCGTATGCAACTGTTTTATCTCAGGGCTTTGCATTCATTTACGGCATCATCTATATCCTTAAAAAGAAGCTTGTACCGTTTTCATTTCCTGCTCTGCCAAAGAGGGAAGAAACTGTGCTTATTTTCAACCTTGGTATTCCATCTGGTCTACAAATGACCGTTATTTCAGCCGGCGTTATGGCAATTATGAGCGTGGTTACATCCTTTGGAAACGATGCAGTTGCTGGATTTGGCGCAGCTCAACGCTTAGATAGTATTCTTATGCTTCCAGCGATGGCGCTTGGAACGTCTGTGAGTAGTATGGCAGGGCAAAACATTGGTGCAGGAAAGTGGAGTCGAGTGAATCAAATTGGCCTATATGGAGTTATATATAACTTTGCAATAATGATGCTTGTAGCTGTGGTTATCTTTTTCTTAGCAGAGTGGGCGACTCGTCTATTTATTGAAGACGAAGGAGCCGTGGCGTTTGGTACACATTACTTAAAGGTTGTCGCTTTCTTTTATCCGTTTCTTGGTATTAACTTCATTCTAAATGGAGTTGTAAGAGCATCAGGAGCGATGTTTGCGATTCTTGTGTTAAATATTATTTCATTTTGGGTACTGCGTTATCCACTCACTTATTTATTCGCTAAGTGGCTAGGTGAAACGGGCATCGGACTTGGCATGGGTACAAGTTTTGTAATAAGCAGCATTATCGCATTTGTTTATTACAAATATGGAAAGTGGGATCAAAAACAAATTTTTGCTTCTAAATAAAGCACTATAAAACCCCTCTTATTGTCTTTGGAAATAAGAGGGGTTTTATGATTATTGCTTGTCTTTATTTAATTTCTCAGTAAGCTCTTTCACTTGTTGTTCTATTTGGTTAAGCTGTTTTCTGCTCTTTAAAAATGAACGAAACAAAAATACTAGAAGTGCAATAAACAAGATAATAAGTCCAAAAGTCACGAGTTGAAATATAATATCACCAATATTGTACGTACTCATACAAAATAACCCTCCGTTAAAAATGAAAATATAACCATTATTTTAACATAAAATTACATATAAAAGTAGGTGAAATAGTAAATTGATAGTATAAATAGAATTAAGATTCTAAGTTAAAGGCAGAATGAACAAAAGTAACAGCTTTGTACTCTGCTTCATTCTGCCTTTATCCCAATCTCGATAAAATATCTTTTGCTTCGTTTTTAATATTCGCTACACACTTCAAATAAAATATCTAACCCCTTTTCTAGTTCCTCTAATGACGCGTACGCATACGACAGACGAATATGATATAGATCCCTTGTTTCATAAATATAGCCGGGATTAATTAGAACATTTTGCTTTAGCAAATTAAGAAATAGTGCTTTATTAACGATTGGCTTCTTAAATTTAAGCCATATAAAAAATCCGCCTTCAGGTTTTTCCCAGTTTGCTATGCTTTGAAATTTTTGATAGAGAATCTTTTCTACAAATTCCGCTCGGATTTTTAGCTGTTCTCGCAGCTGTCCTAAGTGATTCTCATATAACCCTGTTGATAGCCAGTGCGCCACAATCTCTTGAGAAAAGGCGCTAGATCCATAATCTGTTTGCATTTTTATATCTGCTAGCCGTTCAATTACAGGGAGAGGAGCAACAACCCATCCAATTCGTAAACCAGGGCTAAGGGTTTTTGAGACGCTACCAATGTATAAAACTTGTCCGGACGTATCCAGCGCTTTGATAGGTTCAACCCCTGAAGTAAATAGCAGCTCGTGATAGACGTCATCTTCAATGATAGGAATCTGGAGTTCTTTGCACGTTTGATAAAAGGCTATTCTCTCCTCTAAAGTCCAACTATAGCCTGTCGGATTATGCAAAGTAGGTACACAATAAAACAATGACTGTTTATTTTTCTTAAGCCTACGTAGATGTTCGGGTAGGTTCTTACCTCTTAAAACGGACATAACGCGCATGCCTGCAGACTGAAAAGGATGTACTGAATTCAAATACGATGATTGTTCTTGAAAGACAAGTGATCCTTTTTCTAATAGTCCAACCGCAATTAGCTGAAGTGCTTGAAGAGCCCCAGAAACAATTAAAATATTTTCAGGCGTTGTATAAATTCCTTTTTTCTTTAAGTATGTACATAAGGTTGTTCTTAGAGCTTTACTGCCCCTTGGTGATGAATAGCCAATTGCTTTTGATTCGAGCGAAATTTCTTTTAACGACTCTTCAAGCTGCTTTGTTGGAAGTAAACCTGGCGATAATTCACCTGTTCCAAGTCGAATAATATGATCAACTTGTTCATATTGGTTAATAAGCTGAATGGTATGGTAGTTTGGTTCATGAACGCTTCCTTCAATATACTGCTGCCAATTCGGATTTGTTTTGTTTACAAGAACGTTCCAAGAACTATTGCTTACAAATACTCCAGAGCCTCTTTTAGATTGAAGTAAACCATCTGCACGAAGTTCATCAAGAGCCAGCTGCACCGTGCTTCGGTTTACATTAAACTGCGCTGCAAGTTGGCGCTGTGTTGGAATTTTCGTTCCTACGCACCAGTCGCCTTTTTCAATTCTCTCCTTTATCCAATCGATAATTTGGTCGTGAAGAGTTAAGTGTGAATGTGTATTTGGCTTCCAGTCCATGCAATCTCCTCTAAATTGGATGGGTAAAAAACCATCCAATTGGTTGTTTTCTTTTTAATCTATCATAGTAGGATAGTGATTGAAAGGAGGTTGTTGATGGATGGAAGCTATTTTTCATGGAGTTCTTTTAGCATTAGGTCTTATTTTACCTTTAGGCGTGCAAAACGTATTTATTTTCTCTCAAGGAGCTACGCAAACGCAATTTGTCCGAGCGTTACCGGCAACGATTACAGCTGCAGTATGTGATACGTTGCTAATTTTATTAGCTATCTTTGGATTATCTACTATTGTATTTCAGTTTGAGTGGATTCGAGTCGCTTTAATGAGTGGAGGTAGCTTATTTCTACTATATATGGGTTACACTATTTGGACGTCTGTACCAAAAGCAGATGGGAATCATCACGTATTAACAACTCGTGAGCAAACTTTATTCGCTTTATCGGTTTCTTTATTCAACCCGCACGCAATTTTAGATACGATTGGTGTAATTGGAACAAGCGCACTAAAATATAGCGGTGCAGAACAAGCCTTGTTTACGGGAGCTTGTATTGCCGTATCGTGGCTGTGGTTTATCAGCCTTACGTTTGCTGGAAGGGTGATAGGGAAAATTGACCATACAGGTGGTTTTATGAAGCTGCTAAATAAATTATCTGCTTTGTTTATATGGGGAACTGCTGTTTATTTAATAATAGGAATCTTTTAATCTAAAACAAAAACAAGCATCTGACAGAGAACATCAGATGCTTGTTTAGCGTTCTTTTTTACCTTCATGTTTCTCTGCAGCATTTTTCGTGACGATTATTCCCGTTAATCCAGCCGTCATACTAATGATAAAGCTCCATAAGAGGTAGCGCCACTCTCCTGTAAACAGCGCAACGCACAAAAAGACAAGGAATTGCCCGATAAAAGCAAACCACGAAGCGAACCATGCTAAGCGCATATGTTCTTTCATTACATCACTCCAAAGCATTTCATCTTTTTTTCACGGATTCTACGTATTCTATGCTTATTCAATCTTTTTCATTTCATGTTTTTAATCGTAAACATCGGGTAAAGATAGAGAGTGCTTACAAATATAAGATAATGACAATAGAGAAAAAAACAAGCAACGAAAGGGGAATCGGTCATGCAATCCTGTGAACAACACCTAGAAACCCAGCGTGAACGAGTACTACATCAGCTCATTAATTACGGATGCTACAAGGCAAAAGATGGTCGGCACTTATATGAGCTTTCTATGCTGGAATTAAAAAAGATGTACACAGAAATTCAAAAGCAACGTATCAACTCCGTACTAGGAGAGCGCTAACTCAAGTTTTTCAGCCGCTACATAACCTTTTTGAGTTAATTTTGTTCCACCACGTCCTTTTTGCTTCATCACTAATCCTTTTTCTTCTAACATCTCTAAACGATAGCGTACCTGCTGCTCAGAAAGAGGAGTATGGGATGCTTCAGTAAACTCAACCAAACGCTTGCGACTAGGAGTGACTCCTTGCCTAGTTAATGCATAAATGCCGCTCAATAAAATTAACTCATCCATCCCAAACTCTTCAAGGCTAGAATCTGACTGGTTCTGGTCTTTTTGATAATCATTTAGTTCAAAGAAGCTGTTAGAAGGTAAATCATCAGTCGTAACTTCATTTTCGTCACAAACAGCTAGCATATATTCCACCGTATTCTTTAATTCTCGTACATTTCCATACCAAGGGTAATGAGACAAGGCCTCAATCACTTGTGGTTGAATATAAACATCCGGCTGTTCACTTTCTTGAATAAAACGCTCCATCAAAATAGGTAAATCACCAGTTCGTTTTCGCAAGGGTGGAAGTTCTAAATATAGCACTTTCAATCGATGGTATAAATCACGGCGAAACGTGCCTTCGGTAATCATACTTTGTAAATCACAGTTTGTAGCTGCGATAATCCGAACATCAATAGGAATATTTTTGGTTCCACCAACTCTTCGAACCTCTTTTTCTTGCAGCACACGCAATAGTCTAGCCTGTAGTTTGGGACTGCTGTCACCAATTTCATCTAAAAAAATGGTTCCTCCATGCCCTTGCTCAAAAATCCCTTGTTTTCCACCTTTTTTCGCGCCGGTAAACGCACCTTCTTCATAACCAAAAAGCTCACTTTCTAGTAAATCTTCAGGGAGTGCACTAAAGTTTACAGCTAAGAAAGGTCCGTGTTTTCGAGCCGATTCATTATGGATGGCACTAGCAAACAACTCTTTTCCTGTGCCGCTTTCTCCTTGGATTAATACAGCTAAGTTTGTGCGAGCAAGCTTGGCAGCCGTTTGTTTTGTACCAGAAATAATACTACTATCGCCAATAATATCTGAAAAATGATATTTTGCAATGTAGCCTTTTTTTATTAGTTCTTTCCGGGCTGCGTTTTCAATCGCAATCGTGTCTTTTACACTTTTGAATGTAGCAACGACGGTTTGATCGCTTTCTAATAAAAATCGATGCACAACCACATCTATATCATCTAGCGTAAAGTAAGCGTCATTGCTTTCTTTTTGCTTAAGTAAAAAGTCGATAAGCGATGAGTTTTTAAAAACCGTATGAATAGATTTTTGTAGCGCATACGCTGACGGAGTAGCAGTCATTTTTTGGAGGCCGTCATTAAATACCGTGATTTTACCGTCGCGATTAAAAGCCAAAATCCCATCATTGACTCCGTTTACCACTTTTTTTAAATGGTTGTTTAAGTGGTCTGTTTGTTTATTGAACTCAGCAATATTTTGACCAAGCTCAATAATTTTTTTTATATATTTTTCTGAAACGTCTTGATCAAGCTCATTAACAAGGTTAAGTTGTTGTAAGATTTGATAGATAGTTGAGATGTCAATTAACCGTACCCCTATATCAATTACATGAGGGATGGAAGGAGGAACAAAAGCAAGTTCTCCAGGCGTAATGGCTACATCGAACGTTATTTCAATAGATGCATTAGGGAAGTATGGATAATACTCAATATGGTCAATTCCGAGCTTCATTAGCGTGTGGATAGCATCAGTTGTGCTAGCGGGAAAATCATTTACATAAAGCGCTTTCGTTCCTGGAGGCAAAAAGAACAGCTGATCAATATATTCATAGTTAACCGTTCGTTTCGCTACAATAACATCACAGCTGCTGCTAATTCTTCCTTCTACATCTTCTTCAATTAGGTAAGAGGATAGTACAACCAGCTGATTTTCAAATTGATGAGGCAAACCTTCTTCGATTGAATAACTCCAAATATGAATTGAGTTTCCTAAAATATCATTAAGCTGCGTTGTTAGCGCTTTTTTTGTCTCTTTTGTTCCACAAATTAATACAAGCTCCTTCATTATTTTCAATCCACCTTTAATGGTTGTTTTAGGTTCTTAATAAAACCAATTTTATATAAAAATAAACAAGAATAATAGCTTAAATTAATGAAATAGTCAAAAAATAATCAATTTATCCTAGATTTTAAGGTTGGCACGTAAATTGCAATTAAAAAAGGTGTACGGCAAGGAGGAATAATGTTGGTTTTTGTCAAAACACAAAGAAAAACAGAAGTGTTGATGACGTATTTTGTTACTAATGAAGGGGAGAAAAGAGATGAGTGAGTTAAACCGAGAGAAAGTCGTGTCGAAAAAAGCAAAGAAAACCGGTAATATTAACGTTTTTGCTTTACTGCTAGGGGTTTTAGTAATTGCCACCATTTTAACGAATGTATTGCCTGCCGGTGAATATAGCCGTATTGAACAAGATGGCCGTACGCTTGTTGATCCAGATTCGTTTAAGTGGATCGATTCTACACCAGTTGGTCCGTTTGATATGGTAAAGGCCATTCATACTGGTATGACAGAAGCAGCTGATATTATCTTTTTCGTTTTAATTATTGGTGGTTTTTTTGGTGTATTAAGTGTTACAGGTACGGTAGATTTACTAATTGCGACTATGGCAAGAAGGCTTGCAACGCGTGAAAAGTTACTCATTCCCGTTATGATGCTTTTCTTTGCTGTCTGTGGATCGTTAATGGGAATGGCGGAAGAAACGCTTGCTTATATCCCATTATTAATACCGCTAGCGCTAGCGCTAGGTTTTGACGTTATGACAGGAACAGCTATCGTATTAGTTGGTGCTTCCGCAGGTTTTACAACTGCCGTTATGAATCCTTTTACCGTTGGAATCGCACAAGGTATCGCTGAGCTTCCTCTATTCTCTGGAATGGGCCTTCGCTTAGTTACATTTGTGCTTGTATATGCTGTATCAGTTTGGTTTGTCTACCGCTATGCAATGAAAGTAAAAAAAGATCCGTCAATCGGCTTTTATGGTAAGTATAGCAAAGAAGATGCAAATGAGCTTTTACAATCTGGAAAAAGATTAGAGAGAAAGCACAGATTTATTTTAGGTGCTTTTATGCTTAACTACGTTGTATTAGCATTTGGTGTTATTAAATATCAATGGTACATTACTGAAATTGCTGCGTTATTTATTATTTTAACAATCGCTATTGCAGTTATTGGACGCCTTTCGGTTGATGATACCGTTAAAGCTTTCACAAGCGGGGCAGCTGCACTAATTGGTGGAGCGCTTGTAATCGGTGTATCTCGTGCAACGCTTGTTGTGTTAGAGCAAGGACACATTGTTGATCCTTTGCTATTCCAAGTATCAGAAATGATGAAAGATGTTCCGGGCTATTTAAGCGTTATCGGAATGTACAATTTCCAAGCAGCTATTCACTTTATCTTAGCATCAGGTAGCGGTCACGCGATGCTGACAATGCCAATCATGACTCCGTTAGCGGATTTATTAGATATCACACGTCAAACCGCTGTTTTATCATTCTCGTTTGCCGATGGAATCGGGAATATTATCTTCCCTACAGCAGGTACGCTTATGGCGGGTCTTGCTATTGCAGGAATTCCATGGACAAAGTGGGCTAAATGGATTTTACCGCTTGTTTTAATACAATATGCAATTGGACTAATTACAATTGTAATTGCTCATATGATTGGGTACGGTCCGTTTTAATAGAAGGAGAGATTTACATGCTTACACTTTTAAAGAATGGAGAAGTCTATGCGCCTCACTACTTGGGGCGTAAAGACATTCTTTTAGTCAATGACAAAATTGGATATATCGAAGATGAAATTACTGTTCCAGAAGGATTTGTGTCTATAGAAGTTATTGATGCATCTGACTTTATCATCACACCTGGCTTCATCGACTCCCATGTTCACTTGATTGGCGGAGGCGGCGAAGGAGGATTTAAAACGCGCACGCCTGAAATTCAGCTAACGGACTTAACAACTGCTGGTATCACAACGGTTATTGGTTTGCTAGGAACAGATGGCACAACTAGAAGAATGGAAAGTCTGCTTGCAAAAGCAAGAGGACTAGATGAAGAAGGCATTACAACGTTTATTCATACAGGCTCCTACCAGGTACCTGTTAAAACATTAACAGATAAGATTGAAGATGACATCATTCTAATCGATAAAATTATTGGTGCAGGAGAAATTGCAATTGCAGATCATCGTTCATCCGAGCCTACGTTTGAGGAAATGACGAAGATTGCTTCGGCTGCTCGTAACGGCGGTATTTTATCTGGAAAAGCAGGTATAGTTGAGGTTCACGTTGGTGATGGAGCTGACAAACTGTCACTTCTTGAACAAATTAAAGAAAAAACAAACATTCCTATTCGTCACTTTCATCCAACGCATATTAATCGAAATGAAGATTTGTTTGAAGCAGGAATTAACTTTGCGTTAAACGGTGGGTATGTAGATTTTACAACAAGCACAATCCCACTGTTTTTAGAAGAAGGTGAAGTGAAGTGTAGTAAGGGACTTCGCATGATGCTTGAACGCGGTGTAACTATTCGAAGCATTACGTTTTCTTCTGATGGCCAAGCAAGCCTACCGTCATTTAATGAAGACGGAGAATACATAGGCGTACAGGTCGGAAAGGTTCACTCTTTATTTGAAGAAGTAAGAGATGCCATTTTAGAGGAAGGGATTCCAATGGAAACGGCACTTCAAGTTATCACATCAAACCCTGCTCAGGTATTAAAGCTACAAGATAAAGGCACCATCGCTCTAGGAAAAGATGCTGATTTAGTATTGTTGAACAAAAATGATTTAACGATTGATACTGTCATTGCTAAAGGTCAAACAATGGTTCAAAACAAAGAAGTGATTGTGAAAGGAACCTTTGAATAAATCGAAAAGGATGATGTACATGAAAAAGAAGTGGATTGCAGCTGCAACAATTGCAG
The DNA here is from genome assembly GCF_004348885.1 of Bacillus sp. CBEL-1. Lineage (NCBI taxonomy): Bacteria > Bacillati > Bacillota > Bacilli > Caryophanales > Bacillaceae > Bacillus > Bacillus sp. CBEL-1. The sequence continues at coordinate 26,022 of NZ_SBIM01000013.1, read as the reverse complement.
CTTTGCTACCTTTTAGTCCGTTAAAACCAGCAGCTGAACAACTTGACGACAAGAAAATCAAAGGAAATCTGGTTATTGCTGGAGGTGCCCTTGGTTCATCAAATAAAGCAGTTTATGACAAGTTTATTGAACTCTCAGGTGGTACTAAAAATGCCAAAGTCGGTATTATCCCGGCAGCTAGCGGCTCGTTAAAGTCTTCTGCAGCCTTTAAAAAAGATATGGTTACACTTGGAATAAACCCAGACTCTGTTGAAATTCTGCCACTTTCTAATCATGATTTTTCAGGCACAGCAGAAGATGAAAGCAAGTGGGCAGCCAACAGTAACACCGACAAAGTCGCTAATCAAATCAAAGATTTAACAGCTGTTTGGTTTGTTGGAGGCGATCAGGTGAAGATTGTCGATACCCTGCGCGATGGCAATAAAGATTCAAAAGCTCTTAAAGCCATTTGGGAGATGTATGAAGAAGGTGGCGTAATCGGTGGAACCAGCGCTGGTGCTGCTATTATGAGTGACGTTATGATCACTGGAGGAGATAGTTTAGGTGCGTTAAAAGGTCAAAGTGCTAAAGCTAATAAAGAGGAATATGAGCCTTTGACTGTGGGAAAAGGACTCGGTTTTTTCCAGCACGGCATTATTGATCAGCACATGAACGAGCGTGCTCGATATGGTCGATTAACTGTTGCTGCAGTAAAGCATGAGCAAAACCCAAAACAAAACTTTGCTTACGGAGTAGATGAAGATACAGCAATGGTTGTGTCTAACGAAAAAGGCACTGTCGAAGTCGTTGGCCGAAGCGGGGTGTTCTTAGCAGACGTAAGCCAAGCAACAAGTAAAGAAGATAAACAAAACGGTTTTGAAGTGAAAAACGCTAAAATCAGCTATTTATCGCCTGGAGATAAAGTGAATATTGATGCAAAGACTGTTGACGTGTCCAGCACAAAATATCTTACAAACGGAGAGGAATACTATACGTTCAAACCGCTTCCAGCAACTGGAGTATTTACTCCGTATGGTCGTTTGCAAGCTTACTTATCTTACTCACTAGTAGACAATCAGCAAACAGATCCCCTTACAAGTCAACTGCTTGATAGTAAAGGAAAAGGCTTTAAGCTTACATTTAAAAAACAAAAAGATACGAATGGATATTGGGGATATACAGATGGACAGAAGGATCAATATTCTTTTGTAAATGTTCAAATGGATATTAAACCTATGAAGGTATCTATGAGCGGTTCTAAAAAGGATAATAGCTATCAATCTCCATCGTTTAAAGCAAAAAATGTTCCACAAGAAAAAGTAAGTGGAAATTTATTAATTGCGGGTGGAGCTGTTGGAGAAAGCAATGAGCTTTACGGAAAATTTGTTGAAGAAGCTGGTGGGAAAACGAAAGCAAAGGTTGGAATCATTCCAGCAGCTAGCGGTTCGTTAAAGTCTTCTGAAGCATTTAAAAAGAAGCTTATTTCAATTGGAGTAAATCCGGATAATATCGAAATTTTACCAATTGCAAGCGCTGATTTTTCAGGCACTCCTGTAGATGAGTCTACATGGAAAAGCAATATGAACAGTGAAGCTTTAGCCAATAAAGTTAAAGGTCTATCGGGTATTTGGTTTGTTGGTGGCGACCAAACTCTTATCACAGGTTCCCTATTAAAAGAAGACGGCAGCCGTTCTACGGTATTAAACGCAATTTGGGACATGTATAAAAAAGGTGGCATTTTAGGTGGGACAAGTGCTGGCGCTGCTATCATGAGCAATACGATGATTGCTGGTGGAGACAGCTACAATACGTTAACGAAAGGATTTGTTGATTCGTATGATGGCATGGAGCAGCAAGAACTTGGACCAGGATATGTGGAACAAGGACTTGGTTTCTTCCAATATGGCATTATTGATCAACATTTTGAGCAAAAAGCGAGATTAGGCCGCTTGGTAGCAACGTCTTATGAGTTGGGTAAGAAAGGTGAACGCTCATATGGTATTGACGAAGATACAGCAATGCTTGTTCACAACAAAACAGGTGAAGTCGAAGTGTTAGGTAGAGGAAAAGTAACGGTGGTGGATATAGATAACGCAAAGGCAAGCAAGCACACGCCACGCAGTTATGAAGATATTTCTTTATCAGCTTTATCACCTGGTGATACGATTAACGTAAAAACAAACAAAATAACGGTATCGGAGACGAAGAGTGAAACAATCGGTGCAGAGTACAGCAATGCGAAAACAGCACCTAACACAGGTGTCTTTTCACCACACGGCTTGGTAAATCAGCTTATTGGCTATGATTTAGTAGATAACGAAGCTAATTCATCAGTGAAAAGCTATAGTTTAAACGGTAGCTCGGGCTTTGAGCTTGAATTCGCCAAAACGAAAAAAACTTCTGGTTACTGGGGATATACAGATGGACAGCGAGACAGCTACTCCTATGAAAACGTATCGTTATCCATTAAACCAATTACAGTAAAACAAAAATAAAAGGACGGTTATGGTTTTCCTTTCTTCGTACACACTACCTATTATGGAGGTGACGAAGAAAATGGAATCTAAAAATCAACACTTCGAGCCCGCTCACATTACAGACGAAATGCACAGCGTTATTAAGCGCATGGAAGAGCAGTTTGAAATGAAGCTTGGAAAGCGTGTAGCACTTGTTGCATATGAAGCAGAAGAAAATTAACGAAGAAAAAGAGCATTGAATCCTTATCAATGCTCTTTTTCTTCGTTTTACTGCCGAATAGTTTGTTCTATTATTTTATTGCTTTCACATGTTCTAAAGTTATGTACATAAAAGAAGTCAATACATGTAAAATGTTGTATAATTAGACATATTAAACCTGAAGGAGACACTACATGATCAAAACGAAACAATCCTTAGTTCAATTTTCAACTAAAACAATTGATGAAGCACCTGAATACTACAGCTATGCACTTCCTGTTCAAAAGATTAAAGAGTATTTAAAAACAAAAACAGGTGACGATTTTCAACTATATGTAGATAGCGACACGTCTAATGAGATTTGGGAAGTACTTGAAGAAGATCTAGATCTTCTTCCTGAAAACGTTACGGAACTCGCTTCCATTTTTGACTGCTTAGAAATGGGCATTATCTCGTCCAATCATACTGATAAAGAAATGGAACTGATTTTAAAACCATCGCTTTACAATCACCTTTATTATTATGAAAAGCATAACGTAGCGCTTGTGCGCATGCCTTCTTTTCAAAAGAACGAATTGACTCAGTATGACTATATTTTGGCATCAAGCGAAGAAAGTTTATCATCCTTTTTAGACTATGTGTTAAAACGTAAGCGAGACTATATTAAAGATTACGTGACCATTTTTATCGATACAGAAGATGGTGTTGAAAACCGTAAAGAGAAGATTACAACGCTCGTTAAACGAGACGACGTTTTTTTAGAAGATAAGCTCAAAAATCAAATCTATCGTTCTATTGACGAATTTTTCACAAACGGCGGAGAGTTTTTTCATACATATCAAATTCCATATAAACGTGGGATTTTATTGTACGGAAAGCCTGGGAACGGTAAGACAACGCTTGTCAAATCAATTGCAACGAGCATTGAAGCTCCCGTTGCCTATTGGCAAATTACAGAGTATACGTCCAGTTATTCGATTCAAGAAGTATTTTCTTCGGTTGCAAAAATGAGCCCTATGGTACTCGTTATTGAAGATATCGACTCTATGCCTCAAGGAATTCGTTCTGTGTTTTTAAATACCCTTGATGGTGCAACATCTAAAGAAGGAATTTACTTAATCGGAACAACAAACTATCCAGAACGCATTGATCCTGCTCTTATTAACCGCTCGGGACGATTTGATCGTGCTTATGAGATTAAGCTTCCAACATCCAAGCTTCGTGAACAATATCTTATGAAGAAAAACAGCAGGGATCTCCTAAAGGTGGAGGAAATTAGCGAGCTTGTTTCTGTTACAAATGAATTTTCGTATGCGCAGCTTAACGAGCTATATAACAGCATTGCTCTTCAAAAACATTATGAGGATAATGTAAACATCATCGACATTTGTAACGAATTAAAGGCAGATAATAAAAAAGGCAAGCGTAATGCTTGGTCGAATAACGATGAAGCGAATATCGGATTTTAAACTAATACTTCTTTGAAACATAAAAAACAATTTTACGTTTTAATTGTAAAGTTGTTTTTTTTCAAAGATTAGTAGACTCAGTGATGAACCTTTTTTTACTTTGATCAGGAAAACTACACGAGTAATCATATGCACGTGGATAACTGGCAAGAAGAGAACATTAAGTATTTAGAAGGGATTGCTTTGGAGCGAAGGGATGGCACGATGGATTTGTTTTTCCAAGAAGTCCATCTACTCTCGAACACGATGAAGCAAAAAGGATACATCCATGAAACGTTCGGCATTTTTTTGGGGAATGCCAAAAGCCCTGAGGGTGTTTGGAACCTCTTTTCTCAATGGCTTCAAAATAATCATTTATAAGCAGTCGTTTTTTAGCTACATAAGGCGATTCGACAGAGCTTGCTAATAAAAGTTGAAATTTTCAGAGAAAAATATTAGAATTTTTTGTAAACACTTTCACATTTCGACAACGTTTTCGAAAAAGGGTGTGTATACTAGTATCCAGGGAGAGGCATTCAAGGGAATAAGTTTGACGTCACCGTTAATTGATGTGTGCATTGGGTTTTCAAACTAAACAGTATTCATTCTAATAAACGGACACTACGTTTTATGTCGCTTTGCCATGATGGACCCTTGAAAGAAAAGCAGAGAATAGCAATCTACATCAACATTCAATAGAGGTCAACGGGGGGATATAAATGAGTATTCACATTGAGTTAAAGATGATGAGAAACTACGAAATACTAGAGGATATGACACTGGTCGAATTAGCACACACAGGCGATGATGAGTCGCTCAACCATTTAATTAATCGCTATCGTAATTTTGTACGAGCAAAAGCACGTCCATACTTTCTTATCGGTGCTGAGCGAGAAGATCTCATTCAAGAAGGTATGATTGGCTTATATAAAGCGATTCGTGATTTTAAAGAAGATAAAACGAGTTCATTCCGAAGCTTTGCAGAACTCTGCATTACAAGGCAGATCTTAACAGCTATAAAAACGGCGACTCGTCAAAAGCACGGACCGCTTAACTCATCCGTGTCCTTGGACAAGCCGCTTTCGGATGATGAATCAAACTATACACTTTTAGATTTACTGTCAGAGGAAAATCGTACAAACCCTGAAATGATGCTAATTAACCGTGAAAAGTCACTTGATATGCAAATGAAAATTTCTGAATTATTAAGCGAATTGGAGCGTAATGTACTCAACCTGCATCTAGAAGGCAAATCTTATTTAGAGATTTCAAACGAACTACAGACGCATGTAAAATCTATTGATAATGCTCTGCAGCGTGTGAAGAAAAAGCTCGAGCGTAATTTACAAATTAAGCAAGCAATTTAACTGGGAAAGCAGTACTTAGGCATAAACTAAGTACTGTTTTTTTATTGTTCAATTAACCAACCATTTTTCATCTCAAAATCAGTGAAAAGACTAGCAGAATAGAACTTGTCTCATTCCACCATATTTTACCTTGAAATGTGCGTTAGTCTAAGGTTATTAACCCATACAAAAATTTCCATATGCATATACTAGATTTCTTGAATAGCTATTTTAAGTTAAAAATCGACCTTATCACTAAAGTGATAAGGTCTTTTTGATTATTTGAATATCACAGAAACTATTTTACCCCAAATCTATTGACATATTTATGAAAAATATGATAATTAAATAGTAATTAGCACTCTAGGACAAAGAGTGCTAATTACTACATATTCATGCAACAGGAAGGAGATTTTTTATGACAAAGAAAGAATTTAAAGCTGAATCAAAACGACTGCTCGACATGATGATTCATTCAATTTATTCTCAAAAAGAAATTTTCTTACGCGAGCTCATTTCAAACGCAAGTGATGCGATTGATAAAATCTATTACAAAGCGTTAACAGATGAATCACTATCATTTGAAAAAGATCGCTACTTTATTAAAGTAACGGCAGATAAAGAAAAACGTACGCTTACTATTAAAGATACAGGTATTGGCATGACGCAGGAAGAGTTGGAAAACAACCTTGGCACAATTGCGAAAAGCGGCTCTTTGGCGTTTAAAGCTGAAAATGAAGCAAAAGATGGACACGATATTATCGGTCAATTTGGCGTTGGTTTTTACTCAGCATTTATGGTTGCTGATGAAGTAACCGTAACGTCAAAAGCACTTGGAAGCGATACAGCTTACCGCTGGAATTCAGAAGGAGCAGACGGCTATACGATTGAGCCTTGTGAAAAAGATGAAGTTGGTACAGAAATCGTCTTAACGATTAAAGAAAATACGGAAGAAGATCAGTACGACGAATACTTAGAAGAATACCGTTTAAAAGCTATTATTAAAAAGTATTCAGACTTTATTCGCTACCCAATTAAAATGGACGTTACTGAGAGTAAACCAAAAGAAGGCAGCGATTCTGAGTTTGAACAGGTAACGGAAGAACAAGTCATTAATAGCATGGTGCCAATTTGGCGTAAAAATAAGAGTGAGCTAAAAGATGAGGATTACGACGCGTTTTATCAAGAAAAGCGCTATGGCTTCGACAAACCGCTGAAACACATTCATATTAGCGTAGATGGAATGGTACGTTATAATGCAATTTTATATATTCCGGAAACAATGCCTTTTGATTATTACTCTCCTGAATACGAAAAAGGCTTAGAGCTTTATTCAAGCGGCGTATTAATTATGAATAAAAGCGCAGACCTTCTTCCAGACTACTACAGCTTTGTGAAAGGACTTGTGGATTCGGAAGATTTATCATTAAATATCTCACGTGAAATGCTGCAACATGACCGTCAGCTAAAACTGATTGCGAAAAACATTAAAAATAAGATCACGAGTCAGTTGAAGTCACTGTTAAAAGATGACCGTGAAAAGTATGAAACATTTTTCGGCACATTTGGACGTCAACTTAAATACGGCGTGTACAGTGACTTTGGGGCAAGTAAAGATACGCTAAAAGATTTACTATTATTCTATTCATCAAAAGAACAAAAGCTTGTAACTCTTAAAGAATACATTGATCGTATGCCTGAAGAGCAAAAATATATCTACTACGCGTCTGGTGAATCCTATGAACGCATCGCAAAAATGCCACAAACAGAGATGGTTCTTGATAAAGGCTATGAAATTCTTTATTTCACGGATGAAGTAGATGAATTTGCAATTAAGATGCTAATGTCTTACGAAGATAAAGAATTTAAATCTGTTTCAAGCGGTGACTTAGGAATTGAGGCAGATGAAAAAGAAAACGCAAAAGAAGAAGAAGCTGATAGCAAAGAGCTTCTTACGTATATGAAAGAAACGTTAGCAACAAAAGTGAAAGATGTTCGATTATCTAAACGTCTAAAAACTCATCCTGTTTGCTTATCAACCGAAGGTGACGTAACAATCGAGATGGAAAAAATCTTAAAAGCAATGCCAAATAACCAGCAGGTACAAGCGGACAAGATTTTAGAAATCAATCCAAGTCACAGCGTGTTCCAAGCCTTAAAAACAGCGTTTGAGCAGGATAAAGAAAAAGCAGAGCTTTACACAAATCTCCTCTACAATCAAGCCCTTCTTATTGAAGGTTTACCGCTTGAAGATCCGGTTGAATTTACAAACAATATGTGTAAAGTGATGGTATAACGCAAAGGAAGCAGAAATGCTTCCTTTTTTCAATGCAAAAATGTAACGGTTTACAAACGGTTTTTGGTAAACTGAAAGTGGGAGGGATTTTTATGACAAAATATCCAATACTTGAAGGCGCAGAGCCATTTTACTTTGAAGGAAACGAAATTGGTATTTTAGTATCGCACGGTTTTACAGGTACTACACACAGTATGAGGCCATTAGGGGAAGCTTACCACAAAGCTGGCTATACGGTTTGTGGTCCCCGTTTAAAAGGACACGGCACGCACTACGAAGATATGGAAACATCAACTTATCAAGAATGGATTCAATCACTAGAAGAAGGCTATTCATGGTTAAAAGAGCGCTGCCACACCATCTTTGTTGTTGGTTTATCAATGGGAGGGACATTAACGCTTTATATGGCAGAAAATTATCCTGAAATTAAAGGCATTGTGCCAATTAACGCAGCGATTGATATTCCTGCTTTAAACCCACAAGCATTCGAAGCGGACCCTCATACGCGTTTTCTTGACTCAGCTGGCTCTGATGTAAAAAAAGAAAACGTAGATGAAATCGGCTATGACAAAACGCCTGTTGCGTCACTTAAAGAGCTATATAAGCTGCTTGGACTTGTTAAAAATGATTTACCTAAAATTACGTGCCCAACCCTTATTTTTGTATCCACAGAAGATCACGTTGTTCCACCGCTAAACAGCACATACATAGCTGAAAACATCAGCTCAGCTGAGAAAAAAGCTATAACGCTTGAAAATAGCTACCACGTGGCAACATTAGATAACGATCAGCAAATTATCATTGATGAATCATTAAAATTCTTTAAAAACTACCAATAAGTAAAGAGCTCTTCACTTAAATGAAGAGCTCTTTACTTATTTTTAATTAATTTTACGATGTTAAGAACTCTCCAAGCTGCTGCTCCAAAAGAAAGCGCAAGCAATGCCAGAAGGATTGAAATTCTTAAAAAAGTACCCACAATTAGTTTACCTCTACTGGTACTACGAAATTGTTTCTTTTGAAAGTTTCACATTCAACACCTATATGTTCCCTATTACGGCTGTTGAAGAATGAACATAATCTGGTAGAATTTGAGAATAACAGTTAATTCAAAAAGGAGTGATGCTTAATGTTGTCAAAAGTACATGTGATTGTAACTGGGGCAGGAGCTGGGATAGGGAAAGAAATTGTCACATCATGCTTAAATGAAGGAGCGCGTGTTGTCGCTTGTGATATCAACGAAGATTCATTAAATGAACTAAAGGCTTCATATTCAACTAATAAATTGTCTACATATAGAGTTGATATTGCAGATTATGACAGCGTGAAAAACTTCTTTAAACAAATTACAGCTACATTCCCAGGAGTTAATGCTCTAGTTAATAACGCTGGAATTTATTTAGCACAAAATTTACTTACATATTCAGAAGAAGACATTAACAAAGTAATAGATGTTAATGTAAAAGGCTCAGTTTATTTTTCTCAGCTTTTCGGAAGATACCTCATCGAAAAACAAGCGTATGGCACAATTGTTAATATGTCTTCAGTTTCAGCATTAGAAGGAAGTTCCGATGCTCTATACGGTTTATCTAAAGCTGCTATACTCGGATTAACAAAAAGTTGCGCTATGAATTTTTCGCCGTATATACGAGTCAATTCTGTGGCTCCAACAATGGTGGATACATCTATGATGGATAGCATTCCAACGTGGCGCAAACAAGAGTATTTGGAACACCAGCTAATTAAAACACCGGTTTTTCCTCGTGACGTAGCTGATACGGTAGTATTTTTGTTATCAGATAAAGCCAAGCATTATACAGGAGCTACATTTGATCTTAATAACGGTGGATATTTACGTTGAAGTAAAATTTCAGTAAATAAATTGACTATCCCGCAGACTTATGATGAGTCTGCGGGATTTTTTTAAAAGAAAACCTTCTCAACAATGTGTTTAAATTTTCTAAAAACTATTGAAAGATAACGCTTTCTTTGATAAATTATATGTATTAACTTTTTACTAAAAATTTAGTGAAAATGAGTAAATATTACATAATAGGGGATGGATTTACGCATGAAAACTATACTAAACAAGGATTATTGGATTTTTGGCTTGTTTTTTGCCCTTTACTTCTTTATTTGGGCAGCATGTACACCATTTTTATCAATTTGGCTACAAAATGTTGGGGGATTAAGTTCAACTGAAGTAGGGATTATCTTTTCAGCAATGGCCATTTCAGCACTTTGCTTGCAGCCATTTTTCGGAATTATTTCAGACAAGCTAGGTCTGCGTAAAAACTTACTGTGGGGTTTTATTATTTTATTAGTATTTATTGCACCGTTTTTTATCTATTTATTTCCGTATTTATTAAAAACAAATATCATTCTTGGAGCAGTTGTTGGAGGCGCTTACCTTGGTGCTTGTTTTAACGGTGGATCTGGAACAATTGAAGCTTACATCGAAAAAGTTAGTCAAGTAAACTCGTTCGAGTATGGACAAGTTCGTATGTTTGGTTGCATCGGAGCAGCTACGGGTACGTACTTAACAGGGGCATTTTTCGCCACAAACCCTAACTTAATCTTCATCATTAGCTCAGTTGTAGCGGTAGTGTTAGGTATTCTGTTCTCGTTTGCGAAAACGAAGCAAACCAATTTAGGAACAACAACCGAAGAAATCGAAAAACAAAAAGCAGAAGCAACATCAAAAGAATCGGTATTAGCTATCTTTAAAAATAGAAAGTTCTGGTGGTTAACACTTTACGTTGTTGGGGTAACGTGCATTTACGAAGTGTTTGACCAACAGTTTGCGATTTACTTTACGCATTTCTTTAGCACCGAAGCAGAAGGTACACGCGTTTTTGGAAACCTTTACACAACTCAAATTATCATGGAAGCATTTGTTATGCTCTTGGCGCCGTTCTTCATTCGTAAAATCGGTGCAAAGAACGCTTTAATCTACGCAGGTGTAATCATGTCATTTCGCATTTTGGGTTCGAGCTTTGCGGACGGCCCAATTATGATTAGTGCGTTAAAGCTTCTGCATGCAATAGAAGTCCCTGTTTTACTGGTTGCTATTTTTAAATACATTACAGCAAACTTTGATATTCGCTTATCCGCAACGATTTACTTAATTGGCTTCCAATTCTCAAAGCAGCTAGGTGCTATTTTCCTTTCTGCAATTGCAGGAAGTATGTATGATACGGTCGGCTTTAAAAGCGCTTACTTATTATTAGGGTTAATTGCCATTACGTTTACAATCATTTCAATGTTTACGCTTTCAAGTGATAAAAAAGAAAAAAAGAAAGAACAAAGAGATCCAAGACTGGTTAACGCAGTATAAGAGAAGTCCTCGCAGTGATGCGAGGACTTTTTTGTTGTGAAAGCATTATATGGAATAAAGATGTTAAAATTCAATAAAAAGGAAGTTTTTGAGGTGATAGTTTATGATGATTGGTATACCTTTATTACTTGCTCTAATACCAGGAGTTATTTTATTATTCTTAACCTGGCTATTTAGCCGTATGCAATGGAGTTTGACTGCAAGAATACTTCCTTCTATCACGGTAGCTATGGGTGCATTGGTTCTTTTTTATATTGGATATGTAGAAGTAAGAGGCTTTGAAGGTGCCACTTATTCACTCTTAAGTATCTTTCTTTTTGCTGCTGCAACCTTTGTGATAGCCAAAAAACCGTTAAGATGATCTGAATTTTAACGACTTTTTGTTGTATAAGAGCCTTTCTACACCTAAAGTTGTAGAACACCTCCATCTATCATCTGATTTCATCGGTTAAGGTTTTCGCTATGATGATACTTAAGAAAGAGGTGTATGAATTGATTAAAGGTTTATATGAAGCACATTTACCCGTAAAAGATTTAAATCGTTCGATTACATTTTATGAGAAGTTAGGATTAGAGCTCTCTCATACCTATAGCGACCACCTTGCTTTCTTTTGGTTAAAGAAAGGAGAAAGTTGGCTTGGTTTATGGGAAACGCAACAAGTAGAATTAGACTACCATCCTTCTATCCGCCACGTTGCTTTTCACGTAACGTTGGAAAATTTGAGGTCATCAGTATCATGGTTAAAAGAAAGGCAGATAGCTCCTAGAGAAGCATTTGGCTTTATGCCTCATGAACCGTTTGTAATGGCACATGATGGCATAGCCCATGCAAAGATTCATTTTTATGATCCCGATGAAAATAGCTTAGAATTTATTTGTAAAATTCCAAACCCCACTAATATCGTCGGACGAATGTATTTAAGCGAGTGGGAAACCATTTATTCTTAAAGCTTTTTTACATAAAACAGCTCCTTTCTATAAAATGAGAGGAGCTTAATCTTTATAATTGCTTTAAACTATAAAGTGGGGTGATAAAAAATGAACAGTAAACCGATTGATGAATTAACAATTGACGATTTAAAGAACTATAAAATCTGGCAGTGGGCCCTAGATGAAGAAGAGAACGAAGCCCAAGATGAGACATGGATTACGCCTGCTGCCACGGATAACTTTACATCAGATTTAAACAGATCTATCGTATTAGGCACAATATACATAAACGCTAACCAAACAATGCCTATTATGTGCAGCCTGGATGTTACTACTCATGAAGTTTCTATTGATTCAGTTATTGTGTATAAGAAAGAAGGTGATGCTGCTTTTCAACAAATGATTGATTACGGTCACTTTAATCATTATCAAGAAGATATTGCATTCATTCGTAAGTACGGCAAAGACTGGCTATAACTAAAAAACAAAAAAGAAAGCAATTACAAAAAATGCATCTTGCTAGAATACTAGTAAGACATGAAACGGATGTGGTGGTTAGTGATGCTTCAACCAAAAGAGTATGACAAGCTTCTCGGTATCTTGGAAACATCAGCGGAAACAAAAGAAGTCGAGGGCATACGTAGCGTAATTAAACATATACCAGATTTACATATAGCTGGAGATTTAGATCCACGTGTTTTAAAAGTAATCAGCAGTTATACAAATCATTCAGAGGAAGAACAAACAGAACCTGCAAATGTTTCAATTGAAGCCATTCGAGCTAGCATGGGCTGGCTTAATAGAGACGTTACAACTACAGAAATTACAACAGAGTTAATCAGCATTCCGAGCAAAGAGCATAATATTCCTGCACGCATCTATCGCCCTATATCGAATGGTATCTTACCAGCAGTCGTGTTTTTTCACGGAGGAGGGTTTATTGGAGGAAGCTTAAAAACGGTTGAAAACCCTTGTAAAGCACTAGCTGAAAAAGCGCAAGCAGCGGTTGTTTCTGTCGATTACCGCTTAGCTCCTGAACATCCATTTCCAGCTGGCTTAAAGGATTGTCTAGCTACAGTGAGCTGGGTGCATGAAAATGCTGAAAACCTCGGAATAAATAAAGAACAACTAGCAGTTTGTGGCGATAGCGCCGGTGGCAACTTAGCTGCAGTTTGCAGTTTACTTGATTCACAGCAAGGAACAAATCGAATTAAATACCAAGCGCTTATTTACCCCGTCGTGAACCCTGGGCGAATTGATACAGAAGATCATAGATGGGACATAAATGAATATGAAGTTTTTCATCATCATGAGCTAATTAAAGGGGTTATTCTAGCATTAGCTGGCTCTAGCTCAATGCTAAATAAGCTGTATCTACAGGGAGCGGATGTTACGGATATACGCGTATCTCCTTTATTAGCCGATGATTTAAATGGTCTTCCAGAAACTCTTATTATTAATGCTGAATATGACTATCTCCGCTTACAAGCCGAAGCGTATGCTAGAAAGCTTGCACGATCTGGGGTTAAAACAAAAATGATTCAGTATAAAGGAATGGACCACGCTTTTATAGATAAGATTGGGGATTATCCGCAAGCAGAAGATTGTATCAATGAAATTGCAAAGGAACTTAAAAGTGCATTTAGAATCAATTGCTAACTTTGTATGTTGAAAGGCGAGTATATTCATGGCTCGTCTTTTTTTATTTGGTGAATATCTAATTTACTTTAATTTTATTATGTAAACTTTATATATGAAACATCACTTTCCTTGATGTTCCAAATCAATGCGCATACAATGAAAGAAGGAATCAATAGATAGGCCATCCAGATCAGTGAAAGCGATTCCTGTTTTTATGTGAGACCTGGCTTTTTCGTTCAAAAAGTAGATAACAGGAGAGGATACAATATGAATATTAAGTCACTTGATTTATTTTCACAGAAGTTCCACCAAAACCCTTACGAATACTATGAACAAATTCGTCCGCATGAACCGTTTGCAAAGGTAAAGCTTTATACAGAAGCTCCTGATTCCTGGATGGCTTTTACATATGAAGCTGCCGAAGCTGTGCTAAAAGACGAGCGCTTTATCAAAGATATGCGCACCGTTTTTCCTGGCGAAATGACGGATGAAAACGTACCGCCGATTTCACAAACGATGCTTTTTGCAGACCCACCGAATCATCGTCGTCTCCGCAGTCTTGTCCAAAGTGGCTTTACCCCTAAGAAAATTATGGGTTTAAGCGGACGCATTGAAGAAATTGCGCGTGAGCAAGCTGAAAAAATGAAAGAACACGAGACAGTTGATTTTATTGAAGCATACGCATTTCCAATTCCTATTATTGTGATTTGTGAACTTCTCGGTGTTCCACAAGAAGATCAGCTTGATTTCCAGCGTTGGTCAAACGTATTGGTCGATATTAACGAAGCTTCTCAGTACGACGAAGTATTGATGGAGTTTATGATGTACTTAGAAAAACTAATTTATAGCAGGCGACAATCACCACAAAATGATTTACTATCTCATTTAATTCAGGCAGAGGAAGACGGAGATAAGCTTACTGCTACTGAGTTGTATGGTGTTGTCATGCTGCTTATCGTTGCGGGTCATGAAACGACTGTAAATCTCATTTCAAACGGCTTGCTTGCACTTCTTACTCACCCTGACCAGCTGGATTTATTAAAGAATGATCCTTCCTTGATTTCAAAAGCCATTGACGAGTTTTTACGATACAATGGTCCAGTCGAATTCAGCACGGACCGATGGGCACGTGAATCCTTTACCTTTATGGGACAGCAAGTTCAAAAAGGAGATCACGTTATCGTGTCACTCGCTTCAGCTGATCGAGACCCAGAAATATTTTCAAACCCTGAGAAACTTGACATTACACGAGAGAAAAACCCTCACTTAGCGTTTGGTAAAGGAATTCACTATTGCCTAGGAGCTCCACTTGCACGATTAGAAGGTGAAGTTGCAATTCGCGTGCTGCTTGAAGAATTTCCAAACGTCGGCCTTGCTGCTAATTTGTCTGATTTAGAATGGCGACAAAGCTTTATTATTCGAGGTCTAAAAGAACTTCCAATTCGTCTAACTTTACGTTAAATAATAAGGAGCAGTTAAAATGAGTATCATAGAATCATTTAAAACAATTCCAACTACGTGTATATCAGACGCAATGGCAGGGTTAAACAATCTTGATCCGTCGATTAAGCCATTAAAAGAAGAATACAAAGTGGTTGGAAGAGCCTTTACCGTTAAAATACCTGTAGGTGACAACTTAGTATTTTTAAAAGCTATTAAAGAAGCGAAGCCGGGTGACGTATTAGTTGTAGATGCAAAAGGTGATACGTATAGAGCAATTGCTGGAGACTTTATCGTTGGGTTAGCGCAAACATTAGGCATTAATGGGATTGTCGTGGACGGAGTAATCCGTGATGTGGTCGGCGTAAAGCAGCTAAACTTTCCTGTTTTCTGTAAAGGAACAACTGTAGCAGCAAGCGGAAAAGCGGGGCAAGGTGAACTAAACGTCCCTATTTCATGCGGAGGCACCGCTGTTCATCCAGGCGATATCATTGTTGGTGATGCGGACGGAGTTGTAATCATTCCAAAAGAGCACGAGCAAGCTATCCTAACAAAAGCGGCTGAAAAAGTGAAGTTTGATGAGTTGCGTGACCAAAAAGTATCTGGAAATCGCGCTGAAGTTATAAATTACCTAAATGATTTTCTTTCAAAATCATAAGCCTTTATCCTCCCAAGCTACTAATCATAAAGATTGGTAGCTTTTTCTATCTCATTAGCAGTTCCTAATAACTAGCTTAAAAGGTATAATTAGTTAAAGAAACTAGGTTCTGGTTTCTATTTATATCCTGCTGCTTTATAGAGTTAAAATAAAGCAACATTTAAAAAGAAGGTGAACGTATGCAGCTCAGTATGAAAGTAAAAGGAGAAGGTGCAGAAAACGTATCGCGGTTAATTGCAAAGAATCCTTCCAATCCTTATGAACGAAAAGAAAAAGGACAGAATGTAAGGTTAGCTTTCACGACCTTTAAATCTGACGAAGCGGAATTTATTATATACGTTGATGTGGATCCTATTGAACTTGTAAAAAGCGGGTCCAATCACTTTGATATTACGCACTATATCAACGACCGTGAATTTGCGGTCAGCAGCTTGTTTTGTTCCTACATACGCAAAGCTCTCGGAACAGCTTTAAATGGCAAGCCCAAAGAAGAATATAGCGAATGGGTACATCATGCTTTTAATCTTGAAGTTAGCTTTGGTCCTATTGCCTCACATTTAGCTGATAAGCGAATCCAGGAGCTCTTCGAACCCATGGGCTATGCTGTTGAAATAGAGCGAGGAAACATTGATTATACGTTTGATTTAAAAACACGAAGCACTGCTCGTTACGTAACCTTAAAAGGAGAAGTCACAGTCCAACAAGCGCTTCAGCATCTATTTATTTTAATCCCAGTCCTAGATAACTTTAAGCACTACTTTTTGGATGAACGAGAAATTGAAAAAATAGAGCGCTACGGCGAAGGTTGGCTAGATTCTCATCCCTTAAAAAGTTATATCTATGAGCAGTCGCTTCGCTTTAAAGACCTTGTTCAACAAGCGAACGTAGCAACTAATACGGAAAAGAAAACGAACGCTCACACAGCGAAAGATAAAATTCCACTCAATGAACTGCGCTATCAGGCAATTCTTAAAAAAGTACAGTCACTTCCTGCTAAAGGAAAAGTTGTAGACTTTGGTTCAGGTGAAGGAAAGCTAGCTACTCGTTTAGGATTTATTCCAACCATAGGTGAAATTTTAGCAGTAGAGCCTTCGCAATCTGCACAGCTAAAAGCATTAGCGCGATTTGAAAAAGCTGCTGCCAAACCAAACTTCATTCAGCCTCGTTCTGTTTGGGGATCGTTATTTTATTATGATTCACAGCTTCAAGGCGCCGACATCATCATTTTGTGTGAAGTGATTGAGCATATCAATGAAGAACGACTGCCTGCCATTATGAAGACAATCTTTGCTCTTTATCAACCAAAATCACTAATTGTGACAACGCCAAACCAAGAATACAATGCCGTTTATCAGATGAATGAAGCCATGAGACACGCGGATCATCGTTTTGAATGGAGTAGACAAGAGTTTGTAAGCTGGTGTGAGGCTTGGACGCATGATTTTCCTTACTCCATAACCATTGAGGGCATTGGAGAAGAAAGCGACGAGTATGGAGCACCAACACAAATGTGTACGTTTGAACGAAAAGAGGGAGACAATTGAAGAGATTATTTTTACCTCCTGCAGGGATTGTACTTTTAATGGGACCCTCAAATAGCGGTAAAACAACGCTGTTAGAGGCTTGGATTAAAAAAGGCTATATAAAACCTTCTGAAACAGTGAGCTCAGACCAGTTCCGCTTGTTAGTAGGAGATACGGATTTTATTGAATGGACAAGCCATCCAAAAGATGAAGCAGACATATTGTTCCAAGAATACCAAACCATTTCCCAAAAAGCATTTGAAACAATGGATTATATCATTGAAACGAGGGCGAAACTGGGGAAATTAACGATCGTCGACGCAACGCATCTCTATGAAGACGACCGTAAAAGATATATTGACTTAGCGAAAAGAAATCATATACCGTGCATTGCATGTTTACTTGATATCTCAATGGAAACGTTGCTTGAACGTGATGAAACCAGAGAATTCCCACGTGGCAAAAAGCGAGTTAAACAGCAAGCGCAGATATTTGCTAAGAGCAAGCGGTCTATTAAACGCGAAGGATTTCGTCAACAGTACGTATTCACAGAAGAAGAGATCAATAAATTAGAAGTCGTTCGCACCAAAAATAAGCTTGAACTTGAGGTTGGAACGGGAATAGACGTAATTGGTGATGTTCACGCGTGCTATGAAGAGCTTATTGAACTGCTGAAGCGTCTTGGCTATGAACCAAATGAAGAAGGTCTGTACACACATCCAAGCGGACGGAAATTTCTATCAGTTGGAGACGTAATGAGCAGAGGTCCTCGTTCGCTTGAAACTATGCTGTTCTTCAAGCGGCACGTAGACGCTAACCTTGCGTATATGATTGACAGCAATCATGGTTGGAAAATTGCAAGGTGGCTAGGTGGCAGAAACGTCACGCTGTCCCACGGAGATGAAAAGGTAGCCGATGAGTTTACTCGCTATGAGGAAGAACACGGAACTGAACAAGCGGAAGAATTAAAGCGTAATCTAAAAGACTTTTTGCTAGAAGCGCCATCTCATTATATTCTGACAAAAAATAATGTACGTGTAGCTGTAGTAACGCATGCAGGCATAAGAGATGATTATATCGGAAAGCAGTCCTATCACATATCAGACTTTTGTCGATACGGAGATTCAGAAGGATTTGACGATGCCGGAAAGCCTATACGCAAAGACTGGTATACAAATCACCATACAAAAGAACTCATCATTTGGGGACATGACTGTAAAGTTCATCCTCTTGTTGTAAACAATACGGTTAACATTGATCAAGGGGCTGTATTCGGCGGTTCACTGACGGCTTTTCAGTATCCCGAAAAACAGTTTGTTTCTGTAAAAGCAAAAGAAAACTACTCTGGAACGGAGGACAATCCTCTTACACAGTGGCAGAAGAAAAGGTTAGATCCACCAAATATCGCACGTTTTATTAATGGCTATTCGGTACTCACTGACACATATGGAGATATTAAAATTCTTGAAGGAACGACCAAATCAGCAATTGATTCTGTTTCTCACTTCACGATTCCAATTGAAGAGCTTGTTTATATTCCGCCAACCATGAGCCCGACGCCGAAGCCTTCAGCGCTTGAAGAATATCTTGAGCATCCAAAAGAAGCATTTGATTACTATCAGTCAAATGGTATTCAAACAATGGTTGTTGAGAAGAAACATATGGGTAGCCGCGGCGTACTGCTATTATTTAAAGATAAGAAAGCTGCTGTTCATTACGTTGGTAGAGAAACGCTAGGAACTATTTATACGCGTACAGGACGCTCCTTTTTTGCAAAAGACGTAGAGAAACAGATTTTATCAACTTTAAACGAAGACTTAACGCGTGCTAATTATTTCTCTAAATACAACACAGACTTTGTGCTGCTTGATGCTGAAATTTTGCCATGGAACTTAAAAGCAAAAGAATTGATTAGCTCTCAGTATGCGC
Source organism: Bacillus sp. CBEL-1 (assembly GCF_004348885.1). Lineage (NCBI taxonomy): Bacteria > Bacillati > Bacillota > Bacilli > Caryophanales > Bacillaceae > Bacillus > Bacillus sp. CBEL-1. The sequence continues at coordinate 6,819 of NZ_SBIM01000013.1, read as the reverse complement.
ACGTAGCAGAAGTTGCCCTGTTAGACCGACGGAAGCTAAAAGAAAAGCTAGAAAAAGCAATCACACAGAACCAAAACGTTGACTCGTGGCTATCTGAAGTCAATCTAAAGCTTAAAAATGCTGAGATTTTCAACGAAGTCTTCCAAAAGTACTGTTGGAATATTGACGGAGTAGAGGACATTCAAATTGCACCGTTTCACGTCTTAGCCCACAGCAACGAAACGTTTTTTCAAAAAACGCATATGTGGCATATGGAAAGAAACGCTGAGTTTAGCTCGCTATCGGATTTATTTATTAAAACAGACTTTATGGTCGTGCATGACGAGAATTCCATGAACAAAGCGATTGAATGGTGGAACTCTCTTACGGAAGAAGGGTACGAAGGCTTTGTTGTGAAGCCGGAAACGTTTATCGCAAGAAATGAGAAAGGAAAGCTTCTACAGCCTGCGATTAAAGTGAGAGGGCGTAAATATCTTCATATCATTTACGGAATGGATTATTTATTACCTGAGAATCTTCAACGCTTAAAACAGCGGAACACTGGTAAAAAGCAAAAGCATGCGCTACTAGAGTTTGCTTTAGGTATCGAAGGAATTACGCGCTTTGTAAACAAAGATTCAATCGAGCGAATTCATGAATGTGCCCTTGGAACGCTTGCTCTTGAAATGGATCCTGTGGACCCTAGACTGTAAGAAAAAAGAAAAGGAAGTCATCTTTTTGGCTTTCTTTTTCTATACATAGATGAATTGAAAGGAAGAGCTTTATGATTACAAGTGAAGATTTAACAATTCGAGCATTTACATTTCATGATGCAGAAGCTATGCTTGCTCTGCAAATAAAAAACCGCTTATTTTTTGAAGAGTTTGCGCTTACTCGTCAGGATGATTTTTATACAGTAGCTGGTCAGATTGAAAAAATAAAAGATGCTGCGTTAAAAGCTCAGGAAGACAAAGAGTATTACTTTGGTATTTTCGAAAACCATGAAGAAAAGCTAATAGGAACCATTAGCCTTTTTAACATCGTGCGAGGAGCATCACAAAGCGCCATTATCGGCTACTTTTTAGATAAAGACTACAACGGTAAAGGTTATATGACTCAAGCAGCAAAGCTATTTGTTACCTATGCATTTACTAAATTAAATTTACATCGCATTCAAGCCGAAGTTCAGCCTCATAACGTTGGGTCGATACGCGTCTTGGAAAAAGCAGGATTTCATCAAGAAGGCCTTGCAACGAAAAACCTTAAAATCAGGGGAGAATGGAAGGACCATCAGGTGTTAGCGATTATTAATCCGGCTGATTGATGAAAACAAGCAAGAAGCAGAGGTGGGAGAGGACTTGAAGCAAAAAAGACTACGTGATTACGGGGTAACGATTGGAAAATTAGAAACCGGCTCATATAACGCAATTACGGACGTTAAAGGCGTTACGGTTGGGCATATGACTATTAGCGAAGGTGAACAGCAAACAGGAGTAACAGCAATCTTACCTCACCAAGGGAACATTTTCCGCGAAAAGCTCATTGCATCAAGTCACGTCATAAACGGATTCGGAAAAACAATCGGAACTATTCAAATAAATGAGTTAGGAACGTTAGAATCTCCAATCATTTTAACGAACACGCTAAGCATCGGGACAGCAGCCGATGCCATCATTGATTACATGTTAGAACATAACGAAGAAATTGGACGAACAACCGGAACGGTAAATCCTGTCGTGTGTGAATGCAATGATATGATTTTAAACGATATTCGTTCAAAGACAGTGACGAAAAAACATGTACTCAAAGCTTTAGAGACCACTTCAGAAACAGTCGAAGAAGGCTCTGTCGGTGCAGGTAGGGGTATGGTTTGCTATTCGTTAAAAGGAGGAATCGGAACGTCATCTAGACAAATCCAATTAACTCATGGCCTATATACAATCGGTGTCCTTACCTTAACTAATTTTGGTTCATTACCTGATTTAACGATAAACGGACAGCCAGTTGGCTCACAGCTTTATAACTCGATGCATTCTTTAGAAGAAATACCAGACAAAGGCTCTGTAATCGTTATTCTTGCTACTGATTTACCCGTGACAGAAAGACAGCTCAATCGCATTTTAAAACGAACGGTAACGGGCTTATCACGTACAGGATCTATTATTACAACAGGAAGCGGGGAAGTCGTCATTGGGTTTTCAACAGCAAATAAAATTCCTCATGATAAAACGTCTTCCTGCCTTTCAATTTCAGCTATTCATGAAGAAGATATCGATTTAGCATTTCGAGCCGCTGGTGAAGCCACTGAGGAAGCGGTCTTAAACTCACTTATTACAGCAACTCATGTTGTTGGCAGAAGCGGCAATGAACGACCGGCATTAAAAAATCTATTAGAGATTTACGGAATTTAGTTAGACTGAAAACCAAGACGTGTGTACAGTTGTTTATAGAATAGAAAGGAAAACAAATAAAGGTTCAGCTAACAAAGAGCAAGCAACACCCTTAAAAGCATCAGACAAGCATTTAAAAGAGCCTGAGGGACAACTGTTAGAAGGTGTATTAGTTGTTAAGAACGGGAATTTTGTATTAGCTCAGTTTGATATGAAAACAAAGGAAGAAAATAAAGTAGGTTTGGGGGATAAACTATGAAAAACCTGGGAGATCTGTACTTTTTCTGCGGAAAGATGGGAGCAGGAAAATCAACTAAATCAAAGCAATTGGCTGCGGAAAAACATGCGGTGCTGTTATCCGAGGATGAATGGCTTTCAGTTTTATACCCGAATGAAATCGCATCATTTGATGACTATCTAAAATTCTCCGCACAGCTCAAACCGTTAGTGAAAAAGCATGTCCAAAATATACTACGTGTTGGTACAGATGTAGTGTTGGATTTTCCAGGAAACACTCAAAAACAGCGAAAATGGCTTTTAAGTATCGCGTCAGAAGTCAACGCAAATCATCAGCTAATTTTCCTCAACTTAAATAACGAGCAATGTTTACGTCAAATCGCACAAAGACGTAACGAACAACCTGAAAGAGCAACTTTCGATACTATAGAGACGTTTATTCATGTTACTAAGTTCTTTGAAGCGCCAGATGTATCTGAGGGTCTAAATATTTTAGAGTTTAACGAATAGCTCAATCAAACCGTCACCTGAAACCACAGGTGGCGGTTATTCATGTAATGAAGGGGGAAGATGTTTATATTTTTTTATTTTTCTAGTTTACATAATATACATTATAGGAAGTTATAAAAATAATAGATTTTCTGTCTCAATTAATAAGTAAACTTTAGATAATGAGACAGAAAAGAAATTTATTAGGTTACGTATTGAAATTTCACTATAGATCTTAATGCATGATTAAATTAAAAAGCTTATGGTTAAACGTCGGTCATTTAAGCTAAGCTTCATTTGCTTTTGTAGACTGAAGCCATATAACATGCAGCATCTCATATAGAAAAATAAATATACTGTGATTGACGTTTATTTAAATGTTATTTCGTAGACTCTATAAGCATCATTTTCTTAATTAGTTTACATAATGTTTCCTTTAAACGTAAATTTTAAGTTTAGAGCGTTATTATCCCTATATTGGATTAATATTCATTTTAATTTGTTTAACACCCGTATTTATTGTAACTATATCCATTAAAAATTATTTTTATACAATTAAACCCTCTGATTTTTCCTTATTTCTAACCTCTAACCTTGCTGTTATCACATTTTTAGTTGTAGTTTTATATGCATTGAGGTATAATGAATAACAAATAGAGATCGGCATATGTTGGGTGTAAAATCATCCGATTTTAAAGGAGCGATACTTGTGAATATTACAATTTATTATGGTAACCACGAAGATAAAACAATTCACACAATGGATTGTCATGTAGATATTGATGTAGACGACGAAGATTTAGTTTCTTTAACAGATGTACGCTAAATCTATATAAAAATAAATGTTCAAAACACAAATCGACTGATTTGTGTTTTTTTATGTTTACTCTCCCCCGCTTTCTTTGTAAGACATAGCTACTTTTTTATTTTTATCTGCTTGTCCTCTTTACTTTTCGCTCTTTTTTTCGTATGATTTAATAAGAACATACGTTCGATTTATTGATTGCAAGGAGTGTTTGTTAGATGAGCAACAGAAAAAGAAAAAAGCCGCTTCCCCCTACCCTTTCTAATACTGGTTTTATCGGAGCAACATTCGCAGATACAAATGAGCTGCTTGCAAATGAATATCACTTTTCACGTAAACAAATGAAGATCACTCACCACGTATTGGATGCACTCTTACAAGGTGTGACGCAGCTGTTCCAACAGCATAATGTTGAAGCCGCTCTATCGTGTGTTTATTTACCAAAGTATAAAAAGATTGGTCTTGTTTTATCTAAGCAACCGTTTGGGCGTCGCGAAGGTATTGGCTACTTTATTAATTACTTGAAAGAAGTTGGTCATATTGATTGGGATGAGAAAACAAAGGATTATGAAATACATAACACGAGTTTTATAGGCGTTGTGTTTGCGGATTTAGAAAAAATTTCAAAGTTTACCTTTGAATTCGAACTTCAGCTTCTAGCTAAATTTGTAAAAGAACTAATTATCCCTGCTAAGGAGCTCTTTTTACAGCACCATATAAGAGCTTATATCTCAGGGGTTGAAAATGATGAGCAGCATAAATTAGGCTTTGTACTTTCTATTAAACCTTACGACGAACGTAAAGAAGCAGATTTGTATTTTGTTGAATACTTGAAAGAACGCGGTCTTTATGAAGCGGATGAATCTGAGGAAGAATTAATTCCCATACATACGAAGTGGAGTCTATTCTCCAAATAAAAATTCCCATTTCTCACAGTTGAGAGTGGGAATTTTTATATTTTTTTGGTTACTATAAACAAATTAGTAGTAACTACTAATAGTTAGTATTATAATAGAAGCTATAATGATGGAATGTCATTATAGACATTTTTTTATAGAAAAGGAGTCGTGGCGATGATTCGTTTAGAAGAACTAATTCCAAAAGAACGCTATAATTTAACGGAGGAATTCGAAAAACACGCATCTGACCACCTTGCGATTAAATGGCAAGATGCTGATGGTCATCGAGAGGAAATTACATATAACAATCTATTAAAACGAGCAAATAAAGCCGCAAATTCATTAACAAAACTCGGTTTAACAAAAGGCGATCACGTCTTAGTCATCATGCCCCGCTTAATTGATTCATATGTCATGTACTTAGCATGTTTAAAAGCAGGTATTGTCATTATTCCTTCTTCAGAAATGCTTCGAGCAAAAGATATCCAATATCGTTTACACCATGCCCAAGCAAAAGCGATTATTTCATATTCTCCATTTTGTCAAGAAGTAGACGAAGTAACAGACTTGCCTTCTTCTCTACAGCATAAAATTGTTCTGGGAGATGCAGTAACCTCTTGGACATCTCTAGAGCCTCTTATGGACTCAGCAAGCGATCAGTTTGAAGCCGCTGATACTAATAAAGATGATACGGCATTTTTACCTTACACATCAGGTACAACTGGCAATCCAAAAGGCGTCGTTCATACGCATGGCTGGGCATATGCTCACCTACGCTTAGCAGCACGCGAATGGCTAGATATAAAAAAAGGTGATATCGTTTGGGCAACTGCAGGCCCAGGCTGGCAGAAATGGGTTTGGAGTCCGTTTTTATCTGTTTTAGGTCAAGGGGCAACAGGAATTGTGTATAACGGCCGTTTCGAACCTGAGAAGTACTTATCGATTTTACAAGATGAACAAGTGAATGTGCTATGCTGTACACCGACCGAATACCGATTCATGGCAAAATCAGCAAGCTTAGATTCCTTTGATTTATCGCATATTCATAGCGCAGTATCAGCTGGTGAGCCGCTAAATGAAGAAGTCATGAACGTATTTAAACACCACTTTGATATTCAAGTCCGTGATGGTTATGGCCAAACAGAAAATACGCTTTTAATTGGAACATTAAAAAATGTAGATATTAAGGTTGGTTCAATGGGTAAACCGATGCTTGAAGAATTTATTGAGATTATTGATGAAGACGGTCATCCATGCGCTCCTGGTGAAATTGGAGATATTGCGGTTCGTAAAGACCTCCCTTCACTTTTTAAACATTACTATAAAGACGAAGAACGTACAAAAAAAGCATTTCGTGGTAATTATTATCTAACGGGTGATCGTGCTTCTAAAGACGAAGATAACTACTATTGGTTCCAAGGCCGCAGCGATGATATTATTATTAGCTCTGGCTATACAATTGGACCTTTTGAAGTTGAAGATGCCTTGATTAAGCACTCCGCTGTGAAGGAATGCGCTGTAGTTGCAAGCCCGGATCCAGATCGTGGTAACGTAGTTAAAGCCTTTGTTGTATTAACTGACCCTACGTTAACTGCTGATGAATTATTAATTAAAGATTTACAAAATCATGTTAAGCACCTAACAGCACCTTATAAATATCCTCGACTAATTGAATTTGTATCTGACTTACCAAAAACAAATTCAGGTAAAATTCGTCGCGTTGAGCTGCGTGCTCGTGAGCAGCAAGTTACGCAATAAGCAACAAAAAAACCGAAGCAAATAGGGGACTGACCCCGTAAAGTGAGACAAATAAAAAACACCTTTAAGTTGAAAACTGGGTATGTAGTACCTAACCATCACTTGGAGGTGTTTTTTTCTATGGGAACAAGAGTTAGTTATCCAGTCGAACTAAAGTTAAAGGCAATTGAAATGAGATTAGCCGGTGTACCTGTAAAAGAAGTCTTATCACAACTAAACATTCGAAATCCTACCCAATTAAAAACGTGGATGAAGTGGTATC
>NZ_SBIM01000017.1:0-642 GCF_004348885.1 Bacillus sp. CBEL-1 | reverse complement strand
ATCGGGCTGGGAGACAGTGTCAGGTGGGCAGTTTGACTGGGGCGGTCGCCTCCTAAAGAGTAACGGAGGCGCCCAAAGGTTCCCTCAGAATGGTTGGAAATCATTCGTAGAGTGTAAAGGCACAAGGGAGCTTGACTGCGAGACCTACAAGTCGAGCAGGGACGAAAGTCGGGCTTAGTGATCCGGTGGTTCCGCATGGAAGGGCCATCGCTCAACGGATAAAAGCTACCCCGGGGATAACAGGCTTATCTCCCCCAAGAGTCCACATCGACGGGGAGGTTTGGCACCTCGATGTCGGCTCATCGCATCCTGGGGCTGTAGTCGGTCCCAAGGGTTGGGCTGTTCGCCCATTAAAGCGGTACGCGAGCTGGGTTCAGAACGTCGTGAGACAGTTCGGTCCCTATCCGTCGTGGGCGTAGGAAATTTGAGAGGAGCTGTCCTTAGTACGAGAGGACCGGGATGGACACACCGCTGGTGTACCAGTTGTCTTGCCAAAGGCATCGCTGGGTAGCTATGTGTGGACGGGATAAGTGCTGAAAGCATCTAAGCATGAAGCCCCCCTCAAGATGAGATTTCCCATAGCGCAAGCTAGTAAGATCCCTGAAAGATGATCAGGTTGATAGGTCAGAGGTGGAAGCACGG
>NZ_SBIM01000002.1:0-728 GCF_004348885.1 Bacillus sp. CBEL-1 | reverse complement strand
GTCATAGAAGCAAGCTTCTAATCAGTTCGCTCGACTTGCATGTATTAGGCACGCCGCCAGCGTTCATCCTGAGCCAGGATCAAACTCTCCGAAGAAATGTTTGACTTGCTCATAAAAGTTTAAAAAATTAACGTTGACGTTTGTCGCTTTGTTCAGTTTTCAAAGTTCAACCGCCGCTCTTAAGCGACTTTATTATCATACCAAGTTTTTCACCTGGTGTCAAATACTTTTTTGAAAGAAAAAGAAAAATCTTTTTCAGCCTGGCAACGTCCTACTCTCACAGGGACAAAGTCCCAACTACCATCGGCGCTAGAGAACTTAACTTCCGTGTTCGGCATGGGAACGGGTGTGACCTCTCTGCTATCGCCACCAGACATGAATTGAGATTATTCTCTCAAAACTAGATAACATGTTTGCTGAGTACTAAGTTTACTGTCTAGCTACGGCTCCTAATTGTTCGGTCGTTTCACTTCTGTTATTGAAACCAAAGAGCGGTTTCCCTATCAGAAGCTCCAACGCCTTTCACAATTGAACAGTCGCCTTCGCTTTTCTAATTTGGTTAAGTCCTCGATCGATTAGTATCAGTCAGCTACACACGTCGCCGTGCTTCCACCTCTGACCTATCAACCTGATCATCTTTCAGGGATCTTACTAGCTTGCGCTATGGGAAATCTCATCTTGAGGGGGGCTTCATGCTTAGATGCTTTCAGCACTTATCCCGTCCACAC
>NZ_SBIM01000004.1:0-847 GCF_004348885.1 Bacillus sp. CBEL-1 | reverse complement strand
CCTATACCCAAATTCGACGATCGATTTGCACGTCAGAACCGCTACGAGCCTCCACCAGAGTTTCCTCTGGCTTCACCCTATTCAGGCATAGTTCACCATCTTTCGGGTCCCAACAGCTATGCTCTTACTCAAATCCATCCGAAGACATCAGGATCGGTCGATGGTGCACCCATACGGGCCCCCACCTACGTTCACTTTCATTACGCGTACGGGTTTTACACCCAAACACTCGCATAGACGTTAGACTCCTTGGTCCGTGTTTCAAGACGGGCGACTTAAGATCATTATGCCAACATCCTAGGTATAAACCGCAGTCCTCAGTCTAGGCTGGCAGTATCGACGAAGGCTATAACACACAACCGAAGCCGTGCCACATTCCAACGCAATTCTCCTACCGCCCAAACTGATGCTGGCCCGATAAACTGTAGAGGCCACCCCCGAAGAAGTAACATACAAAATACCAAGTCTGATCTCAAGCCCTTCCCTTTCAACAATTTCACGTACTTTTTCACTCTCTTTTCAAAGTTCTTTTCATCTTTCCATCACTGTACTTGTTCGCTATCGGTCTCTCGCCAATATTTAGCTTTAGATGGAATTTACCACCCACTTAGAGCTGCATTCCCAAACAACTCGACTCTTCGAAGGAACTTTACATAGGCCTGGATCATCTCATCGCACGGGATTCTCACCCTCTGTGACGTTCTGTTCCAAGAAACATAGACAAGAGCCAGACCCAAAGATACCTTCTTCAAATTACAACTCGGACTCTGAAAGAGCCAGATTTCAAATTTGAGCTTTTGCCGCTTCACTCGCCGCTACTAAGGCGATCCCTGTTGGTTTCTTTTCC
>NZ_SBIM01000022.1:0-923 GCF_004348885.1 Bacillus sp. CBEL-1 | reverse complement strand
CCGCAGTGCAATCAATCAATTATGGAATGGAGATGGTGTAACCAGACCCGGCGAGTAAAATGAGACCTTATGTGTGGTCATAGTGGTTATAGTTGGTGAGTTATCTGGACATATGTGTTGGGCGAAAATTTCAAAATGCGTTTAAGATAGTGGTTATAATTTTCATAGTAACTAGACACTCTAGTAAGCCCCTCCCAAGTGTCAAAGTTTGACTTTTTGCATTGGTTGAAGCTGTGGAATTTTTTGAATTTTAGTCATTTTTTGGTATCAAAGCTTTACTAAAAAACCATTCTTCAGTAAAATACAAATCACTTTGAGAACAAATAGAAAACATGAATGTTTGATTTTGATAAGTATTATGACCAGGGTAGTTTCGGAAAGTAAATAGGAATCTATCCCGTGCTTAAGTTTGGTGGTACCATCAATATTGGCTGATTTATAGTCGATCTCCTCCCACAGTAATGCCACAATTCCGAAACAAAAACAGAGCTGCTAGTTGGGTGGTGGCGAGTCTGAATTATCATTTTGTTGTAATGCAATTGCATTCCGAAGGGTATTTTTATGGTGTGCCATAGTTTGTGTAATTTGTGCATCTGATATTGACCCCAGATTTTAATTAATTTTCCCAAAGTGTACTAATTACTTACGTCGAAGAGTTTGTGCGACTCCTGGGTCGCACTCGTCACGTGCAAGTTGCCCGAAATTAGGGCTAGAAACACAGCGAGAAAAAAAGTATTTTTCGCCTGTGTCGCACACGACTTTGAGAAAAAAATTGAAATTTTCGCAAAGACTTTTTCTTAACTATGGGGAATCACCCCTAGAGCAGGAATGTTGTATGGGAGGGGGTAGTGTAACTGATATATATGGGGTAGTTGATGTGTAGAAATTGACTGGTCACATTTTGGAGGTGGCATTCCAAAGGG
>NZ_SBIM01000018.1:0-1177 GCF_004348885.1 Bacillus sp. CBEL-1 | reverse complement strand
GGGACTGACCCCTGTTTTTGAGACAGGAATCAAAACACCTTTTAAACAACCAGTTTTCTGTATTGTACAGGAGACTGGTTGTTTAATTTTGTTTGAATACGGGCATGGTTATAATACGTAATATAGCTTTTGACGGTTTGCTCTACGATGGTAGTCGTAGTGTATGTCAACTCGTCAAGGTAGAACGTTTCAGACTTTAGTGAGGAATGAAACGATTCAATTGAGGCATTATCTGCGGGCGTCCCTTTTCGGGACATACTCATGATAATGCCTTTCTCTTTAATTGTTTGTTGATAAGCATACGATGTGTACACAGAGCCTTGATCACTATGCAACGTGCACCCTTCCGGTAGAGAAGGGAGTTGGTTAAGCGTGTCTAAAACAAACGCGACATTTTGACAATTACCTATGGAATACGCAATAATCTCTCCGTTAAATAAATCTTGAATACTTGAAAGATACAATGGTTTCGGCCCAAAAGGCAAGTACGTAATATCGGTCACGAGCTTTTGAAGAGGGCGTTCAGCTTGAAAGTCACGATTTAATACATTCTCTGCAACCTGATAAGGTTGCCCTGTTCGCTGCCGTTTCTTCCGTTTAACACGACATTGCCAACCGTATTTCTGCATGGTACGCTGCACAAACTTGTGGTTAATCTTCATGGTTCGCTTGAGTACAGCTGTGATTTTTCGATAGCCATATCGAAACTTGTGTGCACGACATTGTTCACCCACTTGCTGTTCCATCCATTTCTTTCGTGTATCCTGTTGACTATGCTGCTTCCAACGGTAGTAAGTGGATCGGGGAATACCAAGATGGAAACAGATTTGATAAATAGGGATTTGTTCTTTTAACTCTTCCACTAGGTTCACTGCGATTTCTGGTACCACTTCCTTTCCAATTCCTTGTACTTTTTTAAAATCTCGATTTGTTGCTTTAACTGTCGGTTCTCAGCCTCTAACTTCGCTGTCTCGCTTTCAAAATCAGGACCTTTTCCATAGGCATATTGCTTGCCTACTGGCTGTTCCAACCGGTGTACATCCCCAGTTTGATACCACTTCATCCACGTTTTTAATTGGGTAGGATTTCGAATGTTTAGTTGTGATAAGACTTCTTTTACAGGTACACCGGCTAATCTCATTTCAATTGCCTTTAACTTTAGTTCGACTGGATAACT
>NZ_SBIM01000012.1:1843-4189 GCF_004348885.1 Bacillus sp. CBEL-1 | reverse complement strand
GGGTTAGAATTTCAATACAACCAGGGTAGTATCCCACCGACGCCTCCACCGAAGCTAGCGCTCCGGCTTCTCAGGCTCCTACCTATCCTGTACAAGCTGTACCAAAATTCAATATCAGGCTACAGTAAAGCTCCACGGGGTCTTTCCGTCCTGTCGCGGGTAACCTGCATCTTCACAGGTACTATAATTTCACCGAGTCTCTCGTTGAGACAGTGCCCAGATCGTTACGCCTTTCGTGCGGGTCGGAACTTACCCGACAAGGAATTTCGCTACCTTAGGACCGTTATAGTTACGGCCGCCGTTTACTGGGGCTTCGATTCAGAGCTTCTCCCAAAGGATAACCCCTCCTCTTAACCTTCCAGCACCGGGCAGGCGTCAGCCCCTATACTTCGCCTTGCGGCTTCGCAGAGACCTGTGTTTTTGCTAAACAGTCGCCTGGGCCTATTCACTGCGGCTCTCTCGGGCTATACACCCTACCAGAGCACCCCTTCTCCCGAAGTTACGGGGTCATTTTGCCGAGTTCCTTAACGAGAGTTCTCTCGATCACCTTAGGATTCTCTCCTCGCCTACCTGTGTCGGTTTGCGGTACGGGCACCTCCCGCCTCGCTAGAGGCTTTTCTTGGCAGTGTGGAATCAGGAACTTCGGTACTATATTTCCCTCGTCATCACAGCTCAGCCTTATGATGAGCGGATTTGCCTACTCATCAGCCTAACTGCTTGAACGCGCATATCCAGCAGCGCGCTTACCCTATCCTCCTGCGTCCCCCCATTACTCAAACGGCGGGGAGGTGGTACAGGAATATCAACCTGTTGGCCATCGCCTACGCTTTTCAGCCTCGGCTTAGGTCCCGACTAACCCTGAGCGGACGAGCCTTCCTCAGGAAACCTTAGGCATTCGGTGGACAAGATTCTCACTTGTCTTTCGCTACTCATACCGGCATTCTCACTTCTAAGCGCTCCACCAGTCCTTACGGTCTAGCTTCGCTGCACTTAGAACGCTCTCCTACCACTGACATCTACGATGTCAATCCACAGCTTCGGTGATACGTTTAGCCCCGGTACATTTTCGGCGCAGAGTCACTCGACCAGTGAGCTATTACGCACTCTTTAAATGGTGGCTGCTTCTAAGCCAACATCCTGGTTGTCTAAGCAACTCCACATCCTTTTCCACTTAACGTATACTTGGGGACCTTAGCTGGTGGTCTGGGCTGTTTCCCTTTTGACTACGGATCTTATCACTCGCAGTCTGACTCCCACGGATAAGTCTTTGGCATTCGGAGTTTGACTGAATTCGGTAACCCGTTGGGGGCCCCTAGTCCAATCAGTGCTCTACCTCCAAGACTCTCACTACGTGAGGCTAGCCCTAAAGCTATTTCGGAGAGAACCAGCTATCTCCAGGTTCGATTGGAATTTCTCCGCTACCCACACCTCATCCCCGCACTTTTCAACGTGCGTGGGTTCGGGCCTCCATTCAGTGTTACCTGAACTTCACCCTGGACATGGGTAGATCACCTGGTTTCGGGTCTACAACCACATACTAAACGCCCTATTCAGACTCGCTTTCGCTACGGCTCCGTCTCTTCAACTTAACCTTGCATGGGATCGTAACTCGCCGGTTCATTCTACAAAAGGCACGCCATCACCCATTAACGGGCTCTGACTACTTGTAGGCACACGGTTTCAGGATCTCTTTCACTCCCCTTCCGGGGTGCTTTTCACCTTTCCCTCACGGTACTGGTTCACTATCGGTCACTAGGGAGTATTTAGCCTTGGGAGATGGTCCTCCCAGCTTCCGACGGAATTTCACGTGTTCCGCCGTACTCAGGATCCACTCAAGAGGGAACGAAGTTTCAACTACAGGGTTGTTACCTTCTTTGACGGGCCTTTCCAGACCTCTTCATTTACCTCGTTCCTTTGTAACTCCGTATAGAGTGTCCTACAACCCCAAGAGGCAAGCCTCTTGGTTTGGGCTAATTCCGTTTCGCTCGCCGCTACTCAGGAAATCGCATTTGCTTTCTCTTCCTCCGGGTACTTAGATGTTTCAGTTCCCCGGGTCTGCCTTCAATATCCTATGTATTCAGATAAAGATACTGCTCCATTACGAACAGTGGGTTTCCCCATTCGGAAATCTCCGGATCAAAGCTTACTTACAGCTCCCCGAAGCATATCGGTGTTAGTCCCGTCCTTCATCGGCTCCTAGTGCCAAGGCATTCACCGTGCGCCCTTTCTAACTTAACCATTAGCGAATAAATGGTGCAACTTGCGTTGCGTTATTTATTGGTTTGATTAAAGAAAAGTTTCACTTTTCCTCAGCTATTACTGTTATCTAGTTTTCAAAGAACAATC
>NZ_SBIM01000020.1:0-16229 GCF_004348885.1 Bacillus sp. CBEL-1 | reverse complement strand
GTCATAGAAGCAAGCTTCTAATCAGTTCGCTCGACTTGCATGTATTAGGCACGCCGCCAGCGTTCATCCTGAGCCAGGATCAAACTCTCCGAAGAAATGTTTGACTTGCTCATAAAAGTTTAAAAAATTAACGTTGACGTTTGTCGCTTTGTTCAGTTTTCAAAGAACTCTCGCCGCATCAAAGCGACCTTCTTATCTTACCACCAGGAGAAGTGCTTGTCAACACTTTTTAATGAAGTTCATTACCTCTTGGCGACGTATATTAATATAACATTTCATATTTAATAAAGCAATACTTTTTTAATAAAAAAATGAAAGAATTGTTTTATTTAACAATTCTTTCATTTGGAGATTGTTATTTCTTATAATACGAACTGATTAATTATAAACAACCCTATAATCCCAGGAACTCCTAGTACACCAGATACTATTGCTGTTGGTGCATTTATCGGGATATGAATATCAAACTGTGCACCAAAGATATTAATAAAAAATAGTAACAGAACTCCTATTATTAACTTAATAGTTAAATTCCCCATTATACGCAACATCTTTTCCACACCACCTTTTACAAGTAAAAGTACGATTAAGCCTACTAAAGCTGGAACAACAATAAGAGGTTGAGTTAACATTTTTATCCCCTTCTTTATAAATAAAATAATATTACTTATATGTATGTCCTACTTTTTAAAACAATCCACTTTTATTAAAGAAAAAAGATGCCTTAAATTAAGACATCTTTCGAATGGATATATTTCTATGTTTTGCTTCTTTTAATAAAAAGAGATATTTAGCTTTCGCTAATTTCATATCTACTAAAACTGTATCTGAAGGATCTACACTTCTTTCAACAATAACCTCTTTTTTATTCCATTTATCTTTTAATTCATTAAACGTTTTAAGAAAAGATTCATCATATTCTTTTCTTAACCAACCTTTTCGTTTAAAAAACATGCCATAGCTCCTTACTTATACGTCTCTACGACCTTCTAAAGCTTTCGATAAAGTTACTTCATCAGCATACTCTAAATCTCCACCTACTGGTAAACCATGTGCAATTCTAGTAATTCTTATACCAGTTGGTTTTAACAGCCTAGAAATGTACATTGCTGTTGCTTCACCTTCAATATTAGGATTTGTTGCTAAAATCACTTCTTGAATCTCATCGTTTTGAAGCCTTTTCAACAATTCAGGAACTTTAATATCTTCTGGACCGATACCTTCCATTGGAGAAATCGCACCGTGAAGGACATGATAAAGTCCCGTATATTCCTTCATCTTCTCCATAGCAATAACATCTTTGGGATCTTGAACGACACATACAACGGTACGATCTCTCCTTTGATCCTGACAGATATAACATGGGTCTTGGTCTGTAATGTGACCACAGGTTGAACAATACGTTAAGTTACGCTTTGCATTCACAAGTGCTTTGGCAAAATCAAGCACTGTGTCCTCTTTCATATTTAAAACAAAGAAGGCAAGCCTAACAGCTGTTTTGGGCCCAATACCCGGGAGTTTCATGAAACTATCTATTAGTTTTGAAATTGGTTCTGGATAATGCACGTAGCAACCACCTTAATTAAAGTCCTGGGATGTTTAAACCTTTAGTGAATTGTCCCATTGTGTTATTTGTTAACTCGTCCATTTGCTTTAACGCATCATTCGTTGCTGCCAACACTAAATCTTGAAGCATTTCAATATCTTCTGGATCTACTACTTCTTCTTTAATTTTTACATCAATAATTTCTTTTTGACCATTTACAATTACTGTAACCATTCCACCGCCAGCTGTGCCTTCAATTGTTTTTTCAGCTAGTTCTTCTTGTGCCTTTTGCATATCTTTCTGCATTTTTTGCATTTGTTTCATCATTTTTTGCATGTTACCCATTCCGCCACGCATCATAATTATAATTCCTCCTAGTTTTAGTCGTGTATTTCAATAAGTTCTTCTCCGAACAGCTTTTTAGCTTCGGATATTAAAGGATCTTCTTCTTCTTTTTTCGCACCATCATTACCTTGCTGCTCTTGAAGAAAATCTCCTCTTACTTTATCCCATTCATTATCTGGGATTGCAACCATTTCACGCTTGCTCCCACTTAAAGTATATAGGATATTTTCTAAATTATCACGTACATTGTTGTTATTTTCAGCCGCCATTTTGCAATGGATTTCATATTTAAATTTTAAGATAAAAGACTTTGTAGATGAAGCAACAGGTTCACTATTAGACAACAAGGCAGCATGTGATGCTTTATTTTGCTGACGCAATGTTTCTAACACCTCTCCCCACAGACGCTTAATTTCTTCTAGCTCTTGACGAGACGCTTGTTTTAGAACTTCATGCACTTTTCCTATCGGAACTTTATATTGACTGCGCACTTGCCTTTTTACTTTTTGATCACTTATTTCTTGCTGACTTTGCTGTACTTGAACACCGTTTTCTTTTAGATGAGTAACTTGTGCTTCAAGCATTTTAACTTTTTGAAGCAACTCCCCCTCTTCACCCTCTGCTGTTTTTTTCTTACTAGCAGATTGAGCAAGTTTCACTAATGCTACCTCTAGTAACACTCGTGGGTGATTTGTCCACTTCATCTCTTGTTGCGTTTGATTAAGGTGGTGAATAATTGAATAAATATCTTCAGCTGGTAGTTGTACAGCTAGTTCTTTAAACTCTTCACTCACTAAGGCCTTTTCCATTAAATGTTCCATTTCAGGCGACGATTGATAAAGTAAAACATCTCTGTAATAAAAGATTAAGTCTTCTAAGAAACGAACTGGATCTTTACCGTTTTGAATGAGTTGCTCAACTGCATGTAACGCTGATACAAGATTTTTCTCTGCAATTGAACGAACAATTTGCATCATAAATGTATGCGAAACAGCTCCTGTAATAGATAACACATCATCCAAAGTAACTTCGTTTTCACTATATGAGATTGCCTGATCTAACAAGCTTAACGCATCCCTCATTCCACCTTCCGATGCCTTAGCAACCTCATATAAAGCTTCATCCGCTACGTTTACATCCTCAGATATCAAAACTTCTTTCATTCGATAAACAATATCATCAGGTGAGATTCGTTTAAAATCAAAACGTTGACATCTTGAAATGATAGTCAGTGGAATTTTATGCGGTTCTGTTGTTGCCAAAATAAATATTACGTGAGGAGGTGGTTCTTCTAATGTTTTTAACAACGCATTAAACGCACCTATTGAAAGCATATGAACTTCATCTATAATATAAACTTTGTAACGAACGGCACTTGGTGCATATTTGACTTTATCTCTAATATCTCGAATTTCATCTACTCCGTTATTTGAAGCAGCATCAATTTCAATAACATCTGATATGGAACCATCTGTAATTCCTCTACACGTAGCACACTCATTACAAGGTTCGGATACGGGTGCATGTTCACAGTTAACCGCTTTAGCTAAGATTTTTGCTGCAGTCGTTTTCCCTGTACCCCTCGGTCCTGAAAATAGATATGCATGCGAAAATTTTTCAAGAACGAGTGCATTCTGTAAAGTCTTAATAATATGTCGCTGACCAACAACATCTTGAAAACTTTGAGGGCGGTACACACGATATAAAGCCTGATACGCCACTGCATCTTCTCCTTTTTGTTATATAAATTTGATATTATTATAACGTACTATAACTATTTTTCCAAAACATCGTTTACCTTATTTTATCTAATAAAATATACGCTAAATAAAAAAACCTACTCTATCAGAGTAGGTTACTTTTATATGTATTTAACTGCCGTGCACCTTCCTTCGATTAGCCTCCCCAAGCGTTACTTAAGCAGTTAGCTCGGTTCAGGCGACCCTATGGCACATGAGAGATTCTGCTTACTGCTGCTTCCTTCCGGACCT
Source organism: Bacillus sp. CBEL-1 (assembly GCF_004348885.1). Classification (NCBI taxonomy): domain Bacteria; kingdom Bacillati; phylum Bacillota; class Bacilli; order Caryophanales; family Bacillaceae; genus Bacillus; species Bacillus sp. CBEL-1. Next base: position 12,347 of record NZ_SBIM01000020.1, on the reverse strand, counting down.
GACAGGGTTCACAGATTCCCATTGCATAGGACCCAAACGTCAACACCACTTACTTAAGGCAGACCTCAAGGAGAACTAACCTCAGGAAAGGAGTTCGGCCTCGCTAGAGCGGATTGCGAGTACAGGGCACCGCTACCTCCCCGCTTAGCACGGCAAAGTTGAAACCTTTGTTTGAGCACCATGTTGATGCTTATACAAGTATAATTCTTTTTAGGACAAAATGCAACCTTTACGAAATGTAATTTATTGTAATTTTTTCTTTGCTTGTTTTTTTTGATTTCGCAAATCTTTAAAAAATGCACTTAGCATTTCTGCACATTCCTTTTCAAGAACTCCCCCTTGAATTTCTGATTGATGGTTGAACTTTTCATAATCTAATAAATTCATCAAAGTTCCCGCGCAACCCCCTTTAGGGTCAAACGCCCCAAACACTACTCTTTTTACACGAGATAACATAATAGCCCCCGCACACATCGGACAAGGTTCTAATGTAACATATACTGTCGTATCTTCTAATCGCCACGTATTTAACTTTTGACAAGCCTCATCTATCGCTAATAGTTCTGCGTGAGCTATAGATCGTTGTGTACTCTCTCTTAAATTGTGTCCTTTTGCAATAACATGTCCATCCTTATCTACAATAACCGCTCCTATAGGAACTTCCATAATCTCACAAGCTTTTCTTGCTTCATCTATAGCTAAGCGCATATATTTCTCATCTTCAAGCATGGTTTAAACTCCTTACATATTATATTTGTTATGAGCAACACTACTTATTAGGTTAAAAATCAATAAGGAGATTGTATATGAATGATTCTAAAATTGCATTAGTTATTATTGATATGATTAATGATTTTCAATTTAAAAATGGAAAAACTCTTGCTGAAAAAGCTGAAACTCTTGCTCAAAATATCTCTTCATTAAAAGCAGAATGTTTAATGAAGAAAATTCCTGTTATCTATATAAACGATCACTATAAATTATGGCAGGCTAACTTAAATACGATCCTTGAATACTGCGCGAATCCAATAAGTTCCCCTATATTGCAGTATATACAACCCCATGCTACAGATTATTTTTTAATCAAACCAAAACACTCTATCTTTTATGGAACAGCTTTAACCATTTTACTACAACAGCTAAATGTCGATACATTAATTTTAACAGGATTAGCGGGAAATATATGCGTACTCTTTTCAGCAAATGATGCATATATGAGAGAATACAATCTGATTATTCCTAAAGATTGTATTGCATCAAATTCTGACGAAGATAATAAATTCGCTATTGAAATGATGAAAAATGTACTTAAAGCTACAATTTGTGAACATAGTGATTTAATTACATAAGCATTTGCTCACTCTTTTTTTCATAGACTGAATAAACATTCTTTTTTGGGGGCGTTTATTACTATGGATATATACATTGTGAAGTCTGGAGATAGCATTTACAGTATTGCTCAACGGTTTCAAATTGAAGCTTCAAGAATTAGCTTAGCAAATGAATTACCTGACCCTAATCGGCTAGTGGTTGGCCAGGCATTGGTTATCCCTATTAACGAAAGTTATTATACTGTTAGACAAGGCGATACATTATGGAAGATAGGCCGAAACCTAGGAGTTAGTTATCAATCGATTGCAAAAGCTAACAACCTTTCAATCACTTCTCCTCTAACACCGGGAACACAATTACTAATTCCAGCTGCTCCAAAGACAGAGGCTGAGTTTTTAGGATATGTTGAAACAAGCAACCGTACAATTAGTAGCGAAACAGAAGCATTGATTAAGAAAAATGCTAAATATCTCACATATTTAGGACCAGCTAACTTCGAAGTACAGCGAGATGGTTCTATCAAAGAACCTCCATTAAAAAACTTTGGAACCATTGCACAAGAAAACGATGCAATTTTTTTAATGGTTCTTGCTAATATTGAAGAAGGTGGATTTAGTGCTGAGGTAGGAGAAGCAGTCTTGAATAACACAGATGTTCAAGATAAATTACTTAATAATATTATTCGTATTGCTACTGAGAAAAACTTTAAAGATATCCATTTTGATTTTGAGTTCTTGCGTCCAGAAGATAAAAATGCTTATATTACATTTTTAGAAAAAGCAAAGAAACGACTTCAAGCTGAAGGGTTATTAATGTCTGTAGCATTAGCCCCTAAAACAAGTAGTGATCAAAAAGGAAAGTGGTATGAAGCGCATGATTATAAAAGGATTGGAGAGATAGCAAATTTTGTTGTCCCTATGACATACGAATGGGGATACAGCGGAGGTCCTCCAATGGCCGTTTCTCCAATTGGACCTGTACGAGATGTGCTAGAATATGCCATTTCAGAAATACCAAGCAAAAAAATTATAATGGGTCAAAACTTATACGGTTACGATTGGACACTTCCATTCAAACCAGGTGGTGAATATGCAAAGGCAATTAGTGCTCAAAGAGCAATTGAAATTGCGTATCAGTATAATGCAAGCATCCAGTACGATAAAAAAGCTCAGGCTCCTTTCTTCCGTTACTCTGATTCAGCTCAAAAAACGCATGAGGTATGGTTTGAAGATGCACGGTCAATCCAAGCAAAATTCGATTTATTAAAAGAATTAAACTTAAGGGGCATGGCTTATTGGAAGTTGGGATTACCTTTCCCTCAAAACTGGCTACTCCTTGATGATAACTTTAAAGTAATTAAAAGAATACCTGAATAGTTTTGAAGAGGATAACTCCTAAGGCAGAGGATTATCCTCTTTTTATGTTTCCTTCCGTTTTTTACAACTGGTTTTCTTTTTGTTTTTATCCATTCTCTTCTCTTATTGTGATACAATGTTTTTTGTCAATTTTCGAGAACATGTATAGATAAAGGAGGAAGAGTCCATGGGGGAAACACCTTTTATTACTGTTGAGGGCCCTATAGGTGTTGGGAAAACCTCCCTAGCTAAGGCTATTGCAGATGCATTTCAATTTCAACTTTTGAAAGAAATTGTTGATGAAAATCCATTCCTTGGGAAATTCTATGAGGATATTGCAGAGTGGAGCTTTCAAACTGAAATGTTTTTTCTATGCAATCGTTATAAACAGTTAGAGGATATTCAAAAGCATTTTCTACATCAACATCAGCCTGTCGTTGCTGACTATCATATTATGAAAAACATGATTTTTGCTCAACAAACTTTAAAGGATAGCCAGTATATAAAGTATGTACAAATCTACGATATACTGACACATGATATGCCGAAGCCCAATATTGTTATTTACCTAAATGCTAGCTTACCTACATTATTAGAGCGTATTAAAATGCGTGGAAGAGAAATTGAAAAGAAAATTGATCCTTCTTATCTAGCTCAACTAAGCTCCGATTATGAGGAATCTATTAAGGTCTTTAAAGAAAATAATCCAGAAGTAACTGTTTTACACTATAGTGGTGATAAACTAGACTTTGTTAAAAACAAAGAGCATCTAGAGTATATTATCTCTGATATTAAAAGCAGCTTATTAAAAAGGAGTTCTACAATATGAATTTAAGAACGAAATACAACATTCCAAATGATGCTGTATTAACTATTGCTGGAACAGTAGGCGTTGGAAAATCTACGATGACACAGGCTCTTGCAGATGCGCTGAACTTTCGCACTTCTTACGAGAAAGTTGATACAAATCCATATTTAGATAAATTTTACGCTGACTTTGAGAGATGGAGCTTTCATCTTCAGGTTTATTTCCTAGCGGAGAGGTTTAAAGAACAGAAGAGAATTTTTGAATACGGTGGAGGCTTTATACAAGACCGTTCGATTTACGAAGATACTGGTATTTTCGCTAAAATGCACTTCGAAAAAGGCACAATGTCTAAAGTGGATTATGAAACATATACAAGTTTGTTTGATGCAATGGTTATGACACCCTATTTCCCACACCCTGATTTATTAATTTATTTAGAAGGTAGTTTTGAAGATATAGTTGATCGTATCCAAGAACGAGGAAGACCGATGGAACAACAAACACCCTTAGATTATTGGAAAGAAATGCATAAGCGTTATGAGGATTGGATTAATAACTTTACTGCTTGTCCTATTTTACGGTTGGATATTAATGATTACGATATTCTAAAGGATCCAACATCTGTTGAGCCCATCGTTGAAAAAATCTCTAAGTTTTTACATCACAATGAAAAATTAAAAAGAAGACATTCATAATTTATTCCCATTTTTCTTCGTGAAAAATGGGAATAAAAAAACGCCACTTTGAAAAGTGACGTTTTACAATCTCCAATTTATCGCGCAATGTTTAAATAACATTATAAGTCAAATATGGCGGAGGAAGAGGGATTCGAACCCCCGCGGGCTTTAACACCCCTGTCGGTTTTCAAGACCGATCCCTTCAGCCGGACTTGGGTATTCCTCCGTATCGACATTTATAAATTTATCATATATATAAATAAGAGTCAAGCTATTTTCTAAAAAAAATTGATTCACAACAGAAAGTTGTGAATCAACTAAGATTAACCGCTAATAACTTCTTTGTTCCCCATGTAAGGGCGTAATACTTTTGGAATAATAACAGAACCGTCTTCCTGCTGATAGTTCTCTAAAATAGCAGCTACTGTACGTCCAATCGCTAATCCAGATCCATTTAACGTGTGTACATATTCTGGTTTTCCTTTTGCCTCGCGACGGAAGCGAATATTGGCTCTTCGTGCTTGGAAACTTTCAAAGTTTGAACAAGAAGAAATTTCACGATATGACTCATAGCTTGGAATCCATACTTCAATATCGTATTTTTTAGCTGCTGTAAATCCTAAATCTCCGGTACACATGCTTAAAACACGGTATGGTAGTTCTAGTAACTGTAGTACTTTTTCAGCATGTCCTGTAAGATTTTCAAGCTCAGCATAAGATTCTTCTGGTTTTACAAAACGAACTAGCTCTACTTTATTAAACTGATGCTGACGAATTAATCCACGTGTATCTCTACCAGCTGAACCAGCTTCTGATCTAAAGCATGCACTATATGCGGTATAAGCCAATGGCAATTGATCTCCATTAATAATTTCATCACGGTGTAGATTAGTTACTGGAACTTCAGCTGTTGGGATTAGAAAATAATCTTCCTCTTTAATTTTGAACGCATCTTCTTCAAACTTAGGAAGTTGACCTGTTCCAGTCATACTTGTACGATTAACCATATATGGAGGAAGAATTTCTTCATAGCCATGCTCATCCATGTGTAAGTCCATCATAAAGTTAATTAAAGCACGCTCCAAACGAGCCCCTAAGCCTTTATAAAATACAAAACGACTTCCTGTTACCTTTGCTGCACGTTCAAAGTCTAAAATATTTAAATCGGTTCCTAAGTCCCAATGTGGTTTCGGTTCAAAATTAAATTGGCGAACTTCTCCCCATTTTCTAATTTCTACATTTTCATCTTCCGTTTCTCCAATAGGCACACTCTCATGTGGAATATTAGGGATTGAAAGCAATAGTTGCTCTAATTCTGCTTCTACAGTACGAAGACGTTCATCTAAATCTTTAATTTTGTCCCCAACTTGACGCATTTCTAGAATCATACTATCTGCGTTTTGCTTTTCACGCTTTAATTGAGCAATCTGCTGAGAAACTTCATTACGCTTACTTTTTAATTCTTCAGTTTGAACTAAAAGTTGTCTGCGCTCTACATCTAACTCCTCAAAGCGCCCAAGATCTGATAAATCTTCTCCACGAAATTTTAACTTTTCTTTTACTTCTTCAAGATTAGCTCGCAAAATCTTTACATCTAACATAAATGTACCTCCTTATTTGTATAAAATGGGCAAAATAAAAACTCCCATCCCTATAAAAGGGACGAGAGTTTAGCCCGCGTTGCCACCCTAGTTGAAAGTCCATAAAGGAACCTTCCTCTTCAGTCAGATAACGGAATGAACCGAAGCTATCTACTCACTATTTCAATAGCTTGCTCCAGGATGGATTCGTAAAGGTCAAACATCGATTCTCACCGGCCATCGACTCTCTAGAGTTTAACTTCTCTACTACTATTTCCTATCAACGCTTTATACTTTTATCATTGTAATTAATAATCATAATGTACTACAAGTCTATACAAGATGCAATCGGTTTATACAGGTTTTTTCAGGGACTCTCTCACCATGTTAATAAAATAACCCGTCATACGATGGTCATCAGTTAATTCCGGATGAAATGAGCAACCTAAGAATTGTCCTTGCTTAGCAGCTACAATACGATTATCATGAACAGATAGAATTTCTACATTGTCACCAACTTCTACGATATGAGGTGCACGAATAAATATTCCAATGAAATCATCTGCAACTTCTTTAATTGCTAGTTTTGCCTCAAAGCTTTCACGTTGGCGACCAAAAGAATTTCGAGCCACTTTAATATTCATGACACCTAAATGAGGCTCATCATAGTCTACAATTTCGCCCGCTAGTAAAATCAGCCCAGCACAAGTACCAAAGATTGGTTTGCCACTTTTAGCAAATTGGCGCAGTGGATCCATGAAATTATATTTATCAATTAAACGTCTCATTGCAGTACTTTCTCCACCTGGTAAAATGAGCCCGTCTACTTCTTCTAGCTGTTCAACTTTTTTAATAATAATCGCTTCAGCTCCTGTTGCTTCCACTGAATGCGCATGCTCTCTAAATGCACCTTGTAGTCCTAAAACTCCAACCTTTACCATGCTGTAAAACTCCCTTACTGTTACCAGCCACGCTCTTGCATGCGATTTTCTGGCAATAATGTTGAGATTTCAATACCTTTCATTGCATTACCTAATCCTTTAGAAAGGTTTGCAATTAATGCATAATCTTGATAATGTGTTGTTGCTTCTACAATTGAACGAGCAAACTTTTCTGGATTATCAGACTTGAAGATACCAGACCCTACAAATACGCCATCTGCTCCTAATTGCATCATTAATGCTGCATCGGCTGGAGTCGCAACACCACCTGCAGCAAAGTTAACAACTGGAAGACGACCTTCACGCTTGATTTGTAGTAATAACTCATAAGGTGCACCTAGTAATTTTGCTTCCGTCATTAACTCAGCTTCGTCCATTCCTACTACTTTACGTACTTGTGCGTTCACTTGACGCATATGACGTACAGCTTCTACGATGTTCCCTGTTCCTGGCTCACCTTTTGTACGAAGCATAGCAGCGCCTTCTGCAATACGACGTGCAGCTTCACCTAAATCGCGGCAACCACAAACAAATGGCACCGTAAACGTATTTTTATTTAAATGAAATTCTTCATCTGCTGGTGTTAATACTTCACTTTCATCAATATAGTCTACGCCCATTGCTTCTAAAACACGCGCTTCTACAATGTGACCGATACGCGCTTTAGCCATTACCGGAATTGAAACAGCATTCATAACTTCTTCAACAATTGTCGGATCTGCCATACGAGATACGCCGCCTGCAGCACGAATGTCTGCTGGTACACGTTCTAATGCCATAACTGCAACTGCTCCTGCTGCCTCTGCAATTTTTGCTTGTTCAGCATTAACAACGTCCATAATTACGCCGCCTTTTTGCATTTCCGCCATTCCGCGTTTTACTCTGTCAGTACCTGTAATGTTACTCATGTTTGTCTTCCCCCAGTATAGTTGTATTACACATAATCAATAAAATTATGTATACAAAATTCAAAACTTATTGTCTATTTTACCTTATTTTCTGAAAAAATCCTATCAAAATTATGCAGTTTAAAAAACTTGTTTAAAAAAAGGGAGATACTAAATACCAGAAAAACCTTGGCTTAGTATCTCCCTTTATAAATGGTTTATGAATTAAAACCAGCTCTTAATATTATTGGCTGCATCAGACCATACACCTACAAAGAAATCTCCTACACTTCGCAGAGCCAAAATGAACCAATTAGCCTTTTCGATTGTAGTATCTGCAACGACGGGCACTTTATTTGTTCCGTCATTTACTGCATAACCTAAATCATCAAGGTTCTTATTCTTGGCACTAACGTAACCTACAACTTGACCCTCTTTAATTGGTGCAACGATTCGATCTTTCTCATCTACAACTTTAGGGTTAACATCAAATTGAAGAGAGATTTTACCTTCTTCACCTTTTTTTGTAAGAACATTCACTGATTCTTTTGTTACAACTTTTAGCTCTTTATTTTTCCCTTTTACTACTGGAAGCGACTCGTGATTCTTAACAACCTTGCCTTCTGGAGTTACTTGTTTTAGCTCATAATTATCAAATGCATAATCTAAAAGCTTTTTTGTTTCCGTAAAACGTGCTCCTTCAAAAGACTTACCGTTATTTTTAGCATTCATGACCACCGTAATGTAACGAACACCATCTCGTTCAGCTGTCCCTGTAAAACAATAGCCTGCAAAATCTGTATGCCCTGTTTTAAGACCATCTAAACCTTCATATCCGTATGTAGGGAAAGATGGAAGCATTTTATTCCAGTTATCCATTGTCGTTTCACCTTGTTGACCTGGTCGGAATATTTTTTCAGGTGTCTTAGCCGTTTCTAATACTTCTGGATAATCATGAAGAATGTGAAAAGCTAGTGCTGATACTGCACGAGCTGATAGTAAATTCTCATCATCAGCCTTTGTACCTTTTGGATGTTGACCCTTTAATAATGAGTTAGAAAGACCTGTTGAGTTAACAAATTTAGCTTCACCTAAGTTTAACTCTTCTGCTTTTTTATTCATTAATTTAATAAATTCAGCTTCAGACCCTGCTAAAGCTTCAGCTAGAGCAATACTCGCTCCGTTGGCTGAATAAATAGCCATTGCTTCATACAATTCTTTAATTGTATACTTTTCTGTTGTTAATAATGGAACATTTGACAATGAGTAATCTTGTGAGATATCTGCAGCATATTTGCTAACCCCTACTTGATCATCCCAAGAAAGCTTTTCTTCGTGAATCGCTTCTAAAATTAAATACTCAGTCATCATTTTTGTCATACTAGCAATACCTAGTACAGCACCTGAATTCTTTTCATACAAAATTTGGCCTGTATCTGCTTCAATCAAAATAGCAGCATCTGCTTCAACATTTGGGAATTTTGAAGCTGCAGACGCATTTGGAGTGATTAAAGAACTAGCCATTAAGAAAACAGCAACTAATGCAAAGAGCTGTTTTATCAATTTTTTCTTCACTACCAATACCCTCCAGACATAAATCACATAGAGGTTATTTTATCATACAAAAATTAAAAAAAATAGATAAATAAGTACCGTTAAAACAATCTGTAGTATAAAAAAGCACCTCTCTAAATTAGAGAGATGCTTTTCCACTTAGCTAAGTGAATAGTTTGGAGATTCTTTTGTAATTTGAACGTCATGTGGGTGACTTTCTCTTAAGCCAGCTCCTGTCATACGGATAAACTGTGCCTCTTCACGTAATGCTTGTAAATTAGCTGAGCCGCAATATCCCATTCCAGCTCTTAATCCTCCAACTAGCTGATATAAAGTGTCAGCGACAGGCCCCTTATAAGGTAAGCGTCCTTCAATGCCTTCTGGAACAAACTTTTTATTATCTTCTTGGAAATAACGATCTTTACTTCCCTTTTCCATAGCCCCAACTGAACCCATACCACGGTATACTTTAAAGCGTCTTCCTTGGAAGATTTCTGTTTCACCAGGACTTTCAGTAGTACCAGCTAATAAACTTCCTAACATAACAGTATGTCCACCAGCAGCTAGTGCTTTTGCGATATCTCCAGAGTACTTAATTCCTCCATCTGCAATTACTGGTACACCATGTTTTCTTGCTTCAGTCGCGCAATCATATATAGCCGTGATTTGTGGAACACCTACTCCAGCTACAACACGAGTTGTACAAATTGATCCAGGTCCTATTCCTACTTTTACTACGTCTACACCAGCTTCAATTAGTGCTCTTGTTCCTTCAGCAGTTGCGACGTTTCCTGCAATAATATTTAACTCTGGATACGTTTCACGAATTGAACGTACAGTATTTAAAACGCCTAGTGAGTGACCATGTGCCGTATCAATTACAATAACATCCACACCAGCTTTTACTAACTTCTCAATTCGGACCATCGAATCAGCTGTCACACCAACTGCTGCACCTACTAATAAACGTCCTTGTTTGTCCTTTGCAGCATTTGGAAATTCAATGACCTTTTCGATGTCTTTGATTGTAATTAACCCTTTTAATACACCGTTGTCATCTACAAGTGGTAATTTTTCAATTTTGTATTGCTGTAAAATCTTTTCGGCTTCCTCAAGTGTTGTTCCCACTGGAGCTGTAACTAACTCTTCTTTTGTCATTACATCAGAGATAAGCATTGAGTAATCTTGAATAAAACGCAAATCACGATTTGTCAGAATACCAACTAATTTTTGCTCATCTTCGTTATTCACAATTGGTACACCAGAGATACGATATTTTCCCATTAAATGTTCTGCAGCGAATACTTGGTTTTCTGGTGTCAGGAAGAATGGATCTGTAATAACTCCACTTTCAGAGCGCTTTACTTTATCAACTTGTTCCGCCTGTTGTTCGATGGACATATTTTTATGAATAATTCCTAAACCACCTTGACGAGCCATAGCAATTGCCATCTCTGCTTCAGTTACTGTATCCATACCTGCACTAATAAATGGTACATTTAGCTTTAGCGTTTTTGTTAATTCTACACTCATATCAACATCTTTTGGCAACACTTCAGATTTAGCTGGCACTAACAAAACATCATCAAATGTTAAACCTTCTTTTGAAAATTTACTTTCCCACATTATAGAATCCTCCTCAAAGCGACAGAATATTATTAGTAGATTAACAATTGGTTATGTAGCTGTCAATAACCATACTATATATCAGATAATTCTAATAATAAAAGAGGTGATTTTTTGAGCTTTACTTATGATGTTTGGAAACCCTATCATTTATTTTTCTCAGCCCCTTTTACACAAAAGTATTTATATAATCAGTACAAGTCTTCAAGCATCGCGGATGCTGAACAGCGTAGTTTTAAAAATTGTTATCCATTTATTTATTATCTGGAACATAGCAAAAATTATTATCAAACGGCATTAAAATCTCATACGTCCATGCAGCCAGTATTACTTTTTTATGGTTTATCTCAATTATTAAAAGCGTGTTTATTAATTAAAAATCCAGTTTATCCAGAAAATACAGCAGTTTTAGCACATGGAGTATCAACGCGAAAGAGAAAAAAACAAAGTTATGACTTTCTTGATGATGAGGTAAAAATTCAAAAAAATGGGTTGTTTTCTGAGGTTGGTAAGGAACTGTTTCACATGAAACAATTAGAGGGTCAAAAGTACACGATGACTGAGCTATTAGGACATATTGATGAAATGTATTCATTATTTAATTCATTGAATCCTTCAAGGGTTTCTAAAAAATTATTAATAGGAAATGTAAATAACCAAGAGTTAATTTTCCCTAACGAGATCAAAGAATCATATCATATGGACAATACACGACTACACCCCTATTTACAAGATCGTTTTAAAATAGAAATGAGTATACAAGAAATAAATCCTACTCTTAGAGTTTCTTTTTCAGACTTACACACAAATCTCTATCAATGTTCTCCACTACTTTTTAATTTGGAGACAAGCGAGTTGTACCTGACAACGTCACGTGAACAATGTGTATACTTTCCTGAAATCCTGAGCCATTACCTAATTCTATATAATCTTAGTATGATTTCTCGCTATGAAACAGAGTGGTGGTATGAGTTATTACACACTTATTCATCAAAAGATTATCCATATGTTATGCACTTCTTAGAAATAACAAGTATAAAAGCACCTTATTTATTATTTAATTATTTACATTCGCAAATAAAAAAAGACTAGCTAAAATTAGCTAGTCTTTTAAATGTGCCTGGCAACGTCCTACTCTCACAGGGACAAAGTCCCAACTACCATCGGCGCTAGAGAACTTAACTTCCGTGTTCGGCATGGGAACGGGTGTGACCTCTCTGCTATCGCCACCAGACATGAATTGAGATTATTCTCTCAAAACTAGATAACATTTTGCTGAGTACTAAGTTTACTGTCTAGCTACGGCTCCTAATTGTTCGGTCGTTTCACTTCTGTTATTGAAACCAAAGAGCGGTTTCCCTATCAGAAGCTCCAACGCCTTTCACAATTGAACAGTCGCCTTCGCTTTTCTAATTTGGTTAAGTCCTCGATCGATTAGTATCAGTCAGCTACACACGTCACCGTGCTTCCACCTCTGACCTATCAACCTGATCATCTTTCAGGGATCTTACTAGCTTGCGCTATGGGAAATCTCATCTTGAGGGGGGCTTCATGCTTAGATGCTTTCAGCACTTATCCCGTCCACAC
>NZ_SBIM01000001.1:0-30795 GCF_004348885.1 Bacillus sp. CBEL-1 | reverse complement strand
GTCATAGAAGCAAGCTTCTAATCAGTTCGCTCGACTTGCATGTATTAGGCACGCCGCCAGCGTTCATCCTGAGCCAGGATCAAACTCTCCGAAGAAATGTTTGACTTGCTCATAAAAGTTTAAAAAATTAACGTTGACGTTTGTCGCTTTGTTCAGTTTTCAAAGTTCATTTTCTCTTGAAACAACTTTACTAATATATCATTTCGAGTTATGAAAGTCAACAACTTTTTTAAACTCTTTTTTCATACTTTCAAGTTTTTCTCAATCGCTCGTTGGCGACATATAATAATTTACCATGATAATTATAAAGAGTCAATTGTTTTTTCAAAAAAACTTTTACTTTTTTAAAAAGCTTTTATTTACTCAATTTCAAACACTTAAATCTCTAAGTGTTATGCATTTATTTTATAACTGTTATTCCACGAAAGTCCAGTAACCTGCTCAAAATAAAAAGGCAGCTAAAGAAGCCGCCTTTTTCTACTTTCTACTATTCTATTATTGTTTTACTTTGCTAAGAAGATAAAATACAGGACAAAGATTACGAATAACCCATACATAATTGGATGAATTTCTTTTCTTCTACCTTTACAAATCATCGTAATTGGATAAAAGATAAAGCCAATTGCAATACCTGTAGCAATACTATAAGTTAACGGCATCATGATGATTGTTAAGAAAGCCGGTACCGCTACTTCAAATTGATCCCACTTAATCTTTCCTAAACTTGCCACCATTAGTGCACCTACAATAATAAGTGCTGGTGCCGTTACTGCTGAAGTTACTACAGAAAGCAGTGGTGAGAAGAAAATAGCAATCAAAAAGAAAAACGCCGTTATAACTGAAGTAAATCCTGATCGCCCACCGGCTGCAACACCCGCTGTTGATTCAACATACGATGTTGTTGTAGATGTCCCTAATACAGCCCCTGCTACTGTTGCTGTAGAGTCTGCTAAAAGCGCTCTTCCTGCACGAGGTAATTTATTATCTTTCATCAGCCCTGCTTGAGTCGCAACAGCAACCAATGTACCCGCTGTATCAAAGAAGTCTACAAATAAGAAAGTCAAGATAACAACTAGCATCTGAAGCGTAAAAACATCTCCAAAGTTTGCAAAGGCTGCACCGAAAGTTGGAGCTAAGCTTGGAGCCGGCCCTACAACACTTGTTGGTAAATCAACTAATCCTACAATCATACCAGCGATAGCTGTAATAACCATCCCTATAAAGATTCCAGCATTAACACGTAAAACCATTAAGATAACTGTTACAATAACACCAAAAATAGCAAGTAATGTACTACCATTTGTTAAATCACCTAAACCGACTAATAAATCTGGATCATCCACAATAATATTCGCATTTTGCAATCCGACAAACGTAATGAAAAGACCGATTCCTGCACCAACTGCTAGTTTTAACTCTGCTGGAATAGCATTAATGATCGTTTCACGTATACCAGATAAAGATAATAAGATAAAAATCAATCCTGATACCATTACACCAGATAAAGCCGTTTGCCATGGAATGCCCATTGTTAACACAACATTATAAGCAAAGAAAGCATTCAATCCCATCCCCGGCGCAAGCGCAATCGGATATTTAGCAATTACCCCCATAATTAGTGAACCAAGTGCTGCGGCTAAAGCAGTAGCTGTGAATACCGCTCCTTGGTCCATACGCATACTATCCGGTAAATCTGGTACGCTGCTCAATGATAGCATCGCTGGATTAACGAATAAGATATAAGCCATAGATAAAAACGTTGTTAATCCTGCAATGGTTTCCCTTTTGTAATTTGTTCCTAACTCATCAAAACGAAAGTACTTCTTCATACTTGTTCCTCCCCACCATTGGAAGTCGCTGTCTCATGGGTAATATAAAAAACGCCTTATACAATTAATGTTGTAAAGGCGTTAACTACGTAAATATATACGGAATGATACTATCTACTCTTCTCTTTTTATATAAATAGATAGAAATTACGTGTATATACAGAGTTGCTCGTAGTCAAGCCATTTACGGTAGCTCGGTAGAAACTTTCGGGCCATATTCCCAAGATTATACGACATTTCTTAATATGTTTAGTTCTTTTATGCTAGTATATTACCACTCATCAACGAATTAAGTCAACAAAAAACGAACATTCTTATAATAAGAATGTTCGTTTGTTCGGTTTCTTTACATATTATTCCCATTCGATTGTTGCAGGTGGCTTACTTGTAATGTCATACACTACGCGATTAATATGCTTAACTTCGTTTACGATACGAACTGAGATTTTCTCAAGCACATCCCATGGAATACGAGCCCAATCAGAAGTCATACCATCGATTGAAGTTACGGCACGAATACCAATTGTGTAGTCATACGTACGAGCATCTCCCATTACACCAACACTGCGGATATCAGGAAGGACTGTGAAGTACTGCCAGATATCACGCTCTAAACCTGATTTTGCAATTTCGTCACGTAAAATGTAATCAGATTCTCGAACAATCTCAAGCTTTTCTTCTGTTACTTCACCAAGTACACGAATTCCTAACCCTGGACCTGGGAATGGTTGGCGCCATACGATATTGTCAGGAATACCTAACTCAGTACCTAATGCACGCACTTCATCTTTAAATAGTGTATTTAAAGGTTCAATTAACTCAAACTCCATATCTTCAGGTAATCCACCTACGTTATGGTGAGATTTAATTGTTTGAGCAGTCGCTGTACCACTCTCAATAATATCTGTGTATAGTGTACCTTGAGCTAAAAATTCAAAGCCTTGTAGCTTAGCTGCCTCATCGTCAAATACATAGATGAATTCGTTTCCGATAATTTTACGCTTTTGCTCTGGGTCAGATACACCTTTTAATTTGTTTAAGAAACGATCTTTAGCATCAATTTTAATAACGTTCATATTAAATCCTTCGCTGAACGTTTCCATTACGCTGTCCGCTTCACCTTTACGCAATAAACCGTGATCCACAAACATACAAGTTAATTGATCACCGATTGCTTTATGAATTAGTACGGCTACTACAGAAGAATCTACGCCGCCACTTAACGCACATAATACCTTTTTATCTCCAACAACTTGTCGAATTTTTTCTAATTCAACTTCAATAAAGTTTTCGATAGACCAGTTAGCTTCAGCATGACAAACTTCAAATACAAAATTCTTTAAAAGGTCGTTTCCATATACTGAATGGCGAACTTCTGGATGGAATTGAACTCCGTACATATTTTTATCTTTATTGCTCATACCAGCAATCGGGCAAGATGCACTTGTTGCATCCACTTCAAATCCAGGTGGTGTTTCTACAACTAAGTCTCCATGACTCATCCATACCACTTGCTCTTTCGGTAGCTCATGGTACATTAATGAATCATTTTGTACGTGAATCGATGCTTTACCATACTCACGATGATCTGCACCTGCTACTTTACCGCCAAAATGATGAGTCATAAGCTGCATACCGTAACAGATACCCAGTACAGGAATTCCTAATTCGAAAATATTTTCGTCACAGTGAAATGCATTTTCACCATACACACTATTTGGACCACCAGAGAAAATAATCCCTTTAGGATTTAACGCTTTAATTTCTTCTGCCGTAATTGTGTGTGGATGTAATTCACTATATACACCAAACTCACGAATACGACGCGTAATGAGTTGGTTATACTGACTTCCAAAATCTAATACAACAATCATGCCTTCCATCTTGTTCACCTCTCCGAATGTGTAAATAATCACTTGCTATTATGCCCCAAAATATAAAAAAAACCAGACTTTCCCCTTTGATATAAAGGCAGAAAGTCTAGTTGAACACAAAGCTATGATCAAAAAGAATATCCTGCCTTCATAGTCAGGCCATTTAAGGTGACCCGGTAGAGACTCTCGAACCATATTATCGAGGATATATGAAGGTATACGTAACACTATAGTAAGTTCGTGAATATTCTATCAATCAAGCTGGAAATGGTCAAGAACCTGTCTTTTTAATTAAATTTTCCCACAATTCTATTGCCTGGTTCCAAGCTTCTACGGATGACTGCTGCTTATAAAACACTCTCTCATACTTTTTCGTTAATTCACTCATATCATTTGTATGAAGCTGTTGATCTACTCGTAAAGCAAAATCTCTCAGCGTTTCATGTGAATCTCTTTTTAAACCTTTTCTTGCTAACATACTTATTAAGAAGAAATAGGCTTTTTCAAACGTTTTTCCATCGGAACGTTTGCGATAGTATGGAATCATTACACGTGTCAACCACTTATAGCGAGTTAGATACAATAAGACGATTATAATAGGAGGTAGAAGCAAGAGCCACCATAAAGAAATTGCAGTAGCTGAAGACTCTACTTTCTCATTATTTTCAGTTTGCTTTTCTTCAGGTTTCTGCTCTTCTTTTACGGGCTCTTGTACTACTGGTTCAGTAGCTTCCTCTACTTCTCTCTCTTCGTTATCTTGATTCCCGTCTTCCCTTTGAGGTTCATCAAACTCATAAGGGCTTGAAAAAGTCTTAGTAGGCTCAAACGGAACCCAACCTGTCCCTGGGAAATAAACCTCCACCCATGAATGCGCATTGTTTTGCGTCACTTGGTATACAGGCGTTTCTGCACCAGCGCTAATTTGTTCGCCTTCCGTATATCCTTTCACCCAGCGCGCTGGAATATCAAGCGTTCTAAGCAGTACAACCATGGATGAAGAAAAGTTATCACAGTACCCTCTAAGCGTCTCAAACAGGAATTGATCCACGTAGTCTTCTCCTTCATCAGGAATAGCTACATCACTTGTATCATATACAAAGCCATTAGCTTGAAAGTATTTCTCTACTGCTTTTACCTTATCATAACGAGTAGATTCCTCTGCTGTAATTTCTTGAGCAAGCTGTCCAACTCGATTAGGTAATGATTCTGGTAACTGAGTGTATCTCGACTGAAATGAAGACTTTTGCTCGATAGAACTTCCGTTACGATCACTACTTTGCAGCTGTTCAATATTAAAAGTAGGATATGCATACGTCATTTCATATGATTGTGCTTCGGTAACGCGACCTTGATTGTAAGGAAACAACTTTTCATTGGCTGGCGTAATTTGCGGTTGCAATTCATCATTAAGAGAAATACTCTTCAATTCAGGAACATGCATTAAATGAATAGTAGGTTGCTCAAACGTAATAGACGCAGTGTATAATTCTTTTTCCACACTTGCGCCGTATTGAGGAAGTACATTTTCATTTCCTTCTAACGGTCGACTCGCATCATTATAAGACGTTTCCCAGCCTTTTCCTGTATAGACGTCTTTTGTTTCAATTCGCCAATAATGTTCTTTCTCTGTTTGAGCTGTAAATACAATCGTATCGTCTGCAGTAAAAGCACCGCCTAGCTCAGAATCATCAGTATCGTAACCAATCCGCTGATTATTTGATGCCCCTTCACCACTGTTTTGTGTGTAAGCTGTTAAGAACGGAACAGGGTCAGGCCATTTAGGAGCTGATTTCGGCGCAATATAAGCAATACTAACCGCTATAACTAGCACACCTAATAGCAAAAAGAAAGACCTCACTCTATTTTCAACGTGGGAAAGCTTTTGTTTTTTTCCTCCATCTATGTTCAATCGCAAAAAGCCTAGTAGTAAAAAACCTATAGCTACAACTCGAACAATAGCAAACGTAGCGTCATACTCAGAAAATGTATCAAGCACTGTAACGTAAACAATTGTTAATAAAAAGAAGAAAAAGATCTTTTGCTGATAAAAAATCCAGTAGCGAATTAAGTAAGCCATAATCCATAGCAAGATAAAAAACAAACATGTTCTCATCTCAACTGATAAGTTGGGGATTTGCCAGCCGATAATACGGCCTATATCTATTGAAATTTGGTTAACGAATGCACTGAACCACTCTGCTGATAAAAAGGGCATTTGATAATAAATTCGATTAACAGCATACAAGACAAACGCGACGTTTATAACCATTACAATAAAAAAAGGTGTCTGCAACATCAGCAAGAGAAAGTTAATGCTAACAAAAAAGATAAAATACTGAATTTCTCCTGTATCCGTCACAACACTAAGAGGGTGTAGCCATTCAATCAATAATAAAAACGCGCCGACATAAAGTAATATGCTGCGAATGTTTAGAGACTTCATTATTTATTCACCTCCCGGACACTATGAGAATTCGGAAATTGAATAAAATGGACATCCCACCTTGGAATGTTTATATAGCCTTGCATGTCTTGTTTGTTTTGTATAACAAAGAGCGTTACTTTTGTTTGCGGACTTACTTTAGCCTTAACCTCTCGAATTAATTCACTTGTCACCGAACTTGAAATAACGGTAACTGCATGAGATAAACCTTTTGGAATCGTTAACTTTCCGTTTCGTATGGGCTGGACTCTAGCGAAATAAGCAAGCCAACTTCTGGTATGCTGGGCTCCTCCATGCAATTCCTTTAGACGACTACTGCTTCCGCCGTGGATAAATGAAGCTTTCTTATGTTGATTTAAATACGATAGAATCATAGAAGCCATGAAGCCAGTCCGCTCCTCAAAATCTGTAGGATCAACGCCATCAAAAATAAGAACCTCTTCTAAATCACTCATCTTCTCAAACTCTTTTGATATAAGCGTTCCTTTTCGTGCAGTTGCTTTCCAATCAATAGTAGACAGGCGGTCTCCGTGTTCATACTCACGCACACCGGTAGCAAGCATCGTGTTTTCAGCAATTGCACGCTTAAGAAAATGATTTTCTCCCTCACTCCATTGGGAAGAGGTAGGTTTCACCTGTATTAAATGAGGATACATAATGAGCTGGTTTCTCGTCACAAAAACCTGCTGTCGATGAACAATGCCTAATAAATCACTCATTTCAATTGAGATTCCAGCAAGGCTATACTCCCCTCTCTCTAAAGAGGGTATTTCAAACTCAATTACAATGTCCTTTTTCCACAGTGGGTATACTGCCTTTCGCAAAGATAAATCAGCTTCTTTACATATATCTTCAACCCAAAGATTGTATAAAGGAAAAAATGATTTTCGTTTAATATGAACCTCATAATAAACCGATTCCTTTGCTTCATACTGCGTACGCGTCATCACTCGTTCTACTTGCCAACTTTTCATAGGATGGAACGCAATCACAATTCCATATAAACCAAAGGGTAGAAAGCTATAAAATAAAAACCAGCTTACAAATCCTCCTTGAAACATCGCATACGCAAAAGTCGATACTAATAAGATTGCTAATAAAAAAAAGCTTATGACTGGTTGCCTTTTAACACGTAGTTTAGCCATATAGCTTTTATCCTTTCACAGGTACAGGCGTACGCTTTATAATACTCTCGATAACGGAGCCTTCCGTTAACCCTTCATATCTCGTCTCAGGTTGTAACATAATGCGGTGTGCGAACGCATGTTTCATTAAGCGTTGAACATCATCTGGAATACAATAGTCTCTACCTTCAAGTAAAGCATACGCTTGAATTGCTTTCATTAACGCTACAGAACCACGTGGACTTACGCCAAGGCTAATGGATTCATGGGTCCTCGTTTGGGTAACCAAATCGACGATATAATTTTTAATAACATCATCTACGTAAACATCCTTCACCATTTGCTGCATCGTACGCAGTTCTTCCACATTCATAACAGGCTGGACATCATTTATCGTTCGCTTTTGCTCAACCCCATTTAGAATAGCTAGCTCTTCTTGTTTCGTTGGGTATCCCATATTTAATTTAAATAAGAAACGGTCAAGTTGCGCTTCTGGTAATTGATACGTTCCTTCAAAATCAATTGGGTTTTGCGTAGCCATTACAAAAAATGGAGATGGTAACTCTCTTGTTAATCCGTCTATAGTAACGTGCTGTTCAGCCATGGCTTCCAATAATGCTGCTTGTGTTTTTGGTGAACTACGGTTGATTTCATCTGCTAATACAATATTCGTTAAAATTGGTCCTGGTTTAAAGTGGAACTCCATATCCTTTGGGCTATACACCGACATACCGGTTACGTCTGACGGCAACAAGTCTGGTGTGAATTGAATCCTCTTAAAATCAGCATTGATTGCCTTAGCCAGCGCTTTGACAAACATCGTTTTCCCTACTCCGGGTACATCTTCTAATAGAACATGCCCTTGTGCAAGAAGCGCAACAATACTAAGCCTAGCCACTTCTCGCTTTCCTATAACCACTTCGTCAATTGTATCTAAAAGCTGTTGAAGCTGAGTCTGCACCTTTTCTGCTGGTATCATGAAAGTCCTCCCTTAATGAATGTATACATACAAATTTGTCACAAATATAGTACTATTCTAGCAAATCAAGTAGTTTACTTAAAAGGAATAAGGTGAGTCTGATGCTTTATATTTTTACCAGTTTTGAAACATCATCTCGTTAACGTTTATAAAATTACAAAGCGGCTAGGTTTTTTTAACCTAACCGCTTTGTTTATAGAAATAGAATTATAGCTGTTTATTGATTAAATCTATTATTTTAGGAAGTTCTTCCATAGTCTCAATAGTAAAGTCTGCTCCATTATCTAAAAATACTTTTTTCATGTTGGCAATTATCTCTGCTTTCTCATCAGGAGATAATTGTTCAAACTCTTCTTTAGATAATCCCATTAGTGAACTACCAATAATTACGCCAACTGACCATATACCAGCATTTATTGCTTCTTGTATATCAGAAACTGTATCTCCAACTTTTACTACTTGGCGAGTTGAAGATAGCTTTAATTTTTCCATATTTCGAAAAATCATATAAGGATATGGCCTTCCATAGGAATTTGTGTCATCAGCAGTAATATAAAAATCTGGCTGATATCCTTTTTTCAAAGCATTAGGTACAACTATGTCCATCATTTTACTTGTATATCCAGTTGTTGAACCAATCTTTAAACCATCTTCCTTTAGCGCTTGAACAGTATTTATAACCCCAGGAATTGGATCAGTATAATTAGATAATGATTCCATTAAAGCAGGCTCAAACTTGTTATATAAAGCATTCACATCATCCTCGTTAAAGTCCCTGCCATAACGTTCTTTCCAAAGCTTTGAAATTCGCGGCATAGATAACATCGCTCGAATATGATCAATCTTTAGCATTCCCATAGGCTCGCGCGCTTCACTCATCGTTACGTCTATTCCTGCTTTTTGAAAAATATCGATGAATACATTAACTGGTGCAAAGCATCCAAAATCTACAGTTGTTCCGGCCCAATCAAAAATAACAGCTTCTATTTTCTTCATTTCATCTTCACTCCTACAAATTCTTCTATTTCATTACATAATTGATCAATATCATCTTTATAAATTTCTCCGATGTTCCCAATTCTAAATGTATCTACCTCTGTTAATTTTCCTGGATAAATAACAAACCCTTTTTGTTTCATATGTAAATAGAATGTTGGAAAATTAAAAGAATCGTCTGGATATAAGAATGATGTAATAATAGGTGACTGTTTCTCTTCAGATACATAACTTGCAAATCCTATTGCTTTCATTCTTTCACGAAGATGTTTATTGTTCTCATAGTAACGGTGAAAGCGTGCTTTAACGCCACCCTCTTGTTCAAGTTCATCAAGAGCTTTAGAGAAAGCTGCA
Organism: Bacillus sp. CBEL-1; assembly: GCF_004348885.1. Taxonomy (NCBI): domain Bacteria; kingdom Bacillati; phylum Bacillota; class Bacilli; order Caryophanales; family Bacillaceae; genus Bacillus; species Bacillus sp. CBEL-1. The sequence continues at coordinate 21,196 of NZ_SBIM01000001.1, read as the reverse complement.
ACCGTGTGGGTAGGAGAAGTAAATCTCCATTTTCCATCCTTATCCATCTCTTCCCATTGATTATATAAATCTAACGATAGACTTTGAGCATTGCCTTTGCAATCTGCTAAACTATCAATCTTAGCTATGACGAAACCAAAACCTGGAACTCCTTGGATACATTTATTCGCACTGCTTATTAAGTAATCAATTTCCAATGCAGGAACGTCAATGTCAATTCCTCCAAAACTGCTCATAGCGTCAATAATAAGCTTTTTCTTAAAATCCTTTGCTACTTGGGAAACCATTTCAATTGGATTCAATATTCCTGTTGTTGTTTCACAATGGACCATAACAATATGAGTGAAACTCTCATCTTTTTCTAATAACCCTCTAATTTCTTCTTCATCTGGATACTCATGATAGCTTGTTTCATATTCTGTAAAATTCAGGCCTAGGTACTGAGCCATTTTTACAATTCTTTTTCCATATGCTCCGTTTGTAATAATTAATGCTTTATCTTGAGCTTTTAGTGAAGTAGTCATAACAGCTTCTACAGCAAACGATCCGCTACCTTGCATTAACACAGCTGTATATTGATCACTGCTAGCATGTGCTAATTTTAATAGTTCTTTTCTTATGTTCTGAGTAATCTCTTTGTATTCATCATCCCAAGTACAACGGTCAAGGAGCATTTCTTCTTTTACAGTTGTTGTTGTAGTTAAGGGACCTGGCGTTAATAATTTATATTGTTTCATATTACTTATCTCCTTTTATTTAGCAGAGTTAAAAAATGCTTGATGTTTTTCAAGAAGCTCTATAGTTAATGGCTCTTCAAATACTTTATTATTAGTTGCTTTATTTTCTTCACTCACTTTTTCGCCCTCATACAAAGGAACTGGATAGTACTTAATTAATTCTTCTCTAGCATTTGTTATAATAACTTCTGCCATCTCCATTGCCAGTTCAGATTTCTCTTTTTCTTTATCAATTACCACCAACGATTCTGTGATAGAAAAATTGCCTTCGGCAGGGTCAACAAAGTCAATAGGCGCCCCAGAATTTTTCACTTCCACTGCTTGGTGACGAAGACCAAAGCCTAAAGCCACTTCTCCTGCTTGTACCTTTTTAATTGACCCTGATCCAGAACTCTCTAAATGCGGTCCTGCATTTTTGATAATCCCTTCCATTACTTTCTTTCCTTCTTCTTCCCCATATTCACTAATGATTGCTTGAACCATTAACCATCCTGTTGAGGAATCTATGATATTTGGAATAGAAATTAACCCTTTATATTCAGGCTTTGCTAAATCTTTAATCGACTTCGGAACCTCTAACCCTTCTTGCTTCATCATTTCAGTATTAAAGAATATTGATCCTGTAATAGCCAAAACAGGCGTATAAAAATCAGGGTACTTATTAATTGCATTTGTTTTAAATTCTAAAGGTTTAAACATTTCATTCTTCTTTTGTGCACTTTCTAAAAAATAAGAACTCATCGTAACTAAATCTGCTTCTATTTCACTGCCTTCAGCCATTAATTTCCCTCCTAATTCAGAAGTACCGAGGGATTGAATGACATATTGGCCTTCATAACCAGCATTGTTTAGCGATGTTTCCATTGCTTGTATTGCCTCTTCATCTCCGTTGGAATAAATAACAACCTGATCGTTATTACCACTGGTTGCTTTATTTCCACATCCCGTCATAATAACTAAGCATCCAATTAACATAATGAATAATCTCTTTTTCATTTCTACACCTCTTTTTCTTAAGCTTTTTTAAACTGCCGTTTTTGAATATAATCACAAATGCATTTAACCAAAATATTGGTACCGAAAATTAATAACGATAGTACAAATATTTCATTAAACTTAGCAAAATGCTGTAATTCTTTAATCTTGCTTGATACAAGAGATGTTTGAGCAGATACTAGGAAGATAACTCCGCTTACGGTTACCATTGAGTTAATAAAATAATAGCTAAACATCTCTGTAATAGTTGAAAGCGAATTTGGCAAAATAACTCGATAAATTGTTTTAAACCAGCTGTCTCCCAGCAAACCACCGGTTATTTCCCATGTAGGGTTCATTTTAGACAAGGAATTCTTTGCCATTAAATAAGGTGCTGTAAAATAATGGACTATATTACAGAATATTATGATAATAAATGTCCCTTTAAGGCTACTTCCATTGAATAATAGCAAGTACGAAAGTCCAAGTACCATACCCGGTAACGTATTTGTAACCATTGAGACAATGTCAAAAGTTCCTCTTCCTTTTAAGTTTGTTCTCACATTTAAAATAGCTGCACTATAGACAATAACAATGCCTAGAACTGTTGTAAAACTAGCAACAATGGCAGAGTTTTTGTAGACTTCATATAAATTACTTGTTGAAAAAACGGTCGTAAAGTGTTCAAACGTAAAAGTCAAATTGTAAGGAAAATTAACCAGAAACGGTGCAATAAACATTACTAGAAAAGTTGAAATTACTGCCCCTACTACAGCTATAGATAATAATCCCAAAAGAACATCCCTAATTCGGTTCTGAACAATATCAATGTGAGTAAACTTATCATAGTGAAAATTAAATCGATCTAAATACTTTAATAAAATAACAGAAAATGCTGCTGGTACAAGCATTAATACAGCTATTACAGCTCCATTATTAAAGTTAGGTATAGAGCCTAGCATTACTTGATAAAGCTGCGTTGCAATAACCGAGTATGTTCCTCCAATGGATGCAGGTATTCCATAATCAGTAAAACTTAAAATAAAAGAAAGAACCGCTGCCCCCCCTATCGTACCCAACATTGGACGCAAAATAGTGTTATAAAAGCTTCTCCCAGGTCTGTCCATCATCAAAGTACTAACCACTATAAATTTTTTATCTATATATACAAACGCATTATGCATTAACAGGAAAGCTGGTGGTAATGTATAGATTACGTATCCTAACAATAACCCGTTAAACCCATAAATGTTAAATAGTGCTTTTCCTAGAATTTGTGTAATTAAGCCTTGATTTCCAAAAGAATAGATGATGGCAAATCCATATGTAATTGTAGGTAAAAGCATTGGAATGACGACTCCTGCTCTAATCATACTTTTTAACGGCTTGCAGATATTTGTGAAATGTAAAGCATATGCAATAGAAAATGCAAGAATGGTCGTAATCAATGCTGTCAAACTAGAGACTTTAATACTGTTAAAAAAAGCTGTTATTAATTCATTATTTGATAACATATTGAAGTAATTATCTAGACTCAATCCTTTGGTACTTTGAAAAGAATTCAGCAAAAGAACTCCAATTGGCAACACCAAAAATAATACAAATATGGTTAAAGTGACTCCATATATAGCTCTCATTTCAGGACGTACATTAAGCATACTGCTCACCAAATAAAGTAAAGATATTTTGCCTTTTAATCTGCAGCTGGTTTACTATAAATCCTCTTACAAATTCATTTTGAGGACGATGTATAATGTCATGAGGTGTTCCAAATTGAGCAATTTTTCCTTCATTGATAATAAGAATCCTATCAGACAGCGTAAGTGCCTCCTCTGGATCATGAGTGACAATAATGATTGTTAACTGTAACTCTTTGGCAATAGACTTAATTCTTTCTTTTATAGATTCTTTAATAACACCATCAAGTGCGCTTAAGGGTTCATCAAGAAGTAAAAGCTTTGGCTTCATCACTAGTGTTCTCGCTAATGCCACTCTTTGCTTTTGTCCCCCAGATAATTCACTAATCTTTTTTTTAAGATGAGCCTTTAATTCAAGAAAATTGATATAATCTGCTACTTGCTCTTCTGTCACCATTCCCTTTTTATTTTTTAAACCATACACAATATTTTCGTATGCATTTAGATGTGGAAAAAGGGCGTAATCCTGAAATACAATGTTGAAACCACGATCTTTCATTTTGACACTTGTCATATCTTGACCTTCAAAAAAAATTTTACCTTTATCCATCTTAGTTAACCCTAAAATAATATTCAATAATGTGGTTTTTCCACTTCCACTCTGCCCAAGTAATGAAATAATTTCACCTTTATTAATTTCTATACTGATATTATCCAAAACTACTTTATTCTGATACTGTTTACTAACTTGCTCTAACTTTAGCAAACAACTCACCTCCAGTTACGATGTAAACGGCTTTTAAATTTTCAACTTAGTTTGCTTTAATCCATTTCGATTCCTCTATTCCAAGTCCTTCATTGGTCATATCGGTAATAATGTAATCAACCTCTTCTAAGTCTTGAATTTTGTAAGTGGCTATACGCCCAATCTTTGAAGAGTCACTTAAAACATAAGACTGTTTAGAGTTATTGATAAAGATACTAGAAAGGAGGCATTTATCTAAATCATAGCTCGTGACTCCTGCATGTTCATCAATTCCATCAACTGATATGAAAGCTTTATCTACAAAAAACTCTTTTGCCATTTTTTCAGCTAGAGAACCTGCTGTACGAAAATGATTTCCCTTTACATATCCACCTAGGAAGATTACCTTTCCTTTAAAGCCACTTTTATCACCTTCTTGCTCCATCAACTGGACAGCAAATGGAAATGAGTTGGTAATAACGGTAACATTACTTTTGACCTTTATTGAATTAGCCATCTGTAATGTTGTACTTCCTTCATCAATAAAAATTACATCTCCATCCTCAACAAGTGACGCAGCTTTTAAACCAATTATCATCTTCTTATCTATATGAAGTATTCTTCTCTTAAACATTGATAACTCGCTTAAGCCTTCTTCAATTCTTACTGCTCCACCATGAACTTTTTTGATTTTGTTTTCATTTTCCAACTCTTCTAAGTGCCGACGAATTGTTTCTGCTGATACATGAAACCTTTTGGCAAGTTCATTCACCTTCACTTGACCTTCATTATTAATAAGTTCTATAATTCTTTTTTTTCTTTCCTCAGCTAATAAAGACATAGTGTATTCTCCCTTTCCTTCTAGCTCAATTATAAAAAAGATTTGTAAAGCATTTATTAATAGGTTGTTAACAAATTGTGATATTGTGTTGTTTTATGTGAATATGTATTGTTTTTTCACATGAATGAATTTTTAACTTTACTACAGTTAGAAATTCACCATAATTCTATTGCAACCGTTTAGAGGAAGTTTCTCAAGAACCGTGATATAATTTTTATCAGTAAGCGATTCCAAGCATACTACATTAGATTTCGGAAAAATAAGTCTTTTTTGAGGAGAAGAAGAAAGATGGATTTAGATCAAGAATCTTTAGTAACAAAAGAACAAACAATCTTTAATCATGTAGGTAATAAAATTATAGTAAGAGATAAAGAGATTGATATCATAGCTCGTTTAGAAGAGCCGCTCATTCTCGTACTGGACAATGTGCTAAGCGACGCAGAATGCGATGAACTAATTCAGCTATCTAAAGATAAGATGCAGCGCTCTAAAATTGGAGCTTCACGTGAAGTTAATAATATCCGTACAAGCAGCGGGATGTTTTTCGACGAAAGCGAGAATCCACTTGTGCAGAAAATCGAAATGCGCACCTCAGAAATCATGGGCATTCCAACTAGCCATGCTGAGGGGCTTCAAATTTTAAACTATTTACCAGATCAAGAATATCGAGCACACCATGATTACTTCGCTCCTACAAGCAAAGCCGCGAAGAACAATCGAATCAGCACGCTCGTTATGTATTTAAATGATGTAGAAGAAGGCGGCGACACTTATTTTCCAAAGCTCGGGTTTTCCGTTACGCCGAAAAAAGGTATGGCCGTATACTTTGAATACTTCTATACAAATCAAGAACTTAACGACTTAACTCTTCACGGCGGTGCACCCGTTGTAAAAGGTGAAAAGTGGGTAGCAACTCAGTGGATGCGTAAACAGAGAATTCGATAAATGTTATCTTGCTATGTAACAAAATACAAGGCCTGCTCAAGTGAGCAGGCCTTGTATTTTGTTAACTCTTTTTTAAATTAATATTTAGCCTTTAATTTATCGAGAAGCCCATATTAATCAAAGAAAAGCAAGACATATTCCTAATCAACCTCAAACTAATTCAACGAGTGATAGTCCATATCCATCAGAATTGCATTCACCTTATCAAGGCGTTTTTTCGTTCGTTCAGGATAATTAATTGCCAAAGCGCTGATTATATAATCTGCTACAAACATTGATGATACAACTGAATTATGAAAAGCAATGCTGCTTGAATTGCATGACAGTACTATATCAGAATGAGAAGCAAGAGGAGACGAGTAACTGTCAGTAATTGAAATGATTTTTACACCATTGTTTTTTGCCGTTCGGGTAAGGTCAATAATCCGCCGAGCATATCTTGGAAAGCTAATCGCAATTACTAAATCGTTCTCGTCCAGGCCAACCATGCTATCTGCCCAATCACTTAAATCGGCTATAAATAGACTGGTATTCCCAAAGAGCCTGTTTAATCCATGCGTCAAATACTGTGCAACCGGTAATCCGCTTCTAACGCCTGTACAAATAATTCGATTTGCTGATAAGATTGCTTTTTGTGTATCCTCAAGCACTTCGTTGGAAATTACATCAATGGTACTTTGGATATTGCTAATCTGCCTTTCTGCATAGCGCCCCCACAAATCGGCCTCTTTAATTCCCTTTATATTTGCTTCAAGCCTTGTTTGAGGAGCAGCTTGGTTTCTTAGATTTTCTTGAAGCCCTTTTTGAAATTCAGTGTAACCTGAATACCCAAGGTTAAATGTTAACCGCATTATCGTTGTTGTACTTGTCTTTACTACTCCTGCCAATTGATCTACGGTCAAAAAAGCTACATCAAGCGGATGTTTAATAATGTAGTCTGCTACTTTTCGCTGTGTTTCCGTTAATTCACCAATTCTTTGTTGTAATTTCACAATAGGATTTTCCATATTATCTCTCCAGACAATTGGGTAATGTGTTAATTTTTCCACCTTTTTTCATCTGAGAAAATATTATCACGATTTTTCATTCTTGTAAAAAAAGCATATTATTCTCATAGAAATAGCTACACTAAAAATTACCTTGTTCAACAAAAATTCTAGATATAATAGTAATTATACAGTTACTTATAAAGAGAATGAGTTAGCTGCAAATAGAAATAATTGAAATTTCATCTAAAAAAGAAAGCAGACGATATCTCTAGAATTCGTCTGCTTTCTTTTTCCTAACGAACATGCTCTAATTTTTCATCAAATTCATCTGAAGAATAAGCATGTCCTTCATTTAATTTTTCATTGGGGAGATATCCGAGAATAAAGCCAAGTATTCCAGCTAATGCACTAATCATAAAGGTTGGAGTAGAAAATATGTCCCAAGACTTCTGTATTAAATAACCTTTTTGAAACAGGATTCCTGCCAGTTGACCAAAGACTAAACAGGTTCCGCCAGCTAAAAACAGCAAAAGACAAGTTTTAAATAAAAAAGCAATGATATTCCTCATTTTTTCACTCTCCTCTAATTTAGTACTGGCAAGAAGCCCATTGCAATGAAATAACCAATCAATAAAATTGGAATAACATAATATAAAATTAAAGGAACGAAAGTCTTTTCAGGACTCGCACCTGCGAGGGAAGCCGCAATAAATATTGATCCAGAAGCAGGTGGCGATGCACCTTCCGTTGAAGCAAAAACAAGAATTGCAACTACTGCAAGTAAAGGATCAACTCCAGCTGATACCATTGCTGCAAAAGCCACCATTCCAATAGCGGTTAATGTAGCTGTGGATGAAAGTGGACCAGCAACTAAAGCTACAAGAAGGGAAATTACCAGAACCATTAACCACTTAGAAATTGCAATAGAGTCCATGACAGCTGTTAAATCTTCAGCAAGACCTAAATCAGTCAACACTTGGCTAGAAGCATAAGCAAAAACAAGTAGTGCTCCTATTGTGGAAAAACGGGGAATCGCTTTATTTAAAAAGTTATTCCAACCCTTTGCTGTCTTTGGTAATTTAGTCCATCCAACCATCATGCTAATGAAGATAATTAGAATTGGTATCCATGTGATTAATGAAATACTTTCCATTGCATCACTGCCGATATTTTGATTTTCCATAAGTTTTTTAGCAAGAGGTCCAATTGTAATTACAATTGGAATTAATGCGCCCAAAAAAATCAATGTTGATTTCCAACCTGTACTTAACGCTTCTCTTAACGGCTGAATAAATTCCGGTGAAACCGCTTTAATATTATCACGCTTAACAAAATACATAATAAGAAATATACGATAAATTATTTGGTATACTCCCGCAATAAATAAAGCTACATACAAATCCCCTTCTGACACGACGGCTGCAATAGGGGCAAATCCAAGCATAATAAACATTGATGCACTAGGTGGTAATGCTGCACCAAGGCCACCATTACCAGCTACAATAGTAGCAGCTCGCTCCCGACTAAAATTGGACTGCACCATCCACGGCGCAGTAATAGAGCCCGTAGTAGCTGTATTCCCTGAGTTTGAACCTGCAAGCGTTCCCATTATTCCTGATGCAATTGTATCAACGTATGCAGCTCCCCCAGGTAGACGTCCTAATAGAGAGTTCAGTATTTTTACAAGACTAGCAATAATGGCAGTATGATCAATAACATATGCCATAAATACAAATGCTACAGATGCGTACAAAACATCATTTGTACCCGCAAAGAGAAGACCATTCCATATTAAATCGAAAAATTCCGTCCCACCGAACAAAGCAGTTGCAATAAACCCAGCAAGCATTGCCTCTGCAATATTGCGTTTAAGTACTAGATTCCAAAACACAATTATACCAATAAATACAAGTAACGCCCAAATTCCAACCCCCATGTCTACACCTTCTTTCACCACTTTTATAAATACCGCTTCGTATTATTATCTTATTTTTATGTAATTACTTTAAATGCTTCAATGACTTGCTTCCAATGTTCTGGCTTTTGCCCTTGATATTTTTCTTTGAAATTTAGTAAAGCAAGCTTTTCAATTTTAGCTTTTGCTGCTTTTGATATGCTAGAATCAATCTGAGCTGATTCTAGCATATCAATTGTGCCCCCAAGCTCAATAGAACGTCGATTTGCATGAAGGGCAGTTCCCGTCACAAGGCGATTCATTGTTTCTTCAAAGCTTTTTCCATTAATGGTCTCACTTAATGAATCGATAACAAGATTTTCAACATTGTAATGTTGAGCAGCTTCTAATAATTCAATATATAAGCCAACGATTCCTTTCATATAAATACTTCTTATCAATTTAGCGGCTGTTGCTTCACCAGGTAGCTCGCTTACTTTCTCAATATTCATTTCATATATGGACATTTTTTCAATAAAAGTATCGGTACCATTACCACTTGCTAGAATAGGTACTCTATGTTTATAAACTGGTAAAGGCCCCATCATAGCGGCATCTACAAATTCCCCGCCAACACTATTTACGTTTGCTGCTATTTGTTTTTTAATAGTGGGCTTAGCTGCTGAAACATCAATATAAAGGCACTTACCCTTAACGTATGATACTAATTGTCTACTTACCTCATATGCCTTGTCTGCAGGGACTGCAACAATGACTGCTTCGGAGCTTCTCATTATTTCTTCAGGTGACTCTAATATTGTAACGTTGGCTGCTTTAGCTCGATCTTGAATGAGATTACTATATTCTGTCATATTCCAAAGCGGATCATATGCCTTTATTTTTTTAATCCCTTGTTCATTGAGGCCAAATGCTAATTCAAAGGCCGCTTCACCAAATCCGATAAATCCTAAATTCATGTTTCATTTGCCTCCTTTAGTATTCAAATGCTTTGATTTTTTCAGCTAACCATTCTGGTGCGATACTTGTTTTATCTGTTTTTTCTTGGCTTTTACTTTCCTCATAGTTATCAATCAATTGTAAACGTTTTTTTTCGTATTCAAGCTTTTTTTCTGCTTTCAAAAGTACATCTTCCACTTTCTCTTGAGGAACAACCACTATACCATCATCATCACCAACTATTAAATCGCCTGGGTGAACCGTAACTCCAGCACAAGATATTGGTATATTAATAGCACCAGGACCATCTTTAAACGGCCCATTAGGAATGAAGCCTTTTGCATAAACGGGAAGTCCTATTTCACTCAGCATTTCTTTATCCCTGACTAAACCATCAATGACAATTCCTTCGATACCAACTGCTTTGGCTGCTTTAGCCATTAACTCTCCTAAATAAGCGTTTTCAACGTGCCCTTTTCCATTTGCCACAAGCACATACCCTTCGCCCCCGCAGTATATTCCTTGGTGTAAAAATAAGTTATCCCCTGCTCTCATTTCAACTGTTAATGCTGTACCAACTACATGCATATTTGAGGATACTGGCTTAACCCTATAATCCATTGAACCTGTACATCCTAAGGCATCTGATATAAGTGTTGTATTCAATTTCTTAGCTCTCATAATAATTTCCTGAGACAAAAGCGGTGCTGTATAACTCACGTGCATACACTCCTCGAATTTAAATATTTTTTAAATTTCCAGCTCTGTTCTCCCACCAATCTGATAACGCTTACAAATAAAAATTTTAGATCGCTTTCCTTTGTAATAAAAATAACAACAATCGATAATAAAAGTAAAAATTTTTACTTCTTAAACAAAATATTAACATTGTTATTTCTTGGTGTAAACATTTTTTAAAAATTTAAATTATTTAAAGTTAAAAAGGAACTATAGCTAAAATAAAAAGCCTCTCAACAGTTTTTTAACTGTTGAGAGGCTTTTTTATAATTAGCTGTTTTATTTTATCACAGGGTTGCCATATTTTATAAAACAAAAACAACTCTGAAGACAAGAAAAACATATCATCGTTTTAGACGTTGATATAATAAAGTTTTAAACCTTTAATTACATCATGCCGCCCATTCCACCCATGCCGCCCATGTCAGGCATTGCAGGAGCTGCGTTTTCTTCTGGCTTGTCAGCAACAACTGCTTCAGTTGTTAAGAACATAGCCGCTACAGAAGAAGCGTTTTGAAGTGCTGAACGCGTTACTTTTGTTGGGTCAACGATACCAGAATCAAGCATGTTTACCCATTCGCCAGTTGCAGCGTTGAATCCAGTTCCAACCGCTTCGCCTTTTAGACGCTCAACGATTACTGATCCTTCTAGACCTGCGTTATGAGCGATTTGACGTACAGGCTCTTCAATCGCACGTAATACGATGTTGATACCTGTTGCAACGTCGCCTTCAGCTTCGATTCCAGCAACTTTATTGTAGATATTTACTAATGCAGTACCACCACCAGCTACGATACCTTCTTCAACCGCAGCGCGAGTAGAGTTTAATGCATCTTCAATACGTAATTTACGCTCTTTTAATTCTGTTTCAGTAGCTGCACCAACTTTAATTACAGCAACACCACCAGCAAGCTTCGCTAGGCGCTCTTGTAATTTTTCGCGGTCGAACTCTGAAGTTGTTTCTTCAAGCTGAGCTTTGATTTGGTTAACGCGAGCTAAAATTTCTTCTGCGTTGCCTGCGCCGTTTACAACTGTTGTGTTTTCTTTTGTTACCACAACTTTAGAAGCGCGACCTAATTGCTCAATGCTTGCAGATTTTAAGTCAAGACCAAGTTCTTCAGTGATTACTTCACCACCAGTTAAAATCGCAACGTCTTGAAGCATTGCTTTACGACGGTCACCAAAGCCTGGAGCTTTAACTGCTACCGCTGTGAATGTACCGCGAAGCTTGTTCACAACTAATGTTGCTAATGCTTCACCTTCTACATCTTCAGCAATGATTAATAGTGGCTTACCTTGTTGAACAACTTGCTCTAATACTGGTAAGATTTCTTGAATGTTACCAATTTTCTTATCTGTGATTAAGATATATGGATCTTCTAATACAGCTTCCATTTTGTCTGAATCAGTTACCATGTATGGAGATGCATATCCACGATCAAATTGCATACCTTCTACAACTTCTAATTCAGTTGTGAAACCTTTAGACTCTTCAAGCGTGATAACACCGTCGTTACCAACGCGCTCCATTGCTTCAGCGATTAATTGACCTACTTCTTCGTCAGCCGCTGAGATAGCCGCTACTTGCGCAATTGAATCTTTACCTTGAATTGGTTTAGAGATTGCTTTTAGCTCTTCAATCGCTACTGCTACTGCTTTTTCCATACCCTTACGGATACCCATTGGGTTTGCACCAGCCGTTACGTTTTTAAGACCTTCACGAATCATTGCTTGTGCTAAAACTGTTGCAGTTGTCGTACCGTCACCAGCAACGTCGTTTGTTTTGCTAGCAACTTCTGCTACTAATTTTGCACCCATGTTTTCGAATGCATCTTCTAATTCAATTTCTTTTGCAATTGTTACACCGTCATTTGTAATTAATGGAGAACCGAATTTTTTCTCTAGTACTACGTTACGCCCTTTTGGTCCAAGCGTTACTTTTACAGCATTTGCTAATGTATCTACACCACGTAGCATTGAGCGGCGTGCTTCTTCGCTAAACTTAATGTCTTTTGCCATTTGACTCATCCTCCTAATTGTTTAAAAATAGTCTATTGTACATATATTAAATTAAAAGTCGTTATGAATAATTAGCCGATTACAGCTAAAATGTCGCTTTCGCGTAAAAGTAAGTATTCAGTACCTTCGTATTTCACTTCAGTACCAGCATATTTTGAGAAGATAATACGATCGCCTGCAGCTACTTCTAATGCTACACGCTCACCGCTTTCTAATACTCGACCTGTACCAACAGCAACAACTTTACCTTCTTGTGGTTTCTCTTTAGCGCTGTCTGGTAATACGATACCGCTTGCTGTTTTTTCCTCAGATTTTACAAGTTCAATCACTACGCGATCACCTAATGGCTTTAACAAGTGAAACAACCTCCTCAAATAATATGTTTTTACATTTTATTAGCACTCAACCTCATCGAGTGCTAACACATTTATTATATTAAAACAAAGTGGCTTTTTTTTGCAAGTATTAAACACAAAAAATTTTAAAAAATCCTTTTTCAACTCATACTACTCGTACCCACATAAAAAGAAGGCATTCTTTTATCTCTCATATAATATGTATGTTACAATACGAACAAGAAGAAACATATCAAAAAGCTTCCCTACATGTTCTTCGACAATGATACATAAAAAACCTTTTAAAGGAGTATGGAAGATTGGAAAAGCGCTATGGTTATATCGTACTGACTTATATCATCATGCAGTTTTCTGGAATTTTAGGCATTCCATTATTATTATCGCTTGGACTGTTTAATGACGAACCTGTTAGAGTAGCTAGACAGCTTGCAATGACTTACTGGACAATCACCAGCTTTAGCTTGGCTTTAATAATTGTACTTGTGTTGTTAAAGCGTGAAATGTCAATGAGGCATGAACATGCTGGCTTACCAACAGCTATCTTCTGGTCCATCTTTGGCATCTTTTTAGCAATGGCTTCTCAATCCGTAGCTGCCATGATTGAAATGAACTTATTTGGTATTGAACCCGGTTCTGAAAATACGGAAATGATCTTGAATTTAGTGAAAGTTACGCCTTTATTAATTGTTGTCACATCCGTTATTGGACCAATTTTAGAAGAGATTATCTTCCGCAAAATCATCTTTGGTTCTTTATATCGTAAATATAATTTCTTTATTTCAGCCTTTATTAGTTCGCTTATATTTGCAGCAGTCCATTGGGATTTTGAACATTTATTAATTTACACAGCTATGGGGTTTGTATTTGCGTTTTTATATGCAAGAACGAAGCTAATTATTGTTCCAATTATCGCTCATGTCTTAATGAACACGATCGTTGTATTAGTCCAAACAATTTTCGCTGATGAAATTATTGAAATTCAAAAGCAAGCTGAACAGCTACAATTTATTATTAAAGGACTTGGTTTATGAATAACATCCCTCTAACCAGAGGATTTATCTACTTAATTATGGGAATCCTCTTTACTTATTTAGCTATTTTAAGCGTCGATACCACCGTATGGACCTTACCAACAATCTTATTTGCCTTAGTCGCTGCTTTTGACTTTCGCTTTGCCATTCGAATCTTTTCATTGCATCGCAAGATTAAAAAGCTTCAAGAGCAATATAAAAAGTCAAATAGCAATGATTCTCAGAAATAAAGAAAGCCCCTGTTATAAGGGGCTTTTTTCGTTATTCAGAAGGCATTTCAACAGATTCTTCATATTCCTGCCTATTTTTTAACATTTGACGATAAGAGATACGAGAAATAATAATGCTAATTTCATAAAGGATAAATAAAGGAATTGTAACCATTAGATGTGATAGCAATTCTGGAGGTGTAATAAAAGCCGCTATGACTAATAGCACAAAATAAGCATACTTCCGGATACCGCTTAGGAACTGTGGCGTTACAATACCCAGTCTTGTTAAAAACATAATGACAACAGGTAACTGAAACAATAAACCAAACGGTAGTGTAAGCTGAAATAAAAATGAAAAGTATTCATTAATACCAATAACTTGGTTAACATCTAGCTTATCTGCTATTCGAATCATAAACTCTACCACAAAAGGAAAGAGAACAAAGTAAGCGAACGAAATACCAGTAAGAAATAAGATGATTGAAATTGGAATGTATCCAAGAGTTACTTTTCTCTCTTTATCATACAACCCTGGACTTATAAATGCCCATAATTGATAGAGTGCAATAGGAGCAGAAACAACACATCCGATGACAAACGCAAACTGCATATAAATCTTAACAGGGTCCGTCAATTTAAATGCATTCATTGTTAACGAGCTTGCCTCGTCCGCTGATTGGAGATAAATAATGACGCGGTCTGCTAAGAAGAAACCGCCGATTGTAGCAATAAAAAAGAAAAAGACGACGATTAAAATCCGTTTTCGCAGTTCACCAATATGATCATATACAGACATTTCTTGTTCGTTCATATGTCAATCATTCCTCTATTGATTTCGTTCTTTCTTCTTACCCTCTTCTTCGTTATCTTCCATTATTCCTTTAGTGGCGCTTTTAAACTCCCTTAACGTATGGCCTACAGCTCGACCAAGCTCTGGAAGTTTCTTCGGTCCAAAAATTAGCAATGCAAAAATTACAATTAAGATAACACTACCTGCACCTAATCCCATGGTTTTCCCTCCTTTATTACGTATATATTCTATTATATATTATTTTCAGGATAATTTTTCAAAAAGTAAACCAATGACTGAAGCTCTACGGCTAAATCAATATGATGTAGACGAATCGAACTTGGCACATTTAAGCGTGCAGGCGTAAAGTTTAAAATACCTTTAATCCCACATTTAACTAAGCGATCCGTAATTTGCTGTGCCACTGTAGCTGGAACTGTTAGAATTGCAACGGAAATATCCTCCGTCATATGTTCTTCAAGCTTATCTAAATGGTAAACAGGTACGTCTCCAACGTGAGTGCCTACCTTGTCTTCAATAACATCAAAAGCAAATTCAATCTTTGTATTGTTATTTTTAATAAAATTGTAGTTTAAAAAGGCTGTTCCTAGATTACCAACGCCAATTAAAGCAACTTTGGTTACCTCATCTTGATCTAATGTTTTACGAAAAAAGCTCAGTAAATAATTGACGTTATAGCCATATCCCTTTTTACCCAAGGCTCCAAAATAGGAAAAATCGCGACGAATTGTTGCGGAGTCTACTTTCACTGCTTCGCTTAATTCTGCTGACGATACACGTTGCTTACCAGAAGCATGTAGATTTTTAATAAAACGATAGTATAGCGGCAACCGCTTTGCTGTAGCTTGTGGTATTTTTAAGTTTTCTGTATTCATCTTGTGCCCCCTTAATTACGATAGATATAATGGCTATCGTTCAAATCTCCGCTTAAATTAGCAAGATTCTCTTTTCAAACTAGATAGCGCTTCCATTAAGTGAATCTTCTATTCACTCATGAACAGTAGTCTATAGTTTATTTTAACACAGTCTGTGTGGTAATAATGAATTCTACACATAATTTTATGGAAATGCTTATGCCATACACGTATTCATACTTCCGTCTTAAAAATATGTTAAAATACACTATGTCGAAATGAGTAGAGGTGAAATGATGATTATTCTACAGTTAAATGGAATTACGAAATATTACGGGGCAGACCCGATTTTATCAAATATAAAACTTGAAGTTCAATCTAAAGACCGCATTGCACTGGTTGGTCGAAACGGAGCAGGTAAATCAACGCTTTTAAAAATTATTTCTGGTGAACTTTCCTACGACAGTGGAGAGATTATGAAACCAAAAGAAACAACGATTGACTACATGGGACAAGATACAGTGTTAGAATCCACTTTATCTATTTGGGACGAAATGTTAACCGTCTTCAAGCCTTTGCAAAGAATGGAGAAAGAACTAAGAAAGCTTGAAGAAAAAATGGGGGATCCTTCTTATCAGCACGATTCTATCAACTATGAAAAGCTCTTAAAGGAATACGACCAGCTTCAAATTTCCTTTAAAGATCTAGGTGGATACCAATATGAAGCTGATATTCGTTCAATCCTACACGGATTTCGCTTTTCAAACTTTGACTATTCCACCCCAATTTCTACACTAAGCGGTGGCCAAAAAACGCGACTGGCTTTAGCTAAGCTGTTATTAACTAAACCTGATTTATTAATTCTGGATGAACCTACCAACCACCTTGACATTGAAACATTGGCTTGGTTAGAGCAATTTTTACAAAACTACGATGGTGCTATCCTAATTGTATCGCATGATCGCTACTTCCTTGATAAAGTGGTTACACAAGTCTATGAAGTAAGTCAAAAAACCACTTATAAGTATCCTGGTAACTACTCAAATTATTTAACACAAAAAGCTGAACGCTACGAGCGTGAAATGAAACAATTTGAAAAACAGCAGGATGAAGTAGCAAAACTTAATGATTTCATTCAGAGAAATATCGCTAGAGCTTCAACAACAAAGCGAGCTCAGAGCAGACGTAAACAGCTAGAACGTATGGAGCTAATGGATCGGCCAAACGATGGTGAGAAAGGTGCAAACTTTTCCTTTGACATTGAGCGGCAAAGTGGAAATGAAGTGCTAAAAGCTGACAATCTCTCCATTGGATATGAAGAGAATCAGTTTATTGTAAAAAACATTAACCTTCGTGCTACTCGTCAGGATAGCATTGCCTTGGTAGGTCCAAACGGGATCGGTAAATCCACTCTGTTAAAAGGCTTAATGAATAAACTTCCTTTTGTTTCAGGAGAAATCCAATTTGGTTCTAACGTAGCAGTAGGCTATTATGATCAAGAACAAGCAAACTTGACGTCTAACAAAACTGTACTCAATGAATTATGGGACGACTATCCTACTACTACTGAAAAAGAAATTCGGACTGTGCTCGGTAATTTTTTATTTTCAGGTGACGATGTCTTAAAGATTGTTTCCACATTAAGCGGTGGAGAAAAAGCAAGACTCGCTTTAGCAAAACTGATGATGCAAAAAGCAAACTTTCTAATTCTAGATGAACCTACCAACCACCTTGACCTAGATAGTAAACAAGTATTGGAGAATGCATTAATCTCTTATCCAGGTACACTTTTATTTGTTTCCCATGACCGTTACTTTATCAACAGAGTTACCAACAAGGTTATCGAATTGTCTGCAGAGGGCACAACAGAGTTTTTAGGAGACTATGACTACTACGTTGAGAAAAAAGCAGAAATGGAAGAAAGAAAAGAGCTTGAAGCAGCAAACATGGCTGAAGAGTTACCTGTAGGGAAAAGTGTCAAAACATCATATATACAAGATAAGGAACAAAAAAAGCTTCTAAGGCAGCGAAAAAGAAGAATTGAAGAGATCGAGGAACGCATTGCTGAAGTAGAAGCACAATTAGAGCAAAATGAAGAGCTTTTATGCGACCCAGTAATTTACCAAAATCATGAAGAATCTCAGCGTTTAAACAGTGAGAACCAAACTTTTCAACAAGAGTTATCCACATTAATGGAAGAGTGGGAAGAACTTCAGCTAATTATTGAGGAAAGCTAACAGTTATACACAAAAGAAGCCCATACACCTTTTGGTGATGGGCTTTATTACATGCATTATCCACAGTTAATTCTAAATTGATTGAAAATTGTGGATAACCACTACATTATCCACAATTCTCTATTCTAACACTAACCCAGGATTCGCATTTAATGACATCGTTGCTCGTCTATCTTTACGATATAAAATGCTGGCTGCTGCTCCAATCATAGCAGCGTTATCCGTACATAAAGATAGTGGTGGAATCACTAACTCTACATCATCATACTTTTCAAATCGTTGCTGTAGAGCCTCTCGCAACCCTTTATTCGCAGCTACTCCACCCGCTAAGAGCAGTTGATTTACTTTGTATTCTTGAACAGCTTTTTCCGTTTTTGTTACCAAAACATCAACTACGCTAGCTTGAAAACTAGCTGCTAATGTTTGTGGATTAATATTTTCACCTTTTTGTTTTGCGTTATGCACAGTGTTGATAACTGCTGATTTCAAACCACTGAAACTAAAATCGTATGATCCATCTTCTAACCAAGCACGGGGTAAGTCAATTAACGGTTCACCTTCTTGAGCTAGACGATCAATATGAGGACCGCCTGGATATGGTAGCTGTAGCGTACGTGCCACTTTATCATATGCTTCACCGGCTGCATCATCTCTTGTTTCACCAATCACTTCAAAATGGCCGTGCTCTTTCATGTAAACAAGCTCTGTATGTCCACCGGAAACAACTAATGCTAGTAATGGAAATTTCAATGGCGTAATGAGTTGATTTGCATAAATATGTCCTGCAATATGATGTACAGGAATTAAGGGTTTTTGATGAGCAAAAGCTAATGCCTTTGCTGCATTGACACCAATTAATAATGCTCCAACTAAACCCGGTCCTTCTGTTACCGCGACTGCATCAATATCATCAAATGTCATACTAGATTGATTTAGAGCTTCTTCTACAACTATTGTAATTTGTTCAACATGATGCCTAGAAGCAATCTCAGGTACAACTCCTCCAAATCGTTTATGGCTTTCAATTTGAGAGGCTACTACGTTTGCAATAATTTCTGTGCCACCTCGAATAATGGCAACAGCCGTTTCGTCACAACTTGTTTCTATTGCTAATATTACTTCATTTTCTTTTTTCATAATTTCACCCACATAACTAATGCATCTTCATTGTTATCAGAATAATAATTTTTTCGTATGCCGCCAGCCTCAAAGCCTAGCTTTTTGTACAATGACTGTGCAATATGATTTGACGTTCTTACTTCTAGCGTCATTGAAAGTGCGCCTAGCTGTTTCACAACATCCATCGCAGCTTTAAGCAAAGCATATCCCAATCTTTTTCCTCTATACTTAGGAAGTATAGCAATATTAGTAATATGCGCTTCATCAATTACAATCCAAGTCCCACAATATCCAATAATTTGTTCATCTATTTCCATCACAAGGTAGGTAGAGAATTGATTGGCAGTTAATTCATTATAAAAGGCCTCTTTGCTCCAAGGTGTCGCAAACGCCTGTTTTTCAATTTCAACAACTTGATCAATATCTTCAACCTTCATTAAACGAAACTTTACTGTCGTAGTCATTTTCTCACTCATGTTTCGCTTCTTGTGCTTTTAGCCAGTTTGCTTCTGCCTCGGCTAGCCTAATATAATTAGGCACAAAAGCATGGACTGGTGTTGATTCCTTTTTCATACCTAAAAATGCTAACTCACTTGGACGAGGATTGTATTGTAAAACAGATGCAAAGAGTGCTTGTTCTCCTAAGACGCTAGTTAGTACTTCCTTATGCACTTCAACATCATTTCCAATAAATAAAATAGGTTCTTTGTATTCTTTCAATTTCTCAGCCCATTGTTCATTAATAATAAGCTGGTCTTTCTCTTCTTTACGTAGGTCCTCTCCATTATTAAAACGGTATAAGCCCGTGAAAATTTGTTGTCTACGTGCATCAAATAACGGAGAGATAAGCCCATTAAAATAACGGCCGTTAGCAGCTAGCACTTCAAGGCTCGATACTCCAACTAAAGGAATGTTAAGCGTCCACGCAAGTGTTTTAGCGACGGTTACCCCAATGCGTACACCCGTATAAGAACCAGGCCCTTCCGCTACTACAATTTTATCTAATTCTTTTGGTAAAGTATCGCAATCTGCTAGCAATGATTCAATCGCTCTCATCAAGCGAATGGAATGATTCTTTTTTAAATTTGTAATTACTTCTCCAATTACTTTATTCTCTTCAACCAATGCGACGCCCATTACAAAGTTTGACGTATCAATTGCTAATGTTTTCATAATTAAAAAGCTCCTTACATAGGTCAATATATCTTGCGCCCTTGGCTTTACAAACAAGCTTACGTGTTTTAGGCGTATCATGGTAAATATTAATCTGGACAAATTCCTCCGGTAGCTGCTCTTCAATTAAGTGAGCCCACTCAACAACGGTAACGCCATCACCATCAAAATACTCATCAAAGCCTAGATCTTCAAACTCTTCTCCTAAACGATACACATCCATGTGATACAGGGGCAATCGTCCATCTTTATATTCTTTAATAATAGTAAATGTAGGGCTGTTTACGTTTCTTTTAATTTCAAGGCCTTTTGCTAAGGCTTTGGTAAAGGTCGTCTTACCAGCTCCTAAATCTCCTTCTAGTAACAAAACATCACCTTTAGCTAACAACGAAGCCAGACGGTTCGCTAGCTTTTGTGTATCTTCAATAGAAGCAGATTGAATGACAAACTCTTCTAATGGTTTCATTTTTCAAATCCTCACTTTGCTCTCTCTAAATCAATTTATACCTCTATTGTATACGCAGTTCTTTGCTCATATCCAGCATATACATACAAAAAAGTCCCTAGGAACAGTCCTAAGGATCATAATTTTAATATAAAAAAAAAGACGAAACTTTTTGTTTCGTTTACATGGCGGTCCCGACGGGAATCGAACCCGCGATCTCCTGCGTGACAGGCAGGCATGTTAACCGCTACACCACGGGACCATTTGGTTGCGGG
This sequence comes from Bacillus sp. CBEL-1, assembly GCF_004348885.1. Lineage (NCBI taxonomy): Bacteria > Bacillati > Bacillota > Bacilli > Caryophanales > Bacillaceae > Bacillus > Bacillus sp. CBEL-1. The sequence goes on along the minus strand of NZ_SBIM01000001.1, from coordinate 206 downwards.
GACAGGATTTGAACCTGCGACCTTCGGGTTATGAGCCCGACGAGCTACCAGACTGCTCCACCCCGCGATAATATAAAGTCTGGCAACGTCCTACTCTCACAGGGACAAAGTCCCAACTACCATCGGCGCTAGAGAACTTAACTTCCGTGTTCGGCATGGGAACGGGTGTGACCTCTCTGCTATCGCCACCAGACATGAATTGAGAT
>NZ_SBIM01000021.1:0-48760 GCF_004348885.1 Bacillus sp. CBEL-1 | reverse complement strand
ACGGACTTTGACTCCGTCATGCGTTGGTTCGAATCCAGCTAGCCCAGCCATTAAGAGCCATTAGCTCAGTTGGTAGAGCATCTGACTTTTAATCAGAGGGTCGAAGGTTCGAGTCCTTCATGGCTCACTCTTATATGCGGAAGTAGTTCAGTGGTAGAACACCACCTTGCCAAGGTGGGGGTCGCGAGTTCGAACCTCGTCTTCCGCTCCAATTATTATTATTTGCTTTTGTTGGGGCCTTAGCTCAGCTGGGAGAGCGCCTGCCTTGCACGCAGGAGGTCAGCGGTTCGATCCCGCTAGGCTCCACCAATTACATAAATCATTCACCTCTAAACTATCGTTTAGAGGTTTTTTTGTCCCTTTTAAATTTGTATATATATTCAGAAAAATGTCGAGTTGAGCCATTCATACTTTTAGCTATACAATAGAAGTATAAAAGGTAAAAAGGGGAGAAAGAGAAATGAAAAATGTATCAATTATTGGTGTACCAATGGATTTAGGGCAAACACGTCGAGGGGTAGACATGGGGCCAAGTGCTATTCGTTATGCTGGTGTAGTAGAGCGTATTGAAAGCATTGGATATGTTGTGGAAGATGAAGGCAACATTGAGATTGCTCCTGCAGAAAGAGTACATAATGATGTAAAAACTAACTTAAAAAATCTAACGGCCGTAGCAGATGCTAGTGAGCGGCTAGCTTCTAAAGTAGATCATGTAATTACAAACGGTAATTTTCCACTTGTACTTGGTGGTGACCATAGTATTGCTATTGGAACGTTAGCTGGTGTGAGCAAGCATTATGAGAATCTAGGAGTTATTTGGTATGATGCACATGGAGATTTGAATACAGCTGATACTTCTCCATCAGGAAACATACATGGAATGCCATTAGCAGCTAGCTTAGGAATTGGACACCCAACACTAATCAATATTTTTGGATATATGCCAAAAATTAAACCTGAAAATGTTGTAATTATTGGTGCACGTTCTTTAGATGAAGGAGAAAGGGCTTTAATTAAAGAGATTGGTATTAAGGTATACACAATGCATGAGGTTGATCGTCTTGGAATGGCACACGTTATGGAAGAAACAATTGCTTATCTAAAAGATAAAACAGATGGGGTACATTTGTCACTTGATTTAGATGGTTTAGATCCTCATGACGCACCTGGAGTAGGAACACCTGTTATTGGAGGAATCAGCTACAGAGAAAGCCATTTAGCTATGGAAATGCTAGCTGAATCTAACGTCATTACTTCCGCTGAATTTGTAGAAGTAAATCCTATTTTAGATGAGCGCAATAAAACAGCAACGGTGGCTGTTGCATTAATGGGCTCCTTATTTGGTGAAAAATTATTATAAAAAAGAATCAGCTCTTGTTTGTAAAAGCAAGAGCTGATTTAGTTTGATTGTTTTGTGTATTGATTTAATAGTGTGTCTAACTCTGAACTTAGCCTCAGTACCTCTTTAGAACATAGAGAAGTTTGTTGTGCGGTACTTAACATCATGTGACGATGTTCTTCAATTCTTTCCAGTAAATTTTTCTCCATCAGCGACATTCCTCCACTTTATAATAGTCTTTTTCTTCATAAATAACCCAATTTGCAAAATCTTAAACATAGGCAGCAAATTTTTGTTAAAATAATTAAGCATGAATGAAACTTTAACTAGAAGTAAACGTATATATACTATCCCGCAATGGGCGGAGGTCACTGTTACATGGATTTATTATTAAAACGGAAAATAAAAAAAGTAAAAAAAGGCGATCAAGATGCGTTTGCTGATATTGTAGAATATCATAAAGATAAGCTCTATCAGCTGTGTTATCGAATGTTAGGGAATCGTGAAGAAGCGCAAGATGCGGCTCAGGAAGCTTTTATTAGAGCCTATGTTAATATTCATAGTTATGATTCATCCAAGAAATTTTCCACATGGCTATATCGGATTGCCACAAACCTTTGTATCGATAAAATTCGTAAAAAGAAGCCAGATTACTATTTAGATGCAGAAGTAGCTGGAACGGAAGGTCTGAATATGTACTCACAGATTGCTGCAGATCAAGCACTTCCTGAAGATGAATTAGAAAGAGGAGAGTTGCAAGATTTAATTCAATCTGAAATTCTAAAGCTACCTGAGAAATATCGTACAGTTATTGTGCTGAAATATATTGATGAGCTTTCTTTGAAGGAAATTAGTGAAATCTTAGAGCTACCGATTGGTACTGTAAAGACAAGAATTCATAGAGGACGGGAAGCCTTAAGAAACAGACTTCGCCATTTGTAAGGAGTGAAAATAATGAAATGCTCAAGTTCCTATGTAAATCTAATCCATGAATACTTAGATGGAGATCTTACAAAAGAGAATGAACAATTACTGAAGCAGCATTTACAGGAATGTGATGCATGCCAAGAACATTTTAAACAATTAAAGCGAACAATTGCTTTTGTTCAAAGCACTTCTCATATTGATACACCTATGAACTTTACGGCTAATATTATGGCGGGTCTTCCTAAAGAGAAGAACGCTGTAAGAATGAATCGTTGGTTTACCAATCACCCATTTTTAACGGCAGCTGCTGTATTTACGTTATTAATGTCTGGAGCGACTTTTTCAGCTTGGAATACAAATGAAGAGTTTGCAGTCTCTAAGCAAGATAATCTTGTAATTGAAAATAAGACTGTTATTGTGCCAGCTGGCGAAGTAGTTAAAGGAGATGTTACTGTACGTAATGGTGATATAAAGGTAGAAGGAAAGGTCGATGGAAATATTACTATTATTAATGGTGATCAGTATCTTGCATCTGCGGGAGAGGTTACCGGTGATATTGAAGAATTAGACCAAATGTTTGAATGGATTTGGTACAACGTAAAGAATGGTGTTAAAGACGCAGTTAACCTATCAAATCATCAATAAAAAGAAGTTTGGTTGACGGTAACAACATAGATTTGCTAAAGAATCGTCCTCGGTCATCAAGACTATTGGACGATTCTTTTTGTAAATGAAAACCAATTGTTATTATGTCTAGCTAGTAGGAAATTTTAAATTTGTGATATAATAAAAAAGTTATGTTTAATTGACTACATATAAATAGAGGAAGTGAGACGATGCCTTTTGGAGAGCTACCGATCTTTGCATATTTAGGAAATATAATCGATGTTCTCCTTGTTTGGTTTGTTATATATAAATTGATAATGGTCATCAGAGGTACGAAAGCTGTACAGTTACTCAAAGGAATAATCGTCATCGTTGTTGTACGCTTTATTAGTAACTTCCTGGGCCTAAACACATTACAATGGTTAATGGATCAAGCCTTAACATGGGGATTTTTAGCAGTTATTATTATTTTCCAACCTGAAGTTCGCAGAGCGTTGGAACAGTTAGGAAGAGGAAGTTTGTTTTCTAAAGCTAGTCTTCCTGAAGAGGATGAACGCGCATTAACAATCGAAGCTATTACAAAAGCTACACATTATATGGCAAAGCGTCGTATAGGAGCTTTAATCTCGATTGAGCGAGAAACAGGAATGAATGATTATATTGAAACCGGCATTCCGTTAAATGCCAATGTGTCATCAGAACTATTGATTAATTTATTTATTCCTAATACGCCATTGCATGATGGAGCCGTTATTTTACAGCGCAATCAAGTTTCAGCTGCCGCTTGCTACTTGCCACTTTCCGAAAGCCCTTTTATTTCAAAGGAGCTAGGGACTCGTCACCGAGCAGCTGTTGGTATTAGTGAAGTAACAGATAGTATAACGGTTATAGTATCTGAAGAAACAGGTGGTATTTCTGTGACAAAGAATGGTGAGTTATACCGTGAGTTAACAATCGATACGTTAAAAGAAATGCTTGAGAAAGAGTTGGTTAATACTTCAAGAGCATCTTCTTCAGCTCGTTGGCAATGGAGGTCGAAGAAGAATGGATAGATTATTAAACAATCCTTGGATCATGAAAATAATTGCGCTTCTTTTAGCCTTAATGCTTTATTTATCTGTTAGCATCGATAATCAAGATACAAATACAATTCTTGGCACAAGTAAATCGTCAGGAACAGGTACAGAAACCATTACAAATGTTCCTGTAGAAGTTTCTTATGATCAAGATAATATGATCATTAGCGGTGTTCCAGATACGGTTAACGTTACTTTAGAAGGTTCTAAGAGTGCCCTTCAACAAGAAAAGCTAAAGCAAGACTTGGAAGTGTATGTGGATTTAAATAACTATGGTTTGGGAGAGCACCAAGTAGAGTTGCAGCACCGAAACATTTCAGATCGTTTGGATGTCAAAATTGATCCACAAGTTGTAACGGTCAGTATTGAAAATCAACAATCACAAGAATTTCCGGTAGAAGCAAGCTTTGATAAAAATCAGGTGAAAAAAGGCTATAAAGCGGGATCAGCACAAATTAGCCCAGAGACGGTAACGGTTACTGGAGCGAAGAGTCAGCTATCACAAGTAGCCTATGTAAAAGCACTTGTTGAATTAGATAATGTAAGTAAAGATGTAAATGAACAAGCAGAGGTAGTAGCATTTGATAAAAATCTGAATAAGCTAGATGTATCTATCGAACCAGAAGTAGTTAATGTTACAATCCCAATTGAAAATAGAAGTAAAAAGGTACCAATTAGCCTTGAGCAAACTGGTACCCTAGGCGAAGGTATTGAAATTACAGGTATTTCTTTAGATAGAGATGAAGTAACTGTTATTGGTGAGAAAGACGTATTAGATTCTATCTCATCAATTGATAATATTCCGGTCGACGTAACGGGGATTTCTAAAACGTCCGATATAAAAGTTGATGTGCCTGTTCCAGAAGGTGTAGATAGTGTTCAGCCTAAGCAGGTGACAGTAAGTGTAAAAGTCAAAAAGCTGGATGAGGAAGCAGAAGAAGAAACTGACGCAGAAGAAACCTCTGTAGCCGAAGAAGAGAAAGATGGAAAAAAGTCGTTTGAAAGCTTGTCAGTGACACTAAATGGGCAAAACTCAAAATATAGATATGAAATTTTATCTCCTAAAAACGGAGTGGTGGGGGTTGACCTGTTAGGACCACAACAACAGCTAAGAAACGTTACCCGAAGTGATATTAGTATAACTGCTAATGTTGCAAGGCTAACACCTGGTGAGTTTTCGGTTCCTATTTCTCTAACGGTTCCAAATGGTGTTGAAGGCACCCTTTCTACAAAGACACTAAGAGTAAAAGTTAGTGAAAAAAATCCTTCAAATGAAGAAGAACAAAACCCTTCTGAACCACCAGAAGAAGGTGGTAATAATAATCCGGACGAGCCTTCTGATCCATCTGATAACACGGGGTCTAACGAAGAGGATGAAGGTAATGGCGACAACAGTACAAATAATGAAGAAAATGATTCATCATCGGCAAACTAATATACACAATGGATATAAAAGGAGAGAACAAGAATGGGTAAGTATTTTGGAACAGACGGTGTAAGGGGTGTTGCAAACAGTGAATTAACACCTGAGCTTGCATTTAAAATTGGTCGTTTTGGCGGGTACGTATTAACAAAAGACACTGAAAGACCAAAAGTCCTAATAGGTCGCGATACTCGTGTATCAGGTCATATGTTGGAGGGAGCTTTAGTAGCGGGTCTTCTATCAATTGGAGCTGAGGTGATGCGCTTAGGTGTAATTTCAACGCCAGGTGTTTCCTACTTAACGAAAGCGTTAGGTGCGCAAGCAGGTGTTATGATTTCTGCGTCACACAACCCAGTGCAAGATAACGGTATTAAATTTTTTGGACCGGATGGATTCAAGCTATCTGATGCTCAAGAAAATGAGATTGAAGCATTAATTGATGCTTCAAAAGATGAACTACCAAGACCTGCAGGTAAAGACCTTGGACAAGTAAATGACTACTTTGAAGGTGGTCAAAAGTACCTTCAGTACCTCAAGCAAACAATTGATGAAGATTTTTCTGGTTTGCACGTTGCGCTAGACTGTGCGCATGGTGCCACTTCATCTTTAGCAGCACATTTATTTGCAGACTTAGATGCTGATATTTCAACAATGGGTGCATCTCCAAATGGATTAAATATTAACGAAGGTGTGGGTTCTACTCATCCGGAAGCATTAGCAGCATTTGTAAAAGAAAAAAATGCAGACGTAGGGTTAGCCTTTGATGGTGATGGGGATCGACTAATTGCAATCGATGAAAATGGCGACATTGTAGATGGTGATCAAATTATGTTCATCTGTGCAAAGTATCTATTCGAACAAGGTCGTTTAAAGCATAATACGCTTGTTTCTACGGTGATGAGTAACCTTGGGTTTTACAAAGCTCTTGAGGCAAACGGAATTCAAAGTGCTCAGACAGCGGTGGGTGACCGCTACGTAGTAGAAGAAATGAAAGCACATCAATATAATTTAGGTGGAGAGCAATCAGGCCATATTATTTTCCTTGACTACAATACAACAGGAGATGGTATGTTGTCTGCGATTCAGCTTGTAAACATTATGAAAGCAACAAATAAAAAGTTATCTGAATTAGCGAGTGAAATGAAAAAGTTCCCGCAGCTTCTTGTGAACGTGAGAGTAACGGATAAGCATCACGTAACTGAAAATGAAAAGGTAAAAGAAGTAATTACAGAGGTAGAAAAAGAAATGGCTGGAAACGGTCGTGTTCTTGTTCGTCCTTCAGGTACAGAGCCACTTGTGCGCGTAATGGTTGAAGCACCAAGCCAAAATGAGTGTGATGTGTACGTAAATCGTATTGTTGAAGTAGTAAAAGCAGAAATGGGACTAGAGTAATTCATCATTCTATGCATAAGCAGTGACCACAAGGGCTGCTTATGCATATTTTTATATTATGCCAATTGTACACAGCGGCACGCAAAAAGCCCTGTTTTTACTATTGGTAATAAAGATAATTGACGATTTCTTATGCTTTGTTGTAAGATTAAATCTGTTCGTCTCTAATTTACAAAAGGAGGGAATGTTAAAAGCAGTTTATAATTTAAATAAAAGCGCCTGAACTAGGTCTGAGACGACAGTGACTTAGTTGACGAGGAGGAGGTTTATCGAAGTATCGGCGGATGCCTCCCGGTTGTTGATTATCACAATCGAAAGCTTGATGTGAAAAACAAAGGGGTGACTTTTTGGACAAACGCATTAAGAAGATAATCGTTATTGTGAAGAAGGTAACGTTCTTCATTACTTTAAGGAGGATTACAATCTATGTGCGGAATTGTAGGTTATATTGGAACTCAAGATTCAAAGGAAATTTTATTACGAGGTCTTGAAAAATTAGAATATCGTGGATATGACTCAGCAGGTATTGCAGTTGTTAATGACGGTGGCGTACACGTATTTAAAGAAAAAGGACGTATTGCTGAACTACGTCAATCAGTGGATAACAATGTTGTAGCACCAGCTGGTATCGGTCACACGCGCTGGGCAACACACGGTGTTCCAAGCCGTGAAAATGCTCACCCACATCAAAGTAATAACGGGCGCTTTACGTTAGTTCACAATGGAGTTATTGAGAACTACGCAATTTTAAAGCGTGAGTATTTACAAGGTGTTGAATTCAAAAGTGAAACGGATACAGAAGTAATCGTTCATTTAATTGAAAAAATCGCAAGCGAAGGATTAGGAGTAGAAGAAGCATTCCGTAAAGCGGTAAGCTTACTACACGGTTCTTATGCACTAGCATTAATTGATAATGAAGATAAAAATACAATTTATGTTGCTAAAAATAAAAGTCCATTACTTGTTGGTTTAGGCGAAGGCTTTAACGTTGTAGCAAGTGATGCAATGGCGATGCTGCAAGTAACAAACCAATATGTAGAGTTAATGGATAAAGAAACAGTAATTGTAACAAAAGAAGCAGTTACAATTAAAACATTAGATGGTCAAGTAGTAGAGCGTGAACCTTACACTGCTGAATTAGATGCAAGTGATATCGAAAAGGGTACGTATCCTCACTACATGCTAAAAGAAATTGACGAGCAGCCTCTAGTAATGCGTAAAATCATTCAGCAATACCAAGGTGATGACAATGAGCTTCACGTGGATGAGGACATTGTAAAAGCTATGAATAACTCTGATCGCGTATACATCGTTGCTTGTGGAACAAGTTACCATGCTGGACTAGTAGGAAAACAATTCATTGAAACATGGGCGAAAGTACCTGTTGAAGTGCACGTAGCAAGTGAATTCTCTTACAACATGCCGCTTTTATCTGAAAAACCACTATTCATCTTTATTTCTCAAAGTGGTGAAACAGCAGATAGCCGTGCAGTCCTTGTTCAAATTAAAGAGCTTGGCCATAAAGCATTAACAATTACAAACGTTCCTGGTTCAACTTTATCTCGTGAGTCAGACTACACGCTGTTATTACACGCTGGTCCAGAGATTGCTGTTGCTTCTACAAAAGCATATACAGCTCAGTTAGCAGTGCTTTCAATTTTAGCAGCAGTAACTGCACAAGCACGCGGCATTAAGCTTGATTTCGACTTAATGCAAGAACTAGCAATCGTTGCTAATACAATGGAAGTTCTATGTGATGATAAGGAAGAAATGGAAAGCATTGCTCTTCAGTTCTTAGCAACAACGCGTAACGCATTCTTTATCGGGCGTTCTGTAGACTATTACGTTGGATTAGAAGGTGCATTAAAGCTTAAAGAAATCTCTTACATCCAAGCAGAAGGATTTGCTGGTGGAGAGCTGAAGCACGGAACAATTGCTTTAATTGAAAACAATACGCCTGTTATTGCCCTTGCAACACAAGAGCACGTAAATTTAAGCATTCGCGGAAACGTAAAAGAAGTAGTAGCGCGCGGAGCGAATCCTTGCATTATCTCTATGAAGGGCTTAGAAACGGAAGAAGATCGCTATGTAATTCCAAAGGTACACGAAACATTAGCACCTTTAGCAGCGGTTATTCCATTACAATTAATTTCCTACTACGCAGCTCTACACCGTGATTGTGACGTAGATAAACCACGTAACTTAGCTAAGTCTGTTACGGTTGAGTAATAGTAAATCGGGTTTTTAAATCATATAAAAAGAGAGTAACCTGTTGGTTGCTCTCTTTCTTTTTGTGTTTATGTTAGTGAAATTTACAAAAAAGTAAATTTATTCTATGTTAAAATTAAGATAAATATAAAGGAAGTTGAGAATGAAGATATTTGCCTGGTTTTTAATTTTATTTCATATAGGTGTTGTACTATTCTAGATAGGAAATTCTTCTTACCTCTTTTCAAAAAGTGGGCTTTTCTGTTGGGATTTCTCCATTGTAGTAGGTTATTTAATGTATAAAAAACAAAAAGAAAAAAATTTCACAAGGAAAATCTTATTGAGTCCTAGCACCTTTATGGTGTTTTTAATCATTTTCACAGGCTTAATAGAAGTTGCAGTATCTTCTATTCCTTAAATGTAAAAATAATTCAAGTATGAGGGAGTAAATATGTCATTTGTAATTTTTATTATTTTACTGCTTATGATAGCAGGAATCTTTTTTTGGAAAATAAACCGCTGGCTTTCTCTTTTACTTTTAGCACCTATGTTGGTTCTATTTGGTTTTGCTAGTTATGTTCTTTTTAATCTGTGGTATGAAACAACCCCTGAATCTTTAAACTTTAGCGTGCAGCATGAAGGGTCTGAATACATAATTGAAAACAGTTGGGAAAAGCCTTTAGATGTGTATCGGTTTCCAACTGATTTTATCGTTTTCTATGTACCAAATACTAGCACAGTAACAAATGTGAAAAGAGAACGAGTAAAAGATTATAAGGAAATGGCAGAATTAGAAGACTCGGTTAAAGGATGGGTAGAAGAAAAATATCCGTCAAACTTAGCAACACAAGTTTTTGATATAAAAGCAAGTAAGAACGGTCGCTTTACTTTTTCTTTACCGCAGGGAATAAAAGAAAAAGAGGTGGAAGTATATTACGTGCATTTACGTTCAGAACCAATGGATACAATTGAATACTGGATAAAAGAAATTGAAATAAAGCCATAAAGAGCAATGGAAGCTAGTATGATAAACAAATATATATTCGAGGGTCAAGCTTAGGAACTCCATAAGTTTGGCTTTTTTTGTTCTAATAAAGCTGAAGATATGTAGTTGTTATAAAATAAATTAGATGAAAATTCAAAATTCCCCATTGTCTATTTATGAAATTTATGTAACTATATTAATGAGGTCATCAGATGACCTCATTAGATATGAGTGCTCAATACTATAAGTCAACTAGGGGGAAGGGTTTATATGTTATTGTTCATTGCGCTAAGTGCGATTATTGCGCCATTTTTATTTCTTGTAGTTCTGAGGATGTCAGCTGCTAAAGGAATGGCATTGAGTTCAATTATCGTCATATTGTTAGCGCTTACTATCTGGGGGATGGAAGGGAAAGTAATTTTAGCATCAATTTTTCAAGGAATACATAAAACTTTTACGATTTTGTGGATTTTATTCGGTGCATTGGTATTGTTGAATACCCTTCGCAATACGGGTGGAGTTGTTCGAATCAATCAAGGCTTTCAAAGCATTTCAGGTGATATGCGTGTCCAAGTAGTCATTGTAGCTTTTTTATTTGGCTCACTTATTGAAGGAGCCGCTGGTTTTGGGACACCGGCGATGGTGACAGGACCGCTATTATTGGCTCTGGGTTTTCAACCACTGGTGGCCGCCACCATTGCGTTAATTGCTGATAGTACAGCCGTTATGTTTGGAGCAGTGGGGACGCCAGTAGCAGTCGGACTCAGTAATATTCCAAGCGCAGATATTAATTTCTTTAAAGAAATTGCGGTGCAAGTCACAAGCTTAGACTTATTGGCGGGTGTCTTTATTCCATTTATTTTAATGGTTGTATTAACCACATTTAGTCGCAGTGGTATAAAAGATGCGCTGCAAATGTTTCCGTGGACGTTCCTCATTGGAATTGTATATACAGTAAGCGCATTTCTGATTGCTAATTTCTTTGGACATGAATTTGTCTCCATTTTAGCCTCTCTTATTACGTTAATTGTAGCAACTTTGACAGCAAAGAGAGGAATCTTATTACCTAAGGGAGAATGGAGAAAGGTAATGAGGAAAGATTTCAAGATAGCGGAAGACAAAGCGGAAATGGGTATTTTAACAGCATGGGCACCGTATATTAGCGTTGTAGTCTTATTGCTGTTGACTAGAGTTATCCCAGGACTTAAGCACTTTGCGCTAACCGCTATTGACTTAACCTGGACGGATATTTTAGGAGTACAAGGTATTGTTTCTAAATGGGAGTTTTTATATTCTCCAGGAACGATTCTAACTTTGGCAGCTGTGTTTGCTTTTCTTATTCAAAGAAAGTCTTATAAAACATTTTTGCAAGCATCAAAAGAGTCACTAGGTACAATGAAAATCACAGCGATTTCACTTATTGCAACGCTGGCGATGGTACAGGTGTTTGTTAATTCTGGATTGAACCTAAACAATTTAAATAGCATGCCCGAATACATTGCCGAATCATTGGCGAGCTCTTTAGGATCAGTATGGATTTTTGTAGCGCCATTCCTTGGAAAACTTGGAGCGTTCATCACTGGAAGTGCAACGGTATCCACATTAACCTTTTCACCAATCCAGTATAATGTTGCCCAGGCAATTGGGTTAAACTTAAACACTGTTTTAGCAGTTCAACTCATTGGTGCTGCAGCGGGAAATATGATTTGCGTTCACAATGTTGTGGCTGCTAGTGCTGTCGTTGGTTTATCTGGTAAAGAGGGAGAAATTATTCGCAAAACGTTAGGGACAGCAGTTGTATATGGAGTATTAGCAGGTATAGCAGGGTTTCTCTTTTTAAATGTTTTTTAAATAAGAAAAGCGGGGTTTCCCATTGTATTCTCTTGTAAGTAAATCGATATAATAGAGAGATAGATGGGAGTTGAATGAAATGAACTATAAACGTGTTCGTGGAAAAAAAGCATATGAGGAAGTAGCTGAAACATTAATTGAATTAATTAAAGCAGGAGATTTAAAGCCTGGTGATAAATTAGAGTCTGTTGAAAAATTAGCAAAAAGTTTTGATGTAGGAACGTCAACTATTCGCGAGGCTTTAAGTGGCTTACGTACAATGGGGCTAGTCGCAGCGAGGCATGGAGAAGGTACGTTTGTAAATAACTTTGATCCTTCTAAATTTCAGTTACCTGTCAACATTGCTTTTTTAATGAAGATTGAAGATATTAAAGAACTTTACAAAGTTCGTGAAATTTTAGAGTTAGGTACGGTGGCTCAAGCAGCAGCAGTGCACGAAGAAGAGGATCTTTTAGCGCTTGAGAAAGCATTGATTGTGATGGAGAATGCAAGCGGAAATGAAGAGTTAGCCTCAAGCGCGGATTTAGACTTCCATTTGGCCATTGCGAACGCGACACATAATAAATTACTTATTAATTTAATGAGCAGCGTGTCGTCGTTAATCTCTGAAACGATTCAAGAAACAAGAAAAGTATTCTTATATTCAGGTAATACGGTCGAAGATTTAAAAGTAGAGCATCGAAGAATCTTTGAAGCTATTAAAAATAGGCAGCCAAATGAGGCGAGTGAAGCGATGCTTGAACATTTGCAAAATGTTCAAAGCCGTCTTTTTACATATATTGAATGATGTAGCCGGCTGTTTACCAATTTTCTGAGAGGTGAGCAAGTATGAGAGTTTCCTTATTTAGTACATGCCTAAGTGATATTCTTTTTGCCAATGTAGCAAAAGACACGCTTGAAATCCTGGAACGATGCGGCTGTAAAGTTGATTATCCTATGGAGCAAACGTGCTGTGGCCAACCAGCGTATAACAGTGGATACCTACAGGAAGCAAAGCAGTCTATGAAGCAAATGATGAAAGCTTTTCGTCATTCTGAATATATAGTGGGACCATCAGGATCATGCATCAGTATGTTGAAGGAGTATCCCGCGGTGTTTAGAGGAGATGTAGAATGGGAGAAAGAAGCGGAAGCTTTTGCAGATAAGTGCTATGAAATTACTGAATTCCTTGTAGATGTATTAAACGTTACAGACTTAAATTCTTCGTTTAAGGGAAAAGTCACTTTTCATTCCTCTTGTCATATGAAACGACTGTTAGGAGTAAAGGAACAGCCTAAAGTACTGTTGAAAAACGTAAAAGGTGTAGAACTAGTTGATTTACCGTGTGAAGAAGATTGCTGTGGATTTGGTGGTACGTTCGCCGTGAAAAACTCTGTTATTTCACAAGAGATGGTCAGTGAAAAGTCACGTCATGTCTCAGAAACAAAAGCCGAATATTTAGTGGGTGCTGATATGGGGTGCTTAATGAATATCGGCGGTCGCATGAGTCGTGAAGGGAAAGAAGTTAAAGTTGTTCATATTACTGAGATTCTAAACACCCATTAAGAAACGGAGGAACGAAAATGAGCGTCAAAATTGGTGAAATTCCATACAAAGAACGAATTCAAAAAGGAATTGCAGACGACTTTATGAGGCAAGCCGTTTCCTCCGCTCAAGGAAGACTTCGAAATGGGCGGTTAAATCAGGCAGAAGCATGGGGAAATTGGGAAGAGTGGCGACAGCTCGGTTCTGAAATTCGTTCACATACATTAGAGAATCTAGACTACTATTTACATCAACTGAGCGAACAAGTAGCTAGACGAGGAGGAAATGTCTTTTTTGCAGAAACAGCAGAAGAAGCAAATGAGTATGTTAAAAATGTGATAAAAAAGAAGGAAGCGAAAAAAGTTGTTAAATCAAAATCGATGGTAACTGAAGAAATTGGTTTAAATAAAGCGCTTGAAGAAGTAGGTGCTGAGGTTGTGGAATCTGATTTGGGTGAATGGATTTTGCAACTGGATGAAGATCCACCTTCTCACATCGTAGCTCCTGCTCTTCATAAAAATAAAGGACAAATACGAGAAACGTTTGCTAATAAAAAAGGATACGGTGGCTCAGATACTCCCGAAGAGCTGGCAGCGTTTGCTCGAGAACAACTTCGTCAAGATTTCTTAGCGGCTGACGTAGGAGTTACAGGGTGTAATTTCGCTATTGCAGAATCAGGTGCTATCACCCTTGTTACCAATGAGGGAAACGCAGAAATGGTTACAAGTCTACCGGACACTGTTATTACGGTGATGGGAATGGAGAGAATTGTTCCCACTTGGGAAGAGATGGAGGTGCTTGTTAGTTTACTAACCCGAGCAGCGGTTGGACAAAAACTAACGAGCTATATTACGGCTATTACAGGAACAAGGCTCGAAGAAGAAATAGATGGTCCAGATGAGTTTCATTTAGTCATTGTAGACAATGGTCGTTCAAAAATTTTAGGAACAGAATTTCAATCAGCACTTCACTGTATTCGCTGTGCCGCCTGTATTAACGCATGTCCTGTTTATCGTCATATTGGAGGGCATGCTTACAACTCAATTTATCCAGGGCCAATCGGTGCAGTCATCACGCCACTTTTAGAAGGCTATGACGATCATAAAGAGCTTCCGTATGCATCTACGCTATGTGCAGCGTGCTCAGAAGCATGTCCTGTTAAAATACCACTGCACGAGCATTTAGTTCGCCATCGTCAAATCATTGTGGAACGAGAAAAGAAAGCACCCCTGACTGAAAAGCTCATGATGAAGGGATTCGCGAAGTGGTCGGCCAATCCATCTCTTTATAACTTAAGTGCAAATCTCGCTAAGCCTGCTCTTAGACCATGGACAAAAGAGGGTATGATTGAAAATGGGCCAGGTCCCCTGAAGGATTGGACGAATGTACGTGATTTCTATGCTCCGGAAGGTCAGTCATTCCGTTCTTGGTTTAAACAACGGCAGGAGGAGAGTGAATCGTCATCATGATACAGAATCGAGAGGCTTTTTTAGATAAATTAGCTGCTACTTTAGGTAGAGAACGAAAAGTCGAAGGTGTACAGCGCCCAAGCTGGAGCGTTACGCCACAGTATGATGTATTCAAAGATAGGACACAGGATGAACTTGTCGATATTTTACAAGAGCATTGTAAAGTAATTCATACAACTTTTAAGCGAACAGATCGTGAAGGATTGGTTGGTGTTCTTGCAGAAACGATTAAAGGTTACGAGGGAAAGTCGTTAATCACTTCAAATGATCTGCGAAATAAAGAATATGGGTTAACCGGCTTTTTTGAGAGAAATGCTGAAGACCTCCAAGTTCATATCTGGGATGCAGAGAAAAAAAAGGTAAATCAACAAATTGCAGAAGCAGCCGACGTAGGGCTTGTTTTTAGCGATGTGACGCTTGCAGAGTCAGGAACGGTAACGCTCTTTCATAATAAAGATCACGGTAGGTCAATCAGTTTGTTACCGAAAACGTTTGTTGCAATTATTCCTAAAAGCACGCTAGTTCCACGGATGACACAAGCAGCTTCGCTTATACACAAAAAGCAGCTAGAGGGTGAAGATGTCCCTTCTTATGTGAGTTTTATCACTGGACCAAGCAACAGCGCTGATATTGAGATGAACTTGATTGTTGGAGTGCATGGACCTGTAAAAGCAACTTATATTGTAGTAGACTAACTTCTAGTAAAAATAGCCTTTTCGTATAATAGTTACGAAAAGGCTATTTTTATAGAAAGACCCAAGTAGCGGAGATAGATGAAATAGGAGGGGAAAGATTGAATCAACGTATATGTTATACAATTAAGGGACCCAAAGATTTTAATCAGATGCGAGTTTTATATGACTCTTTAGGTTGGAATTCAATCAATCTAACAACAGATGAACTAAAGAAAATGTGCGAGCAGAGCTGGTATACACTATATGCATTTGATGCAGACGAGCTAGTTGGTACAGCGAGAGTTATATCTGATGGTATTATTACAGCTACAATCTGTGGTGTGGGTGTCGCTCCTGCATATCAATCAAAGGGAATTGGTAAAGAGCTTATGAACCGCATTATTAAGTACTGTGAGAAGCAAAGAGTCATTCCTCAACTTATGTGTGTAGATAGTCTTAAGCCCTATTATGAATCCTTGGGATTTGAAGAATTTGCAACTGCCATGGTTAAGCGAATAAATAGATAAAATTTTGTAATGGTGTATATAAGCTTTTATAAGGCTTCCTTTGATAATTGAAAAAGGAAGCTTTGTTATGTTTATAATGACGGTAAGACAAATTAAAGGGGATGACTAGATGGATAGTATAATCTTTGACTTAGACGGAACACTCTGGAATTCAATTGGGACGGTAACCGTCGCTTGGAACGAAGTCATTAAAAGAAGCAAGTATGTGAAAAAAGAAGTAACGGAAAGAGACTTTGAACAAACCATGGGTCTTCCATTTCAAGAGATTGCTCAAAAGCTATTTCCAGAGTTAGATGAACAAAAGCAAAAGCAGATTCTAGCAGAATGTTGTGAAGTAGAGAATGCTTATTTAGAAAAAAGTGGCGGTCTTTTGTACCCACAAGTAGAGAGAACACTAAAAGAGCTTTCTAAAAAATATAAATTGTATATTGTAAGTAATTGTCAAGAAGGGTATATTGAAGCTTTTTATAACTATCACAAGCTAGACGCACATTTTATTGACTTTGAAAACCCTGGGCGTACAGGTTTATCAAAAGGTGAGAATATTAAGCTCATTATCGAGCGTAATAACTTAAAAGAACCAGTATATGTAGGGGATACACAAGGAGATTACGAAGCAGCTCGATATGCAGGTATTCCATTTGTTTATGCATCGTATGGATTTGGAAAAGTAGATGACCCAGACTATACAATTGGTGCGTTTAAAGAACTAAACGAACTGTTCTAGAATTTCTCTTTCAATAAGATATACGTATGCAAATATACTTCTCTTCAAAGCCTATATACATAAATATACCTTTGTCTCGTTAAGGTGTGACAAAGTTAGTTTTCTTCTTCATTGAATGTAAGCGGTTCATATCCTAACATTATAAGTGTAATTATGATATAGAAAGGGAGAGAGCATATGGCTCAATCAAATATAAAAGTAGGCGTTCAAAAGTTTGGTAACTTTCTAAGCTCAATGGTTATGCCAAATATCGGGGCATTTATTGCCTGGGGTCTAATTACAGCACTATTTATTGAAAAAGGCTTTTTTCCAAATGAAGAGCTTGCTAAGCTTGTTGGACCAATGGTTACGTACTTATTACCGCTATTGATTGGTTATACCGGCGGTAAGCTAGTTCATGACCAGCGTGGTGCAGTCGTTGGTGCCATTGCTACAATGGGGGTTATCGTTGGAGCAGATATTCCAATGTTCCTTGGAGCGATGATTGTAGGTCCACTTGGTGGATACGTTATTAAGAAATTTGATCAGTTAATTGACGGTAAAATTAAAACAGGCTTTGAAATGCTTGTAAATAACTTTTCGGCAGGTATTTTAGGTGGCATATTAGCTATTTTAGCTTTCTTAGGTATTAGTCCTGCAGTAGACGCGTTTACACAAGCACTAATTGTTGGGGTAGATTGGTTAGTAGGTGCTGGATTACTCCCACTAACAAGTATTTTAATTGAACCAGCAAAAATCCTATTCTTAAATAATGCAATCAACCATGGAATCTTATCACCAATTGGTGCAGAGCAAATTCGTACTACTGGTCAGTCTGTTTTGCTACTTCTTGAAGCAAACCCAGGTCCTGGTCTAGGAGTACTATTAGCTTATTGGTTCTTTGGACGTGGAACAGCAAAGCAATCTGCTCCAGGTGCAGCCGTTATTCACTTTATTGGGGGTATTCACGAAATCTATTTCCCGTACGTGTTAATGCGTCCAATGCTTATTATTGCGACAATTTTAGGAGGTATGAGTGGTGTATTCACGCTTGTACTCCTAGGTGGAGGACTTCAAGCTGTTGCATCTCCAGGTAGTATCTTAGCTATTTTAGCTGCAACACCAGGTAATGCAGGAAGTTACATTGCAAACATTGCAGGCGTTCTGGTAGCGACAGTTGTATCATTTGTTGTTTCAGCGTTTATCTTAAAAACAGGTAAGCAAACAGAGGATCTAGATGAGGCAACGCGCAAGATGCAAGAGATGAAGGGGAAGAAGAGTTCGGTAGCTGGCTCAATTGTGACAAATAAAGGAGCGTTACCAAAAGAAGTTAACAAAGTTGTATTCGCTTGTGACGCTGGAATGGGATCAAGTGCAATGGGAGCATCATTACTTCGTAAAAAAGTAAAAGAAGCTGGTTTAGATATCTTTGTTACAAATACAGCAATCAGCAATATTCCAAGTGATGCTCAAATCGTTATTACACAAGAAGAACTTACTCCACGTGCTCAAAATAAAATTCCAGAAGCATATCATATTTCAGTAGATAATTTCTTATCGAGCCCTGAATATGACAAGCTTATTAATAAGCTTAAAAATGATTCTTCAGCGGAAGGAAGAATTCCTCAAGTAGAGGAAGTAGTAGAATCAAGTCCAGAAGATGATAGCTTGCTGCGCGAAGAGAATATTTTTCTTAATCAAGAATTTAGCAACAAAGAAGAAGCAATTCGATTTGCAGGAGAAGTTCTTGTAAAAGGTGGTTATGTGGAAGAGAGTTATATTGAAGCTATGATTGAACGTGACAATATAACATCTACTTATATGGGAAATGATGTTGCTATTCCGCATGGTACAGAAGAAGCAAAAAAGAACGTATTAAAATCTGGATTTACGGTGCTGCAAGTTCCAAATGGTGTTGATTTCGATGGAGAACAAGTACGTTTAATCTTTGGTATTGCAGGCAAAGATGGTACGCATCTCGAAATCCTGTCGGGTATCGCCGTAACATGTTCTGATATGGATAACATTGAAAAAATGGTTCAAGCTACATCAGCTAAAGAACTTAAAGCAATTATTCAAGGTGAGTTGAACTAAAAAAGTAAAAGTGTAGAAAGGCATGTAAAGTGCCTTTCTATTCGTTCTTTCTGCAAGGCGTTAATTTCTTTAGATAAGAAATGAGTTGATGCATGTGTTTATTACATCCAGGGAAAAAAACATTATTGAATTAATCATTAAAACATCAGGAAAACATACGGCTTTATCCATTGCTAGTTTTTTGAAGGTAAGTGCTAGAACCGTACATCGGGATTTGAAAACAATTGAATCCTTACTGAAGCAATTTAATTTGCAATTAGTTCGTACACCAGATGAAGGATTGATAATTAGCGGTAAAGATGAACAGATTTTCAAGTTGATCCAAGAGCTTATGAAAGTTCAACCTACCGATCAGTCTCCGAAAGAACGTAAGCTATTATTGGTTATTAAGCTATTGGAAGAAGCATCTTTTAAGCTCCAAACGCTAGCTAAAGACTTAGGTGTTAGCATCACTACCTTAACTTCGTACTTGGATGAATTAACAGATTGGCTTGAACATTACAGTGTAACCCTTGTTCGAAGAAGAGGAGTTGGGTTAGAGGTCGTTTCAACTGAAATCAACAAACGAAAAGCACTTGCTAATTACTTTCTTGTTTATTTTGGAGAAGAGCTAATCGAACAGCTTTTTTTGCTTCAAAACAATAAATTAAAGCAAGAAAAGGTTTTATATTATTTTAATGCTGCTTATTTGGCGGAAGTGGATCGTATTGTTAATTTAAAGATAAATAAAGGCCAATCGAGGTTAGCAGACAGCGATTATATGGGGTTAATCATTCATACATGTATCATGCTACAAAGGTCTGAGAAAGGCTTTCAGTTAGAAGAATCAGTGTTAATTAAGGAAGCGTCAAATGAGTACCAATTAATCGAAAGTCTGTGCAAAGAGCTAGAGGAACAGTTTTCTCTCAGCATTAACACTAATGATATTACATTCCTAGCGGTTGTACTACGAGCATCTAAACTTCAAGTAGCCAACGCAGTAGATTACGATAGTATAGTTTTAGGACGCATGATTAAGAGAGTTATTCAAGATGTTTCCATTCAGCTGCATATCGACTTAACAAATGACTTTTCACTATTTCAAGGGTTATTAGCGCACATGGAGCCATCTATCTTTCGCATTCAACAGCAGCTAGAAGCATTTAATCCATTAACGGAAGAGATTAAAAAGAAGTATCCACTACTCTTTATGGCGGTACGAAACAGCATGGAAAAAGAGTTTAACGAGTTATCTTTTTCAGATGATGAAATTGCGTATGTAGTTCTTCATTTTGGCTCTTCTTTAGTAGTGCGAGAAGAAAATGTTGTAATCAAAGCATTAGTGGTATGTCCAACAGGTATCGGTACATCTAAGATGCTAGCGAGTCGAATAAAGAAAGAATTTATTGAAATTGACTCTGTTGATGTAAAATCGATTAAAGAAATTCATGAAACAAATATAGAAAAGTACGACCTTATTATTTCAACCGTCCGTTTACCGTTTTTAGCATGTGAATACATCTTAGTTAATCCGCTCCTTAGCGATGAGGATATTCATGCTATTCGAACCTTTCTTCAAAAAAATGTGGAGGAGTTAACACAAAAGAATCGATATACAGCAAAAAGCAGCATAACTGCTACTTCAAATGCAAATGATAGACCACCTTTTCAACAAGTAATGAAAGAAATAAAAGAAGTGTATACAAGTATTGATTCCATTTTTGACAACCTAAGGATTTACCGAGAAGGTTCAATTTTAGATCATGAGCAAATCATTGCTCGTATGGTTGCGGCTGCAGGTCGTGAAGGTTTGGTTAAAAACACACAAAGCATTATTCAAAAGCTCAAGGAGCGAGAAGAAAAAGGTGGGCTTGGTATTCCAGAAACAAGCATGGCTCTTTTTCACTGTCGACATGAAGGGATAGGGCAACTATTGTTTCAAATTTCTCATTTGCACAATCCTTGTCAGGTGAAAGGGATGGATGGAAAAATGATGGAAACACGAAACCTACTGCTGATGTTGGCCCCAGAAAAGCTTACAATCCGTGAGCAAGAGATTTTAAGCCTAATTAGTACAAGCTTGATTGAAGATAAAGAGGCGATGATGATTTTTTCGTCCTCTAATGAAGAGATGATTCGAAAAAAACTGGAAGATACATTTTATGAATACTTACAAAATAATTTGATAAAGGAATGATAAGTGTGAAAACAGTTGTACATTTTGGTGCAGGCAACATTGGAAGAGGGTTTATCGGTGCGCTTTTTGCTCAGTCGGGATATCATGTTACGTTTGTGGATATTGCCCAACCAATTATTGATAAATTAAACGAAGATAAAAGGTACCATGTGAAAACGGCAGCGGAAGATACGGAAATAATTGAAGTGAATAATGTGTCTGGCTTAAATAATATGACGCAAGAGCAAGAAGTGTTAGAAGCTTTAAAAACTGCTACTTACATCACAACAGCTATCGGCCCGACAATTTTACCTCGTATTGCACCATTGATTGCAAAAGGCTTAGCAGCTCGCGTAAAAGAAAACGATGAGAAAGTATATGTTATCGCATGTGAGAATCAAATTTCTGCAACGGAGCTCTTAAAAGGCTACATTCTAGAGAGCCTAGATGAGGAAACAAAGGAACAGCTTAGTGGGAAAGTGTCGTTCTTTAATTCAGCAGTCGATCGTATTGTACCGATTCAATCGAATCCAGAATCTATCGATGTATTGGTTGAGCCATATTATGAGTGGGTGGTAGAAACAAAAGAACATATTCCAACAGTTGAAGGAATGAAAATTGTTCCGGACTTAGCACCATTTATTGAACGTAAACTTTTTACGGTTAACACAGGACATGCCGTCATTGCCTATTTAGGTTACTTGCAAAGAAAAGAGACGATTGATCAGACATTAGAGGATGCTGCGATTTACGAACAGGTAAAAAAGACATTGCAGGAAACAGGGGCGTACCTTGTTCATCGATATGGTCTTGATCAAAATGAACATGAAGCATATATTAAGAAAATTATTGAGCGCTTCAAAAATGCGTACTTAAACGATTCTGTCAATCGCGTAGGTCGTTCACCTCTTCGTAAGCTAGGGCCGCAAGATCGATTAGTTCGTCCAGCTGTAGAAGCAAAGCAAGCAGGTTTATCATATACAAACTTAGCCAAGGCAATCGCTGCAGCATTGCTGTTTGACCCTTCGGAGGATGAAGAAGCTGTTCAGCTCCAAACAATGCTTGAAGAGCATGGTATTTTATATGTGCTAAGTAAAGTGAGCGACCTACATGAAAATGATGACCTAACCCAGGAAATTATTGAGCACTACTCTCAATTACAGAAATAAAAATATCTTTTTCTAAACGAGCCTTATAATAAAACAAAGGCTCGTTTTTTAATGGGTTAAAAGAGGGAGAGAAGATTGGTGGTAAAATCAAAAACATTTCAAGTCAAGGGAATAGAGTATACCATTCGTGTTGCTGCGATCAGCGATGCATCTGCACTTGCTGAATTACGATTACAAATTGATGGTGAAACAGAACATCTCGATCGTGTAAAAGGAGAGGGGATAATTGATGAAGAGGGATTCAGGGAACTGATTTTAATAGATACGTCGACACCTAATCATTTATTTCTCGTCGCGGAAGTAGAAAACAACCTTGTGGGATTCTCTAGGTGTGCAGGCAGTCAACTTCAGCGTCTCATGCATCAAGTTGAATTTGGTGTAGGGGTTAAAAGAGATTTTTGGGGACTAAAGGTTGGTCAGGAATTATTAAATCAATCGCTTCTTTGGGCTGGCTATCAAGGCTTCGTTAAGGTAACCCTAAAGGTTATTGAAACGAATAAAAGTGCTATACATGTTTATAAGAAGTATAAATTTGAAGTAGAAGGTGTACTGAAAAAAGATAAGAAATTATCTGATGGCAACTATTACAGCACGCTTATTATGAGTCGATTCTTTAAATAGCTCCGTTGTTTCAGCTTCTTTTCAGAGGGAATAATTGTTATATCAATAGTTATCTGTAACGGAAGGGGAAACGAATAATGACCTCTAGTATTTATCAAAAATCTACGATGGTAGCACTCTTAGAGGGTGTTTACGATGGAACAATTACAAAAGAAGAGCTTTCTCAAAAAGGAGATTTTGGCCTTGGGACATTCCAGGCGCTAGATGGTGAAATGTTAGCGGTGGATGGGGATTTTTATCATTTAAGAGAAGGAGAAGCGGTAAAGGTCCATTCAAAAGATATACTGCCATTTGCCGTGATGACGTATTTTAAAGGGCGAACAGAAATTAATCTTGATAAGGTGTTAACTCAGAAAGAGCTTGAGCAGCAGCTAGAGGCTAATATGAGTAGTCAAAATGTCTTTTATGCAATAAAGGTGGAGGGGGCTTTTCAACAAGTAAAAACAAGAACGGTAGCTAAACAAAACAAGCCCTATCCACCAATGACGAAAGTTGCTGAAAGCCAGCCTGTTTTTGAGCTGGAAAATGTTAAGGGAACTATGGTTGGATTTTTCACTCCAGCTTATGTAGCAGGTATAGGTGTGCCAGGGTACCATTTTCATTTTATTGATGAATACAAAACGGCAGGTGGTCACGTTTTAGATGTGACCGTTGAGCATGTAAAGATAAGTTTAGAAGAAAAAACATCGTTGGAGCTGGACCTTGATAAAACCCAACGTTTTCGTAACGCAGATTTAGATAAAGAAGATATTCAAAAAGAAATTGAAGAAGTAGAATAGAGCAAAGCATCGTTTAAGCGGTGCTTTTTTTAATGCAACCAAGCTGCAACTTTTAAGTACCATAATTGCTAAAAAAACTTCTTGTGCTTAGCTTTAAAACATGTATAATAATACGAGTTGAAAGTAAACTTTAAGTTAAGTATTATAAAACTTTATTTACTAGAAGTTTACTTATTTTAAACATGTCGAGGTTTAAATAAATGGAGATAGGTAAGAAGATTAAGAACTTACGTTTAAAAAAGGGATTAACGC
The DNA here is from genome assembly GCF_004348885.1 of Bacillus sp. CBEL-1. Taxonomy (NCBI): domain Bacteria; kingdom Bacillati; phylum Bacillota; class Bacilli; order Caryophanales; family Bacillaceae; genus Bacillus; species Bacillus sp. CBEL-1. The sequence continues at coordinate 24,983 of NZ_SBIM01000021.1, read as the reverse complement.
AAGAAGAGCTTGGAGAACGGACGGACCTTAGCAAAGGTTATATTTCACAGTTAGAGCGAGATTTAAGCTCGCCTTCTCTTGAAACGTTTTTTAGTATTTTAGAAGTGTTAGGTTGCCAACCAAAAGAGTTTTTTGATCAAGATACAACGGTGCAAAAAGTTGTATATAAAAAAGAAGACTACACAAATTATTGTGATGAAGAAAAAGGCTATCATATTGAATGGTTAGTTCATGAATCGAATGAAAAAGAAATGGAGCCTATTCGGTTAATTTTAGAACGAAAAGGTGAATTTAAAGAATTTGAGCCTTCCCTATCTGAGACCTTTGGCTATGTGCTAAAAGGAGCTGTTATTGTTCAAATTGGTCAGCGAACGTATGAAGCGAAAGAAGGAGAAACAATTTATTTTCAAGCTGCTGAAGAGCACAAAATGTTTAATGCCTACGACGGCGTCACTGAGCTTATTGTGGTAGCGACAGAGTCATATTTATAAAGAGATTAAGAGGAGAGAAGATTGAAATGAACGATAATCAAGCGATTATTCGCTTTGAAAATGTAACAAAGCAATACGATAACGATTCAATAGTGCTTGATAGCGTAAGCTTTGAAATTGAGAGAGGGAAATTTTACACGTTACTAGGTCCATCAGGGTGTGGTAAAACAACTATTTTACGTTTAATTGCAGGGTTTACAGAGGCTTCAAGCGGAGATATTTATTTCAACGGTAAGAAAATCAATTCCGTACCAGCTAACAAACGTCAGGTTAATACCGTTTTTCAGGATTATGCATTATTTCCGCATCTTAATGTATTTGAAAACATTGCATTTGGATTACGAATAAAAAAAGTAAAGAATGCCGAAGTCAAAGAGCGGGTGAGTGAAGCACTTCGATTCGTCAATCTAGAAGGATATGAAAATCGTGAAATTAAAGAGATGTCTGGAGGCCAACGTCAACGCGTGGCAATTGCTCGAGCAATTGTAAATCAACCGGAGGTCATTTTACTTGATGAACCACTATCAGCATTGGATTTAAAGCTGCGTACGGAAATGCAGTATGAACTAAGAGAGCTTCAGCGCCGATTAGGCATTACATTTATTTTTGTTACGCATGATCAAGAAGAAGCATTAGCGATGTCCGATGAAATCTTTGTACTTAACAAAGGGAATATCCAGCAAAGCGGTGCACCAACAGATATTTATGATGAACCTATTAATCGTTTCGTAGCAGATTTCATTGGAGAGTCAAATATTATTCCAGGAAGTATGGTTGAAGACTTTGTCGTAGAGTTTGCAGGTGAACGTTTTGAATGTGTGGATAAAGGCTTCAATCCAAATGAAAAAGTAGAAATTGTCATCCGTCCAGAGGATTTAGAAATTACGGATCCAGAAAAGGGTAAAATTCAAGTGAAAGTTGACTCTCAGCTGTTTAGAGGGGTCCACTATGAAATTTGTGGATACGATAAGGATGGAAACGAGTGGCTTGTGCATTCAACAAAAAAAGCAACAGTAGACGAAGAGATCGGTCTTTACTTTGATCCTGAAGCAATTCACGTTATGCGCTTTGGTGAAACAGAGGAAGAGTTTGATAAAAGGCTAGAAGCATATGGTGACGAGACTCATGCAAACTAAGTCACGTAATATTTATTTAATACCTTATCTGCTTTTTATTGCTTTGTTTGTTATTGCACCGATTGCCTTAGTTGTTTATTATTCGTTCTTTGATATTCATAATGAGTTTACCTTCGCTAACTATGAGAAATTTTTTACACCAGTTTATTTAAAAATGACGCTCAGCTCGTTTTGGTATGCTTTTTTGATTACGCTATTTTCGTTACTAATTGCTTATCCTACAGCGTACTTACTAACCAAAACAAGACATAAGCAGCTATGGCTGTTGTTAATTATTTTACCGACTTGGATTAACTTACTGCTAAAAGCGTATGCATTTTTAGGGATTTTCGGTACGTACGGAACAATTAATAGTTTTAGTGAGTTTTTAGGGTTTGGCACTCATCAAATATTATTTACTGATTTTAGTTTTGTTTTTGTATCTGTTTATATCTTTATTCCATTTATGATTTTACCTATTTTCAACTCGTTAGAAGAGCTGAACCCTTCTTTAATATACGCATCCAGAGATCTAGGGGCTTCTTCATGGACAACATTCCGTCGCGTTGTATTTCCGCTCACATTAAATGGTGTGAAGTCCGGATGCCAAGCAGTCTTTATTCCTGCATTATCACTCTTCATGATTACTCGTCTAATTGCCGGGAACCGAGTAATTACGCTTGGTACAGCAATTGAACAGCATTTCTTAGTAACACAAGACTGGGGAATGGGAGCGACGATTGCGGTCTTCTTAATTATTGCGATGGCAATTATGATGATTGCAACTGGAACTAGAAAGAGAGGGCTATAAAATGATGAAGAAATGGAAATGGAGCAATATATATTTAATTTTGGTTTTTGTCATTTTATATGCGCCAATTTTTTACCTTATGTATTACTCATTTAATAGTGGGGGCTCAATGAGGGAGTTTGAAGGCTTTACATTGCAGTGGTATAAGGAAGTCTTCCAAGATACAAGACTATTAATTATTGTATTAAACACGCTTATTATTGCATTGCTTTCATCGGTGATTTCAACCATTCTTGGAATCATTGGAGCGCTTGCAATTATTTATGTAAAAAGAAGAAGAATTCAAAATACGCTGTTGACGTTAAATAATGTTCTCATTGTTAGTCCAGATGTCATCATAGGAGCTTCTTTTCTTATTTTATTTACGATTGTTGGGATTAAGCTGGGCTTTACATCTGTTCTGCTTGCCCACATTGCTTTTAGTGTACCAATTGTTGTCATTATGATTCTCCCGAAGCTTCAAGAAATGAGTTCAACTTTGATTGATGCAGCAAGGGATTTAGGTGCAAGTCGTTTTCAAGTATTGTCAAAAGTCATTTTACCGTTTATTGCACCAGGAATCTTTGCAGGCTTCTTTTTAGCACTAACTTATTCATTAGATGATTTTGCAGTTACGTTCTTTGTAACGGGAAATGGGTTTTCTACACTGTCAGTTGAAATTTATTCACTAGCAAGACGTGGCGTATCATTAACAATTAATGCATTGTCTACTCTGATTTTCTTATTCACTGTGCTGTTGGTAGTGGGCTACTACTTTGTTAGTCAACGCAATCTTCGTACGAAAGGAGGCGGGGGTGAGAAATGAAGCAACTAATGCGGTCATTTATTGTTATTGTAGCCATTTCACTCGTCTTAATGTACGTTGTATCTCAGTTAAACTCTGCCCAAGGATATTCAGGAGACAATACTCTGACTGTTTATAACTGGGGGGACTATATTGATCCAGAAATTATTGATGAGTTTGAGGAAGAGACAGGGATTAAAGTTATCTATCAAACGTTTGATTCCAACGAGGCAATGATGACAAAAATTGAACAAGGTGGCACTACGTTTGATATTGCGGTACCATCAGAGTATGCCATTAGTAAAATGAAGGAAGAAGATTTACTACTTCCTGTAGACCATAAGCAGCTACCTAACTTAAAGCATATTAATCCACGCTTTCTGAACTTATCGTTTGATGAAGGAAATAGATATTCTATTCCTTACTTCTGGGGAACAGTAGGTGTTGTCTATAACAAAGAAATGCTAAACGGCAAGGAAATTACGAGTTGGGACGATCTATGGGATCCAAAGTTGAAAAATCAAATCCTTTTAGCTGATGGGGCACGAGAAGTGATAGGGATGGGACTTAATAGCTTAGACTATTCGCTAAATGACACGGATAAAAAGCATTTAAGAGAAGCGAAAGAAAAGTTAGATACGTTAACACCCAACGTGAAAGCAATTGTTGGAGACGAAATTAAAATGTTGCTAGCAAATGAAGAGGCAGCGGTAGGGTTAGTTTGGTCTGGTGATGCTTCAGAGATTATGAGTGAAAATGAGAATCTGGATTATGTAGTTCCAGAAGAAGGATCGAACCTGTGGTTTGACAATATGGTGATTCCTAAAACGGCAAACAATATTGAGGGAGCTCATCAATTTATGAACTTTATGTTAGATCCGAAAATTGCAGCTCGAAACGCTGAATACGTGGGGTACTCAACACCAAATGAAAAAGCGTTAGATTACTTACCTGAGGAAGTTGCAAAAGATGAACGTTTCTATCCAGATGAAGCATTAACTGAAAAGTTAGAGGTTTACGATAATCTAGGAAAAGAAATGTTAGGTTACTACAACGAATTGTTTTTAGAATTTAAAATGCATAGAAAATAGGTCTGGTTTTTTGTTGCTTTATGTTGATATCAAGGATAATTGTGTAAAATAAATAGGTTTTACTGCCTGTTGAAAAGATAAAAATAGACCTTTAATATAGAGATAAGGAAGCTAATGACATGATTTATCATGTCATTAGCTTTTTTTATGAAACTTTTTTTAAAATAGGGGAAAAGTAAAGCGTAACACTTATGGCATAGGGGAATAGAGATGACGTGTTAAATTTTTTCATAATAGGAGACAGAATGTGAAGAAACAACAAATTGAATCAATTTACTTTTTAAGATTATTTGCCATGATGATGGTTGTACTTGTACACGTAACGGCAGCGTATGCAAGCGTCCTTCCATATAGCGGAGATGCGTACCAAAAGTATCACTTTATCAATCGCATTATTCGGATAGAAGCGGGAATCTTTATTGTAATTACAGGACTCGTATTCTTTTATAGCTATATTAAGAAGCCGTTAACAAAAGAGTTGTGGAAAAGTTATTATACGAGACGAGTTACATATATCCTTATACCATATATTATCTGGGCATTGATTTATGAAGCATATTCAATTTATGTAGGTGCAAGAGAGTTTAACGCGACAGAAATTTTGCTACGCATTTTAAAAGGTGAATCGTACTATCAACTGCACTTTATTTTCTTAATTGTGCAAATTTATCTTTTTTTACCTGTTTTTGTATGGGTTGCTCAAAAGTTTACTTTTTTTCGCCGCTATATGTGGTTATTCGGAGTCGTCCTACAGTTAGTTTATCTGCAATTAAATTCAATGTACGGCCTGGTATCATTTACTTTATTCATTAGTTCGTTATCTACCTTCTTATTAGGAGCATGGATTGGCGTTTACTATAATGAACAGAAAGCAAAAAGCGCAAATAAATCTACGATTGTGTTTCTAATTGTTGCGCTAATTGCAGGAGCAGTCGTCTCTTCTTTACATTATTATGTGTATACAGTTAAGACACTTTACCTATCGGGAGTTATGTACGAAGTCATCAATACATTTTATCTCGTATTAGGTAGCTATGTAGCCTTCCGTATCGGAGAGATTTTGGCCGCAAAACTTCCTAGAAGAGCAGTTATTACAGTTCGAAATATTGCGATGTACTCTTTTGGTTTTTATTTAATTCATCCTTTGGTGTTAAATATCGTCTCTGGATTTGTACCAGCACATAGTAATCAATTATTTCATATTGAAATGCTAATTCGTTATATACTAACTTTAACTCTATGTTACCTTATTATCTGGGCTTGTCATCGGTTTTTACCGTTTGCAAATTTATTGTATGGAAAGCTTCCAAAGAAAGCTGTATTCTTATATAAGCGTGAAGCACAATAATTATTAAAGTGGTAAAAAGACCAACTCTTTTTACCACTTTTTTATTGGAGTCGGAAGTCCCTTACTGATTGGAGTAGAAGCTGTTATGATTACAAGTAAGTCAAAAATAAATTATAATTTGACTCACATCTGCCCACTTTTTACATAAGTAATAAAGAAAGAAACTGTTTCCTATAAGGATAGAGAAAGTGATAAAATAGAAAAGATGAAATTGTGTTAGGAGGAACACTTGTGAAAATTAAGCTTGGTCTTTTATACGGGGGAAAATCCGCTGAACATAAAGTATCTCTACAAACAGCTTTAGCAGTAACAAAAGCAATTAACCATGATAAATACGAAGTGCATCCAATTTATATTACTGAAACAGGCGAATGGGTTCGCGGTACAAAATTGATGGGTCCACTTGAAACAGTCAACGAACTTGAGATTAGTAACAGTGGTACGGTTATTTCACCCGTATCTTTAAATACAAATATGTTCGCTTTATCCGATGTGAAAAATGAAGAAACGCTTGATGTAATCTTCCCACTTCTACACGGTCCAAACGGTGAAGATGGAACAGTCCAAGGGCTGTTAGAACTATTAAACCTACCTTATGTAGGGAACGGAGTTTTAGCATCTGCAGCAGGGATGGATAAAGTCGTGATGAAACAACTTTTCTCTCAAGCAGGTTTAAAGCAAGTAAAATACGAATATTTCATTCGCAAAGAGTGGGATGAGAACCGTGAAGCATCATATGAAGCTGTTGAGAAAAACTTAGGGTATCCATGTTTTGTCAAGCCAGCGAACTTAGGTTCAAGCGTTGGTATTAGTAAATGTGATAATCGTAACGAATTAGAAGCAGCATTTGAAGAAGCCTTCCAATTTGACCGTAAAATTATTATTGAAGAAGCGGCAATTGGACGCGAAGTGGAAATTGGTGTATTAGGTAATGATGATCCATCTTGCTCAGTTGTTGGAGAAATTTTACCAAAGGCTGCTTTCTATGACTATAAAGCAAAGTACGAAGATGGTAGCACGGGTCTTGCTATTCCGGCTGAAATTAGCCAAGAAACGTATTTAGAAATGAAAGAATTGGCAATTAAAGCATTTAAAGCAATTGATGGCTCAGGGCTTGTTCGTGCTGATTTCTTCTTAACAAAAGAAGGCGAGTTAATTATTAATGAAGTAAATACAATGCCAGGTTTTACACCGTTTAGCATGTTCCCGTTACTATGGAAGCATGCAGGTGTTGAATATCCAGTGTTAATTGAAACATTAGTAGATTTAGCGCTTCAGCGTCATGATGAAAAGCAAAAAATTAAACATACGATGTGAGAAAAAAGCTAACACTATTCAAAATGAATAGTGTTTCTGCTTTTTGCGAAAGGAGCTATAAACATTATGATTAATCGAAAGCTAAAAGATGTAGTGAAGATGATTCCAAACAGCAGCTTAGCTCATGGTGACGAACAGGTTCATATTAAAGGGGTTTCAATTGATACAAGAACATTGCAACCAGAGAATTTATATGTACCAATTAAAGGTGATCGATTTAATGGCCATGACTTTGTTGAAAAAGCAATTGAAGCAGGTGCTGTGGCAACTTTATGGAATAAAAATGAAAAAGATATTCCGCAAAATGTACCTGTCATTTTGGTAGACGATACGCTTGAAGCCCTACAGAAATTAGCAAAAGCATATCGTCATGAACTAGCTGTAAAAGTTGTAGGAATTACGGGAAGTAACGGGAAAACAACAACAAAAGACATGGTCGATGCCGTTTTATCGACAACGTATAAAGTTTTAAAAACAGCAGGGAATTTTAACAATCACATCGGCATGCCATTAACGATCTTACGCTTAGAAGAAGATACGGATATTGCTGTTCTGGAAATGGGAATGAGTAGCCGCGGTGAAATTGAGTTTTTATCGAATTTGGCTGAGCCTGATGTTGCGGTCATTACAAACATCGGGGAATCTCACCTCCAGGATTTAGGTAGCCGAGAAGGAATTGCTGAAGCAAAACTTGAAATTACAAGTGGTCTATCAGAGCAAGGACAATTTATCTTTAATGGTGATGAACCTCTTTTAACAAGTCGAGTAAACAATCCAAAGTTTAAAGTTATTACGTTTGGAAGTTCACCAAATAATGACCTTTCTTTAACGGATATGACAAGAGAAGAACATGGAACGACATTTTTCGTTTCACGTGAAACACAAAAGTTTTTCATTCCTGTATTAGGTGAGCATAATGCACATAATGCGATGGCTGCTATTGCTGTGGGTCGCTACTTTAACCTGAGTGATGAAATAATTGCACAAGGGTTAGCTGAATTAAAGCTGACAAATATGCGAATGGAATTAGTGAAAGCTAAGAGTGGCTTAACGTTTATTAACGATGCGTATAATGCAAGTCCAACATCAATGAGAGCAGCGATTAAGCTAATCCATGAGATTAATGGTTATAATAAAAAAATCTTAGTGTTAGGAGATATGCTCGAACTTGGTGATCAAGAAATACAATTTCATAAAGAGATTGGGAAATTTATTGATCCTGCTGCAGTGGAATATGTATTTACATACGGTCCGCTAAGTAAAGAGATTGCTTCAGGAGCACAAGAGAATTTTCAAGAAGGAAAAGTTCTTCATTTTGACGATAAAGATACGTTAGCAGATCATTTACAATCTGTTAGCTCTTCAAATGATATTGTATTGGTGAAAGCATCTCGAGGTATGAAGCTTGAAGAAGTAATTACTAAAGTCATGTCGAAATAAGAAGAGGAATAATAGAATAAGCTCTATTGCAAATAAAAACTCATAGTGTTATGATGTAATTTGAGTGTCTTGAGATGCTTATTCTCTAAACGTTGATTTCATTAAGTAATCGTTTAGAGCATTTTCCGGGTATCGGGGAATGCTTTTTTTTGTAAAATATAGATAGTCTAAATATAGAAGGAGTTTGAAAAATTTGGCATTATTTCAAGAGTTAGGTTTAAGTCAACAGCTAAACAATGCTGTTAGTAAAATGGGTTTTGAGGAAGCTACACCAATCCAATCTGAAACAATTCCTTTAGCGTTACAAGGCCATGATTTAATTGGACAAGCACAAACAGGAACTGGTAAAACAGCTGCATTCGGTATTCCTCTTATTGAAAAAGTAGATGCAAACGTTGATGCAATTCAAGGTTTAATTATTGCACCTACACGTGAACTTGCGGTACAGGTATCTGAAGAACTTTATAAAATTGGACAAACAAAACGCGTTCGCGTTTTACCAATCTACGGTGGTCAAGATATCAGCCGTCAAATTCGCGCTCTAAAGAAACGCCCTCACATTATCGTTGGAACACCAGGACGTATGTTAGATCATATTAACCGTCGTACACTTCGCTTACAAGATGTTCACACTGTTGTATTAGATGAAGCGGATGAAATGTTAAACATGGGATTCATTGAAGATATTGAAAAAATCTTATCTAATGTTCCTGAAAGTCATCAAACGCTATTATTCTCAGCAACAATGCCTGACCCAATCCGCCGCATTGCTGAAAAATTCATGAGCGAACCTAAAGTTGTAAAAGTAAAAGCAAAAGAAGTAACGGTTCCAAACATTCAACAGTACTACATTGAAGTACAAGAAAAACGTAAATTTGATGTATTAACACGTCTTTTAGATATGCAATCACCAGAATTAGCTATTATCTTTGGTCGTACAAAGCGTCGTGTGGATGAGTTGTCAGAAGCTCTAAACGTACGTGGTTATTCTGCTCAAGGAATCCATGGTGATTTAACACAAGCGAAACGTCTATCTGTTTTACGTCAATTTAAAGAAGGTTCTATTGACGTGTTAGTTGCTACAGATGTAGCTGCTCGTGGATTAGATATCTCAGGCGTAACTCACGTTTATAACTTTGATATTCCACAAGATCCAGAAAGCTATGTTCACCGTATTGGACGTACAGGTCGTGCGGGCAAAATGGGTGCAGCGATGACGTTTGTAACACCAAGAGAATCTGGTCAATTACACAACATTGAGCGTACAACTAAGCGTAAAATGGATCGTATGACGCCTCCAACATTGGATGAGGCATTAGAAGGTCAACAGCGTATTGCTGCAGATAAGTTAGTTGAAACAGTAAAAACAGGCAACTTATCTTACTATAAGCAATTAGCTGAAGAGCTGTTAGAAGAAAATGAATCTGTAGCATTAGTAGCAGCAGCACTTAAGTTAGCGACAAAAGAGCCAAACGATGTGCCTGTAAACTTAACAGCTGAGCCACCTGTTGTTGGAAAAGGTGATAAGAAAAGACGCGGTGGTAATAACGGCAGTGGTCGTTCACGCTCTAATTCTAAAAACTATTCACAACAAAACCGTCGTGGAAACTCTAAGCGATTTGGAGATAAGCGCCGTAGCAATAACAGCGGTGGTCAAGGAAATCGTCAAAATAACCGCAAAGATTCACGTACAAAAGCATAAAATAAAAGCGAGCCAATTGGCTCGCTTATTTTTTTTGCCGTTAGGAAATACTAAAAGGAAAGTGAGGTGTTTTCAATGTCCACGTTAGTGCGTTTAGGGTATGTAGCAATGAGTGTGCAATTACAGAATGCATCGCCTTCTCAGACGATGACATTTGCACAGTTTGGGCGAATTCGAGACCGAGCAGCTGCCATTTCCAAACTAGAGCGTATTGCTATTTCAAACTTAGAAAATTGTTTGAGGTTATTAAAGCATAATGCTTGGAGTGAAGTGGAATTTTTTCGACTTAGTTCAAAGCTTATTCCCCTTGCTAACCATCCCGAACTTAGTGATTGGAACTACATAAACGCTTTAAAACCTGTCATGTTCAAGATTCGTCAGTTTCTAGAAGAAAATCCAATGCGCGTTGATTTTCATCCCGATCATTTTGTTGTGCTAAACTCTACAGATAAAGATATTTTCAAGCACTCTCTTGAAACGCTTCAAATGCATAAAAAGTTATTAAAAGGAATGGGGATACTACCCAAAAACCGTTGTGTTTTACATGTTGGCGGGGCTTATAATGACAAAGAAAAAGCGCTTGAACAGTTTATTCATAACTGGGGGTTAGTACCTCATTCTATTCAAGAAATGATTATGCTTGAAAATGATGATACAACATTCTCTGTTCAGGATGCGTTATATCTTTGTGAAAAACTAAACATTCCTTTAATATTTGATTTGCATCATCATCAAGCAAATCATGAAAACCCCGATTGGAAAGAATATTGGCCTAGGATTGTTGCTACGTGGGAACAGGAAAAGCTCCCATTGAAAATGCACATTTCAAGTCCCAAAAGCTCAAAAGAATTTCGTGCCCATGCGGATTACATTAATGCAGAAGAGTTTTATTCATTCCTACAATCAATTTCTGGGACAATACCACAGATTGACTGTATGATTGAAGCAAAACAAAAGGATGCAGCACTTTTTAAACTAATGAATGATTTAAAAATGTATAAAGGAATCGAAATAGTAAATGGATCCACGTTTATTGTAAAATAACAAGAGAACAGTTCTTTGAACGAACTGTTCTCTTGTTATTTACGAGCAAACAAAATGGTTAATAGATAGCCGCTTATAAATCCACCTATATGAGCAACGTTATTTACTCCACTATTTAAAAATCCAGATAGTAATCCTATAATCAGGAGCACAATAACAATTTGTTGATCGCTTTTTGTAAAATAGATCGTTTTGTTTCGAATGAAATAAATGTAGGCACCGAAAATGCCAAAGATTGCACCTGATGCGCCTACATGACTATAATAAGCAGGCTGAATGATAAAGGTAAGTACATTTGCTAATATGCCACATGCCATATAAAAGCCTAGAAATTTATAGCGTGAAAGCTCCCTTTCTAGACGTGGTGCAAATAAAAATAGTGAAAATGAGTTAAACAGCAAATGACCAAAGCTATTGTGTAGGAACATGGATGTTGCCAAGCGCCAGTATTCTCCTTGGCTAATGGCACCGTTATAACCAATAAAGTTATAAAATAAGGATTGGATAGATTGGACAGGAATCAAAAATAAAATCCATAAAATTATATGAATACAAAGTAGTAGAAATGTAATTGGGTAGTAGGTTCTGAATTCACGAAAGCTTTCAGTTCGCACAAAGATCATAAACACTTCCTTTCGTAGGGAACTTAGTATAAGTGTTCTAGGTGCATTTCTTTATTTTATGCAGTGTACAAAAAGATAGAAGGATGTGAAGAACAATTGATTAAAGGAATCGGACTAGATATTACAGAGCTAGATCGAATTGAAAAGCTTGTAAAAAGACAGCCTTCATTTGTTACTCGTATTTTAACAAAAAATGAAAAGGTGAGCTACGATAAACTCCAAGGGAAAAGACAGATTGAGTTTCTAGCAGGACGTTTTTCAGCGAAAGAGGCCTATTCTAAAGCATTGGGAACAGGAATAGGAAAAGATTTAAGCTTTCAAGATATTGAAGTTTTAAATGAACACAGTGGAAAACCAGTGCTTTATGTGCTAAACAGAAACGATAACAAGGACATTCATGTCTCTATTTCACACAGTCAACATTATGTTGTAACACAGGTAATTATTGAAAGCTCGTCAAGCTAGTCTGCATATTCATATTCCCAACTTCATATATTCATATTGCGGACAAGGGAGACAGGGAATATCTTGTTTCTCTCTACATGTAGGTATGACATGATATAAAAGGAGTTGGGGAGATGCATAAAAAGTTTATTGGGTTATTCGCATGCGCTTTTTTACTATTACTATTGGCTGCTTGTGGAGAAAAAAGCCAGCAAGATGTAACGGATGCATTAGATGCTAAGATTGAAGATATGAAAGGGTATAAAGCTGAAGCAGAAATGAAGCTAAATACAGGAAAGGATGCGCAGGTATATGACGTTGAGATTTGGCACAGTAAGCCAACGTATTATCGTGTAAATTTAAAAAATACGAAGAAAGACCAAAGTCAAATGATTTTGCGCAACGATGAAGGTGTCTTTGTCTTAACACCGGCTTTGAACAAAAGCTTCCGTTTCCAAAGCGACTGGCCACAGAACAGTAGCCAAGCTTACTTGTACGAGTCGTTAGTACAAGACATTGTGCAGGATGAGAGTGCCGAATTTAAATCAAACGACAAACATTATGTATTTAAGACAAAGACAAATTATCAAAATAGCACGATGTTACCGAAGCAAGAAATTACGCTGAATAAAAAGGATTTAACACCTGTATCTGTAAAAATTATGGATACAGATAATAAGGTACTGATTGAAGTAGATTTTTCAAAAGTACAATTTGATTCAAAGTTTGATAAAGGTGCATTTGATACAAAGCGTAACATGACCGGGGCAAAAATTGATGTTCCGACAATGGCTACAGAAAAATCTGATGAGTTTGGTGTGCTTTATCCAGAAATTCTACCAAAGGGAGTTAAATTAGCAGAAGAGAAAAAAGTTGAAGGTGAAAATGGTGAGCGAGTTGTCTTAAAATATGAAGGCAAAAAGTCGTTTACGCTTGTGCAAGAGAAAGCAAAAGTAGCGGAAACAGCGGTATCTACAGCTACTTTAACAGCAGGGGAGCCGTTTGATTTGGGATTTACAGTTGGAGCGCTAACAGATAAGACACTTTCTTGGTCTTATGATGGAATTGACTTTATGATTGCTTCGGAAAACTTAACGCCTGAAGAAATGAGTAAAGTAGCAAACTCAGTTCAAACTCAGCTTGGTAAATAACTGCTTTTAATACAGGCTCGCGAATAGCGAGCCTTTTTGTTTTCTTCTTTGAATGCGATTGCATTTGTGAGAAAATTCAAATCCGTTTAGGCTGATTTTTATTTCCTGCTAATGAACTTTAATTTTGGATGTATTATACTAGCAAAGTAGCATATGTTTATAATGGTTCTGAAAAAGGAAGTGTCACAATGGTTAAAGCATTTTACCGAGAAACATGGGCAGAAATTAATGCGGATGCAATCTTGTATAATGTTGAAGAAATTAAAAAGTTCTTAAAGTCAGGTCAAAAGCTTATGGCTGTAGTGAAAGCAAATGCATATGGGCATGGAGATGTAGAAGTAGCAGATTTAGCACTACAAGCAGGTGCTAACATGTTGGCAGTTGCATTTTTGGATGAAGCAATCTCACTTCGTCAGAAAGGGATTAAAGCCCCCATTTTAGTACTAGGAGCTGTGCCACCTCTCTACGTTAAAGAGGCAATTAAATGGAATATTATAATAACAGCTTATAGTAAGCAATGGATAGAAGAAGTAATGGCAGACCAAGCTAATAATGGAAAGTTAACTATTCATTTGAAAATAGATACTGGAATGGGAAGGCTAGGCTTACGAAGTGATGATGAGATTAAGGAAGTAGCAACACTTTTGAAGTCACAATCCTTTATGGAGGTAGAGGGGGTATTTACTCACTTTGCAACGGCAGATGAACTAAATTCAACGTACTTTCAAAATCAATATAACCGATTTCAAAACGTAGTTCAGCTCATTCAATCTCTAGGAATTAATCCTCCTTTAATTCACTGTGCAAACAGTGCGGCTATTTTTCAGCAGCCAGAAAATTTGTTTACGGCTGCTAGACTAGGCATTTCAATGTATGGATTAAGGCCTTCACCAGAGATGAAGGAGATCATTTCGATCCCTTTAAAAGAGGCTTTTTCATTGCATAGTACACTTGTACATGTTAAAAAAGTAGAGCCGGGTAGTGGAATCAGCTATGGTATTACGTATGAATCGGAGAAAGAAGAATGGATTGGAACGATTCCAATCGGTTATGCGGACGGATGGATTCGAAAGCTTCATAACTTCAATATTCTCGTTGAAGGAAAAAAAGTTCCTGTGGTGGGGCGTATTTGTATGGATCAACTAATGGTACGTCTTCCAGAGCGTTATCCAGTAGGCACAAAAGTGACGCTTATTGGTAAGCAGGGTGACGAAAAAATATCGATTGATCAAGTAGCACAGCACTTAGAAACAATTAACTATGAAATTCCTTGTATGATTTCAGCTCGCGTACCAAGGGTAATTGTGAAGAATCAAGAACAAGTGAATATTACGAACTACTTGTTGAACAAGCACGATTGACGTAGAATTTAATAAATATTCAGCTTAAAAATTAAATTTATGCATAAAACAATACGTCGATTGACAATAATAGTGTAGAAATTGACAGAATTAACTTTCCATTAATACGTATGAGTGTTATGATAAGGAAAGATGAGACTATTGGTGTGTGTATTGATGTTGGAGGTGTATGTTTGTGTCTGAAGCGAGCGCAACTACAGAAATCCTGGTAAGATTGCCGAAAAATTTAGTATCGGAACTTGATCTTATGGTGAAACAAGAAAATGGTAACAGAAGCGAATTTATTTACCAAGCAACGAAATTATACCTTCGTGAGCGAAAAAAACGCCATATTCGCGAGTCTATGCGTCGCGGATATATGGAGATGGCAAAGATAAATTTAAACATTGCTTCTGAAGCTTTCTTAGCTGAGTCTGAAGCAAACCACACAGTGGATCGTTTAGTCAGCGGGGGTTAATGTCTTGGTAGTCAAACGCGGCGACGTTTATTTTGCTGACCTATCTCCTGTTGTTGGCTCAGAACAAGGAGGCGTTCGCCCTGTACTTGTCATCCAAAATGATATTGGAAATCGATTTAGTCCGACTGTCATTGTTGCTGCAATTACTGCTCAAATTCAAAAGGCAAAGTTGCCTACGCATGTAGAAATTAATGCGAAAAAATATGGGTTTGAGCGCGATTCAGTTATTTTGCTAGAGCAAATTCGAACAATTGACAAACAGCGACTAACTGATAAGATTACCCATTTAGATGATGAAATGATGGACAGAGTGGATGATGCCTTGCAAATCAGTGTAGGACTTATCGACTTTTAGAATTATACTTCCATTTATACTAAGTTGCTCCTTTAAGGGCAACTTTTTTAATTTGACGAAGAATAACTAGTAAACGTATATTGAAAGAAGAAATTTATTTAATAGGTTTATTAAATAGGATAAAAAATGGCGAAATAGCATAAAGAAATGTGATTTCTTACAAGGAGGAGCCCATGAATCAAAAAGAGTTATTTGATTATATTCAACAATCTAAAGCGGATATATTTGAACGTTGGCTTGTTACAATGAATGATATTGAAACAGGTCGAATTAAAAGCGTTGTATCGGAACAAGTCTATGTAAACGTTAGTTCAGATTTTGTGAATGTAGTTTTATCAAATGCATTTCGTTCTTTAAAAGAGTTTTCAAATGAACTCGAAGATATCGTAGAGAAAGTGGTCAAGCTAGGATGGCCGCTTGGATACCTAACCCAAGGCTTGCGCGAATTAGGACATGTTGTTGTAGAAGGATATTTGAACGAAGGAAACCCAAACAAAGAAGCACACTCAGAGCTTTTTTATCATTTTGATAAATGGCTTAGTCCAGTTTATAACAAGGTAGTAGAGCAGTATTCAAGTTCATGGGAAAATACGGTGATGCTACAAAAAGTAGCTTTACAAGAATTGTCAGCACCGCTAATTCCGGTATTTGATAAAATAACAGTTATGCCACTTGTGGGAACAATTGATACAGAGCGTGCAAGAAAAATTATGGAAAACCTTCTGCAAGGCGTTGTTAAGCATCGCTCAGAAGTGGTTTTAATTGATATTACAGGAGTGCCGGTAGTTGATACAATGGTAGCTCACCATATTATACAAGCAGCTGAGGCTGTACGATTAGTAGGAGCAAAATGCTTATTAGTAGGGATTCGTCCTGAAATTGCACAAACCATTGTTAATTTAGGAATTAATTTAAATGAGCTAATTACGAAGAACTCATTAAAGAAAGGAATCGAATTTGCGTTAGAAATGACTAACCGTCAAATTGTCGATATGGAGTCGGGGGAATGAGCGTGAGAATACCGATCTTAAAACTATATGACTACTTACTAGTCTCGATTCAATGGGAGCTTGATGATCAAACAGCTATTCAATTTCAAGAAGACTTACTAAGCAAAATACACCAAACTGGAGCAAAAGGCGTAGTAATCGATTTAACATCCATTGATATGATTGACTCATTTATTGCTAAAGTGTTAGGTGATGTAGTTAGCATGTCTAGTTTAATGGGAGCGCGTGTTGTGTTAACAGGAATTCAACCTGCTGTTGCTATTACCTTAGTGGAGCTAGGTATTGGGTTAAATGATGTTTTCACTGCGCTTGACTTGGAAAAAGGTCTTGAGAAACTCCAATCGGAACTGGGGGAATAATAGATGGAATTCCAATCCAGTGTAAAAATTGTAACGGAGTGGGATATTGTAGCTGCGCGCCAACTAGGTAGGAATGTTTCCAAAGATTTAGGGTTTGGAACCGTAGACCAAGCGCGTATTACAACAGCCATCTCTGAGTTAGCACGTAACATTTATTTGTACGCAGGGAAAGGGCAGATTCATATTGAAAAGCTGGACCGTTCAACTACACGAGGGCTTTTAATCATTGCTAAAGATGAAGGACCAGGTATTCCTGATATCCGCAAAGTGATGGAAGATGGATATTCAACATCTGGGGGACTAGGTGCAGGTTTACCCGGAGTAAAGCGACTCATGGACGAATTTTCAATTGACTCAAATGTGGGAGACGGTACTGAAATCAAAGCAATTAAGTGGCTCCGCTAGGAGGAGAATAAATGTCTTTTGATAAAGAAATGAAACAACTATATAGAGATATTTTGGGGAACTATATTCAAACACAAGATGAGCAAGTTTTATACCAAGGACAAAAGTTAAGTCGCAAATCTTTAGAAAATGAAATATCGCCAGAAGACATCGTTAGTATTCATAAAGAGGTAATCGAGGAAATTTATTCTGATATTCCAGAGAAAGTATTGCATTCATTAGATTTTTTATTAGAAGTTATGATTAGCTATGGACTAGCCTTACGTGAACATCAAACGTTAAAAAGTAAGCAGAGGGAACTTCGGTCAGAGATTGAAGTAGCTGCAAACGTTCAGCAAAATTTATTGGGAACAAACATTCCCGACCATGTGGATACTTTAGAGATTGGCGCAGTGAGCGTACCAGCTAAGCAGATGAATGGCGATTATTTTCATTTTGTGGATGAAGATAAAGGCGGTGTTAGCATTGCCGTTGCAGACGTAATCGGTAAAGGAATACCAGCAGCAATGTGTATGTCGATGATTAAGTATGCGATGGATAGCTTACCAGATTCTCGGAAAAATCCAGGCTATGTGCTTGAAAATTTGAATAATATTGTAGAGCGTAATGTCGACCCGAGCATGTTTATTACAATGTTTTATGGGACGTACCACCCTACAACCAACTTGTTCACCTACGCATCAGCAGGTCATGAACCAGGGTTCTACTATGAAGCTTCAACTGATACATTTCATGATTTAGAAGCAAGAGGTCTAGTTTTAGGTGTAGATCGCCACGTGAAGTACGCACAGTATGAAAAAGAGCTTCACGAAGGTGATATGATTATCTTATTAACGGATGGTGTAACAGAATGTCGAACTGAAGAAGGATTTTTGGAAAGGTTGGACATCATAAAATTAATTCGTAAATACATGCATTTGACACCTCAAGAAATTGTTGAGGCGGTTTTTAAAGAATTAGAAAAGTTACAAGAGTTTCAGCTTAGAGATGATTTTACCCTAATTATTTTAAAAAAAGCGGTTTAATTCAAAAGAATAAAGGGTAAAGAATGTATAGTTTATGAAATCTGAGGGGGTTTATAGATACGATGAATTTAAAGATTGATGTTCAAGATGCTGGTCAGGAGTATCGTATTACATTGGCTGGCGAAATTGATGCATATACAGCTCCAAATTTAAAAGAGAAATTTATGGAAATAGCGGAACAAGACGGTGTTAAAATTACAATTGATTTAACAGACGTTTCATATATGGACAGTACAGGTCTTGGCGTTTTTATTGCGCTGTTAAAAGCGAGTAAAAAGCATAACGGTTCATTGAGGTTTGTTGGCGTGTCTGAGCGATTAAAGAGACTATTTGATATTACAGGATTGACGGATATTTTAAATGTGAATTCACAGGTAGAAGGTGGCGTGAAATGAAGCAACCGTATGATTTTGTTGAGATGAAGATTCCAGCCAAGCCAGATTATGTCGCAATCATTCGTCTAACTTTGTCAGGAGTAGCAAACCGTATGGGCTTCTCTTATGACGATATTGAAGATATGAAGATTGCTATAAGCGAAGCGTGTACGAATGCCGTTCAGCATGCTTATAAAGAAAATGAAAACGGTGAAGTTAAAGTAGGTTTTGGCCTTTTTTCTGACCGCTTAGAAATTATGGTGGTTGATAAAGGTGAAAGCTTTGATTTTGAAGAGTTAAAAGAAAAAATCGGTCCTTACGAGACAGCAGAAGAAGTTGAGATGCTGCCAGAAGGTGGATTAGGCTTATATTTAATTGAAACGCTCATGGATGAAGTGAAAATGATGAATTCTAAAGGTGTTACCCTCATGATGACAAAGTATTTGCAAAGAGAGCAGGTGGAGAGTGATGAAAACACAGTCTCAACCTATGAAATTAACTAAAGAGCAGGTTCAGGAACGAATTGAGCGTTTCCAAAAATTCCAAGATGAAGAAGCACAAAGTGAACTCGTTATTCATTATAAAAATCTTGTTGAATCAATTGCACGTCGTTATTCAAAAGGTCGCAGCTTGCATGAGGATATTGTCCAAGTAGGAATGCTCGGTCTTTTAGGTGCAATTCGCAGATATGATCCTTCGTTTGGAAGAAGCTTTGAGTCGTTTGCTGTTCCGACAATCATTGGTGAGATAAAACGATTCTTACGTGACAAAACGTGGAGCGTACATGTTCCTCGTCGAATTAAAGAGCTAGGTCCTAAAATTAAAGCAGCTGTTGAAGAGTTGACAACTCAGTTACAGCGCTCTCCTCAGGTGCAAGAGATTGCTGATTATATCGGATTCACGGAAGAAGAAGTTTTAGAGACGATGGAAATGGGGCAAAGCTACCAAGCGCTCTCTGTTGACCACTCCATTGAAGCGGATTCTGATGGCAGTACCGTAACTATTCTAGATTTAGTTGGAGAAAAAGAAGCAGGCTATGAAAAAACCGACCAAAGGTTGGTCTTAGAGAAGATTTTACATGTTTTAAGCGAGCGAGAAAGAGAAGTTATTCGTTATACATTTATTGAGAACTTAAGTCAAAAAGAAGCTGGAGAGAAATTAGGTATTTCTCAAATGCATGTCTCTCGTCTTCAAAGAAGAGCTCTTGATAAGCTTCGAAATGCTGCCCGAACCGATCTTAGCGAAGCGGAGTATAAAAAGTGACGAATCGTATATCTGCCAATCAATCTTTTATAAAAACAGCCACTTATCAAACACCCAAAGATGGAAATGCGTGTTGTGGTGATGGCTTTTATATCAAAGAAACTAGCGATTATTTCTTATGCGCTATTGCAGATGGGTTAGGAAGCGGTGAACATGCGAAAATAGCGTCCGATGCTGTCATTGAAACTGCAAAGCAAAATTATAATCTTGAGCTCGATGATTTAATGATGCTGTGTAATGATGTGACTAAAGGAACAAGAGGCGCCGCTGTTGCTCTATTGAAATTTGATAAGCGCAGTAGGCAGTTTTCATACACAAACGTAGGCAATATTCGATTTTATCTATATGCCCCAGACGGAAAGCTTACGTATCCTTTACCTGTAAAAGGATTTTTATCAGGTCGAAAACAAAAAATCCAGGTTCAGACTTTTTCATATGAACCTAGCTCACAGTTTTTAATTCATACAGATGGATTAGATTTAAAAGAAGTTAGAGCTTTCTTTGGTTCTCGAATGAACATTGAACAACTATCTGCTCAGCTCAAAGCAAAATTATCCTCTCATAAAGACGATGTAACGTTCATATTGGGAGAGCTACCGACAAGCTAATGATGTAAAAATTTAACTCACATGTGCTAATACATGTGAGTTTTGTTACAATTAAAAGAAAACATTGCTAGGAGAGATTGAGTTGACGGCCATAGCAAAAGTGCAAACAATTGATGTAATGAAGCATGTAAGTAATCAAATAAACCTGTCCTTAAAACAAGTAAAGAATGTAATCGACTTAATTGAAGAGGGAAATACAGTTCCATTTATTGCTCGGTATCGCAAGGAGCAAACAGGCTCTCTTGATGAAGTGCAAATTCGAACAATTTTAGATGAGTGGACCTACTTAACAAACTTAAATAACCGAAAAGAAGAGGTTATTCGTTTAATTGAAGAACAAGGGAAATTAACCGATGAGCTTGCTACAAGAATTGTGAAAGCAACAAAGTTACAGCAAGTAGAAGATCTATATAGACCTTACAAACAAAAGCGAAGAACGAAAGCAACTGTTGCAAAAGAAAAAGGATTAGAACCATTTGCTCAATGGATTTTAACATTTCCTTTAGAAACAGTTAAGGAGAAAGCAAAGCTATACGTATCTAAGGAAAAAGGCGTCGATAACGTCGAAGATGCTATTCAAGGTGCTCTAGATATCATCGCAGAGATTATATCCGATGAACCTTCCTATCGTCAGTGGATTCGAGACTATACCTTTAAACATGGCGTGATTGAAACTGAAGCTAAAGCCCATGAAAAAGATGAAAAAAACGTCTATGAAATGTATTACGATTATAAGGAATCTGTAACCAAGATTGTTCCTCATCGCGTGTTAGCCATGAATAGAGGAGAAAAAGATGGGGTATTAAAAGTATCTATTAATGTATCTCCAGAAGGTATTCTTAGATATATCCAAACAGGGTTTATTAAAAATACGAAGTCACCTGTTGTCTTATTAGTAGAAGAAGCTATTGCGGATGCGTATAAGCGCCTAATTGCTCCTGCTATTGAACGAGAAATTCGAAAAGACCTAACAGAGAGAGCTGAAGCACAAGCTATACATATCTTTTCTGAAAATTTGAGAAAGCTACTTCTTCAACCTCCTCTAAAAGGAAAGGTTGTCTTAGCTGTAGATCCTGCATATCGAACTGGATGTAAGTTGGCAGCTATTGATGAAACAGGAAAAGTACTCAAAATTGATGTTGTTTACCCGCATCCTCCCGTTAACAAAAAAGAAGAAAGTGTAAAGCGAATCATTGAAATTATTGAAAAGTTTTCAATTGAGATGGTAGCAATCGGAAACGGTACAGCTTCTAGAGAAACAGAGCAGTTCATCGCAGAGATTCTACAGCAGCAGCCTAGAAATATCTTTTATTTAATTGTGAATGAAGCGGGCGCTAGCGTTTACTCTGCCTCAGACATTGCTAGAGATGAATTTCCGAACTTTCAGGTAGAAGAAAGAAGCGCAGTCTCAATTGGGCGAAGGTTACAAGACCCGCTTGCTGAGCTTGTCAAAATAGATCCGAAATCCGTTGGCGTTGGACAATATCAGCATGATGTTTCTCAAAAACAGCTAAATGATTCATTAACGTTCGTTGTGGAGACAGTAGTAAATCAAGTAGGAGTCAATGTAAATACAGCTTCTTCTTCTTTGCTTCAATATGTGTCAGGTTTGAATAAGACGGTTGCTCAAAACATCATTCGCTATCGAGAAGAGAACGGAAAGCTTAAAAGTCGAAAAGAGTTAAAGAAGATTCCGAGATTAGGGGCTAAAACATATGAACAATGTATTGGCTTCTTGCGAATTATTGATGGTCAAGAGCCGTTAGATCAAACAAGTATTCACCCTGAGAGTTATGGCTACGTTAACGAATTGTTAGGTAAATTGAATTTGACTTATGATGCTCTTGGAACAGATGAATTAAAACAAGCATTAAATAGCTTATCTGTCTCAGATCTTTCAAAAGAGCTAGGAGTTGGAGAGTTTACTTTAAAAGATATTATTCAAGCTTTGGTACAGCCGGGTAGAGACCCCAGAGACGATTTGCCAAAACCACTCCTAAAGAAAGATATTTTACAGCTTGAAGATTTATCAAAAGGTCTTCAACTTGAAGGAACAGTGCGTAACGTAGTAGATTTTGGCGCGTTTATAGATATCGGTGTAAAGCAGGACGGTCTTGTTCATATTTCAAAATTAACAACTAAGTATGTAAAGCATCCGTTAGACGTAATTTCTGTCGGAGATGTAGTAACTGTTTGGGTAGAAGATGTAGATGTGGCTAAAGGAAGAGTTTCATTGACAATGATTTCTCCAAAAGCTACTTCGTAAATCCATCAGAAAAATCGCTCTGGCATTAAAGTCAGGGCGATTTCTCTATTGTTGTAGAAGTTAGTCCATTGAAGAGTGGTTTTTACGGTAAAAAAACCAGCATTGGTTTAATAATCGAATTTGTGCACAATCTTTCTGTAAGTAAGCACGCTGCATTTGTCTTTGTAACCACATCGGCATCACAGCATTCGCTCCTTTTATATAAGTGTATAAAAATAATGTAATATTAAATGTATGCAAGGCATGCTAGTCAGGTGATACCAAGGGGGGAAGAAAATGGAGAACAATGAATTGCAGCAATTAGTAGAAGAAATATCAATGAAGTTTTTCCAAAAACCTTTTTTCCATAAAGCTTATTTTAATAGACGTTTAAGAGCAACGGGTGGGAGGTATCTGGTTCATAACTCTAATATTGAAATCAACTATGGTCACTATGAAGAACATGGTCAAGAAGAAGTTGTTAATATTATTAAACATGAGCTATGTCATTACCATTTGCACTTAGAAGGTAAAGGATATCGACATCGGGATCGAGATTTCCGTCAATTAATGAAAGAAGTAAACGCTCCAAGATTTTGCCAACCGCTTGCGAAAAACATAGAAAAGAAGCAAAATAGTCCAATACATCTTTATCAGTGCACTGGTTGCAAGATTAAATATACGAGAAAGCGAAAGATTCAGCTACAAAAATATCGCTGCGGTTATTGTAATGGAATGTTAAAAAAAATAGAGTAAGTCCTTGACTATGGAAAATTCATATGATAAATTTATAAAGCACTCAAAAGTGCTTAAATATTTCTTCGAAAACATATTGACAAAACCGTCAAAATATAGTAAATTTTAATGAGTCTGATAACATTATTCCACAGTAGCTCAGTGGTAGAGCAATCGGCTGTTAACCGATCGGTCGTAGGTTCGAGTCCTACCTGTGGAGCCATGAAAATGGGGAAGTACTCAAGAGGCTGAAGAGGCGCCCCTGCTAAGGGTGTAGGTCGCGTAAGCGGCGCGAGGGTTCAAATCCCTCCTTCTCCGCCATTTTATAATGGCCCGTTGGTCAAGTGGTTAAGACACCGCCCTTTCACGGCGGTAACACGGGTTCGAATCCCGTACGGGTCATACTTGTTTGAAGAATTCATGATTTAATTCCGGAGGATTAGCTCAGCTGGGAGAGCACCTGCCTTACAAGCAGGGGGTCGGCGGTTCGATCCCGTCATCCTCCATATTTTAGTTGTATATCATCTATATGGATGGTCCCGTGGTGTAGCGGTTAACATGCCTGCCTGTCACGCAGGAGATCGCGGGTTCGATTCCCGTCGGGACCGCCATTTCTTTCTTGATTGGGCTATAGCCAAGCGGTAAGGCAACGGACTTTGACTCCGTCATGCGTTGGTTCGAATCCAGCTAGCCCAGCCATCAAGAGCCATTAGCTCAGTTGGTAGAGCATCTGACTTTTAATCAGAGGGTCGAAGGTTCGAGTCCTTCATGGCTCACCATTTTAAATACACACACATGCGGGTGTGGCGGAATTGGCAGACGCGCTAGACTTAGGATCTAGTGTCTTTATGACGTGGGGGTTCAAGTCCCTTCACCCGCACTTTTATCTTTAACCTTTTTTATTTAAGCGGTCGTGGCGGAATGGCAGACGCGCTAGGTTGAGGGCCTAGTGGGTGAATAACCCGTGGAGGTTCAAGTCCTCTCGGCCGCACCAAAAAAAATAAAAAAAGGTGTTGACACTTGAGAGTGAAGATGATAAGATAGTTAAGTCGCTAACGAAGCGGTGAATGAAATTAAAAAAATGCGCCCGTAGCTCAATTGGATAGAGCGTTTGACTACGGATCAAAAGGTTAGGGGTTCGACTCCTCTCGGGCGCGCCATATGCGGGTGTAGTTTAATGGTAAAACCTCAGCCTTCCAAGCTGATGTCGTGAGTTCGATTCT
The DNA here is from genome assembly GCF_004348885.1 of Bacillus sp. CBEL-1. Lineage (NCBI taxonomy): Bacteria > Bacillati > Bacillota > Bacilli > Caryophanales > Bacillaceae > Bacillus > Bacillus sp. CBEL-1. The sequence goes on along the minus strand of NZ_SBIM01000021.1, from coordinate 202 downwards.
CATCACCCGCTCCATTATTATTAATTTGAACTTTGAAAACTGAACAAAGCGACAAACGTCAACGTTAATTTTTTAAAACTTTTATGAGCAAGTCAAACATTTCTTCGGAGAGTTTGATCCTGGCTCAGGATGAACGCTGGCGGCGTGCCTAATACATGCAAGTCGAGCGAACTGATTAGAAGCTTGCTTCTATGACGTTAGC